>NZ_JABBGI010000015.1 GCF_012927325.1 Chryseobacterium antibioticum | reverse complement strand
CAGAAGTTAAGCCCACCAGCGCCGATGGTACTGCGAAAGCGGGAGAGTAGGCCGCCGCCAGTTTTTATTAAAAAGTCTCATACATGTATTTGTATGAGACTTTTTTTTATTTATACCCCAAACCAAGAGAATAGGGCCTAACCAAAAAGCATTGATCATTCATCAATGGTAACAGGAATAGTGTTTTGGTATAGATAAAAAAATCGCCTCTAATGAGACGATTTTAGTTTATAATATGCAGATCCATTAAACCTGAATAACTCCGAGATTAAATTTCTCTGTAATAGGAGAATGATTAGCTGCCTCAATACCCATAGAGATCCATTTTCTTGTATCTGTCGGGTTGATGATAGCATCTGTCCACAGCCTTGCCGCCGCATAGGTAGCTTCTGTCTGCTTTTGGTATCTTTTCGTGATTGTATCTAGAATTTCATTATGCTCTTCTTCAGAGATCTCTTTACCCTGTTTTTTTAAAGTAGATTCCTGAATCTGCACTAAAACTTTTGCCGCTTGTGATCCACCCATTACAGCAAGATCTGCCCAAGGCCATGCCACAATTAATCTGGGATCATAAGCTTTACCACACATAGCATAATTTCCGGCGCCGTAAGAATTTCCTGTAATGATGGTGAATTTCGGAACCACAGAATTAGCAACAGCATTCACCATTTTAGCTCCATCCTTAATAATCCCACCGTGTTCTGACTTTGAGCCTACCATAAATCCTGTAACATCCTGAAGGAAAATCAAAGGAATTTTTCTCTGGTTACAGTTGGCAATAAATCTTGTCGATTTATCTGCTGAATCTGAATAGATTACGCCGCCAAACTGCATTTCCCCTTTTCCACTCTTTACAAGTTTTCTCTGGTTAGCTACAATTCCTACAGACCAGCCATCAATTCTGGCTGTCGCACAGATGATACTTTTTCCGTAATCCGGTTTATATTCTTCGTATTCTGAATTATCAACCAGGCATTTGATGATTTCATAGGTGTCATATTGCTCTGCTCTTGAAACAGGTACGATTCCGAAAATATTATCGGGATTTTCCTTTGGGGGAAAACTTTCAATTCTGTCAAATCCTGCTTTTTCAGTACTTCCCAGAGATTTCATGATGTTTTTGATTCTATTTAAAGCATCCTTATCATCTTTAGCTTTGTAATCGGTAACTCCTGAAATTGAGCAGTGCGTAGTAGCTCCTCCCAAAGTTTCATTGTCAATACTCTCACCAATTGCTGCTTTAACAAGATAACTTCCTGCAAGGAAAATAGAACCTGTTTTGTCTACAATCATGGCCTCGTCACTCATAATAGGAAGATAAGCGCCTCCAGCGACGCAGCTGCCCATCACTGCGGAGATCTGAACAATTCCCATAGAGCTCATTTTAGCATTGTTTCTAAAAATTCGTCCAAAATGTTCTTTATCGGGGAATATTTCATCCTGCATAGGAAGATAAACACCGGCAGAGTCTACCAGATAAATGATCGGAAGCTTATTTTCCATGGCAATTTCCTGAGCTCTCAGGTTTTTCTTTCCGGTAATCGGAAACCAAGCGCCTGCTTTTACAGAAGCATCATTAGCGACAACCAGGCATTGTCTTCCTGAAACATAACCCATTACAACGACAACCCCTCCACTTGGACATCCTCCATGTTCCTGGTACATTTCGTAGCCCGCAAATGCGCCGATTTCTATGGAATCTGAACCTTTATCGAGAAGATATTCAACTCTTTCTCTTGCTGTCATTTTTCCTTCGTCACGAAGCTTTTGAAGCCTCTTTTCACCGCCTCCTTTTTTTATTTCAGCGAGCAATTGATTGATATCGGATAATTTTAATCTATTTTGATCTTCCCGTTTGTTGAATTCAAGGTCCATAAAATTTCAATTTTTTACGGCTAAAGATACTATTTTTAAAATGAATCCGAACGGAAGTAAAACAAGTGTTTAATATATTGGTTCTCAGAAATTTGTGAAACTTTTAACAGAAAAATGTTTTTAAATTATTAATATTTTTTCTAACTTTACTAGAGAGTTAAAGGGATAATATTCCCTGTAAAATACTCTAAGTTCCTAGTTTATTTTTTTAATAGTTTATTATTTGAAGGCCCTGAACGTTGAACAAATTTTCAGGGTTTTTTGTGCTTACATCATTAGAAACTCGAAGATCATGATAAAAAAATTAATCTGAGTAATATTTCCTGTATTCGACAATATTGAGAAATGATGACCGGGTTTTATTTTTCTGATACTTTTTATAAGGGATAAAACCTAATTTTTCGGGGATTTTCCTACTGGCTATATTTTCCTGATCAACAGGATAGAGGATATACTTAAAAATGAAATTAGTTTCTAAAAATTCAATAAGGCCCATTATTATTTCTGTTCCGAACCCCATACCCTGTGCTCCCTTTTTCAACCATAAGCCGAGTTCTACCGATTCTTCTGTTATATTATGGATACCGCAGCAACCCATGAAGTTGTTTTTAGAGTCAATCGCAACCATTACCAGGTCGGTATTGTTTGAAAGCGACTTTTTTGACTCTTCCACGAAATTTAGAATATCATTTCTATCTCCTTCCGGGTTGAAAGGCATATATCTTGTAATTTCTGCAGTGAAATATGTATTGATATCATCAACATACAATTCTTCTACAGGTCGTAATAACAGTCGATCTGTTTTAATTCTAATATCTTTATTTAAGGTCATTACTCAAATCTATGATTTTTTTATTTAGAGGATGGCAATCTATATCAATTACACGATGAAATAACAACTCCATTTGTTTGGCCTAAAGTTTTTGTAAGATCTATATTTTCTATTTTTAACTGATTGTGAGAATTTATTCAGGAAAAATAAGATGAACACGTATTAATTATTTTTTTATTAAAGTAAAATTTATATTTTTTATGAGATTTGTAAAAGCCTATTTGTAAATTTGCCTGTTAAAAATTTATAGAAGTTAGGATATGCAAAAATTAGCACTTTTCAGACTGCATTTGATTGTTTTTTTGTGGGGGTTCACTGCAATTTTGGGAAAACTAATTCAAGCCAATGCACAGATTCTTGTGTTTTACAGAATGTTGTTTGCTGCCATATTTTTATTTGTATTCATCAGAATTTATAAAAAAGAGAGCATCAAAATATCGTGGAAAATATTTTTTCAACTGGCTGGGATAGGTTGTGCTATGGCGCTTCACTGGTACTGTTTTTTTTATTCCATTAAAGTTTCGAATGTTTCAATAGCATTAAGCTGCCTGTCTCTTTCTACCTTATTTGCATCCATTTTAGAGCCAATTATTTTTAAAAGGAAGATCGATATATCAGAAGTCGTCATGGGTGTGGTGATTGTTGCCTGTATATTAATGATCTTTAAAACGGAGTTTCATTTTAAGGAAGGTATAATTTATGGGATACTTTGTGCTGTGTTTGGGACTATTTTCTCTGTTTTTAACGGCAAAATGTTTGGGAAAACGAGTTCCGGAAATATTATATTTTATGAAATTTTCTGCGGATGGCTGGTTCTGTCGATATTTTATATGATTACAGGACAAATTTTTCAGATGGATGAAATAAACTACAGAGATCTGGCGTTAATATGCTTGTTGGCAAGTGTTTTTACAGCTTTTCCAATGCTGGAATCGGTGAACCTGATGAAATATATTTCGCCTTTTACCCTAATTTTAACAGTTAATTTAGAACCTGTCTACGGAATTATACTAGCTTTTTTTATCTTTGGGGAATCAGAAGAGATGAGCCCGATATTTTATGCCGCTTCAGGTGTTATGATACTGGCTATCATTGTGAATGGATTGATGAAATCCAGAAAAACAAAAAAACAAAAAAACTTTAACTAAGCATCAAATTTATATGATGAAGAAATATTTTTTAATTGCATTTTCACTGCTGTTTGGGCTGTCTCAATCTCAGATCATAAGAAAATACTCCAATGAATTTTTAAATATCGGAGCTGGAGCCAGAGGTCTCGCTATGGGAGGTGCCGTGGTATCCAACCAGGACGATGTGTATTCCCCGATGTGGAACCCGGCCGGCTTAATGGCTATTGAAAGAGACTGGCAGGGAGCAGCAATGCACGCAGAATATTTTGAATCTATTGCGAAATATGATTATCTGGCCTACGCAAAAGTATTGGAGGAAGGCGTATTCGGAGTTTCGATAGTACGATTAGGGGTAGATAATATCCTGAACACAACTCAGATGATTGATGCTGAAGGAAATATTGACTATGATAAAATCACTAAATTTTCCCAGTCAGACTATGCAGCGATCCTTTCCTATGCCTTTCATCCTGCCGGAAATACCAAACTGGATGTAGGGGTGAACGCTAAAATTGTTTACAGAAATGTAGGGAAATTTGCCAGCGGCTATGGTTTCGGTTTTGACATTGGAGCCATCTATAAAGCTGACAACGGTTGGAAATTCGGAGGTATGCTACGTGATGCGACTACTACGGTCAACTTTTGGAGCATCAACCAAAAAGAGCTTTCAACAGTCGTTAATGGTGAAGAATTTAACCCTGCACCAAAAGATAAAATGGAACTCACCATGCCTAAACTGAATGTGGGGGCAAGTAAAGTATTCAATATTAACAGCAGTCTTTATGTATTACCGGAAGCGGGGATCAATGTGGATTTTGCTAAAACAGCGGCTTTGGTTTCTACTGATTTCGCAAGTTTAACGCCATATGCTGGTGCTGAACTTGGATATCAGAAAATGATCTTTGTAAGACTTGGGGTCAACAGATTCCAGTCTATTACAGATATTGAGGACCTTAAGAGAAAAGTTTCTTTTCAGCCAAGTGCCGGTATAGGAATTAAATACAGAGGACTGACATTAGATTATGCGATCACGAATTCAGGAATCGGAGGATCTAATTTCTATTCTAATTTTTTCTCTCTTAAACTGGATATGGGGCAATTCAGAAATGATTAACTTTAAAGTAATTTGTTCATAATGAGAAAGATTGTATTACTTTTTTTAATTTTTTTTAAAACGAGCATTTTTTGTCAAACAGGCTTTGTAAGTAATATTAGTACTAAATTGAAGCATATTCATGCTGAAGTTGGAGATAAAGTAGGAGTAAAGTTTACAGAAGTATTAAATTATAATGCTTCGGATTTTATAAAAAAGCTCACTGCACAAACTATAACTTTAAATGATTTTGATTTTAAGATTTTAGAAAATAATAGCTTATTATCAGATAAGAAGCAAAAAGAATATTTAAAAGATTTTTGCGAGAAAAATAATATTGAAAAGATAATTATCCTTTATAGAAATCCTTTTTTTACTCAATATTCACCTTATGAAAATCTCTATAGATTAAAATTTGATTTTGGAATTCTTACCCAAGAAAGAAAAAAGAAAACAATTTATTATATTAATAGAATGATTTTAGCTTATTATAATATTAAAGAGATAAATTATTGCCCGTCTTTTTATCAGGAGAAGATTCATTACATAAAGAATATTACAAAAGAAATGTAGAGTGGAAAGTCGTAGATGAAGAATCAAAAAAACTGGTAGATAGTAATGATGTTGAAAATGATTTTATAAAAAATTTTGAAAGCAGACTTAAAAAGAATTTTGATGAAGCAATGAAAAAATAATTGTTCCACAATAACATAGACAATAGTAAAAAATGAAAAAGATTTCGATAATTATATTGACGGTTTGTTCAACATTTGTTTTCGGGCAAAAGGTTTCAGATTATAAATATATTTCCATTCCTCAGACATTTAAAGATTTTGAAAAGGAGTCTTATGATCTTGACAATTCTTTGGCAAAAGCTCTGAAGTCAAAAGGATATGTAGTTATCCAGGAAGGTAAAGACCAGTGGCCGTCAGAGATTGAAACTAATTCTTGCAGCTTTGCAGTAAGTAATATAAGCAATAAAAGTAGCTTTCTAAGAAACAAAATAGAACTGGAATTCAAGGATTGCAATGGGAAAGTGGTATTTTCATCAAAAGGAAATTCAAATCTTAAAGAATATAAAGAAGGCTATCAGGATGCTCTTAAATTGTCTCTGGTTTCACTTCCAGCTTCAAAACCTGTAGAAAATCTTCCAGTTACAAAAGCTGAAAACTCCAATACTCAGCCTGTCAAAAAGAATGAGGAACCTTCATCTTCATCTGTTTCAGAAAGTAAATCTGGAAAATATACAAATGGTAAGCTGAATCTTCAGAAGATACAGGTTGATACCAATCAGTTTATCCTTGCAGACAACGGTAGTTCTGTGCCATTCGCTGTTTTTAAAACGTCTTCCAAGAAAGAGGTCTTCAGAGTCAAACTGGCAGACGGAACTTATACCATTGGATATTTTGAAAATGGAAATATCGTTATTGATATCCCGCAAGCGAATGGAGACTTTGCCAAAGAAGTTTTTTCTCCAAAATAAAATATACATTTAAATAAACCCTATATGATCCTTAATTCAAACGCAAGAATGAGTTAAGGATTAATTGTATTACCTATGAAAAAAATTTATGTTTCTGTATTGGTCGCACTGTCAATATATTCCAGTGCACAAAATGTTTTCAATGCTAAGCTGAATGAAATTAATTTTGGCTCTTCAGGTACCCCTGGCGATTTAATTAAACTGAATGATTTCATCATTTTTCCAGCCACAAGATTTAGTGATGAAGGAAGGGAATTGTGGAGCTTCAATTCTGTGACTCAAAAATCTTCACTGCTGAAAGATATTTTTCCGGGGCACAACAGTGGCCTGTCCGGTTCGCCATCTTTTGTAAACGTAAATGGCAAGATATATTTTGTGGCTCAGCAGAGTTTTTCTGGGTATCAGATTTGGTCAACGGATGGAACTGCTGCAGGAACGGTGAAAGAAAAAGATCTCATCTCAGATTATTCTATCGGGAACCTTGTTGTCGCCGGAAATAAGATTTTCTATTATATACAGAATGAATTATGGTCATTTGATACTGTATCAAAAGATCTGCTGAAAGTGAAAACCTTTGTGTATTCCGGAGATGTAAAAATGTATTCATTTAATAACGAACTGATTTTGGGTGCAGATGACGGAGTCCATGGAAAAGAGATTTGGAAATCAGATGGAACTTTAGCCGGAACCGTTTTGCTGAAAGATATTATACCTAATCAGTACGGGAGTGTTTCAGGAGATTTTAATATATTACCTCTTCATAATAAATTTTACTTTATTGCCAGTCTGGGAACCGGATATGGACTTTATGAAAGTGATGGAACAGAAGCCGGAACAGTTTCAGTAAAACCGTTACGTGCACCCCGTTTGAATGGAATTTCTGCAGATAATTATTTTGTATTTGAAGGATTTGATCCCGATGCAGGAGGAATGGAACCGTGGATCTCAGACGGGACGGCTGCAGGAACGAAGATGCTTAAAAATCTAATGCCTGGAAATACAAGTTCTATGGCTAACAGTAAATTTATAAAACTTAATAATAAAATATACTTTGATAGCAATGCCAATGGAGTAAGTCCAGCTTACGGCGATTATGTTTGGGAAACAGACGGTACTGAAGCAGGGACTGTTTTATTCAATACCCCACCTGAAACCGAATTGTATGGAAAAAGTTCAGATGGTACACATTTAATCCTTACGAAACCAAACTATGGGAACAGGTATTGGATAACGAACGGAAACCCATCGCAGACATTTGAAATTACGGATATTGGTATGCCTTATAACAATAGCTTTATTGATCTGAATTCTAAAATTTATCTCACCGGATATAATCCAAAGAATGGAACAGAACTATTCTCAGTAAATCCGGTTTCTCAAACTTCTTCTTTAGCCACTGATATCAGCAGGTTTGAAAGCTCTGCGCCGCATTCTTTTGAAGTTCTGAACAATGAACTCATTTTTATTGCTGCAGACCGCCAGTATAACAACCAACTTTACAAAAGAAATAAAAATACACAACAGCTTGAAAGACTTTCCTCTTTTGGAAACACTTCATTTATGGGAATGTTTTCTGATAATAAAGACACTTTCTTTAAAGTAGGAAATTATCTTTATACTAAAAACGGAACTCCAAATCCAAGGAGTGGTATGTACAGAACAGCTGGTACAGAGATATATTCAGAAGGATTGTCTACATCTCCTGGTACAGTAACCTATGATAATTCTTTTTATGTCAACCTAAATGACAATACCCTTTTATTTTCCGGCTATAATAACGTAATAGGAACAGAATTATGGAAAATTGACAACGATACAGACACAGCGGTTCTGGTAAAAGATATTTCGGCGGATAATATGGGAAGCATGTATAACACGGATTCTCAAACAGCGGTTCTGAATGGTTTTGCCTATTTCATAGCCAAAGAAAATGGAAAACTCGGCATTTGGAAATCCGACGGTACGTCTGCCGGAACTTCAAAAGCCATTCAGTTTAATTATCAGGACGGAGGAGATGGTGATATCAAGGTATTAAAAAGTTTTAATAACAAACTTTTCTTCACAAAAAGAAAGGAAAATAATTCAAGCTATTCCCAAAATGAACTATGGACTTCAGATGGAGATCAGGCTTCTGCGGTTTTAGTAAAAGATCATACGATACCTTTTGGTGATGCCAACATTTCCAGAGAAACCGAAGTTTTAAATAATAAACTCTTGTATATTACTACAGGATATTTCGCAGGTCTTCACTCAACAGATGGAACTGTGGCAGGAACTACTGAAATCTTAAGCAGTAATTTTTTTAGCGAAACTAAATTTAAAAAATGCGGAAACCAATTGTTTTTTACCAATAATAACAGCACTCAGCTTTGGAGAACAGATGGAACAACTAGCGGGACGTTCAGTTTAACATCCAATTTATCTTCTGTGAAAGACATGATCTGTGCCAATAACTATCTGTACTTCCTGAATGGAGATTCCCAGAAGGTATGGAAAACCAATGGTACGGTCTCCAACACAATGGCAATGGATATTTTTGTAACCAATGACGACAATCAGCTGCTTGCGAATGAAAATATAGAAAAATTGGCAACGGACGGGGAAAGATTATATCTATCCATCGCAACAAAAAATCACGGTAGTGAATTGTATGAAATTACGGATGCCCTGCCAGTGTATTTAGCCACTGATGATATTCGTCAAACAGACGGGAAGAATGCCAATGCTGATATTCAGATTTATCCCAATCCTGTTACAGAATATTTCTCTGTGAAGACGAAAGGAAGTGATAAGATCCAAACTGTGAAGATATATGATGCTACAGGAAAATTGATCAGAAATATAACGAACACTACAGAAAAAATTAATGTATCAGATATCTCTTCCGGAATTTATTTCATTAGAATAAAAACTGATAAAGGAGAACATCTTGGTAAGATCATTAAAAAATAACTAGACAAAAGGCTCTTTTTTAAGAGCCTTTTTATTTGCTTTATGTGGTTATGAATTACCGTTAAAATAATCGTAAATCACCTTCGCCTTACTTTTTCCAAGGATCTCTTCCAAAGTCTCCATACTTGATTCTTTGATACGTTTAACAGATTTCAACTTAGAAAGTAACAGCTCAATTGTTTTTTCTCCTACGCCCGAAATCTCTTCCAATTCAGATTTTATGGTTGAATTTTTTCTTCTCGTCCTGTGATGTTTTACCCCAAAACGGTGAGCTTCGTCTCTTACCCGTTGCAGAATCTTCAGTGTTTCAGATTTTTTATCCAGATACAGCGGAATGGAATCTTCAGGGAAGAAAATTTCCTCAAGTCTTTTCGCAATTCCTACAATGGTAATTTTGCCGTAAAGACCAAGCAGTCTTAAACTTTTTACAGCAGAAGAAAGCTGTCCTTTCCCTCCGTCTATAAGGATCAGTTGTGGCAGATTTTCTCCTTCGTCCAGCATTCTTTTATAACGGCGGTAGATTACTTCTTCCATCGTGGCAAAGTCATTAGCGCCTTCTACCGTTTTCGGGTGAAAAATTCTGTAATCGGCTTTGCTTGGTTTTCCGTCTTTGAAAACAACACATGCAGAAACAGGATTGGTTCCCTGAATATTCGAGTTATCAAAACCTTCAATATGTCTTGGTTCTACCGGCATTCTCAGCAGTTTCTGCATTTCAGCCATGATTCTGGTGGTATGTCTTTCCGGATCAACGATCTGTACCTGCTTTAATTTTTCTAAACGGTATTCCTTGGCATTTTTCTCCGAAAGTTCCACGATCCTTTTTTTATCACCCACTTTTGGAACGATCAGCTTTACATTTGGGATCTCTACAGACAGATGGAAGGGAAGCAGGACTTCTTTGGAATCAGAGCTGAACTTCTGTCGGATTTCAATCAATGCTTCTTCCATAATATCTTCATCGGTTTCCTCAAGGATCTTTTTGATCTCCGTTGTAAAACTCTGGATAATATTTCCGTTTCTGATCTTAAAGAAATTCACATAAGCTGCTGTTTCATCACTGGTCATTCCAAAAACATCCACATCATCAATATTGGGGTTTACCACTGTGTTTTTAGCCTGATAATCTTCTAAAATATCCAGTCTCTCCTTGATGATCTGTGCCTCTTCAAACTTAAGATTTTCAGCATGTTTCATCATCTGATTCACCAGATATTCTTTTGCTTTCCGGAAATCTCCTTTGATGATCCCACGGATAGCATCAATCTTTTCATCATAGTCTTCCTTGCTTTCCAGGTCCTCGCAAGGACCCTCGCAGTTTTTAATATGGTATTCCAGGCAGACTTTATATTTTCCTTCGTCTATTTTAGCAGGTGCGAGGTTAAGATTACAGGTTCTGAGCTTATAAATATGTTTGATGGTATCCAGTAGAATCTTTGCAGGACGCACTTTAGCATATGGCCCATAATATTCAGATCCGTCTTTGATCACATTTCTGGTCAGGAAGATTCTGGGGAAGTTTTCATTTTTAATGCAGATCCACGGGTAGGTTTTGTCATCCTTCAACAATACATTGTAAAAAGGACGGTGCTCCTTGATCAGGTTGTTTTCCAGTAAAAGCGCGTCGTATTCACTGTTGACGATGGTTGTTTCCAGACGGACGATCTTTCCTACCATTATTTTAATACGGTAGCCCGGAAGATTTTTATTGAAGTAGGAGAGAACCCTTTTCTTTAAGTGTTTGGCCTTTCCTACATACAGCAATTGGTCGTTTTTATCATAATAACGATAAACGCCCGGTTCTGATGGTAAAGTTTTAAGCTGTAGTTCTAAAGAAGGATTCATATAACAAAATTACGGAATCCATCCGGGATTTAAAAGAACAAAAAAACTGCAGAATTTTCTGCAGTTTTAGTCCTATGATGAAATATTTTATCCGTTGGTCATTGCCGTGTATTCATTGATCAGGAAGCTTAAATAATCCCATTCAACAGAATTTTTAGAATATTTTTTCACGAATTCTGCATTGTCGCCAAAAAGGAAATCGTAATTATCTTCGAAATCATCCTTGTGAAGCCACACGACCTTATCTCCTTTCTTTACATAATAAGATTTGATCACGCCGCCACCAAGCTGAGGAGAACCCATCACAGAGAACCCATTGGTTTCTTTAGCTCTCGGATCATGATAAACAGAAATGATATCACTGAATTCAGGATTAATCAGCTGCATCAGAAATTCCTTATCATCTTTTTTGTTTTTCAGAGAAACGGTCTGGTTGACAAAATGTATTCTGCCACCGGCAGTATTCTTAGTCAGTTTTTTAGTGCCGAAGTTTCTGATGTTTCCCATATACTTCCCAACTTTTGCAATTTTTTCAGCATTGGTAGGGTATACATACATTTCGTTGATCTGTTCAGCATTAAAGACTTCATTTTTCTTTGTAATGCTGTCTTTTAAAGAAACCTCAAAGATCTGTCCTTTTTTTGTTTCGATCTTACCGCAGAAACCTTTATGAGAGGTCCCATCCTTTAAAACAATAGTTGATGTTTTCTTAGGAGACGGTGTATTGAAGCCCTCGTTGAATAGATAAGTTTCCATTTTTTTGATGTCTTCCCTGGAATATTTTACTTTCTGGGCGAAAGTAGCCGTACCTGCAAGACATAATGTAAGCAGTAGAGTTTTAAGTTTCATAAGTTATTGATAATTGTTTTTAATTTTGGTGGTAAAAATAGCAAATTAATTGGCGTAATGGCAGAAAAATGTAAGACCGTGAAATTTAGCTTTTACAATTATTGTTAAATGCGTAATTTTAAGGAAATTTTTAGAAATGATATACGGTGTAGATGTTTTCACTTTCCATGATGTTCTGGAAATCTGTAAAAAGCCAAGCAAGGCTAAACTTAATAAAGTAGCCAAAGAACAGATCCTAAAATCTCAGAAAAACGTTCAGAAAATAGTAGAATCCGATAGATGTGTCTATGGAATCAATACTGGTTTCGGACCGCTTTGCGATACTAAGATATCAGCTGACGAAACTGCTCAGCTGCAGTACAACCTTATTATTTCCCATGCGGTAGGGGTAGGAAAGCCTATCGATAAGGAATTTTCAAAGATCATGATCATTGCTAAAGTTCATGCATTATCCAAGGGATTTTCAGGGGTTTCACTGGAAGTAATTGAAAGATTGATCCTGATGCTTGAAAAAGACATCATTCCTGTAGTACCGGAGCAGGGTTCGGTAGGAGCTTCAGGAGATTTAGCTCCTCTTGCACATCTTGTTCTGCCATTACTTGGATTGGGGCAGGTTTGGGAAGGAGATGAGATCTTTGAAACAATGGACGTTTTGGAAAGACATGATCTGGAGCCATTGGTATTAGGACCGAAAGAAGGTTTGGGGCTAATCAACGGAACTCAGTTTATTCTGGCTCATGCCATCAAAGGCTTGGAGAAATTTGAATATTTACTGAACCTGGCAGATATGACTGCAGCCATGAGTATTGAAGCTTACAGAGGCTCTGAAAGTCCATTCAAAAAAGAACTTCACGAGATCAGACCTTTCGAGGGAAGTAAAAAAGTGGCGGCAAGAATGGTTAAGTTTTTAAAAGGTTCTGAAAATATGAAAGCACATGAAGAATGTGAAAGAGTTCAGGATCCTTATTCTATGAGATGTGTGCCACAGGTGCACGGTGCCAGCAGAAATGCATTTGAACACCTTAAATTGATGGCTGAAACAGAACTGAATTCAGTAACAGACAATCCGATCGTTCTAAGTGCTGAAGAATCTATTTCCGGAGGGAATTTCCACGGACAGCTGATGGCGCTTCCATTAGATTATGCAACGCTGGCTGCTGCCGAATTAGGAAATATTTCAGACAGAAGAAGTTATTTATTATTAGAAGGAAAATATGGACTTCCAAGATTATTAACGGAAAGCTCAGGATTGAATTCAGGATTTATGATCCCGCAATATACTTCAGCAGCTTTGGTTACGGAAAATAAAACATTGTGTTTCCCGGCATCAGCAGATTCTATCCCGACAAGCTTAGGACAGGAAGACCATGTTTCTATGGGAAGTATTTCCGGTAGAAAGTTCAATCAGGTTTTAGGAAATCTGGTCAATATATTATCTGTAGAATTGATGTTTGCAGCACAGGGATTAGAATTCAGAAGACCTTCCAAATGTTCAAAAATCATCGAAGAAAACGTTGCGGTGATCCGTTCCAAAGTTAAAAAACTGGAAGACGACAGACTGATCGGAAAAGATATGCTGGCGATTGCAGAGTTAATTAACGAAAGAAAATTCAAAGTTGAAGTTTAATGAAAAAATAATTGTCAAGGATAGTGATTAAAATCGCTGCATTAAACAATAAATTCCAAGCTTCCTCTCATAGGGGAAGCTTTTGTATTACAACTTAATCCTTAAATGTTTAAATTGTATTGAATTTTTAAATCAAATAGCATAAACAATGACTACAAAAAGAACAGATTCCTCTGATATTGACTTTCAGAATTTAGTCAAACTTCTGGATGCCGATCTTGCGGTACGGGATGGGGAAGATCATGAATTTTATCACCAGTTCAACTCAATTGACATGCTTAAAAACTGTGTGGTAGCTTACTCGGATGATCTTGCGGTGGGCTGCGGAGCTTTCAAACCTTTTTCTGAAGATACTGTAGAAATAAAAAGAATGTATACCGGTCCTGAAAAAAGGGGGAAGGGATTCGCATCAAAAATATTGAATGAGCTGGAAATCTGGGCTAAGGAAGAGGGATATAGCAGATGTGTTTTGGAAACGGGAATTAAACAACCGGAAGCCATTGCATTGTATGAAAAATGGGGCTACATAAGAATTCCCAATTACGGACAGTATATCGGTATTGAAAATAGTGTTTGTTTCGGGAAAGTAGTCTAAGTCTTTAAAAAGTAAAGGCAATGATTCATATTCTTGTAATACTAAATTCACTTTTTCTAAACTTTTAAGTCACGATAAAGTGTTATATTGTGGTTCCAAACCATACAATTAAAACTATGAAAAAAAGTGTACTTTACCTATTGGCACTCTTTTTTGTTTTGAATTCATGTACCAATGATGAACTTCAAAACGAAAATCCTACAATTGAAAATGTTCAGAAAGATCCTTTAACCGGGAAGCAGATCAATGCTGAAATTAACAGCACGATCAAGAATACCGGGTCTTTCAACTGGAAAAACGCTTCCGATCACTTGCTTTGGAGCGCAATTTTCAGGGGAAACAGAATGGTATCCATCGGATTCGGAGCTTCAAAAGATGATTTTGACCGAAGTCTTTCCGCTGACAGTAAAAGCATGGAAGCTGAAGTTTTAGGTCTGATCAAGCAATACGAAGGGATAGAGCAGACCAGATTTCTAATCTCATCAGATCAGTATCTTAACCAGATGGATGTTATTGTAGAAAAAGAGGAAACTATTATGGCACTGAGAAAGATGAAAAACATCCGGTATGTAGAGCCGGGAGATTATCATTATTTTGAAATTGAAAACAGCCTTAATCCCAATGCAAAGTCCAGCGGTTCCTCATCAGGATGCGGATTTGAATCTACGGCGTTAAATGCTGCAGATTATACCACTACCACCCCCAATGCTAAAGTTCCATGGGCATTTACCCAACACAATATTCCCAATGCATGGAGCCACAGCACCGGAGCCGGGGTTACCATAGGACTTATTGATACAGGAGTTTCACCCGAGCAGACGCTATTGGGAAGCAGTTTTAATACCGGAGCTTCTTCAGGAAGAACGATCAACAAATTCGGATCTTACGTCAACGGATCTACCACAGACGGTCCGGCTGACCAGTGCGGTCATGGAACGAAAATGGCTTCCGTGATGGCAGCACCGAAAAATAACGCAGGACTTCCGGTAGGAGTTGCTTACAATGCCAATCTGATCACTTACCGTGCTGCTTCCAATGTTGTATTGGAAACTTCCAGCGAACAAAATGGAGTAAAAACAGCATTTACCGATCTGGCTAATAATACAAGTGTAAAGATTATTTCCATGTCGATGGGGCATGTTTTCTCTGTAGGAAAAATTGAAGATGGTGTGAAATACGCTTATTCAAAAGGGAAACTGATCTTTTGTGCAGGAGGAACTTCCACGAGCTTTACCAATTTCGTAGGCGTTATTTTCCCGGCCAGTATGTCTGAAACACAGGCGGTAACCGGAGTGAAGGAAGGTACTTCCAACCAAAAATGTGATGTCTGCCATTCCGGAAGCCAGATTGATTTTACCTTCCAGATGGAAAGAGCCAATGGAAATACAGTTCCAGTTTTAAGCTATTATAACAATCAGGCTGATTATGTAGGCGGTTCATCCGTGGCAACAGCTGCCACCGCTGGTATCGCAGCTCTTGTTTGGTCTAAAAACCCTTCATGGACAAGAGATCAGGTACTGAATAAAATGAGACAGTCTGCCACGTATTATCCTACGGTAAATTCAAGCTATGGATACGGAAACATCAATGTTCTGAAAGCCGTACAATAGAATACATTTTAATAACAACCTAAGGGGAATATCTCAGTCTCCAGCTGATAATCCAACGGAAGCATATTTTCAATTTTATTGTTTGAAAAATTGCCTTCGTTGATGAGCTGGTCCGGATTGGTGATATTCCCTTTTTTTGAAACCTCAAGTATTTTACCTTCAGGATGCAGAAAAAGAGGAAATCTAGATTATCCTATCCTTACACTTGTCATGCTTAATGACCCACCGATCAGCTCATCATTAAATAAAGAAAGATTTTCAACCTGATCTTTTAATCCTAATGTATAGATCAAAGGAAGATAATGATCTGGTGTAGGAATGGCATATTGCAGGAATGTCCCCTGTTTTTGGTAGTCTATCAGATGCTGGAAATTTCCGTCCAGAAGCCAGTTATTTGTCTTTTCTCTTGCTTCTACAGCCCAATCCCAGCCGGCGCCAACAGTATCGATGTTTTTCCAGTCGATCAGGCGTAGATTATGCACAATATTTCCGCTTCCGATAATCAGGATACCTTTCTCACGGAGTTTATTCAGTCTTTTGGCCAGATCGAAATGATACTGTGGAGGTTTTGTATAATCTATGCTTAGTTGGATAACGGGAATGTCAGCTTCCGGATACATATGTTTAATAACCGACCATGCACCGTGGTCAAGTCCCCAGTTGTGGTCTTCTTCCACCAAAGCAGGTGCTAAAAGCTCAACCGTTTCTTTCGCCAGTTCCGGACTTCCCGGAGCAGGATACTGTACATCAAACAGAGCCTTTGGAAAACCGCCGAAATCATGGATTGTTCTCGGCATATCCATTGCAGTGACAAAAGTTCCCTGTGTATACCAATGTGCAGAAATACACAGAATGGCATTAGGTTTCGGAATTTCCTGCGCCGCTTTTCTGAATCCCTGTACAAACTGGTTTTCTTCAATAGCATTCATCGGTGAACCGTGCCCGAGAAATAAAACGGGCATTCTTTGGGTATTTCCAAAACTGTTACTGATGTTTTGCAGATCGTTTAGATTCATAAATAGGAGGTCATTAAAAAAGGTTCAAGGCTTTTAGAAAATCCCTGAACCTTTTATGTTATGAATTGGATAATTTTTTTGTTTAATAGGATTGCATCCTATTTTGGGCTAAGTCGCCATTTCATGGCTCCTTTTTTTACACCAAAAATCCGTTTTTATTATGCCTGTTTTACAAACTGTAATTCTCCGGCAATTTTTACTTCGTCGCTTACCATTACACCTCCTGCTTCAAGAGCGGCGTTCCAGTTCAGTCCGAAATCTTTTCTGTTGATCTTTCCTTCAAAAGAAAAACCAGCTTTTGTATTTCCCCAAGGGTCAACGTTGATTCCACCGAAGTCTACGTCTAAAGTAATTGGTTTGGTAATACCGTTTACAGTAAGATTTCCGGTTACTTTATCATTTAAAGCCTCAGATTCAAATGTAATAGAAGGATGTTCTTCTGCGTTGAAAAATTCACCGGACTTTAAGTGATTGTCTCTGTCTGTATTATTGGTGAATACAGAATCAGTCTGGATCGTAGCGGTTGTTTTAGCGTTGCTAAAAGTATCATCTTCAGCTTCAATTTCTGCATTGAACGTTTTGAAGTTACCTTTTATATTAGAAATCATCATGTGTTTTACTTTGAAAGTAATTTCACTATGTGTTGGGTCTAGGTTCCATTTTGTTGCCATTGTATTGTATTTTTTGTTTGTTATTGATACTGCAAATGTATGACAGAGAACATATACCAGTCATTGATTTAGGATAAGAAATGAAATAACCCGTATTTTTTATAGGTGAATAGTCCATTTTGCTTCGCAAGTGAATAGTGAATTATCGGTTGGAATAGAATTCACCATTGACCACTCACCTTTCACATTAAGCTTTTCCAATTCACTCCAAAAGGCGGTCAAAACCGACAATTTCTCCTCGGCAAAACATACCATTAAGTTAAGAATTTATTTTTATCAATACATTAATCCTATTTTATGAATGTTTTAATTTAACATTTATTAACGGATGATTTTTATTTCTTATTTTTGAAGGATTCAATTTTATACAATGAAATTACATAAATTTTCTTTATTGATGCTGGTTTTGGGCAGTTCTGCAATCGCACAGACCCAAAAATTTACAATGGCGGAGGCAGTAAACGGACTGAGAACGAATCTTGCCGTGAAAAATATTTCCCAATTTTCCTGGGCTGCAGACGGCAAATCTTATATTCAGGCTGTAAAGGGCGGATATCTGATGACCGATCTTAAAACCAATAAGCAGGATACGCTTGTGTCTTTGACCCAGTTAAACAAATCATTCTCTGATGGTAAACTGAAAGCTGTTCCGCAGATTAAATTCATCAGTGGTTCAAACGGTTATTTCAACGCGAAAGATAAAATGTTCTGGATTGAAAAATCAGGAAACGACTGGAAAGTAAAAACTTCTGCTGCAATTGAAGGAAATGCGTCCAACGTGAAAATGTTCGGAGACAACCAGACTTTTGCTTTTACGGTAAAGAATAATTTATTTGTAAACAAAAACGGAAAAACAATCGCTGTAACCAATGATTCCGATGAAAATATTATCAATGGAGGGGCAGCGGTGCATAGAAATGAATTCGGAATTGATACCGGAATTTTTCCAGCTCCTAACTCTGAAGCGGTAGCATTTTACAGAATGGATCAGACGATGGTAGCAGATTATCCGGTTATTGACTGGTCTGTAACTCCAGCTATCAACCACAACATCAAGTATCCGATGGCGGGACAAAAGTCTCATGAAGTTACATTGGGTGTTTACAATATCAAAAATCAATCAACTACTTTTCTGAAAATTGAAGGTGAAAAAGATCAGTATTTAACAGCCGTTACCTGGAGTCCGGATTCAAAATATATTTTTGTAGGCGTTCTGAACCGTGGACAGAATCATGTGAAAATGAATCAGTACGATGCAGCGACAGGAAATTTAGTAAAAACTTTATTTGAAGAAACCAGCGACAAATATGTAGAGCCTCAGCATCCGCTTACTTTCTTCCCCAATTCTAATACAGATTTTATTTGGCAGAGTCAGAGAACAGGATACAACCACCTGTTCCATTACAGCCTTGAAAAAGGACTGGTAGCCCAAATTACAAAAGGAGACTGGCTGGTGACCGATATTTTAGGTTTTAATGAAAAGAAAAAGGAAATTTATTTCACTTCTACGAAAGAAACTCCTTTGGAGAAACATTTATATAAGATCAACTGGACGAACTTCAAAATGCAGCGTTTAGACGATGCCGCGGGAGTACATACAGGTATTTTGAGCAGCGACGGAAATTATTTATATGATATTTACAGCAATGCAGGAACACCAAGATCTGCCAATATTATTAATACAGGCACTGCAAAGTCAACGAATATTCTTACGGCCGAAAATACATTGAAAAATTATCAGAGACCTGAAATTAAAAATGTAGAATTAAAAGCGGATGATGGAACACCTCTTTACGGAAAGATTATTCTTCCTACAGATTTTGATGTCAACAAAAAATATCCGGTGATCGTTTATCTTTATAACGGACCACACCTTCAGTTGGTGACCAATACATTCCCGGCATCAGGAAACCTTTGGTATGAATATATGGCTCAAAACGGATACATCATTTTCACAATGGATGGAAGAGGTTCTGCCAACCGTGGACTGAAATTTGAACAGGCTGTTTTCAGGAACCTTGGAACAACCGAAATGAACGACCAGATGAAAGGAGTGGACTATTTAAAATCTCTTCCTTACGTTGATGCTCAAAAAATGGGAATTCACGGATGGAGCTTCGGTGGATTTATGACAACAAGCTTCATGCTTCGTAAGCCGGATGTATTTAAAGTAGGCGTTGCCGGAGGACCGGTTATCGACTGGAAAATGTACGAAATCATGTACGGAGAAAGATATATGGATACACCGGAGGAAAATCCTCAGGGATATGCTGCAGCTAATCTTCTTGATAAAGTTCAGAATTTAAAAGGAAAATTACTCATGATCCATGGTGCTCAGGATGATGTGGTGGTATGGCAGCATTCCATTAAATTTATCAAATCCGCGGTAGATATTGGAGTTCAGTTGGATTACTTTGCTTATCCGGGACATCCGCACAATGTGATTGGGAAAGATAGAGTTCACCTGATGCAAAAAGTAACAGATTATTTTGATCAGAATCTAAAGAAATAATAACAAAATCCAGCCGCAAGGCTGGATTTTTATTTTAATATTGAAACTATTTTCTCACCAATCAATCATAAAACTCTTTGATCACATAAGTGCCATTATTGATTCTTTTCAGCTCTTTTAATATATAGTACCTGTGCAGGAAACCTGTAAGAACAACGATTTTTTTGCCGGGATGGGTTTCTGCAATCTTGTAAATGTTTTTAGCCATGGTCTGGTTTCGGAGATCCCAGAATCCTGACATTAATTTAAAACCATCTCTGTAGCTGATCTTTTCACCGTTTGGCTTTACAACAAATCTTTTTGCAAATTCAGGTCTTGCTTCAATGATCTTTAAAAGTTCTGAGTACTGGGCATTCTGTCTTTTTCCTGAGATCTGGTCGGTAGTGGCATTATTAAAATTTTCCGGGGATAATTCTGCAATCTTCATTAGCTCTTTTGTGAGATTGCTGAAGTTTTCATAGATCTTCACCTCAGAATGGGATAGTTTTTTTGCTTTATAAAGACTGTCAAGCAGTTTCACAGATAAATTATCCGTAGGAACCATTCCTCTGTCTTTTCTGTACTGATTTCTTCCTTCAAAATCAAAAGGGAATCTTAATGTTTTCGGATGTTTTTTCAGATAAGCATTGCTTGCTTTGATCTCGTTTTCTGTAATCTTAATGCCATTTTCGTATTCTTTCATTCCCTGGCTATCCACTTCATGAAGGGTGATATCCGGTTTTACTTTATCAAGTATGTCGAAGAGTATTTTAGGATGATAATTGGGTACACTATCATGGATGTTGCCGATAACATAGATTTCGGTCTTGCTTTGTGAAAAACAGAAGCTGGTTAGGAGAAGTAAGAACGCTGTTAAGGTATGTTTCATTTTTATCATTATAAGAAAGATTCAAATATAGGTAAAATCCGTTCTTAACAAACATCAATGTTTTTGACTTTTTTCATTCGTAATTTTGTTCATCTAAAATCTAAAAATATGGAATTAGGAATAGGAATGTTTGGTGATCTGGCTTTTGATCAGGCATCCGGAAAATATAGAGATGCAGGCGTAAAGATCCGTGAAATATTGGAGCAGGTAAAATTAATGGATGAGGTAGGAATTGATGTTTTTGCAATGGGAGAACATCACCGTCCGGATTACGCGGTTTCGTCACCGGAAATGGTACTGGCGGCTGCTGCAAGTATCACTAAAAATATAAAACTGGCAAGTGGTGTTACGGTTTTAAGTTCTTCAGAACCCGTAAAAGTATATGAAGATTTTTCAACCTTAGACCTGATATCAGACGGAAGAGCTGAAATATTTGTAGGAAGAGGAAGTTTTATTGAATCATTTCCACTTTACGGATATTCACTGAATGATTATGAAGAACTTTTTGACGAAAAACTGGAATTGCTGTTAAAGATCAATTCAGAAGAAAATGTTACCTGGTCAGGAAAACTTCGGGCACCGATGCAGAATCAAACGGTTTATCCGAGAGCAAAAAATGATGGGAAACTTTCGATCTGGAGAGCGGTAGGGGGAACTCCGCAGTCTGTTTTAAGTGCTGCCAAATTAGGAATGCCTTTGGTGGTAGCCATCATTGGAGGAATGCCGGTACAGTTTAAAAATTTAATAGAATTTTACAAACAGGAATATCAGAAAGCGGGACATGATGTATCCAAAATGCAGATCGCTATTCATTCACACACCTTTGTAAGCGATGATCAGGCTGTTGTGGAAGGATATTTCAATACCTATAAATCTCAGATGGACAGGATTGGGGCAACCAGAGGTTGGGCTCCCTACACGAAAATGCAATATGACGGAGGAAGAGCAAGAGAAGGCGCATTATTCATCGGAAATCCGGCAGAAGTTGCTGATAAAATCGCTTACATGAAAGAGATTTTTGGAATCACAAGATTCATTGGGCATATGGATATTGGTGATCCTGCTCATGATATTATGATGAAATCCATTGAATTATTTGGTGACAAGGTAAAACCGGTTATTCAGAATCTATAAAAAGAAACCTTCGCTATTGTTCAGCGGAGGTTTTTTATTTACAAATTCAGATCAGTTTTTACCATTTATAGAGGTTCATAATAAGCTATTGCCACCTGCGGATGGAATGCAAACATGAACGTTTCAAAACCATTTCCTTCCGAAATTTTCCGGCTCAAAAGATACCGGCTATCAATAATATCAATGAGAAAAAGATCAGGTGTATAAAAAGTAAGCCCTATTTTATGTTTTGAAGGATCTTCAATATGGGAACTGATAAGATCCAGCTTAAAATTTTCAAAAGCAAAGAACGTATTTCCCAAAACATCTGGCAGACTTTTAATAATGCCATTAAGTTGAGAAACATAATTAGCAGCAGAAGAACTTAGCAGAAAAGGAATTCTGTCCGCATGAGAATTCACGGCTAAAAGTTCCCAGTAATTTTTCACTGGATTTTCTTTGTCATCAAAAACCTGATGTTGAATTTTATATTCGAAGTACGTGTCTTCAAAGACATACTGATCCCACGGCATCGTAGAATTCTGGTCTATCACTATACGGAACGCAAGTTTTATCTTAGCTTTCATGATCTTAAATTTTTAATAAACAGGGCAGATCCTGAAAAACTGCCCTGATCTTTACAAAATGATATGAAAAAAATATCTAACATTTATTAAATAACGGTCATTCAAATCTCTAAGAAAATCAGGAGCGCATTTTCACTTAAAGCTTCAAACTCCAGGGTTTCAATTCCATTAAGTAGAATAGCATCTCTAGTTTCCATTAATCTGTTTTGAAATTCAAAAGCGCCATTGATAACCATTCCAAATATGGATCCCTCTTTTTTTTGAAGAACATATTCCTGTTCCTTTCTACCATCGTAAATACCGGTGAAATTGGGATATCCAAGATGTTCAGAGATCTGAAGCAATGCATTTCTTTCATGGAAATTTAGATCTTCCACAGAGAAAGAATTTTCAGAACTGCTGTTTTTTAATTCCAGAATCAGAATATCTGTTTTTTCGTTCCGGAGATTATTTTTGAAATTCAGAATGCCACTTTCATTAGCCAGCCTTGTAAAAATCTGTCCGGCAATAAAAGGTTCTGTAAAACCACTGATTAAAGTTTCTCCATACAGGACAACAACCAGAATACTGCTGTTTTTCTGATAATAAAAATCATAATCTCCATTTCCTTCCAGCACAATTTCAGATACATTCTTTAACGCCGAATGATCATCGGTGTTTATTGTATTGGTGAAACAGGATCTTTCTCTTTTCCATACGGAAAGATCAGACTTAAATATTCTTGAAGGGCTCTGGACTAACACGACTTTTTCATTTAAATAATTAATACTCCGCACAGCACAGATATTGGCCTTTGAGTTAACACTTCACATATATATGTTTCCCATGATCTGTGCGCGTACGGAAATGATAATAACTAGCAGCTCTTAGGCTGAAACTTTTATGGTATGGGTCAGAGCAAAACCTCCGCTTACGCTTCCCGAAATACTGGACATTTCATTGGAGGTTCCGTCACTGAACACGTTATCATTTGCATTATAGGTATACCCGGTCATTCCTCTGTAGCCTGTACTTGCTGCTACCAGTACTACTGCACTGCTGCTTCCTTCAGGAAAAGCAATCTGCGTTACCAGAAGTGACTGGCCGGAAGCATTGTAAACATGTACATGAATATGAGTTGCTCTTCCATTGTACCAACCTGGAAAAATAGACGTAAAATTCACTTGTCCGTTTGTATCCGTGGTCTGTCTTCCTCTTAGAAAGTGTACGGAAGTATAATTGGTAACCTGCATTCCCGTTCCGCCGTATTCAGAATAATTTCCTTCTTTATCGCAGTGCCAGATGTCTACTAAGACTCCTTGCAAATTAGCGCATGATGCATTCACATTTTGGATGGTAAGAGTGATGGTGAAAGGAACACCGGTTCTGTCACTTACAATATTACTCTGTACAAGGCTTGATGGCGTTTTAGTAGGGAAGGGGCCTTCAGTTTCTGAATTCGTTACAGAACATCCTGTAGATGTGCCAGATGAATCAGTTGTGGACGAAGTGATCACGTCATCATCACTTCCACAATGGATTAAAAGAGGGGCAGCAACAGCGGTTACACCTGCTAAACCAAGGCTTTTCAAAAAGTCCTTTCTGTTGATTGTTTTCATAATATGTGCTTTAAGGTTAATATGATAAAAGATGTCAGTTTCCATCTTTCAGTTTCTTAGACCAAATGTATTTTGAAAATAAGCCTCCCGGAAATTTATGAGGTAAACGGATAAAATGTGTCGGTTAAACCCTTATTTTTAAGAAATGTTAAGAATATTTCCAGAAGAAAAGGAGAATGAAATTTGAAGACGTAGAATGGAAACGGCTATTTATTGACAATGGCCATTACCACCTCTTTATACGTTTCCCCAATAGGAATAACAAATTCCCCAATATGAATATTACGGTTGACAATCGTTCGGATGCTGTTAACAGGAACAATATAAGAACGATGAACTCTGATGAAGTCCTTTTCAGAAAGTTTTTCCAGAATATTCTTCATAGAGGAGCGTGCCGTGATCTTTGAGTTGTCTTTAAGATGAATCTGGATGTAGTCGTCCAGCCCTTCAATCAGTACAATGTCATTAAAATTGATCTTGTGGAGTTTATAATCTGCACGGATAGAAAGATATTGTACATCATCGGTCACACTGTTCAATTTCACTTTTTCCACCGCAGTTTTAAATCTTTCAAAAGAAAAAGGTTTTAGCAGGTAATCTACTGCATTGATACTGAAAGCATCCACCGCATATTCGGAATAAGCGGTTGTGAAAATAACTTTGGTGTTCTGGGAAATACTTTTATAAAAATCGAGACCGTTTTTAGACGGCATTTCAATGTCTAAAAAGATGAGGTCAACAGGAAATTTGTTAAGATATCTTTGAGCATCACTTTGAATATTGAAGATCTTTTCAAGCGAAAGGTTTTCAATTTTTCCGGCATAGTTCTCAATGATTTTAAGCGCAAGAATTTCATCGTCCAAAGCAATAGCTCTTATCATATTTAGGTTAAATCAATTTTTAAATTTACATCAAAAGTGTTGCCGTCATTATGGATATTCAGGCTGTGTTTTTCAGGATAAACCTGGTTCAGGTGTTCCACCGTGTTTTTCATTCCTACTTTCAGACTGTTGTCACCGGCAGTTTTCAGACTGACAATATGATTAAAGGCATTAAAGCTTAAAACCTTCTCCTTTATCATGATTTTGATCGCTATTTTAGAATTTTCCTCCGCATTAAGACCATATTTGAATGCATTTTCAATAAAATTAACCAAAATAAAAGGTGCGATTTGAAGGCCTTCCGTTTCACCATCTTCCGTATAAGAAAAATCCAGACTGCTGTCTGCTCTGATCAGCTGAAGAGCTGTGTAATCTTTTAAATATTCAATCTCCCTGCTTAAGTCAACGAAATCCTTACTGCTTTCCTGGACCACATACCGCATGACATTGGAAAGCCTTAAAATTCCACTCGGGGCATCATCAGACTTCATCAGTGCCAGTGAATAAACAGAGTTGAGAATGTTGAATAAAAAATGCGGCTGCAGCTGATATTTTAAATTTAATAATTCGGCTTTGGCCTTTGACCTTTCCAGTTCTTTTTTCTCCATATTCCGGAAAATGAAAAGCGAGGACAAAAAAGAAAACAGAAAAGGAAGCACCGAGGCGAAAATCATCTGGTAATAGGAACCGTCATTTCTGGGTCCCGAATTTCCGGAAGGAGAGGCATTCTCCATTGGTGGGGGAGATGGGTTCCCATTGGGCAATGGCATCATTTCATGTGGTGTCATACTCATAGAAGACGGCTCTGAAACAAAAATATGTTGAGATGTTAGATAATAAGGCATGAAAACCATGATCCCAAAACTCAGGATGATACAGCAGGCAAATATCCCATACTTTTTTCTGCTGTAAAACTTTGGAAGGAAAATATTGAGATTGATATAAAAGAAAATAATGACCAATACAAAACGTATAAACTCTCTCTGAAAAGGAGAAACCCTGAAAACAGAAAGTGTCCCGTCAAAATCCGGAGAAGAAACCACTGGAATGGTTAGCAGCAAGGGAATGAGGATGATATGTGGCAACAGTTTTTTCAATGAAAAATGATAGTATTTGTTTTTTGTTATCCAAATGTAATTAAAAGTGGGGAGAAAATCTTTTAAAATAATTTTAATTGAATTCAGTATTTTATGTTGAACGGTTGCTGGAATATGAACGGTGAGATTTCCATATCAGCTTATAATATTCTACTTTTACAAAAAAATAGCAATGCAGGAATCGTCCAAAGATCCATTACACGGAAAAAGACTCGATGCCATTCTTGAAGAACTGGTAGAATACTATGAAGGCTTCGAGAAACTTAGCGAGCAGATCAATATAAAATGTTTTACAGACAATCCAAGTATAAAGTCTTCATTGAAGTTTCTGAGAAAAACAGATTGGGCAAGAACCAAGGTAGAAAGCCTGTATCTTTATGTATTGAGACAGAAAAAACGAAACGAAACAAAGGAAGGAAAGTAAAGAAGACTGGTGTTTTAAGATTTCTGTTTTAACGTGTTTTCCATAATCAATCATTTCAAAAATACTATCTTTGTGCTGTTAATCGTGAAAAAACATCACGAAAAAAAAGAAAAAATATGACAATTGAAAACAACCATGTTGTAGCAGTAAGTTACATACTTCACACGATCGAAGAAGATGGAAGTAAGATTCTTGTAGAAGAAACAACAGCCGAAAATCCACTTACATTTTTATATGGTGTAGGAATGATGATTCCAAAGTTTGAACAAAACATCCTGGGCCTGAAAGCCGGTGATAAAGCAGCTTTTGTTATTGAAGCAGAAGAAGCTTATGGAGAGAAAGATCCGAATTCAATCACGCAATTGCCTATCGATATGTTTCAGGAAGCGGGAATTCCTCCTGTAGGAGCTATTTTACCTTTATCAGATGGTCAGGGAAATAATTTCCAGGCATTTGTAATAGACGTAACTCCGGAGGCTGTAATTGCAGACCTTAACCATCCAATGGCTGGGAAAGTTTTAGATTTCCAAGTGGAAATTGTAAATACACGTCCTGCGACAGAAGAAGAATTGGCCCATGGTCACGCTCATGGTGTTGACGGAACTGATGCTCACTAAAACTATAAGAAATGTCCGATTTTTTCGGACATTTTTTTATTCTAAAAATTTTCCACTCACATAAAACCAACGGTTTTGAATCATTTTGAAGTCTGATAATTCGTGATGGACTTCTTTATCCCCTTCTTCATTGGTATAAAAGGCTTTAAATTCAACTTGGCTGACAGAAGGTGTATCTATAATTTCCAATTTCGTCCACTCATTAATTTCACCCCATTCCTGGAGGTCTTCTTTATTGTGAAATTTCCTTTTTGCCGGAAATGTAGTTTCCATCAGATATTCTCCGTTCGGAATGGCAAATGCCGAAAACCGGGAACGCATCAAAGCTTCTGCAGTAGGAGCATGCTTTTCTCCCGTGTGGTAAGGCTTGCAGCATTCTTCATAAGATTTTCCTGAACAGCAGGGACAATTCATATTTTTTAATTTTTTTGAACAACAAAAATAAAAATTTTATCAATAGGAAAGAGCTTTAGCCCTTTAGACACAACAAACGTTTCAAAATATAATCTCTTTTATTCAATAGGAATTTAGCCATTTACATAAAAAAAGAAGCATCCAATCGAATGCTTCTTTGTACAATTTATTTTATAAAACCTCTGTTTCTCAATAAAGGTTTGATATCCGGATCATGTCCCGTGAAATCTCTGAATGCCTGGTTAAGGTCTACAGAATTTCCTACAGAAAGAATATATTTTCTGAAACGGTCACCGTTTTCTCTCGTCAGACCTCCATTGCTTTTGATCCATTCCCATGCATCATTGTCAAGAGTTTCAGACCATAGGTAAGCATAATATCCTGCAGAGTATCCTCCGCCCCAGATGTGGGCAAAATAAGGAGTGTGGTATCTAGGAGGTACCGTAGCTAATGTAAATCCGTGGCTGGCCAATGATTGTTTTTCAAAATCAAGAACCGGAATCAACTGACTTTCATTGGTCACAGTGTGCCAGTCCATATCCAGAGCTGCCGCAGAAACAAGTTCTGTCGTCATATATCCCTGGTTGAAAGTAGATGCCTTTTTGATTTTTTCAACTAAAGTTTGAGGGATCGGCTGTTTTGTTTCGTAGTGGATGGCATAGTTTTTAAGAACTACAGGATCCAGAGCCCAGTGCTCATTGATCTGTGATGGGAATTCCACAAAGTCTCTCGGAACACTGGTTCCTGAAAGCGATGGGTATTTCTGGTTTGCAAACATACCGTGGATAGAATGTCCAAACTCATGGAACATCGTAGACACATCATCATAGCTAATCAGAGATGGTTTTCCTGGAGCTGGCTTCTGGTAATTATAACAGTTGACGATGACAGGTTTTGTTCCTAAAAGATAAGACTGCTCAACGAAGTTACTCATCCATGCACCACCATTTTTAGAATCTCTGGTATAGAAATCGAGATAATAGATTGCGATAGATTTTCCATCGTGGTCAAAAACCTCGTAGGTTACCACGTCAGGATGATAAACCGGAAGATCAGTTCTCTTTTTGAAAGTAAGTCCGTAGAACTTTTCAGCGGCATAGAACACTCCTTTTTCCAAAACAGTAGTCACTTCAAAGTAAGGTTTGATCTGGTTTTCATCAAGGTCGTATTTTGCTTTTCTCACCTGTTCTGCATAGAAATTCCAGTCCCATGGCTCAACTTTGAAACCGCCTTTCTGCTGGTCGATCAGATCCTGGATGTCTTTTGCTTCACGTCTTGCAGTTTCCACTGCAGGAGTAGCAATTTGGTTCATCAGTTTAGTTGCTGCTTCCGGTGTTTTAGCCATCTGATCCTGAAGTTTCCATTCAGCGAAACTTGCTTTTCCTAAGGTCTGGGCCTTTTTAAGTCTTAGTTTAGCTAATTTTTCAATCGTTTCACGGGTATCATTTCCATCACCTTTTTCAGCTCTAAGCCATGATGCCTTGAACAGCTTTTCTCTGGCAGCTCTGTTCTTCAGATTCTGAAGAAGAGGCTGTTGGGTTGTATTTTGAAGGGCAAGAAGATATTTTCCCGGTTGTCCAGCTGTTTTAGCATCCGTTGCTGCTGCTTCGATTTCGTCAGCAGAAAGACCGTCCAGTTCCTTCGCATCAGAGAAAAATACACCACCCTGCTTTCTTGCTTCCAATAGTTTATTGGCATATTGCGTGGAAAGTGAAGCCAGTTCCTGATTGATCTGCTTTAATTTTTCTTTATCTGCTGCAGAAAGATTAGCACCTGCAATCTCAAAATTCTGTTTGTAGTACTGAACAAGTTTTTTACTCTCTGAATCTAAACCGTCTTCTTTGATAGATTTGATTCTTTTATATAAATTTTCATTCAGGTACATTTTATCGGAATGGGCTGCAAAAATAGGAGCAAATTCTTCATCTAAAGCCTGAAGGGTAGGGTTGGTATTGGCGCTTGTAAGATTGGAAAATACAATAGTGGCTCTTTTTAAAACTTCGCCGCTTTTTTCCAAAGCAACAATAGTATTTTCAAAAGTAGGAGCTTCCGGATTATTGGCGATTTTCAGGATCTCAGCATCGTGCTGTTTAAGTCCAAAATCGAAAGCAGGTTTGAAATGTTCATTTTTAATTTTATCGAATTCCGGAGCTTCATACTGAAGCTTGCTTTTCTTCATAAAAGGGTTTGAAGATAAGGATGGATCGGTAACAGGAATCTCCTGTTGAGTATCGGTTTTCTTCATTGTAGTACAAGATTGGTTAAGTGCCAGTGCAGAAATTAACAATACCGATGAAATATTTTTCATAAATTAGTTGTTATTAAAGTATAAAGATATTAAAAACTTAATTTATAAACGCAGTAAACATGAAATCAACAACTCTTTTTATGTTGTCAGCCTTCGCGCTGATGGCCTCATGCAATGAAAATCATAATAAAAGAAACAATGATAATGACAATAATGGTAACGGCTGGGTAGATAAAGTGATTGACAAAGAAAGCGGCCCGGTCAAAGAGAAAGAATTTAACGGAAATTTTGACGAAATAGAAGTTTCTCAGGCTATCGATGCTGAGGTGATCAAATCTGAAACAGAGAAAGTGGTTATTTCTGCACCTGAAAATATCATCAACGAAATTCTTGTGGATAACGATGGCGGAAAGCTTCATATCCATTACAAAAAAGGAATCAGAGTGATGAACAGCCATAATGTAAAAGCTAAAATTTATACGAAAGATTTCTCAAAACTTACGGCCAATTCTGCAGCGAGCATCACTATAAAAGATAAATTCACACAGGAAAAAGTAAGCATTGATATATCCAGTGCAGCCAGTGTGACAGGAGATCTGGAAGCCAATGATTTCGATATCTCAGCAGGAAGCAGCAGCAGTTACAGTGGAAAAGTATGGGCGGTAGATCTTGATATTGAAGCTTCTTCAGCGGCAAGTCTTGATATTTCAGGGAAAAGTAAAAATGCTGATATCACTTCTTCATCTGGGAGTAGTATTTCAGCCAAAGATCTTATTGCAGACAATGTAAAAGCCGACGCATCCAGTGGGGCTAGCCTTCAGGTTAGCGCTGTTGCTTCAGTTGATGCCGAAGCTTCTTCCGGAGGAAGTGTAGATATTTCTAAAAAAGGAGAGCTTAAAAATGTAACCAAACAGGAAAGTAGCGGCGGAAGCGTCAGTATCCAATAAATCAATTCGGAGTTTCCTCGTCATTGTCATCATCTACTGACGAGGAGCCTTCCCAATCTCTATTATCAAAATTAAGATTGTCATAAGCCAATAATTCCTCCTCACGCTGGAGGAATTCTTTTGTGGTGAATGATAAGATTTCATCATCTTCTTTTGCTTTGGACAGCCTTCTTATGGAAGCTTTGTCTATTGCCATAAATCTTTGTCCAAGCCGTCTGGCCGCATATTTTCGCATTCCGGTTTCATGAAGAACGTCTATCGCCATATCCACAGCGGTTCCTAATGTTTCACGGTAAATATTTTCAATGCCGTTATTGAGGTAGTTATACGCATCGATCCTGTTTTTGGCTCTTACAAAAATTTTAACCTTCGGATAATGTTCACGCACCAGATCTGCAATAAATTTATTATCATCCCGGTCATCAAGACATAGCACTAAAAGTTCAGCATCTTCAATTCCGGCAGCCCTTAAAGTAGGAATTCTTGTCGCATCTCCATAATATACTTTAAAACCGTGGCTTCTCAATAGTTTCACACGGTCAGAATCTCTGTCCAGAACTGTTGCCTGGATTTTATTCGCCTTTAAAAGACGCCCTACCGTACTTCCGAAATGTCCGAAACCTACAATAATGATCTTCTTCTGGCTAACATCATTGTCAAGAATATTGAAATCGTTCTCTTCATCAGGAATTTCCTTTATGAATTTAGGCGTAATGAATTTATCATTAATGATCAGAAGGATAGGGGTAATACACATCGTGATCGCCGTGACAGCCATCATCTGAGCATTAAGTTCGGGACTCAGGAGATAAAGATCCGAAGCGTAATTAATCAATACAAAAGCAAACTCTCCTACCTGAGAAAGAGCAAATGCATAAAATAAACTCTGTGGAGTATCCATCTTAAAAAACTTTCCTATGGCATAGAGAACAACAAGTTTTACAGCCAATACGGCAAAAACAGTAGAGAAAATAAATAAAGGATCCTGCTGAATAATATTAAAATTGATGGTAGAGCCTACACTGACAAAGAATACGGCTAATAGAAGCCCTTTAAAAGGATTGATCTGTGCTTCCAGTTCATGCCTGAATTCACTGTTGGCAAGCATTACCCCGGCAAGGAAAGCTCCCAACGCAGGTGAAAGCCCTATTGCGGCCATAAGCTCCGAAACTCCGATCACAAGGAATAAAGAGGAAGCGGTCAGCAGTTCCGTCATTCCTGACTTTGAAACATATCTTAAAAAGGGAACGAATACATATCTTCCTAACAGAATCAAAATAGCAACACCTAAAATCACGGTTCCGGCCTGTAGCCACTCCGGAAGTTTCTGTATGATAATCTGAATTTCGTTATTGTGATGACTTGATTTATAATTCGCGATGATAGGTAGGATGGCGAGGATAGGGATCACTGCAATATCCTGAAACAGAAGGGTAGAGAAGGAAGCTTCTCCGGCCATGGTTTTAAAGTTGTTTTTTTCCTGTAAAGTCTGCAGTACAATAGCCGTAGAAGAGAGCGCAAAACACATCGCAATAGCAATGGCCTTATCTATTCTCCATCCGGCACTGATGAAAACCAGAAAAAGGAGTGAAATAGAAAGCAGCATCTGCGTAAGCCCCAGGCCCACAATTTTCTTCCGCATTTCCCAGAATTTCCGGGGTTCCAGTTCCAGTCCAACCAGGAAAAGAAGCATGATCACCCCAAATTCACTGGCATGCATGATATCATTGACATCTTTTCCGGTAAGCCGAAGAACATAAGGACCAATGATGATACCGCCTAAAATATAGCCGATCACCGAACTCAGACCAAATTTTCTAGCCAGCGGAACCATAATAATGGCTACACCTAAGAAAAGTAATGTATTCATCGCTAAGCTGGACTCCATATGTTATTGATTGAGTAGTTCTGTAAATTCTTTTTTATGTAAAATAATATCTTTTTTGCTCAGTTTATTAGCTTCGTAAACGATTTTGATATGTTTGATATCGGCTTTGAAAACCTTTAAAGAAACAATCAGCCCGCTGATTAGTTCTTCGATAGTATACTGATACGTTCCGGTTTTGCTGAAAGACCTTTCTTTTCCTCCGGTTGTAATCAGAATGTAAATCTCTTTACCTTCCAGCGGATTGGTTTCGCCTTCCCGGAGCCAGTCTCTGTCGAAAACTTCATCGATCCATAATCTTAATAAAGGAGGCATTCCAAACCAGATGAGTGGGAACTGAAAAATAAAACGGTCATAGTTCCTTAATCTTTTTCTCTCCCTGAATGCCGCAATATGAAAATCCGGATATTCTTCGTAAAGATCTCTGAGGGTAAAGTGCTGGTGACGGACATAGAAATTAAATAGCTCTACGTTGGAATTGGAGTGCTCTAAATAGGGATGTGCAAAAACTACCAGCGTCTTCTTCATGAACCTGTTTTCAGTAAATATAGCGAAAAAATATTGAATAAAAGACGGTTTTTGTGTGGTTTTGTTAATTTTTTAATACGTAAAGTTGACTTTAGTGTTAAATAAAATAAAGAAGTGACGTATTTGTAGCATATTAAATAAAAAATCGGGCAGTCAGCCCGATTATATTGAATGTCGTTATTTTTTAATTACCATCCGCCGGAAGCACCGCCTCCGCCAAAGCTTCCTCCGCCGCCGAAACCGCCGAATCCACCACCGCCTCCGCCGGAACTTCCTCCACCAAAGCCTCCTCCTCCGAAGCTGCCAGGGAAAGGGAAGAACCCGCCGGGGTAATTTCTGCGTCCTCTTCTGGTAATGATCACATCATCGTCATCATTATTGCCACCGCCTCCTCCGCCACCTCTGTTACCAAAGATAATAGCCAGAAGGATGAAAATGACAAATGCAATAAGAATGATCTTAAATGCACTTCCATTGCCGGAAGGTGCTGAGGTTTCCGTAGGCTTGAATTTTCCCTGAACCGCCTCCATAATTGCTGAGGTTCCCCGGTTGATACCTTCATACCATTGCCCCTGCCTGAAATTAGGCGTGACAATATAATCGAGAATCTGTCCTGCTACGGAAGCTGTAAGATATTGTTCTACGGCTCGTCCCTGCTGAATAGACATTGTTCTGTCTTCAGTCGCAATAAGGAAAACGACGCCATTATCTACTCCCTTTTTTCCGATTTTCCATTGCTCACCGAACATGGTCGCTAGAAAATTGACATCTTCTCCTTTTGTGGAAGGAATAATGATGACTTCAATCTCCGTGGAAGTAGAGTCTGCAAATTTGATCAGCTTATTGTTCAGTTCATCTTTTTGCTGCTGGGTAAGCAGTCCTGCTTCATCAAACACAGGATACAGAACCGCAGGTTTTTGCGGAATCGTGTATTGTGCTGATACAAAAGTGTAAAAGCAGAAGAGTATAAATGAAAATACCAGTTTAAGAGAACGTAATTTCATTAGATAGCTGATTGGGATTTTTTCCCTGAACAGGAAAATATTTTTTTAATTCAAGACCTGTTTCCAGGATGCCGCTTTTTAAAGCTTTATAATAATTTCCTTTGGCAAATTCAGCAGTGATGTAGTCGTGGAGGTGATCCCAATACGACTGGTGTACTTTGTCATGAATTCCGATATCCCCAATGATGGTAAGGTATTTCTGTTCGAAATTCACATGAAAAAGCACAGCATTTCTGTCGGCAGTTTTATTCATACAGAGTTCTTTGAAAACTCCAAATGCAGTTTCCGCATTTTGGGTTTCGGTGTTCGAGTCAATGTGTATCCTGATCTCGCCTGTAGAATGTTCTTCTGCCGACTGTATCGCTTCCACCAGGGAAGTGATTTGCTGATTTGTCAGAAAGCGGTTGTTCATTATTTAAATACTTCAGGCGCTTTTTCTGCACCGGCTTCAGCCTTGAAGAAAGGTTTTTCTTTAAAGTTTGTAAAATTCGCCAGAATGTTGTTTGGGAATGTTTTGATCGTTGTATTGTAATCTTTGGCAGCGTCATTATAATAAACCGTTTCGGTTCTGATGCTGTTTTCGATTGCTGTAAACTCTCTCTGGAAGTTGATGTACTGCTGGTCCGCTTTTAAATTCGGATAAGATTCCACCACAGCCATCAATCTGCTTAAGGCTCCGGATAATTCTCCCTGTGCAGCCTGAAATTTTGCCATGTCTGCTTCTGTCATATTCGTAGGGTCAATGTTAATAGAAGTAGCTTTAGAGCGTGCTTCCACAACTTTGGTTAGTGTTTCCTGTTCAAATTTTGAATAGGACTTAACTGTTCTTTCGAGGTTAGGAATAAGGTTGGCCCTTTTCTGATAGACTGTTTCAATATTAGACCATTTGGAATTCACGTTCTGTTCTTTTGAAACAAAATTATTATACCCGTTTTTCCCCCAGAAGAATATTACACCTACAATAAGAAGTAGAGCAATACCGATAGTTCCTGCACTTAGGCAGCCTTTATTTTTCATAGTTTATTTTTTTTTAATTTTTTGTGCTAATCAAATATACAAATTATGTGCTAATTTTGTAAAAAATTATTAGAATGACAACAATAGTGGTGGCAATGGGAGAGAAAAACGAGATCGGTTTTGAAAATAAACTGCTTTGGCATCTTCCAACAGACCTGAAACACTTTAAAGATATTACTTCCGGACATCCTATTATTATGGGAAGAAAAACCTATGAAAGTATAGGAAAGGCACTTCCTAACCGTACGAATATTGTTGTTTCCAGAAAGAAAAACTGGTTTGTAGAAGGTATTCTGATCGTGGGAAGCATCAAAGAAGCTGTAAAATTTGCTAAAAAAATTGATGAAAATGTTTTCATCATCGGTGGCGGAAATATTTATGAGCAGACTATAGATATAGCAGACAAATTAGAAGTGACTTTAGTAAAGGCTGATCTTGAAGCCGATACATTCTTTCCCCAGATCAATACGAAAGTTTGGAGAAAAACTGAAGAGACCTGTCATGAAAAAGATGAAAAGAATCAGTACGATTTTTGTTTTCAGACTTTTGAACGGATCAAGACGGAGTAGTTATGAAAATTCTAACCCGTAACCTCTAGCTTCTAACCCGTAAATTTTCTATCTTTGCACTCTTAAAATTGAATAATGAATAAGTACATAAAAATTGTAATTGCAGCAGTTCTTATACTTCTAGGACTTTATATGATGATTTTCACAAGAAATCTAGGCTGGGGAATTGTAGTATTCCTTCTTGCAGCACTGCCTATTTTACTTTTCATCAAAAATGAATATATCCTTCTTGCCTTCTGGCAGCTGAGGAAACAGAATATGGAAAAGGCCGCAAAATGGTTAAATGGAATTACCAATTACCAGGCACAGCTTCATAAATCTCAGTATGGATACTTCCACTATTTAATGGGCCTTACCCAGGCTCAGGAACACCCTGCCAAAGTAGAACCTCTTATGAAAAAAGCTTTGGAGTATGGATTGAATATGAAACATGACCGAGCTATGGCCACATTGAATCTTGCAGCAGTCGCTATTTCCAAAGGAAGAAGACAGGAAGGACAAAAGCTTCTGGAAGAGGCTAAAAGATTAGACAGCGCAGGAATGATGGCGGATCAAATCAAAATGATGAAAGATCAGCTGAAAATGCCTTCTATGCAGAAACACATGCACAACCCGAATATGAGACAGAGAGGAAAATCCTTCTAAGAAAAATAGACGAAAACGAAAGCACCTCAAATGGAGGTGCTTTTTTAATTTTACTGAATCATAGGTTGTCACATCTCAGAATTCTGATCATACCCATAAAACTTGGGCATCTGCCATTGGTATTTCACGGCAAGCGTTCGGATCGCGACAATCAATATAATAGTGAAGATCTGTATAAAGGTATAGGAAAGTGGGATGAATTTCGTCATCAGAAGAAAGGCAGATCCCCCAACGATACATGCTGTAGCATAGATTTCTTTCCTGAAGATCAGCGGAATCCTGTTCAGGAGGATATCCCGTATAATTCCTCCGAAACAGCCGGTAATGGTTCCCAGTGCGATACATATCAGCGGATGAATTTCGGCATTAAGCCCTTTCTGAACCCCGATAATCGTAAATAATCCCAATCCGAAGCTGTCGAAAATAAACAGCGTAACTTTAAAGTTCTTTTCAATAGACTTGAAGATCATTGAAAAAATGCTTGTTCCCAGGATGAGTGCACACGTTAAAAGGTCGTGCATCCAGAATACCGGAATGTCAAGCAATAAATCTCTCACAGTTCCTCCACCTACAGAAGTAACGAACGCAATAATCAGAACCCCAAACGGATCAAGGCGTTTCTGCATAGCTGCAAAACTCCCAGACATCGCAAAGGAAATGGTTCCGAGTACTTCTATGGCAAAATTGAACTGTTCGTGCATATATTATGAATAATAAATGATAATCGATGAATGATTTCTGCATCTGCAAATTGTCGGCCATTTAATCAATTATCATTTATAGTTGATCATTTATTTTGCTTTTTTCTCTACCCTGACGGAGTCCGGAACCAGCAGTTCATATTCTCCATCGTGGTTGATGATCTCCCTTACAATGCTGCTGCTGATGAAAGATTTTCCTGATGAGGTCAATAAGAATACGGTTTCCAGTTTTTTGTGGGCCAAAGTTCGGTTGGTGTGAGCGATGGCTTTCTCAAATTCAAAATCGGCAGGGTTTCTTAAGCCTCTCAGAATATATTGAGCATTCTTTTCGAAACAATAATCTACCGTTAATCCTTCGAAAAAGTCAACTTCCACATTGGGAAATTCGGATACGGAATTTTGGATAAATTCCATTCTTTTTTCCAGAGGAAACATATACCTTTTTTGGGAATTCTGTCCGATTGCAATAATCAGTTTGTCAAAAAGCGGAGCCGCTCTTTCAATAATATCATAATGTCCCAGAGTAATAGGATCAAAGGATCCGGGGAAAACAGCAATTTTCATGTTTTACGTGTTATGATGAGTTATGGGGTATGAGTTACGGGTTAAGTGATGATTTTCGGGATACGGGTTTCGGGTTGTTACCTCTATCTCCTGTCTTCAAACTTCCATCCTCTAACATCTAACCTCTAATTTCTAACTATTATTTATTCAATGCTTTTTCTACCTCATTTCCACATAAGTCTGTGACAGAGATTCCATAATGTCTTGCTTGTTGTGGCAGAATGCTGGCCGGGGAGAATCCTGGATTGGTATTCATTTCAAGCATGTAGGGAATTCCGTCCATCAGGATGAATTCGCTTCTTGAAAATCCGCTCATTCCCAGAGAATTGTAAGCTTTTTTTGAAATTTCTTCCACTCTGATTCTGGTGGCATGGTCAATTCTTGCCGGTGTAATTTCTTCTGAAGCCCCTTCATATTTAGCTTCATAATCGAAGAATTCATTTGTAGGTACAATTTCAGTGATTCCTAAAACGATGGTTTCCCCTTTGAAATCTATGACCCCCACGGAAACTTCCATTCCGTCCAGAAAACTTTCGATCAGAATTTCATCATCTTCTTTGAATGCTATTTCTGTAGCAGCGATTAATTCTGACTTCTCTTTTACTTTCGAAATTCCAAGAGATGATCCTGACTGATTGGGCTTAACAAAAACCGGAAGCCCAAGACTTTCTACGATTTCGTCTGTATTGATCTCTTCTCCTTTTCTTAAATAAATGCTTTTAGCAGAAGGAATTCCATATTTTGCCAATACCGCCAATGTATCTTTTTTATTGAAGGTCAAAGCGCTTTCATAAAAACCGCAACCGGTATATTTCTGCCCGATGGCATCCCAATAGGCCTGGAGGATTCCATTTTCACCCGGGGTTCCGTGGATAATGTTGAAACAGGCATCGAATTTCAGTTTTTCATCATGATCTAACGTCACTGAAAAATCTCCGCGGTTGATTTCATATTTCTTATCGTTATCCCCTAAAAAATACCATTCATCTTTAAGGATGACCACTTTATATACATCATATAGATTTCTGTCCAGAGAATCGTAGATCAACTGACCGCTTTTTAAGGAGACCACATATTCGTCTGAATAGCCCCCCATGACAACGGCAACACTTTTTTTGCTCATAACCATTATAGTATCAATTAAGGCAAATTTAATCATTTTATGTAATGCAATAAGGGAAAATCAGAAATTTTAAAATTGAAAATGAATTGTGTTAAATAAAAGTACATTTAAAATTATTAGCTATATTTGCCGTTATAATTAAAGTATTTTTAAGTATGCTTAAATCACTTTTCAATTGGAAAGTTTTACTGAATTTAGTAGTCGCCATCGGTGTTTTTGTGGGATTGGTGTGGCTTACTTTCCGCTGGTTGGAATATCATACCAATCACGGTCAGGAAATTCCTGTACCCAATGTCATCAATAAATCTGTTTATGATGCCGTAAAAATATTGGAGGATACTGGACTGGAGTATGAAGTAGACAGTGCTGAATATAATCCTGTATATAAGCCTTTTCAGGTTTTAAAGATGCATCCTATATCCAGTTCGCGTGTAAAACCGGGATCGCTGGTGAGAATTGTTGTTAATCCAAGAACCTGGGCGCCTATTACGATTCCTGATGTGATCAATAGATATTCAGGACTGGCTTTCCAGAGACTGGATCAGGTTGGTCTTAAGATTGGGGATACCATCTATGAACCAAGTATTCAGAAAGATGCTCTTTTAAGAGTGTTATATAAAGGTAATGTTGTTAATCCGGGATCACGTCTTCCGAGATTCTCTGTGATTGATGTTGTTTTGGGGTCAGGACCTATGAGGAATATTTCAATTCCTAGTGTGGTAGGGCTTACCGTAAAAGAAGCCAAAGCTGTGATCTCAAAAAGTATGTTTGAGGTTGGATTGGTAGAGCATGAGGACGGAAGTAAAGATGAGTCTGATATTGTCTATTATCAGGATCCTGCTGCCGGAGATGTAAGAGACCAGGGAATGCAGATCGACCTTTGGGCGAGTAAGAGAACTCCTGCTGAGCTCAGAGCTAAAGTAGAACAGCTGAACTCTATCTATCGTATGAAGGTAGACACATCACTGCCTCCGGTACATTATGATGAAGTTCCCAACCATGCGGAACCCAATTATGACCCACCCGTAGCAGCACCTATACCTAAAAAAGAAATTCCAAAACCTGAACCTGCTAAACCTGAACCTGCCAAAACCAGTGCAACCACTGGAGCTAAGCCAGCCGGAACCGGGGCGGAAAAGCCTAAAACCACTGCAACAGCTAGTCAGGGTTCAGGAAATAAGCCGGCGACGTCTGGAAATACAGCACAACCGCCAGCTCAAAAGCCAAAAGCTAAAAAAGTAGTAGTAGAATAATAACGGTTTATTATATAAAATATAGGCTTCAACTGCAAAATGTTGGGGCCTTTTGCGTAAAAAAAATAAAATAATGGCAGAAGATAACGAGGATTTTTTAGATGAAGAATTATTAGATTCCGACAGTATGGAAAATATCGATATTGATGAGGAAAATAAAGGATTGTACGAGCATCTTAATATCAAAGTTGATAAAAAACAGGAGCCGTTGAGAATCGATAAATTCTTATTAATATACAGACAAAACTCTTCACGGAATAAAATTTCGCAGACCTGCAGAGCTGGAAACGTGATCGTAAACGGCGCTCCGGTGAAGCAGAACTACCGTGTCAAGCCCGGGGACCAGGTTTCAGTGCTTCTTACCCATCCGCCGAGAGAAAATGTGATTATTCCTCAGGATATTCCTGTTAATATCATCTACGAAGACGATGATTTGGTCGTGGTGGATAAAGAACCCGGAATGGTTGTACATCCCGGTCATGGAAACTGGGATAAAACCCTGGTGAATGCATTGGCTTTCCACTTTGAAAAGAATGGACAAAAATCTGATCTGGACAGAGTAGGTCTTGTTCATAGAATTGATAAAGATACTTCCGGACTTTTGGTGGTGGCGAAAAATGAATATGCACTGAGCTTTTTAGCAAAACAGTTTTTCAACAGAACGACAAAAAGATTGTATTGGGCTTTTGTCTGGGGAAATCCTCAGGAAGAGGAAGGCACAATTACAGGGCATATAGGAAGACATCCCAAGAATAGAATGCAGATGTCCGTTTATGAAGATGGAAGCCACGGGAAGCACGCCGTTACGCATTACAAGGTATTGGAACGCTTCAGATATATGACGTGGGTGGAATGTAAACTTGAAACAGGAAGAACGCATCAAATCAGGGCGCATTTCAAACATATCGGCCATACTTTGTTTAATGACGAAAGATATGAAGGGCATACGCCTCTCAGAGGAGTGAATCTACCTAAGTATAAGCAGTTTATAAAAAATGTTTTTGAAATTCTGCCGAGACATGCACTCCATGCCCATACTTTAGGCTTTATACATCCAACCACAAAAAAGGAATTGTATTTTGAGAGCCCAATGCCGAAAGATATGGCGGATGCCGTAAAAAAATGGAGAAATTATTTAGAAAACTAAAAATATATTGAGAATTTTTTTATATTTGTTGAATTGAAATCAAGATTTGTTATGAGAAAACTATATGCTATCGTATGTTTAGCTCTTTTGTCAAATGCATACAAAGCACAAGAATCACTACCATACTATCAGCAATATCTTTTGGATGGTGAATTCCTGTTCAACCCAGCTCAGTACGGTAAGACAGATTACGTACAGCTTAATGCTAATTACCACAAACAATTTGACAAGTTTAGCGATTCTCCAAATACGCAGTCTATAGGAATTAACGGGAACATCTTCGACAGAGTAGGAGCAGGGCTCTCTATTTTTAGAGACAGTAATGGACCTATTTCTGCAGGCGGTATTACAGCGGGAGCTTCATACTTTATTCCACTAAGCAGTGAAGGAGAAAGAAAAGACCAATTCTCTTTTGGTACTAGTGTTTCATTTTATAATATGAACTTTGACTATACTTCAGTGAATGTTGAAGATGGTTACGATCCATTATTGATCGGAAAAGAAGGGAATATTTTTATGGCTTATGCCAACTTTGGTGCAGCAGCTACTTACAGAAATATCTTTGCAGGGATCTCTGTGAACGATATTGCGTTAAGTAACGACAAGGCAATCGTGAACGGAATTGAGCCTTCACCAATTAAATTCTTCTTAAACTTAGGATATAACTGGCATTTTGCTGACAATATCTTTGTAACGCCATCAGCGTTGATCAACCTGAATACCAATTCAACAAGAATGATCGACTATAACTTAATGGCTACTTTCTTTAATGACATCAATTCATTCTCTGCCGGAGTAAGTTACAGAACGGTACAGAATAGATTTGACAGCCAGCAGCTACAGGTGGCACCAGTTGTTAAAGTTAGAATTAATAAATTAATGATCGGAGCAACTTATAACATCGGAATGTCTGATATCCAGACTTATGGTGGAAACAGCTTTATGCTGAGCTTAGGGTATAACTTTGATAACTTTATTAATCATAGAGGATATAGATATTAATCTGATTTAATTTAAATAAATTTGAGCTCTGAAATTTTCAGAGCTTTTTTTATGATATACATTCACATTCCCTTCTGCAAGCAAAAATGCAGCTACTGTAATTTTCACTTTTCTACATCTTTGAACTTTAAAGATGAAATGATCAGTGCTATGAAGACGGAAATCAGACTCCGGAAAAACGAATTAGACAATAAAAGTTTAAAATCACTGTATTTTGGAGGCGGAACCCCTTCCATTCTTTCAGCAGATGAGATCACCTCAATGATTGATGAAGTGCTGAAGTATTTCAGTTTTGACCCCGATATTGAAGTTACTTTAGAAGCCAATCCCGATGATCTGGATAAAAATTTCCTGAAACAGCTCTCTAAATCTCCCGTTAACAGACTGTCTATTGGTACCCAGAGTTTCTTTAATGAAGATTTAAAGTTAATGAATCGGGCCCATAATGCTTCCGAAGCTGAGGGTTCCATCAAAAGAGCACAGGATTTTGGGTTTGAAAACTTAAGTATAGATTTGATTTATGGCTCACCGACCTCCAATCTGGAGATCTGGAAAGAGAATTTAAACAAAACCATTGCTCTTGAAGTTCCTCATATTTCCTCTTATGCACTGACTGTTGAACCAAAAACGGCGTTGGAGAGCTGGATATCGACAGGTAAAGTCGCCAGTCCCAAAGAAGAAGAGCAGAATGAAGAGTTCTATTATCTCTCGGATTTCTTAAAAGATAACGGATTTGAGCATTACGAAGTCTCCAATTTTGCCAAACCCGGCTTTTATTCAAAGCATAATTCCGCTTATTGGAAGTATAAAGAGTATCTGGGAATAGGTCCTTCCGCACATTCGTATAATGGTTTTGATGTCCGAAGCTGGAATGTTGCCAACAATCAGCAGTATATTAAGAAACTTTATACCGGAATTCTTGCCAAAGAAGAAGAAATCCTGTCGCAGAACGACCAGTTCAATGAAATGATTATGATCGGTCTGAGGACGATTTGGGGAGTAGATATGGGAAGCCTCAATGATAAATTCAGTGCTCAGGTTCATGAACATTTTCAAAACGAGATAAGATCAAAAATAGAAGAAGGCATTCTGGTGGTTGAAAATAATCATCTTAAAATTCCTGAAAAGCATTGGTTCATGGCAGACGGAATTGCATCGGATCTATTTATTGTATAAGCAAAGCATTAATTTAGTAAAGATATCTCGACTACGCTCAGCATGACATCGCTAATACTTATAGCTTTAAATTTTATTAGATATCATGTTTAACAATGTATGTTGAACGAGGTTGAAACATAATAGTTTAATCATAATAATAGCTTAATTGTTATAAAATCATACTGTAGAAATAAAGTCCGGAATCTGGAATACAGAATCTAAAAATCTTCGTATTTTTGTGTAAAATTTCAGCTCACTTGAAAACTAAAAAACAAGATTATTCACATCTTTCGCCAAGCCAGCCTATCGGTATTTTCGATAGTGGAGTGGGAGGACTTACTGTAGCCAAAGAGATCAAAAGACTTCTTCCACACGAAGATCTGATCTATTTCGGGGATACCAAACACCTTCCGTACGGGGAAAAGTCGAAAGATGCGATTATAGAATACTCTACCAAAATCACCAATTTTCTGCTTCAGCAGAACTGCAAAGCTATTGTTATTGCCTGTAATACGGCTACAGCGAATGCTTTGAACGAGGTCATGCAGTCGGTGAATGGAAAAGTTCCCGTCATCGATGTGATTAACCCTGTTGCTGAAAAAGTAGCTTACGAGATTCACAATAACGTTGGGGTGATTGCTACAAAAGCAACGGTGAATTCAGGGTTGTATAAAAAGAGTATCAGAAAGCAGAATAAATGGATCAAAGTAGATGAACTTGCCACACCTTTGCTGGTTCCTGCCATTGAAGAAGGGTTTAAGAACCATCCGATTACGCATGCGATCATTTATAATTACTTAAGCAATAACAAGCTGAAAAATATTGAAACGTTGATTCTCGGTTGTACGCATTATCCACTGTTGATTGATGAAATCAAGCAATATTATGGAAACAGGGTCCGAGTGATTGACTCTCCCAATATTGTAGCCAATCATCTGAAGATCATTTTGGATAAGTACCATCTTCTGAATGACAATAATCCAAAACCCAACTATCACTTCTATCTTTCAGATCTGACGAAAAACTTCGAGAAGATCTCTAAAAAATTCTTCGGAAAGACCATCGATTTAGAATTGAAAGTACTATAATACAAAAGCTGTTTCTTCTGAAACAGCTTTTATTTTTAAGGAACCCCCTGAAATATTAATGTTCTAAGATCACCATTTCACTTTTCAGCCTTATTTTTGGAGTTACTTCCGGATGGTTGCTGTCATTGTCAGCTCTTTTTCCTATAGCAACGGCAAAAAGTGTTTCATAAGAATCATTTTTCAGAATTCCGTCATATTTATCCGTTTCAATACCTTCCATGGGAGTAGAGTCAATTCCCATCGCAGCACACGCAGAAAGAAGAACGCCCAGCGAAAGATAAACCTGATGTCCCATCCATGAACGGACCCCAGCTTCACCATTCGGCTTTACCATGGTTCTGTAATAATTAACAGAACCTTCAGGAAGATTTTCTTCGATCTGCTTTTCAAATTCTTCCGGATTTTTCATCACCTGGAATACAATCACATGACTGCTCTCCAGTACTTTTTCCTTATTAAGATAAGACGCTTCCGCCAATTGTTCCTTGATTTCAGAATTATTAATAAAAATAAAATTCCAGGGTTGGCTATTGATGGAAGATGGACTTAAATTAAGGATCTCTTTCAGTTCGGCAATCTGTTCTGCACTGATTTTGCCTTGAGGATTATACTTTTTTACAGTATACCTGTTTTTCATTTGTTCTAAAAAGCTCATAAATTATTATACTATCATTTTTATAGTTACAAAAGTAATTTAAGTTTGTTACCTTTGCAATAACGGTAAAAAATGATAGTATAAAATGTATACAATAGATAACAAAGAATATCCGTGCTGTACCAGCGTAACGATGAAGTTTATAGGGGGAAAATGGAAGGCTGTGATTTTAGTTCATTTGACGAAAGGTGCCAAAAGATATAATGAATTAAGAAAACTAATTCCGACGATCACGGAAAGAACCTTAAGTCTTCAGCTTAAACAGCTTGAGGACGACCATATCGTCAACAGGAAGGTCTATACGGAAAAACCTCCCTTAATGGTAGAATATACGTTGACAGATTTCGGAAAAACATTGCTACCTGTAATTGAAGCAATTACGAATTGGGGTATTGCTGCACCGGATCTTTCCGTAAAAAAAATAATCAGGAATTAAATTTCCTGATTATCTTCTTTATTCGCTTCGAAAAAACTGAAACTTACATTTCCGTATTTTCGGGTGTCTATTAAATTTGGGTGATCAAGTTTCATCCTGCTCTGATGTTCTATGATCATAAAACCGTTCTGTTTAAGGTATTTATTGTTCAGAACTAAAGACAACAATTCATAATATTTCTTCTCTTCCATTTCGAAAGGAGCATCAGAAAATACAATCTCGAAACTTTTCTTATTTCTGAACTTTTTAAGCCAATCGAAAACATCACCTCTCTGAACACTGATCTGTTTTGACATATCCAGCTCTGAAGCGGTAGAATTGATGAAACTCGTGTGTTTTGGGTTCAGTTCCACTGAAGTGACATCCTGGCATCCTCGGGAAGCAAATTCGAAAGTAATAGAGCCAATGCCTGCAAAAAGATCAAGCACCGAAATCGACTGCATATCATATTTGTTTTCCAGGATGCTGAATAGCGCTTCCTTCGCAAAATCTGTAGTAGGTCTTACATCAAAATTTTTAGGAGCGGCTATTTTTTTGGCTTTCCACCTGCCTGAGATTATTCTGAACATATTTATTTAGTTGTTAGGTCGCAGATTACAGGCGGCAGGTAGTTATATTGGGGAAATTACTCCCTGTTACCTGCTGCCTGAAACCTAGTTTAATATAAAATTCTTATTGGGAACATTGTCAAAGACAATCCTCATATTCTTAACGAATTTCTGAAGTTCAGAAATAAAAGTTTCATTTTCTGTTGTCTCGCCATAAGCATAAAAGTTGGTTTCATTGATTCCGAAACCTATTTTGCTCAGCGTAAACATGACGAAATAAAGAAAATCTACCTCAGAATTCACATCCAGATTGTTGTATAAAATGACTTTCTTGTTATCGATGGCAAAAAACTCACACTGGTTATGATACAGATTGATATGGATTTCCTTATTGTTCTTATTATTGATAGAGTTTAAAAACTTTTCTCCTGAAAAATTAAAATGAACGGGGATGGCCAGTTCTTTTATTTTTTTATAAAAGTTTTTAGGGAACGTATAATAAAACTGTACCCCGAATCTTTTGTTGACAGAAAGCATCAGTTCTTCTTTTTCTCTGTCCGCCGGAGCATTAAAAGCAATCAGTTCAAATCCTGCATCATGTTCTGAAAATCCTTCCGGCATCAGGGTAAAATGATTCAGTGCAGAGATTACATGAATCTCTTCAAACCTTTGCTTCAGCAGAATTTCATCAAGTTTATCCCCGATAAGATTCTCCGGTGTTTCTTCAGTAACGAAATAAGACTTTTCCTCCAGAATGCTTTTATTTTTTGCAATCTGGTAGATTAATCCGTCTTTGGTAAAAAGTAAATTAAGTACGTTCATATTTCAATTGAGGCAAATTTAGTGAAATTCTATCATAACGGCACCTGATTGATGATGAAGTATTTCTTTATTGTAAAAATCGATATCTGACTGACTTTCTAAAACATCCATAACCATTCTCTGCAGTGTTCCGTCGCCGATCCCATGAACGATCTCTAGCCTTTTCAAATTGTGTTTTCTGCAGAAGTCCAGAACTTCTATCAACTTTGCTTTTTGAATAAAAAGTCTTTCGAAACTATCATAATCACTGGGATTTTTAACCATATGGTGAAAGTGCAGGTCCAGGACCATATGATTTTTCTGGTGCTTTTTAGAAACTACTTTCTTCGGTTCTGCTTTTTTAACTACCCGGATGTTTTCATAAAGATTGACATCTTTCGGAACCAGCTTCTCTTTTGGATACTGATAGGTAAACCCATATTCATCTTTGAAAACAACAATATTGCCTTTCACAGAAGTAATCATCCCGCTTAAATCCTCATCTACCACAGAAACTTTGTCTCCAATTTTCATGTACTGTACTGTTTCTTTTATTGTTTTCAAAATTAGCTTTTCGGTCCCAGTTCAATGATTTCCAGATCTTTAATTTCTTCCCCTTCCACCACAAAGCGCATCATTGTTCTCATCTTATGCCATCCCTGCATACCACAGGCTCCCGGATTCAGATGCAGAAGTTGATTCTTTTGGTCATACATCGCTTTTAGAATATGAGAATGTCCTGAAATAAATAATTTGGGTGCCTTTTCAGAAATTTCCTTGTTCGTAATGGGCGTATATTTTCCAGGATATCCACCAATATGGATCATTAAAACCTCTAAATCTTCACAGAAAAAACGGTTTACTTCCGGAAATTCAGCTCTGATCTTCGCGTTGTCTATATTTCCGTAAACTCCTTTTAAAGGTTTTATTTTTTCAAGTTCTTCAATAACTTCGATACTTCCAAAATCTCCGCAATGCCAGATTTCATCGGCCTGAGACGCATATTCTAAAATGCGGTCATCTATATAAGAATGGGAATCGGATAGAAGGAGAATTTTTGTCATGAAGATCTGAATGTTTTTGCAAAGTTAGGAAAGATTTATTTTTTATTAAGTTTTAGATACTTTTTAAATAAACAAAGTTGTACAACGGAAGCCTGCATCGCCTAATATTTATTAAATTTGAGAAAATTAAAAAAAATGAAGAAGAAATTCTCTCTTTTACTTTTTCTTGCAGCGGTAGGGCTCTGCAGTGCTCAGGTTGAGGAAAAAAAATTGGATGAACTGATCCAGAATACATTAAAAACTTTCGACGTTCCCGGAATGTCCGTAGGTATTATAAAAGATGGAAAAGTGATCTATTCTAAAGGTTTCGGACAGCGTTCTTTAGCAACAAAACAACCAATGGATGACAGCACATTGGTAGGAATCGCTTCAAACTCAAAAGGTTTTACCTGTACTGCCCTGGCTATTTTAGCCGATGAAGGAAAACTGAACTGGGACGATAAAGTTTCAAAATATATTCCTGAATTTCAAATGTACGATCCGTATGTTTCCCAAAATGTAACCATCAAAGATCTTATCACCCACAGAGCCGGATTAGGTTTAGGACAGGGAGATCTGATGTTTTTCCCTGAAGGCGGAGGTTTGACAGTTAATGATATTGTACACAATGTAAGATATCTGAAGCCTGAAAATCCTTTCAGAACGACCTTAGACTACAATAATGTGATGTTCATTGTAGCCGGAGAAGTGATCCACAGAATTTCAGGACTGAGCTGGGCCGAATTTATTGAGCAGAGAATCATGAAACCCGTCGGAATGAATTCAAGCTTTGGAAGCTACAGTAGAGCTAAAGCGGTATCCAACAAGATTGATGCCCATGCTCCTGTAGATGGGAAAGCTATTGCTGTTCCACACGACTGGAATGAAACGGGGAATGCAGCAGGCGGAATTATGAGTAATATTAAAGATATGACCGTTTGGGCAGAGTTTCTTTTAAATAACTTCACAACAAAAGACGGTAAAAAACTGGTTTCAGATAGAAATGTACAACAGTTATGGAGCCTGCAGATTCCTGATAGAGTGGCCATGAAAAATCCTTACGATACAAGTTTTTATGGCTATGGATTAGGATGGTTTCTAAGTGATGTTAAAGGGCATAAGCAAGTTCAGCATACCGGTGGATTAATTGGTACTGTGACGCAGTTTACCCTGATTCCGGATATGAAACTGGGAATAGTGGTGCTTACAAACCAGCAGTCCGGAGCAGCTTTCAATACGATTACAAACACGGTGAAAGATTCTTACCTGGGGGTGGCAGATAGAAACTGGCTGAAAACATACGGCGAAAGAATGTCAAAAGTAAATGCAGAATATGACAAGCAGAAAAAAGAAGCTTTTGCAAAATCTGAAGCCTTTAAAAAAGAAAAAAATACTCAGCCGAAAGCAGAGCAGTTTGTAGGAAAATATAACGACCAATGGTTTGGTGAAGTAGAAATTTCGCACCAGGAAAGCTCCTACAAAATTTCCTGCAAAAACTCTCCAAGACTGAAAGGGGAGCTGTTGCCGTATTCCAACAATTCATTCATCATCAAATGGGACGACAGAAGTTATGATGCCGATGCCTACATTATTTTTAATTATGATGAAACAGGAAAAGCAGAATCTGCGAAACTGAAACCCATTTCAGATGTGACAGATTTCAGCTTTGATTTTGATGACCTGGATCTTAAAAAGCAGAAAAGCTAAATAAAGAAAATTAAAATATTCAATAGGAACGGGCTTTAGCCCAATGTCATTAAGATAAGGTTTTAATATATTGATTTTCAGTTATTTTTACTTTTTTTAAGTTGTTTTTTTTGTATATTTAACAGTGAATCAAGCAGTTAAATTGAGACGAAAAAATATATTTATAAAGTAAACACCTCATTATCTTATGGTTTTTTGAAAGACAGAATTGTAGGTATGCTTTTTTCCAATTCTGATATGGACAAGGCAATAGAGGAATTAAAAACTCTTTTCAAAGCGCATTTAATTCCTATAAGACCTCAGAGATCAAACAAAAGAAATATAGGTAAATATAGAGCAAGAGCTAAACCCATAGTCTCTAAAAATCAAAAGGATAGCTTGTGATATTTTACTAACTTAATGACATTGGGCTTTAGCCCGTTTTTTTATTAATCATTTTCAAATTGGCTTTAGCCAAAACCTATTTATGATGTTTTTTGGAGACGAAAATTATTTCAATAGATTAAGATCCTTCTCAGCACGGGAAAGCTCAGAATTTAAATGCTGTTTTTCAAAGAAATGTTTAAGATCAGCAAGTCGTTTTTTATGATCATACAAAATGCTTGAATTTAATTTCTGCTGGCAGAGTGAGCACGCCCTTGCAAAATGAAAATCAGTTTCGGTAAGTGTATTGGTTCCATTCATCACGCAGTTGGCGTTCAGACAGTGGCTGAGTCCGAACATATGTCCGATTTCATGTGAACTTATTTTGATCAGCCTTTCAAGACTTTCATTAAAATTGGATTCAGATAGATCGCCGTTAGAAAATCTGTATAGGGAAGTGACACCCACAGCGTCTATATAAGAAGCCTGTCCGAAAACATAATTCCATTCTGGTCTCGGAAAAAGATCTTTTTCTGTGATTCCCATGACGGCCACGGCATCTTTAGGTTTTCTTTTGAGCAGAATGCTGTCCAGCACATAGCCTGCCAGAATCTGTTCCTGGCCTTCTTTGAAAATTCTTCTCGCCGTTTTTGGGAAAACACTGTTGGGTAAAGCAGGGAGGACTTTCGTTTCCAGCTGGAAATACATGCTTAAATATTCTTTCGTAAGTTTTATTTCCTTCTTTTGGAGTTCACTGAATGCTCCGATTGGCTGAAGGTAAATCGTATTTTTCCCAGATTCCGGCCTTATTTTATTCAGTTTCTGAAAATCTTCAAAAGTCTGGAATTGCTCATCCCGGGAATATCTCCAGTCACCAGGTTTTACTTTTGGGAGCTGAACATCATTGAGAGCAATGGTTTCAATATAAGTCTTCTCCTTTTTATGACATGAAAAAAAGAGTAGGAAGGTTAAAAGATAAAAAAAGATAAAATTATATTTTCCCGGGCTCATAAAAGAAAAGGAGTTTCTTTTTGGCACCGTCAAATTCAGACCATGAATTGCAGTCTATTTCAAAACCGGCTACACCGCAGGTCGGGAAGTGAAAAATATCTTCGGAGATGGAATTCGCAAAATTGGAAATTCCATTGTTATGGGAAAAAAGAGCTACAGAGCTCACGCTGTCATCCAGGTCGTAGATCACAGATTCAAAATTTCTTTCTGAGGGATTATAAAGCTGATCTTCCGTAGAGACGTTAAGCTGATAGGTTTGGTTAAAAATTTTGCATGTATTCAGCGCACGTACCGCCGGGCTTGAAACAAAATGATCAATGGAAATATCATTGCTTTTCATGAATCTGGACATGTTCATTGCATCTTTCAATCCTTTGTCTGCCAAAGGTCTATCGAAATCCTCCGTTTCTTCCGGCCAGTCGCTTTTCGCATGTCTTACGAGGATGAGTTTCTTCATATTTTCGTTTTTTGGAAGATTAAAATTATAAAAAAAATAATGGAATAAAACATGATTTTTATAAAAAAACTGCGTTATGAATAAAATCATTAAATTTTACTAAATTTGCACACTTATGGGACAGATCCTTGCAATAGACTATGGAAAGGCACGCTGCGGTATCGCTGCAACAGATGATATGCAGATTATTGCAAGTGGACTGGATACCGTTGAGACCCGGTTTTTGATGGAATTTCTGAAAAAATATTTCACCGAAAACAAAGTGGACGATGTGGTAGTAGGCCTTCCTACAGATTTGAAAGGAAATGTTTCCGCAGTGGAGACGGATATTTTAAAATTCATTGAAGAATTTCAGAAAGAATTTTCCGGTATTCCGGTCCACCGCCTGGATGAGAGATTTACCTCTAAAATGGCTTCTTTTTTTATTTCCCAAAGTGGAAAAAGCAAAAAAAAGAGACAGGAAAAGGGGTTAATAGATAAAGTAAGTGCAACTATCATACTGCAGAATTTTTTAGAACAAAGAATAAGATGATTTTACCGATAAGAGCTTTTGGGGATCCTGTTTTGAGAAAAGTAGGGAAAGATATAGAAAAAGATTATCCCGGTTTACAGGAACTTATAGATAATATGTTCGAAACGATGTACAGTGCCAACGGCATTGGCCTGGCTGCACCGCAGATCGGGCTGGACTTGCGCCTGTTTGTAATCGACGTTACTCCTCTTGCAGAAGACGAAGATTATGAAGACATCAAGGACGAGCTGGCTAACTTTAAGAAAGTTTTCATTAATGCTACGATTCTTGAAGAATCCGGCGAAGAATGGAAATTCAATGAAGGGTGTCTTTCTATTCCGGATGTAAGAGAAGATGTGAAAAGAAAGGGAACTATTGTTATTGAATATTATGACGAAAATTTTGTGAAACATACAGAAACTTTTTCCGATATTAGAGCCCGCGTAATTCAGCATGAATATGATCACATTGAAGGGGTGCTGTTTACAGACCATTTGAGCGTATTGAAGAAAAAATTAGTAAAAGGAAAACTGACGAAAATCTCCAATGGAGAGGTAAGCATCAGCTACAAAATGAGATTTCCAAAGTAATTTAAACAAGAATTAAAAAACAAAATAATAAACAGCAAAAAGCCTCGTGCCGATTGCAGAATTTACAAAAAATAAAATTATGCTGTTAGAAAAAATAATTTCAATTTCTGGAAAGCCAGGACTTTTCAAATTAGTTTCTCAATTAAGAAACGGTTTTATCATTGAAGATGTTACGACTAAGAAAAAAGTAAGCATCGGAAACTCCAGCCAGGTGAGTTTATTAGATAATATCGCCATGTTTACATTTGATAAAGAAGTTCCTTTATTCGAGGTTTTTGAAAATATTGCTAAAAATTATGATTATAAAGAAGCTATTTCTCACAAATCTTCTGATGATGATCTGAAAGTTTTTATGACGGCTTCTCTTCCTGATTATGATACAGAAAGAGTATATGCTTCAGATATCAAGAAACTGGCTCAGTGGTACAATATCCTTCAGAAAGCTGGATATGTTACTCCTGAAAGCTTTGTAAAAGCAGAATCTGAAACATTAGATGGAGCACAGGAAGAAGTGAGCATTGATAAAGATGCTCCTAAAAAAGCAGCTCCAAAAGCAGAAAAGCCTGCACAGCCAAAAGTAAAAGCTACTTCTGCAGCGAAAGCAGCTCCAAAAAGTACACACACTAAGAAAGGATAATTCATCCTGAATTGTAAATACAAATCCCTGTCAAGGTTTCCTGACAGGGATTTTTGTTTTTATTACTGTCTTTTTACCCTGAAACAAATGGGCTTCATTAAAGATTTACCCTAAATTTGCATCACTTGAATTTTCAAAGACCTATGAATACCAGACAAGAAAAATTAGAAGCTTTCGGAAGATTATTAGACATCATGGATGATCTGCGTGAAAAATGCCCCTGGGATCAGAAGCAGACCCTTCAATCGCTTCGCCATTTGACGCTTGAAGAAACGTATGAGCTTTCAGATGCTATTCTGCAGGAAGATTTACAGGAAATCAAAAAAGAGCTGGGCGATGTTTTGCTTCACCTGGTCTTTTATTCTAAAATAGGATCGGAAAAAGAAAGTTTTGATATTGCTGATGTCATCAATTCATTAAATGAAAAACTGATCTTCCGTCATCCCCACATTTATGGCGATACAGAAGTGAAAGATGAAGAAGAAGTAAAACAGAACTGGGAAAAGCTGAAACTGAAAGAAGGCAATACATCTATTTTGGGTGGTGTTCCGAAAAGTCTTCCAAGTTTAGTAAAAGCCTACAGGATTCAGGATAAAGTAAAAGGAATCGGATTTGAATTCCACGATGCAGAAGACGCCTGGAAAAAAGTAGATGAAGAAATTCAGGAATTCCATGAAGAAACCGATTTAGATAAAAAAGAACTTGAACTGGGTGATGTATTTTTCTCGCTCATCAATTATGCAAGGATTTCAGGACTGAACCCGGATTCTGCACTGGAAAGAACCAATTTAAAATTTATCTCGAGATTCCAGAAAATGGAAAAACTGGCTGAAGAATCCAATATCAGTCTGGCGGATCTTTCTTTAGAAGAGATGGATGTCTTGTGGGAAAAAGCAAAACTACTGCCATAAAGTGAAGATAGAGCGTCCCGTACACCATAGATTTCAGTATCTGTTGGAATTCAAAAAAACAGAAAGGAAATGGCACTTTCCGTTTCTTGCGGCACTCTGCATCGGAAGTTGCCTGTTTATAGGATATTTTTTAGGAAAACCTAATTACGGTAGCTTGTCTAGTTTGGGAGCTTTGACTATTTTGTATTTTACATCAGCGCCTATCACGCAGCGGATGGTTCATCTGGCGGTATGTGCATTCGGGATGGTTTTTTCTTTTACCATCAGCCTGTTTTTTAGCTTTAATGCTTATGCGGCGGGTTTGTCTTTGGGAATCGTTTCTTTTCTGGCTCATTTCATTACGTCGTATTTTAAAGTTCCCCCACCCGGAAATTTTTTCTTTATTATGCTGGCAGCGATGGCGAGCACGTATCAGTTTGACCTTGAAATGATTCCGGTAAGAGTAGGGCTTGTGGCTATGGGAGCGATTTTATCGTGTACATTGGCTTTTCTATATTCAGTGTTTATAGAAAAAGGAGAGGTTTTATCTCTTCCAAGAAGGAGAAGTTTTAATAAAAGAAGATATACCAAATTTGTAGAAAGTAGCATTATCGGCTTCTTCATGATGCTGACGCTGATCGCAGGACATCTTCTGAAATTTGAAAACACCTACTGGATCTCCATTGCTACAATAGCGATTATACAGGGCCGGAATTTTGAACACGTCCGCCAAAGGAATATGCACAGAATCCTGGGAACCTTTATTGGAATAGGTTTTGCATGGCTGATCCTGCTGTTTGATCCTGCAAAAATAGAAATGATTATCATGATCACGGTTTTGCAGTTTATTATAGAACTTCTGATCGTAAGGAATTATGGTTTTGCAGTGATATTTATAACACCATTAACGATCCTTTTGACGGAAACCGGAAGCCTGGTTCATCATGATGTGGAAAATCTGATGCATGCAAGACTTCTGGACACCATTATCGGAAGTTTAATAGGACTTGCCGCTGGTTTTTTTCTTTACCATCAGCAGATTATTAATAACTTAGAGAAAAATATACGGTACTCGTATTTTCAGTTTAAAAAATTAAAAAAATAGCTATGTTGCGTATTCTTACCTTATCCGCCTTTTTATTGTGGAGTTGTAATCCAAAAGCTCAGGATTCTCCTAAAACTGATGAATTGAAAGTAGAATTTCCATTACCTAAAAAACTGAAAGAAGTTTCCGGAATAGTATTGTCTCAGGATAGAAATACCATTTGGGCTATAGAAGATCAGGGAAATAAAAATGTAGTGTATGGTTTGGATATGCAGGGGAAACTGGTAACTGATGTTCTGGTTGAAAATGCTGAAAATAATGATTGGGAGGATATCACAAAAGATGGACAGGGAAATATTTACATTGGTGATTTTGGGAATAACGACAATATGAGACAGAATCTGGCTATTTTAAAATTAGACTTAAAAGATGCTTCCCAAAAGACAACAAAAGCCATCCAGACAACAAAATTTCATTACGAAGGGCAAACAGAATTTCCACCAAAAAAGTCGAACTGGCTGTATGACTGCGAAGCTTTCGTAGAGATGAATGGGAATTTTTATCTTTTCACCAAAAACAGAAGCAAAGGTTTTGACGGAACTTTCCTGGTATTCCAGATTCCTAATAAAGAAGGTGATTTTGAAGCCAAATTAATCGGAAAATTAAAACTTGACGGGAAGTACAGTGATGCGGCCATTACTTCAGCAGCAGTGAGCAGTACAAATGATAAAATCGTTTTGCTTACCCATAAAAATATTCATGTACTTTCAGGATTTACAGCGGATAATTTCAATACGTCCAAAATTGAAAAAATAACGTTAAATCATGATTCACAGAAAGAAGCGGTTGTTTTTCTTGATGATAAAACCCTTTTGATTGCTGATGAAAAAGATAAAAGTACAGGAGGAAATGTATATAGATTTGAATTTAACCCTCAGGCTCAATAATAGCAAAAGGGTTAAACTCAAAAATATCTTTACGGAGTCAGATAAGAAATGTGAATATTTCCGGCTGACAATCTGAAACTTTGAGTATAAACACATCGAATCCTGAAGGTATCATCCTTATTAAAATAGGTAATAGAAGACAGGTTATGGTTTACAGCCAAGGTACGTTCGCCGTGTCCTGTAGATATGGACGCCAGTGTTGCCGTGGCTGGAGAGACCTTTTGAATAGACGACTTGGCCGTTCCTGCCGTATATCCATTACCGTTCAGGCTCAGGTCATACGTAATGTAAGGGACAATGTTGTAAAATCCGGGCTTCACGACTGTGAATAATCCTGTACCGGTATCATACTTCAGATACGTATTATCTATTTTGTTACTTACGTTATAGACATAGCTCTTTGCGTAGCTGTCATGCGTACTTACCGGGCTACTGCCGGTACCGGTATAGCTGCCGGAACTAGGGTTCGTATCGGTTTTATTACCGACAAATACGACCTTTAAAAAATTCTGAGATTCAATAGTGCTCCAGGTTGGTGCAGCTCCTGCTCCGTTGGACATCAAAACTTCACCCCGGTTTCCCGAATTTCCTCTTGTTTTGGCATTGCCGCCCACATTAAAGTCTTTGACGACCTGAAGGCTTCCGTTGACGTGTAGTGTACTTTGTGGTGTTGGGGTCTCTATACCCACTTGTGCATTTGCGTTTAAAGACATGACAAATAATGCCATGTATAATAGCGTTTTCTTCATCCAATAGTTTGTTTTTGTTGAAATAATTTAAAACAAATATAGATTCTTTTTAAAACATTGAATTTTTCAAAGAAGTACAAACATATTGGTCTATGGATGTGTATGTTTAAGGCTGAAGAAAATATGAATTGGTTTTCCTGATCGTATTTACTTTATCTGTAATGATTTACAAATGAATAGAGCGGGTTTTTAAATTTCTATTTTATTGAGATTTAATGAGTACAGCTAATCTTTCTACACTTTGGAATGTAGAATTTAAAGTCTTCATGAAAAAACGGCTCGATCTAAAAAGTCATTCCAACGCCTGCGGAGATCCTGCCTCCATCAGAGCCATAGAAGTAATTCAGTCTTGCGGAGAACATATCTACAACGCTCATCCAGAAGCCTGCTCCTATAGATTGGTGCCATTTTTTAGAATCTTCATTGTCATTCCATACGCGTCCAAGGTCATAGCCTACCAGAACTCCCATATTCGCTGGGATGATATTGTTTCTGACCCTTCCGAAATCCCAACGGATCTCAGAATTGTTGGTAAAATAAGATTTCCCTGAAAATCTGTCATTTCTGAAGGCTCTCATTCCGTTATTACCGCCAATACTTGCTGCCTGATAGAACTCAAAATTGTTGTTACTGATCCACATGGCATTACTGGAATTCGCAAAAACGAAGTTTCCTCTTTTGTCCAGTCTGTGGTCTATAGTCAGTGTTCCGTTAAGAGTGAAGAAATTCTTTTCCGTATTGGAAAGATTCGTTCTCCAATCCGCGTTCATTAAGAGTTCAAGCCCTAAAGTAGGAAATGCTTTATTATCTAAATTTTTGAAGCTGAAGGTATAGTTGGCTCCGGCAAACTGCTGACTTCTGAAAACTTCAGTTCTTACATCCGGCGACTGGTCTACAAAGCGGTCTCCTTTCTGCTGAACCTTATTGTCCTCAAACGTAAGCTGAAACTTATGTTCAAGGTTCATCCAGCTTTTTTTAGAGATCGATGGTGCGAAATTAAGCTTAGAGATCCTGGCTCTGTTGTATTCTCTTTCTGTATTTTCTTTGTCGTATATACTTTCATTGGACAGTCCGAAGAAATTTTCGGAGAATTTCGGGGTCGTATAGGCTGCATCAAGATTGAAATCCCATCCCGATATTGCTTTTTTGAAAATTCCTTTATAGGCAACGTTAAACCCACCGGTAGCTGTGTAAAAATTAGCCTTAAGACTGTGTTTTTGAGTATAGGGATCACGGATGAAATTATTAACTGTGTAATTAGCCAAAACGCCTAAGATCACACCATCATCAGGATTGTAATCGGCGTTCGGATATCCTGCAAAGAAATTATATTTCGGATGCTTATAATTGTAGGTGTTGATATCGTAATCATCAGAAATATTTTTTGTGGCAGAACCGTTGTAGGTGTTTTTCTGAGATTTAAAATCATAAATTTTCACACTTTTCCCGTCCGCAATATTGTACACATCGTGGTTGTAGCCTCCAATAAGCCTGATGTTCATCTTTGGTCTTCCTTCTCCTGAAACATTATAAATGTCATCGTCTTCAAGACCGTAGATCCAAAGTTCTTTCGTTTTTGAATCTTCATAGGTTTTCTCAAAAACCAATTCAGGATTTTCCTTGTTTTTGTCTAATTTATATTGTTTTACAGTAACAGAGTGTCCGTTTTTTGTAATAACGAATTGATCAGGATTCACCGTTCCTGCCAGAGAAACTTTTTCCTGCAGTACATCATAATACTGAGCAGCATAATCCTGCAGTTTTGTTTTTCTTATTTTTAATTTTCTCTGAATATCAGCGATAGTTTCATCTTTTACTTCTTGGGGAAGATTGGTGAATGCCTCATCAATATCAGTATCCGTAAGATGTTCCTGAATATATTTGGCCTGTGCATTCCATTCCTCCTGTGTGGCACCCTTTAAAAAGATAAGATCTAACGGATAGGGCTCCATATTGATCCATTTCACGTTTTTGATCTCTTCTTTGAACGTTTTCATGTGGCGGATAGCCGGAACATTCATAATAATCTTGAAAGCAGCGCCATCATATTTACTGAAAGCCTGATCTCTGTCTTTTGGGATAGGTTTGTAAATAACTTTGTCACCGTCCTGATATTCGGCCCATTTCCACTGATCCGAATGCCTGTCCCAGTCACCGATCAGCATATCAAAGATCCTTGCCCGGATATAGGATTCACGGTCTACAGAATATTTGTAATTTTTGGTGAAATTTTTCAGAACATCATCCGTAGAAACAATATCCTTAGCGTTATCAAGGGAAGCTAAAGTTTTAGGATCAGAAGAAAAACGTTCTTCGATCATATACATTTCATCACCGTAATTTTCATTGTATTCTCCTAAAGCATATTGCTTGGGAATATAATGTAATTTCGGATTGCTGTGGAAGATATTCAGTTTATCTGCCATATTTCCTACTGAAAATGGTGTAAACGGATGGTTGGTTGTATAAAAATCAAGCAGGAACTTTTCAGGAAACGTGTTGTTCAGCTCATTTCCAAAAGTGCTTTTTTTGAAAGCCATATTGTTAAGGAAACGTACAGCACTCTTTTTCACGCCACGCATAACAAATTCCTGTCCGTCTGCTGCTTTCAGTCTTAAACTGTTCGACTGGTTTCCTCCCCCTTCTCTGAAAGGGGTAAATCCGCCATTCAATGAAACCAGATCGGCTGTAGGCGCCTCAATAGGGATACCATAATATTTTCTGTAATGTTCTCCCCATAACCAGCGGTACACTTTTCCTTTTTTGGTAAGCTCTACAGGATAAACGCTGGATTGAACTGTACCCGGAAATGATTTTGGATAGTTGTTTACAAATACATCGGGTTTTGAAATCACCGAAATATGGGTAAGCTTTTTCAGGGTGTTATCTTTTGTAGAGAAATACTCCACGTCTGTGCTTTGGTCTTTTCTGATATTCAGAACTGCAAAGCCACTGCCTCCGTAAGAAAAATCGGTCTTTTCAGCAATGGTGGAAGGATCTGTTTTAGAACCTGCACCGCTGATGATCTGTCTGATGTTTCTGTCTTCATGATACTGCAGATTATGATCATGTCCGGAAACAAAAATAATATTTTCTTTATCCTGAACAATGCTCTTCAGTCTGTTGGCCAGATCTGCATAATGCTGATTATTGATGTCTTCAAGACTTGCTCCGGAAGAAGTTCTTAGTACATTGATCACACTGGCTACTACCGGAACCGGAATTTTGCTTTTCAGCGGATAAAGATGTGATTTCGCAGAGTTGAACCCTGCATGTGTTCCGCTGCTGATCACAGGATGATGCATGGCAACAATGATTCTTTTATCCTGGTTTTTAGTCACAAGATCTTTAAACTCTGTGAAGAAATCTTCGCGGGTTTTGATCGTACAGTTTTTGTTGACACCCGGATATTGATCCCAGTTGACCAATGCCCATTCGGTATCTATAACGATAAGTTTAATGTCTTTGGAGAGATTGATATCATCAATGCCACATGAGTTTTTAGGAAGGAAAGCTTTTTTGTCATTAAAATAAGCCTTTACAAGATCTTCCTGGGCTTTTAATCCTTCCAGACCATTATTCCAGTCATGATTTCCCGGAATGACCAATGTTTTTCCTTTGAAATTTTTGGTGATGGCAAACTGGTTTTCAAGTTTCTGCTTCGCTAATGCATAATCTTTGTCTGATTCTTTGGGAAGCCCGTTGGGATAAATATTATCGCCAAGAAAGATCAGCATAGAGTTGCTGTCTGCAGAATCCAGTTTATTTTTGAGTAAATTTAAGGTATTCTGTGCCTGCGGTTCATCCGCATTTCCGGCATCTCCGATCAGGAAAACTTTAAAATCATTCTCAGATTTTATATCAGAATTTTTAACTTCAAATAAGTTTTTACCCTTTTTTACGTTATATGTTGCGCAGGAATACAGAACTCCTGCAGATAATACTGCTCTAAAGGCAATAGAAGTATTTTTTAAATGAGTTTTAAAGGATAAAGTCATAAATTTACATTAACAAAAAATCAGGAATGAGCATTTTACACAAAGCTAAAGATTATGTCGAAATCTTATTCAAAGATAAGTTATCTTCTGTATACTTTTATCATAATTTTATTCACACGACCTACACTGTAAATAAGGCCGAGGAGATCATGCGAAGTACGCCCGTGTCCAAAGAGGACCAGGAAAAGGTTCTGCTTGCGCTGTGGTTCCATGATACGGGCTATGTAGAGTGCGCCCAGAACCATGAAGAAAAAGGGGTGAGCATTCTTGCCGGTTTTCTGAAGCAGGAAAACTATCCTGAAAATTATATCGAAGATGTATCCCGATTAATTCTGGCGACAAAGATCAGCTACGAACCGCAGAATCTTCTGGAGAAGATCGTGAAAGATGCAGACTGCAGCCACTTTGCGAGCCATGATTATAACGATATCTCAGATGCACTGAGAAAAGAGTGGGAGCTTACCAACGTAAGATGCTTCTCCAATGAAGAATGGAATGCCGGAAACCTTGATATGCTGAAAAATAAGCATCATTACTATACAGAATATGCCAGGGAAAACTGGGAGCCTCTGAAAAAGAAAAACATCAAGAAAATAGAAAAGAAACTGGAAAAAGAGGAGGATAAAAAAGAGGAAAAAAAGGAAAGTTCAGAGAGTAAAAAGGAACCTAAAGAGGCAAAATCTGACCGTAGCGTTGATACCCTGTTCAGAGTTACTCTGAATAATCATACAAGATTGAGTGATATTGCAGACAGCAAGGCGAATATTCTTCTTTCGGTCAATGCAATCATTATTTCAGTCTGTCTTTCTGTACTGGTTCCAAAACTGGATACCCCTAAGAATGCTCACCTGATTATTCCAAGCTTTGTATTGTTGCTTTCAAGTGTTTTGACCATTATATTTGCGATATTATCTACTAAGCCTAATGTCACAAAGACTAATTTTTCCGCTCAGGATATCACAGACAGAAAAGTGAATCTTCTGTTTTTCGGAAATTTTCACCAAATGATGTTCAATGATTTTCACGATGCGATGAAAGATCTCATCAAGGACAGGGATTATATCTACGATTCTATGGTGAAAGATCTTTACTTCCTTGGAAAAGTTCTGGATAGAAAATACAAGCTTTTATCGATAACATATAAGATTTTTATGGCTGGAATTATTATTTCCGTACTTTCTTTTGCCTATGCTTTTCTTTCCCTTTAATTAAAAAAATAAATACAGATGATTATCAGACAGCGGACCAATTGGCTGAAAATGTTGTTTATATGGAGAGGTTCCGTGTTGAAGAAAATTGTTGTCCAGCTGAGTGTTATTTTATTATTTTCACTGTCCATCTATTTTTTTAAAGGAAAGATCTTCGATTATAAAGTACATCTTAATCCTACCATTTTTACCTTGCTTGGTCTCGCGCTGGCTATTTTCATGGGATTCTGTAATTCTGCAAGTTATGACCGTTTTTGGGAAGGTCGTAAGCTCTGGGGATCATTGGTCATTGAAACCAGGTCTTTTACAAGACAAATTCTTTCACTGGTGAATGATCCGTCACCGGGAGCACAAGAAGAAAAAGAAAAGATCATCCAATTAATATCAGCATTCTGCTGGTCTCTGAATTATCAGTTGAGGGATAAATCCGGGACAGAACATTTAATAAGGCTTCTTTCTCCGGAACAGACAGAACAGCTGAAGGGTAAAAAATTTATTCCTAGCATTATTCTGGGCTTTATTGCAGACTGGCTGAATGAACAACAGCGGAAAGGAAATATTGACACCATTGTGATGACCTCTATGGACCATCAGCTGAATCAGTTCTCCAATATTTCGGGAGGATGTGAGAGGATTTATAATACGCCGCTGCCTTTTGCCTATAGCGTTTTGCTTCACCGTACGGTGTATCTGTACTGTTTCTGGCTGCCTTTTGGGTTGGTGGACAGTCTGGGCTGGATGATGCCTTTGATCGTTCTTTTAATCAGCTATACATTCATTGCACTGGATGCTATTATCCAGGAGATTGGAGAGCCGTTTGGGGAAGAGGAAAATGATCTTGCCCTGAACAGTATATGCAGAACCATTGAATATTCTATTTTTGAACAGGCGGGCATACCACAGGATGAGCTTAAAAAGCCGGATTCTTATTTTATAGATTAAGCTGAGCTGTTTGTTCGAAGATAGAAGATGAAGGTATTAAATTCAGGAAAACAATTAAAATCAGTTTCATGAATGTTTTAAACTTCCACAGATAACTTCGTTAGCTAGCCAAAGAAATCCTCAACGCCAGCAATCCTGTGATTCCCTGCAGATCTTCAACTTTTAGAAACTCTACATCATTCTGAAGAATTTCTTTTTTCTGAAGCTTACTGATGTATTCCAGATATTCTTTCTGATTCTCCATGCCGAAGTAGACAATGGTGATTTTTCCGGGACAGGTTATTCTTTCTGAAGAGTCTTTAACGTGGGCTTTGTCCAGACGTTTTTTTATGATTTCGTAATAAGAATTGTAAGCGCCATCTACATCGAAGCGTTTTTCATCCATTCTGAAGCGGATGTCTATTTTTTCATTGTAAACAAAGATGAGCGACGCAATATCCAATTGGATGGGAAGATCTCTTTTAAAATTTTGAAATTCACGCTCCATATTGCACATGGTTTTCAGCTGCCAGTATCTTAATTTATGAACTTCTTTTGAAGTATAATTAAGATCCGGAGCAATATTGTGCCCGATGTACAGGTTATGCTCTACACCATCAGATTTAAACCTTTCATAATAATGCGGAAAAATCTGTTGGGCTTTTACCTGGCCTTCATCCAGCATGTCTGCCAGCTTTCTGTTAACCAGTGTTATAGAATCATCCAGGCTTTTTCTGTTGGCGTAAAATAAATTGGTTTGTGTAAAGACCTGTACAAAATAATCTTTGATCTTCGTCTTTATTTCTCTGTCGGTTTTCAGTTCCAGTTTTCCCTGCAGATAAGGATGGGCCTCTTCCCTAAGGAATCTTTGGAGGCGCTGCTCGGTATCGGCTCTGATCTCGTTGTTCAGTTCATTTTCAAAAGCATCCAGAGCCATGAAATATTTCTCTGACTCAGAATTGATCATTGCGAAAATCTCCTGAAGGCTTTCAATCTGTTGGTTGAGGTCTTCAAGCATCAGGTTGAAACGTTTTTCTGAAGAAGAGCGGATATCAGAGAACCCAAACAGTGGAGTCAGGTTTTTAAATGAGATCTGCTTCAGTGTATACATTTTTTTCCCCAGTGAAGCATTGAAATATTTTTCGGCTTCATTCCTGAATTTCCACACAACACTGTCGTGAATAGAGGTGTATTCACGCTGGATAATAGCCTCTATCTGATAGTTTTTTTCATAACTGAACCTGTTCAGAGAGAAGAGAATCATATCGGTGAAAAACTCCATTTTTTTCAGCTTTAATCCGTTGAAACTGTTGGCCTGTGGAGATGTAAATTCCATGATAGCCAGAAGATTATTGTCTTTCATGATGGGAATCACCATGAAGCTGTTGATATTGTTATCCCTAAGAATATTAAAAGAAGGGAGTTCTTTGATGTTGTCATCCAGATTGTCGACATTCGAGATGACAATCGGTTTGGAATTGTGATTTAAATTGGTAAAAGTACTTTTTCGGGTTTCTTCATCAAATGCATTGATCCAGAAATCTAAAACATGATGGGTGAAAACATTTTCGTAGATCGGAAGTTTGCCTAGTTTCTGATCTTTTTGATCAAATAACATTAATCCGAAATTAAGCTCCGGGACATCGAAATAAGACTTGAAAATTTCCACAAGATTTTCATCCGGGCTCAAATCCTCCGGATCAATTTCTATCATACTCGATTTAAGGTCGGACAGGGCTACTTCTGAAGTGCAGTCTACCAGGGAAATGATTGTAAACCCTTTTAGTACCCATGATTTTGAAGGGAAAAACTTTTTCCAGAGTTTAAAATCGTCCAGGTTTTCCAGCAGCATATCCAGCACATCATCTGTTGGAATTTTTGCTTCTTCAGTAGGATAAATCTCTGTAAAATCTGAATTGACCGTAATTTTATAATGTTTCATGATTCCCAGCCTGTTTGGGATATCATAATAAAGAGGCATGGTACTTTTGATATCTCTTTTGAAATAACTCTGAAGGATAAGACAGCAGCAGAATACGTAAAATTCATCGTCCCCGATATTCCTCAGCTCTATTTCAAAATCTTTTCCGGCATCTTTAAGTATACCCTTAAATCTTTCGGTATAGTTGAAAGTGGTTTTGGAAAGCGGAATACTGGCCGCTTTGATTTCATTGTGTGTAAGACCGGTAGGGAAGAGGTCTGCAAGAATTTGCCTGATGAGGTCTTCATGCTTTTCGAGAAGGGCTTCATCCAGGAATCCATCTCTTAGCTCAGGAAATTTTTTTGTTCTTTCAATTAAAGATTCAGCATAATTAACCCGATACTCCAAACGGTCGTTATAACGGATATGTTCCAGCACATCCAAATATTTTTTGAACGATATAAGAACCTGAAAGGGAGCGTCTTTTTTATAAAGATTGGCCAAGAGCTGTAATTTAAAGTAAAGTTATGAAAAAAAGGGCACTTCCGAACGTTGCGTCAATTGGTGAAAACTATCTTTTCGGATAGCTTTACTTCTTTTTCTTAAACAAAATTCGGAAATAGATAACACATTATCTGTTACTGCTTTTCTTTTTAAAAAAATCTGCAGTTTTATGAAAAAGATGGGGATAAAATTCTGATGTTCTGATCTTTAATTCTTTGGTTACCGGAAATAGAAATTTCATTAGCGGAACACTAAATATTAAGGTGATAACTGCGACCAGCATACTGTAATTGGCTGTATCTGTTTTGTCTTTGTTTATATACAAAACCATGGCAGAAATGGATACCGCAGTCAATAAGGTTATAATGAATTTTTTCATGTGATCAAGGTTATTCAAATTTAGCTGTTTTCCGGGATATTTAATATAAAAACTCTGTGTTTCTAATGGAAAGTTTTTCAGAATACTCGGCAGCCACAAAAAAAGCACAACTGAAAAGTTGTGCTTTTGTATATTTTGATATTGAGATCTTACAATCCGAACTGTCTTGCAAACAGATCAGGGAAAACACCCAATAGAATAATAGATGCGATTACAAATACCGCTACAATATTGTACGTAAGGGTTACTTTTTCTGAAGATTTGAATGTAGAATCTTTGAAGAAGAACATAGAAATGATCAGTCTTAAATAATAGGCAATAGATACTGCAGAACCTAAAACAGCTACCAATACTAAGAAAACTCCGTGCTTAGAATTCATCGCCTGAGAGAATAAAGCAAATTTCCCCATGAAACCGGCTGTTAACGGAACTCCTGCCATTGAAAGCATAGAGATGGCTGCAACTGTAGCCAGTAGAGGTTCTGATTTTGCCAAACCTTTGAAAGCTCCGAAAGAAGTTTCTCTCTTCAGTTTTTCCACATAAATAAGACACATGAAAACACCCACTGTAGATAACGAATAAGCGAATAAATAGAATCCTAAATTATAGGTAGAAAGGCTTGTCATTCCGAAGAATACCAATCCGATGTATCCTGCATGAGAAACGGAAGAGTAAGCCAGCATTCTTTTGGCGTTGGTCTGGGCAAGACCCATAACATTGGCTAAAAGTAATGTGATGATCAGGAATACTCCAAAAACATTAATCCATTGTTCAGTAACTCCTCCAAACCCGATGGTCATTAATCTGAATAAGGCATAGAATCCTGAGATCTTTACCACACTCGCCATAAATGCTGTGATCAGTGAAGGGGAACCCGCATATACATCCGGACTCCACATGTGGAAAGGAGCTAATGCTACTTTGAATGCCAGTGCACAAAGAATAAGCAGAACGCCTAAAATGAACATGACATCTTTAGGATTTTTAACTCCGAAATCCTGGATTTTATACAAGTCAAAACTTCCGCTGCTTCCGTAGATAAATGCAATACCGAAAAGTAAGAAACCTGTCGCAAAAGCACCCATCAGGAAATATTTGATCGAAGCTTCGTTTGATCTTAAATCAGTTTTGTTGGCACCTGCCATGACATACAACGGAATGGAAAGAATTTCTACCCCTAAGAAAAGGGTTACCAGATTCTGGAATCCAAAAAGGACGATCCCTCCGCATAATGCAAAAAGCATCAGTGCATATAATTCCGACTGGTGGCTTCTGTGGTTGCTGAACGCAAAACCTCCAAGGAAGAATAACAATAAGGTTGTTACAATAGATATTTTGGTGAATAACGCAGTATTTGCAGTATATTCATACATGTGTCTGTACTTTTCAAAGAAAGCACATTCAGGTAAGAAACTTACGTATAATGCGATGATCAATCCTAAAATCCCAATGTATCTTGCGAATTTTCCTTGTTCAAAAACTCCTGAAAATAACGCAATAACTGCCGTTAGGAAAACAATAATTAAAACACTCATAATATAGATTTGAGATGTGAGATTTTAAGTTAGAGTGTAAAGTTCAAGGTTTAAAGTTTAAAGTCGGTGGAATAATCTCCTGTCTCTAATCTCCTTGTCTCTTTTCTTTTACTCTTCTCTAATCTCTTAATTTTTTAATTTTTAAATCTTTTAATTTCTTAGCTGGCCATCGCTGTATAGATAAACGTCAGCGAACTATTCACCATATCGATTACCGGCTGAGGGAATATCCCCAGCAAGATCACGAAAACCGCTAAACTTGCCAATACAGAGAATTCCACAGTGGATAAATCTTTTGCTGTACTTAAAACGGCTTCGTTTCCTTCACCAAACATTGCTTTTCCGTAGAATCTCAACAGGTAAACGGCACAAAGAATGACGGTAAGACCAGCGATTACTGCTGCCAATCCATTGAAGTCATATACAGATTTCAGCAAAATAAATTCTCCGATGAATCCATTGGTTAATGGAACTCCCATTGAACCTAATATAATGATCAGGAACAACACTGCAAATTTAGGAGCCACTTTCGCTAAACCTCCCATTTGTCTGATGTCTCTTGATTTAAATCTCTTGTATAAAATATCACAACAGTAGAATAACCCCACTACGTTGATACCGTGGGCAAACGTCTGTACCAACGCTCCTTCAGCTCCTTCAATGTTGAATGTTCCTCTTAAAGTGATCACTGCAGAAGAGAAAATCCCTGCCACCATTAATCCTACGTGAGAGAAAGAAGAATACGCTATGATTCTCTTCATATCGGTCTGGATAATCGCGATAAGCGCTCCGTGAACAATTCCTACAATAGCAAGAATAATCACGATCTGTCCTGAAATTCCCGCAATAGGAAGCGGAGTGATCGGAAGAAGGTAACGGATAACACCATAGATCGCCATCTTCAGCATGATCCCTGATAATAGCATGGATCCCTGAGTAGGAGAGTAGGTATAGGTGTCCGGTTGCCAAGTATGGAAAGGGAATACCGGTAATTTCACTGCAAATGCAAAGAAGATAAACCAGAATACCACCGTCTGTTGTGCTTCGTTAAGCTGAGCGTTGTATAGATCTGTTAAAGCGAAAGATGCGGAGTGGTTGTACACATAGATCAATCCGGCTAACATAAATAATGACCCAACGAATGTATAGACGAAGAATTTCGTGGTGAATTCAAATCTTTTATTTTCCTGGCCCCAAAGTCCGGCGATGAACCAGATCGGAATCAGGGTTACTTCCCAGAAAATGTAGAATAATAATCCATCTAAAGAAGTGAACACGCCTACAAGACCAAACTGCATCAGCAGGATCAGACCGTAGAATGTATTTCTATAGTTTACATTTTCGTTGAAAGATGATAAAATAATAATTGGCGTTAAAATATTGGTCAACAATAATAGAAGCAGACTCATTCCATCTATTCCGAAATGAAGAGAGCTTTTAATAAATTGTGACCAAGGATAATTGATCTCGTGCTGCAATACACTGTCTACCGTGGGATTAAAATCAAAATCCGCTGCGATGTAGAAAGTAATAAGCATTTGGATCAATGCAATTCCTAGCGCCAAATATTTGCTGGATTTATTTTTCCAAGCAAAAACTAATCCCGAACCTACTAGAGGTAATAGTAATAATGTTAATAATAAACCAGACATTATTGTAATATAAAGTTAACAATCAGTATAATTCCCACTGCTAAAGACATGATAAGAATATAAGTCTCTACATTTCCGTTCTGTATACGCTTCATCGCTTTTCCGCTGTCTTCAGCGCCTTCGCCTACAAAGTCTACAAAACGGTCTAAGATCCCTTTATCAAACATCTTTCCTCCGCGTCCTAATCCTTCAACAGTTTTTACAATCAATGCATTGTAAAGTTCGTCTACATATAGTTTTTTAGCAGAAAGCTTTTCCCATCCGGTATAGCTTTCTTCTGCCAGAGCCATCTTTTTCTTCTTCACGTAGGTATTTTTTACAATAAACCATACGGAGAAGAACATCAGCACTGTGGCTGCTAATAATATCATTTCAGTACCAAACGGAACTCCCGAAAGAGTAGCTTCCATTTGTTTGTAGCTCTGCTCGGTAAGAACAGGTTTCAACCATTCCATCAATTTAGCATAATGGCCATGTCCGATAAAGTGAGGAAGGTTAATGAAACCTCCAAGCACCGAAAGGATTGCCAGAACGATTAGCGGAAGCGTCATGCTGGATGGGCTTTCGTGTAAGTGATGTTTTTGATCTTCCGTACCTCTGAACTCTCCGTGGAATGTCAGGTAGTACAGTCTGAACATATAGGTGGCAGTCATTGCCGCTAAAACAAATAAGATTACCCAGTACATTGGGTTTTTAGCGAAAGCTGCTACTAAAATTTCGTCTTTGGAGATCATCCCTGATAATAGAGGGAAACCTGAGATCGCCAGTGTTCCGATAAGGAAAGTAGCGTGTGTAATCGGGATGTATTTTTTCAGACCTCCCATGAAACGCATATCCTGCTCGTTGCTCATCGCGTGGATCACAGAACCTGCCCCTAAGAATAATAATGCCTTAAAGAATGCGTGAGTCATTACGTGGAACATCGCTGTTGTATACGCTCCCAATCCTAAAGCAATGAACATAAATCCAAGCTGAGAAACGGTAGAGTAAGCCAACACTTTTTTGATGTCGTTCTGACGAAGTGCATAGAATCCTGCCAAAGCAGCCGTTAAGAATCCTATGAATAAAATTCCTCCCTGAACCGTAGGAGCCAAAGTAAATAAGAAGTTTGATCTTACTACCAAATAGATCCCGGCTGTTACCATCGTTGCCGCGTGGATTAACGCTGAAACCGGAGTAGGACCGGCCATCGCATCCGGTAACCATGTATATAAAGGAACCTGAGCCGATTTACCGGTAGCACCGATAAATAAACTGGCGGTAATAAAGATAATTACTGTTCCGTCTAATTCAAATTTTGAAGCGTTCTGTGCTACGGTAAGGTAATCTACTGCATTGGTCTGAGAAGCGATCATGAAGATCCCGATCAATAAGGCAAGGTCACCAATTCTGTTCATGATGAAAGCTTTTCTTGCTGCTTTCCCGTATTCTTCATTGGTATACCAGAATCCGATCAGCAGGTAAGAACAAAGACCTACACCTTCCCATCCGATGAACAGGATCAGGTAGTTGCTTCCCATTACCAGAAGTAACATAGAGAAGATGAAAAGATTCAGATAAGTAAAGAACTTATAGAAACCCTTGTCGTGGCTCATATATCCGATAGAGTATAAATGAATCAGAGAACCGATACCTGTAATGATCATGACCATCATTAATGAAAGCTGATCAATCTGAAATCCTACGTTGATCTGGATCCCGTTTACTGTAAACCACTCAAAAGCTTTTACAATGACAGGTTGACTTTCAGAATCAAATTTCATGAAAAGACTTACTGCGATACAGAAAGATCCGAAAACCATTGCTGTAGCCAGGGAGCCTACGAATATTTTTGGAAGATTTTTCCCGAATAAACCGTTAATAAGAAACCCTAATAGTGGTAAAAGTACTATTGCATACACTAAATTTTCCATTCCTTATCCTCTTAATTTATTAAATATACTTACATCCACAGAACGGGTATTTCTATATAGCATAGCAATAATTGCCAGACCTACCGCTACTTCAGCGGCGGCTACCACCATAATGAAGAAAACTAAAAGCTGCCCGTCTCCATTTCCTTTGTATGCTGAAAAAGCAGCCAATAAAAGGTTTACAGAATTTAGCATAAGCTCTACACAGCCCAAAATAACAATAGCGTTTTTTCTCAACAATACTCCCAATACTCCCAGACAGAACAAGACTGAAGAAAGAATGATGAAATAGTTAAGAGGGACGCTTTGTATAAATGTATTTACTTCTCCCATAATTTTATAAATCTTTTTTACCGATTAATACCGCACCTACAATACCTGCCAAAATTAGGATGGATGCAAGCTCAAACGGTAAAACATATTGATTAAACAAAAGTCTGCCCAGATTTTTAGTAAGACCCACCCCTTTGTCTACATTTTCCAATACAATGTGGTTATCGGTTACTCCTCTGAATACGCCTAAAACTCCAATTAATAAAAGACCGGCTGTAAAAACTCCAACAAATTTTAAAGTATTGTTCTTCTTACTTTCGTCTTGTTTATTAAGGTTAAGCATCATCAGGATATAAAGGAATAATACCATGATGGCTCCCGCATACACTATGATCTGAATGATGGCAAGGAACTGTGCATTCAGAAGAATGTACATTCCTGCAATTGAAAACATCGTAACAATTAATGACAAAATAGCATAGAGAGGATTTCTTGCAAATACAAAATACACTGCACTAGCTACTGCTAAAAACGCTACCAAGAAAAATAAAAACTGATCCATTATTTTACCGCATTTTTTTGTTTCTCGGATTGTCTTGTCGTAATATCAATCCTTTCATTTATTTTTTCAACCAATTTATCTTTTCCATAGATGAAAGAGCCTCTGTTGGTTTCTACATCCACTAATCTGTCTGTAAGATAAATGGCCGATTTCGGACACGCTTCTTCACACATCCCACAGAAAATACATCTCAGCATATTGATTTCATATACCGATGCATATTTTTCTTCTCTGTAAAGACCTTTTTCCTCCTTCGTTCTTTCTGCGGCAGTCATCGTAATGGCTTCAGCAGGACAGGCCACGGCACAAAGTCCACAGGCTGTACATCTTTCTCTGCCTTCTTCGTCTCTTTTCAGAACGTGATGACCTCTCCAGATGGAAGCTCTTGGTTTCTGTACTTCCGGATATGAATATACTGCCGGAGCACCTTTTATCACGGTTCTTACAGCATGCTTAAATGTAATCCCCATCCCGGTAAAAATAGCAGGAAGGTAGATTTTTTCAGCAAGGGTCATTTCTTTATTGGAAACAACTTTTGATCTGTTTGTAAGTTTCATTTAATTATGGATGTTAGATGTTAGACGTTAGATGTTAGAAGATGGAAGTGGGTGTTTATTTCCCGCATCACCATATTATCACATCATCACATCATCTCATTTTTAAATTATTCTAGTTGGCAAATGCTAAAATCACAGCACCTGTAATCAATAGGTTTACTAATGCCATTGGGATCAGAGTTTTCCATCCTAAGTGCATCAATTGGTCATATCTAAATCTTGGAAGCGTCCATCTGATCCACATAAAGATCAGAATTCCGATTACCGTTTTTGTTAAGAATGCTACGATACTCAAAATTCCTGCAGCGTTTTCACCCCAGTGTTGAGTTACCCATTCAATTCCAGGATAGTTGTAACCACCGAAGAAAAGAACGACCATGAAAGCATTAGAGATAAACATGTTCACGTATTCACCGAACATATATAATCCTAGTTTCATGGAAGAATATTCCGTAGAGTATCCTGTTACCAGTTCAGATTCACACTCCGGTAAATCGAAAGGGTGTCTGTTGGTTTCTGCCAAAGCAGCTACAAAAAATACAAGGAAAGCAATAGGTTGGTAGAAAATATTCCAGTTCATCCCGGAAATCCAAGGAATCACTCCCCATAATTTTCCACCTGTTTGACTTTCAGTAATTTCTTTTAAATCCAAACTTCCCGTCATCATAATGATAGAAAGCAATGCTAATCCCATCGCCAATTCGTAAGAGATCATCTGTGAAGAAGCACGGATAGCACCTAATAATGAATATTTGTTGTTCGAAGCCCAACCTCCGATCATGATTCCGTATACGCCAATGGAAGCCATTCCGATGATGAAAAGTACTCCAACATCAATATTTGCTACCTGTAAATCATAAGAAACTCCACCGAAATTCAAGGTTTTACCCCAAGGAATAACCGCTCCTGTGATCAATGAAATAAACATTACCAAAGCCGGTCCCAATACGAAAAGAAACTTTTCAGCATTGGCAGGGGTAAAATCTTCCTTAAAGAAAAACTTTCCACCATCGGCCAGAGGCTGCAGTAACCCGAAAGGTCCGGCTCTGTTGGGACCAATTCTATCCTGCATGATTGAGGCCACTTTTCTTTCTGCCCAGGTAGAGTAGGCCGCTATCGTCAAAGACAGCAGGAAAAGTGCCAGTACAAGTATAAGTTTAAATGTTAGTAAATCCATTTTATTTTTATAGATGTTAGATATTGGAGGTTAGAAATTAGAAAGTCTGTTGTCTAATGTCTGAAATCTGATATCTTATTAATTATTTTTCGTCTTTTTCACTGATTTCTTTCGCCATAGGATTGTCTAATACTCTTAGCTCATCCTTAGGTTTTTCGTAGTGGTTCAATGAAATCACTGAATGTCTGTCGATATGTCTAGGACCTTCAATATTCCAGTCGGACAATTCTTTTCTTTCGAAACGACACGTATCGCAGATGAACTCTTCAACTTCACCCCACTGGTCTTTTCTTGCAGTGACTCTTACAATTTCATCACCCTTCATCCAAACTACGGCTTTTCCTGAACATTTTCCGCATTTACAAGAGGCATTCATTGGTTTTGTAAACCAAACTCTGCTTGCAAAACGGGAGGTTCTGTCTGTTAATGCTCCCACCGGGCAAACATCAATAATGTTTCCGATGAAGTCATTATCCAAAGCTTTATTTAAATAAGTAGAAATTTCAGCGTGATCTCCTCTGAAAAGAATTCCGTGCTCTCTTGAATCTGTCAGCTGATTGGCTGTCAGTACGCATCTTGCACAAAGAATACAACGGTTCATATTCAACTTGATATTCGGACCAAGATCGTCTGCTTCGTACGTATTTCTTTCAAATTCTGTTCTGGTTTCAAGGTTTCCATGCTCATATCCAAGATCCTGAAGGTGACATTCCCCGGCCTGGTCGCAAACTGGGCAATCCAGCGGATGATTCACCAATAAGAATTCGGTAACAGCTTTTCTTCCTTCCTGAGCTTTTTCAGACGAAAGGTTTTTCACTTCCATACCGTCCATTACGTTAGTTCTGCAACTAGCAACTAACTTTGGCATAGGGCGAGGATCTGCTTCTGATCCTTTTGAAACTTCGACTAAGCAAGTTCTACATCTCCCTCCACTGGTTTCCAATTTGCTGTAGTAGCACATTGCAGGAGGTACAGATTTTCCACCGATTTGTCTGGCAGCTTCCAAAATAGAAGTTCCAGGCAAAACTTCAGTAGTCTGTCCGTCTATAGTTATTTTGAATTTTTTAACCTCTTCGCTCATATTCTATGCTTTTCGCTTAATAAAGCTCTATAAATTTTTAAATCTCTCTAAATTAAAATTATAAGTTTCGGTAAGAAGATAATCAATGTGAATTTTAAATTCTTTGATATGATTATCAAAATCTGGATACGTTTTAATAATATGTTTAACCAGATTTTTATACTTACTTTCCTTATCTATTTGTTCACTTTTAGTTTCTTTCTTGAATGATTCAAAATCAATATAATCAAATTCACTTAAAACTTTGTTTTGAACTTTTAAAAACTGGTAAATCCAATCTTCAAAAGCTTTAGGACAAAGTGCAAAAATAAACTGATATTTTGTTTTCTCCTTATAAATTTTAAAACTGTTTCCGTCTTTAATTTTCTCGAAGTTTTTTAAATTAGGATTAAGTAATAAATCTTTTCTGTCTTCATCTACAATGCCGATAAGAAATTCTCCTCTTACTCTCTCAAAAGCCTTTATAACCTCATTTTTATTTTTTTCTTTTCGGATGCGTTTTTCATTTTGTAATAGCTTTCCAAAAAAATATTTATCTGCAAAACATTCAACAGCAACAACCCTTTCCATGATTAATTATTTTCCCAAAGGCTGTCGAAGTTAAAAAATACATTCATCCCGTATTCATAGACATCATCATTACTTTCTTTATCTAATTTTTTTACTTCTGTCTTTCCATCAACATTATTAACTAAATAAATTTGCAAATTGTTTCTACTTTCCTCATCTCTCAGAAATTCTTGAATAATAAAATCACTATGAGTGACCATGAAAAACTGATTGTTGTTTTCATTGTACTTTACTTCATTAGTAAATTCTAAAATATACGGCTCAAAACAATGTGCTTCTGGCTCTTCAAATAATAAAACAGAATTTTGATTGCTCATAATTGCCGTTTTATAGAAAATAAGTCTTTGAAGTGTATCTGCAATCATATTGTATGGAAGGGTAAATACAGTTCCGTCTTCATATTCTTTAAAAATTTTTAGTTCATTTGAATTCTTTTCAATTAATAATTTAAGATTATTAAGTGCTAAAAATTTATTAACAAAAATTCTTATTTCAGAATACTGAGAAATTATTGATGCAATATTTTCACCATATGGATAGTCTAAATATTTTAAATAGTTATTTTTTTTATAACTCGATAACTTAAATTTATAATATTTAATATGTTCAGAATATTTGATATGATTTATTAAATCGTCACCTTTTTTTTCTATTGCAGAATTAATGGTTATTTCGTGTAAATCATCTTCAGATAAATCGGGATAATCAAAATTTAATTCAATTTGATTAATACCTATTGAAATTTCATCAAAAATATTATTTTCAAAAAAAATATCTTGTAAATCTTCAAATCGTGTAAAATCTTTTAAAGTATTAATTAAATCAATTGATTTTTTATGACTTTGATTTTTCAAAAGTTGATAACTACCTACAGCCTCCAAAATATTACTCTTCCCAGCATTAGGCTTTCCTGCAAAAATATTTATTTTTTTGCAACCGTCAATTTTCAAATCTTTTATAGATTTGAAATTGGAAATTTCAATATTTTGAATATGTTGATTCACTTCTAATTATACTTCTTCGTGTTAAATGTATACCCGATTCCAGCAAGGACCTGTCCGAAAACAAAATCCTGACGCGCTTTATCCGGTTTATTATTCAATGTAGTCTTAATATCCCACATATTGATGTATCCGGCTTTAGCTTCTGCTCTTATCATCCAGTTTTTCCAGAAAACCATGTTAAGGCTGGTTCTAACGTCGGTTCCCATCCCTGCAACGTGAAAACGGTCGCTTCTTTCATTTCCAAAAAGTTTGATATTACTTTTAGGAAACATCACCCCGATTCCGGCTCCATAAGACCATACTAAATCTATATTTTTTTTATGAATAAGATTTTTGTATTTCTCAAGACCTAAATTTTCATAATTAAGTCCGTCTGTATGTTCAAAAGTAAGGAACTGGGTATCTGCTAAATTCACCTGTCCGTTCTGTACCATCCCTGCATATTTAGGATCTGAAATTGTTCCTGAAAAATCAACCGTCTGGTCCTGTTTCATCACATATTTCATATGATCGATTCCTAAAACTAGGGCTAAGTTATCTTTTATAAAATATCCCAGTCTGAAGTTATACTGCGTTACGGTAAACCAGCTTGGATCAATATAAACGATTCCAAATTTGGTAGGTTTATCTCTTGCCTGTACATTATTCAACTGAAAATCGTAGCCGTTTCCTGTGAAATGGATATCAGAATTGCTGAAAGCACCTCTGTTCCATCCGTAAAAAACAAACACCTGACCTTTTTTGCTTAATGGTAAAGGTTTTTCCTTTTTTTCAGCTTTATAAGATGTGGTTTCTACTTTAACCTCCTTAAATTTAAGAGGTATATAACCAGCAGACTCTTTATAAGATAAAGTATCATTTTTATTTTTAGCTACCTGTGCAAATAAAAAATTCGACATCATTAAGCCAACTACCAATAACTTTTTCATTCTAAGCATTTTTTTCAACAGCAGGAATAGGATCTGCATAATGTGCCAATCCATAATTTTGTGTCTGAGATAATTCAGGGTTTTTCACATGCCATTCAAACTCGTCTCTAAAGTGACGAATTGCTGCTGCTACAGGCCAAGCTGCCGCATCACCTAGAGGACAAATGGTATTTCCTTCGATTTTTCTCTGGATATCCCAAAGTAGATCGATATCTTCCATTTTTCCTTCTCCTTTTTCTATCTTCTTCAAGATTTTATGCATCCATCCCGTTCCTTCACGGCAAGGCGTACACTGCCCACAACTTTCGTGGTGATAAAATCTCGCCAAAGTCATTGTATGTTCCACGATACACTGGTCTTCATCTAAAACAATGAAACCTCCTGAACCCATCATCGTTCCGGTAGCAAAACCTCCATCAGCTAATGATTCATAGTTCATGTATCTAGGTTCTCCGTTTACGGTTCTCAATAATAAATTGGCGGGAACAATCGGAACGGAGCTTCCTCCAGGAATACAAGCCTTCAGCTTCTTCCCGTTGGCAATACCACCGCAGTATTCATCAGAATAGATAAATTCTTCAACAGTGATGGTCATATCAATTTCGTAAACTCCGGGTTTGTTGATGTTTCCACAAGCCGAAATCAATTTCGTTCCTGTAGATCTTCCTACCCCGATTTTAGCGTATTCAGCTCCAGTGATATCAATGATCGGAACGATGGCTGCGATAGATTCCACGTTGTTTACCACCGTTGGTCTTTCCCAAAGTCCTTTTACAGCCGGGAATGGCGGTTTTAATCTTGGATTTCCTCTTTTACCTTCAAGGGATTCAAGCAATGCAGTTTCTTCACCACAGATATAAGCTCCTCCTCCTCTCTGAACATAAATTTCACAATCGAAACCGGTTCCTAAAATATTTTTACCTAAAAATCCTGCTGCTTTAGCTTCTTCAATAGCTTCTTCCAAAATATCTGGAATCCATGAGTATTCTCCACGGATATAGATATAAGAAACATTTGAACCTAAAGTAAAAGATGAAATAAGCATTCCTTCAATCAGTAAATGAGGAAGGAATTCCATCAGATACCTGTCTTTAAAAGTTCCAGGCTCAGATTCATCAGCATTCACTACAAGGTGTCTTGGTACACCTTCCGGTTTTGCCAGAAAGCTCCATTTCATCCCTGTCGGGAATCCTGCTCCACCACGTCCACGAAGTCCTGAAGCTTTTACTTCTTCAAGAATTTCGTCAGGTGTCATTTTCAAGGCTTTTTCAGCTGCAGTATAACCTCCCTGTTTACGGTAAGTTTCAAAGTAGCGAATACCTTCTATATGTGCGTCTTTAAGTAAAAGTTTTTTACTCATTTTTATATGCTTTTAGCGGATGGCTTTTACACTTCGACAAGCTCAGTGTGACAGCTTTGCGCCTTTTTTAATTAATTTAAAATTTATTTAGCCCAAATCAACCTGTCCTTCTCTACAAAGATCCAGAATTTCGTCAACTTTCTCTATTGTTAAATTTTCATGAAAGAATTTTCCAAGCTGCAACATGGGTGCGTATCCGCATGCTCCAAGACATTCAGCAGGCTTTAAAGTAAACATACCGTCTTCGGTAGTTTCTCCGTCCTTAATGTTCAGTTTGGTTCTGATATGATCAAGAATTTTCTCGCTTCCGCAAACCATACAAGGTCCGGTTCTGCATACTTCCAAAACATATTTACCAACCGGCTTCATATTGAACATGGTATAAAAAGTAGCTACTTCATATACTTCAATTGGCTTAATACTTAATAATTCAGCAACATAATCCATTACAGGAACGTCTAACCATCCTCCGAATTCTTTCTGTGCTAAGTGTAGGACAGGAAGAAGAGCAGATTTTTGTCTTCCTTCAGGATACCTTGCGATAATTTTATGTACCTGTGCTAAACTTTCCGGTTTAAAAGCTATTGTTTCGCTCATTTTTTATCTAAGATTAAAGAGTAAAGAACAAAGAAAAAAGATTCTGAAGTCCGTTATTCTAAATTCGTATTTATATTGGGTTGAAGAAAGTCTTTTATCTTTCTTCTTTTATCTTTTTGTCTACTGTATTATGCGTCTAATTCTCCCGCAATAATATTCATACTACACATCGTTACGATCGCATCTGAAATCACAGAACCTGTGATCATTTCAGGATATGCCTGGTAATAGATGAAGCATGGTCTTCTGAAGTGAAGTCTGTAAGGGCTTCTTCCTCCGTCGCTCACCAAATAGAATCCTAATTCTCCGTTTCCACCTTCTACTGCGTGGTAAACTTCTCCTTTAGGCACATCCGTTTCTCCCATTACGATTTTGAAATGGTAGATCAAAGCTTCCATTTTCTTGTAAACATCTGCCTTTTCAGGAAGATAGAAATCAGGAACATCCGCGTGGAATGGTCCTTCAGGAAGGTTTTCGTATGCTTGTTTGATAATTTTAAGGGATTCCCAGATTTCCTGCTGACGAACCATGAAACGGTCGTACGTATCACCTGCAGTTCCTACCGGAATGATGAAGTCGAAATCTTCGTAAGAAGAATAAGGCTGTGCCACTCTCACGTCATAATCTACTCCTGCTGCACGTAGGTTTGGACCTGTAAAACCATAGCTTAATGCTCTTTCAGCAGAAATAGCTCCTGCTCCGATGGTTCTGTCCATGAAAATTCTGTTTCTTTCCAACAGGGTACCGAATTCTTTAAATCTTGCCGGGAAGGTTTTTAAGAAGTCTTGTAATAGCTCATGGAATTTCGGGGTGAAATCTCTTTCAAAACCTCCGATTCTTCCCATATTGGTGGTCATCCTTGCCCCGCAAATCTGCTCGTACATATCATAAATACGCTCTCTTTCGATGAACATATAGGTAAGACCTGTAATAGCTCCTGCATCCATTCCGGTTACTCCGTTACAGATCAGGTGATCACCGATTCTGGCCAATTCCATCAAAATAACACGCATATAATCTACACGCTTTGGAACTTGCACCCCGATCAGCTTTTCTACTGTCATGTGCCAACCCAGATTGTTGATAGGTGCAGAACAGTAATTCATACGGTCGGTAAGGGTAGTGATCTGAGCATAATTCCTTTTTTCAGAAATTTTTTCAAATGCTCTGTGGATGTATCCTACCGTCTGTTCCGCATGAAGAATCCTTTCTCCATCCATCGTTAAGATGTTTTGGAAGATTCCGTGTGTGGCAGGGTGGGTAGGTCCTAAATTGAGGGTATACAGCTGCCCGTCAATTTGCTCCTTACTTTCGTATTGGTTAAGTATATTAGATAATGAGTTATCTTTCATAATATATAATTGATATTGATAGGTGATAATTAATCATTGATCAATCATCATTAATCATTTATATTTCTATTTTATCTTCCGAACATGCTATCGTTCTTATCCGTTCTGGTACCATCTTCAAGGCGATATTCCTTCAGCATCGGGTGGTATCCGAGATCTTCCATATTCAGGATAGCTCTCAGGTCAGGATGTCCTTTAAATTTAATTCCGTAGAAATCAAACGTTTCTCTTTCCATCCAGTTGGCCCCTGCAAATAATTCTACAAGAGAATCCACTTCAATATTTTCTCTGGACATAAAGATTTTCAGACGTAATCTAAAATTGGCCATCATGTTGTGCAGGTGATACACTACACCTATTTCCTTGTCCGGAAATTCAGGGTAATGAATCCCGCAGATATCGGTAAGGAAATTAAATTCCAGTGATGAATCTCTCAGGTAGTGAATGATCTTTTTGATATCTTCTTTCCTCACTTCAACCGTCAACATTCCATAAGGATCTGAGCTTGAAATAACAGAATCCGGAAATTCTCTTGTAATGGCTTCTAATACAAATTCGTTTGTCATTTCCGTTAGTTGCTTATGTTGTAAGAATCTAGTAATTTCTGGTATTCAGGCATATCTCTTCTTCTGATGCTTTCGCTTTCTGAAAGAGCCTGAACCTGCATTACGCCTTCAATGATCTGCTCCGGCCTTGGAGGGCATCCCGGAACGTAAACGTCAACCGGAATAATTTTATCAATTCCCTGTAATACAGAGTAAGTGTCAAAAATACCACCGCTGGAAGCACAAGCTCCAACAGCAACCACCCATTTTGGCTCTGCCATCTGAGTGTAAACTTCTTTTAGGACGGGTCCTAATTTTTTAGATATCGTTCCGCAAACCATCAACATATCTGCCTGTCTTGGCGAGAAAGAGTTTCTTTCCATGCCAAATCTTGAGGCATCATATGTAGGGTTCAGGGTAGCCATAAACTCGATACCACAACAAGAAGTAGCAAAGGGTAACGGCCAAAGAGAAAACTTTCTAGCCATCCCGATTACACTGCTCAGTTTCGTTGCGAAAAACCCTTCTCCTTCAAATCCTTCGGGAGCAGGTGCATCTGTTCTTATTATTGGTTTGTTATCTGACATTTTGTAATGATTTTAGATTTTAAATTTTAGATTTTAAATTAATTCAATTCAAAACCATTATCTAAAATTTTTAATTTAAAATTTATAATTCTATTTATTTATCCCAATCTAATGCACCGCGCTTCCAAACATAGAAAAACGCCATGAAGAAGATCGCCACGAACATAAGTACGGCCAGGAATCCTTCTACTCCGAATTCTCTGAAGTTAACCGCATATGGGTAAAAAAATACGATTTCAATATCGAATAGTACGAACAATACCGCAGTCAGGAAGTATTTAATAGAAAACGGTGTTCTCGCATTTCCCTCTACGGGAATTCCACATTCCCAGCTTTGGTTTTTCACAGAATTTCCTTTCTTCTGTTTCGGTCCCAGAAAATGTGCTCCAAGCAAAGAAACGGCTACAAACGCCATTGCTACACCTGCTTGGATAAGGATTGGAATATAACTTTCAGGTAAATTCATTTTTGCATTATTATCTCAATTTGCAAATTTAGCGAATAAACAATAAAGCATGAAATTAATAAGCTTAAAAGTGGGATGAAAATGGGGAAAAGCGGTAATTTAGAATCAATAAAAATAGTACTTATTTCTTCATTTTTTTGAGGAGAGAGTAGGCCATGAATGAAATATATCCGAAAAGAATACTTGCCAACATTATGTTAACTACCGTATTCATTCTATCATCTTCGATCTGAAAAAAGAAGTTATAAGCGATAAATGCTGCGATCAGAACAGCGAAAACAATGAGATGTGGTTTCATGGGTTGTGGAATACGGGGTTAGAGATTCGGGTTTCAGAGTGTGGAGTGAGTGGTGTAAGATCCAGGGTTTATTTTTTTGTGTAAAATATGAGTTATTAGTTGCCGGTTTAAAATAAGTCACCAATAACTCATACTTGTGAATCGTCAATGATCAATCCTTATTGATCGTTAATGAATATGTTCTTCTCCTCTTGTGATTCACCGGATTGTAGTCCTGCCACAGAACCTGGACACTTTTGTTTTCTTCAAGCTCAGGATTGGTTTCTGCAAAATCGATTCCCATACTGGTAAAACGTACAAAAATTTCTTTAAATATAATGGCTGTTACCCCACGTCTCTGGTATTCAGGGTGAATTCCGATCAGGTAGAAATTGGCGCGGTCGTTTTTCTTCCCGGCCTGCAAGAAGTGCCACCATCCGAAAGGAAAGAGCTTTCCTTTGGATTTCTGTAAGGCCTTTGAATAAGAAGGCATTGTAATGGCAAAAGAAACGAGCTCGTTGTTTTCGTCTACAACACAGATCACATAGTTCTTATCTATAAAAGGAAAATATTTTTCTCTGTAGGTCTGTATCTGTTCGTCTGAAATAGGAGTGTAGGTAGAAAGGTGTTTGTATGTTTCATCAAGCAGCTTAAACATAGGTTCCACAAACGGCAGGATTTCCTGTTTTGACTTGAAATTGAGAACTTTAAGTTTGTATTTCTGAGCAATCAGGCCACTGAATTTTTCTACTTTTTCAGGTAAGATTTTCGGGAAGTTCATTTCATATTCTACCCATTCCTTTTCTTTGGTAAGTCCCAGTTCTTCTAGGTGTTTAGGGTAGTATTCGTGATTATAGATCCCGATCATAGTAGCCAGTTTATCAAATCCCATGGTCAGCATTCCGGCTTTGTCCAGATTGGTGAAGCCCATTGGTCCTTCGATCTTGTCTATATTGTTTTCTTTGGCGTAGTCTATTGCTTTCTGGATCAAAGCTTTAGAGACTTGTTTGTCATCAATAAAATCGATCCACCCGAAACGTACTTTTCTGATCCCTAATTCCTTTTCTTCCTTATGGTTGATAATTACAGCGATTCTTCCCACCACTTTGTTACCTTTTAATGCCAGAAACTGTCCGGATTTTGAATAATTTAAAGCAGGATTTTCTTTTGCATCCCAAATTTTAAATTCGTCTTTGATAAAAGAAGGAACGTAATATGGGTTGTTTTTATAAAGATCCATTGGAAACCTTACGAATTGTTTTAATTCGCTTTGGTTTTTGACTTCAATAACTGAAACTTCAGACATAATTAGAGGGTAATTAAAGGGCAAATATAAATAATAAAATGTAATACTTTGGCACAGTTTTTACATCATTATGCTTAAAATTTAAACACAAAAATCTATATAAAATGATGAGTTATTATATTATTATTGGTATTTCAATGTTGGTGAGCTGGTGGGTTTCATCCAGGTTGAAATCGAAATTTGAATATTATTCCAATGTACATCTCAGAAATGGTTTATCGGGTAAAGAAGTGGCGGAAAAAATGCTTAGAGATAATGGAATCAATAATGTACAGGTAATTTCAGTTCCCGGTCAACTGACGGACCACTATAATCCGGCAGACAAAACAGTCAATCTTTCTGAAGGAGTCTATATGCAGAGAAATGCGGCGGCAGCTGCAGTGGCAGCCCACGAATGCGGACATGCAGTGCAGCATGCTGTAGGATATTCGATGCTGAATCTGCGTTCAAAATTGGTTCCTGTAGTCAATATAACTTCTAATTTAATGCAGTTCATTCTGATTGCAGGTATCGGAATCATGGCAGCCACAAGATCCATTGAAGATCCAAATGGAAATACAGCTGTTTTGGCGATTGGAGTAGCCATGTTTGCTATGACAACGCTTTTTGCTTTTGTAACGCTTCCGGTAGAATATGATGCCAGTAACAGGGCTATGAAATGGCTTAAAGATACTGGGACGGTTACTCAGGAAGAATTTGTAGGGGTACAGGACAGTTTGAAATGGGCAGCAAGAACCTATGTTGTAGCAGCCATCGGATCTTTGGCACAACTCCTGTATTGGGGTTCTTTGCTTTTAGGCGGAAGAAGAAATTAATCTTTAAATTCAAATGAAACATACTGCATCTCGGATAATTTATCTGAGATGCTTTCTTTTTGTGCCAATTTTAAGGAGGCGGTAAGAATGCAGTTTTCATTGGCATCGAAATGTAAAACTTTAGCATCAAACTTAGAAAGTAGGGTGAAGATGGTATTCTGCTGATTGAAATTAAATTGAATTTCAATTTCTGCTTCAAGCTCTCTGGTGATGATGTTAGCTTCTTCCAGAGTGATTTTTGCACATTCTTTATAGGCTTTTACCAGACCTGAAACGCCGAGTTTTGTCCCTCCATAATAACGGACTGAAATAACAAGAACGTTGGTGATCTCATGAGCTAAAAGCTGATTATAGATGGGAAATCCTGCACTTCCTGACGGTTCTCCATCATCATTGGCACGGTAATTTTCCCCTTCCAATCCCATTCTGAAAGCGTAACAGTGGTGGGTTGCTTTTGGATGTTCTGTCCTGACTTTCTCCAATGCCCCTTTCAGTTCCTTTTCATTATTGACGGGAAATGCAAATCCGATGAACTTGCTTCCTTTTTCTTTCAATAAAGTATTTTCTATGGGTTTTTCTATGGTTTTGTATTCGAACATACCGCTCAGTAACTTTTGAGCTGCAAATTTACGGTTTATATATTGATAAAAAAAAGAGCGTTTCCGCTCCTTCATATTTTAAATACATAGCGTACCATTAGGTTTACAGACTTCACTGGCGTCTGTAGGAACGCATCTGAAGTATCCGGGTCTGCAAGGGCAAAAGTAAGTGCCATTTGCTAAATAGTAACATCCCTGGATTCCACCTTGAATAGATTTTAATTCTCTGTTTGATAGTTTTCTTAAATTTTTCATGGTTATATTGGATTTTAATGGTTTTAGTTGAATAAAAAGGTAAGCAATTAAATCCAATAAAATGAAAATATCAAAAAAAGTTTATTATGTTAAGTTTTTGATTGTTATGTTTTTATGGTTGTTCTTTTTGTATGATTGACCGTAAAAATAAGGTGTATATATTGCAAATAATGATCAAAAAAGAAGCCCTCAAAATTTTGAGGGCTTCCTATATTTTTTTGATTTTTATACTTAATGACTATATCCCTGTTCCGCAAAGATCCATTGGAATCAGACACATATAGCTTATAGGACCACAAAAATCCTGAGGACATCTATCTCTGCATCTGGTAGGTTCACCATTAGGTAGGGTACAATTTACAAATGCTCCACCTGTAATGCTTTTTAAACCGATTCTAGAAATTTTCTTTAGATTTTTCATTTGATTATGATTTGTATTTTAATTCACTATAAAGTTAATTATTTGTTTTAAATTAAAATATGATTTTGAAACAATTTTATTATGTTAAATTGATTTATGGTGATATTAAACCATTAAATAGTAAAAAGGGTTATTTTGAAACTATAAATAAGCCAGCCTTATATATTTGGCTGGTAAAATGAAATGGTATTGTCTCTAATCGTTTTAATCTTGAAAGGCGTTAAACAATCTAGCTTAGGTGCTTTAGTCCCGTTCTCCAGTTTCAGGTCTTCGTTTCTGATTACGACAGCTTCATCCCAAAGTCCGGCATTAATGAATTGCTGTAGGGTGTAAGTTCCGCCCTCTATAATAATAGATTGGATCTGTTCTTTATAAAGTGCATGCATCAGATCCTGCAGGAAATTCTCTTTTCCCACTTTAATAAATTTGATGTTGTTTTCTGCTCCTTCTTTTGTGGTATTGATCACTAAAGTTGGTGCTTCATCATTGAAGAGTTTAAAATTGTTTGGAACTTTTAAATCAAAATCTATAAGAACTCTTACCGGATTGGTTCCTTCGGTATTTCTAACCGTCAAACTCGGATTGTCGTTTAGGGCAGTCTGGGTTCCGACCAGGATGGCATGTTCGTCTGCTCTTAATTGATGAACAAATTGATTAACCAAAGAATTTGAAATGGCAGTAGGCTTAAAGTCTTTATCCAGAAATCCGTCTCCTGATTGTGCCCATTTCAGGATAATATAAGGTCTCTTCTTTTCGTGATAGGTGAAAAACCTTTTGTTTAATTCAATGCATTCTTTCTCCAGTATTCCGGAAACGACTTCTATGCCGGCATCCTGGATGATTTTCTTTCCTTTGCCATTCACTTTATCATGAGAATCCATGGCGCCAATCACTACTTTCTTGAACCTGAGTTCTTTGATTTTTAAAGCGCATGGCGGCGTTTTTCCATAATGTGCACAAGGTTCCAGGGAAACATAGATCGTAGACTCAGGGATCAGCTCTTTATTTTCTACAGAATTGATCGCATTGATCTCAGCATGATTCTCTCCGGCTTTGTGATGGTAACCTTCCCCGATGATCTTTCCGTTATGGACGATCACGCTTCCTACGAGAGGGTTGGGGTAGGTTTTACCTAGAGCTTTTTCTGCAAGCTCGATGCATCTTTTTATATATAGTTCGTCGTTGTTCATAGGTGAAAAGAAAAAGCGAAGACAAATTTCTTTGCTTCGCCCTTATTATATTTTTTAATAGATTAATCTCCGGTAATGATCTTGTGAAGATTCTGTTTTAAAGTTTCCAGATGTGCCTTTTTATCATCGATCGTATTGAAGGTATCTCTAAGCATAGGATTTTCTCTTGACGGCTTGTTGAAGAATGCAAGGTTGTTTTCCAGTTTTACAATTTCACCTTCAAGGTCAGAGATTTGACTCTTGATCTTTCTTGCTTTATCTGTAAGCTGGTTTTCGGTTAATCCTTCTTCTTTCAGTTCAAGCTCATTGATTTTATTCAATTTCAACTTTTCTCTTAAGGTTCTGTTGAACTCGGTATTGATCGCAATTTTGTCTCTCGGTACTTTTCCTATGTTATTCCAAGCTGTTTTTATAGCTTCTATTCGTTCAATACTGCCTTCGTCATTAGAAACGGTTTTCAGGTCTTCCAGAATTTCTTTTTTCTGCTTGTAATTCTCTTTCCAGTTGTCATTGGAAGCATTGTTTTTCTCTCTGTAATTATTGAAGAAGGTATTACATGCATCACGGAATTCATCCCAGATTTTGTTGGTCATGCTTTTTGGAACGTGACCTACCTTTTTCCAGTCTTCCTGAAGTTTTTTGAATAAAGGAACGGTAATATCCCATTCTTCATTCATCATATTATCCTGAGCGGTCTGGATCAGTTTCAATTTTTCTTCAAGATTAGCCTGTTGGGAACCTTTCAGCGATTTATAATAATTATTCTTTGTTGTATTGAAGCTTCTCAATATTGTTTTGAAATCATTCCAGTTCTGGTTGGATAATTTTCTTGGAACACTTCCTGTTTTTAAGAATTCAGTACGAAGGTCTTCCACTCTTTTAATGGAATTCTGCCAGTAGTTGTGATTGGGAGTTTCAGAAGGCTCAGACAATTTTTTGATCTCTGCGATAATCTGGTTTTTCTTTTCCAGATTGTCATTCTGTTCTCCTTCGATAGCTGCCGAAAGTTCAGATTTTCTTTCGTGAATTTTATTGGAAATTTCTTTGAATTCTTCCCATGTTTTTTCACGGAATTCTTCTGCTACCGGTTCAGCTTCTTCTTTCCAAAGCTTGTGAAGGTACTGAAGTTCGTTTAATGCTTTCTGAATCACAGGCTCACTTTCTAGTTCTTTAGCACGCGCAATGATATGCTGTCTTTTTTCCAGATTGTGACTGAATTCCTGCTCAAGAAATTCTTTATTCAGATCCAGCATCTGGTAAAACTGATTCAGATGGTGGAAATAGTTATTGTTAAGGATCTTGAATTCAGATTTTGCTACCTGACCCGCTTTTGACCATTCTTCTTTGATTTCACGGATAGATTTGAAAAGGTTGGTTCCCGGTTCGGAATTGGTGTAAAGATTTTTAAGTCTTTCTATAATGTTCTGACGGTGATCAAGGTTTTTCTTCTGTTCTTCATCCTGAGATTTCTGGTACGTGTCATATTTCTCTCTGAAAATATTAATCAATGCAGAAAGTTTAGACTGTAGAGGATGCTCATAGCTGAAATTTTCAGAAGCATTTCCTCCTTCTTCATATTCATGCTTTTTATCTTCCACTTCATCATGGATGTAATGACTTGCTTTTTCTTTTAACTGATTGAATCTTTTGAAATTTTCACCAGCATTGGTTGTGTTGATGATGGTTTCCATTTCTTTCAAAGCATCAGCCAGCGAAATATCATCAGCATGTTCCTCTTCCAAATGTTCTGTGTCATCAGCAGGAGCACTTTCAGCATGAACAGCCGGTGTTTCTGATGTTTCTTGTTGAGATACTTCGGTAGAAATTTTATTTTCTTCGTTTTCAGAAAGATTGTTTTCTGTAATCATAGCAAATCTTTTATGTGAGTGGCGTTATTTCCTTTTGTATATAGCTGTAAAGCCAATTAAGGTACTAATTTAGGTTATTTTTTTTGAAAATTCCAAATTTCCCAAGCTTTTTCTGCTTGCTGTTCAAGCATGTAATATCCGTTCACGGTTTTAGCTCCTTTTTCAGATGCTTTAATGATGAATTGAGTATAGTTTGGGTTGTAGATGAGATCGATGATCAGGTGTTCTGAAGTGATACCGTCAAAAGGAAATTTGAGGCAGTCTTCAACATTGGGGAATGTCCCAACAGGAGTACACTGGATAATGATTTTATGGTCACGAACCGTGTCGGGATCCAGGTTTTTAAAATTAATTTCAGAATTTCTGGAAATGGTGATGGCTGGGATTTCATGTTTATCCATGATATATTTCACGGCCTTTGCTGCGCCTCCGTTTCCCAGGATCAAAGCTTTGTCGTGGTATGTTTTCTTGTGAAGCAGAAGGGTTTTCTCAAAACCAAAAGCATCGGTATTATAGCCGGTCTTTTTGCCGTCTTTGATCAGAACGCAGTTTACTGCTCCTACTTTCTCAGCTTCGTCACTAAGTCCGTCAAGGTAATCAATAATCTTTTCCTTGTAAGGGATCGTCACATTGAATCCTAAAAGGTCCGGATCAGTAAGGAGGTTTTCCACTTCATTCATTTCATTCAGATCAAAAATATCGTAGGTAAAGTCTTTCAGCATCAGCTTCTGAAACTTGTCTTCAAAGAATTTTTTGGAAAAGGAATAGGAAATATTCTTTCCTATCAGCCCTAGTTTTTTATTGGAATCCATAGATCAAAAATAAAAAAAAGACCGAATAAATCGGTCTTTGTTCTCAAATATTTTTTACGGTTTATTCTACAATGAATTTTGTAGAGAAACTGTCTGTTTTTAGGATGTAATTCCCTTTAGTAATTCCTTTAAGATTGATCTTATTAGAGTTTTTGAATGGATTGGCCATCACTTCAATAAGTTTTCCTGAAAGGTCATAGATTTCAGCTTTTGAAATTTTGCTTAGGTTTTCGCCTTTTACAAATAATTCATTGTTTTTTACCGGGTTAGGGTAGATGCTGAATTCTGATTTGTCCTTTTTCACCTCTGAAGTTCCAAGGGCACCGAAACATGTCCAGGTAAGGTCATCCAGAGCCACTCTGTTTCCACTGGTTGATACAGGATTAACAATTTTAATCACTATGTTTCCGCTTACATTGATATTGTTGATATTCAATGTAGATACTGTTTTATTAGCTGTATATGTTATAGTACCTACCTGTACGTCGTTTATAAATACGTTTAGAGATCCTGCTGTACTTCCGTATTTTAACTGTGTCTTTATTTCTAAATTCTTAATACCTCCTGAAATAGGGGAACTTGTTAAAGTACCGTTTCTGAGTGTAATTGCTTTTCCATTCATAGTTTCATCTGCTCTTGAAACTGTAGAAGTCCAGTTGATATTATTATTGGTCCACGTTATTGTTGCATAAGTGTTTGGAGTACCGGTAATCATTTCAAAATCTTCAGTTCCACAACCTGTATTTCCGCCAGGCTGTCCTGCCAGGGTTGTTCCATCTGAATTATTACTTTGAGGAGAAGGGTTTCCTGCTGCATCTTTAGCAATCACATAGAATGTATAGGTAGTAGATGGTGCCAGTCCCTGAACCGTTGCTGTAGTTCCTGAAACAGTAGTTTTCAAGACTCCGTTAGCATATACATCATAACTTGCCACACCAATATTATCCGTAGCAGCTGTCCAGCTCAGAGAGATGGTGCTGGAAGTAGGATTTTGAGTAATAAGATTAGTAGCAGCGGTTGGAGCCTGAGTATCTACAACCTGTGCTCCCCAGATTAGCTCAACAAATTCCGGATGATCAATGAATGGATTTTTGTTTTTCTGATATTCGTAAGTCGCATTATTTCTTGAAATTTCAGCAGGTGATACAGGATCTGCTGCATGCCATGCCCTTAACTGATCAAGCTCCCAGGGTTGTAGTCCCGGAAATGCTGTTGTCCCAAGCATACCTCCCGTTCCGTTGGTACTTGTAAAGTTTCCTAATTGAGATTGATATCTTGTTACAAAATAAAAGATCATTCTTGCAACATCACCTTTAAATGCATCAATAGGTTCAAATACAATTCCTGTATATCCAGGAGATACAGATGTTCCTAATTTTGATCCGTTTTGAGATGTGAAAGATGGGCTAGTGTTTACTTTTCCAAATGGATAATTAGATCTCATCCCATTTACTTTTCCGTCTGTTGCTCTGATGAAGTTGACATCAGCCACCATTGGAGAAGCCTCATCAAAGAGACTTTGAGGAACAATATGCTCTCTGTTGTAACAGTCACTTTCAACGGAGTATTGTCCACATTGGTTAGTGCCGATCGTAAAATTGTAAGGATCTTGTCCCGTCGGATTTTCAGAATAAATATCTAAAACAGAACCGTCATTTTCATAGAAGTAGTCACGATCTGTTGTCTGGTACGCCGTCCATAAACCATTATAGGTTTTAGCCTGGTGGCCGTCCGTAATAATTTGGCTTAACTTGTTTTTTAAAGTTATACCAGTCAAACCTGCAGTTCCATCATAATAGGTGGCAGGTGCCTGTGCTGATGCAAAAAAAATTGCAGAACTCAACAGAAAAAAGGATAAAATTCGTTTCATTTAAAAAAAATTGGGCCGTAAAGGTACGAAAAATGAAAAATGAAGTAGATTTATTTTATAGTAAGTATATTAACTTTTAGTAATATAGTCTTTGTTAATTCTGGAAAAGAACCATGAAATAATGATTCCAAAAAGAGAAGCTGTGAGGGCTACGATAAGATAATTTTTTCCAACAATTTTTACAGGGAAAGGTAATAATTCATTGGCTCTGAAGAATTCAGTATAAAGCTGGAAATAGCAAAGGATGGTTCCTGCGATTAATCCTGAAATCACTCCGGAAATTACAATGAGTATTCCCGTATAAAAATACGTCATCCTTAAATGACTCAGTGGAAAGCCTAGTGAAATAAGAGATTTTGACTGTTCTTTTTTGTCAATTTGAAGGATAATAATAGCTCCGGCTAAGTTGAAGGTTGTAATGAAAATAACCAGTGCAAAAATCAGGTAGATGAACATTTTTTCTGTGTTGATCATCTTCCAGAAGGCCGCATTTTCTTCTTCCTTGGTTTTTATTTCAATATTTTTCCCCAATGCTGTAAGAAGACTTTGCTTGACGGCATCAACCGTTTCCGGATTTTTTAATTTGATGACAATCTGGTATGCTGATTTCTTTGGTAAACTAAGAAGTTCTTCTGTAAGTTCTATTGGAGCGATAATATAACTGTCCAGTTGCTCTTTTCCGGGGAAAACTCCGGTAACCAGAAAATCTCTTTTGTTATAGATGTCTTCCTCTTTGTTGATGATCCCGGTTCCTGGCTTAGGCATGAAAACGGTAGCATAATTGCTTGTGGAATCAATAGGAATGGAAAGCCTGTTGTGCAGGTTGGTTTCCATCAATACTTCATTGGAGTATTTGAAACTGGGATACGTTCCGTAGAATACATCCTCGTTAATAGGGTTGACCTTTATATAAGCGGAGTCTACCCCTCTTAAATAAGCAATATCACCCTTACCTTTATAGTTGACATACACTTTTTCCTCAATCACCCGGGAAAAATTGCTGATCGCTTTATTGTTTTTTAAAACATGAATAACCTTGTCAATATCTTTTACCGTTTTTCCTGAAGCACTTTTAAGGGTCAGGTCTGCGTGAAGATTGGAGATAAGATCTTTGTTCAGGGTTTCAAGTCCGGAAAATACGGAAATGATTACGAACATTGCAGTCACAGCAACCATCATGGCACCTGCCGAAAGCCACGTAATGAACGTCACAGCGGTGCTGCCTTTTTTAGCCAAAAGGTATCTGGATGCTATGTAAAATGCAATATTCTTCAAGATCTTATAAAACCGGGTTGTCGCCTTCGCCTCTTAATTCTCTTTCTAATTTTTCAACGTCATCAAGAGCGGTATCCAGGTAGAAGTTAAGTTGGGGAATGATACGCACCTGTTTTCCCATTTTCTGGCCAATAAAGTTTCTGTACTGAGCTTTATTTTCTTCAATTTCCTTCATGACCGCAGAACGGAATTCCTGAGGGAAAATGCTCAAATAAATTTTAGCAACACCAAGGTCTGCTGATACTTTTACGTCTGAAACGGATACTAATATACTCTGCTTGCTTTCTGAAGCCTGTTTGCGGAAAAGCTCTGCGAAGTCTTCCTGAATGATTTGTGCTACTTTTCTTTGTCTGTTACTTTCCATAAGTTATGCAAATTTAGTACTTTTGTTTGAATTGATACCTTTGAAATTCAGCTCCGGTATCAAATTTACGATTTAATTATATTTATTAGTATTTATGAAGCTAGAACATATTGGTATTGCCGTGAAATCTTTGGGAGTCTCTGACGAGCTTTTTACCAAATTATTAGGAAAAGAATCCTATAAAAAAGAAAGTGTGGAAAGGGAAGGGGTCGTGACTTCTTTCTATGCAACGGGAGAAAGTAAAATAGAACTGTTAGAAGCGAGTAATCCTGAGAGTCCGATCTCAAAATTTATCGATAAAAAGAGCGAAGGCATGCATCATCTGGCATTTGGCGTGGAAAATATTCTTGAGGAGATCGAAAGATTAAAAAAAGAAGGATTTCAGTTTATCTCCGAAGAACCGAAAGAAGGTGCTGATAACAAATTAGTTGTCTTCCTGCACCCGAAATCCACGAATGGGGTGCTGGTAGAACTTTGTCAAGAAAAGCAATAAAAAGTTTTGTAGTGAAAGAAATTTTACTATTTTTGCAATCACAAAATTTAACCAAGTTTTGAGGTCCTATAGCTCAGTTGGTTAGAGCACCTGACTCATAATCAGGTGGTCCCTGGTTCGAGCCCAGGTGGGACCACATAATATCAACCACTTACATTAATGTGAGTGGTTTTTTTATGCTAATTCAAGAAAATTGCACTTCAACCAGAAGAATAATCTGTCAAAAATACCCAACACTTACCTTATATATCAAAAACACGGCGAGTATGACGTTAAAGATGATGGTAAAACGATTTAATCAACTTGGTCATATTTTTGTATTATTATGTTGTTGCTTAAAAAGATGAAAAAATGACAAATCTTGAAATTGTGAAAAGTACTTACGAAGGAAAAACTTCAGAAGAAAACGGTGCCAATCTGGCCCAATATGCAGCTGATCATATTTCCTGGACAGAAGCGAAAGGGTTTCCCTATGCAGGAACTTATATCGGTCTGGAAAATGTGGTGAAAAATGTATTCAGCAAATTGGGAAGTGAGTGGATTGACTATAAATTTACTCCCGAAGATTATGTGTCCAGCGATGATAAAGTGGTAGCCTTCGGGTCTTACACAGGTAAAAATAAAGTGAGTGGGAAACCTCTTGAAGCTAGAGTAGCTCACATTTGGAAACTAAAAGATGGTAAAATTATTAGTTTTGAGCAGTTTGTAGATAGCCAGACAGTCAATGATTCAATGAAATAAGATTATCAAATGTATTCATAAAAATATCCAGTCTTTAAAACTGGGTACTTCTATATTTTAATTCTCTTACTTCCCTCCGCCACTGTTTTTCTCCACATCCGTCTTTGTATTTCCTTTTACTTTCTGGTTTCCGAAACGTTTCACGAAGGAAAGTGAAAATCCATACCAGTCCGATCTTGTTGCGGTTCTTGAGGTTCCTTCCTGGCTATAACTTGTGGAGTCGAAATTAGGTCTGCTGAAAATATTCATCAGCTGAAGACTTACTTCCATTTGTGTTTTAGGGAATATTTTGGTAGCAGAAATATTGTGGAAAATATTCGTTTTATTGGCGTATGAATTTCCGTTATTCTGATTAGAAAGCTCTGCCCAGATACTCAGATTAATGTTTTTGTTAAACAGGTTTGTGTACGACAAATTAGCTGAGGCACCCAGATAATTGATGTATTTTTGACCTTTCAAATCGTTGATTTCATTAAAATCATGATTGTCAATATAGTACCATCCAACTCCTACATTCACATTTAACTTATTTTTCAGGAAAGTCTGGTTAGTATTCGCAAAAAGGTAATATTTCTGTACTTTTCCGTTGAAATTATCCGGCAGGGTTACCAGTCTGCCATTTTCCTCAGCTAAAGAGGTCCAGTAATCCTTATCCGTATACATATACCTTGCAGATAGGAAGTACTTTTTAAGAATTCCCAGTTTCATATAAACTCTGTGACTCGGGTTCGGGTCCAGGTCCATGTTTCCACGGGAGAATGTTCCATCATTTGTAGGAACAAGAAAAGGATTGAACTCCGAATACCACGGACGCCACAGATTACGGTTGTACGTCAGGGTCAGGTCATATTTATCGGAAAAAGAATATTTCAATAATAAATTGGGAAGCAAAGTACTGTAGGAATCCTTTCTGTTTTTCCCGGATACATCTTCCCTCATTTTATAATCGATATGTTCATAACGAACTCCGACTCTTGTTTCCAGCTTCTCAAAGAAGGTTTTGCTGTAGTTCGCATATAAGGAATTGATATTGTCCTCGTAATGAAAAATATCATTCGTATGGAGATTATCTGCATTATTTCCTGAAAGAGTATTCGGGATCACATTATTATTGAAATCCATTTTTCCACCCACTTCAAAGCTTCCGCCTTTCCCCAGAGGCTGGGTGTAATCTACTTTGATATAATAGTTTCTGGTCTGCTCATGAGAATTGATTCCCAGCTGACTTACTTTTGAATTATCGCTGTATGTTTTTAAAAATTCATTAAGATTTTCCTGAGAATTGTAATTGGATCCTAAATTGACATCCAGAATCCTGTTTTTCTCCTTATCATAGTACTTATAAAAAACATTCGTCCCCAGCGTGCGGTAACGCCCCGTTACATCCTGATCCTGATGATAAGATTCGGGTTGATCATTATCCCTGGTTCTGAGGAAATCTGCATCAGAAGTGGAAGAATTTTTACTTTGATAATATTCCAGAATAACGCCTATATTGTTTTTGTCATTCAACTCATATTCTGAAGTAGATGACATGGATGGGCTTTTGCCTCGTCCCAAAGTTTCGTTGCTGCTCTGGGTAATATCATTATCCTTATACAGCATATTAAGACTGGTGTTTCTCTGGAAATAGGAATTGTCACTGTAACTTCCGATCAGGGTCTGCGTGAAACTTTTCTTATGATAATTCAGGTTAAGGTTCGTATACTGTGAGTTTTTAGCATTCTGTCTGTTGTTGAAGGTTACGCTGCCCTTCATGCCTTCATCATCTCTCTTTTTCAGTACAATGTTAATCACGGATCCCGCTGTTTCATAACGCGAGGACGGACTTGTAATCACTTCAATTTTCATCAGGTTATCCGCAGGAATGGTTTTCAGATATTCCTTTAATTCCTTACCCGTAAACACCGATTTTCTGTCATTGATATAAACCGTTACAGATTCACCTTCCGCTTTCACCGCATCATTATTATCAATGCTTACCAGAGGTGTCATTCTCAGAACATCCCAGGTTGTATTTCCAGCAAGGATAGAGCTGTTGGATACATTAAAAACCGTTCTGTCTGCTTTAGATTCTACGGTAGGCTTTCTTGCTGTTAGGGTAACACCTTCAATTTGATTTTCCTTCTGCTTGATGGTGTCATTTTTTACCTGTGCAAAAACCAAAGTACCCATTAATAAAGCCGCCGAACATATAATTATTTTCATCTAAAGTGATATTTCACCAATAAGACACTTATTATAGGAGGTTTGTTACATCAGATTGGAAAAATAAATAAAAAATTCACATAGGCCTGAATTTTCATTAAATCATATTTCATGGCTCTTATCATATTGTGATAGCCCTTATTTTTTAATTGATTTGAGTGCCTTATAAAAAGATCTTTGACCCTTATAAAGTAAAATGCTTCCTTTGTTCGTTGATTTATATAAATAAGAAATCTATTCTTATATTTATTCTTCTGATTCAATCTTAATTATCAAGGTTCAGAACAAAAAACAACGTAATGAATTTAAAAAAACAAATGGGACAATTTCCCAATGAAAAAAGAAAAATATATTTCAGTACACTCCCCAATTATACAAACGGGAAATTTCAGAATATCCTTCCCACACCGGCACTTTTGGAGGGGGAAAGCATGACCAAATTACTCCTGGAGACCTTATGTAAAATAGAAAATGTAACCCCAAAACTACCTATTCCATTTGTAGTAACGGATCTGAAGAACCTTAAGCCTGAAGAAAATGCGCTTGTATGGTTTGGGCACAGCTCTTATTTTATCCAAATTGACGGCAAAAAGTTTCTGGTAGATCCGGTTTTCAGCGGAAACGCTTCTCCGATGCCGGGGTCTATAAAGGCATTTCCCGGATCAGACCATTACAAGCCTGAGGATATGCCGGACATCGATGTACTCCTTATTTCTCACGACCATTGGGATCACTTGGATTATTCAACCGTTCAGACCCTGAAAGAGAAAGTAGGGAAGGTCATATGTGGATTAGGAACCGGGCAGCATTTCGAGTATTGGGGATGGGAGACGGACAAGATAATTGAAAAAAACTGGTGGGAAAGTATTGATTTGGTTGATGGTTTCACCGTCACACTCACTCCGGCAAGACATTTCTCAGGACGATTGCTGAACCGGAATATCTCCCTGTGGACTTCCTTTGTTCTGCAAACCCCTTCTAAAAAACTTTTTCTGGGTGGTGACAGTGGCTACGGAAATCATTTTACTGAGATTGGTGAGAAGTATGGACCTTTTGATCTTGCTGTGATGGAATGTGGACAGTACAATGAAAAATGGCCTTATATCCACAGCCTGCCCGAGCAGATTATTGAAGAAGTAAAAGAACTGAAAGCCCGGAACTTTATTCCCGTTCATCATTCAAAATTCAAATTGGCCCAGCATCCATGGTTTGAACCTTTGGAATTGGTCTCAAAATATGCAGAAGAAAACAGCATTCCTGTTACGCTGCCCATGATTGGAGAAAAGGTAGATCTGGATCAATTGGGAGAAATAGCCTGGAAAAAATGGTGGGAAGAGTTGATGTAAAAAACAGTTGAAATCCTTCTTCAATAATTGTAATAAAGATCATAAACAGCTTAAAATAGGAGTCTGTGGCCCGAATTCGGGCCGCAGACTTACATCAATAATCAACTAACTTAAAAAATATCTAGGGTTCCTGATGATTCACTTTGGTATGGATGATATCATAGTAAACAGCAGGATTTCCTGCATCAGGAGTGATTCTGTAAATAAATTCTGAATTGTTTAGCGTAAGAATATCAACCGTTCTGGTGAAAAGGACATTCCCGTTTGCATCCAGAGCCGTGATCGTTCTTTTTTTTCCGTCCGGAGAAATAGACCATGTTCCCTGAGATCTCAGAACATTATTTAATCCATAAATCGTAAAAGTTCCGTTTGCTTTAAAATAAGAATACCCAACGAAGCCCGAAACACTTGTCTCGGTTAAGGCTATCGGATTTCCGATACTATTTTTAGCACCTGTAGTTTCCCATGGGGTAGAAGCTAAAGTAAGCTGTCCGTTCGTTGGTTCAGCGTGTGCTGTTTTGGTGTGAATAATATCGTAATAAACAGAAGGATCACTTGGATTGGTGTGAATTCTATAAGTGAATTCATTGCTGTTTAACACTAGAATATCTACAACGCGGCTAAAGATGGCGGTTCCGTCAGGATTTAATGCGGTGATCATTCTTGTTTTCCCCTGAGAATCCACAGACCACGTTCCTCTGGATCTTAAAACATCGTTCAATCCGTAAATCACGAAATTTCCGTCAGCTTTGAAGTAAGCAAAACCTACAAAACCGTTTACGCTGGAATCATTCAGATTCACAGGCTGGCCATTTTTGTCTCTTGCAGCCGTAGTTTCCCACGGAGTAGAAGAGAGGATCTGAGAGGGAGTCATCTGTTCCATAACCATATCATCATTATCAGAACAGGAAACAAAAGCAGCAGACAGGAGGATAGCTGTAAGCAGGTAACATAATTTTTTCAATGTATTCATAATCGATATTTTTATTCACTGCAAACATATCCCTTATGAAAATCAAAACGTTGTACGAAATATCTCTTTTGTTGTAAAATGTATAACTCCACATTTCAGATGTTGATAAATTAACATGAAATCTGGATAATATATTTTTGTTGTCATAATAAGGTCAGGAAGTTTGAAGCTTGAAGAGGGAAGTTTTTGAAGTTTAAAGGCAGAACTGTAACGTGGTTTTATTAATTTTTAAAACAATTTCATCAAATTTTAGGATAACTGTTAAAAATTATTGGCCAATAGCATCTCCCAACCTCCCTCTTCCAGCTTGCTGTTTCTTAATCTTAACTTCCTCAATCCAAGCTCAAGTCAAATGATAAGTAGTAGAGAGTCAAAAACAGATTACTGCAATTATATCCCCTTAAAAAACTATTTTTGAGTATGAATAACAGAAACCGTGGGAAAAATACAGGTGATGATGTACTGTTCGGCTCACAAAAACAGCTCGATAAGCTGAAAATGGGTGTTCAGGATATGCTGTATGTATTAAGCAGAGGTTATCCTGAAAAAGCTTCCTCCGAACTTGTAGGAAACCGATATAAACTGAAAACACGACAGATTCAGGCATTACGCGGTGCTTCCGCATCCGGACAGCAGATAGAGAATAGAAAACTTAAGCAACTTGAAGTTTCGGATTTGAAAGGTAAAATTCTTTATCTGGATGGTTTTAACGTATTGATCTTAATGGAAAGTTTACTTTCAGGAGCTTATGTTTTTAAAGGAGCAGACGGATGTTTTCGCGATCTTTCAGGTGTTCATGGAACCTATAAAAGAGTCAACCAAACACAAAGAGCTATTGAATTAGTGGCCTCATTTTTCCAAAAAACGGAGGTACAGAAACTGGTCTGGATCTTTGATAAACCAGTTTCCAATAGTGGACGGATTAAAGAGATTGTTCTCGATTATGCAAAGGAAAATAAACTGAACTGGGAAGCCGGACTGGAGTACAATCCGGATAAATTTTTAGCAGAAAATTCAGAAATAGCAGTGTCTTCAGATGCATGGATTCTGGATCACTGTCAAAAATGGTTCAATCTCATTGCCTATCTGATAAAAGAAGAAAAATTGGATGTTAATCTCATTAAAATGGCTTAAAAATGAATGTGTTTACATCATATATTCCACTAATTTCAAACTCCTGGACAGAAAAATATCAGGCCATTCTTGCTGAAGAGCACCTGCAGACCATAGAAAACAACATCCGGAAATTTCAGGATAAGACTCTGGAGTGGGAGCAGCCTTATTTTAATGAAGAAATTAAAACAGACAGAAAAGAAAGTTTTGAACTGTTCATCGATATACTTCAAAGCAATGACTGTGATGAGGTTAAAGTATTACAGTTGGAAAAAATTCCATTTGAACACTGGTTGAATATTTTGGGCCAGCGCCTGACTTCTGCCAGCGTACGGGATGAAAATGCTGTTCCACCCTTAAAAGAGACTTTGCTCGAAGCCTGCCGGAAACCTTTTAACAGCGAAATTACCATTGCACACAGAGCCTGGGAAAAACATATCGGAAGAATAGATGACCGGTTCTGGGGCGAGATCAAAGGAAATAACCAGCATAAACAGAAAAATGTAATGGAGAAGATCAACTATATTCTGGACAATAGAACCTGGTGGAACGTTTTCTATCATTACAAACATGAACTTGTTTTCGAAGTCAGGGAAAAGGAAGGTCACGGAATCCGGTGGAGCCACGGCGGTAAACAGCTGATCGGTTTTCTTGAAAAATTTATCAACGGATAAAAGATAAAATTTCACTACGTAAAAAGATTGCGTACTGGGTAAATAATTTTGCAGATATATACTGAAGCTATGGATTTTTCAGATCAAAAATTTTCGAAAAATGAATGGGAAACATGTCTCAAGGTTCTGAATGCCTTGAAAGATGATCCGTTCCTCAATCCTGATAACAAAACATTTTCAGGATTGATCACGAAAATTCATAAGAATGCTAAAAAACAAAACCGTCAGGAAAATTATTCCATGATGAAATCTCATGATCTTGCGGTGAGTTCTGATGCTGTGCTCATGCAAAAAGCATTGTCAGGAGCTTCAGCTTTTTACGATGAAGAACGAGATGAGACAAAACTCACTCCACTTCAGATCCCAAAAAACTGTTACTGCTGTAACCAGAGCTATCAGTATGCTCATTCTTTCTACACCAGACTCTGTCCGAAATGTGCCGCAGAAAATTATGAAAAGCGTTTTGAAACAACAGATCTCAAAGGAAGAAATGTTATTCTGACGGGAGGAAGAGTGAAAGTAGGATTTGCCGCAGCATTGAAACTGCTGAGAAACGGGGCCAATTTGGTTTTGACAACCCGTTTTCCGGCACTGGCGCTGGAACTGATGCAGCAGGAAGCAGATTATGAAGACTGGAAAGAAAGACTTTGGGTATACGGTTTGGACCTGAGAAATCTAAAGGCGATACAGGATTTTATAGATTTTTATAAAACCCGTTTTGATACATTGGATATCCTGATCAACAACGCAGCCCAGACTATAAAGTATCCCGATGAATATTATCTTCCGATCATCAAACATGAAAAAGAAAAGTGGGTTGAATTCAAAAATATTCAGAATCTTTTTCCGAACCAGACGGAAATTTCAAGCGAAATCGCAAAGCTTGAATATGCACAGAACGAGGAAACTCCGGTTGCACTTACCCGTTTCGGACAACCTGTGGATAACAGAGAAAAAACGAGCTGGAATTCTACACTGGAAGAAGTTTCCATGTATGAACTGGTAGAGGTGAATCTGATCAATCATATCGCCCCTTATTTTCTGATCAAAGAACTGAAACCTTTGATGAAAAATTCAGCATTTCAGGAGAAATTCATCATCAATGTGACCTCTTCAGAAGGTATTTTCAGCTACGATAATAAAACGGTATTTCATCCGCATACCAATATGACAAAGGCGGCGCTGAATATGATGACGCTCACCTCAGCAAGAGAATTTGAAAACGATCAGATTTATATGAGTGCGGTAGATGTAGGATGGATTTCTACAGGAGCCAAAGAAAGCCTTCGAAAGAAACAGTTTGAGCAGGGATATATTCCGCCACTGGATTCTGTAGACGGAGCTGCGAGAATACTGCATCCCATCGCTGAAGGGATAAAAGGAAATTATTACAGCGGAGTACTGCTGAAGAATTATAAAATAAATGCCTGGTAAAAGGAGAAACGTTAGCTCAATGGAAGAGCGCTGAGTCGACAAGTCAGAGGCGCAGGTTCGAATCCTGCCGTTTCACAGAGAATAATAAGGAAAGAAATAGTTTAACCCGGAAAAAACCAGCTTCTAAGAAGCGAATTATCGGTTCGAATCCGATTTTCTTTCTGTTTTTTACCATCAAAAAATAAAAGCCATGTTGAAAAAGATATTTGATTTTTTTAGAGAAAACGGTCCTGTTGAAGAAATAAGAGTTGTTCCTGTCACGCAGGAAAGTACCCTTCATTTTGTAGAAAACATGAATATTCCTGAATCATCTGAAATAAAGCCTCACATACGAAAAAGCTCAGAGATAAGAGAAAAAAATCAACAACTTAGAAGAACACACCAAATCCTATAAAGAATATTGTCTGGAAAAGACAAGCAATCAACATATGCTGAAGGCACCCGGATATAAGATCATTGAAAAGGATGGCAGTACTGAAACCTTTAGAATCTATGGTGATGGCTTTATCTTTCATGGTGAACACAAAATCCTTCGCGTAGAAAGTTACTATTTTGTAAAGTATATACAGCAGGAATATAACCCCATAACACAACTGACAGAAAATGCATACGACTGATCCCATCACAAGATATAAAGTATTCTCCACGGAAGACCTTCCGGAGACAGCTTCTGATGAGCAGGTGACCGTAGAGATCTATGGCAAAAATATCATATGGGACATTGAAGAACTGAACGGAAACCTGCTGCTTCGGGGAGAAGGATGTCATCTTCCGAACCTGACAAGGGTCAATGGATCTCTGTCTGTAGATGCTGGAAACTGCTTTCTTCCTAATCTTAAAACGGTAGAAGAAAATTTCACCCTTCACTGCCCGGCAGAAGTCAGCAAACTGGAAACCGTAAAAGGACATTTCAAATGCATCATTGATTTTGATTTTAAAAACCTGACAACGATAGGTGGAAATATCTCCGTTAAAAAAGCCAATGTCATTGCAAGAGGTAAAAAGCTGGTGCAGTCCAGAATCGTTATCCCGATCAATCATCAGTATGAAGTGGAATTTCTTCCGAAAGAAGGTATTTTCAATATTGATATTTTTGGCAACGATATTATAATTCCGCATGATGAGATCCGAGGAAAGATCAATGTTTACGGTAAAAATGTATCTTTTCCCTACCTTGAATTTCTTCAGGGGCAGATCAATATGGAATGCCGGGACAAAACAGGACATTATTTTACGCACGATTTTCCTGAACTGAGGAAAATAATAGGACACCTTAGATTTGAAAAAACAAAAGCTTCTTTTCCGGTGCTGCAGGAAATCACAGGAAATATTCTATTGGAACAGGGTTGCTATGCAAATTTTCCATTGCTGGAAACTTCAGGCAGCATTTCTGTTAACCATAATTCAGGCGTAAGATTTCCATTATTGAAGAATGTGAATGGAAATATTCAGAATCAGGGCGAAACCTGTCATTTTACCGCTCTTGAAAAGGTGAAAGGAAACTATAAGACATTCCGCACGATTGCTCCCAGGCTTCAGGAAGTCGGGGATCTGGAGATGCATACTTCTTTGGAATTTGACCATCTTAAGAAAATCAACGGAAGGCTGATTAATGCATTTAAAGTTAATTTTAAATCTCTGGAGTATATTAATTTTTTCGGTGATGAAAGACAAAACGGGTCGCATCTTCCGGCATTAAAAGAGATCAATTTTTATCTGTACCAGAAAGATGATCATTTTGAGCATCTGGCTAAAAATATTTATTTTAAGATCAACGACAGGATGTATCTTTCCAAGGATAAACTGATCCTTTCGGGAATGTCTTTCAACTATGTGGTTCATCAGCAGAATTATACCATCCGGAAACTGGTTTCTATTCTGAAGTTGCGTCACAGCAGTTTTCAGAACTTTATGACAAGAGAATATGAACGCCAGTGGACCAGGTTTGAAACGCCGTTTTTTACCAAAATTCTGGAAAAAATAGAAAAACTATGGAATGTGGTGGAAACCATACAATTTGAAGAATTCTTCGAATCCACGGACAGAAATCTGCGTCTCTTCTGTTTTAATTATGTAGGAGTAGGAAATCTGATGAAGCGTCTGGAAGCGGAAAAGATCAATGAAGAAGAAGCGGAACTCAATTACAACGAGTACGATCAAAACGGAAATAAAATGCAGATCAGGAGAGTCAACCGTTATGAAGTGTATAAAATTGAAAATAGAAAATTAGGAATTTATACATGGCGCGAAACAAATCAGTATTCCTACGCCGTAAAATGCTGGTGTCCTTCCACAGAAAAGGAACACTGGCTTTGGATAGAACAGGAGTATAAAGGAAATGCACTCACCGCCATTGCCTCTACTTTCAGGATACACGAAAACATCATTCCACACATCAAATGTCTGAAAAGACAGGGCGATCTTCTGATCTTTGAACTGGAAAGGGAAATTACGCCACGAGGTTTTCCCAGAGCATTGACGGCATCAGAATATTTCAGCCTGCTGGAAGTGGAAGCATAAATAAAGAAACAGTAGTTTAACTGGAAAAACATTCCACTCAACGGAAAGTTGCAGGTTCGGGCCCTGTCTGTTTCTATTTTAAAACTAAAACAATGAAGGAATAGTAAACTCTTAAATTTTCAAATAAACGGAGGCAATAGTTTAATGGAAAAATGCACACTGCTAATGTGATATGCGGGTTCGACTCCCGCTTGCCTCCCTTTTTAATCTCAATAACGAATGAGAAATACTTACAATAAAGGAGATTTCAGAGCTGGTGAATACGGGAAAATTTCACAGGAATTAAGAAAGTATGGGAATAAAAAATGGCGGAGAACAGAAAAAGCAGCTATTGAAGATCAGTTCAGTGAAACTTTTACATTCAAAAAAGCCAGAAAAGCCAGACACAAAATAATCTGGGTGAAAATAACGAAAGTAGCTAATGGAGTAAAGCGCTCCGATTTCCGCGGGTTTTATTCCGAAAAAGAATTCAAAAACGTCTTGAAAGGGCCCAACATTGTCAGATATTTTCACACAAAAAGACAAAACAAAAACAAATGAATACATACATTGATATTGGCATTAATCTGACCAATAAACAGTTCTATAATGAACACGAAGAAATAATCAACCGCGCTCTGGATAATGGCGTAGAACAAATGATTCTCACCGGAACAAGCGTACGCGGAAGTAAAGAATCTGCTGAGATCGCAGAAGAATATCCGGAGATTTTATTTTCTACAGCAGGAATTCATCCGCATGACGCCAAATCGTTTAATCAGGAAAGTATCCGGGAACTTCGGAACCTTTTGAAGTTGGGTCATGTAGTCTCGGTAGGAGAGTGCGGACTGGATTTTGATCGGGATTTTTCTCCCAGACCCATTCAGGAAAAATGCTACAGAGCCCAACTTGAACTGGCTGTTGAAGTGAATAAACCCCTTTTCCTTCATGAAAGATCAGCGTTTAAAAGATTTAATGAAATGACAGATGAATACCTTTCCAGGTTGCCGGAAGCGGTTGTTCATTGTTTCACGGGAACATTAGCGGAAGCCAAAATCTATCTTGATAAAGGATTTTATTTAGGATTTACAGGCGCTATAAGTGATGACAAAAGATTTAAACAGCTGGAAGATGTCATAAAATACACGCCGCTGGACCGGATGATGATCGAAACCGATGCTCCGTTCATGCTTCCGAAAAATATGCCGAGAATGCAGAACCGCCGCAATGAGCCGTCTTTCTTGCCTTATGTAGCACAAACGATTGCTCACTGGAAGAAAATAAGTATTTCCGAAGTCGCGGATGAAACTACAGAAACCGCCAGGAATTTTTTCAAACTATAAAAAAGAGCTCTACTCATCAAGTAAAGCTCTTTTTTTATGGTGAAACTGCAAAACTACAGCTTAGCTTTTTTTATTAAAGACTTTTTATCGCTGATTCCAAAGCCAGTTCCATCATAGGTTTAAGGGCTTTTTCTCTTTCGTCGGCAGAAATTTTTTCGTGGGTAGGAATAATATCGGTTACCGTAAGAATCGTCGCTGCATTTTTCCCTAAATGCTGGGCATTGGCGAATAATCCGAAAGCTTCCATTTCTACAGCCGGACAGTTGTATTTCGTAGCAATTGCAGGAACATTCGGGTCTTTTCTGTAGAAAATATCGCTGCTGTGTACATTGATCGATTTAGTTGCTAAAGAAAGCTCCTGAGCGCTTTCATTGATTGTTCCGAAGATATTTCCCTGATGAGGAAGGATCTCGTCTTCAATTTCCCATGCATATTTGGCATACGTACTTTCGCTGGCTGCATTTTCAATATTTAAAATATCAAAAAGCTTAAGGTCTGTCGTATAAGCTCCGCAGGTACCGATTCTGATGATGGTATCTACTTCATACTCCGTAAATAATTCAAAAGAATAGATCCCGATACTTGGAAAGCCCATTCCGCTGGCGCCTACAGTGATCTCTTTACCTTTATAAAGACCTGTATAATAAAAGATTCCTCTTGTTTTGCTTACCAGTTTAGCATTTTCCAAATAATTTTCAGCAATATATTGTGCACGAAGCGGATCCCCCGGCTGCAATACTACTTTAGCAATTTCTCCTTTTTTTGCACTGATGTGAATACTCATAATGTTATTTTGAAGGGACAAAGATAGCAACTTTTAGATTGAAATATCCAAAGGTTTGTTTCTCTATAGACTAAGTTTTTTAAGCATGAATGTCTATCATCTGACGGGGTCGTGGATCAAAAACCAGACCGTGTAGTAAAAAGAATCAATAATTTAATTCTCCAAACAAACCTATGAGGTTTAATCAACAATAATAATCAACAGAGAAAACTAGCACACCATTTATTAATGCCAATACAGTTTCAAAATAGAATAACACAGAAGAAGTATGAGCAGGATCTCCTTCCTATTTTAGCGAAAGTTAAAAAATAAACCATAATGAAAATTGAACATATTGCTTTCTGGGTGAAAGATTTGGAAAAGATCAGAGAATTTTATCAGAAATATTTTGGAGCCGTGTCCAATGAGAAATACCATAATCCCGTAAAACATTTCCAGTCTTATTTTTTAAGTTTTGATAACGGCTGCCGTCTTGAAATCATGACCAAACCTGATATTCAGGAAAGCAGAAATACTTACGATTCCCAGCAATACGGAATCATCCATCTTGCTTTTTCTACAGGAAGTAAAGAAAAAGTAGATGAGCTCACGGAAACTCTAAGAAAAGACGGTTATACAATCGCCGGAGAACCACGTACAACAGGGGATGGATATTACGAAAGCGTCATTTTAGATCCCGAAAACAATATCATCGAAATAACAGATTGAGTTCAATCTGAAAGAACATTCTGGTTCAAGTTTTCAGGTCGCGTCGAAGACGCGGCCTGAAAACTTGAACTCTAAATCTGTAAACAATCCACCTCATAAGCTTCCAAAACTAAATTAAGCATAGGCGATTATCTGTACCATTTGCCCAATCTGCGAGAGCTAAAAAAGAAAAATAAAGAGCTTTATCATTAATTTAATCAACATATTTATGAATTATACATTATAAATAATATTGAACTGTCAATCATTCACATAAAAATTTTATTTTTGTTAGATGATGGAAACCAGATCCCCATTTTTAGACACTATTTTTCTGCTGCGAAACAGCGGATCTATCACTGTTTTTTCAAATCTTCACGAAATCTCAAAAAAAGAAGAACAGGAATCCGGAGATTATTTTGAAGCAGAATTCGAAAAAGAGAGACTGGAATTTTTATCTACGGATATGAATTGCGATAAAGAAGCTGCGGTTTGGGGAGCGAAAATTCTGTACTACAGCGCACAACTCTACCTCATCCGTGAAAACACCGCAAAAGATCTGTATAAGCTGATTCCGAAACTGAAATCAAGTTCCGATATCTCTTCCATTTTATCTGCTGATTTATCATTAAGATTTTTGCCACAGATCACTTCTGTGTTGCAAACGGCAGATCCTTATGACCCGTTGGTTAAAATTTTAGAAGAAATACTCACTCAATTTCATTATTCCGGCATTGGATATCCGCTTAATCTGGAGAAAGTCAACTGGGAAAAAGAGCTCAAAGACAAAACCTACAGGAAATTATATCTTGAAAGAATTGTTGAAAAGAAAGCTTATGCACTGGCGGAAATCCCTTATATTAACAAGTTGCTGATGGCAGATTTTGGACTCCATAAAGATATATACTGGCGGGATTTAAAGATCGTTGCCCATGAAGATTAATAAGGTGTCAATTTCAATACATACCTTTTTTCCGGAACTCCCGTTTACTTTTTATATTGATCTTATCATAAGTGAATTTATATATTTTTTATTATTAAGATTTTTCATTAAATAAATACTAATGACTCAAAATATTACAAAACTCAATACCGTTCTCAACTACGTAAAAGATACTTTCGTAGGAAAAAATGATGTCGTAGATCTGCTGGGAATATGTCTTCTGGCTAAAGAAAATGCATTTTTGTACGGACCTCCGGGTACCGCAAAATCAGCGATCGTAAGAACATTGTCAAAAACAGTGAAAGACGGTAAAAACTTTGAATATCTACTAACCCGTTTCACAGAACCGAACGAGATTTTCGGGCCTTTTGATATCCGGAAATTAAAAGAAGGCGAACTTCTCACCAATACGGAAGGCATGATGCCGGAAGCTTCACTGGTGTTCCTGGATGAGATCTTCAATGCCAATTCTGCCATCCTGAACTCACTCCTGACCGCCCTGAATGAAAAGATCTTTAAAAGAGGAAAAGAAACAAAGCATCTACCAGCCCTGATGTTTGTAGGAGCCAGTAATGTACTTCCCGAAGATGAGTCTTTGAAAGCATTGTTTGACCGTTTTCTGGTGAGAATTAATGTTGATTATGTAAATCCTGAGCTGCTTCAGCAAGTTCTTATTGCCGGGAGAAAACTCGAAAACGAAGTGGAAACAAATATTCCCGAAATTCTGGCAGACGAGATCAGGGAGCTTCAGAACCTGTGTAAAACAGTGGACTTGAGACCCATCTACGAAGTCTATTTAAATACCATCATCAACTTAAGAAATACCGGAATTGCTATTTCAGATCGTAGAGCCGTAAAACTTCAGAACCTGATCGCGGCCAGCGCCCTGATCTGTGGAAGAAATGAAGCCGTACTTTCCGACCTTTGGGTACTGAAACATATCTGGGATACAGAAGAACAGATTGAGATCCTGGAAGGAATTATCAACAGAACCATTGAAAAAGATGACAACCCGAAATCCCATCCACAGGCAATGCAGAATAAAACCCCAAATCCGGAGGAAGTGATGAAGGACGTAAAGATCCTGGTGGAAAAATGGAACAGCGGAACGTTGAGTTTTGAAGAGCAGAATGTGATCAAAGATAAATTGAGATATCTGCAGACCCGTTGCGACTGGATCAGAAATCCGGAGCAGAAGCAATATATCCAGCAAGAAATTGAAAGCTTATGGCAGAAGATCCTTCAAAGTGTATAAAAGAATTCTGGGCAGAACTTCCCCGGACCGATGAAGATTTTCTGGGCGCTATCCGGGACTGGAAAAATGTGCAGATTGCAGTAGACGATGATACGGTTTGGCTGAAAGGCTTTACCGAAGAGCAGGCTATTTCCGCAGATATCCAGCAGCTGCCTAATTTTATGCTGTACGAACTGCGCGACGGACTTTTATTCAAAAAAGAGGCGCTGGTGCCAAGCAAAAAAATGAGAACGGCTTTGCTTTGGTCAGCGATAGATAAAGCATTGCGTCTTACTTTTCCTGCTTCCAACAATAATTATTTTGGGATCAGCGAAAAAGTGGAGGTCAGATTGAAACCGGGGGATGAAGAATATCCTGCCGTAGCATTGTTAAGCATAATCACAGAAATTAAAGACAGTATTCCTGCACAGCCGAATTTCAAACTGGAAAATATAGAATGGACAGTCATTGGCGATAAAGCATTGTTTCTCGGAACACCACTGCTGAGCCTGCCCGGAAAAACCTATTGGACCAGAGATGGCCATCTTTTACCTGCGGGTTTTGATTTCGAATTTAAAAATTTGAGTTCCCTGTTGCAGCAGCAATATGACAAAGACTTAGACAAATGGCTTTTATGGAACGAAGACGGAACCTATCTTCCCGTTAAGAAAGACGATTTCCGGAAACTCTCCGTAAGCTCATTCCGCCTTACTGAAAAAACAAAAGAATGGATTTAAACGAATATTTCCAGTCATACGAAAACTACTTTTGGGAGTGGGAGACCGACGAGGATGTCGCCGGTGATTCCGGGTACCATCATCATAATCTTGTCTCGATTCCAGGGGTGGGGGCTATAGCCTACAGACCTTATGTTATGGAGATTCTGAAAGAACTTCAGCCACAGGGATGGCCTCCGTTTGGCGCACTGTTAATGGTTTTATATGCGATGCAGGACGGCTACACAGATTTTGCAGGCCCGCTGAAACATACCGCCAATTTTCACAGTATTGGAAATTTTGATTTTACAGCCGATAAGAGTATTGAGTTTCTTGAAAGACTGAAATCCCTAAATAAAGCCTATAAACACGGACAGAACAGAATTGTATTGCTTCAGACCCTTTTTCAGGATGCCCACAACAGAATGGCTCCCGGCAAAGCAGAAATGATTTTAACGATCTACTACAAAAGACCCCATATGCTGGCGGCAAGTGCAGAAAAAAAATATGCAGGACCGTCCGCCATCAACAGAGACCTGAGCGCACTTGATCTGTTAAATGAAAAGTTCCCTACCGTACAGTCTATCGTTGATGCCATGCGGGATCACATTGATGAACCTGAACTGGATGACGAAGTCGTAGAGGAAGAAACTACTGTAGAAACGGATAAAGATTTTATCCAGCAGCTGATCGAAGAGCCGAAAACCTTTCAGGTGGGAAGTCTCATCAAAAGAATCTGGAGTGGACTGAGAATTCCTATGCGTCATCTGTCTCCCGGAGAACAACCCATTGGAGGAATTTCCGATATGGCAAATAAAGGAGATCTCCACAGAATGCTTCTTTCTGAATTTGCCAATGAAGATGAAGTTTTCATGAACCGGATAGCGAATAATGAAGCACTCTACATTCAAAGAGAAATACCACCGGAGGAAAATATTTTTGAGCGTATCATTTTAATTGATACTTCCCTGAGAAATTGGGGAACACCTAAAGTGCTGGCCTTTGCATCAGCCATTGCAGTGATCCGGCATCCAAAAGCCCATTCAGAATGTAAAGTTTTTGCTTTGGGGCAGGCAGGATTACCGGTATCTCTTGATAAAACGGAAGATGTTATCGAAAACTTGAATCAGGTGAGTCCGGTTCTGGAAGTTTCCGAAGCACTGGGAAAATTTTTTAACGAAGAGCATCCTGAAAAAGATCTTGAAGTTTTCTTCATTACCCATCAGGAAAATCTTGCTGACGAAAAAGTAAGGAAAGTGATTCACGAAAACATGGACCGCCTTAAATTCCTGATCACCACAAACTCAGACGGCGAACTGAATTTTTATAAACACCATAAAGGAGCCCGGAAACATATCCAGAAAATAAAACTTCCGCTTCAGGAATTGTGGGCGAACCCACCTCAGCGTAAACTGAAAGCGACTACTGTTAATGGTAAGAAAACGGATCTTCCACAGAATTATCCGATCCTGTTTCCAACGCCATCCAATAAAATTGCCCAGTTTTTATATGAAGGAGAATTTTATATTTTAAGCTCAAAAAAGCAGTTGCTGAAAACGTATCTTTCTGATAATTATTATGACCGAAACTCCTATGATTACTACAAAACGTATCATGGATGTGAAGTGTTGATCGAGGATGTTTCTGTAAAACCTAGAGGGCAATTTGCACTGGCAAAAAACAGGCAGCAACAATTTATTCTCTGTCAGTATCAGCCGGATAAAAAACTGATTTCAAAATTGAATCTGACTACCAAAGAATATTCCGAACTGAATTTGACAGGACTTAATATTCCGAACTCATACCATTTAACCTATTTTGGAAGAAGTTTTTATCTGCATCAGCCAATGAATTCCTCTCTTTATAAGATCAATTTGGAAGGAAATATATCTGTAGAATCCATTTTTAATGAGGATCGTGAAATAGATAAGAATATTGCAAAAGCTGAAACAGAAGTTGCTAAACTGAACAGGAGCGGGATGAAGATCATCAGCAATTTCAACAGAATGGGGATCAATGAAAATCATAACCTGGTGATCTCAGGAAATGAATTGTGCAGTTTATATGACAACTCACTGAATCTTTATAAAAACAGATGTACCGTTACTATTCTTGCAGAGCAAAACAAAAATAAATTTACATTTCAGGACGGCAGTGAGGTGATTACAGATTCCCGTGGAATGCTTACCTTTAAAAGCAGCAATACCGGGATTCCTACATTTTATATTCCTTCTACCGAATATGGTTTTCTAGCATTGGCTACGGGCACAGAGTACGGAGGTTCGGAATATTATCTTCCACAACATACCTTGCTGAAAGTAAAGACCCTGGAAGAAATGTATTCCCAATATTTAACAGCGTTTATTGATCAGATCTTGGATTATGGAGCTTAGAATAAAACCTTTTCCGAAAAACACATATCCTAAAAAAGGGCTTTTGATCAAAAACCCTTCACCAAAGGTATGGCTTCATGAAATGGAGATGTTGGGAATAGATCTCAATAAGGTTAAATCTTATGCTGTTCCCGCAGACGAACCCAATGTCCTGTACGGATGTTTGCTGGTATTTCATGATGAAGCTCCACACGAAATTGGAAGGAATGCGTATTTCCAGTGTGTAGATGATCAGCTTTTTATCCCTGAAAATACGATATTTTACCCTAAGATCAATCCGGAAGACTGGAAGTCTGGAGGGGCAAAACTCATGATCATGCATCCTGAGTTTGGATTTGTAAAACTGACAGAAGAAATAGACTGGCTTTCTGTGATACAGGAACCCGAAATAGCACAGGGAAAAATAAGAAAACCGTCGAATGGCGTGAAAACGCCTCAGCATATTGAAAGCTTTACGGTTGAGATGGACGACGAAAAAATTCTGGCCGCCCTTCAGCAACCGAAAAACGAAGAAGAGTGGATGAAAAACCTGCCTTTTGACCTGAAGAAAGTGATGGCCGGAAATAAAAAAGAAATCGAAAAGTATTTAAAATATATAGAAAAATATCCTGACAGAGCCGTAGAACTGGGAGTACCATTGGATATTATGGGAACTTCACGTGGGGACGGATTTGGAAAATTTACTTTTGGAGACAACTGGCTGAGTACCTTATTCGGAGGTTCCGGAGATAAAAAAGAAACCGCAGGAACCCGAAATTTCCGCAGGATATTCTGGGCAGTTGTTGTTATTGCTATACTTTTCAGGATTTTTATGCCTTCTGATAAAGACAGGACCCTGAAAGAAGATTTTCTCGTTTCATCCGGAAAAATTATGAACGGGACAGATCAAGCCCGGGCAGATATGATTGCTTACCAATCCGGAGTGACAGATATCGATATGAAAATTGATTCCATTTACGGAAAAACAAGAAAAAAATTGTCCCGTGAATATACTGCGGCAGGAGCTGCGATGTCAAAAGATAAAAATGAAAGGGAACAATATAAAAAATCCGGAGGCAGAAATCTGGGTGAGGTCGGTAATGATATCGAAAAACTCAACACCAGGGAGCAGAACAGCCGAGATTCCCTGAAAATCGTTTACTCAAGAAAGATAACAAAGCATCTCGTTCAGCAGGAAGCCACCATGAAGCGTCGCATTTCAGACTCCCTGAAACAGTACAGTAAGGGAGAGCCTGTGAACGGAGAAGTGGTGAAATTTGTTTTAAAGAAAAAACAGGTACTCATGGCAGATTCGCTTGGTCGACTGTATGGAACGCTTGATATGATACAACTTCCTCCAACTCCTGTTAAAGATTCAAAAATAGGAAGGCTCGAGTCCGGCGACAGCAGTTCTCATGAAAAGACGGAGGTTTCAGATATCCTGTATCTTGTTATTTTTATGTTTGGAGCTGTAGGAATTTATTCTTTTATCTTCAAAAGGAAATCATTAAACCTTGGTGGAGACAGTGTCCCGCTTTGGGTGAAGATTATTTTGTCAGTATTCCTTGTTTCTATGCTGGTGTATCTGTTCTATCCACTGATAAAGATGTTCGGATACAACTGGTTTGTATGGATGCTGGTGATCTGTGTGATCCTTCTTCTTTACCGGCTGTTCAGCGAAGACAAAACCATTTTAAACCCTGACAACGATGAATAAGCAGAAATTTATAGACAAATTCCTGATCGCATTTATGATTCTGGCGGTGTTTAAGATCATAGGAATTGCCGCACAGTTATTCCACGAAAGCTTTTGGAGTGTTGTAGGGACGCTGGCGATTTTCCTTGTGGTGGCCTTTATTATCTTGATCATTATTACTGCTTTAAAAGATAAAGAACAGAACAGGAATAATTCCGGCAAACGAGGTTCCGGGGGTGGGAATTTCTATCTCGAAGCTTCCCTGTTTGACCGGATCCGAAGTAAATATGAGGAACTTGCCGAAAAATATATCGCTGAAAAAGATTACAAAAAAGCAGCAAAAGTATATATGAACCTTCTTCAGGATAATTTCCGCGGGGCGAAAACACTGGAAGACGGAGGTTTCTACAATGAAGCGGCAGCGGTGTATCTGAAAAAACTAAACAATAAATCAGAAGCTGCATCATGTTATGAAAAAGCAAAACAGTACAAAAAAGCCATTGATCTGTACAAAGAAATGCAGCAGAAAGAAAAAGTAGGGGACTTGTATAAGGAACTCAACGATATCAATAATGCTCATAACTATTATCAAATGGTTGTAGACGATTATACAATCAACAGTCAAATGGTAAAAGCTTCTCTGGTGTACAGCAAGAAAATGGAACAGCCTGAGGAAGCTCAGAAAATACTGCTGAAAGGATGGGATGAAGATAAGGATGGATTCAACTGTCTGAATAATTATTTTGCCAATGTTTTTGATGTCGGAAAACTGGAGACGGAAATTCAAAAACTTTATCAGAAAACCCCTTCCTATAAAAAGACCATCTACCTTGAGGCGATGAAACATGAGTTTAAAAAAGATCCGAAACTACAGTCTGTAACACGGAGTATTGCGTATGAAATTATTGCAGAAAAAGTCGGAACCCGATCTGAGATCATCAATGAACTCAAATACTTTAATCCTGATGACAATGTGATCCTGAAAGATATTTCAAGGTTTAAAACGGGAAGGAATAAGATGTTGAGGAATTGAAAAATTGAAAGATTTAAAAATTCAAGTATTAAAAGATTATAGAAAATCCCTTGGACCAACAAATATAAGGTGGCTGAGGTCCTCAAAGCCACCGTCTCAAAAGCTCTTAATTGAACAATTTCCACAAGTAAACTATCCCCCTGATCAGTGAACAAAAGTATTATTTTCATGGCTGAAAAACAATTTTTCATATCTTTGCGCCAGAAAATTATGACACTACAAAGAGCACATATCAATGTAAATCTATGCGATAGCCCTTCAATAAAAGGATTATTCGGATACGAATGGATGATATGGAATGAGGCGAAATGTGCTTACTTTGAAAATTATTTACAATAAACCCGTAAGAATTTAAACAAAATACCGCAGAAACGCCTCGAGTTATCGAGGCGTTTCTTGTGTTTTAGGCCATAAATTATTTAGAATGAAAAAAAATAACCATACAAACAAACAATTTTTAATTAACAATGTCAATTTAATACGATAAATAAGAGTGATAAGTAACCCGATGAGAGACAGTCATTTAGGTATTTAAGAGATCCGCAGGATATTGCGGACGGTTATTCTATATGCTTAAATTACAATATAAACTATTGACTATCAATTAATTAAATGAAAAATAAATTTGCAGATTAAAAAATTTCATATTTACTTTGCAACCGAAAATTGAAAGCAACAGGTTTTCAGGATTCAAAAACTTTTTAAATAACAAGAATATAATGAAACAATTACATAACATATCTAATCAGTATTCAAGACTAGACGGACAAGGGCCGAAAGGATATGCATGTATTCTGGATAGTGAATTTATAGATAAAAGGTGCTTATATACGTAGGTCTCAGTGATCTGACACGTCAAAATATATACAGCACCTCCCGAAAAGAGGTGCTTTTTTTATGGTTTCTTTAGCTTATTTGGTAAAGCGCCGGTCTGTGGAACCGGAGAACAGGGTTCGATCCCCGAAGATACCCCAAAATAAATAGGAATGGTGAATCTTGTTAAGTGTGAATGGTCAATGGTGAATTTAAAATTGACAAGCAAAGCAAATTAACAATTGACCATTCACATTAAAAAAAACAATCTCATAGCTCAATTGGTCAGAGCACCGGTCTTTTAAACCGGGGGTTGAAGGTTCAATTCCTTCTGGGATTACAAAATAGTTCTGTAGCTCAATTGGATAGAGCGTTGGTTTTCTAAACCGAAGGGTAGAGGTTCGATCCCTCTCAGAATTACAAAAAAGGTCTATTGAGGTAAAGGCTAACCTGCCCGACTGTCTCTTGGGCACTGCGGGTTCGATTCCCGCATAGACCGCAAGGTTCAAAGAATATTTTAGCTCCGGCTGTCTCCCGGAAAAGAAATTGGAAACTGAACCTGAAAAACTGGAAAGATAACGGTGGTTGTTTACCCGTCTTGGACGCGGGAGGTCGCAAGTTCGAATCTTGCTTTCCAGACCAGTTTTGCTTGGTGCAAAAGTGAATGGTGAATAGTGAATTTTGCGTTGCAAGTGAATTTTTAAAAATTGACAGTAAAACGAATTGACAATTGACCATTCACAAACAAAAAACGATTTCGTAGCTCAATGGTAGAGCGCCGGTCTGTTAAACCGGAAGTTGAAAGTTCGAATCTTTCCGGAATCGCAGATAACTAAATGTTAATTGTTTCAAAAGAGAAGAAATAAAGTGTGTCAAGAGCAGAAGATCTTTACGCCAAATATGGAAAATACCGACAACCTTTTTCTTTTTTTATTGAGAAGTTAGATGTTAGAAACTAGAAGTTAGGAGGGGTGTAAATTCAGTATCAACTATCAACTATCGATCATCAATTATCATTTACAATCACATCTGATGGTTCGCCGAAGTGGAAGAGTCGGGGCGGTCTGCAAAACCGTTGCATAAGCTGAGTGGGTTTGAGTCCCATAGCCATCTCAAATAACTAAAATGAGATTAGTTCAGAAGAAAAAGTAAAAGTTTGTCGAGCGAAGAAGTTCTTATATCAAACAAAAAATTAAGACAGGCTTTGTTTTTCTTCAAAAGAGAAATTAGAGGTTAGAAATTAGAGATTAGAAGTTAGAAGTTAGAAATTGCTCATTACTAATTGCTTATTACCTATTACTCATACTGGGAAGCGCGCCGGAGTTGGAGAGTCGGGGCAGACTGTAAATCTGTTGCTTTATTGCTGAGTAGGTTCGAATCCTACCGCTTCCACAAAAACCGCTGATAATGTAAGGGCAGCATGCAGGAAAAGTACTCTTGTTGTTCAGGTTCGACTCCTGGTCAGTTGGTTTAAAATGCTCTATTCGTCTAACGGTTAGGACGCCTGCCTTTCGAGCAGAAGATAAGGGTTCGATTCCCTTATAGAGTACAGACGTGAATGGTCAAAAGTCAATAATGAATGATAATACCATGAAAGTTCAGATTGAGAAATAAATTGATATGATCATTCACAGAAAAACAGGAAAGAGAAAGGTTTGTCGAGCGCAGAAGATCTTACAAACAAAAACTACAGGCATAGTTTTATAGGTACAAACCTTCTCCAACCTTAATTCATAAATGATGAATGATAAATTATCATTGATAAAAAATTTACGTTCTTAAAAATGATTGATCACTTATCAATAATCATTTATAAAACCCACGGGAATGGCGGAACTGGCAGACGCACTTGATTTAGGCTCAAGATATTGGGGGTTCGAATCCCTTTTCCCGTACAGAACATAAATGATGATAAGGTTATTTGGGGATTATTCATTACCAATTATTCATTACTCATAAACAGGGATCAGTGGTGTAGAAGGTCTGCACATTTGTCTGAAAAGCAAAAGGGAACCGTTCAATTCGGTTTTGATCCACAAAAAATGATTCATAGTGTAATGGGTCAGCACACAAGACTTTGACTCTTGTTGTTCAGGTTCAAGTCCTGATGAATCAACAAAAAATACTCTGATAGTGTAAGGGGAGCAGCTCAGTCTCCAAAACTGATGGTATCGGTTCGAATCCGGTTCGGAGTGCAAAATAGAAATTAGAGGTTAGAAGCTAGAGATTAGAAGTTAAACTACTTACAAAATCATTAATCAATTATCATTGATCAACTATAAATAAACATATGTAGAACTTAAAACATGTAAAAAAATGGAAACGCAACAAGAAGTATGGCAGAATATGAAAGGAAATTTTTTCCAAAAACCTATCACACAGCTGGTAGAAGAAGCCATCATCCGCGAACAGGCTAACGGTCACCGCCTGAAAGTATGTGTGGGCTCAGATTCCCACGTTTACGGCGAAGCGATCAGCTATGCTACAGCAGTAGTATTTGTACGTGAGGGAAAAGGAGCGTTTACCTTTATCAGAAAAGAAAGACAAATACAGAAGATCAGTATCAAAGAACGAATGCTGAATGAGGTCAATAGATCCGTAGAAATTGCTTACGCTATCTGTGCCATTCTGGATGATTATGGTGTGGAAATGGAAGTACACGCAGACATTAATACCGATCCTGATTTTAAATCAAACACTGCATTGAAAGATGCTATGGGATATATTCTGGGAATGGGATATGTGTTTAAAGCAAAACCGTATGCATTCGCAAGTTCCAATTGTGCTGATATAATGGTTTAAAAAAAATAATTGTTAACATAAGTCTTCGGGCTTAAAAAATAAAACAATGGAAATGACTAAAAGACTATTATTTCTGGATGATATAAGATACCCGATCGAAGCGTATCATTATACCAGACAGGATATTTTCCTCAGAAAGGACTGGCATATTGTTCGGAATTACGAGCAATTTGTCAACAGAATAGTGGAAAAAGGACTTCCGGAAATAATTTCTTTTGACCATGACCTGGCAGATCAGCATTATCTGAAACCCGATTCTCAGGAATATACTGAAAAAACAGGCTATGACTGTGCCAAATGGTTAATAGAATATTGCATGGATAACTATTTAGACCTGCCCAAATTCTATTGTCATTCCATGAATCCGGTCGGAAAGAAGAATATTCTAAGCCTTTTGGAAAATTTTAAAAAGTTGTAATCAACATTTTTAGATCAGCGCAAAAAGATTGCGTCATTGCTTTTTTACTTTGCATAATCGTAATATCAAAGATGACTGAAAGGAAGAAGTTAAAAATGATGAGTCTGCAGGAAATATTCTAAGCTTTAAAAAAACTAAAAAAACTAAAAAAAATGATTTTCAAAACATATAACTCTATAGAAAATGCTTACCAGGCCCGCGTGATCGAGCAGATCAGATTGCAGGGTTTTTGGGATGAGATTTTCATTTTACAGGAAAAGGTTCACGGGGCTAATTTCTCTTTCTTTACCGATGGAAAGGAAATTAAAATCGGGAAGAGAACCGCTTTCATTGAAAAAGATGAGAAGTTCTACAACGCACACCATATTTTAGAGCGTTACAGAAAAAATGTAATTGATTTGTTCCAGAAGGTGAAAACCATTCATCCGGAATTGGAAACAGTAGTGATCTACGGTGAATTATTCGGTGGTGGCTACAAACATCAGGAAGTAGAGCCCGTAAAAGATGCTATAAAAGTTCAAAAGGGCATTCAATATGCGCCTCACAACGAATTTTATGGATTCGACATCAAGTTGAACGGAATTACTTATTTGGATACAGATCGGGTTAATCAGATTTTTGAGGAAACCGGATTTTTCTATGCTAAAATTTTGTTCCAGGGCAGCTTGGAAGAAGCTTTGAAGTTCCCGAATGTATTTGATTCTAAAATTCCGGGCTGGTTAAGCTTACCCGAAATTGAAAATAATACGTGTGAAGGAACTATTGTCAAAACTTTGAAAACCAAATATTTTGGAAATGGAGCAAGAGTCATTCTTAAAAACAAGAATGAAAAGTGGATAGAAAAATCTAAAATGGTCAGAAAAGAATACAAACACGTTCAAAAACCGGCAGATTTTTCTGAAAATGCTCAACATATTTGGGAAGAGATCCAAAAATATGCTACGGTCAACAGGTTGAATAATGTGGTGAGCAAAGTTGGAGAATTTGAACCTAAAATAGTAGGCAAAATCATAGGTCTTTTTGCTCAGGATATTTTGGAAGATTTTGGAAAAGATTTCCCTGATGCTTTCACTTCAGTGGAAAAAGATGAACAGAAAAAAATCAATAAAAAGTTGAATACTTTAGTGGTTGATTTTATAAAAGAAGAGTTCATGACTCTTAAAGTTTAGTTTCGGTATATATTACCGGAACTTTTTTATGTTTAAAAAACTAATAAAAATGATACAGGCAGAGATAAAAAGTCTTCTGAGAGAAGACATCAGTATATTAATAAAAATTACAAATTCAGCAAAGCATTATTTATGTGACTGCGGTGAGGCCAGCTTGCTGACTGTGAAAGAAATACAGTCCGTTTCGGCAGTATTTATCAGCCATACCCATATTGACCATTTTTCAAATTTCGACGGAATTTTCAGACATCAGATCGGTAGCGGAGAAAAAGTGGTGATCTGCGGACCTAAAAATATCCATCATCAGATTGAAGCACGGTTAAAATCTTACACCTGGAATCTCATCGATGAAAAGGCTATTGAATATGAGATCCGGGAGATTATTTCCCCTGAAGAAATCAACGTCTATATGCTCCGTCCGCCCTATTGGAACCTGGAATTGGTAAAAACGCAGAACTTTCTTTTTGAAGACGATCAGGTCAAAGTAGATTTCGCCATTCTGGATCATAAAACAGCTTCCATTGCTTATCTGTTCAAAGAAAAAGATTCAGTGACCTTTCATGAAGAGGCTTCCGGTTTCAGAAAAGGAAGGTGGATCAGCGAGTTGAAAACAGCTTTTGAAAAGGGTGATTCTGATAAGGAAATTGAGATGGAAGGAACAGTTTACAAAGCAGCTGATCTTTTTCATTTATTGACCCTTAATCCCGGTTATAAACTTGGTGTCATCATGGATCATGCAGCAAAGGAAGAAAATTATGAAAAGATAAAAACAGTCTTCAACAAAGCAGATCTGATATATATCGAGAGCTTTTATAAAGATTCTGACCAGGAGTTTGCCAAAATTAATTATCACAGTTTTGCATCTGCATCAGGAAAGATCATGAAGGACTGTCAGGTGAAAGAAGCCATTCCCATTCACTTTTCGAGAAGATATACGGAAAGTGACGTTATTGAAATTGAAACTGCTTTTTATAAAGCATTTCGCGAAAATTAAACAACAAATTATTAAACAAATGAAACCTAATATATTTTTTACAGCAGACCATCATTTTGGTCACGCCAATATTATAAAATTTTCAGAAAGACCATTCGAGTTTTTGGATCATATGTAATTTATAAGTAATAAGTAATAAGTAATGAGTAATGAGTAATGAGTAATGAGTAATGAGTAATGAGTGGCGGCATTGTAACGATACCGGCCCTTATACTTTTTACATTGTACTTTATACATTTAACTTCAATACTTTTTACATTTTACAAAAAAACCATGAACACAACAACGAAATATTAATCATCGATTTAGAAGCTACCTGCTGGGAAAATGACAGGATTCCCATAGGGCAGAAGGTCGATATTATAGAAATAGGGATCTGCAAGCTGGATTTAAAATCAAAAGCCATTTCCCAAAAACAGAGCATTTATGTAATTCCCGAAAGATCAGAGATCAATGATTTCTGTACAAAACTGACAGGAATCACGCCACAGCTCATCGAAGAAAAAGGAATCTATTTTGAAGAAGCCTGTGAAAAGATTTTGGATGAATATCATCCTTCAACACTTACATGGGCAGGTTTTGGAAACTTCGACAAGGAACAGATTTTCGAACAATGCGACTGGCTAGGAATAGAAATTCCTTTTGCCGGACCATATCTGAATGTGATGGAAGAATTCAGAGATCATTTCAGACTTCATAAAATGATAGGCCTGAAAAGAGCCCTGGAGTACCTGAAAATGGATTTTGAAGGAAATCACCACAGCGGTGCAGACGATGCATACAATGCAGCCAAAATTTTACAGAAGATTTTGGAGTAAAAAGAAAGTAGGAAGAGGGAAGCTTGAAGTCCGAAGTCGGATGCCATAAGTGAATGATGTCGACTATGAACTTCCATCTTCGCGCTCCCATCTTCCCTCTTTAAAAACATTAAAATTTAAACAAATGAAAACAACAGAAAATATATTAATTATAGACCTGGAAGCCACTTGTTGGGACGACAGACCGCCCAGAGGCCAGGAAAGCGAGATCATCGAGATCGGGGTGTGCATTATGAATGCTGCAACCGGTAAGGTCTCAAAAAATGAAGGCATTTTAGTGAAACCACAGTACTCAAAGGTGAGTCCATTTTGTACAGAACTGACTTCCATAACGCAGAATATGCTGGATGATGAAGGAATCATGCTGGAAGATGCTCTGGATATCCTGAGAGCAGAATACGATTCTGAAGATCTTACCTGGGCAAGTTACGGTAATTATGACCTGAATATGCTGCAGAACTAGGCTAGAAGATTCAATGTGGATTATCCACTTAGCGATGACCATATCAATGTGAAAACATTGTTCGGACAGCTCCATCCTACCGTCAGAAAAAGCGTAGGGATGAGCAGAGCTTTAGGCGAGTTGAATCTTGAGCTTGAAGGTACACACCACAGAGGCGTGGATGATGCAAAGAATATTGCGAAGATTTTACATTGGTGCCTGAAGCAAGGTTAATGTAAGAATTGAAAAATATAATAGTTTAGCAATAGCTCCCTTTTTTAAGGGAGTTTTTTTATAGGTAAGGTTGAGTATAGAATAGTAAAGTTAAAAAATAAGAATTCCATTTAACTTTTATTCAGAAATGATTGCAGAACTCCTATTGAAAGCATAATTTTTTGTTAAAAAAATCACTTTATCGGGATATTTCAATGTCTGTCAGCCAATTTTTATTATTTTAGTCCCCAAGATTGGAATTATGCTTATTGGAGATGAATTGAAAACGATTTATTTAAATTATAGAATCAAGGAAATTGTTCCTTTTCTTATAAAGCTGACCCCAAAAGAAAAGAAAGAAACTGCAGTCATTTTAAAGAAATATCTAAATAAAGACTGGGGTTATAATCACGTCTCCATGCTGGCCACTCTGGCCTGCAGCAGTACTCAGGATGAATACGAAAAATGGGCTCCCGGATATTACGCGGCACCCATCCATCTTATCGATGAATTATTTGAATCTTATGTTCCGGAATGGATTGGAAACAGCTACCCGTTTCTAAGAAATATCGACTATCTGAAAGTTCTTGAATGGCAACAGAAGGGCTATCTTAAACTGAATGATGAAGTTTGTGCAAATCTTCTTTCAGAATCACTGGCCTCAGATTATACATCAGAAGAGCTTAGGATAACGATTGAGAATAAAGAAATTTCCGCGGAAGCACCTCTTCTGGATCACTTATTTAACTCATATCATGGCGTTTATGATCAGTACCTGATTCGTATTTTATATACAGCTCCGTACTTTTCAGGCTCTGTTTTTGCGAAAAAATATAACGAAACGTTATCCAACGCTGTTTACCAGTATGACAGCAGGACCAATACCGAATTTTTAGATGCATGGATGAAGTTGGATCTTCCATTCCAGCCAGTGCATTATTTATTCCTTTCCGCGGCTATGTTCAGTAAGGATAAAACCTTCTCTGGTACGGCTTTTGAAGCGATTATTCACAAGATAGTTTCAGATGATTTTGACATTGAAACATTAGGAATAATGATCGGTGAAAACATTAACTTCGGACTTGTTCCGGTAAAAAGACTTACCGATGGAATTTCCGGGTTTATCGGCTTGAATTCCAGTCATAACCGGGCTTTTGAAAAACTATTGATATCCATTCTTACAGCGATAAATCATCCGGTTTTTAATCTTAAAAAGATTTTGGAGATTTATTATGAACTGTTGCACCTCAATCAGTCACCCACTGATGATGCTGTAATCGGGAAGCTGAAAGAATGGGAAAACGAAAATAACCTGAAAAAAATGATCATCAAATTAAAAACAAATGAAAGAAAGATTGTATGAGATCCTTAATGAGGAAAAAGCACATGAGATTATTCCCTTTCTGAAGCAGCTTACCGCAGAAGAAAGAAAATCCCTGGTACCTACTATAAAAAAACTGGACAGGGAGATCAGTAAGATTGTAATGACGAAAAACTCCTACCACACTGCCGGTTCTGCAGATCAGCATTCTATTATAGATATAGCCTCATTTGTCTGCATGGATCAAAAGCATTACGGAAAAAACTATTGGAGTCTTTTTAGAAACAAAGAGCAAACCAGTACCATATTGGAATGGGGCTGCCCGCACTGGTTTTCAGATTTTATCAATGATTCTATAGATGCAGAATTTACCGCATTTGATTATCAGGATATTCTGGGCTGGGCAGAGAAAGGATATGTACAGCCGAGACCTGAGCTGCTTGGCTATCATTTAAGCCTTCAGCCTTATGACCTTGACAAATCTCCGGAAACGCTGGAGACCCACTTTTGGTATCTGTGTGAATTCCCTTCAAAATCGCTTCCTTTTAAAAGAGAATGGTTGCCATTAGTTCAAAAACTCGTCACCGAAAATAAAATCGAAAGAAAAAGATTTCTCAAAGAATGCCTTCTGGCAGCGAACAGAAATTTTAATAAAAATGTAACAGGATGGTTCATGGAGGCATTCAATGCATTAAAGCCTTCTGACGAAGAACTTGTCTTGCTTCAGGACGAACTGATGGCAGGGCTGGCTTCTGTACAGTCAAAGGCAGTTAATACCATGCTGATCCATTTGAAAAAGATAGTGCCGGCTGTTGAATTTAAAACTGCGGAGTTTTCTCATTTTCTTCCGAACCTATTAAGTTCAGAAGTGAAAACGGTAGTTGCAGCCAGCCTGACAGTAACAGAAAAAATATTTCAAAAAAAGAAACTGGATACAGAAAACCTGGAAATGGCCTTGAGTGCAGCATTTGTAAGCAAAGACGAAAGCATTCAGAGTAAAGCGGCAAAGATTATTCAGAGGTACATTCCGGTTTCCGACAACATAAAAGAAGCACTATCTCATTATGCCGATAATATTTTAGCTAATGTAAGACCTGGTTTAGTTCAGTATATAGAAAACACACAGCTGGAGCTGGATATTGTCATTCCAGAAAAATTAGAACTGATCAGTGACGAAAGTCAGGTTCAGGAACCCGGAAGCTTTGAAGATCTGATGTTTTTTCTTCCACAGGCCATAGAAAATTGCGGAACATATTATTATGATCTGGCACTGGCAGGCCTTATCCGTTTTGCTGATGAAGCAGATAACGAATCTGTAAAACTTTTTGAACCCGTATTTCAAAAAGCGTGTAAAACCATTGCAAAATGGGAAGTTCATCATTTTAATGTTTTGCTGTGCAATCTGATTATCAATTACGGACTTTCCTTGTTAGAAAGGTTTCCTGTTCAGCTTAAGAATCTGGAAAAAATATATAAAAGAACCTGCGACGACGAAGCCACAAGGGAAGCGTATTCCAGTTATCATAAAAAGCTCGGACCTGTCAAAGACATCCACGCAGGTGGGGTGGCTATGAAGCCATTTAAAAATATAGCCATACATGTTTTTAATAAAATAAAATCTGGAGATACCACACCGTTGTTGTCCACGGTGACTCATGCCCCATGCTGGGTAAGCCCCGAAGCATTGGTAGAAAGATTTGAAATCTATCAGAACAAAAATATACAACCGGATGATCTGGATGTACAGCTTGCATTGCAGCGATGTTCAATGGAAAAAACTTCAGACAGATGGCAGCTTGTTGAAGAGAAGTTAAAAGACGAATATAAAGAACTCCTTCTTTTCTTTTTTAATAAAAATACTGAGCCCAAAGGAAAATTTGAGCACCCTTCATGGTGGATGACAGCAGGAATAACACGCTCTCCGGGGAAAATTTTTGAAGAATTCAAAGACTTCGGATATGATGATATTCCTAAAGAACTCCTTACCGGTGCTTACAACTGGAAAACCATTGACAGCAAAAAGAACTCCTATTATCCGGTAGAACTTAATATCAGTGTACCCAAATATCACTTGAAAAAAAGAGAACATCAACTTTTCTTAGAATACTTTGTTGCAGAGCAGAAACATTTTTCCGAAACACCTTCATTCATGTGGAGCTTCCCAAATACCCTTGGAAATGTGTTCGCTAAGATTATTAAAGACTGCCTGTTTTATTCAGGGATTGCGGAAGTCTATGAAAGAAGCCTGGTTCTGAATACGGCACAGGCACTTCATCAGATGAAAAAGCCACTTGACGCTATGGGTTACCTGTTTCTGGGCACCATTTTTCTGGATGGTGACAAAGTAATCCGCGGAACTGCTGCTGAGATCTGGCTGGAACATGTTTCCCATAAAGTGATGGATAATAGGCAGTTGGGGCGCGTAATCGGATTGCATGAAAAGTTGGAATGGGCACCTGTAAAGAGATTCACGGATCTTGTTCAGAATCAGATGCTCAATGTCAGCAAAGACCACAATCTGGCACTGGAAGAGCTTCTTACCCATATTTTATTGCAGATGGAAACACCTGTTACCAATCTTAAAAAAATATTAGATATTTATCACGAGGTTTTGGCTTTAAACCAATCAGAAGCCGATAAAGACTTAAAAGAAAAACTGAATAGCTGGAAAGACAATTCCAGTCTGAAAAAAATCTGCAATCTTCTTCTAAAAAAATAGATATGGAAGATACGCTTGTTTACCATTATCAGAGACCATCGTCTTTGATAAAAAAAGATGCATCTGAAGAATTATTTCTGTCCAAGTACAGCGAGATTCAGAAGAATACAGATGCTCCCTGCTTTTTCTGGGGAAATGTCAGTCAGCCGTTTATAGTGGCAAGATGCCTTATTACATTGTCTAATATTGTGAAATCCAGCTTTAATCTGTCGCCGTTTCAGATGGCTCTGCTTAAAGACCCTATCGTTACCGCAGGAAACAGCAGGTTACGTTTTGAAGGATTTTCGCATTGTGCCGGCGTTTATGCCAGGGTAGATGTACTGCCTGACGGCCTTGATGGTGAGTTTCTGGAGAACGGAACCACCAATGTGGATTTTAACCAGCCGATGATCACGGCTTTAGGAAGCATTCGTCCCAACGAAAAAATAGTCCTTTCTGTAGGTGAAAAAGAAGTAGGGCTTTACAAAGAAGAGAAAAAAGTAGTGGAAAGAAAAGTTCCACTGCCTGTAAAATGGATCAAAGGGCTCAGCACGGTTCAGATCTATCTCTCTGAATCAGAAAAGCTTCATACATTTAATAAAATTCAGACTCAGCAGCTGTTCAGAGGAATACCGAAAGGTCCGGTAAAATCAGACTATTATCTGATCATAAGAGGGAATAAGGCTATGTTTTCCCCTGTGAAATCGGCAGATGCGGTTTGTATTGGAGGGCTTAACAGGCTTCGACTGCTGGAACCGCTTCTTCCTTATATTGATCAGATGCAGGTATTTCCTCATTCCGGTATGCAGTCTACCACGTGGCAATTGTATATGGGAAATATCAGGTTCAGTTTTTCATTGTCAAGAGAAAGCTGGAGAGGGTTTTCCGGTGAAGGAGCCGTTTTAGAGAGTCTGATTGATGATATTTCTGATGAATGGATTGACGCACTGGATAAATATGCCTATGCCAATCAGTCTTTTAACCCTACAGCTTTTGCTTTAGATGAAAATATAAGTCTGAAAAAAACAGATAACCTTACCGGAAGACTTGCGGCTATGGGACTTCTGGGGTATGATCTTGATGACAACGGATTTTTCTATCGAAGATTACCGTTTCAACTCAACAGAATTATAGGATTAAATCCACGCATGAAAAATGCAGAAAAACTGATTGCCGAAGGAAAAGTACAGATATTAAATAAAAGCCTGGCCAGAACTGAAGCCAGGGTAGAAGGGACTGGTGTTCACCATACCGTAATTATCGATAACAGCAAAGAGCGTTGCACCTGCGAGTGGTTCAGTAAATACCAGGGTGAAAGAGGACCCTGCAAACATGTGCTTGCCGTAAAAAAATTAGTACATATTTAAATAAAAAGGACAGCTTCATAATGCAAGACTGTCCTTTTTTTATTATTGATGTTTCATCCATTCTTCATAAGAGATCACACCCAGTTCCGGTTTTCCTTCCCCTTCAAGGATGGAGATAAATTCCAACTGGTTACCATCCGGATCATTAAAGTAAATGGCTAATGCAGGCATCCAAGCAAAAACCATGGGCTCGTCAATACCATCTTTCAGGAAGTTATAAGGTTTCAGATCTTTATTTTTCAGAAAGTCTACGGAATAATTTAAAATATCTTCTTGGCTGCTGGAAAAAGCAAAATGTCTTGGCTGCAGGTTTTCTTTCTGCTCCCACAATCCCAACATAAATTCTTTGCCTTCACCGATCCACAAAAATGCAATGGGACGAGTCTTATCCATATGCGCCAACTTCAGACCCAATACCTCAGTATAAAACCGTACAGAATTTTCTAAACTGCTAACCTGAACGTGGGTTTCATATAATCCTTTAATCATAGCTTGAATTTTAATGTACACAAAGCTAGACAATGCTGTTGGGAAAAGCAGAGAATGCTGATTCCTTTATTGGAAATGAATGATAGACATTTTGTATGTGGAAAAGATGGGTTAAAAGATAAAAGATAAAAGATAAAAGATATTTTCATTAAACATCAATAGGAGTGGGCTTTAGCCCAATGTCATTAAGTTATGGATTTAATACGTTGATTATCAGTTATTTTAATTGTTTTTTTGGTTTGTTTTTTGTATATTTAACAGTGAATCAAGCAGTTAAATCGAGAAGAAAAAAA
>NZ_JABBGI010000014.1 GCF_012927325.1 Chryseobacterium antibioticum | reverse complement strand
CTGGGAATGAGTAATCCTTTATTATTACTGTTTATATCCAAAGCAGCATCTGCATTTGGTGTCGTCGTATTTATACCTACTTGGGAATATGTAAATAGGTATAATAAAATAAATAAGATTTGATAAAACTTTTTCATCTGATTATTTTTAAATTGTTAATATGTTTTTTATTTGAAAAGAGAAATATAGATAGAACCCATTTTGATTGAGACTTACTTTACTTATAATAGATTCCTCAATAGTGTTGGATACTTTTTATAATGGATCAACATGTTATTACATTTTGAGGACCTTCTATATAACTTTGTTTTTGGTATTCTGTATCGATTTATAATTTGTTGTCTTGTCATTTCATGATTGTTAATTCTATAAGAAAATCTATTATTTCTTTTTATATAATTTTTTTCACTTAGTAAAGCCATCCATTGTTTTATATTCTAACTACCGAGTCGTGCTCATTGGAGAATAAATAATCTTTTGTTGTATATGCACTTCAAAAAATTCATACTCAAATAATTTAAACCATTGTAATAATATCTCAGAATCAATATATTTTTTAACATCTCATCAATATAATATTCTTTACACTTTAAAATTTTCTTTCGTGGATTATACTTAGATAATAATTCAATAGAAACTATAGATATATCATTAAATTATGAGTTGGGATATAACGAGAAAATATAATATTGCTAGTACTACTTGATTAGATTACAAACCAAGTAATATCTTGATTAAATTTAATATCAAAACAAAAAAAAGATAAATTATAAAATATATATTATACAAAACATTGATTAACAATCTATTGAGTTTTTTGTTTTGTGATATTGTTTTATTATTTTAAAGATTTATTTATGTTTTAAATGATATGAATTTTATAGTATTATATAAAATTGGCAAACCTTGGCGTATAGGCTGAATTTTTACATTTTTTCTTACTAGAGTCTTGTAATATTTTCTATTGGTATATAACTTTTTACTTTTTAATCGAAAATAAACACTGTTTCCCAATCAGACTATTAAAATTGAAGGTGGATATGAATCTAACCTTATATGTGAGGAAACTCTTGTAAATAATAATCTCCAAGATTTTGATTCATTAAACTTAGAAGTTAAGCCTGTTTCTAAACACAGAAAGTATCTTACTAACCAAACATATATCAAGGTTCCTCAAAGGGGTATATTTCATAGGGTAAACTTCCCTGTTTTGGTAAACTTCCCCGATCATTCAGAGAACCTAACAATTGGGACTATCTTTTATTAGTCTCAATTGCTATACTATATGTTGGCAGTGTATATTACTCACTGGTGATATTGAAATTTATCACCGACAAATTGAAACAGCATTTTAGTAAAAGACGGAAAGCAAAGCATTAATCAAACTATTTGATTGACAAGTAGTCGTAGTTTTACTACAATTTAAAAGATTTATTAAAAATCTCTATATTTGGCATCATATTTTTATCTATATTTAGTGATATAAGATCAAAAAAACACTCACAAAATTATGAAAAAAAACACCTCCAATTCTGATCGGATTTCGGAGAATCATATTTCGGGCATCAACCGTGTGGTGAAGCTTGATATTTTAGTTAACGGAAAACCTGTCAGTCACTTTAAGCACTTTCGCCTACAGCAGAGTGCAAGAAGGCATCATTACTTTGAACTTACTTTAGCTCATGATTCTTTAGGAGAATCACAGAACCACAATCTTGAAGAAGCCAGACAATTTCTGGGAAAACGTCTGACAGTTACTTTTAAATATAAAGATGCTGAAAATGAAAGTCCCGAACGTACATTTGTTGGTATGGTTACAAAAGTGGCATTCAGTCAGGAAAAAATGAGTTTGGGAAACATTGTACTGAAAGGGCAAAGCCCAACAATCCTGATGGATTCTGCACCGCATACCCAGAGTTTCGGGGGCACTCAGGCTGTGAACACCTCTATTATTGCTGACAGCATCATTAAAGAGACATTAGGAACAAATAAGTTTGATTTCAGAATAGACACACAGAATAAAAGCTACATTAATTACAGTGCGCAGTACTGTGAAACCCATTACAACTACCTTACAAGAATTGCAGAAGCCTACGGAGAGCAGTTCTATTATGATGGTTACATACTACACTTTGGAAAACTTCCGTCTCACGAAAAGCCTATTCAGCTTATTGACGGCAGTAATGTGGGTGATATAGCAATTGAATTAAAAGCAGTTCACACCAGACCTGAATATTTTGGATATAACAGCAGTAGTCATTCTAAAATGTTAGGCTCGGATAATAGCATCAAGCATTTAGGAGATTTATCAGCAAAGTCTTATGAATTGAATGACGGCATTTTTAAAACACGATCACTAATCCCTACACCTATCAATGCCAATATGTTTCTGGATGTGGATGATTCCCAGAAAAGTGCAAGAGGAAGTGCTTCTGTAGAAGTTTTTACAGTATCAGGAAATACTTCTGTCCCTTTCTTATATATAGGTTGTGTGGCAGATTTAGCCATGAGAAAGCCAGACAGCAACCAGACTTCACATTTTACAACTCTGATGATTACAGAAGCCACCCACGAGGTAGATGCAAGGGGATATTATACAGGAAGCTTTGAAGCGATAGCAGAGGGAACAGGTTTTATGCCTAAGCCTGATTTTGTACTCCCAAAAGCAGAACCACAGGTAGCAACTGTTATTTCTAATGTTGATCCGTTGAATCAGGGAAGAATACAGGTTCAGTTTGACTGGCAGTTAAATGACACCACTCACTTTATAAGAATGATGAGTCCAGATGCTGGGGGAACAGATGCTATAAGCCAGAACAGAGGATTTGTGGCTATTCCTGAAATCGGTGATCAGGTAATGGTTGGCTTTGAATATCATAATCCTGATTTTCCTTTTGCTATGGGCGGAATGTTTCATGGAAAAGTTGGTTTAGGTGGTGGTATGGATAACCATTTAAAATCCATACAAACCCGTAGCGGAATCAAAGTTTTAATGAATGATGCTAATGGTAGTGTAACAATTCAAGACCCAAGTGGTAATATTTATTTTATGGACGGAGGAGGAAATATTAACGTTACTGCCCCCAATAAAATAACGATGAATGCTACGGATGTTGAGATCAATGCCAACAATAATTTTGATATTAATGTGGCAAATAATATGACTTCCACAGTAGGAAATACTGCATTAATGAACTATCTCCAGAAAACATTGATGAACACTCCTATCATGTTGCAGACTGTATCTGAATTATTTCATGCTCAGGCAGCAAAGACTATTATTAATACAGAAAATGAATTATTTATTCAGGCAAAAGAAGCGAATGTAGCTGGAACTCAAAAATTATTCATGCATTCCGATCAGAATACAATTGTAAACAGCAAAGGGGTTGTTGATATGCATGGTAAGCAGGGAAATAATCAAACAAATAAGGCACAGCCATATAAAAAGATTCCTATCTATATGGATGGGAGATGCTATGTTAAATTCAGACCTCAATCTAATTGGAGCGGAGAATACGGTTTCGATTGGATGAGAATGGGTGACACCTCCCTACAGGGTGATACAAATGCAAACGGATATAAATTTATTTCATCAAATTACAACAAACTAAAGACAGCATACCAGCAGAGAACGTTTACAAGAAAAGACAGTAGAGGACGAAGAACTACATTTACTTACTTTGTACCTTGGCTGACCTTATATCCCAAAAATGAAGTTCCAAAAGGTTTTACCCATACTTCGGCAAAATTGGATGTGACAGTTGACATCGAGGTAGAACCTATAAGGCTGGAGTTGGAATATGATAAAACGTTATTTACTTTAGATAAACAGAATATTACACCTGTAACTAAAGGTATCCACAAAACAACCCTTAATATATCTTGTATTAAATCGTTTGATAAGTATCAGGATATTAAAGTGATTTCTGTATTTAAGAATGCCAAAGGAGAAGAGGAAAAGTCATTGGCGGGAAAAATTTTGGTTACTCCTAATAAGCAACGTTATAAGGCGGATTGTGTGATTGTAAGAGTAAATACAAATATAAACGGAACAGTTTCAATGAGTGTCCCATCATCAAATAGACAATCTGTTTTGAACAAATACTTGAGACAGTCATTAGTAAATCCTAATTTTCTTACCACAATTGATCTATTCTTTACTTCAGATACTGATTCATCTGGAAAGAAGACAAATCTAAAAACATTATTCAATAACGCTGCAAATGTAAGAGGTGGTATGATTCCAAACGGCTCAATTGACGCAATTCAAGATTTTTTAAATGGACAGGTCAAAACGAAGTATGGTAATAAATATGATGACGTCTATAAATTCTATTTTATCAATCAGGAAGCAGGAACATCTCGGTCTCCGAACAGCGGTTTATTTGGTCGCTCATATGGCATCCCCTCTACGGCTAAATCTGTAGTAATATATAAAGGCGATAGTAGCAATACCGCTTTTAGTGACAGTACACTTGTACATGAAGGTCTTCACGCAATGGGACTCTATCATTCTTTTGATAATTCTGGAGAGCATACCTTTACTCAAGATAAAACGGATAACATAATGGATTATTCAGACGTAGCACTAACCCCAATACCTGTTATTCAACTATGGCATTGGCAATATTCATTTATTTACCCAAACGTAAAAAAAATATAGACAATGAAAAAAATAACACTTATCCTTCTATCATTAATAATATCATCTTGTCACTCACAAGATAAAGATCCTAATAAAAACACTCCCTCAAAAGACATCAGAAAACCTAAATCATTAGAAATTCCAGTAAATCAGAAAACTATGGAAACATTTACCAATGAAAAATTTGATATTGAAAATTATTTTAAACATTATGATAAAATAAGTAGAACTTATGAACATGAGTCTTCTAATGGTACAAAGATTTTAGAAGCTGACTTTGATGATTCCTATTATGCAACACTAATAACTAAGAACTCTCTTTTTGCGACCCATAAAGAATACTATAAAAATGGTTTATTAAAAAGTAAGTGGGAAACTTTTGGTGAAGGAGGCTTTATTAAAGGGTTGCGATATGAATATGATTCAAAAGGTAAACTCATAAAAGTAGAAGATTGGGATAAACCTTATAAATTTACTTGGGAGCAAGTAAAAAAGTATATTGAACAAGATTTAAAGTTAGATTTATTAAAAGATAAATTAGGCGTAGGGAATAATTTAGAATATCCTGGTTACAGTTTTCCAACTTGGAGTATAAATTATATGGGAAAATACAAAGAAGATCCTAAAGGAGGATTAATAAGAATCATGTTAAATGGTACTACAGGAGAATTATTACTTGTAGAACGTCAGCTTGGTAAAGGTGGTGATGGAACGACTGTTGATATTCTTTATAAAAAGAAAAACTAATGTGAAATGCCACAAAAGATCACAGATACCGCCCAATTATCCTGTAATCAAGGAACAGCACCGAGCAATCTTAGTGTTACAAGTCAGAATTTCTCTACAGCCGAGGGAAAACATATTGCTACCGAGCAAGATAAGCAGGTAAGCACCAATATAAAACCTTTCGGACAATGTAAATTAAAACCTACTTCGGGAGGCTATTTACCATGTATTCCTGCTCCAACGGTTTGGCAAAAGACCACAGAAAAAGATACAATCAACAATTACAAAATTCTTACTGAAGATTCTTTTTGTATGTGTGGTACGGGTGGTAAAATTGAAGTAGCAGACAAAGGACATGGTGAGAAACATGAGATAAAATAATAAAAAACAAACTATATGGAAACAGAAAAATTAATTAAGCAACTTACCAAAATTGCTGAAGAAACAAGTTATTATGCTAGAATTAGAAAAAGTCCCTCATCCAAAAAAAAGAAAAAGAAGATGCTATAGAAATACTTTCCACTCTTAGCGAGAATACGGTGAGTTTATTTAAACAACACAATTTATTAGATTTGATACAGCCAAAAAGAGACAAACTTTATGATAAACAGTGGTATGAAGAAACATTTGGCAATGGTGCTGTAGCTGACATAAATAATGCAATAATAGAGTTAAAAAAAATAAAAGTCAACGAAGTGGAACATCCACAAAATAATGAAAACCAGTAATTTAAATGCAAAAATAAGCAAAACCTCAAACGCTTAATTCATGTTGTATAATTGTAAATAATTTTTAAATTAATTAAAATGAAATTACAAATTAATTACAGCGGAGCGATTTATGAAGCTCAGGTTACAAAGGAAAAATATTTCTATATTTTCAGACTGCAAAGATGCGATGGATTTATTGAATACTACAAGCCGTTTGGCTTTGGCAGATTTTCATGCTCTATCCGATGCAGATTGAAACATTACAAGGATTTTAAGAAAGGAATTTTTAATGGCAATTCTACTCTGAAAAAGTTTAAAACAATAATGTAAGAAAAACAGAAAACAGGCTCAAAACAAGCCTGTTTTTTTATTTATTTTCAAATCTATTACGAACCTCTCGATAATGATTCTCAATAGTTTTCCTATTTCTTCCAGATACCTTTTGTAGATTTACTTGGGTAATTTTGGGATACTTCTCATAATCCCAATTTTCAAGATACCCTAAAAGCTCTTTGCGTGTTTTTTCAGCTCTATCATTCGCTAAGATTCGGTTACCTAACGTTTTCTTTTCTGAAGCTGGCATTTTGGGATCTTTAAAATAAAATCTTTTTGTTTCATTTTCTAAAGGTTCTAAAACTCCTCTTAATTTATAAGTATTGTTTGCAATTTCTTCAACCACTCCATCACCCAATGGGGTCACAAAATATCGCCTACTATAGCTTTGCAAATAATGATGTAATAATTCGAAAGCCATATGCGGATTGAGCGAAATGAGACACTTCGCAAAACCACTTAAAAATCTATACCTATTCTTTGCTCCCACCGCTTCAAACGGCACAAAGCATTGGCAGTATTTGATTTTCTCTTTTCCAAAATCAAATAATCCGTTTTCATCGAAGTTGATCTGATAGTTTTCTGCAACTTCGTCTAGGTTATTGAGCCTTATTTTTCCCCCAGTTCGGTAGTATATATCATTATATCCATCTAACTGGGGGAAAAAATCGGGTTGCAAGTCCAAATTAGCTTCGAGTTCTTTTGTTTCAAAAGATAATGCTGTTGCATCATCATTGTAATGCGCCTGCATATCGTAACTCACAGGTTCTGCTTCCATCAAAATGGTGTCCAAATAGTCTTTTTCTGCAACTCCTACCTTATCAACCACCCATTTATAGGCATCTTCTAACCCTTCATTGGGTATGTTTTCTACTTCCACCAAGATACAGCATCCTTTCCCGTTAATGGTGCTCCAAAATGCTCTGATATAGGTAACATCATAGTCGAAATCATTACTATCTTCTATCACATAATAAAAGTATCCGCTCAATAATGTTTCGCTATCATTTTTATTTGAAACTGGATTCAAGTAATTGAAGTTACACACTTCCATTTTGTCACGCATCCTATGCAAGAAAGCATCTGAATCACCTTCTCTCAATTCTTCAATCAATTTTGCATCTCTTCTGTCTGGATTCTGAATATAATCTAGCAATTCTCTTACATTAGAAAATTCTGCCACCATCTTTTTAGCAGTTGAATTATTGTATATTTTAAACATAGTAACAGTTTTAGTTAGACATATTTTCTACTATCAAATCCACGATTCACCTCTGCTTCTATCATTGAAAGAGATTTATATTGTTGTCCAGACATAATCTCCTTCATTAAATCCCTTCTCAATACAAGAAATTTATTTGCAAATTCAGGTTTGTACGCAGGAATCAATCCAGAATTAATTTTGTCTCTAACAACTCTTTCATTCATTCCAAGAAGTTCAGCAACCTCTTTTGTTGTTAAAATTTCTTTTGTATGTGCTATACGACTAACAATATCTAATCTTGTTACATAAGCAGAAAATAGTTTGATTACTACTTTTTGCACCAATTTTTCGATTATAGAACCGAAATTTTCGCTATGGCTGGGTTTTGCCGTGTTATATTTTATTTCCATAACACAACCCGCTCAAGAATCTAGCGAGAATGCAAAAAATGAAAAAACTCCTACCATACAGCAAGAGTTTTAAATTATTGATTTTCAATTAATTATATATTAAAATAATATCTAATTTGATAAATCACGTCAAATTTTATCGGAAAAACTGAAAAAAAAATAAAAACTTTTCAGAGGTGGAGCGAAATTAAGCAACAATCATTTTTAGAAAATTAAAGACACTTCTAAGATCATCTATTATTTTAAAATTTGTCGACTTCTTTTTATTTTTAAGTTCTTCCCTTGAAATCTCGGAACCATTTTTCAGAACAAAATAATCAGATAAAATTTTCCAATGTTCATCTTCTGAGTCCTGTACAATTTTATCTTCTTCCATAATCTTATAAAATGTTGCTAAAGCAGTAATGTTTTTTAACCAGATTATTTTAGATAATTCTCTTCTTTTATTATTAAAAAGATCATCAATCTGCTCAAAAGTAGTTATCTCAGAAACAAATCCTCTACCTACTAGAGCTTGCTTAATTGAATCTATAATTTGTACCCTAGCTTCCATATCTTTTAAATTTCTATAGTTTTTTCTTGGTGCAAGTTTAAAAGATTGAACTTCTTTTTTAGACGGATAGACAAGCTTTTTTAAAGCCTCAAAATTTTCTGTCGTAAGGTAATCAACAAAATTGGAATAAAAATCTCTAAATACCTCCAAATAAACCTCCTTAATGGCAATCCCATATTTTGCGAAAACGTTTTTTTCCTTCCTAATCGCATCATCTAAATCATAATAATCATTGAAAAGTAATTCAGTGAGCTTATTTATGTATAGGTGTTTATTTTTTGATAAAATATATTCATGTCTAAGTAATGTTTGGGATTTAATTTTTTCCTTTAGTAAGGCATTATATAATGGTTCAAAAAAAGAAACTATTGTTATTTCTTCATTTTCAATTTTCATTCTTCCCTCAACCTTGTATTCAAACTCATATTCCTTGACATTAATAAAGTAATGATAGGCAATAAGATAAAAATAATCACCTCTGGTAAAAATCTTTTCAAACATATCAAACCTTTCTATTTTCTTTTCATCAATATTTAAACCTTTCGTACGTAACCTTTCTTTATCCCAAAAGAAATACCTAAAGTTTGAAAATGGATATACACCAAATTCTACTTCATCATTATTCCCTTCTTCAAAATGTTGAAATAGCGGAGAGAAATCAAAATCATTATCTAAAACAGGTAAAAATTCTATCATATTCCTAAAACTATATTATTAATTGTACTAGCCTTGCGTTTATCAACTATTTTTGCATAAATCTCAGTTGTTGAAACATTTTTATGCCCAAGCATTTTTGAAATAAGATAAATATCAGCTCCTGCTTCTAATTGTGCAACTGCATAAGAAGTTCTAAAATTGTGAAAGGTAACTTTCTTTTCAATTTCAGCTTTTGATAACCACTTCCTTAAATTATCATTAAGTGAATGATATGCAATTCTATCGAAAACAAAATCTGTTCTAAATTTTCTATCTCCCATTAGCTTTACAGCTTCTTCCGAGATAGGGTGATACTGAAAAGCTGAGGTTTTCTTCATCCTGAAATATATATAATTAATCCCTTCTCTTTCAACCACATCACACCATTGTAAATTATTAATATCACTATATCTCAAGCCCGTTAAAAGGGCGAAAATGCAATATTTCTTTAAGACTTCATCAGAAAAACCAGTAGTAAACAATTTTTTGCATTCATCTAAAGTTAAGAAGTTTTTCATCACTTCTTCCTCTTCAATCCACTCTATACGTGCTTTAAAACTTTGAGAAAGATAATTTTCTTCGTAAGCCATTTCTAAAACTTGTATAAACCTGATAAAATAACTTGCTGCAGAATTTCTACTAATTTTATGTGTTGTACTTCTTAGCTGATATGCATTAAGTAGTTTGGATTTAAAATCTTCAATTAGAGCTTTGTTGATATCTTGAAACAGAACATTTCCATAAAACTTAACAAAGTGTCCGTAACAACCACTCCAAGCTCCTTCGGAACTGGTTGCATTCTGGGCTTTTTCCTTAAAATATTCTGTAAAGATTTTACTTCTATTTTCTGCCAACTCCAAAGCCCTCAACTCTGTTTCGGTATAAATGTCTGGATTGATTACTTCTTTAAATCTTTTAGCTCTATACAATTCAACCATTTCATTAGTTTCCCTGTTATGCTGTTTTTGAGCGGGTGTTAGGATTAATTTCTTAGGATTACCATTTTTATCAGTAACTATTTCAATTTTTGACTGCTTCTTTCCATGTGCATCTGTGTAATGTATAATCTCACTTTGAAATTCATTATAAATGAAATAGCTTGTTTTCTCATAACGAGTCTTTTTTCCAGTTTTTCGATTGAAGACTGGAGGATAGAAGTTTAAAGACAAATTACTTTTATTACCTTTTACAAGTTTTTTCAGTACAGTTACTTTTTTACTCATTATTGAAAATTGTATTTACTAAGTTTTTGGGAACATACACATTTTTACCTTTGGGAATTTTCGGAACATTATGTTTTTTGCATAAATGATAAAATGAACCTGAACTCACTTTAAATGCGTCTAAGACTTCATTAATCGTGTAATAATTGTCATCACAGAAATATGGTAAATTATATTGTTTTTCTTCGTTATTTTCGGCTTTTTGCCTAAAGAGTATCTAAGTCAACCTTCCTAATTCTAATCGATTTAAAGCCTTCTAACTTGCTTAATCTGCCATCTTTTAACATTCGATAAATTGATGTCCTACTAATATTGAGTAAAAGCATAATTTCTTTGATTGATAAGTAGTCTTTCTTTTGAATTTCTTCAATATCATAACCTTTAATTTGTACTTCCAAATCCTTATCACTCGCTTGAATCTTTTCATCACGCTTTCTCTTTTTGTAGAATTTCTTAGCGCAATCATCGGAACAGCATTTTGTTGTAGTCTTTTTAGCTACAAATCTATTTCCGCAGAATTGACAAATTTTATTGACTTCCATAACGTCTAAATTCTCCCTAAAAATGTTTCACATTGTTTCCCCATGTTTCCCAACATTTCAAAATGTAACATTTTTTAACGATAAAAGTACAAATTTTATTCCAAATCAAATTAATAGAAACGAAATAGAAACAAATAGAATGTATATATCCTGCAATATTAACTTGTAGAATAAAACAGAAAACAAATAAAAAAAACCCTTTAAACATTCCATTTAAAGGGTTTTTCGTATTGTTATAACTGCAATCTATATACAATCTAAAACACAATCTACTTTCCGATACAGAAAGTGTAAAATATTGTATTAATAATGGTTTGCAAAAGCATAGTAGCAAATATGTAGCAAAACTTCAATAAATAAAGGAATATTATAGGTTAAAGAAAGTCAAAATCACATTTTATCAACAATATTATGTAGGAAGCTCATTTAATTCTTTTTTTCTTAGTTGCCAATTAGGAAAATATTTATTCATTAATATTATAAAATTCTTATTATGATTACGTTCTTTTAAATGGACTAATTCATGAACAACAATATACTCAATACAATCTTTAGGCTTTTTAGCTAGTTCAATATTAAACCATAATGTTTTAGCTGTATCATTACAACTTCCCCATTTCGTTTTTACTCTTCTGATTCCAAAACCTTTAGGACAGACATTCATTTTCTCCTTATAAAATTCTATTTTATCAAGTAAGAATTGGCGTAATTGCTTTCTATACCATTGATATAACTTATCTTTAATAAACTCTTTATCACTTCCTTCTGGTACAGTAACTTCAATTTTACTGTGGAGAAGAACAACTTCAGACTTTTTATTAGATTCTATTATTTTTAATAAATAACGTTTTCCAAAAAAATAATGACTTTCGTCGTTTATATAAAGATATTCAGGTTCTCTTTTTTGAGATGTTATTTTTTTCTTCTCTCGACGTATCCAACCTAACTTTGTACTAATATAAACTCTTAAATGTTCGATACTAATATTCTCAGGCGAAGACAAAGTAACCTTTCCGCAAGGAGGATGTACTCTCAAATGAATATTCTTTATATTTTTAAAAGAAAGCTCAACTTCAATATCGTTAAATTTTAGCACGTCTGGCATTTAATAATCAAGTTTATTATTTTCAACAATTGTATATATTTCTACTGTTTTTTCTTCATCATTTAAAACTTCATAAATAGCTTCCTTGATCTCATTTTGTTTTTGAATATTCTCTCTAAAACCTTCTTTCTTAGATCTCTGAATAGCTAGCTCACAGGCTATTGTTAATCCTTCATTTTTATCCAAATAATTATAAATAGCTCCCATTCCTATAGTTTTAATAGATAAAGGAATATTGTCATTTTTTCCCGTTTTTACCTTTTTAATTAAATCGGATGCCTTTTCAAGATATTCTCGATATTGTAATACTCCTTTCTTTCTCTGTTCAATCAATGCAGAAAGTAAATGAGACATTTTTTCAAAATATTTAGGATCCAAAAGATGTTTTTCAACGATTTTTGAGCTTATACTATTTTCTATAACCTCAGCAACCGCTTCTGGACTACTACGAATACTTTCAGGCAACATCTCAATTGTATTGAAAATATCTGATTCCATTAAATCTAACAAGGAAATATCTTCAAATGGAGAAATTACTAGTGATTCGCTTGCCTGAATGTAATTGTCTATTAAATGTCGCATATCTGCTTCGTAAGCTTTTAAATCTAAGGTTTCTCCACTTGCTATGCGAATAATTTCTCTTAGTTTTAAATAGAAATCCAGTCGTTCCTCAAAATGAAGTATCTCGTTTTCTGTATAGCCAGCTAATTCTAATTCTGCTTTTATATTAGTATACGCTCTTAAGTAAGAAACGATAGCTTTGTACAAAGCAACTCTTTTATACTCATTGGCTTTCAAGTCTGATGGAATTTCTGTATTTCCACAGAAGTAATGGATATACTCTAAATCTGTTCTAGGAATTTCAACAGGTTCACAGAGAGCTTCTAATTCTTCTAATGTATTTTCAATACGTTCACGCGCCATATTTAGACGATCTTTTAGCTGAATATCAACTTCTTCTTTAGTAAAACTTTCTATATCTAACTCAGAAGTATATACATCAATCGCATCTGTTACTTTTCCAAATAACTCCATATAGTCTATGATATATCCAAAATCTTTGTCATCAGTATCTAAACGGTTAGTTCTACAAATTGCTTGAAATAAAGTGTGATCCTGCATTTTTTTATCTATGTAAATATATGAACATGGAGGAGCATCAAAACCTGTCAATAATTTAGAAACTACTATTAATAGCTTCATCCTTGCTGGCTGTTTTATGAATAAATCTTTATTACTATCTTCATAGGTCTCTGTTTTGGTTTTACCTGATAATGGAACAACATCTGCTAATAATCTTTCGTAAACCTTATAAATGTATTCTTTATCCGTTTCTGTATATTCACCTGTATCTTCAGTTGTGATATCTTTGGTCTGGGGATTATAAGAGGTTATTATTGCACTTTTATTTTTGAAAGGAGTATTTTGAAACAGTTCATAATATTTGCAAGCTTCATATATACTGGAAGCGACTAAAATTGCATTTCCTTTTTCAGAAGCCAACCGTGCCTTTACACTAAAATCAAATAAAATATCCGAAACAATTTTATCCATTCGTGAACGAGAACTTAATACATTTTGCATCGTTCCCCACCGTTTTTTCAATTCCGATTTTTGAAAATCATTCAAGCCTTTTGTTTTAGCTTCAAACCATGCATCCACTTTTTCCTGCGAAGAAAGATTTTGCTCTATATCCCTTCCTTCATAAACCAAATCTTTTACTACTCCATCATACACGGCTTCATTGAATTTATAGGTATGAATATATCTTCCGAAAATATCCATAGTGGTTTGTTTATCTTTTTTCAGCAGTGGAGTGCCTGTAAACCCAATAAAAGTAGCTTCTTGCAGAATTACTTTCATCGTCTCATTTAATTTACCACTCTGAGTACGGTGACATTCATCTACAAATACAAAAACATTGCCTTGTACTGGTAACGGATTATTGTTAATTTCCGCTATAAATGTTTTATAGTCTGTCTCACCTTTATTACCAAACTTATGAATAAGGGAAGCAATTAAACGAGGTTTAGGTTGTGTTAAAAATTGCATTAGCTCATTTCCTGAGCGAGTACGGGCTACCTGTTCACCCATATTCTCGAAATTATCACCAATTTGTTTATCCAGCTCTGTTCGATCTGTCAATAATACTACACGGGAATTAGTAATATTCTCCAAGATCCATTTTGCCAAAATTATCATTAAGATACTTTTACCAGAACCCTGTGTATGCCAAATAATTCCTCCTTCATTTTGCAATAGAAATTGTTGAGATTCCTTCAACGCAAAATACTGATGTGGACGAGGTAATTTTTTTACTCCTGCATCAAATATCACCGTGTTATATATAATATCTAAAAAACGTTCTTTGTTACACAATTTTTTAAGATACTTATCTAACTTATATCCTTCATTTTCTTCTTCATCTTCTTTCCAAGACAAATAATATTTTTCAGAAGTTTCGATAGTACCATACTTTAATCCTTGTGTATTGTTGCCTGCAAGAATAAATTGGACAGTAGTAAAAAAGTTTTCATTAAATTTCTCCTTTTGATTAGAAATATTCTGCCGGATACTTTCCGAAATATCAACTATTCCACGTTTTAATTCTAAAATACCTAATGCTATTCCATTTACATATAATACTATATCAGGTCTACGAACTTTATTGCCTATAAGTGTGACTTCTTCTGCAATTCCAAAATCATTATTATCCCATTTCTCCCAATCTATTAAATTAATGGTTTGATTATGCTCTCCTATATTTTCTTTAGCTTTTACACCATAACGAAGCAATGAGTAAAAGTTCTTATTACGCTCATAAATGTTTCCAGCATTGGTTTGAGCCAATTGAAGTGTTTCTTGAACTGCTTTTTTAACCAAAGATTCAGAATATCCTTGTTTTAGCAAAAAAGATTTCAGATAGGTTTCTTCGATATTTTTATTTTGCTCTCTCTCTTCCCAGTTACCATAATAGGTATATCCTAACTCTTTAAAAAGCTGTACAATTCGATTTTGGGTAATTCGTTCTATTGGATTAATCATGGTTTAAAGTTTTAAGCTCTGTACATAACTTTTTTAATTCATTTTCTAATTTTTTATACGGAACAGTTTTTAAATATTGTCCACCTTTTTCATCTAATACATATCCAAGTTTTTCCAAATTAATATCCGTTTTTCGACTTTCTATTTCATCTACTTTGTGATAAAAACATATTTGATATTCATCCTCTTTTTTAGAATACTTTATTTCCAATTTATACTCTTTTTCCTGGATGTTAAATCCTTCTAAATAACATCCTGCATGACCTGCTGTATTCTTGTCTTCAAAATACCAAAATTTCGAGAATGGGAAAAACTTCTCTGGAGCTATCCTGTTTTCATCTGTGGAATTTTTATTTCTATTCTTCAAGAAAAAGCAATAGGTTCTCAGTTCACTATGATAAGCGGTAATAGCAAATCCCTTTAATAAACGGATATCATTGGCTGAGTTCCATCTTATAGCACTTTCTTTGCAATAATTAATTGCTTGCGGATATTTAAGAAACAAGTATTTCCAATCCGATTGTTTTAAATTTTTTGTTTTTAGATAATTTTTAATATAATCAAATAATAATTCCGGTGTTATTTTTTTATCCTCTAATTTATCGATTGAATCTTTTAAAATATTGATTTTATTGCCTTTAAAAAACAATCTCCAATTTTCATTTTTTGTTCTTAAACCGCCTAAAGAACCAGTACAAAAAATATGGTTTGACTTATATTCTGGCAAATAATCATCTTGACAAAAAAGAAAGCGTTCTAATATTTTTTCGGAATTTACCCTAATTTCTTCTCCATATAATTTTGAAACCGCATTACAATATTTTTTGAAATCTTCTAAAACATAGTTACCTGATCCATCTTTTGAAAAATCTAAGATAAAGTTTATTTGTCCAAAAATATAAGGGTGGTTTTCTATTCCGAAAATTGGTTCTTCCCATTTATCTTCTTGTAATAAATTTAATTTTATTTTTTCTTCGTCAAATTGTGTGTTTTCAAAGAAAACATTTCCAACATTATTGTCTAGTATAGCTTCGCCAATATTAAATTTATACACTTCAAGATTGTTAATTTGCTTTAGAGCACTATTAAAATTTTCTGGACTTTGAATATAAGTATTGTATATAGTATTCCTTGTATAACGTAACCATACTTTCAAGCTTTCGATTGAATATTGTATATTTTCTCTATCGTTGATGAAAACTAAAAATGAATAATAAAAAACTGTATTCCATAAAGATGGAGTAAACAAATTTGATTTTAAGAAAAAGTCTGTTATTTTATTTTCTACAAAAGGTTTACAAATTATTTTTTCAAGATTTAATTTATCAAAATTTTCTTTCTCTTCTAAATATATGAGCGATTCGAAAGTCCTCTCTATAAATTTAAGTACATCGATGTTGAAAATAAAAAATGACTTTTCATCTTCGTCTTTTCCCCACTTGATAAGATAATTTTCTAAAGGAATGTATGTTATTTTTTTGCTATCATATATTTCCGTATTTCTAATTTGTCCATATAAATCTTTAACCTTTTCGAAAGGAATCTCATTGTTGCTTGCTAAACAATACATCAATGCCAAATTTTTGATATAGTTATAATAGAAATTGTCTAAAGCATTGAAATCAACATCTATATTTCTCCAAAAATAATTTAACCAATCTGTATCTAGTTTTTTCCAAAAAGACTGAAGCCATTCTTGTTGTTCTTGGTCTGTATTATCTTTATATTTTTCCTGTAACCAAGATTTGAAATGCTCATAATCTGATAATTGTTTTCCACGAGAATTCATCTTCACATACAATTCATCAGTTTGATTTAAAGAATCTAAATCCATAAAATCAAATTTGAAAGGAAGGTTTTCAATAGAAATATTGTTAAAATCAAAATCAGATTTAAATTCTTTTTCAATAGAAAAGAGCATCTCCAAAATTCCGCTTACAGTTGCATCCTTATTCCATTTTTTAAGAAAGAAACTTGAGTTAGAAATTAATTCTTTAATACTTGTTTCTGTATTTTTCTTTTGTTTTTTTCTAAGTTCTTTAATATTCTCAGTATCTTTTAGCTCATTACAAAAAGCTAATGCAGATTTTCTATTGCTATATTTAAAGTGGTTTAACCATCTTAAATTATTTGATTCTGCACCTTTATAATACAAATACCAACAAAGAACATACAATGTTGTAAGCCTTTGTTGTCCATCTAAAGGAATAAATTTTAGAATTCCTTGATCAGTTTTTTCGGATTCAGTTTCTTCGACCTCAGCTTTGATTTTTAACTCTAAATTATTTGCATAAAATTTAACAGCTTCCAAAATAGAATTGACCGCTTCTCGATTTAATACTTTACGTCTGGCACTTTCCTTTCCTTCTATTTTACCATAGACAAAACCTAAATGAACTTCTTTATCTTCAGTAATTGCTTCCACAAGGTCAGTTACAAATCGTTTTCTAATAGAATTTACTTTTTTTGTAGTTCTTCCTTGCGCATATTCTCTTTGTATTATTGGAACTTCAATAATATGCTCGTCAATAATTTCATGAAAAGATTTAGTTTCTCTCATCTTGCTCAGGTGTAAGAAATTTAGAAATTGTATTTTGTACAAACTTGAGATAGGATTCTCTATCTGTTAAGCTCCAATAATCAATTTGATAAGATTCGGATTTTGTAGATTTCTTTGAAAATACATATTCCGTTCCTATTGGTATATATGTATCTGGTTTTATTTCAATTTCATCATCTAATCTTAGAATAATATTCCTTTTTCTTCTAAAAGGCTTTTTACCCACTTTTATATTAGTAGATTGGTCTAAAAGGCATAAATTATTAAAGTCATCAACACTAAAAAACTCCGCAACTTTATCATTTATTTCCTTTGTTTTTTTCTTAATACCAACCTTTTTGCTTTCAGAAATCAATTGTAGTAATTCATCAAGTAATACCTTAATAATATTTTTATTTTCGAGAGTTATATCTTCATCTGTAGATGCTTTAATCAATGAATCGATTTCTCGATGAAAACTTTTGAATTCTTCAATAGTATCCAAACCATCATCATTTTTTGCAAGAATATGTTCTATATTCCAGTTTTTAGTTTCGTAGAATCTGTAAAATGGGAAAAAAGTTTCAGTATCATCAATCTCAGTAAGTGCAATATTGAATAAAAAAAGCATCTTGAAAACAGTGATATCATTATACTTAATTAATTCAAGATTAAATTTTTCGGTGAGAAATTCATTACCCAATAATTTTCGCAATTCATTTCTGAATTTTACTTTGGTACTTGATTCTTGAGCTTTTTCCAGAACTGTGGAAATATTAAAGCTCGTAAGATGGATAATGGCACCTATCAAATGATAGGAAGTACGGTCAAAAAACCATTCTTCTAAACCATTGTACAGTTGGGTAATTTTACTCCAGTTCGGCTTATTTTCTTCTTCCGAGTTCTTAAAAGAATTTTCAAATTTTCTATAATTGTAAAACTTATCTTCACTTTTCCCAAAGCCGTTATGCAGTTGAAAGAGCAAATTAATTTTGTTGGCTATATTCTCATCATTTTTATTACTGGTAATAAATTGCCAAAATTTATGGTCTCCCATTTGATGCTCAATTAGATTCCAATCATCAGCAAATTGATTTTCCTCATATTGTCTTTGAACAGCATTAGGTGTTTTAGCAATATCCAAAACAAACAGAGCCTTAATTAACTCTGCTTGCTCTAGTTCTATTTTTCCTTCATTAAAATTGATGAATTTTTCTATTATTTTTTTATCATTGGAATCTTCTTTTTCTACATACCAAATTACTTTTGTATTTGTAAGCAATTTACGTTTGAACATCTCAATATCTTCCTCATCGAGCTTATTGAACCAGTTCTGAACAACGGCATAGTTTTTATAAAAATAGAAATTGTCAACATTATTAATTTCTGGCTTATTTATAATTATTTCTTCTTTCCAATGTTGGGATATTAAGCTATCTATTATATCAAAATTATCAATTTCTTTTTGGAATATAAAATCAGGAAAAGACAATTGAGGAATACCTGAAATAAAAGCATTTACTCCATCGTCGTCAGTATTTCTGGTCGTATATAAAAGTTGATAGCTTTTAGATTTAAAGAACATAAGAATTAAAGAAATTGTAGTTGCTCTTTGCTGACCATCAATTAATTCATAAGTATTATCATTAATTTTTCTAACAACCAAAGGCTGTAAACAGTAAAAAGATTGAAATTGTGGTGTAAATTCATAAATATCAGTTAAAAGGCTATAGACTTGAGCTGTATCCCATCTATAACCCCTTTGGTAAGCATCCATTTTAAAATTGAAATCTAATAATTCTTCAATCTTTTTAAGATTTTCATTCATGTTTAGTTTTTAAAGTTATTAGAATACTGTGAGTGAGCTATTTAAATAGTTCATCTTTCTCTTTCAAATAATAAGATTTATACCCATTGTTCTTAATTTCATCTTGCCAAACTATTCTAACAATTGGAAATGAATTATAGTAGAACATCATTCCGGAATACCAACTATCCCAAATTTGTTGAGGAATTCTTTTCTTTTTATACCAATAATATTGTTCTGAACATAAGTTAAAATAGTCAATTAAAACATTGTGGATAGTTTTATTGGCATTATTTATTGATTTAATTTCTTTTAATTCCTCCAAATTCTTTATAGTATCAAGCTTATTTAAGTCATCATTTAAGCTATCATATCTCTCATTAAATTCCTTAAATAAATCCTTTTCCATCTTTTGTTTGGCAATTTTCAAATTATTTTGATTAAACCACCATGTTATAATCAATGTAAAAAAACCAATTATCAGTGTTACTACTACCTGAGGATTATTAATTAAGTATTCCATTTGATTCTTTTTTAGATCAGTCTAATTCTTCCTGTAAGTAATTCCTGCATTAAGCCTTGCTTTATTTGGTTAGCTTTGACAAGCTTTCCTTTTAGGGCTTCTATTTCAGTATCCATGTCAGAAAGAATTTTCGCAATGTATGTTTGCTCGTCTTTTTTGGGAAACAAAATATCAAAATCTTTAATTGCTTGAGCATTTAGATTTTTTTGAGTTCCTTCTCCTACATATTTTAAAATATCTTCTCTTATACTTGTTAAATAATAGTAAAGGTATTCTAAGTCATACTCTTTTTTAAAAATTATATTCAATACAGCTTGTGATGTTGCTAATTCAATTTTATTAATTGATACTAAACCTACAGAAGCATACATTGAGTAAATTATGGAATCAACAGGGACTAACCAAGAGGCGGAATTATCTAAGCCTTTTTGTGATATGTAATTACTTGTAGAATTCAAATATTTACCTTGTTCAGTCATATCTGAAATTGAAAGAAAAGGTATTTCTCCATTATAATACTCGCGAATTGAGGATAAGGGGGTTCCTCCGCTTTTTATTAAAGTTACCATCTCACCTAATTTCCTCACTTCCCAATTTTCTTTAGGAATAAGCAATTTTTGCATTACGCTTTGTTTGATAAGCTGTTTCTTGAAGATAAGCTTTTCTAAACTTTCTATCCAAATATTAGTATCACTTAATACTTTTGATATGGCTAGTTGTTCAGAAAGCGGTGGAATTGGAATTTGAAACTTTTTAAATGTAGTTGTAGCTTGAGCAATTGCGGGCACTCCTGTATGACCTTTACTCTCTAAAATAATATTCTGTCCTTTATCTGAATGAAAAAATAAAACAACAAATTCATATAAGACCATTTTATTTGTAGAAAATCTAAATTGACTTTGAGAAATGACATATTCTTCAAAACTTGAATCTTCAGGTATATAAGCCATTTGTCCTATCGTTCCTCGATGAGTAACAATAATATCTCCTCTTTTTGCTACGGCTTTCTTTAAACTTTTAGCTTTTTCTACTGTGACAAAATTTGAATATCTTTCTTTTAGCTTTATTCCACTTATATTATATCCATTTAATACTGGAACTCCTTTATTAACAAAATTTGAAACCTTAATATCTGATCCAAAAGGTCCCATAGAAATTTCCGAAATGATCTCCAGCATCTCCTTCACCTCCCAATCTTGAGGAATAAGACCAATATCTGTCTGTATAAATTTTGTCTTTACCATTGCCACCCCATTTTTTGTAAATGTAACTTTACTCTGGTTTCATATTCCTTTAAAGTTGTTTCTGCTTCAGGTAAAGTAACTTTATAACGTTCTACCAACTCCATAATTCTCCCAGTAAGTGTTTGGCTCATTCTTTCTTTTTCTTCGTGAAGACAACTTTCCAAATGTTTTATCCATTTTTTATTTATAACCAAGTCTTTGATTTGATTTTCTGACAATTTTGGATACATTTCTATAACTAATTTTTCAATAGTTTCCTTCTGTATTTTAATCAGCTTTGTAAAACTTGATATAGCTTCATTAAGATTAATATAATTTTCAATAACATCTATTTCTTCTTTCGGAGCTTTCTCACTTTTTCGCTGTTTCAAAAGTCCTTTTACAGAGGTAAGATTTACTTTTTCCAAATCACTGAAAATACCGTTTTCTACTTCTGTTTCCTCCTTTATTTCCTCTAATTCTGCTTTAGCATTTTCAATTTGTTCCTCAAAATCAATAACAGCTTCCCATTCTTTAGCAAAAAATTCTTGAATCAATAATTCTGGTGTTATCATTCGTCCTATGATACCTTCCAACCCATCTATAGCCTTATCCTTTGCAATTTTTCCATCTTTCCCTTTTTTTCCTTTAATAATTTCCCTTTCCCATTCTATACCAGCTTCCCAGCCATCAATAGCAATAGTATAAAAGTCATCCTGCATAACTTCTTCCCAATAAAGCATTAAATACTGATACATATTGTAGGGGTCAATTAATGCATCTTTCTTAAAGGTTTTTAGAATAGAATCTCCTAAGTCAACTATCTCTTTTTTCGGATGTATACCTTTGTCTAATTGTTCAAAATAACTTTTTTTGTCTTTTATCCAATTATCAAACGTTTTTTGTAATTGATTTCTATAAGATAAAAATTGAGGATGATTAAATATTGTGTTTTTTACCTCATCATTAGATACTTTTAAATTATAGTAGCCAGCTCTTTGTACCTCAAACAAACTGTTTTTTAAATCTGGAAAAATATTCCAATATTTCTCTAACGATTTCACATCCCTTTCAGGAATACCTCCAAATAAATGAGCCTCAATATCTTGAATATCGCCTTCCTCTTGTGAATCTATATATCGTGGAATATTAAGATTATAGTCATTTTTATCATTGGCAATTTCGTCTAGTGATATTATTCTACTATATTTTGGAATCTCAATGAAATTATTAAATATCTTTGTTATTTTACGAATATCTTTTTCTTGCAATCGGTTTTTATTACCGTCTTTCACAAAATCTTTACTAGCATCCAACATAAAGATACCTTTACGTTTATCAGCATCTTCTTTGTCTAAAACAATGATACAAGCAGGTATACCAGTTCCATAAAACAAATTAGGAGGCAATCCAATAATTCCTTTTATATATCCTTTTTTTATAATATTTTTTCGAATTTCACCTTCAGAATTCCCTCTAAATAAGACTCCATGAGGCAATACTACCGCAGCTTTTCCATTTGAACGCATTGACTTTATAATATGCAATAAAAAAGCATAGTCACCATTCTTGTCAGGAGGAATTCCCAATTCAAAACGACCATATTCATCATTACTTATACTAATACCATTACTCCAGTTTTTCAATGAAAATGGAGGGTTTGCCACAATATAATCATAAGTTCTCAGACCCGTTTCTTCTTCATTTTTCCACTTAGGTCTTGAAAGTGTATTGTCTGCTGCAATTTCCGCTGAAGGATTACCGTGTAGAATCATATTCATACGAGCGAGATTGGCTGTTGCAATTTCTTTTTCCTGTCCGTAAAGTGTAATATTTTTTTCCGCTTCTTCCGCTACTTTCAGCAATAAAGAACCCGATCCGCATGTGGGATCATAGGCTGATGTCTGTGCAGTAGAGTTACTACTATTTATTCCTATAATTTTTGCTAAAATACGACTTACTTCTGCCGGAGTATAAAATTGTCCTTTAGATTTACCTGATTCAGTTGCAAAATGCCGCATTAAATATTCATAAGCATCTCCTAACAAATCATCATCATTTGCTTTATTACCAGAGAAATCTAAATCAGGAGAATTAAAAATGAGAATAAGATTGCCAACAGTATCAATTAAATCTTTTCCTTTTCCCAATTTTCCTTCATCATTAAAATCTGGAAAGTCGTTTAACCCGTTGGCTTCTTTAATTGGATAAAGAATCTTTTTATTAATATCATCCCCAATATTTGATTTTCCAACCAAATCTACCATATCATCAAAAGAAGCTCCTTCCGGAACTTTTATGGCTGAAAATTTTTTTCCTTTATATTTATCGGATATATACTTCACAAATAAAAGTGTAAGTACATAGTCTTTATATTGAGAGGCATCCATACCTCCTCTTAATTCATCACAACTTTTCCATAGAGAGTTGTATAACTCTGATTTTTTTATTGCCATTGATTTTAAGCTATACAAATAAATCTTTTTCTAAAAAGATTTATATATAAATTAACATGCTAAGGTAATTCAAAAATAAAAAAAAGCTACTATTGAATTTATTGTTAATAAATTATATTATAATTTATTATTATTTTAAAAACTCTCTATATTCTCTAAGCATATATTTAATCATATTTTTTATAGATGCTTTAGTATCTTCATTTGTCGTATTCTTCATTGCATTAGAATAAATATTGATAAAATGCCATAATCTAGCTTGAATTCGGTTTTTGCCATCATTTTTTTTTATATTTTTTGGAAATTTACTAATATTTAATCCCCAAAATATGTAAATATTTAAGTCTTTATCTTCACAGCCAACATTAATGTTACTATGAAAAGATTCTAAAAGATTCATTTCATCATCAATTATATTGGAGTAAAAGTTTTCAGAAAAATTTTTAGCATAATCAGTATTTATTTCCCATAGTGTTCCAATGTAATTTCTCGTTCCACAATCAATAAAGCTATCTTTAATGTTAGTATTAGACCAACAAGTATTATTAAAAACTAGCATTGGTGAATGAAAATTAGCCATTATATCAAATATTGCTTGATAATTAAAATATTTACATGAAATTGCGGAAGAATTAGGAACAGAGTCTATGGGATCTCTTTGAGCCTTTTTTTCCAGATCATTTACATAGTTCATCATATCAACAAAAACTTCATGAGCATAATTTAGTGCCTTTAATTCTTTACTTTTCCACAGTAAACCATCAAATTTTAAAAAAATATTTTTAATAATAACTTTTACCAATTCTTCTTCTTTTCCTGGCATTATACTGGGAACTTCATAATATTCTACTTCATGCTCATCGCCAAAGCGATCAAGAAACTTACCTTTACAATAATATCCTTTAACTTCTCCTCCATGACTGCAAAAATGTAAAATATTGAATGGAAATGTTTGTACAGTGTAATCAATATTAGATGCTGTAGCATTTTCACCAATTAGATTAAATTGAAAGTAATTTTCTTCTTCAAATTTTTTCACTAGCACGTTAACCTCTTCTTCGTCATCATTAAAATGTTGAGGTGAGAATATTACTGATGTACAAAATTTATGATGATTCTCATAATACAAGTTATTAAAAACTAAAAAGTCAGGGCTTAAGTTTAAATGTACTTGTGATATAGGTATTATATTATTTAGAATTAAAGAATAGGGATATCCTTCAGTAAAAAAAACAGCTAAATCGAATTCATAAAAATTAATGTAATCTATATTTTTATAAGCAATTGCATGTAACTGATTATAAGCATTAATATTTCCGTTTTTCCAATCAAAAATTAAATTTTGAAGTCCTTTTTTATTAAAATCTAATTTGGGTAATATGATAACTTGAAATCCTGCTGAAATACCATAATTAATACCAATTAAAGAGTTTACAAATCCTGTTTCCTCTACAAATAGTAAATCTTTTTTTGAATAATCTATATTTATTTCAAAGTTATTATCTGAAAATCTATCGTATTCTAAGATTGCTTTATTTTGCAACGCATGATTATAACTATTTAATAAATTATTATCGTTGAATTTGACTTTTCCTGTATTGGTAGTAAAAGGTGAAAGTAGAAAATCTACATCATCCATCTCATTTATTTCAATAACATTAAAATCATCTAGAAAATTCAAATAAGATATCTGTTCTTTTGTTAAGCCTATAAGTAAAACATTTTCAATTCCTTCAAGAAGTTTTATAGTATTTCTTAGTATTATATTAAATTTTCTACCTCTATTTCTTGAAATGTGATGTATGTCCAAATCATCAACATCTTTATCATTATCTGCTGTTGTTAAATTATCGAATTCAAAAACCAATGGGTATTTACCGTTGAATATATAACTTAGGGATACACTCACTAAAGCTGTTGATTTTGTATTTACAATACATAAAAAGGTTTGATCTATAAGAGGAATATTTGACATGGTTTACAAGTTTAGCTAAATATAATAAAAACTTTGACACCAGATCACAACTCATTAAAATCATTCAACTAAAATGCTTACTATTCAGAAATCTCTAATACTTCACAATCATAACTAACTTTAGCCGTGACAATTCCAATATTATATGCTCCAAAAGCATTTTTAGCTCTATATTGCATAATCACTGTTACATAGTCATTCATCATCTTAAAACTTGTATCAATATGTTCAAAGCTTTTAGGATCTAATAAATTAGGTTTAATAGTACGTACCAGTTTAGTACACGAACCATCCCAACCACTGATACAATTTTTTTTCCAATTCATTTTTTTCTCTTGCAGTTCTTGTAAATACTTTTCCTCCTCTTCTTTTTTCTGTATCTCAGCAAGCCCTTTTTCCTTCTTTTCCCTTCGGACTTTGATGAGGTTCAGCTCAGCATATTGTGAAAGATCAAAATTCATGTCGGATATCTCCTGAACATTATTTTTATCATTCTCAAACATGGCTACTGTTTTTACCACCTCATTTTTTTTGGTTACGGTAAAGACAATAAAATAATTTTTTAACTGTCCGAAATTTTTTATCGGTTTTAAATATTGTTTCGTAGAAAATGATTCATATTTATTATTATTTAGAAATAGTCTATAAGTTATAGAGCCATCATTTAAAGTATCTAAAGGCTGATATTGCACTGAATTTTTTTCTGAATAATTTAAGATCTTTTGATCCGTATTTCCTAAATCAAAGGTATTTTCCCACTCTTGCAGTAGTTGTAAATTTTTAAACATAGGCTTATTCTTATTGGCTTTAACATACTTCTGTATTGCTTTTTTATTTTCTAGAGATTCAGATTTCATTCCCTTAATACTGGAAATTAAGACTCCTAAGAATAGGATAACCATTGTAAAAATTAATCTAATTACAAATTCTCTCCATATATTAACTTTCTCTTTTAATTTGTTTGAGATCGGAGGAATTAGTAAAAAGCCTGCGATAATTATAAGAAAACCGCCAACATATGAGGCGTTAAAAAAAACTACTAATCCAATGAAGGAAAAGAATAGTCCAAAAATCCATTTAAAAATATTCAAGACAATACGCTTAGTGCTGAGAGGTGAATTTAAGTTTTGATTCATATAGATAATATTTGAGTTATAGTAAATTAAGAAAGGTGCTTACTAACTTCATTCTCTACTCAGGTCACTGGTATAACCCACAAAAGCAATGAAGCAGAAGCACCCAACCGGGAGCTTTTGCAAATCATTCGCTTTTGTTCTATTTTAATATTACCAGTATTCGAGTAGAAAAAACGAATTGCAAATCGCAATATCTATATGTTATTTACACCTTGTATGTATTCGTATAGTTTTGTTTTTAATGTTATTATTGCAAATATAGAAATTTCAGGAATAACTCTAAAGTTACTTTAAAGCTAATATCCCGCAGAAGGTAATATAGGGATATTAGGGATTCCCCTATAATATCTTACCCAATTAGCGTATGCCAAGCTATCAGCTAAATCTGGACTTTTGCCGAGCAATTTTTTAATAGCCTCCTTACTGATAACCTTTAATGATTTATCAGAGTATATCTCATACTTTACAGCCTGTAATTCTAATTTTAGAACTTCATTGCTGAGGTTTCCGATATTTCCGTTTATAAAGTCTTCTCGAAGTTGCCAATAAATCTGAGAGCGTAAGTTATGAGGCTTAAAAGTTTCCTCACCAAAAATTTCTTCAGGCTTATTTCCCCCTAAAATTTCAATGATATAATAACTTTGTTGTCTTAATCCGTCAATCACTCCAGCACCTAATCCAACACCATCAACTCCCACATGATTGGAATCAATTCCATAATCATTAATCAATTGGATTGTTCTTGTTGTTACTTCGGTAATGGAGGTTTGTGGGTAACTTTCTATCAATTCAATATTTCCATTTTTTAAAACTGTAAAAACGGTTCTGTCATCTCCATAACGGGCAACATCGACCCCCATTGATATAAACTCAGTTCCATTAATACAATCTGTACTTTTTATAATGGTTTCACTTGGAATAAGTTGATTAATTGTATCGGTTAAGCTCCAATCAGCATAAAGATATTTTCTGAGTAAATTAGGGTTGTCTTTAAAGGCATCTTTTAAATTCTGAACATATTCACTGTCCTCATCATAGTTATCCGTTGTCAAACTTTGTATGTAAACCTCATCGGCATTGGATGACTGAATAAAAGTAGGTATTAACCAACATGCTTCAGGATTGGATGTCAATCTGCCTTCATATCTTGGTTTTTCACAATTGGGTAAAATCCAACGTAGTCGTGTTTTGAGTACATTATAAACCTCAGAGCTTACCTCATTCGCTTCGTCAATCCCGAACCAGCCTATCTCTAATCCTTTTATTTTCTGCAAAAGTGGATCTTTAGCTATATTAGCATCAATAAAAGTTAAAACAGAACCATTCACAAATGTTACTTCCAAACTAGTTTGATTGAAATTTTTAATAATTTCTTTCGGACAAATAGATAAAAAAGTAACTAGTGTTGTACGTTTTAATACGGATAGTTCTTTTCTAACTATAACCAATCTATTCCCCTCATATTTCATTGCATTTTTTACAGCTTCTGCACAAAGCCACCAACTTTTTCCTCCTCCCATTGCTCCACCAAACAATAGATATTTAGCACGGCATTTATGTGCTAAAATTTGTTTCGGTTTTGGTTCGTAATACTTAGCAAAATTTATTCTGATTTTCATTAGTCTGGTATATTAGAGATGAATTCTATATTTCCCGAATGTTCTATTTGAATTTTATACAATCCCTGAAGATTTGCTATTTCTTTATTAATTGAACTTGCAAGTCTATAGTCTCTGTTGTCTATGGCTGACTGATAAAGCGTCTCATAGCGCCTTACGGCTTTGGCATAATCGTATTCAATATTTTTCTGGATTTCTGATTGTATCAATTTTCGAGCTTGAGCAATATATTTATCAATTTGTCTTTCTCCTACATTCCAATTCTCAGAACTATAATGAATTATCTCATTCCTACTTTTTGCCTTGATTAACATCTCGGACACTTCATTAATCCTCTGTCTAACAGTGTGTTTTGATGATTTTTGCATTTTAGTTCGGTTTTGTCTGGATTGCTTATATTTGACGAAGAGCTTACATATCTCATAATAATTAATAATCCCATTAATTACCTTTAGATTTTTTCCCTAAGCTTAAAGTGTTTTCTCATGGTTGAAAATCCAATTTGTATTAAATCTGGTGCTACTATTTTAAGATATTTTCTTCCTTGTCTATATCTACCAGCGATCTCTTTATTTTGATACTGATGAACGTAGTAATTGTTTCTTGTAATCTTCTCGCCATCATTATTAATCAGAGTATAGAATTGTCTTTTAACAGTAATAAAACCAGCTTTTTCGGTTCGCTTTTTATAATTATTGGCTGTTGAATTACTAACTCCTAAACATTTTGCCAAATAACTTACAGGCAATTCAGAATATCCTTTTGGATAAGAATTACGATTCATATTGGAGTCTCCCATTTTCGACCCCGATCGTCTTTTTTTATCTATAAAGCGTTTCTTTTGTATATAGTATATAATTACAGCTGCACAACAAAAGTCAGTGAAGCCTAAAAAATCGTCTGGTTCATAACGTACAGCTGATAGAGATTGAAATTTTAATTTTTTAAAAAGTTTAGCATAACCGATTATTTTCAGCGATTGTTTCTTGCCATTTACAGTTATCCATTTATTTTTAATTAACCAATTGATACAATTTCTAATTGTTTTCTTATTTAACCTTAAATCTATAGCCCATTCCTGATATAATGAGGTATCATGAGATATGTGACCGTTTGCAATATGTTTGAGATATATAAAAACTAATAGATGATTGCTTTTTCTATTTATCAAAGCATAACGGCACAATTCTACAGGTATGGTAGTATAGACAGGTTTCATGCTGAAGAATTATTTATTTACTAAATAATTAATTGCTTCACTTTCCAATTCTTCGTTGGTAGCTTGTCTATTTCTTAATAACCACTTTTCAATTTCGGATTTATTGAAAAATACATTTTTACCATTAGGCTTCGAGTGTGGAATTTCGTTTTTAGAAGTCAGCTTATAAAGATAAAGTTTAGAAAGCCCAGTAAATTGGGCTACCTCATCTATATTTAAAACAATTTTATTTTGTAAGGTTTGAGTAATTAGAAGTTGCTCAATTTTTTCAAGACGTTTGTCTATTGTCATTGTCTCCATATTGCTTGATTTTGAAATTATGAATACAAATATCAAAACATAGTGCAATTAAAAGAATAACTAATACCTTATTATATCTTACAAATAAGATTTATAATGTTGATTATAAATCTTTTATTATTTTTTCTAATTCTATTCTATACTCAGAATACACATTAGAATTTGATAAATTGGAATGTGTAAAATTCAGATTAGAATTTTCTGATTTAAAACAATTGGTTAAAATTTTTGGAATATTTTCTTTGATTCCTTCAATTAATTTATATTCTTCTAAAATATTAATAAAATCAGAAATCGACTTTTTATTAGTCATTTTATTTCTGCCAATTTTCATCCAAATAATTTTATTTTCAATACTATTTAAATCTCTATTAGCAAAAATATTTATAAAAATATCTAATGATGTATTGCTACTTATAAATTCTTTTTTTAGAAGTTGAGAATAAAGCTTTTCTAAATTAAATCTATCACTAATCCAATTAAAAGATTTTAGATGATTTGTTTGTTTTTTTGAATTGTCATCTAATAATTTTTGAAATTTTTGAAGATAAATCCTTGCATATTTAATAATGTCCTCGTCTGTAATTTCAATAGTTTTTTTTTGTCTCCTGATAGGTAAATTATCAAAATACCAAATAGCAAAATCTTTATTTTTAGGAATGATTCTTAATTTATCTTTTAAAATATTTTCAACTCTAAATATTTCCTTATCAAATAATTTCTCTATTCTTTCTTCCATTCTGAGAATATAAGTTTCTGCATTTATTAAATCCTCATTTGACCATTCTAAATTTAGCATTCCTTGTTCTAATAAGTTATTTGAATAAGATCCTAATCTTAATTTTTTATTCTCTCTCATTATGCTAAAATTTAAATTTTGGAATAGTATTTACTGCTTCGATTTTCTTTTTATCAATTACTTTAGCATATATTTGGGTTGTGCGAATTTCGCTATGTCCCAACAATTTTGAAACGGTAAATAAATCAGTTCCTAAAGTTAATTGTAGAGTAGCATAAGTATGTCTTCCACAATGGAATGTAATATGTTTTGAAATTCCAGCCTTAAGACACCATTGTAGTAGTGCTGTATTCATATAAGCCGAATAACGCAGACCTGCAAAAACTCTATCTTCTATATTCTGCATTTCCCCCATCAATTCCCTTGCTTGCTCATTGATATAATGATATTGTAAACCTTTTGTTTTTTGTTGACGAAAATTTATTTTCCAATTATCTCCTTCTTTCTGCATCTGTTTCCATTCTAAGTTATGAATATCCGACCAACGCAGACCTGTAAGACAAGAGAATAAAAATGCTCTTTTTAACACATTGTATCTGCATTCGGTTTTAAACAAAGCTTGAACCTCTTCTAAGGTTAAAAATTCACGTTCATTTTCAACAGGTTTAGGTATAGAAACTTTGTGAGAAGGATTCATTAAAATAATTCCATCATCGACAGCTTGATTAAGAGCTGCCCTCATCTTAAGAAAGTATGAGCTTACAGAATTACCTGATAGAGGCTGGTCTGATTTCGTTTTAGCCGTTTTCTGTAAGTAATTTTTGAAACCCTCACAGTAAGCAACATCTACATGATCAAATGAAATATTTTCCCCAGCATATTTTTTTAAATGCTTCAAAACACTATCCCAATTTCCATAGTTTCCCACGCTCTCCATACGTTCTTCTGTGAGCTTAGCAAAATAATCAATAAAATTGGCTTTTATCTTAGTTTCGGACTTGAATCCATATTTATTATTCAGATATTCTTTCTCCTTTTCAGCACGGATAATTTCTACTTTTTTTTCAACCTCTTTATTATGGGTTTTTTGTTGAGGTGTTTTAGGATTTATATAAAGGAAGTATTCTAGTTTTGTAGTAACTCTTTTTGGCTTTGAGTTTCCGTTTTCGTTTACGGAATATCCCAAATAGACTTCCAGTGCCAAATTATATTTGTCTCCCGCTGAATTTGAGCGCTTTCTGATATGGACTTTCATTTTGCTATAATTTGCTACAAATATATAAATAAACGCAAATATGTAGCAAAATATTTTATTTTTCAGCAAAAAAAATAAAAACAAAGGAAAGGAATAAATATTTTAACAAATTGATTATTAGTTATTTATTATATATTTCTTATATGTTTTTTTAACAACTTTACTTTCCGATACAAAACTTAGAAAAAATATTCCCCAGTACCTCATCATTCGTCACTTCACCTGAAATTTCACCAAGATGCTCTAAAGCATTTCTCAGTTCATAGGCCAGCAGTTCTGTAGAGATCTGGAAAGAAATAGCTTCTTTAACTTTATGAGTAGCATCCAAGGATTTGCGAAGGGCTTCAAAGTGTCTTTGGTTCGTAATGACTACGTTATTTTCCTGAGACTTTAACTGCTCAACGAAAGAAGACAATTCATTTTTCAGATCCTGTATATTTTGGTTTTCTACCGCTGAAATTCTGATGAAATCAAAATCCTGGGCTATTTCGTTTCTGAAAATATCTTCTATGGCCTCATATTTCGGAGGCAGGACTTCATCAATTTTTGTAGCACAGATAATCAGTTTCAGATCGTCTCTCTGCAGAGATTTTATCATTTCAATATCTTCGGAATAATCTTCTGTAGCCGCATCTGCAAGATATACCAGGATATTGGCATTTTCTACCTTCTCTTTGGCTTTTTTCACACCGATTGCTTCAATTTCATCCACGGTATCACGCAGTCCTGCTGTATCGATCAAACGGAATGCATGACCTTTAATATGTAAGATCTCTTCAATCGTATCCCTTGTGGTTCCGGCAATATTACTAACGATTGCTCTTTCCTCTTTCAACAAAGCATTTAATAGCGTTGATTTTCCTGCATTAGGCTTTCCGATGATGGCAACCGCGGTTCCGTTTTTAATGGCATTTCCATATTGGAAACTATCGATAAGAGAGTCTAATTTTAATTCAATTTTATCCAACAACCCGTTAAGCGCTGATCGGTCTGCAAACTCTACATCTTCCTCAGCAAAATCCAGTTCAAGTTCGATCAGAGAGACAAAATTTAGAAGATCCGTTCTTAAGATCGATATTTCATTGGTGATTCCCCCTTTCAGTTGGTTGATGGCTACTTTTCGGGAAGCTTCATTTTCAGAGGCAATGACGTCTGCGATAGCTTCCGCTTGTGAAAGGTCTATCCTCCCGTTGATGAATGCACGAAGGGTAAATTCGCCCGCTTTTGCCATTCTTGCCCCGTTTTGAGTCAGGGTTTCCAGAATACGTTTTCCGATATGCGGCGAACCGTGAAAAGCGATTTCTACAGAGTTTTCTGTAGTAAAACTTTTCGGAGCCAGGAAAATAGAAAGCATAACCTCATCAATGGCTTCTTCCCCATCCATAAAATAACCGTAATGAATGGTATGAGACTTCTGCTTTTCCAGATTTTTACCCGGAAAGCTTTTCTGGACAACCTTTAAAGCATCGTCTCCTGAAACTCTGATGATCCCTAAAGCTCCTACTCCATTGGCCGTAGCCAGTGCGCAAATCGTATCCTTATTCATGCTGCAAATTTACGGTTTTTCATGCTAATTTCTGACAGCGTCTTTTATACAGATTGTCTATGGCTTTAATTGGAGCTTTTGGGATTTTTATCCATTGACGTTTAGGATTCAGATCTGTGACTATTTGTGCTAAAGATTAATGCATTCGTGTTTAACAATCTGTATGATCAGTAAAATCTATGCGAGGCAAAAACACACTTCGAAATAAGATTGCTTCGTCACTTCGTTCCTCGCAATGAGTTTACAGTTGTCTTCTTGCGAGTTCTCTCACTTTTTGAAGCCATTTCACCCGCTGTATATCCGTAGAATTTCTTATAACCCCGATATAAGTTACTTTTACTGGTGTTACCCCGCAAAATTCCAGCGTTGATTTTTTCAATTGATTCACACTCGGTCTTCCATAGAAAAGTCGGTAGTACCATCCCGGCTGATCTAGTGTTGTGATGATATGTCCTGTTTTTCCTTTCAGCAACTTATCCCACCAAACAGAATTTTCTCTGTATTGGTAGGCAAATCCAGGAAGAAATAACCTGTCGATAAAACCTTTCATCAAAGCAGGTATACCACCCCACCACACCGGATGAATCCATACCAGATGATCTGCCCATTGTATGATTTCCCAGACTTTCAGCAGATCCGGTTCCAGTTCCATTCTTTTCTGATATCCGAAATGAAGAATAGGATCAAAGTTCAGTTCAGCAATTGTAATCACTTTCACTTCTGCCCCAGAATTTCCTGCTCCTTCTTTATAAGCTTCTGCAATTCCAAAATTGAATGAATCTTTATTCGGGTGCCCGTTGATAATGGCTATTTTTTTCATGATACAGATTGTATATTGATGGTTTCATAGGCTTTAAGCTTTTCCAGCAGTGAGGATGGCTGATGCAGCTGATGACTGAAATAGATATTATTTTCATGAAAATCCTTAAGCAGTTCTTCTGTATGCAGCACCGCAGAAAGTGCCGTTAATTCCGCCTGTCCCTTTGTACTCCGCAGACTTAGCTTATTCACTTCACCATTACTCTTGACAACGATTTCAAATACACTTTGATCCCCCTTTCCACTCGATCCGAAAATCATTCTTCTTTCTTTTAATGATAAAATATTAAAAATTCTTACTTTTTGAAATGCCCCTAAAAGCCAGGTGATAAACTTTGAATTGTAAGTCATTTTAACACTGACATTGGGTACCTTTTCAATCTGATTCAGAATGTATAAGTCCGGTACATCAAAGTTATAGGCTTCTCTGGTACCGATTCCAAAAGAAAAATTAAAATTTTCGGAATCTAAAAAATGCTTTATTGGGATCTGTCTGTTATTTTCATACCTGATAAACGGCTTTGCTACATTTTCAGCCATAAAATGGGCAGAACTTTCGCCAGCAAGGTCTTTCACAGAATAATAGACAAAAAGTTTCACTTCCTGAATATCTGCAGTGTTATTTGAAAGTGTTTTCACAAGCCCGTTGACGATCCCTCCCATCCATCCGGAACTGAATACAATCCGGCTCTGAACATTTCGGTTTTTAGCAATAGCATACGCTTTGACAAGGTCGGGAGTTGGCTTGGTGATATCCAGATAATCTATTTTATTTTCGATCGCAAACCGAAGAACGTGATCTTCTTTATCATTGACTGAAAGAATGATCATATCTATTTTGTTTTCCTGAATGACGCGAAAAGTACCCGGATTTGTTACATCAATTTTCAGATCATTTCCTATATTTCCTCCTTTTCTCCCGCCAACGAAAACATTGATGTGGGGGTTTCTTGATTTTAAAATTCTGATAATCGTTTTTCCTACCAGACCGTTTCCTCCAATGACTAGAATATTATGCTTCATATATTTTTTTTACAAAATTATAAAGCTGCGTATCCCGGCTATAGGACAAATGTCCAAAAAACTACGACTACCTGATTATCCTTTTTGATCAGATTTTTTCTTTATATCTTCATTTCCTTTCTGATTCTGCTAAGATGCCTTTGCGTAATTCCCAGGTAAGAAGCGAGATATTGCAGCGGAATCTTCTGAATATAATCCGGCTGATTGCCGAGGAGATATTCATAACGCTGGCCTGCACTGTCTCTCTGAAGCTGAAAGAACCTCTTTTCAAGCTCAAGATATTCCTGTTCAGCAATCATTTTTAAAAATCTGGTCCAGTTGAGATCATCTTTTGCAATATGATCTATCACTTCTTTTTTTAAAACCATAAGATGGGCATCGGTAATAGCCTGCATGTTTTCTCTGCTGGGAGAATCTGAAATAAATGACGAATAGCTGGCCATCAGCTGATTGGGAAACCTGAAGCAGTAGGTCATATCTTTTCCCTCATCTGAAATATAATAGGAACGAAAAATTCCGGATACTATAAATGCTATTTCCCTGCATCTATCGCCCTCATGTAGAAAAAAATCATTTTTATGTACTTTTCTGACTTCAAAAAGCTGTAGGAAATCTTTGATCTCATTGTCTGAGAATACATTAAAGCTGCGGAAAAAATCTTCTACCATATTTTCAAATTATAATTCAGGAAGGTTATGAGACCTTCTACGATATGTTCATGGCGAAATTAAACAAATCAGAGAGCATTTCAAAAATTAAATATACCGACCCGTTCAAAAGATCTTGATGCTAAGTTTTGGAAAAAAATAAAACCATTTCATGACGAAATGGTCTTACTGCTTTGAATTTACTAAATGTATGAAGATATGAATGATGTCTTGTTACTGATGCAAAGATAGATCACCCGGTATCTATTTTTATCAGGGGAATCCCTACAATTATATCCGTGAAAATACGGTTGCATCAATAAAAAAGCCCCGCAGAGAATTCTGCAGGGCTTCAAGAATTTATCTAACAATTATTAATGTTCAATATATAAAATTCAATGGTTAAGGATAAGGATAATATTGAAATTCAATACTTTGAATACCAAAAAATTGACCATTCACTATTCACCATTACCTATTATTCACATTTCATCATTATTAAAGCGGGCTCACCAATTCCAGGAACCATTCTTTAACGTCTCCTTCAAGATAAGGACCTATTTTTTCTTCACATGTTCTGTGATAATCATTCAGCCATGTAATTTCTTCTTTTGAAAGAATTTCTTTCACGATGGTATCTTTAAAGAACGGACAGAATGTAAGAGTCTCAAATTCATAGAACGTGCCGTGAATTGTTTTTTCTGCTTCTTTTACAGCAATCAGGTTTTCGTGTCGGATTCCGTATGCTCCTTCCAGGTAATATCCGGGCTCATTGGAACAAACCATTCCCGGAAGAAGATCCTGAGGGTTCAGATCCTTTCTGATATTCTGAGGCCCTTCATGTACATTCATGAAACTTCCAACTCCATGGCCGGTTCCGTGATTGAAATCTTTCCCTTCCATCCAAAGCGGAAGTCTTGCAATGGCATCAATGTGAACTCCTTTCGTTCCTTTCGGGAATTTCACCATCGATAAACGGATCAATCCCTGAAGTACTAACGTAGAGTTTCTTTTGAACTCTTCAGAAACCGTTCCTAAGGAAAGTGTTCTTGTAATATCGGTAGTTCCTTCCAGATACTGCCCTCCTGAATCTACCAGGATGGTTGCATCATTCGTTACGTCTTTGCTTCCCTCGCTTTTTGCAGAATAATGCATGATCGCACCATTATCTTTATACCCAACAATGCTGCCGAAACTTTCTCCTACGAAGTTTTCTCCTTCTGCACGGAAACCTCTCAGTTTTTCACCGATAGAATATTCATTCATGGTTTCTTTTCCTGCATTATGAGTCAGCCAGTAAAGGAATTTCACCATCGCTACACCGTCTCTTACCATCACTGTTCGGAATCCTTCCAGTTCGGTTTCGTTTTTCTGGGCTTTCATCAGATTACCCGGAACCGGAGCTTTTATAAACTTGTTGTCTGCTTTTAAAGATTCAAAAATCATCTGGTTGCTGTTTGGAGAAACCAATACGTTTTCATTTTTAAATGCTTTCAGATAGTTGTAAAACTCTTCATAAGGCATCATTTTCACAAAGGAATTATCCATCTGCTTTCTAGCCCCTACTTCCAGTTTTTCAAGGTCAGTGAATAATACTGCATCATTTTTCGTAATGACGATATATCCTAAAAATACAGGATTGCTTTGCACATCACTTCCTCTTAAGTTGGAGGTCCAGGCTACATCATCCAGACTTGAAATAATATGAACGGTAGCTCCCTGGTCTTCCATTTTCTGACGGATCGCTCCCAGTTTATCTGTAACTGATTTTCCTGCTCTCTCTACGGGATGAACAAAGATTGGATTTTTTGAAGGCGTTCCTCTGTCTTTCCAGATCTCTTTCAATAGAGGAAGATCTGTTAAGCTTATATTTTTTGACTGCAATTTTTGTGAAAGCAGTTCCCAATTGGCATTTGAAGTGGCAACCGAATTAACAGCTACTTTTCCGTTGGCAGGAGTTTCAGAAATAATCCAGTCTATATAATTGGGAGTTCCTTCCATACCGTCTTTGAAAAGGTCAATTCCGGAATTTTCCAGTTCAATGGCTGCCTGCGTAAAATATCTTCCGTCTGTCCAAAGTCCGGCTTTGTTTCTGGTAATAACCACAAAACCTGCAGAACCTACGAACCCTGACAGCCATGCTCTTTCCTGCCATTCTTCAGGCAGATACTCGCTCATGTGCGGGTCTGCAGAATATACTATAAATGCATCAACATTATTTTTCTGCATTTCTTCACGAAGTGCAACAACTTTTTCCTTTGAAGTCATTCTTTTTCTTTTTTAAACACCGAAAGTTACGAAAAAATTGAGGTTTAAAGGTGAAATCATTCCCGTATTTTCGTTAATGATTTGTTATTTTTTCTTTGTGTATACGCTCAACATGTTAAGCTTTTGTTTGACAGATTTGTCTTAATAATTATCTAAATGGTATAGTATCTCAATTTAGGTTCTCCCTGATTTTGAAGATTGAGCATGTTTTTTGTCTTATTGTACAGCGAGATACTGGGCTCTATAAACAAATCTTTGTCAATGAGAGTCGCCTTATTTTTATGTTGGTATTCGCAAAGGCGCAAGAAAATCAAGATTTTCAGCAAAAAGCAATGCTAAAAACCACCTAAAACGCAGTCAATTTTATCGGAGATAAAATCCCTTGCCTCTTAGATAAAGAAAAACTTGCGCCTTTGCGTGCATCCAACCATTTATCACTAACATTTATCTTATGCAGATTTGAATATTTTCAAACACCAGTAATAAAATTTAGAGCACAAATGATCACTATCTAAAATTGTTTCGTAGTATGTCATTAAAGTGAATAATCCTGTTCAATAAACATTTATGCATTTTACGCTTCATCAAAAATAATCTACAACATTCACTATAATACACATTTACATACTACAAAAACACAATTATTATTAAACATAAGCTTTGGAAAGATTATTGCTACTATTCATCGTATGAGCAAGCAAAATTATAAAAATCACAGGAAATTTTATCCTCCCCATCATTTCATTTATCTTCCGCTATTGATTGTGCTGGAAATTTATGGAATCTGTAAAATCTGGGGCGACCCTGAAAACCATCTGATCTGGACTTTATTTTCGGTCGTGATATTTTTGCTTTTCTACCTTGCTTTTATGACGAGGCAACACTATGCGCTTGGACTTCAAAACCGAATGATAAGACTGGAATTTAAGCAGCGGTATTTTGAAATTTTCGGACAGAGATCTGATGAAATTACAGAGCAGCTCAGATTTGACCAGATCGCAGCATTGAGATTTGCCTATGATGATGAGTTCAGGGAACTTCTGAACAGAGCAATCAAAGAAAACATCTCAGGAGACGAGATCAAACGTACTATTAAGAACTGGAAAGCCGATAACCAGAGAGTCTAATAACATCAAAACATTCATATCATGAAAAAGTTGACTTTATGCAGCATAACCATATTCACCTTGTTAACACTGACAAGTTGTGAAGCAATAGAAACTATTTTTAAGGCTGGAATGTGGTGGGGAATTATTCTAGTCGTTGCAATTGTAGTAATCCTTTTTCTGATCTTTTCGCGGGGTAAAAACTCTTAACCATTTTCTATGGAGAAGAATACAGATCTAGAAATCATTTCCCATCTCAAGCCTTCAAAAATTGTCAAGATCATGAAGGATCCCGAAGCCTCCGCAAAGGCGGTACATCTTGTATATACCACCGATGCGGAAACGGCCGGGATTACCCGCAAGAAAACAGGAAAGAAGTATTCTTATTACAAAGACGGCGTAAAGCTTAAAGATAAAGAGGAGATCAACAGGATCAACAAACTGGTCATCCCTCCTGCCTGGGAAAATGTGTGGATATGCGCTTTGGACAATGGCCATCTTCAGGCCACAGGTTTTGATGTGAAAAGCAGAAAACAATACCGCTATCATCCTTTATGGAGCGCATTAAGAAATCATACGAAATTTTACAGAATGCTTCAGTTCGGGTATGCACTGCCTGATATCCGTCTTCATGTGGAACAAGATCTTGCAATACGGAATTTTGAGAAGCGAAAAATATTGGCCTTAATTGTCAGTTTAATGCAGCGTACTAATATCCGTATTGGTAATAATGCGTATGAAAAGTTATATGGTTCTTTTGGTCTTACGACTTTAAAGGATAAACATGTAAAAATTAACGGGCAAAAGATCTCTTTTTCATTTAAAGGAAAAAAAGGCATTATGCACCATATCAATCTTAAAAGCAGACGTCTTTCCAGGCTCGTGCAGAAATGTAAGGATATTCCGGGCAAAGAGCTTTTCCAGTATTTTGATGATGAAGGAAACCGCCATTCGGTAGACTCCGGAATGGTGAATGAGTATATTAAAGAAATAAGCGGGGAAGATTTCACAGCCAAAGATTTCAGAACCTGGTCCGGAACTGTGAGTGCATTGATCGCTTTTAAGGAAATAGGATACGCTGAAAATGATTCGCAATATAAAAAGAAAGTGAAAGAAGCCCTGGAAATCGTTGCCGGGCATCTTGGAAATACCAGCACAGTCTGCAGAAAGTATTATGTTCATCCGCTGGTCATCAACCTGTACGAAAATAATACCATTAAAAAATACCTCGATGAGCTGGAAAAAATCGAAGAAAATGATGGAAAAGCCAGCCTTACACAGGAGGAAAAGCTTGTGTTGAAGATTCTGGAAAACGAGAAAATGTAAGATGGACGGAAGATGGGATCATGAAGATAGAAGGTATTGAACTCTCCCTATAAATTTTTCAGCTTTGATACATTTGTAGTGCCTTTCAAGATTCATTTAAAACGGCATACAGAACAATTTTGACAATCAGTCCTTCCCGCATCCATCTTCCAGCTTCTTTCTTTACACCGAAACCCTATTCTTCAAAAACTGCGTTCTATAATCTTTAGGCGTAATTCCTGCAATTTTCTTGAAAAGCTGCGTAAAGTGTGATGCGGTGGTTGTGAAATGATGGCCAACAGAACAGATTAAAAGCCAGGAAGAGTTATTGGCGGAACGTCTTCAATAGCTTTCATCTCTATAATCTGTTTGGTTTCATTCAGTGAAATGTCAAGATCTCTCCATAAAAAATCAGATAATTTTGCAACACATTTTTGATAGGGTGAGGTAATTTTAAAGGGATGATATCTGACAGGAGTACTTATAGGTTCTTCCATTTTTTTCATGATCTGGTAGGTTCCTTTTATGAGGCTTTTACAGTTTTTCTGATTGATACTGATCTGAAATTTTTTGGCATCAACGAAATATAAAACATCAGGTTTTACTTTGTCTTTATCGAATGAAAGTTTTGTCTGGTCGTAATTTTTAAGATCAAAATACCATGTAGATCCTTTCAATGCATCATTTAAAAGTTCTTCTTCAGTAAATGAATGTTCAATTTGTTTTTCTAAAGGAACCTTTGGAGGGATTTTCTTTTTATGCTGTGCAAGTGCAGCCTGAGAAAAGTACAAAAGTATGAATACTGTTTTCTTCATTTCTAAAGTTTTAAGAACAAATCTAATATATAACAATTTATGTTAAATAATAAGATGAGTATTTGCAGGAATTGTTCCTTTCAAAATGAAAACGTAAATTTGTATACCAACATATTTATAATTTAAAATAATACAACATAATATGTCAAAAGCAATTTCGCAAGTACCATTTGCAGTAAACGAACCGGTAAATTCTTATGTACCGGGATCTCCAGAAGTTAAAAGCCTTATCGCCACTTACAAAAAGATGTGGGCTGAGAAGATAGAAATTCCAATGTTCATCAACGGAAAGGAAGTGAAAACTGACGAAAAGGTTCAGCTTCAGTCTCCTCAGGATCATGCTCATGATTTCGGATTTTACTATAAAGGTACCATGCAGCATGTAGATGACGCCATCAACGCGGCATTAGCAGCTAAAAAAGAATGGAACGAGCTAGGCTGGGAACACCGTGCAGCTATTTTCTTAAAGGCGGCTGATCTTTTGGCTGGACCTTACAGAGACGTGATCAATGCGGCAACGATGATCGGACAGTCTAAAAATGTTCACCAGGCTGAGATAGATGCTGCGTGTGAATTTATCGATTTCTTAAGATTCAACGTAGAGTTCATGACTGAAATGTATTCTGAGCAACCGGTTTCCGACAGCGGAATCTGGAACCGTGTAGAGTACAGACCATTGGAAGGATTCTGTTTTGCAGTAACTCCGTTCAACTTTACAGCAATTTCCGGGAACTTACCTACCTGCATGGCCATGCTAGGAAACGTAGTGGTTTGGAAGCCTTCTGACAAGCAGGTTTATTCTGCAAAAGTGATCATGGATGTATTAATCGAGGCTGGTCTTCCTGCCGGTGTCATCAACATGGTGTTCACAGACGGAAAAGAAACGGCTGAGAAAGTATTGGCACACCCTGATTTTGCAGGTCTTCATTTCACAGGTTCTACGAAAGTATTCCAGGGAATGTGGAAAATGATCGGTGATAATATCCATAACTACAGAACTTACCCGAGAATTGTTGGGGAAACTGGAGGAAAAGATTTCGTGATTGCTCACCCTTCTTCTAATGTAGAGGCAGTAGCTACTGCTTTGGTAAGAGGTTCTTTTGAATACCAGGGACAGAAATGTTCTGCAGCTTCAAGAGCTTACGTTCCTAAATCTCTTTGGGCTGATGTGAAGAAAGTAATGGAAACTCAGATCAATTCTATTAAAGTAGGTTCTCCTGAAGATCCATCTAACTTCGTGAATGCAGTAATCGATAAAAACTCTTTCGACAAATGTAAAGGATATATCGACAGAGCAACAGCTTCCGGTGAAGCTGAAATCGCTATCGGTGGAAAAGTTGACGATTCTAAAGGATGGTTTGTACACCCTACTGTTATTGAAACGACCAATCCTCATTACGAAAGTATGGTAGAAGAGATCTTCGGGCCTATCTTATCTGTTTATGTATATGAAGATCAGGACTGGAAAGAAACTTTAAAATTAGTTGATTCTACATCTCCATATTCATTGACTGGTTCTGTATTCGCACAAGACCGTTATGCCATCAATGAAGCTTTCAAAGCTTTAGAAAATGCTTCAGGAAACTTCTACATCAACGACAAACCAACGGGTGCCGTTGTTGGACAGCAGCCTTTTGGTGGTGGTAGAGCTTCAGGAACAAACGATAAAGCTGGTTCTAAAATGAACTTACTAAGATGGACCTCTGTAAGAAGTGTAAAAGAAACGTTTGTTTCTCCAAAAGACTACAAATACCCATATCTGGGATAAGAATTATACGTTATGAATTGTACATTATAAAATGATAATTAATCAGTAATGAGCAATGAATAATCACAAGGCCCTGGAATTTTAATTCCGGGGCCTTTTTTATAAATGATAAGTGATCAATGATAAAGCAATGAATAATGATGACCATTATTTCAAACTTTGGAATACAACTCCCTAATCCTTAATTCCTGCAACTTATTACCTATTCTGCTACCTCTAACACCTTTTAACAAACTTTACCTATGTTTTAATACTTGTGACTACTGGTTAGGAATGGTTATTGAACTTTAACTGATAACACTAAAATAAAATATTATGAAAAAGTTATTGTTAGCAGCCTTTGGTTTAGGAATAGTCGTTGTGAGCTGTGGGACTAAAGAATCTTCGATGTCATCGGGTAATACGGATTCTACTGCAGCTGTTAATACCAAAACTGTAGCACCGGCTGCAACAGATTCAGCAAAGATGGCCGTACCGGACAGTGTCCGAGTTGATTCCGTGGCTGCCACACGTCCGGCTAAATAGATACAAACAGATTTTAATCTAAACATGGAAAATCCGTAGATGAAAGCTCTGCGGATTTTTTTATGATCAAATTAAAAATGAATTCATATCAGACAACATCATATAATGACATAAAAATAGTATTATTTTTATATATTTGACAGTATTAAACATCAAAATCAACTATTATGAAAAAATTATGGATAGGAGCTATTCTGGGAGTTTTATTTTTAGGAAGCTGTGCACAGAATAAGGAAAAAAGAGAAGAATTCAAAGATGAGCACAATAAAGATTCCCTGAGAAATAAGATGGGAGATTCTGCTGTTGCCAATTCTGAACCGGCTCCGGCTTCTCATGATACATCAAAAGTAAAAACCGACAGTCTGAAGACTAAATAAAATAAAATAACAAATCCGCAGTTACGCTGCGGATTTGCACTTAAAAAAACTTGACTGAAAAAAACCGGGCAATCAACCCCGATTGTATTATAAAGTCTTTATCTCATGGGAGTATTCTCCCAGGTAAATAAAAGTATTTACGACCAGATAGGCAGACCTGTTATCCATTGTTACTAACATACCAGCAATCCGGACACTGAGTAAATATAAGCCTTGGGGGCAATACCCCCCTCAGCTGTAGATTCGTCGTTTCTTTTCGCGACGATGTCCAGGCTCGTAATAAGCATCAGTGTATTAATTCCAATCTACGCAAAGGCAACATTAGATAATACGGATGCCAACACGACCGTTAAGTTGTCTTCATCTGTTTAATTTACTAGTTTAAAATTTTCATGGTTGGTGTAAAATAATTGGCAGGTATTTTAAACCGTCTAGTAATTTAGTCTTTAGATTTGATCGCTGCTCTGCTTATCCGGAATAAAAGATTAAAAAATGAGTGACAAACTGCAGTATGTCTATTCCGGTAAAGCTGGCGCAAAGATATAGATGTGAATGCCTTACGTAAAACAATAGGTTATCCGTTTTCATGAAAATGAAAAGACAGAATTCATAAAAACAGCCATTGTCTTAATTGTTTTCAGGAAAATGAACATTTTTATCTGTCTGATTTTCAGCATCCAGATATTTGATATACGCTGAAGGAGAAAAGTCTGTCACGGCTTTAAAGACCGAAGCAAATTTACTGTGTGAAGAAAAGCCACATTCGTCTGCGAGGATGCTGATCTTGTACTGTCTGTACTTTTCGTTATTGATCAGTTTATCAATGATATAATTGATTCTTAGACGATTGACATATGTTTTAACATCAGCACATTTATGCTGATTGATCACGTAAGAAAGGTATTTCGTATTGGTATTAAGTTCTGCAGCCAGAAACGATAACGACATATTTTTGTTGTTATAGAGGTCTCCTTTTTCAAATTCCTCAAGAAGTTCCAGCAGTTTTAGCTCTGTTTCGGACGTCATCAGGGATTCATTTCGCTTTTTATCGGCTCCTCCTATTCTATCGTCCACTTCTTCCACAGAAATGTTTGAAAAATCAGAGTTTTCTGTTTTTAAAGGGGAAGATTCACTGCGGGAACTAATCATTTGCAGCTGAGTCCTTATAATATTCCTGAATTTTGAACGCTGTTTCTTCTGTTTTACTTTAAAGAAAACAACAAGCCCAATGAGGGAAATCAGCAATACAATAATAGCTGCGTTTTTTACAATACTGATCTGCGTACTTTTTTTATTAGGCTTCACTAAATTTTCCGGGGCAATTACTGCAAATTCACGGTTCCGGGCTGTAAGGCTGTCGTAAGCTCTTACATATTTTGTGGCATAAAGGGAGGCATTAACATTATCCCCCGTCCCTTCATAATAATCATTGATATTGGAATATACTGCTTTTTTGAGTTTAAGACTTTTGGAACTGTCTGCTATGTTTTCAGCTTTTTTCAGATAGATTTCAGCGTCTGCCCAATTTTTCTGTTTCAGACGGATTCCGCCCAGCCCATTATAAACAAGCCCCAGAATACAACATTTCTCGTTAAGCAAAGATTCTGCCTTCCGGTAATATTTTTCAGAAGCAGGATAATCTCTGAGCTTAAAGTATACCTCTCCAAGGATCTGATAGGATGCAGCTACCGCTCTATCATTATCCCGCACATTATCTTTTCCAAAAGAGTTCAGTGATAATTCTATATACTTCACAGCATGAGTATAACTCCCCTGCTCCATTTCGTAATATGCCATTTCCTGATTCAAAAGTCCCAGTGCTTCTCCTCTTTTCTGAGAATCACGAATTAGTTTTGCCGTTTTTATCCCTTGTAAAATGTACTTTTTTGATCTTTCATGAAGGCCTACCAGCCTGTATTCTTTAGCTAAAAATCCGTTGACATGTGAGAACCACTCTGCATCATCAATCTGACTTAATAAAGAATGGGCATTTTCAGCATAACATATAGATTTCTTGAATTCTCCAGCGGAATGGTAAAGATTAGCGGAAAGTAAAAGGCTTTTGACTTTATCTAAAGGCTTTTGTGCAGCCATATATAAAGAATCCGCTGTTTTCAGAGCCTTTGGGATATCTTTTTGAGCTATCTGAATGGATGTTCTTTCACAAATCTGGTCATAGCCATATTTTTTCTGAGCCCAGATGGGGGCAGCAGTAAAGAACAAAAACAAAAGTTTGAGCAGACTTCTAGACATAAAAAAATAAATTATTATTTTGATTTTATAATAATTCATCATTTTCATGGGGTGTCTTTTTGTTTTTACAAAGCTACTAATATTTTATTTTTTATTAAAATATTCTTCTATTATTTAATTTTTTTAACTAAAAACCAGATTATCATTTATTTTAATAACACCTTATTAACAATTATCACCTTAAATAGAATTATTACATATAATAAACAGGTTTAAGTAAATATTTTCAACATATATCCAATCTCATGTTAACATAATTATTACATTTGTAATCAATAAAAAGTTTTATGAAAAAATTAGCACTATTTTCTTCTTTATTTATAGGAGTTCTGGCATTTGCACAGGGAATTAAATTTGAAGACAGCAATTTCGCAACAATCCTGGCGAAAGCAAAAAAAGAGAATAAACTTGTATTTGTAGATGCTTATGCATCATGGTGCGGACCTTGTAAACTGATGGTGAAAAATATTTTCCCTCTTCAGACTGTTGGAGATTTTTACAATTCCCATTTCGTGAATGCTAAAATAGATATGGAAAAAGGAGAAGGAATCGGGCTTGCCAAGAAATATAACGTAAAAGCATTTCCTACGTACCTTTTTATCAATGGTGATGGTGAGGAGGTACACAGAACACTGGGATATGTAGAGGAAAAAGATTTTATCCAGTTTGCTAAGGATGCTGAAGATCCCAATAAGAGACTTACTGCATTAAAGCAGAAATTTGAGAAGGGAGAAAAAGATCCTGAATTCTTAAAAAATCTTGCAGGTCTTACCATTTATAACGATTCTGAATTTGCAGGAAAAGTATTAGACCGTTATTTCCAGCAGAAAACGACTCTTGATCAGGAAGATGTACAAATGCTTCTTTCGGGAACACAGAGTACTGAAAGCCCTTTATACAAGATATTTCAGACCAAAAAAGCGGATATCATCAAAATTTTTCCAGAAGATAAATACACCAGATTCGATACAAGTATAAAACTGAATACGGTTCTTAAAAAGTCTTACAATGCAGATACAAAATCCTGGAATGACAGCTATTTTTTGACAGAGTCTCAAAAGTTTATGACGAAAGAGGAATCTGAAAAGGTCTTAAAAAGAGCAAAAGCAAACAGAGCTTTAAAGAACAAGGATATCCCTACTTATGAGAAGTTAACGATAGAATTATATAAGGACTATTCTGCTATCGGTTCTGAGGAATTAAACTCCTTAGCATGGAATTTCTTTGAAAACGTAAGCACCAAAACTTCCCTAGAAAAAGCGATAGCATGGGCTCAGGAATCTGTAAAAAAAGATGAAAACTATGCCAATACAGATACTTTAGCTAATCTTTACAACAAGATCGGAGACAAAAAGAATGCTAAAATATGGGTTGAAAAATCTATAGAACTGGCAAAAAAAGAAGGCCAGGATTACTCAGATACTGAGAAACTATTGAAAAACCTTTAAATAATAAAGTATAAAAATGAAATCCGCAGAGCAAAGCTCTGCGGATTTTTTTAGTTATTGTAAACAAGTACCTGCATCTTGGTAAGCATTGCTTCTGTATCTCCATTATAGCCAGAATAGCCAGAAGGAACGTAATTAACAGTCTGATCACCAAACCATGAAGAATATTGTACCTTGAAGGTATAGGTTCCCGCAGTAAGCGTGACTGCTTTCAGAAATGTTACCGGAATCGGAAGCCTTACTAATTGAGTTCCACTTACCATTGACGTATAGGCAGAAGATATTTTAACACCATTCTGTAATAAATAGAAAGCTCCTTGTGAATCAGAACTAGTTAGACTAGGTGCATATCCCAAAATATTAAACAAAAAAGTTTGGGTCATTCCTGCTGGAACCGTCAATGTAATGGTAACTCCCGGCACATCTGCAACCGTACCTTGAGTAATCGTTAGTGCTGTTGTTCCCTGTACATAATTTGCAGAAGAGATAGTCCCACTTGACGTATTAAGAGTCTTCCAGGTTGGTGCCACTCCAGCTCCGTTAGAGGTAAGAATTTGTCCTGTCGTGCCTGCATTTCCTGCAGTAGAGGCATTGCCACCAACGTTGATTTCATTAACCACCTGTAGGGAACCATTAACATGTAGGTTTTTTTGTGGAGTTGGTGTACCAACACCTACTTGAGCACCGCAAATAAAGGGAAAGAACAAAATCCCAGATAATAAATTAATTTTCATTTTGTTGAATTTTAAAGTTAATATATTTTTAATCAAATAATTACATCACTTTTTTCAATATAAATTTAATAAAAAGCAATGAATAAAACTGAATTAAAATTTATTTACAGTCCAATATCCCCTACTACTTTATCAGAAAAATAAGTTTAATTGGCGAAAAGCATATAAGATAGACAGGCTTTTTCATACTTTCTGAAATTGAAAACGACACCGGTGAAAAAAATTCAGGGTGCCGTTTTTTATACTAATCATCTATGCATTATTTAAAATACTATTGTGTTAAATAAGTGATTGTTAAATAATTCACATTTTCTCTTTTATAATTAATCAATTCAGTGTTTATCGGCCATGCGGTTGGATCCATATATCGTGTTCCTACAGCAATCTGTTCACCTGCATTAAGATAGATTATCCCTGCAACCTGAATACAATCAGGAATACTAGAACCTGTACTTTGGTTGAGTCTTTGTGTCAAAAAGGCAAAACTTGCATTTCCATTCTGGAAATTTGTTTCATTGGCCACAGAGACTCCCAGACGCATAGGAGCAGTACCCGCTGCGATATTATTGGCATTCCTAACCAATAATCCTACTTCAATTTTAAAAAAACCTGTTTCACTCACTGTAAAAATACCTGTTGCCACATTAAAAGAACCTGCATCAGCCTCATACTTAACACTATTAAAGAGTACCCTACGGATTTCGCTTCCTAAATCGGCTGTCGTATAAGCGGTTCCGGCATCTGTTGAAGGTGTAAATGCACAGAGCAATCGGAATATTACCGCATCAGCAGGAACAGATACCACATCTTTATTAGCATTTAACAGGAGCTTTCTGTAAGCAGGAGTAATTGCAGAAGACTGCACCTGAATTTCACCTTCTATCTTCAATGCAGAAGCCTGAGCCAGAACTCCTGTGTTATTGATATGAAGTTTGGCCTGAGGCGTCGCTGTATTAATTCCTACTTGAGCATAGGCACATAAGGGAAATAGAAAAATCCCAAGTAATATATTTTTTTTCATTGTATTTGGTTTTATAAATTAACCATAGCAAAGTTAGTAAATTTGAAAACCAATTCAAACTTTTATTTAATTTTTTTTAACAAAAGCGTTATTTTGTTATTAAAATAAAAAAAATAATGCAGTTTTATTCACTGATAATTGAAAAAAAAAAAAAAAACAACTAACATTTAGACAATGTAACTTTTCACGTAAATCCGCTTCTGAATGCTGAAAGCGACCTTTCTTTTGCTCTTTCCTTCGTCAAAGCGATAGGAATAGAAGCAGCAACTTCATTTGCATACTTCTGAATATTATTCTCTTTCATCCTTTCTGAAATTGAAAACGACACCACTGAAAATAAATTTTCAGGGTGTCGTTTTTATGCCAATACTCTATGTATTATTTAAAATATTATTGTGTTAAATAAGTGATTGTTAAATAATTCACATTTTCTCTTTTATAATTAATCAGTTCAGTGTTTATCGGCCATGCAGTTGGATTCATATATCTTGTTCCTACAGCAATCTGTTCACCTGCATTGAGATAAATGATCCCAGATACCTGAATACATTCAGGAATACTGGCAGCTGTACTTTGGTTGAGTCTTTGTGTCAAAAAAGCAAAACTTGCATTTCCATTCTGGAAATTTGTTTCATTGGCCACAGAGACTCCCAGACGCATAGCAGCAGTACCTGCAGCGATATTATTTGCATTTCTTACCAATAGTCCTACTTCAATTTTAAAAAAACCGGTTGAATTCACTGTAAAAATACCTGTTGCCGTATTAAAGGAGCCTGTAACAGCCTCATATCTAACATTATTAAAGAGTACCCGGCGGATTTCGCTTCCTAAATCGGCTGTCATATAAGCGGTTCCGGCATCTGTTGAAGCTGTAAATACAGAGAGTAACTTAAATGCTACCGCATCTGCAGGAGCAGATACCACATCTTTATTCGCATTTAATAAGAGCTTTCTGTAAGCAGGGGTAACCGCATCAGACTGTATCTGAATCTCACCTTCTATCTTCAATGCAGAAGCCTGAGCGAGAGCTCCAGTGTTATTGATATGGAGTTTAGCCTGAGGAGCAACAGTATTAATTCCTACTTGGGAAAATGCGGAAACAGAAAATACTACCGCTAATAGATTAAAATTTTTTTTCATCATTTTTTTTTTAAAATTATACGGATAGGTTTCAAAATCTATCACAAAGTTTCATTGAAAATTTTACCTGGTATAGAAGAAGATTCGTGGGATTTAAAATCATTCTTTTTCATCATTTATGTAATGGTTTTGATCTCGGTAACAAAGGAAGACAAAAAGTCTGGCCGATCACAGAAACCAGATATCACATAGATATCACACGTCATAAACCACTGAAAATCAAGTAAAAATATTATTTAGAAATTAACCTAAATTGTTCATCCATAAATAAATATCCTCCTCTGAAGAAATTCCGATTTTTTTCCGAAGACGATTTTTTCGTATCTGAACAGCGCGTGTTGTGACAAAAGTATATTCGGAAATATCTTTTGTAGAAAAATTAAGTTTCAGCAGCGCGCAAAATTTAAGGGTGTCATTATTAATGTCAGGATATATATAGATAAGTGCACTGCAGAATTCAGGATAGTATTCTCTGAAGAGCGTTACAAATTCAGGATTGTTTTCTTTGGCAAGTCTTATAACTTCATCGAATCCTTCATTAATTTTAAATTTCAGATGATCTGTTTCTTTCTCTTTTTCTATTATTTTTTCTCTTTCATCCTGTATTCTACTTTCTAAAGATTTTTCTTTTCTTTTATTTATCCTGATCAGTACATATACAAATACTGCTGCAAAAACCAATATTAATAAGATGATATAATATAATCTGAATTCCTTGTCTTTATATTCCTGCTCTTTATCTTTTATATATTGCTGGATTGGAAATTCTGCTTCCACATCTTGTGTTTTTGAAAGACTGTCATACAATTGAGTGTATTTTTTTAAATAAATATTTGAAGATCTTTCATCCTTTAAGCTATCCGAAATTCGATGTAATAGCCAATAGCTATCTCGTATTTCAAAAGGTAATTTCAGTACTTTCGCAAACTTCAAGCTCTTATCGTAGAAAACTTTCGCTTCTTTAAAATTCTTTTTTTGTTCATAAAATTCGCCCCAATTCCTACTTAAGCTATAGTCCTCAAAAACTGATTTCCCAGGTGTTGATTCTGATATTTTACTAGCGTATTTCAGATAGTATTCTGTAGAATCCAAGTTTTTTTTATAGTGCATATAGTGATAGGCAAGCGTATTGCTGTTAAATATATCTTTTACTTCATTAAAATTAATTTTACTATAATAAAAAGCCGAATCCGGTTTTTCTCGAATTTCATAAATAGAAATAATATTACTGTATGCGAAAAGCCGCAATCCTTTCCTATTTCTACCCGAAATATAGTTGGTTAATGCTAAAGATTTTTTGAAATATTCTAACGCCTGTGTGTATAGTCCCAATAAATAATAATTATAACCATATTCCGAATAAATGTTAGATTCCATTTCCCTGTCATCAAGCTTTTTATTTTCTTTTTCAGCAAGTTGAAGCAATGATAGACTTTCTTTATACTTTCCCATTCTACAGAAAATATTCCCCAGATTACAATATCCTTTTATGACCCCTCTAATGTAATCTGCTTTTTTGCATTCTTCAATTAATTTTTGGTTTATGGTGATCACTTTTTCAAAATTCCCGTCATCCGCTAGTTTGGGGGATAAATCCCAAAGTTTTTGATCCAGTGATTTTGGGTTAAAATTTTCATGTTGCAGAGCTGAGGCATACATAGGGAAAGAAATGACCAAGCTAAAAAATATTTTTTTTTTAATTGAAGTTTTTAATTTTTTCATTTGTGTTCAGAAACGCTTTATATTAAATAGCAATCCCAGCAAAAAATGCTGTTTAATTATTCTCATTTTTACTATAACTATTTTGATATGATTTTTTGTGAGATATCAGTATCACATCAATTTGATGCACAAATAAAACAAGTAAGGTAGAAGATTCAAAAAAAACAACTATCACACAGCTAACACAATAAAAACACATCACTAATATTCAATGCATTACGTTTTTAATTAATGATTCATAGCTCACTGTTTTATTGAAAACTTATCCTAAGAAAGAGATAGATTTACCAGAAGCCAGTGATGAGATTGTTTTCAATTATAGCTGACTTATCCAAACATAGATGTTTTCTTCTGATGAAATGTTTAATTTTTTTCGAAGTCTGTTTTTGCGAATCTGAACAGCACGAGGGGTAACAAAAGTATATTCGGAAATATCTTTTGTTGAAAAATTTAATTTTAATAAAGCACAGAACTTTAATGTTTCAGAATTAATGTCCGGGTATATTTTTAATAAAGCCTGATAAAAGTCTGGATAAACTTCTATAAAGCGAGTGAGAAATTCAGGATTATTTTTTTTTGCCAGATAGACCACTTCTTCAAAACCGTCCTTAACTTTATCTTTAAGTTGGCGGGTTTCAATTTCTCTTTCCATAATTACCTCATCCTTTTCTTCTATCGTATTTTTAAAAAGAGTTTCTTTGTTTTTATTTCTTTTGATAAAAGCTAATAACAACAAAGTAAATATAATAGTTACCAATCCAATAAGATATTTCAGTCTATCCTCCTTAAGGCTATAAGCTTCTTCACTATCTTTTATATATTGCTGTATGGGGAAATCCATTTGTTTTTTCTGACTTCTGGAAAGGCTGTCAGACAAAATTGTATACTTTCGCAGGTAGGCTGCTGCTGATTTTTCATCATTCTGTAATTCAGCAATATTGCAAAGAAACCAATATGAATCCCGTGTAAGTTTTGGCAGATGTGTTTCCTTTCCTATTTGCAGAGCCTTATGATAATAATAGGCAGAGGAGTCATAGTCTTTTTTTTGCTCATGCAACTCTCCAAAAAACCGATACAGTGTATACCGCTCAAATGGTGAAGACTTTTTTCTTTTAATTTCATTCCCGGCATACTGTAAATAATACTCAGAAGAATCTATATCTTTTTTATAATATAAATAACAATAGGCTAAAACACTGCTATTATAAGCATTATTTAATTCATGAAAAGCCTTTTTACTGTAATAAAATGCAGAATCCATTTTCTCACTATTTTCATAAATATACATCATATGGCTATAGGTAAATGCCCTTACTTTTCCCCGTTTATGCTTATCATCAATAGTCTCAGACATGACAAGAGCCTTCTTAAGATAGTGTAATGATCTATTCTGGAAATCTAAGGATGAATATATAAAGCCTTTTGTACTGTATATCACAGATTCCATTCCTTTATCGGAATTTTCCTTATTTTCTTTTTCTGCTAATCTTACAAAAGAAAAACTCTCCTGGTATTTTCCTAACTTGGATAATATAATTGCTATATTACAATATCCTCGCACTATTCCCTCACTATATTCTATTTTTTGAGAATGTTTTATTAATTTTTGATTAAGGGTTAAAGCCTCTTTATATTTTCCGGAAGCATTCAAATCATCTGAATGAATCCATAACCCATCACTTATTTGTTTAATATCAGTAGCCGTAGCTTGAGCAAAAAACAAAGCAGGACAAAAAGAAAACAAAAGAGTAAAAGCTAATGTTTTATTAAAAGATTCGTAAACTTTCAGTAGAGTTTTTATCTTGATAAAAAGAGAAGATGATAAAAATGTCCCCATTCAATATTTTAATCATGTTAGAGTTCTCGACAAAGTAACATAAAAATATCATCATTATTAAAACATTTACCTCTACCTAAATTTTTTCATGTAGGCAAAAAAAATTGATGCAGTGACCTAAATTTGCCTAATTTCAACACCGCATTCAACAAAAAAAGGAAGCAGCAGCTTCCTTTTATAATCAATTGGAGAAGTCATTAAAACTTCTATGTTGTTATTGTATTTAGTATTCAAACAATACACTTCCCCATGTAAATCCGCTTCCAAAAGCTGAAAGAAGTACCAAATCTCCTCTTTTGATCTTTCCTTCTTCAATAGCTTCGCTTAAAGCGATAGGAATAGAAGCGGCAGTTGTATTTCCGTATTTCTGAATATTATTATGGATCTTTTCATCCGGAAGTCCGAATTTCTGTTGTACAAACTGGGCAATTCTAAGATTCGCCTGGTGAGGAATGAACATATCCAGATCTTCGATGGTTTTTCCAGCTTTATCTAAAGCTTCCTGCATGGTTTCCGGAAACCTTGTTACTGCATGCTTGAACACAAAATTTCCGTTCATGATTGGATAAACTTCTTTATCGGTTACATTTTCAGGTTCTTTTCTCATTCTGTCACTCCATCCGAATTTGGAACCCGGGAATTGTGTGCATAATTCATCTGCATATTTACCTTCAGAATGCATATTTACCGCCAGAATATCTCCCGCATTTTCATCTTCCGTTGCTGAAAGTATGATGGCTCCTGCCCCATCTCCAAAGATCACAGAAACGCCTCTTCCTTCATCAGAAAAATCAAGTCCGAAAGAATGAACCTCCGCTCCTACCACAAGAATATTTTTATAGGTTCCCGATTTGATAAAAGCATTGGCCACACTCACCGCATATACAAATCCTGAGCATTGATTTCTTACATCCAAAGCTCCAATAGTATCACAACCCAGCATATCCTGAAGCAAAACACCACATCCCGGGAAATAATAATCCGGAGAAAGTGTTGCGAAAACAATATAATCTATATCTTGAGCGGTCAGTCCGGCTTTTTCAAGAGTTTTTTCAGAGGCTTTAAATGCCAGATAAGCCGTGGTTTCCTGAGAATCATTTCTATTTTGTCTGTGTCTTCTTTCTTTGATGCCTGTTCTTTCCGTAATCCACTCGTCATTGGTCGCCATCAGTTTAGCTAAATCATCATTCGTAACAACATTATCTGGAACATAAAATCCGATCCCTTTTATTGTACTTTTAATCATATAGTTTTTTTAATTTTGGCAAAGATAAAATTATTTAATCCATAGTTTTTCAAAATATTAGTATTTTTATTATATGCCAATCGACACGATATACAGAGACTCCCAATGTGAATGGGTAGATGTAGAGGCTCCCACTGCGGAGGACCTGAAATTTCTTCACGAAAGATATGAGATCAACAACCTTCTTCTGGAAGATACCATGGATCCAAACCACCTTCCGAAATACGAAGAGGATGGCAATGTAAAATTCTTTCTTCTCCGTGAAAGTACGGAGCTGGAAAGAAAAAACCTCAACACCATAAGCGATATCAGCACAAAAATCGGAATTTTTCTGCTGGACAATACCATCATCACCATCCACAGGATGAAAACGAAAAGTATTTTGGAGACAAAAAAACAGATTTCTGCCATGCAGACCGAAGTTTCCTCTTCAAAAATTGCTTTAGTGATTGCCCTCCTGATCATGAAAAGTTTCGATGATGAATCATTAAGCCTTCTGGAAACAATGGATAATATTGAAAACGAAATTTTTCTTAAAAATACCAACCATACGAACCAGATCAGAAGACTGTATAAGCTGAAAAGAAAATCAGGGCTGAATTCCCGGGTACTGACTATTTCGACGGATGCCGTAGATAAATTTAAATTATTGGATCTTCAGGATTCCGAGATCGTGGATTTAAAAGACAAACACAAAGATGTTGTAGCAGATTTTGATCATTTAAACATCCAGATTACCAACCTTATTTCAATGTTTCTTGCACTCTCAGATCAGAAAGCCAATCAGGTCATGAAAGTTCTTGCGATTTACTCGGTATATTTCTTACCAATTACTTTTATTGCGGGTCTTTACGGAATGAATTTCGACAATATGCCCGAACTGCATCATAAATATGGATATTTTATAACGTTAGGTTTCATGGCTTTGGTGGTGATCTGCACATTTATTTATGCAAGGCGTAAACAATGGTAATTGTACAGCAAAAAAGGGGAAAACACTTAAGCTGCTGTAAGGATTTGTTACTAACTTTAAATCGCATTTGAGATTGCCTCACCTTACGGTTCGCAATGACGGATGATAAATACAATCTTTGCGTTTAGCCAACATCACCAAACATCAAACTCATCATGAAAACCGAAATTCTAAACAAAATTCTTGAGGAACACGTACTCTCCAGAGAATCTAAAGACAAGCTTACGGCTCTCCATGAGAATATTTCCTCCAGGGAATTTTCTGATCTGCTGGATACGCAGGGAAACCAGTATGTAGAATTTGTTCAGGAAGGAGGCGGTGTCTGGGGAAGCGCTCTGGTTGGCTATCTTTATGGTCTGGAGGTATTCGGGGTTCGGTTTCTGAAAGTGGCAGGAACGAGTGCCGGAGCCATCAATACAATGCTTATTGCTGCCTGCAAAACTAAAGAGGAAGCCAAAAGCGAGGTAATCAAGGATATCCTTTTCAGCTGGAACTTTGCCGATTTCATGGACGGAAAGACCTATGTAAAAACCACGATTCATGCGATTCTGAACAATAAGGATTTCTTTAAGATCAATACCATTATTTTGGCAGTTATTATGGTGATTCTGGTAATCATTCCCTTTGCATCCAGACCGGAAACTACACTGAATGCAAAACTCCTATTCCTGATTCCTTTAATTCCGGTGATCATCACTTTTTTCTGTATCAAAAAGTTTTACAATGATTTCAGAAAACAGAACAGCGGCTTCAATCCGGGGAATGCTTTTTTAGATGCCATGCAAAGCGTTCTGGATGGTTTCGGGATCAAAACGGTGGCTCAGCTAAATGAAAAATTCATTCAGAAAGAATATGATCTCAATCTCAATTACCGTTACGGAAATACACAGGAATATTATACGATCGCTTTAAAAAGTATTGAAGCCATCAAAGATAAAAACCTTGAACATATTGATCAGACACGTTATAGAATTTTCTACGAAAGTGCGGTGAATAATGATTATTACAAAAACAATCCGTTTTACCAGCTTCGTTCAGAGTATATCGTCATTACAACGGATATCAATGCTAAAATCAAAGTAGAGCTTCCTACAATGGCTAATTTATATTGGTCTGAAGAAGAGTTGAAGCACGTCAGCCCAGCCGAATTTGTGAGAGCTTCCATGTCTGTTCCTTTCTTTTTTGAACCGTTCCGGAAAATGATTGACAGGGATGACAGTTCCGTGAAATATGCTTGGAAATTCTGGATGAACACAAAGCCTGAGGACCTCTACCCTTCCGGACTTTTCATTGACGGCGGAAGTATTTCCAACTTCCCCATCGATATTTTTCATGCCAGCGATGTATTTTATCCGAGAATGCCACTTTTCGGGGTACAGCTTACCAGCGATTCTGATCTTCTGTCTGAAAAAGGAAAAACCAGCGAAGAAATTCTTAAAACGCCATTTTCTTATGCTGGAAACATTATCAGCACGTTAAAAGGTTTTAATGATAAGTCATTTTTAACAAAGCATAGCTTTTACCGTCTTTACAGCATTCAATCCGTTAATTGCGGCACAAGCAGTTGGCTAAATTTTTTTATGAAAAGAGAAGAAAAAGAGGATCTTTTCAACAGAGGCTTTCAGGCTGCTCTTGACTTTCTTAATCAGTTCGACTGGGAAAAATATAAATATGAAAGGATGATGCTTTCAATGAAAGAGAAAAAGATCCTGAAGGAAGCGGATACACCGACTGTGGGATAAGGAATTTTGAGTATTTTAGAGTTTTAATATTTTAATGAAGAAAAGATATTTTTTTGCCATCGGAATTCTAATGCTCCTTATATTCATTTCTATTCCGGTCATTCATGTCCTTAAAACAAAATGGAGTGAGTCTGATCATAAAACAGAAATTCCAAAAGGTTATACGGATGATGCCAGTCAATTGAATTTAACAAAAATAGATACTTTAATAAAAGTTCCGTCATCGAAAACGGAGATTGAAAATCAGCTGCGCCAGATCCTGAAATATGCCAGAGAAAAAAAGTTAAAGATTTCCATTGCCGGAGCACAGCACAGCATGGGTGGACACACCATTTACCCCAATGGAATTCTCCTCAATATGCTCCCTTACAAACACATGGAGCTGGATTCTGAAAATAATATCCTGACCATTGGTTCGGGAGCTCTTTGGGAAGACGCTATAAAATATCTTGACAAAAAAGGAAAATCAATTGCAGTGATGCAAGCATTCAGTTCATTCTCCGTAGGCGGTTCCATAAGTGTGAACGGTCACGGATGGCAGAAAAACCTTCCTCCGGTAGCTTCAACTGTTGTTTCATTTACTTTAATGAATCACAACGGTGAAATTATGAATTGCAGCAGGGAAGAAAATCCTGAACTTTTTAAGCTGGTGATTGGAGGCTACGGTCTGTTCGGAATTATTTTGGATGTCAAGTTAAAAGTGGTTGACAATACTGCGTTGAAATACCGATATGTCCGTTTAAGCTCGGATCACTATACTGATTATTATAAGAAATTTATTTCCGATCATCCTGAAGTCAATCTGGTTTTCGGGAGACTAAAGATCTCGGACAAACATTTTCTGGAAGAGGCCACCATTAATTATTTTGAAAAGGCAAATGAAAAACCGCTTCCACTATCTGTTCAAAATGCAAAAAATGCAGAAACAAAACGTCTCGTTTTCCGAAGTACCGTCAACAGTGAATACGGAAAAAGGCTTCGCTGGGATCTGGAAACAGGAATGAACAAAGTGACTAAAAATGCTGTTTATTCCAGAAATGAACTGCTCAATGACCACGTTTCTCTGATTGAAAATAAAGACCCAAATTCTACGGACCTGCTACAGGAATATTTTATCCCTGAAAGAAATTTTAATCAATTTATTAAAGATATGAAGCCCGTTCTGAAAAGTTCAGGACTGGATCTTCTCAATATAACCATCCGGGCCGTTAATAAAGATGAAGATAGTTACATGAATTATGCGAGGGAAAATGTATTTGGATTTGTTTTATTATTTAACCAAAAGAAAACAGTGAAACAGGAAAACGCAATGAAAATCCTGACTAACCAACTCGTTGATATTACTCTTAAAAATGAAGGAACATTTTATCTGCCTTACCGTCTGCATATCGATAGGGTAAAGATGAAAAAAGTATATCCTCAAACTGATTCTTTTTTCGTTCTGAAAAGAACATACGATCCATTGGAAATTTTTGACAATAAATTTTACCAGCATTATAAATAAATATGAGTTACTATGAAATACATCTGTAAATGTTGTGGAGAAGAAAAAGAAGACTGGCCAGCCATAGTCTACAATGCTCCGATTTTTTACTCCGATTTAACTGAAGAAGAACTTGAAAATGCAGAACTGACATCAGATCTGTGCGTCATTGAGGATCAAGAACAGACGCACCGATTTATCCGTACTGTAATGGTTCAGGAAGTGGCAGACAGCTGTCAGGATCTGGAATATGGAGTCTGGGTTTCATTAAGCGAAAAAAGTTTTAATGAATATGTAGAGAACTATGATAATATAGAGTTCGAAGCAGGATATTTCGGTTGGCTATCCAATTACCTTCCGGATTATGATTTTGAGGAAAGTATTCCTGTTAATGTGATTGTCAACAATAAGATGGGAAGACCTTTTATTTATCCGCATGAAGATTTTAAGCATCCTTTTGTTCAAGATTTTTATAATGGAATTTCTCTTGAGGAGGCTGAAAGAAGAATTGATATTGTTTTGGGTAGGAATAAAAACTAAATGAATCAAAATCACAAATTATCCAAAAATTCCAGATACATGGACACACTTCTTTCAACCCATTCTTTGGAGGAATCGTTTTCTATCCCGTAGTAAACAAAAGGGTCTTTATAGTCTGCTTTGATGTAGTCAAAAGTCAGTTCATAAGGACGGAAAAGCTCGTTCATGGTATATTTGTATTTTCCTGCTGCGCTGTAGCCTTCTTTATCAATTCCAGCGGTGACAGCCAATGTCATCTTCTTTCCTCCTGCTTTGTAACCGCTTTTACTTCCGTAGGCCCAACCATAAAGAAGCACCTCATCAAACCATTTCTTCAAAAGCGGCGGACTGCTGAACCAGTAGAACGGAAACTGGAAGACTATCCTGTCATAAGACTCTATCAACTCCTGCTCTTTTGCAACGTCTATCTTTTCATCCGGATAGGCTTGGTATAAAGAATGAACCGTGTATTTTTCGGGAGCTTTTTTTAATTCTTCGATCCATCTTTTATTGATCACCGATTTTTCAATATCGGGGTGAATAACTATGATTAATGTTTTCATTTTTCGTTTACATTTCTTCAGCAAAAATAATATACGTAACTTACATTTCAGACATTAGTATCCAATTGTATGGTACTATAAAAAATGTAAGTAATGACTAAAATAAAAGAAACATCGACCAATTTTGCCAATAAAAAAGCGCTTTCCGACGAATGTCCGGAGATCTACGCTTCCAATACAATTGGCGGACAATGGGCACTCGCCATCTGCTGTTACCTCATCAATGGAAAACTGAGATTTGGAGAGCTCAGAAAAAAGCTGAACAACATCACAGAACGGATGCTCACCCTCCAACTCCGCAGGCTGGAAGAAGACCGGATCATCACCAGAACTGTCTATGCTGAAGTTCCACCGCGTGTGGAATATGAACTGACAGAGATTGGCTATAAGCTAAAGCCCATCATTCTGGAATTTGAAAAGTGGGGAAAAGAGCATAAGGAGATTATGCGTGATAAGGAGATTGTTTCTGAACCACAGAAGGTATAAAAGAGCTCAATTTAAATTTTGGCTAAAGCCAATTGATTTATTCGGCTAAAGCCCGTCCCTATTGATGAAATTAATATTGTCATTAAGATTTAATGGTCTTATTTATTTTTGAGTTTTGGGCGGCGGATTCTCCGCCGCCCAAAACTCAAAAAACTCAACTCTTACTCCTTCCAAAGCGGCTTTTGTTCCAGCACATGCTGGTAAACAGGGCAACTCTCGGCATGCGCCCCTTTCAAATATCCTGTACTCATTAAAAATTCATTGACAATTTCTCCACCTGTAAATTTGAATGTTTTTTTGAATAGTTTCATCCATTCCTGAAGGGTTTTCGGATGATGGTGTTCCAGCCATTTTTCAAATGATCCAAATTCTTTCTGCAATTCTATGATGGTTTTTGCATTTTCAATGGCAGCATTTACTTTGAGTCGGTTTCTGATAATTCCGGCGTCATTCATAAGCCTTTCGCGATCTTTTTCCGTATAGGCGGCAATGGCCTGAATATCAAAATTGTGGTAAGCTTTTCTAAAACTGTCTTCCTTTTTTAAAACGGTTTCCCAGCTCAGTCCTGCCTGATTGATTTCCAGTATAAGCCTTCCGAAAAGTTCATTATCATCATGGATAGGAAATCCGTAATAATTGTCGTGGTAGTTTTTATGCAGTTCTTTTCTGCTTTCGGGTTGCATGCCGTCTATTGCTAAACAATAACTCATTAAAATAATTTTTCTGTTTTGGTTAAAAATTGGTCTAAAGCTTCTTTAATATCAATACCAGTGCGGTCTGCCAATACAATCAGCCACCAGATATTCTCGCCTAATTTATGTTCCAGTTCTGCTGCAGAATCTTTTTTCAGCCATCTTTTTTGGTGTGACATGATATCTCTGCCTACCAGTCCTGCATCCGTAAGATAAGCCAGAGCATCCTCTTCTAAAGTCCATTCCGTGCCGTGATGCTGGCGTTCCAGCTCATGATACTTTTCTCTGATCGCCAGTGAGCGCTTAATAATTCCGTCAAAATTATTTTGATCCATTACTTTTGTTTTTTGAAATTAATGCTTTTGATAATTCGAAGCCATTCAGCTGATAAAGATAAGACAGGATTGTGACAACTGTTAGTCAGTAGTGTTTTAATTTTCAAATTTATGATTCATATTTTTGCAGAACATTATACATTAGAAGTCTCAAAATAAACTATGAAATTTTTTCTATCTTTCCTTTCTATCCTGATATTTGTTTCTTTTAATGCCCAGAAAATATATACTAAAGCGTATGGTAACCCGAAGGATCATCCCATCATTTTCATCCACGGCGGACCAAGTGGAAATGCGACCCTATTTGAAGGAACTACAGCTCAAAAGCTGGCGGATAAAGGATTTTATGTTATTGTATACGACAGACGCGGAGAAGGCAGATCTAAAGATGAAAATGCGACCATGACCTTTGAAGAAAGTTTTGCGGACCTCAACCAGATCTATACAGCCTATGGAATCAAGAAAGCCAATATCCTGGCCCACAGTTTTGGAGGAATTATCGGAACCTTGTTCACCAGACAATTTCCTGACAAGGTAAGTTCACTCACGTTGGCTGGCGCTTTATTTTCCCAACAGGAAACCTATGATCATATCTTAAAACAAGCTAAAGAAAAGTTCAAAAATGATTCTCTAAAACTTAAAGAAATTGGTGAGATTGAAAACTTGAGCAAGAACTCGGCTGCTTATAGAAAAAGATGTTATGAAATAGCAAGCCAAATGAATTTCTTCACGATGCCGACTCCTACTTCTGAGAGTCAACAATTGAGAAAGGAATACGAAGCAGGAGCATTTTATGCCACGAATTTCAGAAACCCGGAATCACCATTGAAGTTTTATAAAAATGAACCCCGTAACAACCTTGATAATACTCCTGTTTTGAAAGAAATAAAGAAAAGTGGAATTCCGATTTTTGCCGTTTATGGAAAAGACGATGGAATATTTTCGGTGAAACAGCTCAAGGACATGGAAAATATGGCTGGAAAAAATCATTTCAAGATCATTGATAACTGTTCCCATTACCTGTTTGTGGATCAACAGGCTGAATTTGTGAAATTTATAACTCCCTTATTAAAATAACCTGTTTCGCCCTATCTTAATTTTATTGTTAACGTAATTTTTAAACATAACAACCCCAAAACAAATCAAAAATCTTTGGCCGACTTGAATCAGAAATGCGTAGTTTTGTCAGAATGCAGAATCTAAGAGCCCATATAAAGATCTATAAAGCCATCGTAATGATGCTTGTGATGGTGTTCTCACTTTCTCCATGTTCTCTGAAAAGAGACCTTCTTCGTATTTTTGATATTCAATATATCACTGCCTTAAATAAAGTAAAGACAACCACTTCTGCTCAAGCCTATGCCTGTGACAGTGTAACGGAAAGTTCTTCAAACAGAAGCTCTGTTTCCAAAAACAGCTTAAAATCTAAGGAAAACAAATACTTTACGGCTTTAAATGCTGTTCCATCTCCTCATGAAGGGGCAATAATTTTTCAGAATAAGTATTCCGGACATTCTACCGGAAACAGTCCCCCGAAATATATCTTATTTAAAAGATTGAAATTACATCTGGTTTAGATCTTATCTTAATCAGTTTTTCTACAAAAAGTCTTTTAATACAATACAATTTCAATGAAACATATTTCAGACAGCCGGTCTTATGACCTGGCCGGACTCTACACATTGTCACTCCGTCTTGTGATCGGATGGACTTACTTTTCAGCCTTCTGGCGCAGACTCGTCCTCGAAAACAAACTTATTCCCGATGAAGCGGGATATATCGGAGAGAAATTCAACCATTTCCTGCCTAACGCTTTAGGGATAAAACCTCTTATAGAATACCTGGTTACCCATCCGGATGCCTTACATACTTCCATGGTTACTTTTACCATTGTTGAGGGTATTGTAGGGCTATTCATTATTTTAGGGCTGTTTACCAGATTCATGAGCATCGGGATCTTTGGCTTGGCCATGGGAATTCTTCTCGGTTCCGGCTGGATCGGAACTACGTGTCTTGATGAGTGGCAAATCGGTGTTTTAGGAATTGCGGGTGGATTTGTTTTATTTCTTACCGGAAGCGGTTCTTTTTCTCTGGATCATTATTTCATCAAGCACAATAAAAACTTTACCCATAAAAAATGGTTTCTATGGCTGGGATCCGGCGTTCTTCCTTTATCAAAACCAAAAACGCTGGTACTCGCAGGTTCTGCTTTAATTTTCGGACTTACGCTGTATACCAATCAGTATTTCCATGGCGGAGTCTGGGGAACGTTGCATAATAAATCTGTAAAACCTAATGTTGAAATCTCTAATATTGTTCTCAGCAGTTCAGATCTGACATTTGAGGTGTACAGAACCCAAGGTGCAGATGTTTACGGTTCTTTTTTGATCGGTATTCATATTCTGGACAACAACGGGAATGTTTTAAAAGCATTAGAACCAAAAGAACTATCAAAGTTTCCAAAAGAAAAGATCAGCAATCATTATGTGGCTAAAGTAAAACCGGGAAAACACAGTTTGATTATTCCGCTTGGAGCAAAGGCCGATCTGACTTTCAGTCTCAATGATATTTCTGTGAAAAAAGAAGATATTCATGCGGTAAAGCTGATTGATATCAGTGGTATTGAATGGACAGCGGAAATTAAATAAACGATTACAATTTAAACCATTAAGAATCTTTAAGTTATTAAGAATATTAAGCTTTAGATCCTTGCGAACTGCGTTCGTAAACTTTCAGTTTATGCTCAGGATGACATCGCTAATACTACATGTTTTTATTTAAACTGGAGAATTTTCTTTTAATGAAATAATTTCCACAAAAAAACCTCCGGAATTTTCCGGAGGTTTTCTATTTATTTCAATATTATTTAGTGTACACCACTTAAATCTATTTTTTCTTTGCTTTTTCGTTCTTTTACCAATAAGATAAACGGAATACAAATTAAGAAGGCAATTCCTAAATACAGGAAAACATCCATATAAGATAATACTGTTGCCTGCTTGGTAACGGTGAGATCCATCATTTTATAGGCGGCATTCATTGCAGCATCGGGAGTCATACCTTTCGCCATAAAGCTTGCTTTTAACCCATTCAATCTCTGTTGGACATCAAAGTCATTGGAATCTAAATGAGAAATCAAATTGACTCTGTATTTCTGGCTGGCATTGGCAATAAAGGTGGTGATGGCTGCAATCCCGAAAGATCCTCCCAGCTGTCTCATCATTCCTGTAAATGCTGCTCCCTGGCCAATTTCCTGACCTTTCAAGGTGCTTAATGATAAGGATGTGATCGGAATAAACAGTAGTCCTAATCCGGCCCCTCTTACCATCAACATCCAGAAGAATGCTTCTTTACCGGTGTCCGGAGTTAGAATTTTATATCCCCAGAAGCTATAAACGAAGAAGGTAAATAATCCTAAAGATACTAAGATCTGCTGTTTTACGCCTTTTGAAAGCAACTTACCAATAATAGGCATCATGAAAGCGGTTGTTAACGCCGCGGGAATCATTAATGCTCCGGATTCTAAGGCCGTCCACCCTAAAATACTCTGGGTATATAACGGAACGATAAACGTAGAACCATATAAACCAAATCCTAATACAAAGGACATGGCCGTTCCAATCCTTAAATTACTGTTTTTTAAAACTCTTAGCTCTACAATCGGATACTTGAAAGTAAGTTCTCTCCAGAGGAATAATATAAATCCTAAAACTGCTGATACTGTAAATAGTACAATCCATCCACTCGCAAACCAGTCTTCTTCATGTCCTCTTTCTAAGATATACTGTAATGAACCTACCGTAACCGCCAATAAAGCAATTCCCAACCAGTCTACATCTGAAGCTTTACGTTTCTCAGCATATTTCGGACTCTTGATAAACTGTAATGTCATTAAAGTGGCCGCAATCCCGATAGGAATATTGATATAGAAAATATAAGGCCAGCTAAAATTATCTACAATATAACCTCCCAATGGCGGACCTAATGTAGGACCAATAATTACTCCCAAACCATAAATAGCCTGAGCCATACTTCTTTTTTCAACAGGATATGATTCTGTGATGATGGTTTGCGATGTTACCAGTAAGGCTCCACCTCCAATTCCCTGACACAGTCTGAAAAATACCAGCTCCCAAATATTATCTGCATTACCGCATAAAAAAGAAAATACGGTAAAAATGATAATAGAAGCTGCAAAGTAATTTCTTCGTCCGAACTGTTGGGAAAGCCAGCTTGTCATCGGTACAATAATAACGTTACCAATGGCATACGCCGTAATTACCCATCCCACTTCAGAAAGTGTGGAACCCAGGTTACCTTTCATCTCGTTCAGGGCAACGTTCACAATCGTGGAATCCACAATTTCCAGCAAAGCACAAAGAATAGCCGTGATCGTAATGATCACTCTTCGGACTCCATATTCTACTAATGAATCTTGCATAGTTTTTTACAATGTAAAAAGGTGAATTGTCAATGGTTAATCAACTTCGTTGTCAATGTTCAACTTCATGTAATCCCCAGTCATTGACTTGCATCAGCAAAATTGACAATTCACTTATTTCACAGTTTTAATATTATTTAAGCGAAACTTCAGCTTTCACATTCATTCCTGTTCTCAGTTTTTTAGCAACGTTCAGATCCAGTTTTACAAAGTCTATTTTCACAGGAAGTCTTTGTACCACTTTCACGAAGTTACCACTCGCGTTATCCGGAGGAAGAATAGAGAATGTAGAACCTGTAGCCGGAGAGAATGAACTTACCACTCCGTCAAATTCTGTATCTGGGAAAGCATCGATTTCGATTTTCACTTTCTGACCTTCTAACATTTTATCAACCTGAGTTTCTTTAAAGTTGGCGATCACCCATTTCTGGTCATTTTTAACTAAGCTGAATAACTGTGATCCCGCCTGTAAGTACTGTCCTGCCTGGATAGGAACTTTTCCAACAAATCCGTCTTCCGGAGCAAGGATAATGGTGTAAGAAAGATTCAGTCTTGCATTTTCCACATCTACTTCTCTCTGTTTAGCCACTGAACCTGCAACGCTGATCTGCTGAGAACTTGCAGCAGTCTGAGAAGAAGCTATACTAGTTTGTTGAGCGATCTGATTTCTCTGATCAACCAAAACCTGTAATTGTCTGTCTGCAGATTGTTTTGCTGCCAAAGCCTGCTCGTATTGTTGTTCTGTAATTGAATGGTCTTTTACTAAAACAGAATATCTTTTCAAATCCTGGTTGGTTTTCCAAACATTTACTTTTGCTGCTTCGATTTGAGCATTTGCTGTTGTAACAGCCGCTTGTGAACTTCCTATATTTTTAGACGTTGCTGTTGTGCTTGCCTGCGCATTTGAAATATTGCTTTTTGCTGTCTCTAAAGCCGCCTCAGCCTGTACCAAAGCCATTTTTTGATCTCCGTTGTCAAGGATAACCAGAGTATCTCCTTTCTTTACAAATTGATTATCTTTTACTTTAATCTGCGTTACGTAACCCGAAACTTTAGAAATCACAGGGCTCATGTTGGAAGCAATCTGAGCATCGTCTGTTTCTTCGTGAATCTGTCCGTAAGAATAGGTTCTATAACCGTAAATTCCTCCTACCACAACGACAACCGCTAAAATGATTGGAAAAACTAAACTTTTTTTCTTCTTAGGTTCAATTGCTGGTGTATTATTATTTTCCATTTTTGGTCTTAATCTTATTTAAATGTTAAAGTTCCTGTAGTTTGTAATAGTTTTCTGTAAGCCAGTGCTGCATCTGCTTTTGCATTAATAACTCCTACATTTGCAGAAATCTGGGCTGCATCTGCGTCCAAAAGTTCGGTCATGGTTGCCAAACCGTTATCATATTTGTTTTTTGTAATTCTGTAATTCTCATTAGCTTGTTCAGCGGCTTTCTCATACACTGCGATTCTCTTTTTAGAATAATCTGTGTTCTGATATTCTCTGTTCACGTCAAGCTTAATGTTATCATTCAGTAACTCATCGGTTGCTGCCAGTTGCTTTTCTCTTGCCTGAGACTGTTTCAATGAAGAATTTTCTTTCCAGATATTGGATAAATTGTAAGAAATTCCTACCCCAACATTCACCGCATTGTACACCGTAAGAAACTTAGGAATATCTGCCGCAACATATCCTCCGGTAAAGGCTATGGAAGGAAGGTTTTCAGCTTTTGCCGATTTTGATCCCAATTCTGCAGCTTTTCTTTGCTGCGCTAAAGCCTGTAAATCTTTACGGTTTTCTTTAGCTTCATTGATATAATAATCAACTGCTTTTACCTCTGATCCTTCATCGATATAATTCTGGTCAACTTCAATTTCTGTAGTTTCAGGAATTCCCAATAACAGATCCATATTGATGCTGGCAATATTGTAGTTGTTTTTAGCCTCCAGCAACTGCAATTCGATATTTGAGGTCTGAAGGTTGGCTTTTAAACGGTCATTTCTAGCAATAACTCCATTGTTTTCAAGCTTCAGAAACGTTTCGTCTCTTTTTTGAGAAGCCGTAAGGTTTTCTTCTAAAACTTTGATGGATTGATTCGCTTTAAATAAATTATTGTAAGCTTGGGCAACGTTATAAGCAATCGCTATTTTATCATTTTCCGTACTTAATTTTGAGGCTTCCACCAAATATTTGGCAGACTGAATACCATACTTAATTCTTCCACCGTTGTAAACAGGAACACTAAGATTAACTGATCCATAGGCAACCTGATGGACTTCCGGACTTGCTGCTCCCGCTCCTGAAACGCTGGAAAGCTTTAAATCAACAGTAGGTTTAATAGGAAGATACATATAGCTCCCGGAAACTTTCAATTCAGGAAGCTGTCTGTTTTTAGCTTCCAAAAGATCTGCCGTAGCTTCTTCGATCTTAGCGGTATCGATCTTAAGGCTTTTACTGTTCTGGATTCCCAGCTGCACGGCTTCGTCCAGAGTCAGCTGTTTTTTCTCCTGAGCATTTATGGCTGCAATTCCCATAAACAGGGATAATGCGAACACCGAGTTATTTATTCTCTTCATAACCTAAAAGGTCTTTTAGTAAGTATTTTATATGTTTATTAAGTTCTGTGTAATATTTTTCTTCAAAAACTTCATCGTCTTCCGTATCATTTAGAAACTCTTTGTACATCTCTTTGGCATTGGATGCATAGAATAAAGTTCCGCTTACCGTAGCATGAAGTAAATAGATCGGAGGATTCTTTGTGAAAATTCCTTTTTTAAGTCCGCTTTCAAGAACCTGCGAGTACATTGAGATGAAGCCCATCTTCGTTTGCTTTAGAAATTCCACAATCTGTGTATTCTCTGTGTAAAGCTGTTCACGCTGCATGATTCTGTAAAAACATTTATGATGTCTTACTCTTCCTGAAAACTGATCAACGATCTTTTCGATCTTCTGCCATTCGTTGATATCTGTTCTTTCAAGAATATCCCTAGCAAAGAACTGACCTTCACTTATCCTGTATTCTACTAATTTTTCGTACAGCTTTTCTTTGGATCCGAAATAATACGAAATCATAGAAATATTTACATTCGCTGCCTTAGAAATTTCCCTGGTGGAAGTTCCTTCAAAGCCTTTTTCAGCAAAAAGCCTCTCTGCAGCAAATAATATATTTTCTTCTTTTGAAACCATAGCAATTCTATTTTTCAGGGCGCAAATGTACATAAGATTTTAAACAAATCAAACGATTGATTGATTTTTTAATGCAGATTTAATATTCGCCAAAATAAATCACTGATAATTAATAGGGTTATAAGCCCATATAATTTGAACACCATTAAAAAATAAATTCCTACAGCTGCAATAATGAGTGTATTTGGCTATTATATTTTACCGGAAAAACAGATAGACAGGACGAATTTTTCACATCAGTATAAAAAAAGATCCGGCTATCATACCGGATCTCCAGTTTAGGATAACATACAGAGATAAGTCTAGAAAACAGAAATAGGAAAGCCCGAAACAGGTCCGGGCTTTATATCTATCTTTTAAATATAAAATTGAATTTTAAACCATGAAGGTCCTATAAAACCTTACGCTTTTATCTCTTAAGAATTTTTATGGATATATCTGGATAATTTTATGCCCAGATCCGTCCAGACAATTTTAGGATTTCCGTTTCGGGTCAGGTGTAAATCAGCTGTATTGATTTCGTCTAAGATACTTTCAATATTGGCACCGCTGATAAATTTTGAAAATCCGGCCCAGTTGAACCCATCTGCATCAATTTTTTTATACACCAAATTTTCAGACTGGTAGTTTTGAAGCAACGCAAGCCTGAAGATCTCGGAGCAGTAATTCAGGAAGTTCTTTTGTTTTTCCCTGTTCCATCCTGCAATTTCTCTGGCCCAGAAGATGATACTTTTAAGAAATTGAGGCTTCTTTTTGACCATAAATGCATCACGCACCCACTGTACAAAAAGCTTTTCAAATTCGTCACTTTTATGTCCGGAATTTAAAATTTTTAACGCGTCATTGAGGTCTCCCTGCGCTTCATGAACAATCTCCCTCGCCTTTTCATCAGCCATTGAAAAGTTCTTCTTAAGATAGTTTTCCAGGTCTTCATCATTGATTCTCGGAACTTCTACGATCTGTGTTCTTGAAAGAATGGTAGGAAGAATATCATTGGCCGTTTCAGCCGTAAGCAAAATAAGTGTTTTTGCCGGTGGTTCCTCCAGAAATTTCAGAAATTTGTTTGCTGCAGCAACGTTCATTTTATCTGCTCTCCAGACGATCAGAATTTTGGTTCCCCCTTCAAAGCTCTTTAAGGCAAACTTTTGATTCTGGTCATCAATTTCATCTGCAGAAATAAAAAGCTGTTTGTTTTCAGATTCCAGAAAAGCGGTCCAGTCATCATAGTTAGCATAAGGAGAGTTCATGATCATTTCCCTGAACTCCTCAAATTTATTTTTGCTTAAAGAATTTTTATTATCCGTAAAAACAGGGAAGCTAAAATGCAGATCCAGATGATTCAAATGCTCTACTTTCGAAGCAGCATGTTCATTTTCCTGGCGAAATACCTCTTTGGCATAAGCTAATACCATAGGAAATGTTCCATATCCTTCTTTTCCTAAAAAAAGCTGGGCATGGCTCACTCTGTTTTCAGCAATGCTTTCCCGAAGAAGTTTTTTCAGGTTTTCCTGTCCGGCAATGTTCTCCCAATTCATGTTCCAAAGATAAAAAAACTGGGGAAGAATCTGAAGTTAAATTTTGGGAATAAGTGTCCATGATAAATTTTGATACGGGGTAAGTGTTTCGGGATACTAGATATGGGTTAAAATTACAAAATAAGGGTATTAGGCTTTCAAGTTTAGTATGAGCTTTGATTCTGGCCTTGAAAAAGTTTTCGGTCTTTTATATTACCTTCCTGACGACTTATATGCCTTAGCTCACAACTCGAATCCCGCATCCTGAACCCCGTAACCCAATTCATCATTCATTATTTACTTATGGCGTTTCATTAATAAATCTTCAAAAAAGCCCATCAGTTCACGCCTTAACAAACTTTAACCACATATAATTTTTACAATTCATTAATATTTAAGATATTTGCGCATTGTTTTAAAAATAAAGAATGAAAAAAATCTTTGCCGTATCATTCATATCAGTTGGATACTTCCTAAATGCACAGAGTATAAGTAACTCTCCGTATGCAACTTATGGAATTGGAGATGTAAAATATGATAATACGATTGAAACTGCCTCTATGGGTGGTATATCTACTGCTTATATAAGTGATTTTACGAGCAGCTTCAATTTCGCAAACCCTGCGAATAACTCTAATTTCGAGCTGACAAGCATCAAGCTGGAAGCTACCAACGAAAACAATTACTTCAAAACTAATTACAACGATACGAAGTCTACCAAACATTCTACGTATCTTTCTAATATCTCACTAGCCTTTCCTCTGTCTCCAAAGGTAAAGATGGGACTTTCCTATCAGCCCTACAGCTCCAAGAGCTATGACATTGTTAATACTATTGAAAGGTACAAAACTGTAGATAATGTTCAAACATTAGACGGATATTATACAAACCGTTTTAAAGGAAGTGGAACTTTGAATACTGCCCAGGCAGCTGTTTCTTATAAAATCGACCAGAATTTTGCTGTAGGTTTAAGAGCTAATCTTTACTTTGGAAATCTTTATGACCTTAATGAGCTCAGATCTTTTGATAAAGATAAAGTTTCAAACGCTGAATATGTCAACGGTTACGAAACCAAGAACAGCATCAAAAACTTTAACTTCACTCTTGGGGGAAGCTACCAGAGTCTGAATACACGTACCGACAAAAAATTAACCATCGGAGCAACTGCTACATTTGGGAACACCAGCAATATGACTACTGATTATATCAACAGTACTTATGTGTATGCTGATGCAGCCAACACGGTAAAAGCTTTGGAAACGATTATAGATCAAAAAAGTACGAGCTCTAAAAACCTTCTTCCGCTTCAGGCATCTTTAGGGGTTGGTTATGGAAGCGAAAACCACTGGTTTGTATCCGGACAGCTTGATTATAAGAAAGGAGAAGACATCTCTTATTTCGGAAAGACTTTTGACTTCCAGGATACCTACAGAATATCTGCCGGAGGATGGTACCTACCCAATTACAACAACTTCAGAAGTTACTTCTCAAGAGTAGTCTACAGATATGGAGCATTCTATGAAAGAGGAAATCTTAAAATAGACGGTAACAGCATCAATAAATTTGGAATCTCAGGGGGGGTATTACTTCCGTTCAAGACAAGCAGTATCACAAGAATGAGTGGTGTTGAGCTTGGTATAGAAGTAGGAAAAAGAGGAACTCTTAAGAATAATCTGATCAATCAGAATTTTATTAACCTGAAAGTCGGTTTCAACTTTGCTGACAGATGGTTCAGAAAGAATCTGTACAACTAGAATGAATTTTTCAAATAAAATATCATATAAAAATATAGCATGCCTTTTTAGTTGTGCTATATTTTTTATATTGACATCCTGTGAAGAAGACCTTACCAAGGCCAACGGAAGCAAAAGCAAGAACTTCCCCTCGCAGATCATTAATAATGCCAATATTATTCAGCGAGACTCCGGTTTTATCTCATTAAAAGCCAAAGCTCCAATTATTGAAAAATATGAGCTGATCGACAGTCCTTATATTGTCGCAAAAAAAGGAATTAACATAGAGTTTTTTGATAAAAAGAAACCCAAAGTTCCGGGAAAGATTACCGCCAAATATGCCCGTATTTTCGAATATAAAAAATTCTACGAAGCAAAAGGTGATGTAAGGATCACCACTAATGAAGGGCAGCGTTTTGCCATGCAGAGTGTTTACTGGGATCAGAAAAAAAACAGAATTTACACCAAAGATACGGTATACGTTACCATGGAAGATGGCTCTACTCTGGTAGGAGCCAATGGTATGACTGCTAAAGATGATTTCTCTGAATATACTTTCTTCAATAATTCGGGAGACTTCAGTACAAAAAGGCTCGAAGAAAAAAAAACACCACAGTAACATGAGATTTCAGGCTCTTGGGCTCATGTCCGGAACCAGTCTGGATGGTCTGGATATATGTTTTGCCGCTTTTGAAAAACAGAACGGCTGGAATTTTCAGATCTTAAAGGCAGAAACCCTTCCCTATTCTCAACACTGGGAAGAAAAACTTAGAAATTCTATCCATCTATCTTCAGAAGAATTATTGAAACTTCACTCAGAGTATGGTTTTTACCTGGCTGAGAAGGTTAAAGAATTTATTGAAAAGAACGGTCTTGAAAACATTGACCTGATCGGCTCTCACGGACATACCGTTTTTCATCAGCCTCAAAATAAATTTACCCTGCAAATCGGAGACGGCAGAGCCATCAAAATAGAAACGGGACTTCCGGTTATCTATGATTTCAGGAGCCAGGATGTGCTTATGGAGGGAAACGGAGCTCCTTTGGTTCCTATCGGGGATGAACTGCTTTTTTCTCAATATGATGCCTGCCTGAATCTTGGAGGCTTTTCCAATATATCTTTAAAACAGGAGGGTAAAAGGATCGCATTTGATATCGCCCCTGTCAATATTGTTTTGAACAGGCTCGCTCAGAAATTTAATAAAAATTTTGATGAAAATGGTGATCTGGCAAGAAAAGGGCAGTTCAATGAGAATCTTTTAGCCCAACTTAATTCCTTAGACTTTTATAGCCAGCCTCACCCTAAATCTTTAGGCATTGAATGGTGTAACGAACATATTTTTTCACTTTTTGAAAATATCGAAACAGCAGACGCTATGGCTACTTTTACTGAACATGTAGCGCAGCAGATCTCTAAGATCATTAATAAAAACAGTTTACAAAAGGTCCTTTGTACGGGTGGGGGCACCTACAATACTTTCCTTATTGAAAAGATCAGGGAAAAAGCAGGATCCGGTATCATCATTCCCAAGAACGAAATCATTGATTACAAGGAAGCATTAATCTTTGCCTTCATGGGGGTTTTAAGGATGAATAACGAGATCAATGTTCTTTCTTCTGCAACCGGCAGCACAGCAGATCACAGTTCTGGAGTCATTGCATAAAAAAACCTTCATTGCTGAAGGTTTAGTTATTATTTGTAAGCTTCGATCTTATCTGTCAGTGTATTGATAAAGTTCTGAAGTGGTTTTTCTACCATCATTTTGATAAAAGGATTGAATTTTCCTTCAAAAAGCATCTGAACTTCAGTCTGGTTTTCGTTGATAGGATTTAAAGTGGCTGTTAATGTAAAGTCAAGACTTGAGCTTGCTGACTTTAAAACAGCTTTCTGCTCATCCACTTCATCTATTTTCAACGCGATTTCCGGCATTCCCTGAAGACCGAATTTGAACCCGTTATCTCTTGTTTCAAATTTCTGAAGACCATCCGGCATAAAATCTTTATAGTTTTCAGGTGATTTCAACAATTCAGACAAATCTTTAGATGATTTATTGACAATAATTTTTCGTCCTTCTAAATTCATTTTTTATTTTTGTATTTAAATTCTTAATTCTTACAAATGTATAAAGTTTTTGTGAACGAAAAAAAATTATTAGTATCTAAGCATCCCGGGAATCTTGAAAAAGATCTCAGGTTCGAAAGTTTCACAACTTTAGAGATTGCGCTAGATCTTTTGGAGAACACTTCAGTAAAAGAGCTGAATGTTTTCGGTGAGAATATTGAAGAGATCTGGAAAGAGTTCCAAAAGCTTTTCAGGATCATAGAAGCGGCAGGAGGACTTGTCAGCAATCCTCAGGGAGACCTTCTTTTCATTAAAAGATTAGGTAAATGGGATCTTCCCAAGGGTAAGATGGAAAAAGGCGAATCACGCGAAGAATCTGCCGTAAGAGAGATTGAAGAAGAAACCGGCCTGAAAGATGTAGACCTGGTAGAGTTCATCAACACCACTTACCATATTTATATCGAAAGAAACGGTGAAAAGATTCTGAAATGCACCCATTGGTTTGAAATGAACTTCGATGGTGAAGATACCTCAAAACCTCAGATTGAGGAGGGAATTACGGAAGTGGCCTGGAAAAACACCGCCCAAATTGAGGAGGAAGTTTTCCCAAGTACTTTCCAGAATATTAAGCTTATCGTAAAAGATTTCTGGAATTTAAAGCTTAAATAAATTCTATTGCTTTTTCAAGGGCAATTCCTCTTGAACCTTTTAACAGAATATTTTCAGAATGAATGGTATTCTGCTGAAGATATCCTATCAGTTCTGCAGTATTGTCAAAAGACAATGCTGAGGGATTGACTGATTTAAAATGCTTTCCTACGGTAATGATTTGGTCAAAAGCCAATTCCTGGGCAAGTTTTAAGATATTCTGATGCTCTTTCTCACTTTCCTCCCCCAATTCAAGCATATCACCGATGATGATAGTCTTACGTCCTTCAAACGTAACAAAGTTGTGCAGAGAAGCCGTCATAGAGCTTGGATTGGCATTGTACGTATCCAGTACTAATGTTCTGCCTTCTTTTTTCACGACCTGTGAACGCATATTCGTCGGAGTATAGTTTTCAACAGCCTGCTTAATTTTTTCAAAGCCGATTCCGAAGTGAAGTCCGAGGCTAGCAGCTGCGCATAAATTGGTGAAATTATATTCTCCCGTCAGTTTTGAAACCGCTTTCATTTCCTGATATTGTAACCCTACAAAATGGTCTTCTGAAAACAATCCGAACTGATAATCTGAATTCTCTTTTCCAAAGGTAATTTTGGGTGTATAGTTTTCAGTTTTTTCTACCTGAATAGGATCATTTTCATTGACTATAATCGTGTTGTGATGGTTTTTCAAATAATCATAAAGCTCAGACTTTCCTTTGATCACGCCTTCAAATCCACCGAAGCCTTCTAAATGAGCTTTCCCAAAGTTGGTAATATATCCAAAATCCGGCTGCGAAATAGTACATAAAAGTTCTATTTCTTTCTGGTGATTGGCTCCCATTTCTATGACAGCCATTTCATGTTCAGGTTTAATGGAAAGAATGGTCAGCGGAACTCCAATATGATTATTCAAATTTCCAAAAGTATACTGTACATTGAATTTCTGTGAAAGCACGGCGTGTATAATCTCTTTGGTGGTGGTCTTTCCGTTGCTTCCCGTAAGCCCGATCACGGGAATTTTAAGGTGATTTCTATGATGAACTGCAAGCTGCTGAAGGAATTCCAGTGTAGAAGGAACATAGAAAATGTTTTTGTCCTTATTTTCAAATTCCTGCTGCTCCACAATCACAGCCAGAGCTCCCTCGTCAGCGGCTTTTTCTGCAAAAGTTGCAGCATTGAAGTTATCACCGGAAAAGGCGAAGAAGATATCATTCTTTCCGACTTTTCTGCTGTCGATCGTCACTTTATCTGACTTTAAAAATAAAGGATAAAACTGTTCTATATTCATAGTTCAAAAATAAAAAAACCTTCCGGAAATCCGGAAGGTTTTTTATAAGTATTTTGATAATATTATCTTCTAGTTCTGCTCTTGTCGTTAACTCTAGCATCCTGTGCAACACGGAAGCCGATCCATCCGTAAGCTTTGCCTTGGCTTTTGTATCTTCTTTGTCCCGGATCCAACCAATATGCTGTATCCTGCCAAGAACCACCTTTTACAACTCTTACATCGTTAGACATTGCTGACGTTCTGTCTTTAGTATCTTTCTGAAGTTTTACTCTTCCTCCTGCATCTACTACAAATCTCTTCTGAGGAGCATTGTACATATTATAAGTATCAGATGAGTCTGAAGTTCTGTAGTATTCTAAAGAAGACTGTCTGTCTCCATCTCTGTAGTTTCTGTAGTCAGCGATAGTTTCTCTTTCAAACTGTCCTGGAAGTCCTTTATAAACCAATCTTCCGTCGGCTAACGTATCATACTTGATAGTTCCTTCGTCGATCATTTTGTAAGTTCCGTCACCGTTTCTTACAACAGCCTGAGGCATGTTTCCTCTATAGTAATTGAAGTCGTTGAAATCTTCGTCAATGATAGGTCTGTATACGTCAGCCGTCCATTCAGAAACGTTTCCGTACATACCGTAGATTCCAAGATCATTAGATGGATATTGTCTTACGTCTGCAGTTTGTGCAGCTCCGTCATTTTTCCATCCTGCGATACCTGAATAGTCACCTGTACCCATTTTGAAGTTTTCAAGGAACATTCCTTTATCTTTTCCTTTGGTACCTCTTAATCTTTCAATTTCAGGTTTTTTACCAAGATATTGGTTGTATTCTCTGTTTTTAGCCATACCAAGAGCTGCATATTCCCATTCCACTTCGGTAGGAAGTCTGAACTTCTGAACCATTGAAGAGTTTGGTGCTCTGTTTGCAGAAAGAAGTCTCTGGTTGGTTGTTTTCATACCAGATTTTTGCTGCATTCTTTTCTCGTTGATATATCCCTGCATTTCCGGATCATTCGATTTGAATTTATCCATGTTAAATGCTGTTCCTCCTTGGTTATTGGATTCGTTGATATACAAATCTTTAGCAATAATTCCGGCTTGCATTAAAGCTTTTTCATTCGCTCTGTCTGTAAGCCATTCACAATATCTGTTTGCCTGAGTCCAGGAAACGCCTACTACCGGGTAGTAATCGAATTCTGGCGAACGCAGATACGTTTCATTATAATCGTTTCTAGCTAATTTATTATCCCATAAAAGAGTATCTGGCAGGGCACCGTTGTAGATCTCTTTAAAGCTAGGGTCACTTGGAGGGAATACGTACTTCAACCATGTAAGGTATTCGCGGTATTCGTAGTTAGTAATTTCTGTTTCTCCGATAAAGAATGAACTTACCTGCATTCTGCGCGGTGTGTTATTCCAATCATGCATCACATCATCCTTCACTAATCCCATTGTAAAAGTTCCACCTTCTACATATACCATTCCTGGCCACCCCTTCTGCTTTTGTTGCTTTCCTGCAAAAAACCAACCTTGTTTTTCGTTTGGTTTCCAACCCGTCTTGCTGACAAATTTTTTAGTACCGCCTCCTTTGCTGGTACCTGATCCGCCACAGCTGGTTAATGCAAGTGTAGAACTTAATGCTATTAATGAAAATAACTTTAGTTTTTTCATAGTCGATATAAATATTTTCAAAGTACAAAGAAAAAATAAATTATTCAATAAATCAAGTAAACATTTGATTTTTTTGAAAAACGTTAACAAATTAATTTTATTGTATCACAATTTAATTCTAAAATTTTCATTTTATTTGTAATTCAGAAATTTCAATAATAAACATGAAACAAAAAATCACCTTTTTATTACTATTCTCTTTTGTATCAACACTTTGGGCCCAGAGAAAAGCCATAGAATGGGAAGGCTCTAAAATCCAAGATTTTGGTGACACAAAATTAACTCTTCCAAATTTCAAAAATGAAGGTTTTTCGTTCAGCCAAAATAACGTTTTTATCATCACTAAACAAAAAATAGGAGAAAAGCAGCTGAAAGTTTCCGACCTTGCGTGGGAAAGTGTTTCCAATAAAGATCTCTATGATCTTGACAAGGGAAGATTACCGGATTATGATATTGCCGACATCGCTTACTACACTCTGGAAGGAGAAAGATATGCGAGTGTAAGTGTATCTTTATTCAAGAATGTAAAAGGGCGTGTCCAGAGACTTTCCTCATTCAGTATTTCTGAAACGGCATCTCCCAACAATTTCGGATCTGTAAATGCAAACAAAGTGGGAAGCACAGCCAACCCTCTTTCAAGTGGCGGCTTCTATAAGATTAAAGTAGACAGATCAGGAGTATTTAAAATTACTACACAGTTTTTAAAAGATAACGGCATTAACCCTGCTTCCGTAAATCCTAAAAATTTCAGAATTTACGGAAATGGTGGTGTAATGCTTCCTGAACACAATCAGGATACAAAATACAGCGCGCTTCAGGAAAATGCCATTCAGGTAGTGGGTGAAGATGATGGTGTATGGAATGACGGAGATTATGCTCTTTTCTATGCTCAGGGGCCAAACGGATACAATCTTTATGATCAATCAAACGGAAACGGTTTCAAAAGAACTGATACGAGAACTGACCAAAGTAATAATCTGAAAAATATCTACGAAGATTTCTCATACTATTTCATCAATTTCGACAAAGGCGCCGGTAAAAGAGTACAGCCTGTAGATGCCAACCTTCCGGCAGGTGCTTTAATTACGAGGTATGATAATTACCAGGTGATCAACAATGACCAAAAGAATCTTTTAAAAGTAGGAAGAATTTGGGTAGAAGAAGCACCATTCACAACGGATAAGGTGGTTACTTTTACTACCAGTTCGCCAATACAGGCAGGTGATATTATAAAATACAGAACTCAGGTAGTGGGTTACAGATCACAGAAGAATACTGTAGAATTTAAAATCAATAATCTAAATCCGGTCACACAGAATGTACCTGACAACACCGCGACATATAGCTATGATTTTTACCAGCTGAAATACGATGGTACCATATCTAATCTGAATGGAAACCAAATTACCTTTAACTACTCTCCTAATATCTCTTTAAATCCGAATGGAACTTTCCACTTCGATTATGTGGAAGTACAATATAAGGAAAATCTTACGTTCAATGGATCACAGATGAGTTTCAGGGATTTCTCACTTGCCAGTGGAACCAATACCAATTATGGCTTCGGTATTTCCAATGCAACAAACCTTGAGCAGGTATGGGATGTAACTGACATTACGAATGCCAACAGAAGAGTAAACAAAGCAGGTGCAGGTAACTTTAATTTCGGTTATCTTACCTCTGATCCCAATTTTAATAATGAATTTGTTGCTTTCCGTGCCGACGCGGCTTATAACCCTCAGTTTGTGGAAAGAATCGCCAATCAGAATCTTTCCGGGCTGCAGAATGTAGATTATCTTATCATTACTGTTCCTGAAATGATGGGGCAAGCGCAAAGACTAGCCAGCTATCACCAGACCAAAAATAATTATACAGTGGAAATCGTAGATGCCACTAAAATCTATAACGAATTTGGAAGCGGAAGCAGAGATCTTACTGCTATAAGAGATTTCGTAACAAAACTTAACAACAGTGCCAGGCTTAAATATGTGTTTATTTTTGGGGATGCCTCCTATGATTATAAAAACAGAATCTCCGGTAATTCCAATATAGTTTCCAGCTATCAGGGAGAGAATTCTGCAGACTTTGTGGGTTCTTTTGTTACGGATGACTATATTGTAATGACGCAGCCCCAGACAACAGCGTTCATTGAAAATAATCTACCAGATGTTCCTGTAGGAAGAATTCCGGCGGCTAACGTAACTGAAGCTGGAAATATGATGAACAAAACGCTCGCCTATTACAATGCTTTACCTGGACAGTCCACTCCTTTTGGAGAATGGCGTATGAAGGTTGACTTTGTTGTAGATGATGATAAGGATGGCGGAAGTCCTTTCCACGAAGTAATGAATAATACGCTGTCAACTATTTTTGAACAACCGGGTCAGGTGGAACTAAAAGAATACAACGTAAGAAAGTTATATATGGATGCTTTCCAGGCTCAAAGTACTGCAGCGGGACAAAGATTCCCTCAAGTGACTCAGGCTATTTCAAATGACATCGGAAACAGCTTGTATCTATTCTATTTCGGACATGGAGGTATCAACGGATGGGCTCAGGAAAGGGTGTTGACCAGTACAGAGATCCAGAATTCTAATAACTTCTCAAATGTATACAGCAGATTTCCATTTGTATCTACTATCACTTGTGAATTTACATTATGGGATGAACCGGGTACTTCTTCTGCGGGAGAACAGTTTATTAAACTGAAACAAGGAGGTGCTGCTGCCATGATTACATCAAGCCGTGCCATTGGGGTAGACTATGGGCGTCTCTTTACAGATACTTACACAAAGAATATTTTCAAGTTGATCAATGATGATTTTGAAACTTTAGGATATGCTCATTTAAATGCTAAAAAACAAAAAGGAGCCAATATCGACCACCTGAAGGTTAACTTCCTTGGTGATCCTGCTATGAAATTAAGCAGACCTCAGAGACAACTTGTGATCGATGGTATTGAATCACCGGTTCCGGGACTGATCAGAGGTTTGGACTTTATTAAAGTGAAAGGACATATCAACAATCCTAATGGAACTCTTAATACAACTTTCAACGGAAGGGTTTCTATCAATATTTTTGATAAGAGATTAAATAAGAAGACCCTGAATAACGACGGAGTTCTATCTCCTGTCATGGATTATACAGAAGAAGGAAGTGCTATCGTTAAAGCTTCGGGAACTGCAGTAAACGGAGTATTCAACGTGGAATTCTATGTTCCTAAGGATATCAACTATGCTGTAGGACAAGGAAGAATATTGGGATATGCTGATAACAAAGCAACAGATGTATTTAACAATCAGGCTGTACAGGTAGGAGACATCAATCCAAATGGAATTAATGATAATGAACCTCCAAAAGTAAGACTGTATATGAACAATACAAACTTTGCAGACGGTGGAATCACGAATCAGAACCCTATGCTTTTAGCTTGCGTTACAGACGATACAGGAATCAACTCTACTGGATCTGGTGTAGGTCACGATATTACAGTGTATCTTGATGGCCAAATCATCAATACTGTTGTTCTGAATGACTTCTTTACTTCAGGTGAAGGAAACGGATGTCTGAATCCTAGTCTTGCCGACTACCAGAAAGGGAATGTAACCTACCCTTTCAGAAACCTGGCGATAGGACAACACCAATTAACATTTAAAGTTTGGGACATAAACAATAATTCGACAACTGCTACGTTAAACTTTGAAGTTAAGGATGAAGCTGATCAACATCTGATTATTAACAGACCATTGAACTGGCCGAATCCATTTACCAATAAAACGTACATCCAGTTTGAACATAACTGCGATGATATTCTGGATGTAAATGTTCAGATTTACACGATAACAGGAAAATTAGTAAGAACATTATCTCAGCCGGTAGTTGCAGAACCGTTCCTACAGGGCTTTAGAACACCACGTCAGGCAATAGAATGGGACGGAAGAGACGATTTTGGGTCAACTGTTGCAAAAGGTACGTATATTTTTAAGATATTTGCAAAAAGTCAAAATCAAGAAAAATGCAAAGGAAGTGCTACAGCTGTAGAAAAAATGGTACTTTTGAAATAATTAAATAATACATAGATAACAATTTTTATAAAAAACTGATAATATATAAAAGACAACATATGAATTTAACTACTAAACTGCTTTTGGGATTTGGTTTAAGTGCTGGTTTTTTAGGCTATTCGCAAGATTTAAGTAAGATAAATCCAGTATTGACCGGAGCTCCTTTTCTAAGAATTGCACCTGATGCAAGAGCTGGAGGTATGGGAGACCAGGGGGTTGTAACCTCTCCGGATGCGTTTTCACAATTCTGGAATGCTGCAAAATATCCTTTTAGCAGAACAAGTTCTTCCGTAGGTCTTAACTATACGCCTTATATGGGGAAACTTACCAATGACGTATTTTTACTATATGGTGCGTTCCATAAATTCTTAGGACAGGAAGAAAGATCTACCATCTCTGCGAGTATCTATTATTTCAACATGGGTGAAGTAGACCTTACTCAGTTAGTAGGTTCAGAGGTAACTTCCATGGGTACATCAAAACCTAACGAATTCTCTATCGACGTTGCTTACGGTCTGAAACTTTCTGATTCTTACTCAATGGCCGTTACCGGTAGATTCATTCGTTCTGATTTAGCCGGAGGTTTCAACACAGATACAACTCTTAAAGCTGCCAACTCTTTTGCAGTAGACGTTTCAGGATACTATACTTCTCAAAGATTCTCCAGTTTCGGAGGGTATGACGGAAAAGTTAACGCTGGTTTCGCTGTTCAGAACCTGGGTCCGAAATTAGACTATACCGGAAATGAAGAATCAAGATCTTATCTGCCTACAATGGCAAGATTGGGACTTGGGTATGATATGTATTTAGATGACATGAACAAGATCGGGCTAAGCGTAGAAGGTTCGAAGATCTTGGTTCCAGGATCAGAATATGTAGGAATAGATCCTAATACAAGACAGCCAAGATATGAGATTCCAAACGTGGGACCTATCGCCGGTATTGGAAAATCTTTCAAAAATAAAAACAGTATCATGTACAGTGGTGCTTTAGAATATTCTTATGACAATGCATTTGCTGTAAGAACAGGTTACTTCCATGAAAGCGAAGAGCAGGGAGCAAGACAGTTCGCTACAGCAGGTATCGGATTGAAATACCGTTCTTTCGGACTTGATATTTCTTATCTGATCAATATGTCAAAAATCAATACTGCTTTGGATAACACCCTTCGTTTCGGTCTTACCTGGAACATTGGTGACGAAACATCTAATGTAGATAATTAAGATATTAAATACCTCAAATCAAAAAGCCTCATTTTTATGGGGCTTTTTTTGTGAACAAATTACTTGGTCAATTGACAATTAGCTGCGCTGTCAATTGGCTTCGCCGTGAATTTTCTCTCATGCTTACAGATTCACTCTTCACTTGCGAAGCAAAATTCACCATTCAAACTCTTATGGCAAATAGTACAATTCGTTATACCAAATTCGTCATAAGCACAACCATTCAAATTGGCAATTGGTAAATTATTACAGAAATATAATATTTAAGTTTGTAAAAGTCTCATCTTTATAAGGCTTTTCTTGTTTTCAATAATTAATTTTGTAGTATGAACTATTCAGCAGAACTCAAAAAATTCGTGACCAGTCAATATGTATATTCTGCAATCAGAATTACGCTGGCAACTGTTCTGCCGTGTTTAGTCCTTGCTCACTTCGGAATCCTGAAAGAATACTTTCTATTTCCTCTCGGAACCAGCTTTGTAGCGCTTTGTGACCAGCCCGGTCCTTTTATCAGAAGAAGAAATGCACTTACCTTTGCTATTTTCTGCTTTGTCTTTGTAGCACTTATCGCCAGCCTGGTGATGAATTTTAAAGTTCTGGTCCTGCTGGAGATCATTGCCTTCGGAATGTTTTTCTCCTTAATCGGGGTTTACGGACAGAGGCTTGCTGCGGTAGGCTCATTATCTCTTGTTGTACTGGCGATCTTTATAGACGGTCACCTTACGGGAGGCAATATCTTTAAAAGTCTGCTGATCTTCGCATCCGGATGTATCTGGTTCCTGCTGATATTCCTTGTAGTGACTACCATTCAGCCTTATAAACTAGCGGGGCAGATGATCGGGGAAAATTATCTCCAGCTCGCAGAATTCTTAAAGATCAAAGCGAATTATTATCAGAAAAACCCCGATTTCGACAAGCTAACAATTCAGGTGATCGCCAAGCAGGTGGGAATCAAAAATCTTCAGGAAGAAACCAGGGAAACCGTTTTCAAGACAAGGACCATCGTTAACGAATCAACTACGACCAGCAGGCTTCTGATGTTGATGTTTCTGAATTCTATGGACCTTCATGAAAAGCTGATGACCTCTGAAAGCGACTATCAGAAACTGCAGCAGAGTTTTGAAGACAGCATGATTCTGGTTAACATCCATGATTACCTCAACCTTCTTGCAGAAGAAATTACCAATATCGGAATCTCTCTTCAGATAGGAACGAGAGCAAAACCTATATTTGATCTGGAGCTTGAGCTGAAAAACCTTAATTCTCATTATTTCGAACTGCGCAATAAGCAGATGAGTCCGGATAATTTTGAAAATTTCATGGTCCTTCGCCAGATTTTGATGCGCATCAATGAGATCACAAAAGAAATCAATGAGATCTACAAAGTATTTTCCCAGAACGTAAAACTGGCGAAAAGTCTTTCCACAGGTCTGGATTTAAAAAAATTCATGCCTAATGAAGAAAAACTTAACTTCAAGGTTTTAAGGAATAATATTTCGTTTTCATCGTCTCATTTCAGACATGCGATCAGAATCACTACGGCCTTGCTGGTTGGATATATCTTTTCCATGTTCGATCTTCTGGGTCTTGGTCATACCTACTGGATCCTGATCACGATTACTGCCATATTGAAACCCGCCTACTCTATTACCAAAAAAAGAAATCTTCTCCGTTTATACGGAACCATTGCAGGAGCGGTTATTGCTTATACCATTCTGCATTTTATACATATTAACGGCATCCTGTTTACCATCCTGCTTTTGAGCATGATCATGTGCTTCAGTTTTCTGAAGGGCCGGTATTTTTGGGCAGTCCTGTTCATGACCATCTATGTGTTTTTGAGTTTTAATTTTTTAAATCCAGGCAATGTAAATGTGATCTTCAAAGACAGAATCCTCGATACATTGATCGCAGGATTGATTGCTTCTGCAGTATCTTATCTCGTTCTGCCTGTATGGGAACATACTCAAAATCTTGATCTGATGAAGAAATCTGCTGCAGACAATCTCATCTATTTTGAGAGTGTTATTTCAAAATTTCTGGAAGGAGACTTTGATATTGAAGACTATAAAATGAAGCGGAAAAATGCAATCATTTCGTTGGCTAACCTTTCAGACAACTTCCAGAGAATGATCTCTGAACCCAAAAACCAGCAGAAAAAACTGGAAGTGGTGCATCAGTTTGTGGCAACGTCGCACCTGATCACGGCATATACCGCCTCTCTTTCCCAATACTCCAAAAATGACGAAAAGTATCCTGAAATAGATGCTGAAAGCTGGAGCAGAAAGATTGGAGCAGAAATGCAGCAGACCTCTGTTTTGCTACATGGAAACGATATCAATGAAGCTCTAAAAATGGAAAGCCGTCTGGAACCTGAAGATTCTTCTATTGAAGATATGCTTTCAAAAAGAAAGACGGAGATCGGAGAAAATGACCTTGTTGACCGAAGAGATCCTGATAAAATTTCACATTTAACAGAGCTCAAAAATATCCATGATATCCTGGAGCTGATTTATGATGTGGCTAAAGAACAGAGAAAGGTGATAGAAAAATACAGAAGTGAAGCAGATCCTATTCCTCCACAATCGTAAAGCAATAGTCATCAAAAAACTCTACTCTCGCTTTGAACTCGTCTGAAAACTGGTCGTCATAAACCCTGCAGCTTATTTTATGAAGGTGTTTAAGCTCAAACGGCTTTACTTCATAATTCTTTTTCAGGGACCAGTATTTCGAATGATGGATCTTGTACATACTTTCCTTCACACTCCATATAATAGTATAGAAAGCAGGTGCGTTATCTTCGGGAATGAATCCTCTTTCGTTTTCGTAGGTGAATTTATCAATAACCCTCAGAATTTTTGGGTTGAATTTTTCGATGTCGATCCCTATTTTGTTTTTAGAAACAGCTATGGCAGCAAAAGGAAATGAATGGGTGATGGAAATTTCCGCGTCTTTAGGCGATAAAAAGGGTTCTCTTTCTTTATATAAAATTTTAGAGTGGGGCTTTAATCCTTTTAGAAGTTTACGCACCATGAGTACCTCCTGCAGTTTTTTGGGATGATAGTCTTTTACCTTTTCGGCATTTTCGGTTTCCAGAAGCTCGTTGATATCAAGTTCTTCGCTTTCATCATATTTCCATACAAGAATCGTGGCATTGTCATCTGAAAAATCGCGGTAAAGAGGCATCGTTTTTTTATTCGATAAAAGTAGTAAAAAGATGTGGAAGATAAAAGAGGATGGGAGAAGGAAGCACGAAGAAGGAAGTTACTATTCGTTTACCCATAACTTTAAAGTTTTGATTACAAAGAATCTATTAAAAAAAGAATTCTTCTTTACTTAACCATTATAAACTTCCATCTCCCCGCTTCCCTCTCCCATTCTTATCTATTTATTTAGACTGATGATTCACATCATTTCTATGCTCAAGAATTTCAAGATTTTCGTCCACAAAATAAGCACTTCCAAATCCGTTTACATAAGAACCTTTTACCGGCTGCAAAGCAATAAGGATGAAATCCTGCATTTCAGCAATAACATCAACTACTTTTCCGTGGGTTTCCTTTAATTGAGTTACCACGGTATTCCAGGTCTCAGAATCTCTTTCAACCTGAGAAGCTTCTGCTTCAATAGTCAGACGTTCACGGGCATAAATTTGTTTTGTTGCAGATTCATCTTCAATAAACATTACAGAAGTTTTTCTTCCGTCCGCAAGATTTTTTGTATGTTTGGCCATAAAAGAAACCAGAATATATAAGGTATTATTTACCTTTACAAAAGGAGCATAGCTGGAATTCGGAACTCCTTCTGCATCTACAGTTGCCAAAATCACGCTTTTCGTACGTTCTATCAGTTCCTTTACTTTTGGAGCTACGGGTTTTGCTTTTCTGTTAGCTTCTTCCTGGGTATTTATATGATTCATAGTATAAAATTTTATCTGAACAAAAGTAGTTATTTAGATTAAGACTAAATAACTTTAAGTAATGTATAATCTCATAAATTATGACTTGACCCAACGTTTTTTTATCTTAATTATTAATTGTAATTTTGCATTTCGTTATCAACTGAATTTAAATTTATTCATTACATATGAGTACTACAAAACAATACGTTCCTTACAAAGTGAAGGACATATCCCTAGCAGAATGGGGAAGAAAAGAAATTACCCTTGCCGAAGCAGAAATGCCAGGTTTGATGTCTATCCGTGAAGAGTACGGACCATCTCAACCCTTAAAAGGAGCAAGAATTGCCGGATGTCTTCACATGACGATCCAAACGGCTGTGCTTATCGAGACACTGGTAGCTTTAGGAGCTGAAGTTACTTGGTCTTCTTGTAATATTTTCTCTACACAAGATCACGCTGCTGCTGCTATTGCTGCTGCAGGAATCCCGGTTTATGCTTGGAAAGGCCTAAACGAAGAGGATTTTGACTGGTGTATTGAGCAGACTTTATTCTTCGGTGAAGACAGAAAACCATTGAACATGATTTTGGATGATGGTGGAGATTTAACGAACATGGTTTTCGATAAATACCCTGAATTCACAAAAGACATCAAAGGTCTTTCTGAAGAAACTACTACAGGAGTACACAGACTGTACGAAAGAATGAAGAACGGAACTTTAGTAATGCCTGCAATCAACGTAAATGATTCAGTGACTAAATCTAAATTCGACAACAAATACGGATGTAAAGAATCTGCAGTAGATGCTGTAAGAAGAGCTACAGACCTTATGCTTGCCGGAAAAAGAGTGGTAGTTTGCGGATACGGAGACGTAGGTAAAGGTACTGCTGCTTCTTTCAGAGGAGCGGGTTCTATCGTTACCGTTACTGAAATTGACCCAATCTGTGCGCTTCAGGCTGCAATGGACGGTTACGAAGTAAAAAGATTGGATACTGTTGTAGACAACGCAGATATCATCATCACAACTACTGGTAACTTCAACATTGTAAGAGGAGAGCATTTCCTTAAAATGAAAGATAAAGCGATCGTTTGTAACATCGGTCACTTCGATAATGAAATCGATATGGCTTGGTTAAACAAAAACTACGGTCAGACGAAATCTGAAGTGAAGCCTCAGGTAGACATCTATACGATCGAAGGTAAAGAAGTAATCATCCTTGCGGAAGGTAGACTGGTAAACTTAGGTTGTGCAACAGGACACCCTAGTTTCGTAATGTCTAACTCTTTCTCTAACCAGACTTTGGCTCAGATCGAATTGTGGAACAACTCTGCAGCGTATGGAAACGAAGTCTATATGCTTCCAAAGCATTTAGATGAAAAAGTAGCTGCTTTACACCTTAAAAAATTAAGCGTTGAACTGGAAACTCTTTCTCCGGAACAAGCTGAATATATCGGTGTAGATGCAAAAGGGCCATTCAAGCCTGAGTACTACAGATACTAAGATTTATTTCAATCTATATACAATCCCATTATTCAAAATAGTGGGATTTTTTTATTGCCCGTATTTTTAAATGCAATAAGTATTTCTTTGTTTTTAGCAGCTATTTCCCGCTATCCGCTCCTACTCCTCGCTCCAAAGCTAAAGCCCGGCCATGCTGTGGGGTAACCGCTGCTATCGGGGCTAGTGAAGTCTACATTACCCCTTTCTCCGTATTTTACCCATATTTTTGGACTATGCCTATTAAGTTTAGAAAAAATGAATATATTTAGCCCCTTAAACAAAACATATAATTAATGAAAAAACAAAGAGTATCGAATGCATTCGTAGCTGCGTCTTGGGTAGCATTGGGAGCAGGAATGGTCGGTTATATCGTAGGTCTTGCCAGAGCAGAAATGCTGCTGAATGAAAAAGGATATTACTTTACCATCCTTCTTTATGGCCTGTTTGCTGTAGTTTCTCTGCAAAAGGCAGTTCGTGACCGCCTGGAAAATATCCCGGTAACGGATATCTATTACGGGATCTGCTGGTTTGCCACCCTTTCTTCCATCGTGCTGTTAGCAGTTGGGCTCTGGAATGCCACCATACTTCCGAGTGAAAAAGGATTTTATGCATTTGCATTTCTCCTCGCCCTCTTCGGAGCCATCTCCGTCCAGAAAAATACACGGGACAATATGATCCAAGAATAAAACAGAAACGCTCCAAATTGGAGCGTTTCTGTTTTATAATAATTAGCAATTCACTTGGCTATGCATGATCATAAAGAAAGCAAATTCACAATTAATTATTTACAATTGATACTACTTATCGTACTGATTAGGATGTTTTGCTTTGATATCATCCACCGTACCCAGTACTTTATCTTTCAAAGCATCTTGATATTTCTGAAGATCTTCAGCAATCTTCTGGTTTCCGGTTCCTAAAATTTTAACCGCCAGGATCCCTGCATTCAAAGCTCCGTTTAAAGCTACCGTTGCTACGGGAATTCCGCCCGGCATCTGAAGGATAGACAGTACAGAATCCCAGCCGTCAATAGAATTGCTGGACAGGATTGGAACTCCAATTACGGGTAAGGTGGTACAGCTCGCTACCATCCCCGGAAGATGGGCTGCTCCACCGGCTCCTGCAATGATTACTTTAAGACCTCTTTCCTTTGCAGTTTTCGCATAATCAAACATTCTTTCCGGTGTTCTGTGCGCCGAAACTACCGTCAGTTCGTATGGAATATCGAGGCTTTTCAAAAAATTTGCAGCCTGTTCCATGATCGGCAGATCGCTCTGGCTGCCCATAATAATTCCTATCATCTTCAATTTTTATTAGATCTTCAAAGATAAAGAATAAAAGTCTTTTTTTAAAATAACAGCTCTATTCATTCCTTAATGCAGAAAACGTCATTCCTTTCATTTTTTTGAAAAACCGGTTCAGATGGCTTTTCTCTCTACTCCCAAAATCATCTGCGATCTCGCTAACCTTATTATAGACAGTTTTCAATAAGACCTATTTTATATTTTCAGCATATTCATTTAAAATTTTCCCTGTATCATTTTAAAATAACAGCCCACATAATTTTTATAAATTCCGAATGTATTACTGATATTTTTACCCGTCGGTATTTTAAGATCATCAATATTTCTTCATCAGATAAATTATTTTCAATAGTCTGTTCACAATTACTAAATCTTAATTTAAAGATATTACGACTTATTATTTTATTTTCAAAAAACAACTTACATAACTATCTAATTATCAATTTATTGAAAAAAATGTAAATAAAGTTAATAATATGATTTATTGTTTTATTTTTTTTCAGTTATTTCTTTAATAAACCCTATAATTTTGCATTGTTCATTACGGTTACTAGATTTATTAATGATAATCTATTATATCGTACTGAAAGTAATAATATAAAAATACATGAATTATGAAAATTAAATTTCAATTTTTTGCATTGTTTTTGTCATGCAACATTTTCGCCCAGGTTGGAATAAACACATCGAATCCGGATCCATCTTCAATTCTTGACATTGTATCTACCAATAAGGGAATCCTCGCCCCAAGAATAAATCTTACGAGTACTACTTTGCAGCTCGGAAGCGCAGTAAACGCCGTTGGCTTACTTATTTATAATAATGGCGTGACATTACCGGCAGGATATTATTTTTGGAATGGATCAGAATGGAGGAATATTGATAATTCTACTGCTGTAGCTCCGGGAGTTACTTCGGTAAATTGCAGTGCAGCAACCTTATCGCCATCAAACTATACTGCTGGTGTTCCCTACAATGGATATTTGAAAATACCTTATACAGGAGGAAATGGTGGAAAATATCAACCCGGCAGTTCGATAACTGTGAATGGATTAACCTTTATATTAAGAGCAGATAAGCTTGAATACGGAGATGGGGAACTGGTATTTTCAGTAAGCGGAAATCCTACCGTCTCTTCTTCTGCTACGACAAGTGTAAATATCACCAACAGCCTCGTCCCGTTTATTACATCAGCACAAAACTGTACAGCTACGGTGGGAGGAGATGATAAAGCTGATATAAAAGAAATAGCAGTAATGGGGTCTTTAAAACTTAATACAGACGGAGGTTATGCCAACTATCAACAGTATTTAACAACACCCGATGGGGAGTTTTCAATCAGAGTCCGAACACCGCAAGGTTCAACATTTGGAGCGGCTGATATTGAGATAAGATCAAACAATGGTCCTAAAACTATCATGTGGAATTATCATACGGAGTGGCAAAATGGAGATTATAACGGAGCTGGAAATGCCTTTATTCTATCTGCTGGAAATACCTGGTATGGAAATAGTGGTTCTTATTATGATGCAGCAGGACCTTCTACTGGTCCTACTTCAGCCTGGGGTGATCCTGATGTTTATTATCTTGCTCCAGAGCATCGTCGCTACACCTGGACAACTACAAATAATGTGGATAAGACAATGTACGAGGCTGTCATTATGATGGGAGCACCCAGTTACAGCATCAACGCGAATGTCACCACCTGTCCTGCAGGAACGTGTATCAGTGCCAAAGCATATATCATTATAAAACAAGTAAAGGCGCTTTAAATTAGATTCTAAAACATATTACATGATGAATTCAATGAAGATGATCAATAATTGATCATCTTCATTTTATATTTCAGTTCTATTGTAAAGGGTTTGAATTGCATTGGGTTTACAGTTACATACTATTTAATCTGTTAATATATTCTGATGGGGTAATCCCTTCAACCTTTTTAAAAACCCTATTAAAAGTAGCCTGGTTAGAAAAACCACATTCTGTATAGATATACATTAATGTTACCTTATTAAGATCGTTTTCTGCAATGAGTTTTTTTACTTTATTGATTCTATAAGAGTTTGTAAAATGATTAAAGCTGCTATACCCGTTTTGTTTAATAGCTGTAGAAATATATAAACTATTAGTCTTTATAGCAAAAGCCAATTCTGAAATAGAAAAATTGACATCTTTATAAGGCTTTTCTGTTTCAATATAATCAATGATTTTTTGAAATAACAGGTTATATTTTTCAACATCTTTTGGGCTAAACTCTTTTACTTCAGATTGTAATTCTGATCTTACTTCTTTGAGATCAAAACGTTCAGTAGATACATGGGTTAAGACTATATCATCTTCACTGATATCATTTACCTGTTCATCAGTATTTTCTTTAATTAAATGAAGTGAATTATTTAAGCTCTGATCATCTTTAGCTATAAAATTATTTTCCTTCTCCATTTTATTTATTTTCTCATGACAATATAATAAAAGCATGAATGTAATAATGTTAGCAACGACTACAAATGAATCTGAAATGACCAAATATTTCTCTTCCGAGAATTTAAAAAATTCCAATCCAAGATCTTTGTATAATAGGTTTACAGACAAAATAATCAATGTAATATACACACAATATATATAGGTGTACTTTCTTTCCAAAAAAACATAAGCAGCAAATGGCACCGGAAGCAACCATATAGAGGAGGAAACAGAATATTTCCAAAAATTAAGCATAACAATAGAAACAACTAATGATCCGGTAATAAGGTGTAGATGTACCATGTTTTTTACTGGGTAATATTTTTTCATAATAGACCAGCTATATAAAAAAAACACACAATAAATTAATAGAAAATAAGAATAATATTTATACTCAAGAAATAAATAAAATATAACAGCATATGCCACCAGGACCAATAATAAAAAGTAAACATAGAGGGATATTAGTTTCCTTTTCAGAAGGTCAATACTATGCGTTTTTGGGGTTGCTGTTATAAATAAATTCATCATTTCTCTAAATTAACTTATCTAAGTCATAGAATAACAAAAGTATAAAAAATATGTGATTAGGAAAAAAGCAGGAAAACCTGGGTCTACTGCCAAAGGGAATATAGCTGTTGAACGTGTTGGGCTACTTCTATTCATGCAGACGGCAATACCACTTTATAACTCATCTAAATTTCTGCCCTCCAACATCCCGCTTTCTATTAGCTAAATACTCACCTCTCAATCTGTATCAGTAAAAATCACCGAAACTGTACCCATTCCATTCATTCCATAACAGGTATATTTGTTTGTTATACCATAGATTTACCTTGAAAGATTACAAACTTCTTTTTGCTGTTCTCACTGTTGCCATTGTCTGGGGAACTACATTTTTAGCCATTCGTGTTGCGGTGGAAACTATTCCTGCCTGGTTCGTGGCCGGGATCCGTCAGTTTCTGGCAGCGGTCATTATGCTGATGGTTCTTCTTGCAAGAAAGGAATTCAAATGGATCGGCTGGAAAAACCTGGGTTATCAGGTTATTTTCGCCTCACTGATGCTGATTGTCGCGAACGGGATGACAACCGTTGCCGAGGAAACCGTATCCAGCAGCCTGGCTTCACTGATCAGCGCCTGCTCTCCTATTCTGGTATTCCTGGGAAGTCTGGCGGTTGGTTTGCAGAAATTCAGCTTCCGGGCTTTGATTGGGGTTTTGCTCTGTTTCAGCGGAATTCTTTTTATTTTCTGGGATGGGCTACAGGATCTTGCTAATCCCGATTACAGAATGGGAATGATCTTCCTTTTCTGCGCCATCGCAGGATGGGCTTCCGGAACTATCTTCACGAAAAAACTCAATATCCAGAGTGGAAATATAACCCTGAATTTGTTTTATCAATTTCTGTTTGCTGGCGTTGTACAGATTATTTTCGCTTTTCTGTTTTCAGAAAATTACAACTTGGGCAACTGGTCTCTGAAAAGTATTTCAGCCATGATTTATCTGGCTGTTTTCGGATCTGTTGCTGCCTTTTTCGCCTTCCATTATGCATTAACTAAAATATCTCCCGTACAGGTTTCTATACTAGCCTATGTGAATACGGTTATTGCAATATTTTTAGGTTGGCTGATCATGGACGAAAAAATTTCCCTGAAATTTATCTTCGCGGCTGTGATGATTATCTGTGGTGTTTTTATTATTAATTATAAACCGGAAATGTTTAAAAAACAGAAGGTGGAAGGAAAATAAAGAGTAAAATCGAAAAATACAAAACCGTTTACTTTAACCACAAATATTTCAGATACTTAAGCTTAATAAAACACTGTATAGATCTGAGGAATCTGTGGGAATAGATTTTATTTCCTGATTTTAACTCCACCACACATCAGGAGGTCAATAAGCATGTAAAAGTCCCTGTATCCAAGCCTATATGAACCGTTAGATTTTATATTTTCCTTATTTTTTCTTATATTGTTTAGACCAACATCAACAATATGCTAAAAAACACTTTTTTTTTACTTTTTGCTGCCTCTTTTCTATTAATCAGCTGTGATTATAAGGAAAAAGAAAAAAACCTTACAGAAAGAGAAAAACAATTACTCGAAAAAGAAAAAACATTCGCAAAAAAAGAATCCGAATATCAGTCTCTGTTAAAAATGAGGGACAGCATTTTTTCAAAAAAAGATTCCGTGAGGATAGCCTTGTGGCCTGAAGAAATTTCCGGCACCTGGAACGGAAAGGTGATCTGCACAGAGTCTAACTGCAGTGATTATGCAGTAGGTGACCAGCGTACCGATATCTGGGAATTCGACAGTGATTCTATTCATCTTTCTGCAAAAATCATCAACAACAATAATCTGGTACGGATTTATTCCGGCAAATTTGAGAATAATGAAATTAAACTCAATTTCAGGACAGATTCCACTTCGCAAAAAAAAGTAGAAATGAATGTTCTGCTTAATGATATTTCGGACAACAAAATGAAAGGAACAAGAACCATTATAGCTGATAACGGCTGTACAGCCAGATTTTCTGTTGAATTAGTACGTTCCACCAAATAAAACACCCATGATTTTACTGAGTATACATAATCTGAGTTTTCCTATAGAAGATCCGGTATTGAAATTCCTGTTGGTGCTCGTCATCATCCTTGCCGCTCCCCTTCTTCTGAATAAAATTAAAGTTCCCCATCTTCTGGGACTGATCATTGCCGGTGCGGTAATAGGTCCAAACGGTTTCAATGTGCTTGCCAGAGACAGCAGCATTGTGGTTACAGGAACTACAGGACTTCTCTACATCATGTTTCTGGCAGGATTAGAGATTGATATGGGAGATTTCAAAAAGAACAAATGGAAAAGTCTTACTTTCGGGCTCTATACCTTTATTGTTCCTTTTGTTCTCGGGTATCTCGGAGCTTATTATCTCCTTCATTTTTCTATACTGACATCAATCCTTTTTGCCAGTCTTTTTTCTTCCCATACGCTGATCGCTTATCCGCTGGTGAGTAAACTGGGAATTGCAAAAAATAAAGCCGTAAATATTACCGTTGGCGGAACAATGATCACAGATATTCTGGCACTTTTGGTGCTTGCCGTGATTGTAGGAATGTCACAGGGAGATGTAGGGACCGAATTTTGGGTTAAACTTTCTGTTTCATTTATTGTATTTGCACTTATTGTTCTGATCATATTTCCCATTATCGGACGGTGGTTTTTCAAAAAGGTGGATGATAAAATTTCACAATATATTTTTGTGCTTGTGATGATCTATCTGGCAGCCATGCTTGCTGAACTTGCCGGAGTAGAAGCCATTATCGGGGCTTTTTTCGCCGGATTAGCGTTAAATAGGTTAATTCCTCACACCTCATCACTGATGAACCGTGTAGAATTTGTAGGAAATGCTATCTTCATTCCGTTCTTCCTGATCAGTGTGGGAATGCTGATCGATTTTAAGGTGTTCTTTAAAAGCTGGGAAACACTTGAGGTGGCAGGAATTATGCTTGTGGCATCCATCGGAGGAAAATATATTTCAGCGGTGATGACCCAAAAGACATTCAGGCTTTCCAAAGAGGAAGGGAAACTGATTTTCGGACTGAGTTCTGCTTCTGCAGCAGCAACATTAGCCTCCGTTATGGTTGGGTATAACATCATCCTTTCTGAAACAGAAACCGGCGAACCGGTAAGATTACTGAATGAGCACGTCCTGAACGGAAGTATTCTTCTGATCCTTATTTCCTGTACCATCTCCTCATTCATCTCAATGGCAAGTGCTCAAAAGATTGCAGAAAGCGACAATGAAGATACGGTTTCCGGCAACAGCCATGAAGAGGAAAACATCCTGTTGGCCATCAACCACGAAGAAACGGTAGAAAGAATGGTGAATTTGGGAATCCTGATCAAAGCCCATTCGAATACGGAGAATCTGTTTGCTTTAAATGTGATTAATGAAGATAAAAATGAATCATCGGTGAAAAATGCTGAAAAGCTTCTTCACCAGGCTGCAGATGCTGCTTCCGCTGCTGACGTTAAGATGCAAACGCTTAAAAGATATGATAACGATGTGATCAACGGGGTTAAAAATGTAATCAAGGAACAGAAGATTACTGACCTGATCATCGGACTGGAAGATGAGAAAGGCTTCTCCCCTTCTTTTGTGTATAATCTGTACAACGGTTATCTTCAGAATGACGATGTGAATGTGCTGGTCTATCACGCTGCACAGCCTCTTTCCACGATAAAAAAATATGCAGTGATGATCCCGGAGAATGCGCATAAGGAAGCCGGATTCTTCCACGCCCTTCTGAGGGTATGGAATGTGGCCAGAAATTCCGGGGCAAACGTCGTTTTTTATGCTCCCGAAAACATTCTTGATATTCTTCAGAAAATCGTAAAAAAAGCCAATATAGAAGCCGAATTCATCATTATGAGTACCTGGCAGGATGGTGAAAAAACCGCGGCAAAATTGAAGGAAAACGAAGCATTGATCGTCCTGATGGCTAAACGCGGCATGCAATCTTACATTCCGCGCATGAGGCTTATTCCTGAATTACTGAACAGGTATTTACGTGATAACAATTACCTTCTGATCTTCCCGTTCTCGGAATTTGACGAGAATAGTCCGGAGATACGTTCTGTAGGAAATCATGGTGATTTTATGGAGATTGGAAATGTAATCCAGAAGATTTTTAAATAATAAGTATTAATTTAAAAACTTTTAAAACTATAAATCACTGAGAATAAATGAAAGTCAATCTATTGTTAATATCCATGATGGTGGCCGTTCTGTTTTCATGCAAAGAAAAAAAAGAAGCAGTCAAAACTGAAGTTTCACAACCCGCACTGGCCGACACTGTCGCAGCAGCACCTCCGGAAGAAATAAAAACAGATACAGCCGTTATAAAGGAACCTGAAAATATAAAAACTGAAGAACCGGGTGCAGAACCTGAAGCTATCTCTTACGATCTTGCCTTCAACAAATTCCCATCTTCGAATTATAAGTTCATCAAAAAAGCAAAACTGGATTTCTCAAGCGATGAAGGCGCTTATAACTTCAGGACAAGAATTAAAGAAGCGTATGCATCTGGCACCCCAGATTTTGCCCGCTACTACATCACTGTGATTTTCGGATGTGGAGCAAGCTGTATTATGGGATCAATGATGGATGTTCGCGATGGAAAAATTTACGGACTTCCTTTGGGTGAGGAAACTTCCTGTATGTTTGCGGAAGACCGGGCTATCTTTAACCTTAACAGCAGGCTTTTTATAGCCAGTATCTGTAAAGAATCTCCTGAAGACGAGAGTGTTTATTACCATGCTTTTGTGTGGAATGAGGACAAGAAGGTTTTTGAAAAGGTGGAGGAGAAAGATATTAAGTAATAAAGTTGAGTGTTATGAAAAAAGCTGCGATAGTAATAATTTCCATCCTTCTTGTAATCATTGTATCCCTCACAATCTACTGGAACCTTCCGATAAACATCACAAGACGTTCTGATATAAAATACGGAAACAGTCTTATCCAAAATATTGAAATTTATAAAAAGACCCATCATCACCTTCCGGAAAATAATGATTGGGAAACACTCGAAAAATTAGGTTTCAAAAAAGAAGATCTTGGAGCACAACCTGACTATAGAAAAAACGGCAATGGCTCTTATGAATTAGTTTATCTTGATGAATTTGATGGCCCTTTTTTGATCTGGAATTCCAATGAAAAGAAATGGAGCATTGATTTTCCTAAAATTCAAAAGTAGAACGTGGATAAAATAGAGTAAATTCAAGCTTCACAGCATTCAGAAAAGCCTGCTCAAACCACTAATCTACTAAAGTTTTTTCGCGCAAAGCTTTAATTTAAGATCATACTATAGATTTGAGGAAAGCCAAGAACAGAATCAACAAGTTGATTCACATGAAGCAGATGGATAGATAACATTGAGAAAATCACATAAAAAAGAGCTGCAATCATCATTACAGCTCCTTTATCTTTATTTTAAGTATAAGTCTTATTCAGCGATCACTCTCACCATACTTTTCACCTTCACCAATTTCTCCATAAGTTCTTCTCGGGAATCAGCCAATACATTGATGTGTCCCATTTTTCTTCCGGGCTTGGTTTCCGTTTTTCCGTATAAATGGATGTAGGTTTCAGGTAATTTAAGCACCTCTTCCATTCCCTCATATAGTACTTTTCCGGCATATCCTTCTGCACCTACTAAATTCAGCATTCCACTATAGGTAATTGCATCTGTATCGGCTAACGGTAGATTTTTTACTACACGATACATTTGCTCAAACTGTGAATTGGTATTCCCTTCCTGGCTCTGGTGACCCGAATTGTGTAATCTTGGAGCGGTTTCATTCACCCATATTTTTCCTTCTTTATCCAAAAATAATTCAATAGCAAAAAGTCCTGGAGAATTTACAGCATTCAGAAATTTCTCTGTAATTAAGTCAATTTGTCGTTGAGTATCTTCAGTAAGAAGAACGGGACAAACATTGAAGTCCAAAAGATTGAGTTTTGGATCTGCAACCATTTCTGTCACTGGAAAGATATTTGTTTCACCGTTTTCATTTCTGGCAACGATGACGGAAAGTTCTTTGTCGATATCCACAAGGCTTTCGATGACTGAAGCCTCTTTCCATAAGTGTTGGTAATCCTCTTCTGTTTTGATCACCTGAACGCCTTTTCCGTCATACCCTCCCGTATTCATTTTCTGTACAAACGGTAACGGCATCATGATCTTTTCATCACTGTTCCATACCACCTGAAATTCAGGGCTTGGAATATCGTAGGTTTTATAGAATTCTTTCTGAAGGATTTTTTGTTGGATCGTTTTGATAATAGCGGCATTGGGAACTACTTTTATGCCTTGTTTTTCAAGCTCGGCCAAAGCATCAGCATTCACATGCTCTATTTCGATGGTCACCACATCCTTATCTTTCCCAAAGTTCAGGACGGTTTCATAGTCGTTGAAATTTCCCTGTGTAAAATGAGAGATCTTGTTGCACGGTGCATCAGAAGCCGGATCCAGCGTATAAAATTGGTCGTCGTATTTCAGTGCGCTTTGTATCAGCATCCTTCCTAGCTGTCCGCCTCCTAAAATTCCTATTTTCATTCTTACTTTTATTTTTTCTATTAGATTTTTTATGGAAAGTCTTATTGAATTTTATCGATCTTTAAATATCCCAGCCCCATTGGGTTTTTCTGATCTTCCGCATCAGATTTTGTCAGGACGATGGAATATTTTTCCTTCATTTTTTCCGGCAGGATATCATTCACATTGAAAATATCATCAATATCGACACCATGTTTATCATCTACATGGCTTACGGCGCCTTCAAACCCCATCGTTGCATAAAACTCTGTAGCTTTTGCTCTTTTGATGATCTCCCCCATCGATTTCCCTACCATCAGATGCTGTTCGTGAAATTCTTCAAAAAAGCCTTTCTTGTATCCCCCTAAGTTAAGGAAATACAGTTGATCTTCAGAGGTATGATCTGTTTTTTCAACGATTTTCACCTCATATCCGTCTGCAAATTTCACTTCCTGATGGCAGTCTAAATGGATCTTTCCTTCGGCTTCTTTCCAGAAATCCTTCATATCAGGAACGAGATCTTTAAGATTTTCTGCGATCCCGAAAAAAACGTCATGCTGCTCGATATTCCTGCCCTTGGGTGTTGCACCGAGAATGATATAAAATAATTTCATTTCACTTTTCATGCCTGCAAAAATACGTCAAATTTATCTTTTTTAAACGTTTGGCAGAATAAGGCAATAGTTTTATATTTGTAGCATGTCAGAAATCATTATTCTGTTCCTCGGTGCGGTTTCAGCCGGTCTTTTAGGTTCACTTACGGGTTTGGGAGGAGGAGTTATCATTATTCCTTTATTGACGCTGGGTTTCGGCGTTCCTATGCATTATGCAATCGGTGCTTCTTTAATTTCTGTGATCGGAACTTCTTCCGGTGCTGCGGTAGCTTTCGTAAAAGAGGGCTTTACCAATATGCGGATAGGAATGTTCCTGGAGATCGGTACTACGGCAGGGGCTATCATGGGAGCTTTGCTTTCCGGAATGCTTAATCCCAATACCATCGGGATCATCTTTGCCAGCATTCTTCTATTGACTGTTATTCTCAATCTTAAAGGAAAACCTGACCATCAGGAACCGATCATCAAGGGAAGTCTTGAAGAAAAACTGAAGCTGTACGGAACTTTTCCTGACAAAGGCGTTTTAAAAAGCTATTCGGCTAGAAATACAGTTCCGGGATTTTTAATGATGATGTTTGCAGGTGCCATGTCCGGACTTTTAGGAATAGGATCCGGTGCGCTTAAAGTATTGGCAATGGACAATATGATGAAACTGCCCTTTAAGGTTTCTACGACTACGAGTAACTTTATGATTGGTGTCACAGCAGTAGCAAGTGCCCTGATCTATTTCCAGAGAGGTGAGATCATTCCTGTGATTGTAGCTCCGGTATTGATTGGTGTGGTAGTAGGAAGTTTCATCGGATCAAAAACACTGATGGTATCGAAAACAAAGAAATTAAAAGTATTCTTTGCGATCGTGATCACTATTTTATCAGTCTACATGATGTATAACGGTATCAATAAAAGCTTCAGATAATGAGAAAGAATTTTACAGATGTAGATCTGAACCGTTCGGTAGGAAATCTTTTGAGACTAGGCGTAATTTTATCTGTAATAACATCATTGATTGGTTTTATCAAACTTTTCGTGGAAGGCTTTGAGATGCCTAAAAAATATTCGTCCCTTAATATGGGTACCTCTTCTGAAAAAGTATGGGGAATGTTCTGGAGTTCTTTATGCAAAGGAGAAGGAATGGCGATTATCCAGCTGGGAATTCTGCTGTTAATTTTCACTCCTCTGGTAAGAATTATTTTCGCACTGATCGGGTATTTAAAAGAAAAAGACTACGTGTATGTAGTCATTTCTTCAATAGTTCTTGTTATTATGGCGATCAGCTTTTTTACAGGATACGCTCACTAATTTTACATTTCATAAAACTCCAGCGGCAGCTGATCCGGATCCTGGGTAAAGAAAAACTCTTTTCCAGTGTATTCATCTATGCGGATGTCTTCACAGATAAGGCCTTTTGCTATAAGGTCTTCCCTTTTAACGCTAACATTCTCAACAGAGAACGCCAAATGTCTTAAACCACATGATTCCGGGCGCGAAGGTCTTTCCGGCGGATCAGGGAATGAAAAAAGCTCAATAACATAATGGTCTCCGATGGCCAGATCAAGTTTGTATGATTTTCTTTCTTCACGGTACACTTCGCGGATAATATTCAGGCCTATCACTTCAGTATAAAATTTCTTTGAAACTTCATAATCTGAACATATGATGGCAATGTGATGAATCTTCATTGTATATGTAAATATTTCTTGTCAATATCCAAAGCTAATGGGCATAGCTGGTAAAAATATAATTTAAAATTAAATTTATTTTATTTCTCTGCAGTTCTCTTTCCTCCTGGTATCGATGATGTACTGAATTTTCCATTCATCCTGTTGTTTCACCAATTGAAAGCTGTTCGCTCCACAATGTGAAAACTTTCCTTTAAAGTAGAAAGAATAAGGCGTAAATACACTGGCCAACCCTCCATCTGAATGAACGGCGTCAACGATGATCTTTTCCTCCAGATCATCTTTTGAAAATTTAGAGACAGAAGCAATAAATTCCTGAACGTTTTCATTTTTTACCGTTCCGTCTTTGGCAATGCTCTGTAAAATAGCGTTCTCTGCAAAAGCAGATTTCATCAGTTCAGAATCGGCATTTTTCATGCCCAGAAATAGGTTACGAATCGGTTTTTCAATGTCCTGATTCTGCTGTCCGAAACAGAACGTACAGAACAGTAAAGCGGCGGCGGCAAGTTTATTCATATGGATATCAATTAATCTGATTCCATAAAAATAGGAAAAATATAGTCAACAATTAAAATTAACAAAGTTTAAAAAATGAATTGCGCTTCATTATTTAAAAATAGATTAATTTTATCCATTTATTTGAAATTATGTGGGGAATTTATTTGTTTTTGATTGCATTGCTGATACTGTTGACGATACTACCCAAGATTCAAAACTCTCATTGGATATTTCGGGTTCCGGAATTCGGCAAAATCCAGATTACTTATGTAGTTGTTATTACCTTTATTGCAGGGCTTTTTCTTGATCATCCCCAGCATTTCTGGTATGGACAGGGCCTCTTGCTTCTGCTGTTCGTTCATCACGGTGTCACATTGGTAAAATATACTCCTCTTTACCCGGTGAAAAAATACAGACAACAACATCAGTCTTCCCAAAAGCTTCATTTTATTTCCGCTAATGTCTACCAGTTTAATAAAGAATATGACCGATTTATTGAACTGATCAACAAACACAAACCTGAAGTGTTTCTTACCATGGAAAGCAACGGAGACTGGGAACAAGCGATGAAAGTGCTTGAAAAAGACTATCTGTTCAATCACAAAGTGACGCTTGAAAATACGTATGGAATGCATTTCTATTCTCAACTTGAGATCAAAAGTGCACAGACGCATTATTTCGTTGCTGATGATATTCCAAGCATTGAGGTTCATTTAAAGACCAAAGATGGCTTTTCTTTCGTATTCTTTGGAGTACATCCGCCGCCGCCAAGTCCTACGGAAGAGGAAACTTCAAAAGAAAGAGACGGTGACTTGCTAAGCGCGGCAAAACGCGCCAAAGATATCAAAGAACCTGTGATTGTTGTGGGAGATTTCAATAATGTCGCATGGTCCAAATCCTCTATATTATTTAGAAAAACAAGTCATCTGATCGATCCCAGAATCGGACGTTCGTTTGTATCTACATTTCACGCTAAGTACCTTCTGCTAAGATTTCCGATTGATTTAATGTTCCACAGTGAAGATATTTTCATTAAAGAGCTTAAAACCCTGGAAAATTTTGGATCAGACCATCTTCCTGTATACTGTGAGTTTTTCATTGATCATCATAATGACGAACAAGAAGAAAAGGTAGAAGAAGCCACCGTTGAAGAAAAAGCTGAAGCAGAAGAAATGATACAGGAAGGAAAAGAAGAGGATGGAAACCGGGATGCTGTAGTGACAGAGGGATAAGATTGAAGCCAGCTCTATTCATTTTTTTTAGCGCAAAGATTTAATATGATGCGGCAAATTTGAGGAAAGCAAAGAATACGGCTATGCCGGTGATGAAGCAGCCGGATGTTTATAAAAAAAGAGACCGTCATGTGACAGTCTCTTTTCTATTTTTTATTTTATTCTGAATTTAGAATAATTCTTTTCTGATGATGTTCTGGCTTCTTTCAGGGCCAACAGAAACTAAGTATACATTGATTCCAAGATATTTCTCGATGAACTCGATATATTTCTGAGCATTGTCAGGAAGTTCGTCGTAGCTTCTTACTTTGGTAAGATCTTCTTTCCAACCTGGCAGATCCTGGTAGATGGGTTCGTAATTGTATAATTTCTCAGTTGAAGAAGTGAAATAATCGATGATTTTTCCGTCTTCCGTTTTATAATGAGTTACGATCTTTAAGTTTTCGATTCCTGTAAGAACGTCTAATTTAGTAATCACAAGGTTATTGATCCCATTGATCATACAAGCATGCTTTAGAGAAACAAGGTCTAACCAACCTGTTCTTCTTGGTCTTCCTGTTGTAGCACCGAATTCACCTCCGATCTGTCTGATCTTTTCTCCTAATTCATTGTCTAATTCAGAAGGGAAAGGTCCGTTTCCTACTCTTGTACAGTACGCTTTGGCAACACCGATAAGGTTTTGAAGGGATGTAGGCGGAACTCCCGCTCCTGTACAAACACCTCCTGTAGATGGAGAAGATGAAGTTACGTACGGATAAGTTCCGAAGTCGATGTCAAGCATTAATGCCTGAGCGCCTTCAAAAAGAACATTTTTACCGTCTCTGATGGCTTCGTTCAATTCAACTTCTGTATCAACGATTCTGTCCTGAAGCTGTTTTCCAAGCTCTAAAAATTCGTTGTAAATTTCTTCAACGTCTAAAGTTGGTTTTCCGTAATATTTTTCGAAAAGAGAGTTTTTAATTTTTAAGTTTTTCTCAATTTTGTCTCTTAAAATTTCAGGATTTAAAAGGTCGATCATTCTGATCCCTACTCTTGAAATTTTATCTTCATAGCAAGGTCCGATTCCTTTTTTAGTCGTTCCGATTTGCGTTCCTCCGTGTTCTTCTTCACGGTAAGTATCCAAAAGAATGTGGTAAGGCATGATGACATGCGCTCTTCTGCTGATAAAAATGTGGTCAGTTTTCAAGCCTTTGCTCTCAATCTGGCCAACCTCTTTAATGAAAGATTTTGGGTTTACCACTACTCCGTTCGCAATGATACACTTCCCTTTGCACTGTAGAACTCCTGAAGGGAGAAGGTGCAAAACAAATTTCTCTTCACCTACATAAACCGTATGACCCGCGTTGTCTCCTCCCTGGAAACGAACAACATAATCCGATTTAGCTGATAAAACATCCGTGATTTTTCCTTTACCTTCATCTCCATACTGAAGACCTACAACTACGTAAGTTGACATATTTTACTTTTATTTTAGATTCATGCAAAATTACTTTTTAAAAATAGGGTGGGCAAATTATGAGGAGATTTTATTTTTGGATGGGGTGGAAATTTATCAAAAACTTATCTAAGGTTCATTTAATAGCTTTTGGTAAAATTATAATTACTAATTTAGCTTATAAAAGCTATATAAATATGAGAATCAATTCAATAACAGACAATTTTCATTTTGGAAAATACAAAGACAAAAAAATTTCGCAAATAATTATTGAGAACCCTAATTACATATCTTGGTGTATAAGATATTTAGATAATTTTTATATCTATGAAAGTTTTATCAAAGATGCAATAATGTTAAATTCAAATTTTAACATTGGAATTTCTACAATAGAAATTTTAGATCGAAAGATTCAAGATACCAATGAATATAACAAAAGTTTCGTAATATTTGATATTAAACTTGATAATTTACATGAGACTGAAACTGTTAAAATTCTTCAAAAATACTCTTACAAAGATTGGCTTAATCCTTTATTACAACCTATGCTTATTGATCTAGAGACAAAGAAAAGACTTGAAGATGAGCAAATAAAAATAGAATTGGAAGAAATTAGAGAACAATATAAGAGAGAAGAAGAAGAGAGAAGATATAGAAATGAGACGGATTGGTCATCTCATAATGATGACTTGGGCTGGGGAGAACAAAGTGAAAAATTCTGGAACCAATTTTAGTCTTTCTTAGTAAGAAAACTCATTTTTTAAACAATACCAAAAATTGATATGTTTGACTAAAATTAAAATGATGGCAAAAAACACTTCAATATTATTGGGAGATTATTTTGATAATTTCATTGCTGAGCAGATAAAATCAGGAAAGTACACTTCAGCAAGTGAAGTTATAAAAAATGCGTTAAGACTGTTTGAATATGAAGAATCTAAGAAGACAAAATTAGTCAACGAATTAAAAAAAGGTGAAAAATCTGGCTTTGTTGACGATTTTGATAAGAACGAATTGTTGAATACTCTTCATAAAAAATATTCTGACTCATGAAAAGTCTCTGATCATCTCTAATGAATTTGATTTATTCTGTATCTTTGATATTCTCAGAAATAATCAAAGCTCCTCCACACCATGAGATCATCACAAAAATCATTCTATCTCTCCCCATCTCCCTCAAGCGAAGTAAAGCTCTTTCACACCCTGTTCACTCCTGACGAAGTTCCCGTAAAAGCTACTTTGCTCATCATCCATGGCATGCAGGAACACAGCGGAAGATATACTGAAATAGCAGGTTATTTTGCAGACCGCGGATTCGCTGTACTCACCTATGACCATCTGGGACATGGAAAATCGGTGAAGGATAAAAAAGATATCGGATTTTTCCAACTGGATCAACCGGATGAAAAGCTTATTTCAGATGCTGAAGTGATGGGTGATTATCTTATACAACAATATCCGGATGTTCCTCACTTTGTTCTTGGACATTCCATGGGATCATTCGTTACCCGGTGTCTTCTTCAAAGAGCTAGCGGCAAATTGAATGGAGCCATTATTACAGGAACCGGAGGTCCTTTGGCGGGTATCAGTCTGATCAATGGTTATCTCTCGTTAGCCAACAAAATAGCGCCGCATTATCTTACGTATCTCAATACTCTTTTTAATACGGTCAATAATAAACCTTTTAAGAAAGATAAAGACTTCAGCGACACAAGCTGGCTCAGCATAAATCCGGCCAACAGAAAAGCTTTTACTGAAGATGAACTCTGCGGGATTCCTTTTACGAATAATGCATTTTATACCTTGTTCAGTGTTTACAAAAAAGCTACGGCAATAAACTGGGCCGCTTCTATTCCCAAATCCTTCCCTCTTCTATTTGTCAGCGGACAGAGCGACCCGATAGGAGATTTCAGCAAAGGAGTGATACAAACTGTTGATTATTTAAAACAGGATGGTTTTAAAGATATCAACATTAAAATTTATCCCGAAATGCGCCACGAAATATTGAATGAGGAAATCAGGAAAGATGTTTTCAATGACATATTTCAATGGATTGCAAAGCATTTATAAAACTAAAATCTGTGTTATCTGTATCTATTGGTCACCGCAAAGACGCCAGGATTTTATCTTTGATACAATTGTAAACCTCTTTTACCTTTGCTACAAACCAACAGAAAAATCTTTTAGACCCATCAGTAACTAATATAACACAAGCATCAGCGAAATCCGTGAAATCTGCGGGAGCATAAAAACATCAACAGAACATTATTTAACCCAAAACAATCTCCCTCTCCACGCCGATCTCTTCAAGAAAGGTCTCATCATGGGAAATCACCAGCAAGGTTCCCCGATAATTTTTGATAGAATTGGTGAGAATCTCTACGTTCTGCAAGTCTAAATTGTTCGTTGGTTCATCCAGAATAATCATATCCGGAGATTTATTGCTGATTGAAAGCCCGCATAAGAGCAGCCTCAACCGTTCTCCTCCACTCAATACCCCACATTTTTTAGTCCAGGTTTCTTGTCTGAACAAAAATCTGAAGAGTAAAGTCTTCACTTCAGACTCCTGCATTGCACTGTCATTAAATTGCTGGACAAAATCATAAACAGTCACGTCCTGACCAATCAAAGAATATTCCTGATCTACATAAATGGTATTAAATTCTGATTTTGAAATGGTTCCAACAAATGGCTTCAGATTTTCCAACAAAAGTTGTATCAAAGTTGTTTTCCCGGAACCATTGGATCCTTTGATCAAAGTCCTTTCACCGCTTCTGATGTCAAAATTGAGATTGTCTTTCCACAATAATTTTTCATCATATTTAAAATTAACTTCATCTGCAGCAATCAAAAGTTTTCCGGAATGCAGATCAGAAGAATTAAAATTTACTTTCATCTGATCAGAATTTTTCAATGACGAACGTAAACTCCTCAAGTCTCCCGAGAGATCATTGATCTTTTCAGCATGAATATCTTTTAATTTGGAAGTGTTTTTTTCAGCATTATTACGCAACGTATTCATCATGATTCTTGCAACACCGGACTTTTCCTGCTTCTGTCTTCCTCTTGCATCCAGTTTTTGCTTTCTTTCCAACGTTTCGCGTTCTTTTTCTTTTGCTTTTTTCAGAGCACGTTCTTTAGAATGAATGTCATTGTTCAAGGCATCCTGCTCTATTTCTTTCTGTTCAGCATACAAGTCATAATTTCCGCCATAAGCTGAAATCCCCTGATTGCTTAATTCAAATATAACATCAACAAGATTCAGTAAAGTTCTGTCGTGACTGACAATAACCACGGTTGAATTTGTTTGTTTAATAAAATCATACAGGAGTTTTCTACCTTCCAGATCAAGATGATTCATGGGTTCATCGAGTACAATAACATCAGGCTGATTAATGTGAATTCCAGCCAGGAAAACTTTTGTTTTTTGTCCGCCACTTAAACACTTTCAAGTTTTTGATTTAAATTTAAATCTGCGAGTTTCCAGTATTGTAAGGCATTCTGGCATCGTTCCTCACTATCCCAGTCGTCATTTAAAGTTTCAAAGTATTCATCGTCTACCTCACCATTGGTAATCTTGTGAAGAGCATTCAGTTTTTTGTCAATCCTAAGACATTCTCCAATGGTAAGATGATCAAAATTCCCGAACATCTGCGGAACATAATACAGATCACCGTTGACTGTTACGTTTCCTTCTAATGGTTGAATTTCCCCGGCAATGATCTTCAGAAGCGTAGATTTCCCTACACCATTGCTTCCGGCTAGTGCAGATTTTGTATGAGGCTGTATTGATAAATGGATAGAATTAAACAGGAGGTCTCCTCCCGGAAAACCGTAGGATATACTTTGTAGTACAATCATAATTTCTTTCTTTGTAATAGTTAAACATCAGCAACACATGGTTACTGTTTCGTAAAATCGGAAAGAAATTAAATCCTACATGTTTTATCATTGGGTTTTGGAAGTACAAAGATAGGAAATTTCCAAATATTACATTTTCCTGATAAAAAACATATGGATTTTTCCAATACTTCTAAGGAGCCTGCAATCCACCGGACCAAAATTCCGTTCTCTGCAAAAATTATAAATCTTAGATTTAATGGGATAATTGAATAGAATTACAGATTTTTGAACCGCATTATTTCCAGTACATCCTGCTTAAATGAGTCATTATGAAATCCGCAATAAAAGTAGAAAAGATTTTAATCAAAAAAACGTAACTTTGCCGACTACTAAAATTTTTTATGGAAAGCATTAAAGTTCACGATAAAACTTTCGTTCCTTATCTGAAGGAAGCCGAGATTCAGGAAATTGTAAAAGAAACAGCTTTAAAGATTTATGAAGATTACAAGGATGAAGTTCCTGTTTTCATCGGGGTTCTGAACGGAGTGATCATGTTCTTCTCAGATCTTTTAAAATACTATCCGGGCGAATGCGAAATTGCTTTCATCCAAATGAGCTCTTACGCAGGAACTGAATCTACAGGAATCGTTTACCAGAAAATGGAACTAACGAAAGATGTGAAAGACCGTCACATTATTCTTGTTGAAGATATTGTAGATACTGGAAATACCGTTGAAAGCTTATTCAAATATTTCACAGAAACCCAGCGTCCGAAATCTGTAAAACTGGCTTCTTTCTTATTAAAGCCTGATGTATACAAGAAAGATTTCAAGCTGGATTATATCGGAAAAGAGATTCCAAATAAATTTGTCCTTGGTTACGGACTTGATTATGATGAATTAGGAAGAAACCTTGCGAATCTGTATCAGTTGGAAGAGGGACAGATCAACCATTAATTATTGCTACTAGCTTTTGGCTATTAGCCATTAGCTTTAAATATTAAATCGAAATAAAGTAAATATTAACTAAAAAAGCTAAAGGCTGAAAGCTTATTGCTGAAAGCTGCAAGCGAATCAACATTATGATAAACATTGTTCTGTTCGGCCCTCCAGGAAGTGGAAAAGGAACACAAGCTCAAAACCTGATCGAAAAATTCAATTTAAAACAGATTTCAACAGGTGACCTTTTCAGATACAACATGAAAAATGATACTGAGCTTGGAAAACTGGCTAAATCTTACATCGATAAGGGAGAATTGGTTCCTGATCAGGTAACGACGGATATGCTGATCGAGGAGCTTAGAAAGCCAACCGATACCAACGGATTTATCTTTGATGGCTACCCAAGAACGACTGCTCAGACAGAGGCTTTGGAAAAAATCGTAGATGAGGAACTGAACGACAAAATTGATATCTGCCTATCCTTAGTGGTTGAAGATAAAACTTTAGTGGAAAGACTTCTGAAAAGAGGTGAAACCAGCGGAAGATCTGATGACAGCAATGTGGAGATCATTGAAAACAGAATTAAAGAATATTATACTAAAACAGCAGAAGTAGCTGAACTTTACAAGCAACAGGGAAAATATGTTGAAGTAAACGGCGTAGGAGAAATTGATGAGATTTCCCAAAAACTTTTCGCTGAAGTCGAAAAAATTAAATAATCGGGATATAGGTTACGGGATTTGAATTCTTCCAATCCCGTAACCCGCAACCCGCAACACAAACTATATGTCTAACTTTGTAGATTACGTAAAGATCCATTGTAAAAGCGGACACGGAGGTGCTGGTTCTGCCCACCTTCGCCGTGAAAAATATATTCCTAAAGGTGGTCCGGATGGAGGCGACGGAGGTCGTGGCGGACACGTCATCATGAGAGGGAATGCTCAGGAATGGACTTTACTTCCACTTCGATACACCCGTCACATAAAAGCAGACCGTGGTGAAAACGGAGCGAAAAGCCAGCTGACCGGTGCTGACGGTGCTGACATTTATATCGATGTTCCTATCGGGACGATCGCTAAAAATGAAGAAGGAGAAATTATCGGCGAAATTCTTGAAGACAAGCAGGAAATTACTTTGATGCTTGGAGGAAAAGGGGGAAAAGGAAATGAACATTTCAAATCTTCTACCAATCAGACACCAAGATATGCACAGCCAGGAATGGATGGTGAGGAAGGCTTTGTGGTTTTCGAGCTTAAAATTTTAGCCGATGTAGGTTTGGTTGGTTTTCCAAATGCCGGAAAATCTACCCTTCTTGCCTCTGTATCTGCAGCAAAACCTAAGATCGCCAATTACGCATTTACCACACTGACTCCCAATCTTGGGATTGTGGATTACAGAAATTACAAATCATTTGTAATGGCTGATATTCCGGGAATCATTGAAGGTGCTGCTGAAGGAAAAGGTTTAGGACACAGATTCTTAAGACATATTGAAAGAAATTCTATCCTTTTATTCTTAATTCCAGCTGATTCTGAAAGTCATTTTCAGGAGTTTAAAATTCTGGAAAATGAATTAACGGAATACAATCCTGAACTTTTGGATAAAGATTTCATCGTTTCTATTTCAAAAGCCGATCTTTTGGATGATGAACTGAAAAAAGAAATCTCTGCTGAATTCCCGGAAAACAAAAAGCCACTATTTTTCTCCGGTGTTACTGGAGAAGGCCTTGTAGAACTGAAAGATGCAATCTGGAAAAAACTTCACGGATAAAAGATGATACACTCATTAAAGAAAATAACAGCACCCGCTGTTATTTTTGTTTCATTTCTTCTACCTGCCTCAGCTTATGCTCAGGATAGTGATTCATTCGTGGAAACATCTAAAACAGATGAACCGGCGCCTTTAAATGATAAGGCATTTTTTAAGTATGAATTCAACAAAAGGGTAAAGTATACGCTTACCTATGATAAGATCAAAGATCAGGGTACAAGCAATGAAGTGAGTGAGGATATTCAGTATTTCATCAGTGATACCGATTTGTCCGTCCTATCTTTTAACAACAGCAGAAATGGTTTTATTTATAATTTAAATAAAGACACCAACCCTGTACTTCCTGTCTTGATCAAGGAGGAGAGCAAAGAGATTAAACCCGGAAATTTTGATTATTTTAAAGGTGATATCCCTCTGGAATCTGAAATTGCAGACATCAAAAAAAGGAAAAAAGTAAAAACTGAACATATTTTAGAACTGGTTGAAAAGAGAGCAGAAAATGATCTGATTCATTACAAATACAACCTTATTCTTAATCAGAAAGTGAAAACGAATCTGGGAGTTATTGAACTGGACATTAGCAACAGTGATCAGGATTTTAATAACAATATTCTCTATAATATGGAACCCCTGTTCTTTAAAAATAAAATACTGTTCACAAAAGGAGAAATAAAGAGCTATTCTTATTATAACTCCTCCAAAAAGAGAACAAAGTATTATGAATCAAAGGATCATGATTCTGTACTTTTAAGATTATCATTCACCAAAGGCTGCTGTGTTTCATCTCTGGAGTAACTTCAATCCTGAAGCCGCTTCTATTTGGAATAATTATTGAAACAACACAGAGAAACCATCTATTATGAAATATATACTAAGCCTTTGTGCATTTATATTTTTATTTTCGTGTACGACACAAAAAACGGATTCAAAATATACTACAATTGAATACCAGGCCGGTGCATGTTTTGGATCCTGCCCTATTTTCACCATGACCATCAAGCCGGACCGGACGGCCATATTGGAAGCAGAGCATTTCAATTTCGACAAAGATTTTTCGAAAGGCGAGTTCTCAAAGCCCCGTGAAGGAACTTTTAGAGCGGTCATCAAAGAAGGAGATTACAACAAACTGGTCTCGCTACTGAATGGCCTGGATATTAAAAATCTGAAAGACAAATACGGGACAAGAAATATCACGGATCTTTCAACGTCCTATCTGAGAATTAATTTTACGGATGGAACTTCCAAAAATGTAGAAGATTACGGTAAAAGAGGAAGTGAAAAACTGAGGGAAGTCTACATGTTCATTGAAGACCTGAGACATAACCAGCAGTGGGCAAAAGTAAAATGATCCGCTTAAAAATATTTAGACTACCTTTGTACCATATAATTCCTTCACATTGAGGGAATTTTATTTTAAATTAAAAAAATAGTTCATTTGAATTTTACAGACCTAAACTTAATAGAACCTATTGCAAAAGCAATTCAGGAACAGGGTTATACGAACCCAACGCCCATTCAGGAGAGATCTATCCCTGAAATCTTAAAAGGTAGCGACTTTTTAGGATGTGCACAGACAGGAACAGGAAAAACAGCGGCGTTTGCTATTCCTATTCTGCAGAATTTATCAAAAAACAAGACCAAAAATAATCATATAAAGGCCTTGATCTTAACGCCGACAAGAGAACTTGCCATCCAGATCGAGGAAAATATTAACGCATACGGAAAATACCTTCCGCTAAAACAACTCGTTATTTTCGGAGGAGTAAAGCAGGGGAATCAGGAAGCTGCTCTTAGAAGAGGCATCGATATCCTGGTAGCAACTCCTGGTAGACTTCTCGATTTTATCGCTCAAGGTATTATAAGCTTAAAGAACATTGAAATCTTTGTTCTTGATGAAGCAGACAGAATGCTTGATATGGGTTTTGTACATGACGTAAAAAGAGTGATTAAACTTCTTCCACAAAGAAGACAGACGTTATTCTTTTCTGCGACCATGCCTTCTGAGATTCAGAAACTGGCAGATTCTATCCTGAACAATCCAGTAAAAGTAGAAGTTACTCCGGTTTCTTCCACTGCAGAAACGATTAAACAATCGGTTTACTTTGTAGACAAAGAAAACAAGCTGGATCTTCTTTCTCATATTTTAGAGAATGATATTTCAGATTCTGTACTGGTATTTTCCAGAACAAAACACGGCGCAGACAAAATTGCAAGAAAACTGCAGAAAGATAATATCTCAGCAGAGGCTATTCACGGGAATAAATCTCAAAATGCTAGACAGAATGCCCTGAATAATTTTAAGAACGGAAAAACAAGGGTTCTGGTCGCTACAGACATCGCTGCAAGAGGTATTGATATCGATGAGCTGAAATATGTGATCAATTTTGAGCTTTCCGACGTTTCTGAAACGTATGTTCACAGAATCGGAAGAACGGGAAGAGCCGGAGCCGAAGGATCTTCCATCTCTTTTGTAGACAGCCTGGATCTTTTAAACTTAAGAAATACGGAGAAACTGATCGGGAAAAAAATTCCTGTGATAAAAGAGCATCCGTTCCATACTGATAATCTTATAGCGCAGAAAAGAGACTCGAATAACAAGCCTTCTTCCGGAGGTGGAGACAGGAGACCTCCAAGATCTCCAAAACCTCAGAGCAACAACAATAAGCCAGCTGGCAGTGCTCCTACCGGGTTTACGAAACCTAAGAATAAGAATTTCACGAGAAAAAAATAATAGTAAAGCCCTTTCGATTGAAAGGGCTTTTTTTTATGTGGTATTCAATTACTTTCCTGTAAAGATTTTCATGTAAAAGATTCTCACCTTATAATATGTCCTTACCTGATTCTATTGAAGTTTAAAGCAGGTCCTATACTCTACCCTTTGTATATTGCAGCCAGAAATCTTTTGAGTTTCCCGAACTGTCATATTGGATGTGAAGGAAAAAAACAATGAAGAAAAGGATCATAACAGCAACCAATGAAAGATTGAATTTCCCTTCTATGCATGGTGTTTTTTTATCCTTATCAGGCAAAGCAGAAATTACCAAAAGGATAAGTAACACTTAAATAATCCCAAGAAATTCTATAAAGTTATAAAATTTCATTTCTTTAGATATTCTCATCTCATCTACTATGTATAATTATCTAATCTTATTTTTATACTAATCTTTTCTAGTTCTCTTCGAACGGAAAAGCAGTAAGCAATTATACTGAACGGCAGACAACTCGCCAAATAAGTTGTAGAAAAAAGATTATGCTGAAAGCCAAATCCAAGAACAAGATACTTCTCAAGAACAAAACTTAGCATAATCAGAAAAACAATGGAGGTTGAAAAATAAAATACGTCACTTATTTTTTTAACATTAAATGATAAAATTACAGCTGATACCAGAAAAAGAAACATGACAAATTTATTGCTCTGTCCCTGCAAAGTCAGCGGATTGTATTGTATAATAAAATCAAAACTTTTAGCAGGCAAAAACACCGTAAGCAGTAATACAGTTATGGTAAGCAAAAAGGCCAATGCTGTTTTTATTTTGCGGCTAATATCCGTAGCCAGAAAGGGTTTCATTAAAAAAATAATTAAAGGAATAATAGCTACACTTCGGGTGAGACATAAAACGCCCAGACTAATACCCAGCAACACCGGTTTTTGAAAATAATTATCTTTAAACTTATTGTGCCAGAAAAGGATAAATGCAGCTACAAAAATAAAAGAGGCGATAAAATCACTCTTACAAACCGCTTCATAAATATAAGACAGGGATATCCCCAGCATCAGTATCGCTGTGAACCTGATCAGATTGCTTTTAAATTCAAGCAGAATGGTATAGGAAAACAGCAAAAAAGCCATCACTTGAAGATAACCTACGTTTCCTAAAAGATAAGATGGAAGAGCCAGCAACAGCTGCCCCGGAAGGTATGAGGATAAGTTCCCCATAAAGTTCGGTGTATCATAAATATATTTCCCGTGGGTCCAGTGCTCTAGAGAAAAATTGAGCGTCTGCCACCGGTCTATGTTCATCTTATACGGATCTTTTAAGATATGGCATAATGCAATATAAACAACAGTAAAAAGCCCCGTCAGCAGATAAACTAATTTCACATTTAGCTTTTTTTCCAACAGTTGATTCTTTCTCAGAAAAAACATCGAAAAATGTACCGCTGCAAATGCAATAATTAAAATATTGAGCGGAACGACAGATTGCCGGATGCCATACTTGGTCAGAAATAGAAGATTAATCACAAAATAAACGGCAAACATCATTAAACTGTTTGCCTTGCCGTCTTTTGTATAGGTTAAAATCTTATTCATCTTAAATAATTAGTTCCCAAAGATTTTTTCAGCATTTTCCGTAGTTAGTCGGTCAATTTCCGAAAAGTCTTTCCCATAGATATTCACTAGTTTTCCCGCTACAAGATCAAGATATGAGCTTTCATTTCTTTTTCCCCTGTGCGGAACCGGAGCAAGATATGGGGAATCTGTTTCCAGAACAATTTTATCCAAAGGAATTTCATTCAGAAACTGATCGATCTTCCCATTTTTAAATGTTACAACCCCTCCTATTCCTAATATAAAATTAAGATCTATTGCATGTTTGGCTTGCTCCAGATCTCCTGAAAAGCAATGGAAAATACCGCGAAGTTTCGGGTGTCTTTTTCTTTCGAGCACTTCAAATGTTTCATCAAAGCTTTCTCTGGTATGAATAACGATAGGAAGATCCTTTTCTATTGCCCAGTCGATTTGCTGTTCAAAAGCTTTAACCTGAATATCCAATGTTGTTTTATCCCAGTAAAGATCGATTCCAATCTCCCCTATCGCAGGAAAACGTCTCTGATCAAGGTAATTTTTAACGATTTCCAGTTCTTTTTCCCAGGATTCAGGTTTTACGTAGCATGGATGAAGTCCCATCATAGAGATGATCTGTCCAGGATATTCTGTTTCCAGTTGAAGCATTTTTCCATGCGATTCCGAATCAATAGCGGGAAGGTAAAACTTCGTGATTCCTTTATCTACAGCCCTCTGAATGGCCTCTTTTCTGTCTTCATCAAATTCTTCTGCGTATAAATGGGTATGTGTATCAATCATTTTCTTAAAATTTCAATAGATCTTCATAAGGGTTTTCTAACTCCATCAACAGGCCAAAAGCAGGCTCAGTTTTGATTCCCTGTTTCTTCAGTTCTATTATTTTATGTTTAAATTCTTCTCCTTGTTCCTGTAATATTCTGTATTCAGCAAGCATGTGACGGTAAGCATTCTGCTCAAGAGATGGCTTATTTTGTCCGAAAATTTCGACCTGAATTTCTTCCAGCATGAAATTCAGAACCATACTTTTCTCTCCATTGATCATTATATTTTCAACCTTCACCTCTGCGTCTGTCGGAATTAACCGGCTAGACCTAATATCATCCAAAAACCCCTCTTCAAACTGAAGATCTATCTCACAGATAATGTCCAGATCACTGTTTTCAATATCGATCTCTATAGGAATTGTTCCCGCCAAAACAGGCGAATAGACTTTTAATTTCTCAAAAACCTTATATTTTTCAAGAACTTCGTAAGCTCTTTTCTGCTTTTTATTTCCGGTTTTCAGATAATTGAGGTTCGTAAAATCAATCATTTGAAAAAATTTTATGCCTTACTTTTTCCCTCTGAAGTTCAATTTTTTCGTTCAGCTTTTCTCTAAACTCTATATATTTCGGATCCTTTTCATCTTCGGTTCTGTGTTCCAGTGCTTTATTGATCTTAAAATTTTCTTTGATAAAACTTTTAGTCTCATCCGAAAAATAAGCTTCTCCGAACTTATCAAAAATATAATTGACGGCCTGTGAAGTAGGATGAATCATATCTTCCTTATAAAAACGATAGTCACGCAGATCATCCATCAATATTTCATAAACAGGAAGATAATGGCAATTTTCCAGCTGCGAAACAGCTTCATGAACGGCAGTGATCAGTTTAGATTTACTCAGTTGGTTTTCAATCATTCCATCTTTTGTATGACGTACGGGAGACACTGTAAACAGAATCTGTACATCATCCCGGCAGATATCTTTCAGGTTTAACACCGTATTGTAGATGGAATCTGTAAGTTCCTGATGGGAAAGCAGTCTTTTTTCAAAAAATTTCTGTGGAATCTTGTGACAGTTGGCAGCCAGTTTTTTCTTTGGGATAAATTCATAAATAAATGAAGTCCCGTAGGTAATAATCACCCAACCGGCATCCTGCAGAAAGCGGTTTCCTTCTTCTATTCCTGCATTGATCTTATCCAGAGTCTGATGAATGTACCGTGTATCAAAGCTGCTGTGGTGATCCAGGGAAATGAATTCTTCGTTAAAAGTGATCAGTTCTTCCTCATCATAAAACTCTGAATCATGAAGCCTTTTGACCGCATTACTGATCGAAAAAGGATTAAAAATGGTCCCAAAAGGATTATTAACCGTCTGAAGCTGCCCCTGTCCCAGCAAGTCTGTCATTTCTGAAGCAAAACAAGACCCTATTGAAAATATTTTATCTTCAACATCTATCTTTTTCTCCGACTTTGGAATGTCAACTTCAGTTCTGAATTTCATTATTTAGATAGCAGATAATAGGTAGCAGGTGGCAGGTGGCAGATAACAGGTGGCAGATAGTCGTTAGTCTTTGAAACCTACAACCTGCAACCTCTTACCTGCCATCTTATTAGCTCTCTCTTCTCAACAGATAATTCGCCAGTTCTGCAAAAGGCTTTTTCTTATCTTCAGGAATATTGATTTTCGCCAGATAGCTCTGCCCGATCTCATTGTGCGTTTCAATCAGACGCAATGCTTTCTCGTCTACTTTTGTTCTTCTGAAGATCTTTTCAACACCGTATACTTTATCGATATTATCGGTCTTTTTACCATACCAGTGATCTAACTCTTTTCTTTCTTCCTCTGTAGCATGTTCTCTGGCTAAAAGATAAAGGATCGTTTTCTTATTTTCATAAATATCTCCGGCATGTTTTTTCCCAAACTGAGCCTGATCTCCGAATACATCCAGATAATCATCCATAATCTGGAAAGCGATCCCAATGTGCTTACCAAAGTTGAAAATAGCTTTGGCATCTTTAAAATTGGCTCTTGCAATAAGCGCTCCTATTTCAAAAGAAGAGGCACTCAAAACTCCGGTTTTATAAGTAATCATTCTAATGTAATCATCATAAGTTACATCCTCCTGAGTTTCGAAATTGATATCGTACTGCTGCCCTTCACATAGAAGAAGTCCTGTATGGGTAAATATTCTGATACAAGCCTTGAAAATTTCAGGCTCAAGGTCTTCAAAAAATTTATAGGCTTTCAGCATCAGTCCGTCTCCGGAAAGGATTCCCACGTTGATCCCGTGAAGGGTATGAATGGTGGGTTTATTTCTTCTCAGAGGAGCCTCATCCATAATATCATCATGGATCAGTGTAAAATTATGGAAAAACTCGATCGCCAGTGCGGGTTTAATAGCCTGTCTGAGATCTCCGCCGAACAGGTCACACGCCATCAGTACCATAATAGGACGAAGACGCTTACCGCCGTGGGAAATGATGTAGTTCATCGGATCATAGAGTTCCGCAGGCTTATCTTTAAAAGTGTACTTCGTGATCGCTTCAGCTACGATCTGCTGGTATCTGTCTAAAAATTCCATAAAATCTTATAATTTGAACAAAAATACAATTTTTCGGGGCTTTATAAAACAAAAAACTTTGCCCCGGAGGACAAAGTTTATATTATAATTTCAACTTCTATCTTAAGTCAGAAATGTTACTATCAGATAAGTGATCCCTGCAACAATTGCTGAAATAGGAATCGTTAATACCCAAGCCCAAAGAAGGCTTACGGTAATTCCCCATCTCACGGCAGAAATTCTTTTCGTTAATCCTACCCCGATGATAGAACCTGTGATCGTGTGTGTTGTAGATACTGGAATACCAAAATGGTCTGTAAGGAATAAAGTAATTGCTCCTGCTGTTTCAGCACTTACCCCTTCCAGTGAAGTTACTTTTGTAATTTTAGTTCCCATTGTTTTGATGATCTTCCAACCACCACTCATCGTACCCAATGCAATCGCAATGAAAGAAACCAAAGGAACCCAAATATAATGTTGTGCAAAATAATCGAAACGCCCCGCAGATGGAATATTAAGATAATCAGGATCCTGAAGCATATTGACGTGATAATAGATCATCGCTGCTCCAATAATACCCATTACTTTCTGTGCATCATTCAAACCATGTCCTAAACTGAACAAAGCCGAAGATACCAACTGTAATCTCTTAAATGACTTGTCTGCTTTGTACGGATTCGATTTTTTATAAAGATGAACAATAATTAAAGTGATAATGATTGAAATAATCATCCCAATAATCGGAGCCATAAAAATGAACAGGAAAATAGGAATTACTTTATCAAATTTAACAACACCTTGCTGGGTAACCTGATAGCAAGCTGTTTTAAAAGTTTCCCATGCTCCTAAATTAGGTTGAGTAGCCACAACTTCATGATAATCCATCATAAAAGCATGCATTAAGGCTGCTCCCAGAAATCCACCGATCAAAGTGTGTGATGATGATGAAGGAATCCCAAACCACCATGTTAAAAGGTTCCAGGCTATCGCAGCGATAAGACCTGAAAAGATTACTTCTAATGTAATAAAGTTTTCATTAACCGTTTTGGCTATCGTATTCCCAATTTTAAATTCTCCAATAATGTAAGCGGCAATAAAGAAAGCGGCAAAATTCCATAGAGCTGCCCAAAGTACAGCCTGGAATGGAGTTAAAACTTTTGTAGAAACGATGGTCGCAATTGAATTCGCGGCATCATGAAAACCATTGATATAATCGAAAATTAAAGCCAGTGCAATAATAACTATTAGTAAAATCGGAAATTCCATTTTTGTTATTTTGTTTAGGCGTATTTAATCATGATGTTCTCAATAGTATTGGCAACATCTTCTGCCTTATCGGTTACTATTTCAAGATAATTAAGTACAGATGAAACTTTGATAATGTTAATTGCATCATTGGTTTCAAATAAATCTACCATTGAATTGGAAAGCAGATCATCTGCAATGTTTTCAATAGAGTTCACTTTGATACAAGCTTCTTTTACCTGGTCCATATTCTTGAAACCTTTAAGGTTTTTCATCGCGTTCTGGATCTCAAGACATGCTTTGTGGATCAGAAGTGAGAAATCCGAATAAGCCTTCATTTCAGGAGATTTATACAGGAAGATGTATTTTGTGGAAGCGTAGATGTAATCGGCGATATCATCAAGGCCTGTTGCCAGTGTGTGAATATCTTCACGATCGAAAGGTGTAATGAAGTTTTTTCCCAGCTCAATGAAGATCTCATGGGTAAGTTCATCATTTTTGTGTTCGTAGTCACTCATTCTTTTTAACATCGTATCGTCATTAAGATCGAAATCTTTAATCCCGTTGTTAAAGTCTTCAGACATTGCAACTAAGTTTTCAGTTACTTTTTCAAAAAGTACAAAGAAAATTTTATCCTTCGGTTGAAAAGCGTGGAAAATATTACCAATTCCCATTTTTATGTATTTATAATTTGAGTGCAAATTTCCTAAAAAAGGATTTGCCCTGAAACTATATAACATTAAGTTTTGTTAACATACCATTAACGCCTGATTATCAAACAAAAAAACCGGCTGTAAAGCCGGTTTATATAGTTTAGAATGAGTGTTAATTTGCCTCTTCGGCTCTCATATCTTTTCCTTTGAATTTCATTGATGCAATATTATTCAAAAGCTCTCCTTTAAATGATTTTTCAATTTCGAAGAAAGAGAATTTCTCTAAAATTTCAATATCACCTATTTCTGCTCTTTTTTTGCTTCCTCCAGCTGGTGAAGTCGCTTTATTAATAATATCTAAAACATCAAGTTTTTTCAACTGATCTTTTTTTCCTAAGTTGAAGAAGAATCTTACCATGTTTTCATTCTTTCTTCTAGGTTTTCCGCCACGTTCTCTTCCACCATCTCTGCTTCCTCTTACGTCACGGTCTCCACGATCACGATCTCTTCCTCTATCACGGTCTCTTCCTCTACTATCTCTATCTCTTCTAGAATCATCATCTCTAGTGCTGAATTTTTGGTCAGCAAGATCATGTTTATCCTTGTAGTACGTCGCAAGATCTTTCAATTGGAACTGCAATAATTTGTGTACCAATTCTTCTTTTGTAAACGCGCTTAGATCCGGGATTAGGTTATCATTAAATTCAAATACATCCAGGTGCTCCGTAAATAATTTTTCGAAAACGCCTCCAACCTGAGCCTTGATAACATCCTCTCCTGTTGGGATAAATTTTTCAACGATATCGATTTTCGTTGTAGATTTTATTTGCTTTAATTTTCTGCTTTCTTCAGGCTTGATCAAAGAGATTGAAATACCATCTTTTCCTGCTCTACCTGTTCTTCCGCTTCTGTGTACAAAAACTTCAGGATCATCCGGTAAAGAGTAGTGAATAACATGAGTCAATGAATCTACATCCAATCCTCTGGCCGCAACATCTGTTGCCACCAAAATATCGATGTTTTTCAGTCTGAATTTCTTCATTACTGTATCTCTCTGTGCCTGAGAAAGATCTCCGTGAAGTGCATCAGCAGCATAGCCGTTCTGCATCAGGAAATCTGCAACCTCCTGAGTTTCCATTCTTGTTCTACAGAACAAAATAGAATACTGGTTCGGGTTGGCATCAATCAATCTCTTAAGAGCTTCTTTTTTCTGACGGTATCCTACTACGTAGTATTCATGCTTGATGTTCTTTTTAACCTCGTTAATAGAACCCACAGAAATACGGTGCGGATTGGTAAGATAGTTTTTAGAAATTCTCTCCACTTCTTTATTCATCGTTGCCGAGAATAAGAACGTCTGCTTTGTATCCGGTGTTTCTCTTAGAATCGTTTCCAACTCATCTTTGAAACCCATTGAAAGCATTTCATCAGCTTCGTCTAAAACTAACCAATGAATAGCAGAAAAATCAAGTGCTTTTCTGTTGATAAGGTCGATTACTCTTCCTGGAGTACCTACAATAATTTGCGGCTTGTCCTTTAAAGAACGAATCTGATCCATAATACTGCTTCCACCGTAAACCGCTGTGGTTTTGATGTCTTTCATGTACTTGGAGTAATTTTTTATGTCTTTAGAAATCTGAAGACATAGTTCCCGTGTCGGACAAAGCACCAAAAATTGGATTTTGCGACTCGTTTCGTCAATCATATCCAAAATCGGAAGCGAAAACGCTGCTGTTTTGCCTGTCCCTGTCTGCGCAAGTGCGATCAAATCGCGAATATCTGAAAGAATGAAAGGGATAGTCTGTTTTTGGATTTCTGTCGGGCTTTCGTAACCCAGTTCGCCAACTGCCTTAAGTATATCAGGACTTAAATTGGACTCCGTAAATAAATTCATTAAATATTTTAAAATTTTTGCAAAGATACAACAAATATTTGATTTGTTTTTGAATAAAGTTCTAAATATGTAAACTTTAATTCACAATCCTCTAATATATTTTTAATTTTTAAAAAATTAAATCCAAAAAAACAGGTCTTACATTAAAAACATGCTAACCATTGTTTTTTTTTATTAAATTAGATTGATTTTTTCTGTATTATTTATGAATTTTCAAAAATAACATCATGAAATGTAAATTTAATTTTAATAATCCCATTTATTATCATGAGAACATTTCCAGTATCCATGGTTACATTTCAAGATTTACCGATTTCTTAACAATGTTCAATTTACGACTTATTTGAAGCTCTTACAAATTTACAATTATTTTTTCCAAACCGTACAATACCAACTTTTTTTTACTGGATTTCCTTTTTTTTTCAGCCTCTTTTCCAAAATTTAATTTTAAAATTCACACCTTATCAGATCCAATTTGTACGCTTCATTTTACAATTTTTATCTGTTGAAATTTTCCACTTCATTAAGCATAAAAAAGATACCTCATGACTTATTTTTGGCCAACATAAGTTTATTTTTTAACTTGTTTCAATTAAAACACCATTTTACATTAAATTTCCAAAAGCATGAGTACCATTAAGCCAGAAACCCTGACATTTTTAAAAGATCTGACCCCAGAATAACAACCGCGAGTGGTTTACTGAAAACAAAAAACTTTACACAGAATCACAGGAAAATGTCATCGCATTTCTTGACGAACTGATCAAAGAGATGGCAGAATTTGATGAAGAATTAGGGAAAATTGACGGTAAAAAATCTTTGTTCAGAATTTACCGTGATACGAGATTTTCAAAAGATAAAATACCTTACAAAACCAATTTCGGAGCTTCTTTAGGAATGGGCAAAGGAAGTCAGAAAGGCGGTTATTATCTTCACATCGAGCCCGGGAAATCTTTTCTCGCCGGAGGAGTTTACATGCCGGAATCTTCCGTTTTGAAAGAAGTACGAAAGGAAATTTCTTTATATGGAAACGATTTTCTCAAGATCATCAACCAAAAGGAATTTAAAAAACATTTTCCGGAATTGGATCAGGACGATAAACTTAAAAAAATTCCCTAGGGATTTGAAAAGGAAGACCCAATGGGAGACTATTTGAAACTTAAAAGCTTCATTGTGGTTTATCATCTGAAAGACGAGGAAGTTCTGGATAAAAATGCCGTAAAAAGTATGACAAAAATTTTCAAGCTGATGAAACCTTTCAATGATTTCCTGAACACTCCCATCAATTTAAATTTGTAACAATAGCAACAGCTCTATCGGAATAAAAAGAATCTGCGTCATCCGTGATATCTGTGAGAGATTTTTTCCCACTGATTTCGCAGATGACGCAGCTATTTATTGATAGTGAAAAACTATCGTATTTTTATTTTAAAACTGCATCACATCCTTCACTACTCCATTCTTCTGGGTATGTTGCAGTAATTCTGTTTCGATAAAGATTTTGATTTTTTCTTCTGAAGGGTCATTAGGGAATAAAAGATGAACATTTGCTCCGGCATCCAGCGTGAAAAACAACGGAAGTCCTGTTTCTTTCCTGAAATCCCAAATCTTGTTGATGACCTCCATGGTTCCTGTTTTCATCAGAATAAAGGCAGGATCGCTCATCATCATCATGGCATGAAGGGTGAGAGCTTCATGTTCAACTAATTTAATAAAACGCTCCATATCGCCACTTTTGAGAATTTCCTTCATCGGAACAAAGTTTTCTCTTGCTTCCTGGAATCTTCTTTCAGCGTAAGGATTGGTGTTCATTAAGCCGTGTCCTACGGTTGAAGAGACACTTTTTTGACCTTCATGGATCAATAAAACCCAGTCATTGAAATTTTTGAATATATCATGAATCTCGGCATCAGGATATTTTACAGCAAATAAGTCTGAACTTCCTTCTACTTCTTCCGAATTTCCCCAAACAACCAATCCGTTGTACAAACTTCTGCAAGCGCTGCCACTTCCTAGTCGGGCTAAAAATGAGGCTTTTCTTAAAGATTCTTCTTCAGAACCCTTTCCTGAAAAAGCTTCGTCCAGTTTCATCAGACATTTGGCTATGGCTCCGAATCCGGAAGCTGAACTTGCAATCCCGGAACTGTGCGGAAAGGTATTTTCTGTTCTGATGATATATTTTCCTTTCAGTACCCATGGAAGATACTGCTCGATATTTTTAAAATATTTTTCTATTTTTTCTGCAAATTTCACTTCTTCATTTCCTGCCAGAAAGGTCTGCACAGAGAAAGATTCATCAGCTAAAAACTCCATAGAAGTATTGGTTTTGCAATGATTCAAAGTATAGCTTATACTCGGATTGGCAGGGATCTGGTTTTCATATTTACCCCAGTATTTGATCAGGGCAATATTAGACGGACAGCTTTCTGAAACGGTCTGGGTATGGATGGTGAAATTTTGTTTTCCTAGGAATTCTTGTGTTGTCATAGTCTGATTTAAAATGGTAAAACGCTTTTATTTAACCACAAAGGCACAAAAGAATCTTAACACTTAAGTTATTGATAAAGTTAAATAAAACTGTCTATTCAAGACCACTTAAGTTTTCAAAAATCTTGATTTTTATTTGAAAAAACCGTTTGTCTCTTTTGTGGTTTAGATTGTTTTATTTTAATACATTTTTTCTATAATATCTGTATATTTTTTAAGAACCACATTTCTTTTAACCTTCAATGTTGGTGTAATCTCGCCGGTATTGATATCAAATTCAGCAGGCATCAGCGTGAACTTCTTCACTTTCTCATAATCTGCCAGATGTTCCTGTAATTCTTTAATTTTATCTTTATATAAAGTAATGATTTTATCATCTTTTACCGCTTCTTCCCAATTGGTGAAAGGAATATTGTTTTTCTTGATAAAATCCTGTAAAAATTCAAAATTAGGGACAATAAGAGCCGATACAAACTGCCTGCCTTCGGCCACCAGCATAATCTGCTGGATAAAATTATTATTGGTAAGAAGGTTCTCGATCTGCTGTGGTGCTACATATTTCCCATTGGAAGTCTTCATCAGATCTTTAATCCTGTCTGTAATGATCAGATTTCCTTTGTCGTCAAATTTTCCGGCATCTCCGGTTTTGAACCATCCGTCTTCCGTGAAAACTTTCTGGGTGTCTTCAGGCTTGTTGTAATATCCTTTCATAATACCATTTCCTTTGGCCTGAATCTCATCGCTTTCACCGATACGGATTTCTACACCCGGTAAAGGCTTTCCACTGGTACCATGTTCAAAATGAGTCAACGGGAAGAGGGTCAGTGTAGCCGTAGTTTCTGTAAGACCATATCCTACGGTAACATGAATGCCTACTGAATCGAAGAACCTGGTGACTTCCGGTGACAATGATGCTCCTCCGCAAGGTAAGAACCACAGTCTTCCACCCATTTTTTCTTTAATTTTGCTAAAAACCAGCATATCTGCAACAGATTCCTTCAGTTTTAACCCAAAAGGAATTGGTTTTTCGTTTCTTCTCAGTTCTGCAGTCTGCCACCCTGTTGCCAGTGCCCAATCAAAGATCTTTTTCTTTGTTGATGAACCTTCTTCTGCTTTTTCTAAAACACCGGCATATACTTTCTGGAAAAATCTAGGTACCGCACACATCATGGTGGGTTTTACTTCTTCCAGCGCTTTAGCAATATTCTTCGGATCTTCCAGGAAATAAACTCTGGCACCACCATAAAGGCAAAGCAGGCTCCAGCTTCTTTCGAAAACGTGAGTCAAAGGCAGGAATGCCAGTGAAAGTTCTTCCTCAAAGTTTTTAAATTTAAAAAATTCAAAGTGGGAATCAAATGCTTTGATAAAATTCCCATGGGTAAGCATAACGCCTTTCGGAGTTCCGGTAGTTCCTGATGTATAAATCAGCGTAGCGGTATCATCATTTTCTTTGTTGATGATCTCCAGCTTTGGTGAAGACTTTGCAATAAAATCTTCGAGATAAAAACTGTTGAATTCTTTCTTGATCCAGATTGATTTTTTGGAAACAATGATCGTTTCTAAGGGATTACCTTCTTTCTTTACAAATTCCAGACATGCGTCATATTGCTCCTGGCTTCCCACAAGCACAGCTTTTGCAGATGAATCATTGAAGATATATTCTGCCTGTTCTGCATTATTTGTAGAATAAATAGGAACGCTGATTGCGCCAATGGCCATGGAAGCCAGATCAAAAATCATCCATTCAGAAGAGTTATCTGAATAAATGGCTACTTTATCATTTTCCTGAATTCCTGCATCTTTCAGTGCATTAGCCGTTCTAAAAACGATATCGCCCAGTTTTTTCCAGCTCAGTTCTTTCCAGGCCTCATCTTTCTTTTTAAAGCCTATCGCTGATTTTAACGGATGCTTTTCTACATTTTTTAGGATAATTGCTGCGGCAAGATTCATGAATTCAGCTTTTTGTCGTTAATATAATTGTTAAGATGAAAATCAATACTTTCCTTTACGGGAATAAATTGATAATCAAGCTCTTTTTTTATTTTTTGGTTGGAGATGGTGTTGAGTGATGATATGGATTCAATATTGGACTTGGTAATGATTCTCAGTTTCGGAATCAGCCAGCCGAAAAGGATATTGGCCAGTCTTCCTAAATTTAACTGAGATTTTGTAAGGATTTTTGCTTCTTTCAAACCAAGCTTCGATCTGATCTGCTGCCCAAGGGCTGCATACTTTTTGTTTTCCGATATCAGAATAAAACGTTCTCCGAAAACATTCTTTTCCATGAGTTCAATGGAAATTTTAGCCGCATCTCTTACATCCACATAACTTGTTCCACCGGAAAATGTAAAGCCATTTTTTTCAAAAGTCGGGAAAATATCTCCACTGCTCTGACCCCAGTTTCCGCTTCCTATAATCATTCCCGGGTTGACGATTACGGTATTCAAGCCTTCGGCAGAAGCCCTCCAGACTTCCATCTCAGCAAGATGCTTAGAAATGGCATAGGCAGAATGTTCTTCTTTGGGATTAAATTCAGAACTTTCGTCTAATTCTCCCTTTTCATTAAAAAGATCCAGAATGGCAATCGTACTGACGTGCAGAAATTTTTCAACCTGCGAACCTTCGCATGCAAACAGCAGGTTTTCGGTACCCTTTACGTTGGTATGGTACATTTCTTTTTCATCATGAGGATGGAAACTTACTTTTGCGGCACAGTGATAGACCTCATCTACCCCTTTTAATGAATTCTGCAGAGTGTCCAGATCATCAAAATCCAGGTCTATCCATTCGATCTTATTAAAAAGATCATCAGAATTTTCTGTATAGACACTGTAAGAATGCCTTACATCGTTTAAATTGCTGCCCGGTCTTTTGGAAGCACGTACATTTTTCCCTTTTTTAAGAAGTTCCAAAACGATCACCCTTCCCAGAATTCCGGTCGCACCCGTTACAAAAATCATTAATTATTTACTTGATTGCTGACTAAAATATGACAATATTTTCTATCCGGCAATTCTTCATTTTTCTGGATAGATTTCATAAAAAACTGCTTATGCAAATTTGCGATTTTTAAAGCAGAATTCCACTTAATTTAACCAATATTATCATTTTGACAGACTTTATAATGAAGTCATTTAAACTTTTCCTATAAAAAAGGCTTGCTTATTTTTGTGTTGCGAAACATAAAAAAAGAAAGCAAGCCAATGATGTACCAAGTACTAGACAAAGATATAATAGAAACTGAGATCGTACC
>NZ_JABBGI010000013.1 GCF_012927325.1 Chryseobacterium antibioticum | reverse complement strand
CATTTACTTTTTTTCTTCTCGATTTAACTGCTTGATTCACTGTTAAATATACAAAAAACAAACCAAAAAAACAATTAAAATAACTGATAATCAACGTATTAAATCCATATCTTAATGACATTGGGCTAAAGCCCGTTCCTATTGAATTTGTTATGAATAAAAAAAATGACCGGATAAATCCGGTCACTCACAAATTATTTATTTACCTCTACGTATTGTATGATGGTCTGGTTTTTAGGGTTATAGATTATTGTACTGTTGTTGGGAAACCTTTTCAGTTTGTAATATTCTATATTTTTATCACTCTTAATATCTTCCAGAAAACTGGTATCAAAAGTATTTTCAGGAAGAAATTTTGAGACAAAACTTATTTTGTCTATGATGCTTTGTCCGTCTATTTTACGGGCTGTTTTATCTGATTTGTTCTCGTCAGAAGTAGTTTGCTTTTCCAGGAAAGGAAGCAATACAGCGATGTCTGATTTGTATTTAAAGATATATCCTTCGGAACCGTTTGGAAATTTAAATTTCTTTCCAGTTTCTTCTGAAACGACAGGTTTTCCTCCATCAGGAAACACCTGATTAAATTTTACGTCCTGGGAATTGGTTAAAGAATTAAGGGATTCGCTGACGGTCTTCTTGACAGTCTCTTCTACCGCCTGTTGCGCTTTCTGTTGCACAGTTTCGGTGGTTTTCTGAACAGTCTCGTCTATTTTCTCTTCAATTTTATTACATGAGATGAATAAAAAAAGAGGAATAACAGGCAAAATATACTTCTTCATTTCGAGATTTTAATAGCGTGGCATTTATTTATTCATGCAATTTACATCTAAACGGAGAAATATACGTTTATATTTTAGCAAAGAAAAAAAATATTTTTTCAGCACCAAAAATCCTACTGACAAGCTGTTGTCATAACCCCATCTTATCTTTGTATCAACAATAACAAACTAAAACAATACAATTATGACAACTACAGCCACAGCCACAAAACAGTTTATGACTTCCGACCAATTATTAGAACACTGGCAAGGACACAGAAACCTGACAAGAAGAGTGATCGAGGCTTTCCCTGAAAAAGAACTATTCGAATTTTCTGTAGGTGGAATGAGGCCTTTCGCGAAACTGGCATTAGAACTGATCAGCATTGGAGGACCTGCTTTAAAAGGAATCGTTAACAAAAATATGGAAGCTTACAATGAAGAAGGATTCAACCCGAAAACCAAAGAAGACCTCTTAACAAAATGGGATGAGGAAACAGAAGTGATCAACCATTATTTCAGCCAGATCACTGAAGAACGTTTCCAGGAAACTTTCAATTTATTCGGACAGTACGAATTTCCGGTGTATCAGAACATTCTTTATTTTGTAGATAATGAAATTCACCACAGAGGCCAGGGATATACCTATTTGAGAGCTTTGGGAATTGAACCCCCTTTTTTTTGGGAGAGATTTTAGGATCATTAATGCCTTTACTTAAACTGAAAATGATGATTCAATTCAGACAGAAAGCTGAAACTGCAGAATCGCAAAACCAATCATACCAATTATCCATCCATTAAATATAGACACCCCAGATTTTTGTTGTTTTTGATTTTTGCCTTTTAGTTGAAGTAAAAGTTTCTTTATTCAAATTATATAAATTTCCAAAACTCCGGCTTCACATTCGTGAAGCCGGAGTTTATATTTTCTATTCCATTTTTTTTGAAATATCCGATGCCAAATTTCTGAGTTTCGTTTTTAAAGATTCCGGCTCTAAAACGGTTGCATAATCTGCAAAAGTGATCAGCCAGCGCGGAAAACCTTCATTGATCCATTCGGTATCAAAGGTCATTTCAATTCCATCTTCGGTTTCAGTTTCTTCAATAAATCCGTAATATCTTTTGGAATTCACGATGTGTCCTATTATTTTTTTATCTACCAAAAGTCTGACCCTTGTTTTCTCTCCGTTTGAATACCTCCTGTAATCATTGATTTGCCCATATTCCTGAGAAAAAGGGATCTGAGTTTTAAAGATCTGCAAAATCCTGTCGACCCTAAACTGTCTGAAATCTTTTCTTAGTGTACAGAAAGCCATGATATACCAGTAATTGAATTCAAAGAAAACACCTACTGCTTCCACCGTTCTGTTCGTTACTTCGGAATGAACTGTCTTATATTCAATGATGAGCTGCGTTTTGTCTGCAATGCTTTCCAGAATGATGGGGATTACATTTTTGAGCTCTCCACCAGGCTGGGTATGATAGTTAAAAACATCAATCTGCTTTTCAATATTCTGAATCAGGTTTTTATCTGAATTCCGAAGCACTGACCTCACTTTTTCCATTGCTGTCTGGTAATGATTTCCGAGACTTTGATGGGAAAATTTCTGCATCAGTTTTTCCGCAGTTATGAAGCTCAGTACTTCTTCCTTCGTAAACATAATGGGCGGAAGTTTGTAGCCGTCCATCAGAGAATACCCGTTCCCGGCTTCTCCAATAATAGGAATTCCAGCGTTTTCAAGGGTTTTCACGTCCCGATAGATCGTCCGGATGCTGACATCAAATTTGGCAGCCAGGTCCTGTGCCCTTACCGTTGATTTTGATTGTAATTGGGTGAGAATTGCCGTTACTCTGTCCAGTTTTTTAAGATAGTGATCGTTCATATTGCTATAGCAAATCTATCAATCTTTTTTGGTCCGGAGAATATAAATTGGATTGCTTTTTATTATATTTAATTTTTTTACAATCAATATTTTTAAAATATGAATTCTACCCGTTTTATTCAGACTATTGAAAATATTATAAAACCGGAACCATCTGTCATGGAAGATCTGGTCTCAGGTTTGGAATTAAAAACTTACAGAAAAGGAGATTTTCTTTTAAAAGGAGACGAAACGTGCAGATATTTTTATTTTCTTGAGAAAGGCTTGGTAAAGCTGTTTTTCGATAATGGTGACAAAGATTTCATCATGACTTTCTTTGCAGAAAATTCTTTTTTCACGGAATTGAGCGGTTTTTTGACAGGTCGTCCCTCAAAATATATGATTGTTGCCCTTGAACCCTGTGAAGTTTTCCGCGTACATAAAGATCATATCGAAGGTTTATGCAAAAAATACCATACGGCAGAAACACTTTTCAGTAAGCTGTATTCAAAAGCTCCGGTCAATATGATGGGAAGGATAAGCGAAATGCTTGAAGATGATGGCAAAAAGCGGTACAATAATTTCCTGAAGCAGAGACCTGATCTTGTCCAGCGAATCAGTCTTGGAGATATGGCAGATTATATTGGGATCACCCAGGTTTCTTTAAGCAGAATCAGAGCACAAAAATAGTTTTTTATCAAATGTGAAAAAATTCCGGGAAATTGCGATCTACATTTGTCTCATAATTAATCAAAAAAATCAAATTATTATGTCACAAAGAATCAATGCATTTGCAATGGGAAACAAAGCTGTCAACGCCCTTCATCATATGGGATCTCAGGTACAGCATTCATCACTTGACAGTTCATTTTTAGAACTTTTGTATTTCCGTGTTTCACAGATGAACGGGTGTGCTTTCTGCCTGGATATGCACTCCAAGGAATTAAGAGCCAAAGGCGAAACCGAGCAACGAATATTTCTGGTAAGCGCATGGAGAGAATGCTCTTTTTATACAGACAGAGAAAAAGCCGGATTGCTTTGGGCGGAAAGCTTAACGTCTTTACATGGCAGGGAAATCTCGGACGAAATTTATTCCGAAGCCAGCAAACATTTTTCCGAAAGTGAAATGGTAGATCTTACCATGGCTGTGATTGCTATAAACAGTTATAACCGGATCAATATTGCTTTTGGCGCAGAGGTAGGCACGTATAAGGTCCCTGAAACTGCACAATAAACTGACTGCTGAAAATTTTTCAAACGCAAAGGTTTATTTTAGCCTTTGCGTTTAATCTTATATGAGAAAACATTTGAAGCTTACTACATATATTCTCCTACAAATAACGAAAATCCATACTATGTGAAGATCCGCGGAATCTGCGAGAGGTGTGAGAAATAAAAAATTTAATCATCAAAAATCTGAATGCAGTACGGCTCAGATCAATTGTCTTTAAAAGAATTCACCAGCTTATCCAGATTTAAACTTCTGGCAGAGGCATCAAAAATTTCACGGTATGTTCCGTTCATCTGAACCAATTCGTCATGGGTTCCGCTTTCCACTACCCTTCCTTTTTTCATTACATAAATGGTATCTGAATCCAGAATTTGTGACAGTGAATGGGAGATAATAACGACAGTACGACCTTCTTTGATAGCATCGAGGGAGTTTTTGATTTGTTCTGTAGCAATAGCATCCAGACTGGCTGTTGGTTCATCCAGAAAAATGATGGGTGGGTTTTTCAGGAATAATCTTGCTATGGCAATTCTCTGCTGCTGTCCACCGGAAAGCTGGGTAGCGTCATGCTGATACCCATCCGGAAGATCCATGATCTGCTCATGGAGGTACGCTTTTCTCGAAGCCTCCTGAATTTCCTCGAAACTCGCATTCATATCGCCATAACGGATGTTGTCCTCAATGCTTCCCTGGAAAATATGGTTTTTCTGAAGCACCAAACCAAGATCGTTTCTTAGAAAACTATTTTCAAAATCATTTAAATTAACTCCATCCAGCAGGATTTCCCCGGAATTTGGAAGATAGAATTTACAAAGGAGATTGATTACTGTAGATTTTCCAGCACCGCTCAACCCTACCAATGCCGTGGTTTTCCCGTTCTCGATTTTCATGGAAACATCATGCAGTGCATGTGTCCCGTTCGGATAACTAAAGTTTACATTTTTCAGTTCAAAATTACCCTTGATCTGTTTTTCTACATAAGTTCCATTCTGTTCTTTTTCGTCATCTGCATTCAGGATCTCAAAATAGCCTTCAGCATAAATCATGGCATCGTTCATATCATCGTAGATCCTATGCAGCTGGCGGATAGGAGCAGAAATATTGTTGAACAGCATGATATGAAGCATAATAGCACCAATGGTCATTTGCTGGTCCAGTACTAGATAAACTGTCAAAAGAATAATTAAAACCACTCCGAACTGCTCGATAAACGTTTTCAAACCGTCATAGATAAAGTTGGTTTTTCTTGTGAACATCTGGCTTTCCATAAGCTCCATCTGCAGGTCGTACTGTTTTTTTCCTTCAAATTTTTCCCGGACAAAGCTCTTGATCACCATAATCGAATTGATCAGGTTCAGCAGTCCTGAAGTTTTTTTTTCTCTCTGATTTCTGAGCTGGCGGCGTACTCCTCCCAATTTTTTTGCCTGAAGAGAACTGATATAAAAATAGATCGGGACAATGATTGTAGAAACCATTCCCACATATACATTCTGCATGTACATAATGATCAAAGCTATAATAGCATTGGAAAAAAGAGGCAGAATATCTATAAAAAAGTTTTGTACCAGCTTCGTTAAACTTTCAATACCACGGTCTATCCGGATCTGTAGCTTTCCGGACTCATGATTCTCATCATTGAAATAGGCCACTCTATAGGAAAGGATCTTGTCGATGGCAGATTGTGCCAAAACAGAACTTACATTAATTCTTATTTTTTCACCATAAAACTTCTGTCCGAAGTTGATAAAAATATTGAGCAGTTCTTTTCCGAGTAAAATAATCGAAATAACCACCAGAATATGAATACCCTCCGACATTGGATGCGGAAGATGGGTAAGATTGGTCACCTCATCTACCGTGTATTTTAAAACAATAGGATTGACCTGTGCAGCAAGGGCTCCTAAAAAAGTAAGAAACAGCGTCCAATAGATCATGGGACGGTAAGGCCTGATAAATGGAACGAGCTGTTTATAGATTCCAAATAATGTGACTGTTCTGTTAAAAGGTTTTGCCATAGAAATTATTTAACTAAAAAACGTACCATTTCTGAGAGAAAAGGTACGTTTAATTCTATTTTTCAGCAAATGATCTGCTTTTTTTAACAAATAGTCTTATCCTTCGTAAAAATACGTCGTAAGATAATGCAGTTCCGGTTGGCTTGCGGCTTTGGATTCAGCTTCTGCCTGTTCCAGAGTGTACTGTGATGTGAGTTCTTTTCTTTGAAAAACAAAGGAATTATTAGCATTCTTATCTACCACTTCACTGAAAATATGTTCAATTTCAGAATTGGCAAGCGAAGCAAAACTGGCATCCTCAAAACCGTACATCAGTCTTAAATCATCAAACTGCCCGAAATTTTCATCTACAAATCCCTGCAGCTGTGATTTTGAATCAAAATTACCGGCCCAGATGTTATAAATATATTTCTTCCTTTTCGGTTTGTCCAAAATGCTCTGATACACAAAGTTTTCTCCAAGATACGCCTCTCTTACCTGTGGATCGTTGGCAAGATCTTCCGGAAGTCCTTCTTTCAGGATATTCCCTTCAAACATAATGTATGTTTTATTGGTAATGGCCAGGGTCTGCTGAACGTTGTGGTCGGTGATCAGGATCCCGATATTTTTGTCTACCAAACTTCTTACAATCTTCTGGATATCTTCTACCGCAATCGGGTCTACCCCTGCGAAAGGTTCATCGAGAAGGATAAAGTTGGGGCTTGTGGCCAGACAGCGGGCAATTTCGGTTCTACGTCTTTCCCCACCGGAAAGAAGGTCACCACGGTTTTTACGCACATGCTGCAATGAGAATTCTTCAATCAGCTCATCACATTTGATCTGCTGCTCACGTCTTGAAAGCTTGGTAAGCTGTAAAACACCCATGATATTTTCTTCTACCGACAGCTTCCTGAAAATCGAGGCTTCCTGTGCCAGATAACCGATTCCCTTTTGGGCACGACGGTACATCGCATCGGTGGTGATTTCCTGTTTATCGAGAAAGATTTTTCCTGAAGTAGGCTTAACCAGTCCTACGATCATATAAAATGAAGTGGTCTTCCCTGCTCCATTTGGACCAAGCAAACCAACAATTTCTCCCTGCTGAACCTGTACAGAAACACCTTTTACTACTTTTTTAGGACCGTATTCTTTGATTAAGTTTTCTCCTCGTAAAATCATAGGAGCAAAGATAAAGTTTTTTTGAATTCAAATTTTAGATTATAAATTGTATCCGTTGTTTTTTGAGTGAAAGGCTTTATTTTTCTGTTCATTCATAAAAAACACTTTCAACAATCAGCATCTGTCCACCGAAAAAGAAGAATATTTAAACGGGTATTTTGTAACTCCTGAGAATTTCATTCGACCTATCAGAAAATTATTTTACTCATCACAAAGAAATTAGCAATGGAAAATTACGGTTATACCAAAACAGAAAACAATCAGAATCAGCAAAACAATAGTTCTTACCGTTCTGAAAAGAAAATTCCCGCTGCGATATTGGGAATCCTTGTGGGCTGGCTGGCCTTAAACAAGTTTTATCTGGGCTATACCAAGGAAGGGGTGATTCAGCTTATCCTTAATATTGTCACTTTCGGTGCAGCTTCTATTATTCCTTTTATTGAGGGGATTTTATACCTGTTTATGAGTGATAAGCAGTTTGATGATACCTACGTGTATGGGAAAAAAGGATGGCTGTAAACCATTTATTATTTTATTTCCATAATTTTATTCCATCAAATCAAGAATTAAGTTACTATGGAAAATAATCAAGACCTGACAGATCTGCTTGCGCTGGACCTGGGTCTCAATATTGTGGACAGAAGGCCCTACGCCAAGGAAGTTTTCAAATGGCAGGATATGGATCTTCTTCCCCATTCGTCTGCGGACACATTGCTATGCGAAATCTTTGAGTGGAACGGCAGAAACTGGAGAACTACAGAAAACAACCTCATCGGATTTCTATTTTCCGGGGATGTCCTGAATACTGTAAAGGAACAACTGATCAACACGCCCAAACATCCGGCTTTGATCCCTGATTTTGAATTCACAAAAGACAGCATGGTTGAATATGGCCTGTCGCTTCCTTCTTTATTTAATATTGGAGTGAACGGCAATATCAAAAATGCTAAAAGCTTTTCTGTACGGGTAAACGGAGTGACAAAATCGCGGGTGACCAACATTGATTCTCCGGGAATTGAAATTCTGAAAAACTACTCTCAGTTTACGCAGGACAAATCCAAAACGTACCGAAAGAATATCAAGTTCAATTATCTGAGTACTTCCCTGTTTTATGCAGAAAGTGTAGAAATCTTTCTTGAAAAAGAATCAGGTGTAGGACTGGATGTCAGTTTTCAAACTACCGATGTGGAAGTGGATGCTAAAGTAGATACGGATACAAAGAAACATTTTGTTTTAAAATACTCTGGAAATCAAGCTCCTTTTGCTGCAAAATTCACGAAAGGAAAAGATTTCAATATCATGTAATCAATTGTCGTTACTCTATTACAAAAACATATTTTTTCTAAAAATAAAAACACCTCAGTTTCAACTGAGGTGTTTCTGTATGATGGTGACTTAATCATTATTTATTTAAAATCATTGCTGCTTCTTTCGCAAAATAAGTAAAGATAAGATCTGCTCCAGCTCTCTTGAAGCAGGTAAGGCTTTCGATGATCGTTTTATCATTATCCAGCCAGCCATTCTGAGCTGCTGCTTTTACCATAGCATATTCTCCGCTTACATTGTAAACTGCTATCGGAAGATCAATTGCTTCACGTACTTTGGAAACGATATCCAGATAAGGTAATCCCGGTTTGATCATAATGATATCAGCACCTTCGTCAATATCTTTGAATACTTCGTTTAAAGCTTCGCGGGAATTATGGAAATCCATCTGATAAGTCTTTTTATCTTTAGGAATATCCATATTATCTTTCGGTGCACTGTCGAGAGCACTTCTGAACGGTCCGTAAAAAGAACTTGCATATTTTGCTGAATAGCTCAAAATTCCCACATCGGTAAATCCGCTTTCTTCCAATGCTTCACGAATCGCCATTACTCTTCCATCCATCATGTCGCTTGGTGCCACAATGTCAGCTCCTGCTTCGGCGTGAGATACAGACATTCTTGCTAAAGCATCATTGGTCGCATCATTCATTATTTTTCCGTTTTCAATGATTCCGTCGTGACCGTAAATTGAATAAGGATCTAAAGCTACATCCGGCATCACAATCATTCCTGGCACTGCATCTTTGATCGCTTTGATGGTCTGTTGCATTAATCCATCTTTGTTCCAAGCTTCTTTTCCGGTATTGTCTTTCAAATGTTCTGACACTTTCATGTACAGGTTGACAGATTTTATACCCAAAGAAAACAATTCTTTACATTCCTTCACCGTCAAATCTATACTCCTCCTGAAGATACCCGGCATAGACGGGATCGCTTCCTGCTGGTTTTCGCCCTCCATTACGAAGATCGGCATTACAAAATCATCAGTTGTAAGGATATTTTCTCTTACTAAACTTCTGATAGATTCATTAACTCTAAGCCTTCTATTTCTTGAATGTATCATTTTGGAATACTTTTTGAATAAGTTTGTACAAATTTACTACAACTTATATAAAAAACTATTGTATAGAATTGTAGAATTGTTTATTTTTGTTTTAATACATTTGAGAAATTATAATTTGATGAAAAAACTTTTACTTTTATTTCTATTTACAGGCGCTTTCGTTGGGTTTTCCAACAATATGCAAGCACAGCTGAGAGAGCCGGGTTCCATCACACAGAAGTCTGATGACGGTGTATTGGTAGCTTACCCAAATCCTGCAAAGGATTTTCTTTTGATCAAAGCAAAAGATTCTGCTTTAAAGATTAAAAGTGTAACCTTTTATTCAATTTTAGGAACACAAGTAGCTAATTACGCTGTCAACATGAATTCCGGAGAGATTAATATTGAAAAATTAAAACCCGGGAAATATCTGATTCGCTATATTTTAAGCGATAATACCCAAAAGGTGACTCAAATTGTAAAACAATAAAAATTTAATCCTGATAATCATCAGGATTTTTTCTTTTAGGTAAGTTCTGCCTTAATATTTCCGTAACTTTAAGGACTTTTTTATACTCATTGTAAAAACAATTTAATGCTTAAAGCTGAACATATCAGAAAGACCTATAGTGCCGGGAATAAAGTAGCATTGGATGATTTCAGCATCCATGTACCTCAAGGCAGTATTTATGGTCTTTTAGGCCCGAACGGAGCCGGAAAAACTTCTTTTATCCGTATCATCAACCAAATTACCCAGGCCGATTCCGGAGATGTATTCATCAATGGAAACAAGCTCAATCCAAGTCACATCAGAGATATCGGTTATATGCCCGAAGAAAGAGGTCTGTACAAAAACATGACCGTGGGAGATCAGATCCTTTATTTCGGTGAGCTGAAAGGAATGACTAAAAATGATGCTTTACAGGAAGCCAAAAAATGGTTTGAAAAACTGAACATCGACCAATGGTGGAAAAAGAAACTTTCGGAGCTTTCGAAAGGGATGGCACAGAAGATCCAGTTTGTGGTCACTGTACTTCACCGTCCGCACCTTCTGATTCTAGATGAGCCTTTCTCAGGGTTTGACCCGGTGAATGCCAACTTAATTAAAGATCAGATCATCGATCTTAAAAATAACGGAACCACTATCATTCTTTCTACACACAGAATGGAAAGTGTGGAGGAAATGTGTGACTATGTGGCCCTGATCAACAATTCAAAAAAAATCATTGACGGAAAGGTTTTTGACGTAAGAGAAAAATTCAAGAAAAATATTTTCGGAGTGACTCTTTCTGAGGTGGATGAAGCTAAGTTTGACAGTTTCAAAAGTAGCTATGATATTTTTAATTTCTCTAATGAAAACAACCTTATTTCTTTCGATTTAAAAAATGAAAGCGGGCAAAACGACATCCTTCTGGATCTTGTGAATGTGGGAAAAGTAAGATCATTCGATGAGAGAATCCCCAGCATGAATGAAGTGTTTATTAATGCCGTAAGTAATCATTCTTAATTTTATGAACAATATTTTTTTAATTACGAAAAGGGAATTTCTTACGCAGGTTAAGAAAAAATCCTTCATTATATTAACGCTGCTCGCTCCTCTTTTGCTGATAGGATTTGGAGCCGTGATCGGGCTGATGTTTAAAGCTAATGAATCGCACAGCATCATTGAAGTGGTTGATAAAAGCGGACTTTTTAAAGATCAGCTGAAATCTAATGACAAACTGAATTATGTGTTTGTTTCTGCCGCTGACGAGAAAGCCAAGATCAATAACCTGAAAGATAATGAGTCTCTGGATGGTATTCTGATCCTTCCTGAGCTTAAAGATCATGATTACAACGGGCTGGAAAACAGCACAAGACTAATTGTGAATGCCAAGATGGGCTTTGATACGAAGCAGAAGATTGTTTCAGATATCACGGATGTCATCAAAAAAGAAAAGATCAAACAGCTTGGAATCAAGGAATCACAACTGAACAGCCTTGATAAGAGCTTTACTTTAAAGACCATTAACGTTTCTAATAACAATAAGGAAGATTCCGATCTTGCTTTTGGGGTAAAAAGCGGCTTGAGTATCCTTTTAATGTATGTAACTTTTATGTTCATCATCATTTACGGAGTAAGGGTGATGAGAAGTGTTCTTGAGGAGAAAAATAACCGTGTAGTAGAGATCATTATTTCTTCTGTTAAACCTTTTGAACTGATGATGGGTAAAATATTAGGGGTAACTCTGGTAGCGTTGACCCAGTTTCTGATCTGGATCTCAATGTCCGTTGTTGGAGCATTGGTTTTAAATACCGGTTTTTTATCTCTTCAGAAGAATATTCCCGGAGGTAATGAAGAGCTCGCCGGCAAGCTTGACATAGCACAGATCGCAACGCAGATCTCACACAGTTTACTAGAGCTTAATTTCCCGCTGATCATCTTTGTATTCATAGTATTTTTCCTTTTGGGATATATTTTCTACAGTTCCATTTATGCAGCCATCGGTTCTGCAGTAGATAATGAAACTGAAACTCAACAGTTCACTTTATTTGCGATTTTACCGCTTACTTTAGGGATGTATGGAAGTTTCTCATTAATGAACAATCCTGACGGTCCTTTGGGCTTCTGGCTGTCTATTATTCCATTTACATCACCGGTTGCGATGATTGCGAGAATACCTTTTGGTGTTCCTGCGTGGCAAATCGCTCTGTCGATTGTCTTATTGCTGGCAACCACCATTTTCATGATATTCTTAGCCGGAAAGATCTACCGTGTAGGTATTTTAATGTATGGCAATAAAGCTACTTTAAAAGAGATCTGGAAGTGGATCAGAGGATAATAAACTCATAGATGGAAGTCTGAAGAAATAGGACGGAAGTTTACCGGAAGTGATTCCGGTTGTTTTCTAACTCCTCAATAACTTCTCTCTTCCAACTTCATAATAGTATTAAAAACAAAAATCCCGGAAATTGAATTTTCCGGGATTTTTTTATAATTGAATAACGAGTATTCTATTTGAAGATATAGCTTAAGCTTAAGCTCATTACCTGCTCAGACTTGCCTTTAGTAGTACCTCCTTTTTCTTTGGCAAGATCAGGATAAGTATCTGAAAGACCAAGGTCATATTTAAGAGCTACTTCCAGCTGTCTCTTGTAGCTATAGCCTACTCCTAATCCTAAAGCAAAGTTAAAGCTTGCCGCTTTTCCGCTTACTGAAGGATATAGAGGGTCAGTAACATCCGGATCATAGTAAGGTCTGCCTACCGGTGCGTTTTTAACATTCTGACTCATCAAAAAGTTAAATCTTGGTCCTATCATTCCAAAGAATTCTGATTCTGCTTCAGAAAAATATCCTTTAAAATAAACAGGTACGCTCAGATAATTGTTACCATATACTGCATCATAACCATCTTTTCCTTTAGCCTCTTTATCTTTTCCGGTTTCTCCTGCACCGTAATACACAACTTCTGGCTGTATAAAGAACTGGTTTGCTTTTCCTACCGGGATAAGAGCTAAAGCTCCACCCTGAAACGCGTATCTCGGACCAGACGGGTTATGGGCATTTCTTACTCTGGAATAGTTACCTCCTGCTGTGACACCGAATCTTGTATTCGCAAAGTCGATTTGGGCAAACGACAAAGTTGAAAAGGCCAATGCTGAGGTTAATAAAAGTTTTTTCATATGTTTTGTTTTTGTATAGTGATTATCCTAGAACTTTTGCAACAGTAACACCGATATCAGCTGGAGAATCTACAACGTTGATTCCGTTTTCTCTCATGATCTCCATTTTTGCCTGAGCTGTATCTTCATCACCCCCTACGATAGCACCTGCGTGTCCCATAGTTCTTCCTTTAGGAGCAGTTTGCCCAGCAATAAAGCCTACAACCGGCTTAGTAGATCCGCTAGCTTTATACCATCTTGCAGCTTCAGCTTCCAATCCACCACCGATTTCACCGATCATTACTACCGCTTCCGTTTCAGGGTCGTTGATAAATAATTCCAACGCTTCTCTTGTAGTGGTTCCAATGATTGGGTCACCACCAATACCGATTGCTGTAGAAACACCGTAACCCGCTTTTACAACCTGGTCAGCAGCTTCGTAAGTAAGAGTACCTGATTTTGAAACGATACCTACTTTACCTTTTTTGAAAACGAATCCTGGCATAATACCAATTTTAGCTTCTTCAGAAGTAATGATTCCCGGACAGTTTGGACCGATTAATCTACAGTCTCTGTCAGCGATGTAAGATTTTACTTTCACCATATCCGCTACAGGAATACCTTCAGTAATACATACGATCACTTTGATCCCAGCTTCAGCAGCTTCCATGATGGCGTCAGCAGCAAATGCAGGTGGTACGAAAATGATACTTACGTTTGCTCCAGCTTTTTCAACAGCGTCAGCTACTGTATTAAATACAGGCTTTCCTAAGTGCTCAGTTCCTCCTTTTCCTGGAGTTACCCCTCCTACTACGTTGGTTCCGTATTCAATCATCTGACCAGCGTGGAAAGTACCTTCGTTCCCTGTAAATCCTTGTACAATTACTTTAGAATCTTTGTTTACTAAAATTGACATTTTATTGATGTTTTAATTTATTTAAATATTTTATTAATGCTCACAAATTTACTTATTTTTCTTTGATTTTAGACAAAACCAAGAGAATAGTTTATTTGAGATTTCTCAGCTTTACTTCTTTTTTCAGATAGCCTTTAAAATCTTCTGCAAACATCCCGATATAGGTTCCTTTTTTAAGATCTCTGTTTACTCCTGTTTTACCAAGAATCACAGATCCGCTTTCAATTGTGTTCCCGGAAGCGACACCTACCTGCCCCCAAAGTGTTACTTCATCTCCAATGATGCAGCAGCCGGCAATTCCTACCTGAGAGGCGATTAAACATTTTTTTCCGATAACCGTATCATGTCCGATCTGAATCTGATTATCCAAAACCGAACCTTCCCCGATTACCGTGGAGTCTGTAACGCCTCTGTCGATCGTACAGTTATTTCCGATCTCTACATTGTTTTCAATAATGACATTTCCTACAGAGATCAGACGGTCAAAATTCCCGTTCAGTTTTCTGTAATAGAAAGCGTCACCTCCCAATACCGTTCCGGACTGAATGATCACATTATCCCCGATTTCAGTTCTGTCGCCGATCACAACATGAGGAAAAATAAGGCTGTTCTTCCCAATCTTTACATTGTTTCCAATGACTGCTGAAGAGTGGATCCTTGTTCCCTCTCCTATCTCAGCATCGTGAAGTTCTTCTGTGAAGTTATATATTCTTGTAAAGTGAGTATTGATCTTATTGAAGTCTCTGAAAGGATCATCAGAAACCAAAAGGGCTTTTCCTTCCGGACAACCTACCTTTTTATCGATCAAAATAATGGTAGCAGCAGAATTCAGCGCTTTATCGTAGTATTTCGGATGGTTGACAAAAACAATGTCACCTGGTTTTACCCTATGAATTTCATTGGTTCCCAATACTTCAAAGTTTTCAGGACCAACAAATTCCGAACCTATTAGATCGGCAATAGTTTTGAGCTTTTGCGGAGAATGGAATCTCATAACAATTGATTTTTCTTATAAAAACAAAATTCGGACTGCTAATGCAAACCGAATTTATGTAAATTTTAATTATTATTTTACTCTTTCTAAGTAGCTACCGTCTTCAGTATTTACTTTGATCTTGTCTCCCGGCTCAATGAACAAAGGAACATTTACTCTTGCTCCTGTTTCAACGATGGCGTTTTTAAGAGCATTCGTCGCTGTATTTCCTTTGATACCCGGATCAGCTTCGATTACTTCCAGATACACAGACTGAGGAAGTTCGGCAGAAAGCGGAGTTTCGTCAACTTCTTTCAGAATGATCGTTACTTCTTCACCAGCTTTCATAAACTGAGCGTTTTCGATCATTTCTTTATCTAAATATAATTGAGAGAAATCATCATTATTCATGAAGTGGAAACCATTCTCATCATCGTAAAGATACTGGAACTTTCTAGTGATTACTTTTACCTCATCAATTTTATGTCCTGCAGAGAAAGTATTATCAAGTACTTTTCCGTTGGTTACTGACTTTAGTTTTGTTCTTACGAAAGCAGGTCCTTTTCCTGGCTTTACGTGCATAAATTCAACTACTTTGAAAATATCATTGCTAAATTCGATGCAAAGTCCTTTTCTTATATCGTTACTTGTTGCCATTAATTTATGTTATCTTTTTATTTTAGTTTTTAATTTCGGCAAATATACGCATTCGCCTTTTTTCTTTTTGCTCTTAATTGCTTTCCTTACTTGTTCCGTATCCTTTTACAATCCCTCTTGGAGAGTTTTGGATAAACTGAAGGATTTCGTCTCTTTCAGCCGTTGGAAGCATTTCTTTTTCAATAAATGCCAAAGCTTGGGAAACGTTCATCTTCATTTGGAAGATCGCTCTGTATATTTTCTGAATTTCAAAGATTTTCTCATTAGAATATCCTCTTCTTCTTAATCCTACTGAATTGATCCCTGCATAAGAAATCGGGTCTCTTGCTACTTTTACATAAGGTGGAATATCTTTTCTGATCAGAGATCCTCCGGAAATCATGGTATGTTTTCCGATTTTGCCAAACTGTTGTACAGCAGACAATCCTCCCATTACAGTAAAATCCCCTATCTCTACGTGGCCTGCAATACCACATCCGTTAGCAATGATCACATTATCTCCAATGATACAGTCATGTGCGATGTGAGAAGTTGCCATAATAAGGCAGTTGCTGCCGACTCTGGTAAATCCTAGCGCTTTGGTTCCTCTGTTGACAGTGACACATTCTCTTAGAGTCGTATTATCACCAATAATGGTCTGTGTGTCTTCACCGTCAAATTTCAGATCCTGAGGGATGGCAGAAATTACAGTTCCCGGAAAAATTTTACAATCCTTTCCTATTCTTGCCCCATCCATGATGGTGACATTTGGTCCGATCCAGGTTCCTTCTCCTATTTCCACGTCCCCTGCAATTGTAGTAAAAGGTTCTACAATAACATTTTTGCTGATTTTTGCGCGTTTATCTACGGCGGCTAATTGATGAATCATTTAATCAACTTTATTTTTTGCAACTTGAGCCATTAACTCTGCTTCTACAACCACGGTACCTCCTACATATCCATAACCCTGCATATGTACGATACCTCTTCTGATGGGCTCTATCAATTCAATTTTGAAAATAATAGTATCTCCAGGAACTACTTTTTTCTTGAATTTCACTTTATCAATTTTGATAAAATAAGTAGAATAATTTTCCGGATCTGGAACACTTGCCAACACAAGAATACCTCCTGTCTGTGCCAAAGCTTCTACCTGAAGTACTCCGGGCATAACAGGCTCTTTAGGGAAATGTCCTACGAAGAAAGGCTCATTCATGGTCACATTTTTCAAACCTACTACATGAGAATCTGAAAGTTCAAGAATTTTATCAATTAATAAGAACGGAGGTCTATGAGGCATAAGACGCATGATCCCGTTGATATCAAAAACAGGTTCTTTGGTAAGGTCAAAATCTGGCACGTTTTTCTTTTTCTGAAGTTTCCACTGACGGTTCAGTTTTTTCGCAAACTGGGTATTCACATAATGCCCGGGCTTGTTTGCAATGACTTTACCTTTTATTTTTACACCAGCCAAAGCCAGATCACCAATTACATCAAGTAATTTATGTCTTGCAGCTTCGTTAGGATAGTTTAATGTAAGATTGTCTAAAATACCGTTCGGTCTGATAGAAACATTATCTTTTCCGAAGGCTTTCTTCAATTTTTCTGTTGTTTCAGGAGTAAGATCCTTGTCAACATATACAATGGCATTAGAGATATCTCCACCTCTGATCAAGCCGTGATCCAACAACATTTCCAACTCGTGTAAAAAGCTGAATGTTCTTGCAGAAGATATTTCGTCTTTAAATTCTGAAATATTTTTAAGGGTGGCATTTTGGGTTCCCAAAACTTTGGTTCCAAAATCTACCATGGTAGTCACTTCGTAAGTATCTGAAGGAATAATGGTAATTTCTGATCCTGATGCAGGATCTGAATAGCTCAGCACTTCTTTGATCACCAAATACTCTCTGGCTATATTCTGCTCTGCGATACCTACACTTTCAATAGCTTCAACAAAAAACTTTGAAGATCCATCTAAAATTGGGGGTTCCGAAGCATCCATTTCAAGAATAGCGTTGTCTACATCACATCCCACCAAAGCAGCCAAAAGGTGCTCACAGGTAGTAATCTTTACGCCCAGCTTTTCTAATGTTGTTCCTCTTTCTGTTGCTACTACATAATTAACATCAGCTTCTACCTGAGGATGTCCCTCTAGATCTGTTCTTACGAACACAAAACCTGTATTTTCTTTAGCAGGTTTAATGGTAAGTTTTACTTCTTTACCAGTATGAAGGCCAATTCCAGAAAGCGTTACTTCTTCCTGGAGTGTTTTTTGCATATCACTCATTAGTATTATCTTTTGAGGTATCCTCAAGATTATTTATTCTTCGTACAATTTCAGTGAAATTTCTGAAATGCACATAGTTTCTAAGATAGTCATTATAGCTTATCGCCGGAGATCCATACAGCGTTTCTCTATCATTAACGCTGGAATTCACACCACTCTGAGCCTGAATTTTAACCTGGTTACCAATTCTGATATGCCCTACTACGCCTACCTGACCACCGATCTGGTTCCAGTCTCCAATCGTGGTAGATCCTGCAATTCCAGCCTGAGCTGCAATTACGTTGTTCTGCCCTATTTTCACATTGTGGGCAATCTGGATCAGATTATCGATCTTCGTTCCTTTTCCAATGATGGTAGAACCGATTGTTGCTCTGTCGATGCTACAGTTCGAGCCGATTTCTACATCGTCCTCAATGATCACGTTTCCTAACTGAGGAATCTTTTTGAATCCTTCTGCGGTAGGCTGAAAACCGAATCCGTCGCCACCCACTACAGTATTGGAATGGATTACACAGTTGTCCCCGATAATGCAGTAGTCATAAATCCTTGCACCACTGTCTATTTTACAGTTTTTGCCGATTTTCACTCCTTTACCGATATACACATGCGGATAGATCTGCGAACCTTCTCCGATCTTAGCTTTCTCGGAAACATATGTAAATGCACCAATATAAGCCTTTTCTCCGATCAATGCTGTGTCATGAATAGAAGAACCTGTTTCGATTCCCTCTTTTCTTCCCTGCATTTCCTGATACAGATTCATTAAGACCTGAAATGAAAGGTATGCATCCTTTACAACAATTAAGGTAGGATTGTAATTATCTTTATCAATAAGTTTTTCCGAAACAATAATAACGGAGCATTTAGAGGTGTCTAAAAAGTGGGAAAATCGATCTTGTGCTATAAAAGAAAGATGCCCTGATTCACCATTCTCAATTGGTGAAACCCCTGTAATAACCGTACTTTCGTCGCCTATTATTTGTCCGTCAATAAAACTTGCAATTTGCGAAGCTGTAAATTCCATATTCTGCAAAGATAAGAAATTCTATAATTCGCAAACATTTTTTGGTTTTCGGAACGTGAATTTTAATACTATTTAAGAAATTATCTGGGAAATATCTCTTGGAAAGGTAAGAATATACCTTGCCGTCTTATGCACCATAAGGCCCGACAACAACTGGTCCTGGGACTCTTCCAGCCTGATCTTTTTACCATCCTTCTGAAGAAGGTAAATAGGTTGCTTTTCGGTATCATAAGGCAACAATTTCCTTTTAATCTCGTGTACAAGCTCCTTTCCATTATCAATTCCGAAAAATTCGTTGGTGTTTTTTATTTTTTCTTCAACAAATTCCCGATCAAAAGGACGCGTTGAAATAATAGTTTTCGGAAGATTTCTCTGGATCACACATTGACACCAATAAGAAAGGATAAAGTCATCAGAAGTCTGCCAGGATTTCATCGCATGAATTATATCATTATCATCAAGCTGGTTAAACCGATAAATATCCTCATCGGTAGCTGAACTTTTTGCTCTGTGCAGGAAATACTTCAGGTTCTCCCCTGCAGGCAAATCCATCCCCTGGGAAACCAGGTATTTAGCTCTTTCCAGAATTTTAACCAAAAGAAACTCCGCCAATGCAGAGGTTTTATGATAGTATACCTGCCAATACATAAACATTCTGGCTGTCAGGAAGTTTTCAATAGAGTAAACTCCTTTGGCATCAATTACAAGTTCGCCTTCCCCGCAAACATTCATCATGGAAATAATCCTCTGGGTATTAATATTTCCCTCGGAAACTCCGGTAAAAAAGCTGTCTCTGTTTAGGTAATCAAGCCTGTCGACATCCAGTTGAGACGAAATAAGCTGATTGAAAAATTTCCTGTGGTATTTACCCTGAAACATTTCGATGGCTACTGAAAGTTGTCCGCCAAACTCTTCATTTAATTTGTTCATCAACAAAAGCGAAAGCTTTTCATGGTGCCAGTCATCCATCAGCATATTTTCCAATGCGTGTGAAAATGGTCCGTGCCCGATATCATGCATCAGGATTGCAAGCATAGCGCCCTTCTCCTCTTCTTCAGTGATCTTCACTCCTTTCTGTCGCAGTGTTTCTAATGCAGTAAACATCAGATGCATCGCTCCCAGTGCGTGATGAAATCTGGTATGTGTGGCACCCGGAAAGATGAGATTCAGAAGTCCGGTCTGGCCTATTCTTCGAAGTCTTTGAAAATAGGGATGTTCAATAACATCAAATAAAATTTCGTGTGGGATTCTGATGAAACCATGAACAGGGTCGTTGATGATTTTTAGCTTGTTCTGCATTGAAAGGTAGATATTAGCAAACAAAGTTAGGGATTTTAAATTTTAGGCTTATTTAATTTTCATTCATAATCCTCTTAAAATTAGCTGGAAATCAAAAAAAAATTCGGAATAAGTCCGGTCTTTTCATTAAATTTAGGTATATTAATTTTTAGAAATTAGTCCTGCCATAAATTAATCGGCACGAATAATTACTTTTCATCCAACATGCAAAACTATGAGTGACAAAAAATTTAATATCGCTATTCTTATTGACGGTGATAATGCTCAAGCCAAACTGTTAAAAGAAACCATTGAAGAGGTTTCAAAATATGGTAAAGCTACGATCAGGAGAATTTATGGAGACTGGACTTATCAAAGTATGAACTCTTGGAAAGATCTTGTTAATCTCTATTCCATTAACCCCATTCAAAAATTTTCATATACCAGCGGAAAAAATTCAACGGATGGAGCCATGATTATTGATGCCATGGATATTTTGCACGGAAAAAGTGTTGAAGGTTTCTGCATCGTGTCCAGCGACAGCGACTATACCGGCCTGGCCAAAAGGATTCGTGAGGAAGGACTTTTCGTCATGGGTATCGGAGAGAAAAAAACGCCTGAAGCTTTTGTGAAATCCTGCGATATATTTACTTATACTGAAAACATCACCCCTAAAATCAAAAAGGAACCAAAGGCCGAAAACCAGAAGATCAAAGAAAACAAAACCAAGGATACGGTAAAAAAACAGGACGCCAATCCTAAAATTCAGGAGTTTCAAAGCTTCTTATCGAGGAAAGACGAAGAAACGATTTCAAAGGCATTTGAAATTTCTGCTAACGAAAATGACATCGCTTTTATTTCAACACTCGGCACCAATATCAGAAAGATTGATCCCAGTTTTGACTCGAGAACGTATGGATATTCCACTTTATCAAAATTATTTGATGATCTGCCGCATTTTGAAGTGGTGAGAAATGAGACCAATCATCCATTGGTGAAAAAAACGTAGCTTTTATCAGCAGCTCTCATTAGAATTGAGATTAAAATCCATGAGGACATTTCTGTTTAAAAATATAAAATGTCCTTTATGATGCTTTTTCGATATTTTTACGAAGCTTACATACTTTAGCTTTGCGTGATATTGGTTTTACATTTACCTTTGATCGCTTTAATAAACTAATCGCCCTTCATGAAAAGCTTATTCATTTTCATCATATCCTTTTTAAGTATCAACTTTTCTGCACAAGCTTTATCTGAAACTCAGAAACTCGAATCACTTTGTAAAGTCTGGGGATTTTTGAAATATTACCATCCGCATGTGGCAAAAGGGGATTTTGACTGGGACAAGCAACTTATCCAGAAAATTGATGAACTTGATCAAATTCATGACAAAGCTCAACTGAATGAATTGTATTCTAAGTGGATCGGCAGTCTTGGGAATGTTGAGGAATGCAAAAAATGCGTAAAGGAAGATCAAGCGAAAGTGTATTTCCTGAGAAACTTTGATCTGAACTGGATCAGTGATAAACATGTATTTAATGAAAAAGTAAGCCGCCAGCTTCTCTTTATTCAAAACAACAGAAATTCTGGAAGTAATCACTACTTTGGAAGTGGTGGAAAAAAGGTTTATTTCAGGAATGAAAACTCATACGGTTCTAAATTTACATCAAAGCAGATCAATCTTCTGGAACTTTTCAGATATTGGAATCTGGTAGAATATTTTTTCCCATATAAATATCAGACGAATCAGAACTGGAATGACGTGTTAAAGGAAATGATCCCCAAATTCCTCAATGCAGATCATGATAAAAGTTATCACCTGACATTGGCAGAATTGGTAACAAAAGTGGATGACTCCCATGCCTTTTTATATTCCCCGCTCATCAGTACCAATCAATACGGACGAAGAAAGGTTCCTGTGGAATATAGCCATGCAGAGGGAAAGCTGGTCGTAACTAAGATTATTAAAAATAAATTTAATGAAGAAAGTTCTTTAAAGATCGGCGATGTCATCTACGACATCAATGGCAGAACGATCCCTCAGATGGTGAACAGCTTTGGAAAATATGTTCCCGCTTCCAATTCCTGGGGAAAGATCACCAAGGTGAAAAATCTTTTTCTTTTCAATAATAATGATTCTATCCTGTTAAAAATAGAGCGCGACGGACAGAACCTGAGTATAACCGCTAAAACATATCTTCTCAAGGATATTATCTTAGAAAAACAAGTTGTTCCACAAAAGTGGAGGTTTCTGGATGCAGAAAAAAAGACTGGGTACGTCAATATGGGCATTATTGAGAAAGGTGATCTGGATGACATGTATAAGGATTTAAAATTTGCGACATCCATTATTTTTGATCTCAGAAATTATCCTAAACTGACCATTTTCCCTTTAAGCAGGATGATTCTTCCGGAAAAATCAATTTATTATCAATTTAATTTCCCGGAGACGGATTATTTGAGTAAATTTTATAGCGCTAAAAACAGTATCGGCAGGAAGAACCCGGATTACTATAAAGGAAATGTAGTGGTTCTGGTAGATGAGAATACGCAAAGCCAGGCAGAAACCACAACAATGATGTTTAAACAGCATCCTAAAGCGAAAATAATCGGGAGTAATACTTCAGGAGCCAATGGTGATATCATCCGGTTTAAAATTGCAGATCTGGACACCTGCTTTACAGGACTCGGAGCCTATTATCCTGACGGAAGAGAAACCCAGCGGATAGGAATTATCCCTGATATTATCATAAAGCCTACAGTAAAGGGCATACAGGAAGGAAAAGATGAAGTTCTGGAAAGGGCTTTACATTATATAAAGACCGGTTTTTAGATGAAAAAAATATCAGTAATGAGGGAGAGAATTTTCATTTAACTAACATTTAACTTTTATTGTCTCTAATTTGTGAGAATTTAAAAAGAATTGGTCAACAATTTGATATTATAACCATGTAAAAAAATAAATTATGTCGGAAAAGATATTATGGATAGATGATGAAATAGATTTACTCAAACCCCATATCGTATTTTTAGAAAAGAAAGGTTACCATGTAACCCCTGTTAATAACGTTAATGAGGCTCTGGAACTAATGGATTCAGAGAAATTTGCATTGACGCTTATTGATGAAAATATGCCCGGCATTTCGGGATTGGAAGCCATTCCCATGATCAAAGAGAAAGATAGCGCTCTTAAGATCGTTATGGTCACGAAAAGTGAGGAGGAACATATTATGGAGGAAGCCATCGGATCACAGATCGCTGACTATATCCTTAAGCCGGTTAATCCTAACCAGATCCTATTATCACTAAAAAAGAATCTACAGGAGGATAATCTTGTGGAACAGAAAACCATTCTTCAGTACCAGCAGGAATTCAGAAACCTGTCTATGGAACTTTCTTATATCAGAACGTATCAGGAATGGGCAGAATATTACAAGAAGATCCTAAGCTGGGAAATAAAGTTTGATAAGGTAGCGGATAATGAGTTTTCTGACCTTTTGCAGTCGCAGAAAGAGGAAGCCAACATCCAGTTCTCCAAATTCATTGAAAAAAATTACGAAGACTGGTTGACGGATTCTGATAAGCCTTTGATGAGTCATACTCTTTTTAAAGAAAAAGTAAAGCCTGAGGTAGAGAAAGATAAAGTGCTGCTTCTTATGGTGGATAACTTACGTTTTGACCAGTGGAAAGTCATCGAACCTTTATTTACAAAATACTACAACAAGGTTTCAGAGGATTATTACTACAGTATTCTTCCTACAGCTACCCAGTATGCAAGAAACTCGTTTTTTGCAGGGTTGATGCCATCTGAAATAGAGAAACGTTTTCCAGACAAATGGTTCAATGACAATGAGGAAGGAAACAAAAATGAGTTTGAGCGTGATTTCCTAGAAGATCAGATGAAAAGAATCGGGTTGGGATCTAAATCTATGAAGTATCTTAAAGTTCTGAATGCAGATTTTGAGAGAAAGATTTATGATGATTTTAACCAGCATAAAAATAATGACCTGCTGGTCATTGTTTATAACTTTATTGATATTCTTTCGCATGCTAAAACGGATAATCATATTGTAGATCAGCTGATCCGTGATGATAAAACATTCAGATCTCTTACGTTTAACTGGTTTGAAAATTCATCATTAATTAAGATTATCAAAGCTGCGGCAGAAAGCGGTTATAAACTTGTCATCACGACAGACCATGGAACCGTGTATGTAAAAAAACCGAGCAAAGTAGTGGGTGACCGTGAGACGTCAACCAATATCCGTTATAAAACAGGGAAAAGTTTAACCTATGACAGCAGTGATGTATGGGCTATAATGAATCCTGAAAAACTGTTCCTTCCAAAAGGAAATTTAAGTTCGAAATATATTTTTGCAAAGAATAATATTTTCCTGGCTTATCCTAAGAATTATAATCACTTTGTTAATTACTATAAAGAAACCTATCAACATGGTGGAATCTCATTGGAAGAATGTATCATTCCTTTCAGTATTTTAGAACCCAAGTAGTTTTTCTCATAGTTTATTTAAATTTTGGGTTCAGGGGCGGCAAAAATCATATGATTTTTGCCGCTTCTTTTTTTTAAGCCTCTTTTAATAATCTCAAAGAGTTCTTATCTTAGCAAAAAAACGATGTATATTATTTCGCTTACCTACAAAACTTCTCTGGACAATGTGGAACGCTTTATCCCGGAACACAATGATTTTCTTGACAAGTATTACCGTTCCGGAAATTTCATCACTTCAGGCAGAAAAGAACCCAGAACCGGAGGAATTATTCTAGCTGATGTAGATTCTAAGGTTGAAGTCGAACAGATCATTAAAGAAGATCCTTTTTACAGTAACCAGATAGCGGATTACGATATTATTGAATTTATTCCATCAAAATATAATGAACACTTTAAATTTTTTATAAAAAACTCATGAAGTTAATCACTTATAATGTCAACGGAATCAGAGCTGCCTTTACGAAGGATTTTTTAGGCTGGCTGCAGACTGCTGATCCGGACATCGTCTGTATCCAGGAAAGCAAAGCCGGAAACGACCAGATAGATATTGAAAGTCTTGAAAAAATAGGCTATCATAGTTATTGGCATTCCGCAGTAAGAAAAGGCTACAGTGGAGTCGGAATTGCGTCAAAAATCAAACCCAATCATATTGAATACGGATGTGGCATTGAAAGCTACGATAATGAAGGCAGGATCATCCGTGCAGACTTTGACGGTTACTCTGTGATTTCAGTGTATGTCCCTTCTGCCAGTAATATTGACAGGCTTGAATTTAAAATGCAATTCTGCCACGATTTCCTGGCTTATATAAAGGAGTTAAGAAAAACAATCCCTAACCTTATTATTTCGGGAGATTTCAATATTTGCCATCAGGCTATCGATATTCATGATCCGGTTCGTTTAAAGAACGTTTCCGGCTTCCTGCCAATAGAAAGAGAATGGATGACCAGCTTTATCGAGGAATGTGAGCTGATTGACAGTTTCCGCTTTTTTAACAATGAACCGGATCATTATACGTGGTGGAGCTACCGACAGAATTCCAGAGCTAAAAATAAAGGATGGAGGCTGGATTATAATTTTGCAACCTATACTCTAAAGGACAAACTTTCCCGAGCAGTTATATTAAAGGAGGATGTGCATTCAGACCATTGCCCTGCTCTATTAGAATTAAATGTCTAGAAGGTCCACAAAATAAAAAGCCAGCTGAAAATCAGCTGGCTTTTTTAAATTTAAATCATAAATTTAGTCGACAATTTCATATTCTACCGGAATGGTCCCACGATTGGTATCCCCGATTTCATTGAACGCAGCTTTAGAAATATCTAATGCTCTTGATGCATGGAAAGGTCCTCTATCATTAATCTTCACTATCACCTGTTTTCCATTGTTCAGATTGGTAACTTTAATATTAGTTCCAAACGGAAGCGTTCTGTTTGCAGCGGTAAGCTTTGAATTACTAAAGATCTCTCCGCTTGCTGTTTTTCTACCATTAAACTTATCGTGGTAGTACGATGCATAACTTGTTTTCTTCGCATCTAAGGTATTATTTGTAAAAGAATAAACACCTAAGGTTGAAATCATCATTATGATTACGAGAATGAATCTTTTCATCATCTTGAATTTTATTGGTTTTGACGGAGCAAATGTATAAGGAATGTTCTAAAGTCCCTACTCCATATGTTAAAATCCGTTAATGAAAACCAAATTATATGTTAACAGAGCCTGTAAGTTCCTATTAACAGGGATTTTAGACCACATTGTTAAAAAACGTTAAAAAAACAGGTCAAAAGTTAACATAATTAACTTGTTGTCGAAAAACTCAAAAACAAAAATTCAAAACTCACTATAAATCAAAATGTTACGTAAATCATAAAAATCTAATAAATCAAATAAAGTTATTTTAAAAATTAAATTTTTTAAGATGCTCAATCTACAGAATAGGTTTGACAGAAGCCATTTAAGCCCGTTGGTCGTAATAAGGCATCTCTATTTTAACACCCTATTTAACATCAGACTTAAATTATGTCATAAATTCATTACCTCCAACCTGAGAAAATAAACTGTATTTCAAAGCAATCCTCTTCATTATATCATCAAATTGGATACCAAATAAACTTTTTAATGATCTAATATCTTCTCTTTCTTCATATTATTGGTCTTTGATCGTTCTCTTTTAAATCAAAAAAACCAATGATTGCTCATTGGTTCTTTATATAATAAGTTATATTTTATCTTATTTCAAATATTCAATTACATAGTCATATGTTCCAGAAGGATACACTACTGACATGCTAGGTGAACCTGTAATCGCATTTCCAGCGCTGGTTGCAATCGTATAAGAATATAAGCTTCTGTCATAAACAGTGTTTGTACCTGCTTTATAAATGGTAATACCATATAAAGTTGTCATACCTGTAGGAGAAGGAATATTTACTGCAGTAGAAGAACCAGTTGCAGTGAAAGTACCCTTGATAGCATAAACTTGCTTACTTGCTACTAATGTATTTGTTTCTGTTTCAGCAGTGGTTACGTCAAATTTAGGATTACCTCCACCTATTGGTCTCCAAACTCCACCAGTTACGTTAGAATTTGATGCACCACTTGGATTATAGAAATAATAATATCCCGGTGTTACTGGTGTTGCTGTTGAAGATCTGTTACCAGCTGTTAATGTAGTACCTGTAGCATTATTATATACCATCATACCATCAAAAAAAGTTGGGAATGTAACACCATCTGCTAATGTAAGATCAAATTCAAAATTAACTAAATTTACACTCGGGATTAATACTCCTTTACCCACATTAGGACCAGCACCAGCTTCAGTACTAAAAGAGCTACTTAAGTCTATTCCTACATTTGAATTATTAATGCTAGACTGAACACTATTATTAACGTTTACCTGAGCATTGATCAAGGAACCAAAAGCTACAATAGCTAAAAAACTAAATATATTTTTCATCTTGTTTTAAATTTTAAAATTATTTTTGTGGAACAGCCCAAAGAGTTCCTGTCCAAATGAATTCAATTCCTCTACCCTGATTAACTGCTAAATTCGCCCCTACAGGTGTTAGCCCTACAAAAGTCAATCCTGTTGCAGTAGTATTGTTATTAATAACCTTAATAACACGACCTATATCCGCTGCTGTATTTGTCAGTACAGGAAGTGTAATTGCAACACCTACACTAGCTTGTGTAACTATAATATTATCCGCCGCCGCAACACTATAAGCACCTGCAGTAACAAATGTTACATTACCTCTAATTCCTTCATATCTTTGAGGGGTTGCAGCACCGCCTCCTCCTACAGGTTTCCATTCAGGAACCGTATTATCAAAGTAATAGAATCCTGCTCCGGTAATTTTCACTTTTCTAGCGCCAGAACCAGTTCCAGAAGTAATATAAACAATAGCTCCATTCTGTGGAGCGCCATAAGTACCAGAAGTATCATCTTTAGTAGACAATTCTGCTGCGGTCATACGAGGGACTAATAAGGCGTCAGGTCTGGCATTATCGGTAGTATTGGCTACTACGTCTAATGTAGCGGAAGGTGCAGTTGTGTTAATACCTACACGCCCCGTTGTCTGAGCCTTGGAAACTGCCGAAAGGCCAACGAGCATTGTCGCTGTTAATAAAATTTTTTTCATAAGTTTTTAAAGATTAAATTACATTATTTTCCATCAATATTTCCAAACTGGAAGTGCATCTCAACTTGTGCAAATCATAAAGGTTAACTATTTTTCAACCTTTATTTAAATAGGCAACTGCTTGAAGCATTTGATTTTAAAACATTGCTTATTGCGCAAATTTAAGACATAATTTTTGAATTAATTCATTTTATGCAAAAAAAATAATAGACTTTTATCTATCAAAACAATAACTTACTGAAAATCAGGAATATCAGAAATTTAACAACTCTATAAATTGTGTTAATATTACTAATTTTTTGGAGAAAGCATGAACATATTACAATTAGACAAGAGACACATTATCAGACTAATTCGCCATATAAGTCAAACTCTTCTGCTGAAGTTATTTTCACTTCTGCAAACTCTCCTATGGAGATGTAAGTTTCAGCAGCAGAAACCAAAACGGTGTTATCTACATCGGGTGAATCAAATTCTGTTCTTCCGATAAAATAATTGCCTTCTTTTCTGTCAAATACACATTTAAATGTTTTACCGATCTTTTCCTGGTTCTTTTCCCAGGAAATCTGTGACTGCAACTCCATAATTTCCTCAACTCTTGCTTCTTTCACTTCCTGTGGAATATCATCTTCCAGTACGTAAGCACCGGTATTTTCTTCGTGAGAATATGTAAAGCATCCCAATCTGTCAAATTTCTGCTCTCTTACCCAATCTTTCAGCTCCTGGAATCTTTCTTCAGTTTCTCCGGGATAACCTACGATCAATGTAGTTCTAACAGCCATATCAGGAACTTTTTCTCTGAACTTAGCCAGTAATGCATCCGTTTTTTCATGTGTCGTTCCTCTCTTCATAGATTTCAATAGATCGGAATTGATATGCTGAAGAGGAATATCTATATAATTACAGACTTTAGGTTCTTCACGAATGATATCAAGAACATCTTCCGGAAAACCACTTGGGAAAGCATAATGAAGACGAATCCATTCGATTCCGTCAATTTTTACAAGCTCTTTTAAAAGTTCTCCAAGTGCACGTTTTTTATAAATATCTAGACCGTAGTAGGTAAGATCCTGTGCGATAAGAATAATCTCTTTTGTTCCTTTCTTTGCCAGCTTTTGAGTTTCCAAAACCAATTTTTCAATAGGTGTGGAAACATGCCCTCCTCTCATTAAAGGAATTGCACAGAAAGAGCACGGCCTGTCACAGCCTTCGGAAATTTTAAGGTATGCATAATGTTTAGGAGTTGTTGTCAATCTCTCTCCTACCAGTTCATGCTTATAATCTGCACCAAGGTGCTTCAGTAAAATAGGAAGATCTCTTGTTCCAAAATACTGATCCACATCAGGAATTTCTTTAATAAGATCCGGTTTGTATCTTTCGGATAGACATCCTGTCACAAAAACTTTTTCGACTTCGCCTCTGTTTTTTGCTTCTACATAATCAAGGATGGTATTGATAGACTCTTCTTTTGCATTATCAATAAATCCGCATGTGTTGATCACTACGATATCTCCGCGTCCTTCATGAACTACATCTTTTCCGTTAGCTTTCAGCTGGCTCATTAATACTTCAGAATCGTATACATTCTTGGAGCATCCAAGCGTAACCACATTGATTTTCTTCTTCCCTACAGATTTTGTGCGCATCGTTTTGATTTTGAGTGGGCAAAGATACAAAATAATAAAGGAGTAAGGATCAAAAATTGAAAACCACTTTTATAAAGTGGTTTTCAAGGTTTTATTTAAAAGTTTTTCTCCCTAAAACTAGGTGCATTTACATCTTTTTCAGAAAGTACCATATCTTTTTCATCAATCTTCCAGTCTATCATCAAATCCGAATCATTGAATTTGACACTTCCTTCAGATTCTTTATTGTAAAAATTATCGCATTTATAAGAAAAAACGGCTGTTTCGCTCAAGACCGAAAATCCATGTCCAAATCCACGGGGAACATACATTTGGATTTTGTTTTCTGCTGTAAGCTCTATTCCGAACCATTTTCCAAAACTTGGGGAATTTTCTCTGAGATCAACTGCTACATCCCATACTTTCCCTTCCAGACATGACACCAATTTAGCCTGAGCATGTTCTCCCTTCTGTAAGTGGAGTCCACGAAGAACGCCATAAGAAGATTTTGAAATATTATCCTGAACAAAATGTCCGTTCATTCCGGTGAGTTCCTCAAATTTTTTCTCATTAAATTTTTCAAAGAAATAACCTCTCTCATCTTCAAATATGGTGGGTTCTATGATATAACAGTCTTTAAGTGGAGTTTCTTTTATTTTCATGGTGATGTTTCTATAAATTATACTCTTTTTTTAAACTCCATTTTAATCCTAAATAAATTCCACCTGCAGGAATAAATATAATCAAAATAACAGCCCAAAGAGGAAGTTCTGAATGAATTAAAAATATATTAACTAATAATTGACAAACAGCATATACAGAACTTACGATCAGGTGTGAAACTTTTTTCTCATTGGCAAAAAGCTGATACAAATGTCTTCTGTGGGCCTCAAAAATATTTTCTTTTAAAAGGATTCTTTCTATAATGGTAAGCACGACTTCCATTCCGTAAATTGAAAGTAACAGGATATATTTGTATTCCCCTGTCCTCATGATAAGAAGTGTAATAAGCCCAATTACCCAAAAGCCTATTCCCATACTTCCAACATCCCCTGCAAAGCATTTCGCTTTATTTCTAAAATTAAAAAAAAGAAATACCAGACATGCTAAAATCGGATACAGGATAAAATTTTCATTGGTAAACTGAATGACATCTTTATTGATATATGCCAGCGAACCCAAAGTAACAAGGCTATAGACTCCCGTCATGCCATTAATACCGTCCATAAAGTTATAAGCGTTCAATGTCCCGATAATGATCACAAAAAGTATTGGCCATACCCAGAAAGGCATTAAAGTAAAAGCGCCTGTAAAGTATAAAAGAAGGACTACGGAAATCAAGTGAACGGAGAGCCTGATCTTGTTTGATAAAGTCCGAACATCATCAACAAAGCTGATGGTACATATCGCCAAAAGCCCTAACCCGAAAGACCAATAATCCTGTATGGTTTCATTTAGATTAAACAGACAGAAAATAATAAATGCAATAGGAAAAATAATTCCTCCTCCTCTTAAGGTTATCTGTGTATGTGCACTTCTGTGGTTGGGTTTATCGATAATATTATAGTGGTCGGCAATTTTAAAGTAAGCCAACATCGATATAAAAAGTAAAATTGTTACAATTGCAAATTCCATAAATTATATTTGAAATTTTTCCATTACATTGGAAGGATTAAAATCTAATTCTCTTTTCATCTTTTCGTTAGAAAAAGTAAGAGAATCTGTAATCTTTCTTAATCTTAAAGAATTAATAGGGGCTTTATTCCCGAGTAAATCGCCTACTTTTGCCAATGATATAGCAACAAAATAGGGGATACTTGCCGATGATTTTTTATTTAAAATATTTGAAATTTTATCTGATATCTCTTTAAAACTAGGATTGTCACTATCACAGACATTATAGATCCCGCTATTTTTACCAATAACTTTAGCTGTCAGATCTGCAAAATCTTCTACCCAAAATATGCTCTTCCTTGCTTCTCCCCCTGCAATATTAAAATACTTCCCTTTTTTTACAGCATTGATCATATCTCCCAAATTACCGGGTGGATTTGGACCAGCAATCAGTGACGGTCTTAAAATAAATAATTTTACATTATTAGCCTTGCACCAATCGGTAAGAAATTTTTCAGCCAAAATTTTACTTTTTGCGTATGGGGTATAACCTCCTAAAGCTGTATTTTCAGTTATATCATCCCCAAAATCTTTTCCATATACAGCAACTGTGCTGATAAAAATAAAATATTCAGGAATATTTTTCTCCAAAGCTTTACAAAGATTCTTTGTCCCTTCAAAATTTACAGTATAAAAGAGATTCTCTTCTTCTTTATTTTGAGGAATAGAATGTGCTTTGCCAGCAGCGTGGAAAATGATATCGAACGTTTCTTCAAATGGAACGATCGTATTTGTTATATTATAAATATAATCTGCGTTACTGGTACCAAAAGTTTTTACTTGGAATTTTTTTTCTCTAAGTAAAGGAATTACATTTTTCCCTAAAAAACCGTTAGCCCCTGTGAATAGCACTTTCATTTAAATAATATTATAAAATTTGTTCAATATGATACTTTCTGAAAATTTTTCTTTAGCTACTTCTCGAGCTTTTTCTTTTTTCAATTCTAAATCTAAGATCGATTTTTCATCAAAAGAATTAAAAAAATCCAGAAGCTGTTGATGTTCGAAATGCTGAAATGAATATCCTATATTTTCTTTTTTCACAAGCAAATCAATTTCACTGTTTTGTTCACCAATATATAAAATAGGTTTTCCCGCAGCTAAGATATTATATGTTTTCGATGGAACCCCAAGTCCAAACATTTTAGGGGCTAAACTTACAAATGCTACATCTGCTTTATTTAATACTGAAAGCTGGTCTTCTCTCGAATAAGCTCCGTCAAAATAAACATTTTGCAACTGATTATCTTCTGCATATTCAATCATCTTCTGCTTTACAGCTCCTTCCCCTACAAAATAAAAAGCAAGTTTACTGTTATTTACTTCTTTGATAATCTCTAATAATTCCAGTAAACCCTGGACTCTACCTATATTTCCTGCATACTGAAAAATGATCTTATCCTGTATGGAAGAGTCATTTTTAAAAGCATGTTGTTTTGAGAGCGGATAAATATTTTGCACATCCCCCCAGTTTTCAATGATCTCAATTTTTGCTTTATGATTGTATCTTTGAATCTTGGTCTCAATAACTTTCTGCATGTCTCTACCCAATGTGATGAGTTGATCAGCGTTTGAATAAGCTTTATCAAAAATGCTTCTTAGCATTTTGTAGATAAATGATTTTTCGGATTTTATGATTCCTGCCGGAATTGTATTTTCCGGAAAAACATCATGTACTAAAATTATTAATTCAATTTTTTTGAATCTTTTAAGTATTGAGATAAGCAAAATCAAAGGAGCCGGATTGGTTACAATAAAAACTTTCTCCCCTTTCTTAACGTTTTTCCAAAGATAGAAGAAGATCGAAAGACTTAGAAGAATAAATCTGAGTGATCTGCTCACCAGACTATTTTTATTCCCTCCGAAACCTTTTATTCTATGAACAAAAACATTAGAATTAAGAGTGAAATTTTCACTTTTCTTGTGCTTATCATATACAGGATCTCCGCAAACCACTTTTACATTATATTTCCCTGACAGCTTATTTGCTATTTTGGTCAGAATAAAAGAAGTCGAGGTTTCCTCGGGATAAAAAAGTTCAGTTGCGATCCAAAGATTTTTCATTACTTTTTGCTCCAAACTACTCTGTTTATGTAATCGGTATAACTCAGAATGATACGCACCATTTTCTCAGATACATTGGGCATAGAATAATCAGACACAGGTCTGTAATTTCTTTCTTCACCTGTTTTCTGCTGTTGAAGTTGCGTAAGTCCCTGCAAAATTCTTTCCGGAGAAAGACCTACCATCATTACCGATGCTTCTTCCATGGCTTCAGGTCTCTCATGGGCATCTCTGATATTAAGAGCTCTGAAGTTAAGAATAGATGATTCTTCTGAAATGGTTCCAGAATCGGACAATACAGCATAACTCCTCATCTGAAGCGCATTATAATCGTGAAAACCCAATGGCTTTAAAAACTGAACTTCTGGTCTTACTGATACCTTCATCTTATCAATCATATTTCTTGTTCTAGGGTGTGTAGAAACAATGATAGGATATCCAAATTTTTCAGCAATGGCGTTAAGACTCTCTATTAATCCCTTAAAATTCTTTTCTGAATTAATATTTTCTTCTCTATGCGATGATACTACAAAGTATTTCCCTTCCTCCAGGTTTAATCTTTTTAATACATCAGAACTTTCGATTTCAGGTAAATAATGATTTAAAACCTCAAACATAGGTGATCCAGTTTTGATGATTCTATCGGCAGGAAGACCTTCTCTTAACAAATATTCCCTTGCAATATCGGAATATGTTAAATTGACATCTGAAGTATGATCAACAATTTTCCTATTGGTTTCTTCCGGAACTCTTTGATCAAAACATCTGTTTCCAGCTTCCATGTGAAAAATAGGAATCTGTCTTTTCTTTGCCGGAATTGCACACAGACAAGAATTGGTATCTCCTAAGACTAAAAAGGCATCGGGCTGAAGCTCTTCAAGAACAGGATCAATTTTTATTAAGATATTTCCAACTGTTTCGGTGGCTGTTTTTCCTGCTGCTTCCAGAAAGTAATCAGGTTTACGCAAACCTAAATCTTCAAAGAAGATCTGATTGAGTTCATAATCGTAGTTTTGTCCTGTGTGAACAATAATATGTTCTATAGCCTCAGAGGCATCCAAAGCTGATAATACTCTTGATAATCTAATGATCTCCGGTCGCGTACCCACGACTGTCATCACTTTTAATTTTTTCATCATAACAAAATAAAATTATAGATATAATTACTGCTGAAAAGCACCAAAATTCAATATTGGCAAAGATACAGTAAGAAGTTTGAACAAGAACCAGATACTGAGCGAAAAATAAAAAGTAAGGTAAATAATAGATATTTTCTTTAATATATCTTAGTTTAAATTTCCCAAGATCTTTAAAATATAACCCAAATGAGATCAAGCCAATTATTCCCATACTCATCAAGACCTCTACAAAAATATTGTGCGGATACATTCCGTCTTCAAATAAAGTAGCTCCTCCAAATAATGGATTACTTTTAAAAATGTCCCATCCTTTTGATAAATATTGTGATCTTCCATATGCATTACCTTCAAAAATTGCATCGTAAATTCTTACAATATATTCGGTAGAAAGAAGACTATGTCTCAGATAATAGATGCTTATTATAAAAATGATTACAAAGGATAATAATGCCAGCCAATACTTCAGCTTATTGATGTAAAAGAACATTATCATGACAAGTACGGCAGCTGCTAAAATAGGACTTCTTGCAGAGGAAATCAATATGGTAAATAAACCCAATCCTACTCCAAGAATCGATTTCAGTTTCTTTTGAGGTGATATGAAATAATAAAATACTGATAAGATAATCAATGAAAGTCCATAGTGTCCGGTATTGATATAATAGCTAACAAATATTCCGGCTGATCTGGCAAAGATGTGGCTTATCAAAATAACATATAAACAACTACATCCCAATATAATTAATAAAAAATTAAAAGTTAGACTGGTCAGCTTTCCGATCATTCCTTTTGAAAAATCGATACTGATAAGAGCAACAAAAGGAATCATATTCAGACAGATTATCCTTATATAAATCTCATGTTCCTGGCTCTTTGCTCCAGTAGAAAAAGTATAATGATTAAAACTATAAAAGGTTTTACATAAATAAAGAAGCCAAAAAAGACAAATAAAAAATATTGTTGATCTCCTTTTTTTTACATTTTCAAAATTTTTATATATAATATATGTAGCCGTACAAAATGTAATAATACGAAAAGGAACAATAAAATAATGGTTAGATGTATTGAATGGAATAGCAAATGAATAAAAAAATATATATCCAAAAGTGATCAGGAAAACGAAAAAGAAATCTATAGTATTCTTTTTTATTAGCTCCATATTTAAACTTCCAAAAAGTAAGTATCAGAATCTTCAGCATTAAACGGTTCGTTGATCCAGAAAATGGTATACAATTCTTCTTCTCCAATATTCTTTATATTATGGGTATACCAGATTGGCATATCTACATAAGCCGGCTCATTTCCATCCAAATAAAAATCCAATACTTCATGTGTATCAATTTTTCTGAGCTGTATTAATGCCTTTCCTTTTATTACAGCAAATCTCTCTATTTTTCTGGTATGAAAATGATTTCCACGTGTAATTCCCGGAACTGTTGTGGAAAATGAACACTGCCCACCAATGCCCAGTCTGATTACTTCAACAAAAGCACCTCTTGGATCTATATGTTGGGTAAACTTTACGGGATAATGATCTTTAATCTCAAAATAACAACGGAAAGTATTGAAAAGATTTAAATCAAACTTTGTTGTCAGTTCAGGGATTTCTCCATTTTCAAAATATAAGACTCTATATTTCTCCAGTTTACCTAAAACTTCTGACACTTTGTTTTCTGAAGTATGTGGAACTTCATATAAATTGTTCGTTTCAGCAGTTTTGATTTTCTCAATAATTTCCTGAACCAATTCTCCAACATAAATAAGTTTTACTTCGCCATCATTATCAATAACAGGGGTTTCACCATGAGTAAGTTTATGACAAAACGTGGCAATAAAGGAGTTATAATTAGGCTTTCCAAACGGTCCAAAAACATTAGGTATAATTAATCCGGTGAAATGACCTCCGGATTTCCCGGCCCATTCTGCAAAAAGTGCTCTTCCTTCTTTTTTAGATCTTCCGTACAAGTTATCTTTCTCTTCCTGAGAAGATGATGAAAATAGTATATGTGCTTTGGACTCTGTTCTTTCCAGTGAACCTATTAAAGTTTTCACTAGCTCAATATTGTTATTAAAAATTACTTCAGGATCAGGATGCCGGTTCATAGCTGCCAGATGCACAATGACATCACAGTGTTTTACAAAGTTATCCAGTTTCTCGGAATCTTCAAAAAAATGTCTTTCAAAATCAATTCTTTCAAATTCATCAGGTTTTAAACCTAAGGTATTGTATAAATGTGAGCCTACAAACCCATTCTGTCCTGTAATTCCTATTCTTTTCATCTTATAAATTTTCAAAATAATCTAAAGGAAAACGAAAATCATCATCTATTTCTCCTAAAGAATAATCTGCCATTACTAATAGTTTTGAACCTTTTTCTCCTGCCTGGATAGCACTTACATATCCTTTGGGTACATGGAGAACATTTAATTTTTCTGAATCAATATCAAACGTCAAAACATTTGATACTCTTGATGGCTTTTCCCAGTTATCGATTTTGATCAGCCTGATCACGAAACTTCCTTGAAGTACTGAAAACCAACGTTGCTCAATTTTATGACCGGTCCAACCTCGTATAAATTCTGTATCTGCATTTTCTATACAGTACATCCTTTTAATTTCAGAAGCATTGAAATTATTATTAAAAATAAGGTTCCCTCTTTCATCAGAATACTTTCCACCTTCAAAAATTTCCGGAATTGCCATATTTATTTTTAATCTGGATATTGTAATATATCTTCTCCTAAAACCTCTTTTCTTATTAGCGGAAGCTTCAATAAAAGATTTTTCATTCCTTCTACATCCTGTTGTTGTGTATTATGAGAGTGGTAATCTTCTATTTTAGATATATCTTCTACTCCTTCAGAAAAATACTGGGCATAATTAAGGTCTCTGTTATCAGCAGGAATTCTGTAGAAATTGCCCATATCCTCGGCTTTGATCATTTCTTCACGGGTACACAAAGTCTCATATAACTTTTCTCCGTGTCTGGTTCCAATAATTTTTATAGGATTGTCTGCTTTAAACATTTCCTTTAACGCCTGAGCCAGATCACCTATGGTACCTGCGGGCGCTTTATTAACAAACAAATCTCCGGGATTTCCATGTTCAAATGCAAATAATACTAAATCGACAGCTTCTTCCAATGACATTAAAAATCTGGTCATATTAGGATCTGTGATTGTAATTTCACCTCCGTTTTTGATTTGTTTTATAAATAATGGTATAACGGATCCTCTTGAGGCCATTACATTCCCATATCTGGTAAGACAAACAACCGTTTCCTCTAAATTTCTGGAGGCAGCTACCGCTACTTTTTCCATCATAGCTTTAGAAATCCCCATTGCATTGATAGGATAAGCTGCTTTATCTGTACTTAAGCAAATTACTTTTTTAACCTTATTACTAGCTGCTGCATCGATAACATTCTGTGTTCCCTCAACATTGGTTTTTACAGCCTGCATCGGGAAAAACTCACAAGAAGGCACCTGTTTCAATGCTGCTGCATGAAAAATATAATCTACACCTCTTGTCGCAGGTTCCACGCTTTTATAATCTCTTACATCACCGATATAAAATTTCAATTTATCATTCTTAAATTGATTTCTCATATCATCCTGCTTTTTCTCATCCCTGGAAAAAATACGGATTTCTTTAAAATAATCTGTATTTATAAATTTTCTCAAGACTGCAGTTCCAAATGAACCGGTTCCTCCTGTAATAAGAAGTATTTTATCTTTAATCTGCATATGCGTTTTTATTATTCTATTTTCATATTATAGAGTCTTTCCCAGACTGCAATGTTATAAAGTCTCCATTCCAAATCTCTATCTGCTATAAAATTAAATTTCTTTTTTGAAATTTCCTTTATAATTTTAGAGTTATTAATAACTTCTAAAATTTGTTCAGATCTTGGCCACCAATATTTGACTGGAGGTTCAAAACCAATCTTTCTTTTGTTGTATGTAATTTCATCCGGCAAAAATTTCTCTAAATTTTTTCTAAGGATATATTTAGACCAGCCTTCTCTTATTTTGTAGTTATTATTAATAGAAAGACATGTTTCAATAAGGTTATAGTCTAAAAAGGGCAGCCTTGATTCTATCGAATAAGCCATAGAGTTTTTATCTTCCCATTTTAAAAGTTCAGGCAATTGACACCAAAAGATTTCGTTTTTTTGAAGTTCAAATATATTTTTATATGATTTTGTAAGGTCTTTAGATTTTGAAAAATCGATTGTACTAAAGTACTTATTTTTTAAAATTCTTCCTCTTGTTTTAAAACGTGCTTTTTTTACGAAAAAATTGGAAAAATAAAAATAGGTAGCGATACCTTCACCAATAGATATATTATAATGACTTCTTACATTTCTTAAAAACTTCACCTTATTAAAGAAATTATGACTTCTTAAATAAGCAGCAGTATATCTACTATAGCCTAACAAAACTTCATCTGCACCCTGCCCTCCAAGAAATACTTTGATTCCTAATTTATTTGCCTCTTTCATTAAAAACTTTTGCATATAAATTGAAATACCTCCAAATGGTTCTTCATGCTTGAAAATTACTTCTTCAAAAGTATCTTTGAATTCATCTGATTTCGGTGTTATAATGTCATGATTAACTCCTAAAGTGCTTGTAGTAATCTTAGCTAGCCTACTTTCATCATTATCATTATCTATGGACCCTACTGTAATGGCAGTAAATTTCTCATCATTATCTGAATTATTTAGAATTTTAGCAGCTACTGATACAACGTAAGAACTATCGAGTCCTCCGCTTAATGCAGAACCAATCTTTACATCTGAACGAAGTCTCAGCTTTACTGAATTTTCAAACTCTTTTTCAAAAAGATCTATTGATTCTTCCAAATTTAGCTTATAAATCTCTTCTTTGTAAGGGATGTCGTAATACCTGTAAATATTAAATGTATTGGTAGCTAAATCATAAATAAGATTATGAGAACCGGGCAACTTAAAAATATTTTCAAAAAAAGTTTCATTCGTTTGGTCTGAAACATTAATAACTAAAAACTGTAAGAGTACCTGAAGATTTGCTTTTTCAACTTTTTCAATTTCAAGTATCGGTTTTATTTCAGAAGCAAAAATAAATTTTTCTTTATCTGTATAATAATAGAAAGGCTTGATCCCAAATCGATCTCTTGAACAAAATAATATATTTTTCTTAAAATCAAAAATGGCGAAAGACCACATTCCGTTAAATCTCGTTACACATTTTTCACCCCAAAAGTCATAAGATGCTAGTAAAACTTCGGTATCTGAGGTTGTTTTAAAGAAGTAGCCATGTTGAATGAGTTCTTCTCTAATTTCAACATAGTTGTAAATAGTCCCATTGAAAACCATTACATGTTTGTCATCTAAAAAAAAAGGCTGATTTGCCGATTCGCTGACATCAATAATTGATAGTCTTCTATGACCAAGTCCTAAATTTTGATTTACAAATAAGCCTTCTGCATCAGGCCCTCTATGTGACATCTTATCTGTCATTTTTTTTAGAGACTCTTCTAATACTATGGTCGAATTTTTATATATTAAGCCAGCGATACCGCACATTAATTAAAAATACTTTTTTATGAGACTTTCTTTATCTATAAAATTAGGATAGTTAATTAACACTGCCTTTAATTTTCCTTTAAAAACAAATAAACTTCCAGCCGCAGCTCCGATTATTCCAAACTTACTGATAAGTTCACCAACATCTTCTAATTTACCGGCTCCTCCTATTGCAGTAAGCGGTAAAGTTGTTTCATTTCTTGAGGCCTCTATAAGTTTTACATCATACCCTTTCATTTCACCGTCTTTGTCAATAGAATTAATTACTATTTCGCCTGCCCCAAGCTGTTCAAACTTTTTAATTAATTCAAATGGTGATTTTCCGGTGGCTTTTTTTCCGTTATGGGTATAAACCTCATATCCTCCAAATAATTTCTTTTTTACATCCAAAACCACAACAACGCTCTGGCTTCCAACTTTTTCGGATATTTCTCTGATAATATCAGGATTATTAATTGCTCCGGCGCTGAAAGCTATTTTTTCTACACCTAAGGAAAAAATTCTCTGTGCCTGTTCTACAGTTGTTACGCCTCCTCCATAACACAAAGGCATTCTGCATTCTTCAGCCCAATTCTCAATCATTTTAAAATCGGGACCTCTTCCTTCTACGGTAGCGTCTATATCTAAAATAATAAGTTCATCGACTTCCTTTTCATTAAAAATTCTAACGGCATTCATCGGGTCACCCAAATATCTTGGATTTTTGAAATGTTCGGTTTTTACCAATCCTTTATCATGAACCAAAAGGCAGGGTATAATTCTTGGTCTTAACATCTTTCAGCAAAGTTCTTTAATAGTTGGATTCCAAAATGGTGGCTTTTTTCAGGGTGGAACTGTGCTCCAAAAATGTTATCATGATTGACAGCACTGGTAAAATTTATTCCATATTTTGTTTCTGCAATAGAGTCATTCTGATCATTACACTTAAAGTAATAACTGTGCAGAAAATAATATCTGGGATCTACTTCCAAATCTTTAAGTAGAGGGGTGTCTTTTACAATCTCAATATCATTCCACCCCATATGTGGCAATGGCAGTTTGGCAGAAACCTGTGAAGCATCAAATTTATGAACGTACGCATCTATCCACCCCAATCCGGGAAGACTGCCTTCATCACTTCCTTTTGCCATCATCTGCATACCTACGCATACCCCCACTACTGGAACTTTTTGATTAATAACAAGCTCATTTACTTTTTCTTTCATTCCGGAATCCGTAAATCTCTGCATTGCATAATCAAAGTGTCCTACTCCAGGAAGAATAAGTTTTGTTGCACCATCCAGTTCCTCAACTGTTTTTGCCGTGGTAGCCGGAATATTAAGCTGTTTATATATATTCAGGAAAGCGTTGATATTACCAACGCCATAATCGATAATTGTAACCATATTATTTAAACGCTCTTTTTTCAAGACCTAACAACTGCATAACCTTAGTTCCCAATTGTATTAATTTATAATTATTTTTATAGTCTTTGAAACTTTTATTAGGACCATTGAAATATCCCCAAAGTTCATCCACTGTAAAGTCAAGTTTTTTAGCTACATATTCAAATTCCTTCATTAATTCATCTTCAGGAAGCTCTGATCTTGAAACTCTGTCTAAAGCCGCTTCTCTTGTCAGCTGACCTGTAAGAACTAAACTTGATAAGTGATTTTTTCTTTTATCAAATCCAAATTTTCTTGGTAACCAGAATGCTTCGTAGAATCTTGTAAATCTTGATTCATGGTGCTTGTGCTGATATCTCTGCCATCCGAACTTTTCTTCTAAAAGATCTTCAGCTTCTTTTTTGATAAATCTTGTATGATCAAGAGGTTTTACCACTCGGACACCATTGATCAATCTATATTGAATTTTATATTTAAAAATATCACATCTTGGGAAAGTCTTCAGTTTTCTTTCACCAAACTTTTTATGAATGTCATTTACATACTTCATATCGGTTTGATAATAAGCTCCCCAATGAAGAGGTTCTCTTACACATTCTGTAGAGAAGTTCCCTCCGGTTAAGATATATTTAATTCCGTTTTTCGCACAGTAGTTATAAAGTGATGAGAAGAACACCAAATCCTGAGGAGTATCAATATCCGGAACCTGAGATTTTATAAAAGCTCTCTGAAGATCTTTCATCTCTTCCCAATTGATAACATCCGTATATAGGTCTAAACCTAAACCGTCTACAAGATTTTTAATATTATTGGTAGAAACATCTGAATTCCATCCTGCATCCACATGGTAAAGCATTGGTCTCAACCCCCATTTTGCTACGGCCAGATACACTAAGTACGAGCTATCCAAACCACCGGAAATACCTATGATACAATCATAATCTTTTCCTTTACCTTCGGCTTTTATTTTATCGATAACTTTTTGAATTTCCTGCTCACCCTGTTCATTAGGATGCCAGTTTGGCAAAATATTGTTATAATAATTTCCACAATAGTCACATACCCCTTTATCGTCAAATATAATTGTTTCATCAGTGGTATCCATAATACAGTTTACACAAACCTGTGGATTTCTATTTTCACTCATTTTATGAATTTTAATTGCAAAGTTAAATAATTATTACAGAACTCTATCTACTAAAAATTCCCATGTAGATCTCTATAACTTCTTTAATTTTAAGTTTTTTTAATACAAAAATTATTGGGGAATGCTGTCATATATATCTTTGTATATATCTGCTAATTTTTGCTTATATAAATTATAGTTATAGGTGTTTAAAAAGAAAGTTCTTAAACTCTTTTTATCAACCACCAGTTCATTTTTTAAAAGTTTTTTTAATATCATCACGAATCCGTCATAATCATCATATTCTATACCAAACCCAAAATTATACTTTTTTATTTCTTCTAAGACGTCTTTTTGTCCTGAGCTAACAATCATTGGAGTTTCAACCATTAAGCAATCAAAATATTTAGTAGGGAAAGCATAAACATTATTTAATAATTTAGGATCATAAAGCTGCGGTACAACAATTGACTTTTGAATTATTTTTAATGCGTGAAGATACGGCACCTTGGGTAAAAATGTTACATTCTTTTTAGAATTTAAAAAACTAATTTCACTTTCGTCTCTTAAGTCCCCTGCAAAAACAAAATGAAACTCTGACAAATTTTCATCCTGAATCGCTCTGAATAGTAATTCTTTACCACGTGTTTCTGAAAAATAACCCAATATGGGTATCAGAGGTTTTTCAACAGGAATGTTATATAATTTTTCTAAATCAATATCTTCTAACTGATTATATACGTCCTCAGCTGAATTCGGCAGAACAAAGTATTTATTTTTCGGTAGCTTAAACATTCCGTAGTGAGAGAAATATTGCTTATCCGGAAAAATAACGAAATCTGAAAATTTCATACACAAATTATCTAAAAATCTAATAATAGAGGATATAACAATATTTACGCGATATGAAACCGCTACGTAATCTCTAGGATCATATATCACTTTAGATTTTCTATTGATAAACAATCGGTAAAATAATGCCGGAAAAATTGTATAAAAGGTAAATGCAATAACTAAACTAGGCTTTTTCTCTAATAAGGTTTTAAATAACCACATCTGATATTTCACAAATTGCACAAGCACGCCAAAACTTCTGGGTGGTGCTGTTTCCTTATATACTTTTTTAGGAATGTTCTTAAAAATCTCTTCATTTATTTCTCTCTCATGTCCCAGCCTTGCCCAATAGACAAATTCCAGCTGATCAAAATTTTCATTTAAAGCATTTACAACTCTTCTTGTTGCTGTGGTTGCATCAAAATAATCTGCAAATAATAACAATGACTTTCTCGTTCCCAATTTAAATATTTATTTAACGTTGTTTAAAAATTTTTGACCCCTCTTAATTTAGAAATATAATAAAATTTAAAATGAATTAATTTTTTATAAATTTAATGGTCTCTTGTTGAATTCTCAAGATATAAACTCCTTTCTGTAAGTATGAAACATTAATTTTCATAGATTCATCTAACTTGCCCTTTAACACGTCTTTACCTGTTAAATCATATATACCATATACTTCATTTGTTTTAACAAGTGTATTTTCATTAAAACTGATAGCGTCTTTTACCGGATTTGGGTAAATATTCAAAATTTCTTTTTTATTGACCTTATCATCAACCCCTAAAAATTCCTGATCTATTACTCTAAAAACAAATCTGGCAAGCTTTCCACCTGGGGTATTTGATTCACCAAAAACAAGGAGTTTATTTGTGATAGGCTGCACCATAATATCTTTAAGATTTGCATCGTAATTGCTATAGATTGTTTGCGTTAATATTCCGGTACCATTCAGGGAGCTATCCAAATTCCCATTGATATCCAACTTAGCGATCATAGGCATATAATTAGAAGTGCCATTTTTATTATTGTCCCCAACTAAATAAATTTTATTATTAATGATCTTCATACTTCTACTATTGAAGTATTCAATACCTGTAAGGGTTTTATATCCATTTTGTCCAAAACTGGTATCTAAGCTACCATTGCTATTCAATCTCATTAATAAATTCCTCGCCGGACCGTACGCTTTTACCAACACAAGAATTTTATTATCTTGTGTTATTCCAATGCTTTTAGGAGTAAATCCTTTATTAGGCTCGGGTGCCTGCACCGATATTCCATTCGTCCCAAAAGAAGTATCTATCGACCCATCTGCATTGATTTTTCTGATAAAAATATCATGTATTCTTTCGTCTTTATTATAATTGGAGGTTGTAAAATAAAAATTATTATTGCCATCAGTTGTTACGCTGGACGTATAATCACCTGGTCTGTTTTGAGTATATACTTTCATTCCACTTCCATTAAATGAAGTATCCAATACGCCCTGAGAATTAAATTTGACTATTCCAAATTTAAAATCCTGGAATCCTAAATACATGAATACAGAATTATCAGCAAGAACTTTAATATCTAAAACTTGAAATGTGGATTGCCCTAAAAAACTGGCATATCCAAGACTAGTGAAGGTATTTCCATCCAATGAAAATTTACCTAATCTATATGAATCAAGATTATTGGGATAATTTAGACCAGCAACAATGTTTTCACCATTGTGATTGCTATATAGCGTTTTACTCCTAATATTAGCATTAAGAGACCAGTCACAAGTAGCTACAGAATAACCGTTGTTTCCATATGTTAATTCCAGCTTTCCTTCTGCATCATATTTTTTTATTTTAAAATTAGAACCTATCACATCGTTATCAACGTTTTTATCCAGGACTCTACCTGAAAAATCTGTGTTATTAACAGCTAAATACGGAGCAAGCTGTGTTTGATAAATGCTCTCGCTTTCATAGGTTCCGTTATTTTGAACCAATGGGTATTCTAATCTTCCATTAACACCATAAGTGTTGTCTACACTTACAGTTTGTGAAAATAAATTCGTATAAAACAGAATTCCTAATAAAAAAATAAAGTTTTTTGTTTTCATAATTAATCAGTTGAATTAGTTTAACATTTTGGCATCAGCCTTCCTAAGCTTTACTCGATAAATACAGTTTAGGTAGGCATGTTAAATTTCAGATTACTTTATAGAATCTCCCTAGAATTTTTTTCACTGTCACATAAGAACCTATTAAAGAAAATTAATATTTCCTAACCTATCTGTGAAGTTTTTAAAATTCATATCATTTTTAAATATCCTAATCTTTTTTCACTATTATTTTAAGGTTGATTAAAGGTTTTCGAGCCACTCAACTTAGAACCAAACTGATTCCCTGTAAACTCTTTAAATTTGACTTTCTTATCAGAAAATCTCGCTCCAAAATCTCTGGCTCCGATAAATTTATTATTTTTAATACTGATTGTTTTCTGATCTCCATCGGGAATATATAAAGAATACTGGGTGTACTTAGGATCACCTTTTATATAATTGTTTACTATTTCCCTATTGCTTCCTCCCTGTACAAAAATACCTGAACTAAGACCATTTTTATCATTCCCTTCTAAACCTACATTTGTTATGACATTACTATCTATATTTATATTACTGCCGGATCCTTCATCAAAAATTCCATTTTGCTGTATATCCTGGACGGTATTTTTATATACCGTTAAATCATAATTTTCTTTCAGATAAATACCGGATCTCTTCGCATTCAAAATCTGGTTTTCAGAAACCTTAGCTACTTTTGAATACCTAATATTAATTCCATCCTGTCCAATGTTTTTTAAAATATTGCCGGTAATAAGTACTTCTTCTGCATAAACTTCGTTTCCTTCAGAGTTATTGATAAGTATACCATCTCCTATTCCTGTATCAGAAATAGTATTGTTTTTTACTAATATATTTTTACTAATTCCAGGAATTTTCTTGTTTCTGTTTTGTATTTTTATACCTGAACCTTTAACATTTGTAATTTTATTATTTTCAATAATAATATCTGAACATGAGGCATCTACATAAATTCCATGCTCTAATGGCAAATTATAGATTTGATTTTCTTTTATAACTATATTATTACTTCCCTCAGCAATCATAATACCCTGTGAGCTATTCGTAATCTTGTTGTTTATAATACGAATACCATCTCCACCCAGTGTAATTCCAGTGACATCTTTTTGATAATATTTAGGGTCATTTAAGCCAATACCTTCACAGTAATTATTTTCAAATAATATATTTTTCACTTTTCTTAGTCCTGAAACAGGTGAATAAGAAAAGTTATAAAAATTATTTTCTTTTATAATCATGTTTTCGGCTCCAAAACAATATATACCAACGGACAACGAGGAAGAGGTTGGGGAATAATCATTTCCATATCCTCTCAAATTGAATCCAGAAATCGATATATTTTTCTTACCTACACAATCAAAAATTGGTTTCCCAGCTAGAGTTTGTATAATCGTAATATGGTTTCCTATTAATTTATGCCCATCTCTTAAATATAAAGTTCCCTTAATTTTAAAGGTTTTATTAAGTGGAAATTCAACTACACTTTTTCCATCAAGTAAGGTTTGTAAATACTTAGTATCATCTTCATAGCCTTTAATGAAAATGTTTTCTACAGATAATAAAATAGATAATATTAATAAGATTTTTGCCATTTGTGATTTTTATAGAATTATTTAAATCTTATGTACTTTACCATTAAATAGAATAATAAATATCCATTACTTAATAGATTTCCTATTAATCCGGAGCTAAACAGATTATAAAATAGCAGTGGAATAATACATATTACAACTATGTTCTTGGTATTGATCATATCCTTAACAATTTTGCCTAATAAAAAAGAAAAAAGAAAAACACCAATAAATCCATAATTGATAAAAGCTTCTATTAAATAAAACTGGTTTGCATTTCCTGTTTCACTTCCTCCAAACTGGCTTTGATACAGAGCTCGTTCAAAATTTACACGCTCCAGCCCCAATATAGATGAAAGCAAGCTACTGGTTGCTCCATATAAATATTCTCCATTAAACTGACTGGAAAAAAATAATTCCAATCCCTGATAAGCAGTAATAACCGGAACGGCAACCATTCTCCAGACAATAGCTTCAAAAATAGTATTAGGTATATGATATATACTAAAAAATGGCTCATCACGACTTACTGCAATGGCATCAAATTTTGAAAGAACAAACATCAAAGTTATCAAGGCTAAAATAAAACCTCCGCTTATCAATAAGTAAGTTTTTTTGTTCTTTGATTTGTAATAGAAAAAGATGAAAATCGGAATAGCAATTTTTAAAAAATAGCCTTTCTCCAAAAATGAAATGGAATATAAGACAAATGCTAACAGATAGAGATATCTAGATTTACTTTTATAAAAAAAAGCTCTAACAATAACAAAAGGGAAAAAAGTACTATCAATAATGGTAATTAAATATCCAAAAATAATTTCAAATCCCTTTCTCTCCTTCAAAAAGCCTTCCCTTAAGCCAAAAAGATCTTCTTGACTAGCACCTCGTAATGATGCAAGTATAGGCAATTCACCAGCTGTAACCATAATGAGTAATACAACCAATACATAAGCTCCAAATACGTATTTACTAAAAGTATCACCATTAATAACTAAATATTTCTTCGTATAGTTTGGAAAAAAATCTAGGTTAAAAGAAATTAGAAATCCAACTAATGATAAAAGTGTAATAGCAGCTAAAGTATCGCTAATATTTTCATCAACTGAGTCCCCCATAAAAAAAACAGGAATAATACAATAAAAAGTCAAAAAAATCACACAATAACCAATTGCGAATATTTTTTTTATTTTTTTTATATTGATTTCAGTACTGTGCATAAATGTTTTAGTTTTTATTTATTACACTCTTCATGATGTAATAATATATTGCATACAATATTGTTTCATGAATCACATAAATCCACAATAGTGTTTTTATTGAAAAAAAACAACCTATAATAAAAATCGTCATTGAAGTAAAGAAATAAATGGTCTGCCATCTTGCTACTTTATTTAGTTCTTTCTTTACAATTAGAATGGTGCTCAAGGGAGATACAATAAATTTCATCATAGATGCCAGAGCAATGATCTCAATAAATTCTCCTGCTTCCTTCCATGCTTTTCCAAAAACGATTATAGCCAAGTCTTCTCCAAAAAAGAACAAAGGCAAAAAAATAAAAACAGATATTATACAGAGTACATAAGTACTTTGTAAAAATGTTTTCTTTATTAAATCATATTTTTTCTCATTATAATAATCGGATAAATTTTTAAAATAAACTTGTCCTATTGCAGTGCTTATTACAGATATCGGAGCAGTAAGCACTCTATTCGACATAGAAAAAGACCCCAACTGTGCTGATGTATAAAACCTTTTTATAAAAAAAACAGGTGCATAGCTGCTTACTGTATTCATTAAAGAGGAAGGCAAAATCAAAGTAGGAAATTTTTTATATTCAAAAGCCAGACTTTTTATTTTTTGAAAATTTATCTGGCGGAGGTGTTTAAAAAAATTAAATACATATATAATAAAACAAAATAGACCTCCCAGTACATATCCATAGATCAATCCATTTTTGATATTACAAAAAATAAAGCTTCCACCGATAATTAGAACAGATTGAAAGATTCTAATAAGGTTTAAAGTTTTGTACTTTTTCATCCTATTATACCAATAGGATATAACATTATAGCAAACTGTAAAAAATATCGAAAATGGCAAAAGAAAATAAAAAAAATCCAATTCTATAAACCAACTTACAATATAAAAAACAATCCCTGTTAACAGACTAATTGACAAAGATAGTACTGATATTAATTTTATAATATTTTGTGCATCTTCATCATTTTCCGGTAAAACAATAGCATATTCATACATGCCGGAGGCACCCATACCAATAATAAGAGAAAAGGCCATGAAAATTGCCAGGTCTCCAAAGTTGGAGGGAGAATAGATTCTCGTCAATAAAGGACTGAAAAGAACAGGAATAAATTGACTAATCCCTGTTCCAATCATTAGCAAAAAAGAATTTCTGATGCTAGATGAATTAATTATATTTTTAAATTTGTCTCTCAAAACTTAACCTTTGGGAGTATTTTTCAATGCGTACACTTTTTCAATAATATCCACCACTTTCAAACCTTCTAAAGCATTAGTCGTAATAGAATTTCTTCCTTTTATTACATCCACTACATTTTCAATAATGTAATGATGATTAGCTGCAGAACCTTTATAAGCTCCATAATCATTACCTGGGTTTGTTGGCGGAAGTTCTGGCATTATATAATCTTTTACGTTACAAACTTCTACCTTATCCATATACTGCCCTCCAATTTTCACAGCTCCATTTTCTGCAATGATTGTCATAGAACTTTCAAGGTTTTGGTTCCAAACAGAGGTTGAATAATTTAACGATCCCATCCCTCCATTCACAAAATCAAAACTCACAAAACCTGAATCTTCAAAATCTGTAAGTTTTTTATGATTAAAATCTGCAAATTTTGCTTGAATATTTGTAATATCTCCAAATAACCAATACATAATATCTATAAAGTGAGAGAACTGTGTAAACAAAGTACCTCCATCAGATTCTAGTTTTCCATGCCAGGATTCAGGCTTATAATACCTATCGTCACGGTTCCAGTAACAATTTAGCTGGACCATATAAATTTCACCTAGCTTACCGCTTTCTACCATTTCCTTTACCCATGCTGATGGAGGTGAATAACGGTTCTGCATTACAGCAAAAACCTGCTTATGTTTGTGTAACGCCTGAAAAATAAGCTTTTCTGCATGTTGTTTATTAAGAGCCATTGGCTTTTCTACCACTACATGTTTTCCTGAGTCTATTACCTTATAGGCCTGCTCAAAATGAAATCCGTTTGGAGAAGCAATATTGACTACATCTACTTCAATTCCAGAATTTAAAAAATCATCTAATGACGCAAAAAAAGGGACATCATGAGCTTCAATTCCTAAAAGTGATTTATCTTTTATGTCTATTAAAGCGACTAGTTCACACTCAGGATTTCTTGACACCATTTCAGCGTGTCTTTTTCCAATATGCCCACAACCGACAACTGCAAATTTTATTTTTTCAGACATTTGTTTTTTATTTAAATTTTCGAAACTTTATTACTTTCAATTTTATATTTTTCTCCGCTTTCTTCGCATATAGCAATTCCTTCCGCATCAAATTCAAGACGATGTCCGTATTCGCTCATCCATCCTAACTGTCTTGCCGGATTTCCTACTACCAAAGCATAATCGGGAACTTCTTTCGTCACCACAGCCCCGGCACCAATGAATGCATACTGTCCTATATTGTATCCGCATACAATGGTTGCATTAGCACCAATAGATGCTCCTTTTCCTACATGTGTTTTGAGGTATTCATTCTTTCTGTTTACAGCACTCCGTGGGTTGATCACATTGGTGAAAACCATTGAAGGTCCCAGAAAAACATCATCATCACAGATAACACCTTCGTAGATCGACACATTGTTCTGAACTTTTACATTTTTTCCCAAAATAACTTTCGGTGAAACGACCACATTTTGCCCAATATTACATTTTTCTCCTAAGACACAACCTGACATAATGTGTGAAAAATGCCAAATTTTGGTTCCTTCTCCTATTTCACAGCCTTCATCTATGACAGCTGTTTCGTGTGCAAAATAATCCATATTACTTATTTATATATCTCAAAATAACGAGTGGTTTTTATTAATTTTTTTTTGGACAAGATTTCTTCCGAAAAAGTACTTTTATGGAAAGAGTTGTGTTTTCTAGTTTTATCGATTATATAAACAACATCATTTCTTTGTAGTAAAGCAATATCTTTATCTAAATTTGGAGACTCAACATCATATTCCCAAACCGCTCTATTAGGGAACTCATCATACATTGCAGATCCGAAGACCAAACAATTGACAAAGATACTGTTTTTATAAAATTCAACAATCCTTTTGGATTCGTTTATATAATTATTTTTATCAACAGTAGTAAAAATTCCTGAAATAATGGGTGTATTTGTAATCCTGCTTAATCTTTCAGAAATGAATGTATTTTCCTCACCATATGTATTGGTAAGTCTTAATGACAATATTATAAAAATAATAACAGAAATTGTTATTTTATTAGAAAAAAGGTATTTTACCTCATTTTTATATACTATTGTCAGTAATGATAGACCTAGGATAATCGAATTATATCCCCAAGAAATGGATAGACTCCATATGCAAATCATTAGAAAAACAGTGAAAAAATTAAATCTTAATTCTACAATGCAGTAAATAATTGATATAACAAAAATATTATCAAATAAATCAAAATTAAAATATTGATGCTGATTACTATTTACCAATTGGTAATATAAATTAAAGATAGGTGGAAGACAAAAACAATAAATAAGAAGAATACACAGATAAATTCTAATAAAATTACGAATGTTCTTTTTCTTTAAAAATACAACAATACCCCCACCGACAATTAGGAACAATAAATTTCTTTTTATAAAAAATGCATTCCAAAAGTGCTGAAATCCTGTTTTAAAAAAATTTGACATCTGTCCAGAAGATGATGATTTGTAATAATACAGAGAATCTAGGGCATTGAAATAAATATTGATAAATATAAAAAATATAGCAATGACTAATACATACCAGTAGTTTTCTCTAAAGTTTAATTTTTTGTATTGAACAACACAATAAACTAGCAGCATAAGGAAAGGAATGAGAAAGGATTGTTTAATGCCAAAAGCCAATAATGCAAAGAAAAGTGATAAAATAAACTTTCTGAAATATAAATATCTAATTGCAAAGCTTAAGAAAAAGAGTCCGTCCGTAGTGTGCCAAGGCATTAGTGGAAAGATGTTAATAGACAAGACAGTGATAATAGTTAGATAAATCCAACTAGATTGGGCATCTAATTTTAAAATGCTCAAAATATTATAAGAAATAATTACGAATTGTATAAAAACAAGAACTCTGCTTATTAAAAAAACGTAATCATGAAAATACCAAAATGGCTTTAATAATAAATTCCAAAAATATATGCTAATTGGGGGTCTTACATAATCAAAATCCCGATAAATCTCAAACCCACATTCTATTTTTTTAGATAACGAGATGATGAATCCAGAATCCATCATCTCGATTCCAAAAAAAATACTATAAACTGCAAATAAGAGAAATAGTAGTATTATAAAAAAATCGTTGTAGTTTAATTGAAGAGAGTGCTTAAAAATTTTATTAAACATTGAAGAAACTCTTAATTTCAGCTGTTATAAGATCTAAAGATTTTTGATCAAACTCTGTATGAATAGGTAAAGAAATCACTTCTTCACAAAGTTTTTCTGTCACAGGTAAACCAAACCCTTCCGAAACGTATTGCTTAAACGCTTCTTGTTTGTACAACGGAAGTGGGTAATAGATCATGCTTGGAATATTCTTTTCAGCAAGGTACTGCTGCAACTTATCTCTTTTTCCGTTTTTCACTCTAAGGGTATACTGATGAAAAACATGAGTAGAATTTTCAGCTCTTTTGGGAACTTGAATTTCGGAAATACCTGCAAGATTCTCATCATAATAAGATGCCATTTGATTTCTAGCTTCTGAATATTCGTCAAGGTATTTTAGTTTTACTTTAAGAACTGCAGCCTGAATGGTATCTAATCTGGAGTTGCAACCTACTACTTTATGGTAATATTTCTTCTCCTGTCCGTGGTTGGCAATCATTCTTATCTTTAAAGCCAGATCATCATCATTGGTCATTATAGCTCCCCCATCTCCATAGCATCCCAAGTTTTTTGAAGGAAAGAAAGAAGTACAGCCGATATGACCAATTGTACCTGTTTTCTTAACAGTACCATCCGAAAATGTGTAATCTGAACCTATTGCCTGAGCATTATCTTCTATTACAAATAAATTATGTTTTTCTGCAAATTCAAGAATTTTCTCCATATCTGCACTTTGTCCGTATAAATGAACAGGAACAATAGCCTTGGTATTTGGAGTTAAATATTTGTCTAAACCTCTAAATTCAATATCAAATGTATCCTCATTTACATCTACCATGATTGGCTTTAATCCTAACAACCCCATAACTTCAGCAGTTGCTACGTAAGTAAAGGCGGGACAGATGACTTCATCTCCAGGTTTTAAGTCAAGAGCCATCATTGCAATCTGTAATGCATCAGTACCATTTGCACATGGAATAACATGCTTTACATCTAAATATTTTTCAAAATCCTGTTGAAATTCTTTTACAGCAGGTCCATTAATAAATGCTGTATTATCAATACAATCCTGAATTCCAGCATCTACTTCCTTTTTTATTTTTGCATATTGCCCTTTTAAGTCAACCATCTGAATTTTCATATATAGTGTTTATTTAAGTGAATAGATTTCCAAAAAAAATCAATTTTCTATAAGCTCGCTGATCTTATTCCCTATAGAAAGACATGACGTTGCAGCAGGTGAAGGTGCATTTCTTACATGAATAATATTTCCATTTTTCACGATATCGAAATCATCAATCAATGCCCCATTTCTGTCACATGCCTGCGCTCTTACTCCAGCCCCTCCGGTAACAAGATCGTTTTCCTGTATTTCAGGCATAAGTTTTTGTAATGCTTTTGTAAAAGCAGATTTTGACAGTGAGCGGTGAACCTCTCCCATTCCTGTTTTACCATACTTGGCAACAATTTTTCTAAAGCCCGGCCATGTAAGAGTCTGCATAGTCTCGCTGAAGTTAAAATCAAAAAATTTATAGCCTTCTTTTCTAAAAGCTAGCACAGCATTTGGTCCAGCTTCAATGTTCCCATCAATCATTCTGGTAAAATGAACTCCCAAAAATGGAAAATTAGGATCTGGGACAGGATAAATAAGATGTTTTACCAAATATTTTTTCTCGTCTTTTATCTTGTAATATTCGCCGCGAAAAGGAATAATGATGACATCATTCTTTTTATTGGTCATGTTGGTAACCTTATCCGAATACAGTCCAGCACATGAAATGAGTTTAGCTGTTTTAAATTCAGAAATATTGGTTTGAACAATAATTTCTGAACCTTTATCAGTAATATCTCTAACTTCCTGATTAAATTTAACCTCTCCTCCAAGTTCTTCGAAAAGCTCTTTGATTTTTTTTGCAACTCCCGGATAGTCTATAATCCCGGTTTGAGGCACTTTAATAGCCTTTACACCTTCACAATGAGGTTCTATCTCACGAAATTCTTCTCTTGAAAGATATTTTAAATTATCAAGACCATTTTCTATACCTCTGTTGTATATATTATCTAAAAGCGGAAGTTCTTCTTTTGAAGATGCAACAATTATCTTACCACATAGGTCATATTTTATTCCATACTCTTTCGCAAAATTGATCACAGAATTATAACCTTCAATACAGTTTTTTGCTTTTAAACTTCCTGGTTTATAATATATTCCACTATGAATAACTCCACTATTATGGCCAGATTGATGCAGGGATACATTATTCTCCTTCTCTAAAATAAGAATCTTAGATTTTGGATTTTTGAGCTTAGACTGATAAGCTGTTGCCAATCCCACTAACCCTGCTCCGATGATTATGATGTCATAATTCATTTTAAATTTTATAATCTCGCGTCAACCAAATTTCTATCTAAACAAGCTTTAGTATCAAAAACTACAGCATTTTCTGTCTTCAGTTGTGCAAGATCCATCTGAAGGAATTCGTTATGAGAAACTGCTATAATAATAGAATCATATTTTTTCCCTTCCGGAAGTGCATCTACGATATCGATACCATACTCATGCTTGACTTCTTCTTTACTTGCCCATGGATCATAGATATCTACGTTTATTCCATAATCTACAAGTTCTTTATAAATATCTACAACTTTAGTATTTCTTACATCCGGGCAATTTTCTTTAAAGGTAACCCCTAAAATCAAAGCCTGAGAGTTTTTAATCACTCCTCCTTTGGCAATAAGAAGTTTAACAACTTTTGCAGCAACAAATTTTGCAATAGAATCATTTACTCTACGTCCTGATAAGATAACGTCTGGATGATATCCCAGTTGTTCAGCTTTGTGAGCCAAATAATACGGATCAACTGATATACAGTGTCCGCCAACCAAACCTGGTTTGTATTTAAGGAAATTGTATTTAGTACCGGCAGCTTCCAGAACATCATTGGTATCAATACCAATTCTGTCAAAGATCAATGCTAACTCGTTTACAAAAGAAATATTCACATCACGTTGTGCGTTTTCTATTGCTTTAGATGCTTCAGCTACTTTAATACTAGATGCTTTATGTGTTCCAGCAGTAATAATTTTTTTATATAAATCATCTACTTCTTCCGCAATATCTTCAGTAGATCCTGATGTCACTTTTTTAACACTGGTAAGTGTATTTACTTTATCTCCTGGATTAATTCTTTCAGGAGAATATCCTACAAAAAAATCTGCATTAAATTTAAGTCCTGAATGTTTTTCCAAAACCGGAACGCATTCCTCTTCTGTACAACCAGGAAAAACAGTAGACTCATAGATCACAATATCTCCTTTTTTAATGATCTCCCCCAACATTTTTGAGGCAGAAATCAACGGGTTTAAATCCGGAGCGTTGTATTTGTCAATAGGAGTAGGAACTGTTACTATAAAAATATTTGCCTCAGCAATGTCTGATAATTGACTTGTGGCAATATATCCAGATTCTCCGTTGGAATCTTTATATTTTTTCAAGCCCCCATTAAGCTTTTCTATTTCTGCTTCAAGGGTTATATCCAACCCATCGTTAAGCTGATCAACTCTTTGTTTATTAATATCAAACCCTAAAACAGGATAATGACTTGCAAATTCTAAGGACAAAGGCAGACCTACATAGCCTTGGCCAATAACAGCTATTTTATATGTTTTCATCATTAGCTAAATTTATTTTTAATTTTTTCGAACAATGTCTGTTCTTTATGGTTATTATACCCATAACCATATTTGTTACTATATCCTAAATTTTCTCTGCTTACATCATTTAAGACAAACCCAACATTCTTAATTTTATTTTGGTCAATATTATTGTTTGCAAACTCTGTTAGTGCTTTTTCAGTGTATTTAGATCTTGCCACATAAATTGTAACGTCAGCCAATTCGGAAATAAGGAAGGTATCTGTCACTAAAAGTAATGGGGCAGTATCCAGAATAACGTAATCATACTTTGCTTTTAATTCCCCTACAAGTATTTCATAACGTCCGTTAGATAGTAGTTCTGTGGGATTAGGTGGGATCATTCCAGAGTAAATCACATCTAAATGAGGATTAAAAGAAGATACGTGAGTAATTTCTTCCAATTTTGTCTGATCTGAGTAAAGATATTCTGTAAGCCCAGTCAATCCTTTTCTGGCAGGATTATATCTCTGTAACTGTGGATTTCTAATATCCGAACCAATAATAATTACTCTCTTCTTTGGGTTAGCTAGCGTAAGGGCTAAATTAACAGATGTGAAAGTTTTACCTTCTCCTTTCACTGTGGAAGTCACAAATACCACTTTTCCATATTTGTTATCTTTTGGAAGCATGAAATTCATGTTGGTAATAAGAATTCTGAATGCTTCAGCCATAGGGGTAACATCATTCATTTGAACAATATCTGAATCTCCTTTCTCTAGACTTGGTAATTCAGCGATTACAGGAGCGTGGACTAGTTTATCTAAGTCATGCTTCGTAACTATTTTATTATTAAATATCTGTGATATATATATAATAATAAACGGTAATAATAAACCTAAAAAAAGTGCAGCAAGAAAAACAATATTTTTCTTTGGAGACACCGGGTTTGCTGATGCATAAGCAGTATCTATCACTTTAGCTTTAGGCGCTGTAATAGACTGTGCAATAGCCGTTTCTTCTCTTTTTTGAAGAAGAAGAAGATATAAATTTTCTTTTATTTGCTGCTGTCTTTCAATACCTCTAAATATTTTTTCAATAGAAGGCAACTTAGAGATTTTCCCTGACACTTTATTCTGCTCACCTAAGTATTCATTTCTGGCCAGCTCAAGTCCCGTTTTATTTCTTTGTAAGCTTTGGGTTATAGACCCGCGCATTGTATTGATCTGTTTTGTAACATCAACTACGGTAGGGTTTTCTGTTGTAGCGGATTCCAACAATCTATTTCTTTGTAAAATAAGCTGATTATAAGCAGAAATTCCTGCCGTAGCATCTGGATTATTTAAACCCACATTAGCGGGTAGAACTTGATACTGACCCTGTCTTGAAACAAATCCTATCAATGCATTCGTTAATTCTAACTGGGCATCTATATCTAGCTGTTTTGCTCTTGCAGCGGCTGAGCTCTCTAAATTAATTTTTGCTTCAGTTTCAATATCAGTAAGATTATTTTTAAACTTGAAGTTTTCTTTTTGATCTTCAACCTGACCCAACTCAACAGACAATTTTTTTATTCTATCCTCAATAAAATCTAAAGTCTTACTTGACTCTGAGTTTTTATCAGCAATAGCATCCTTATTGTAGGCTATAACTAAATTATCGAGAATATCTTCAGCTTTTGATATTTGAGGATATTTCATGCCAAGTTTAACAACCGTAGCTTCCTTTGTAACTAAACTTACATTTAAAGCATTTTGAAGGCTTCCTACCTTAGCTTCTATTGAGGAAATGTGTAGCTCTAGATTTTTCGCATCTATTTCTTTTGCTTCAATAGGATTAAATTCATTATTTTTTGTAATAATAATATTAGCAAATGGTAGGCTTATTGTTTTACCATAAGTTGTTACTATTTCTTTTTTAAATTTCTCTGATTTTACGGTAAGTTTATTTCCTTCAATTGTTAAATTAAGAATATTAACTGGTGGATGGACAGACTTTTCTGTGATTACCTTGACTTCGATTGGAGATGTTTCTTTGTATAATTCTACTGTTTTAACTCTTCCCTTTGAAATTATAATTGTTTGAAGATTCTGATTTATGACAACTTCTCGCATCATTTTTTTTGATTTCAGAATCTCTATTTCATTAGAAATACTATTTGTTTTTAAACCTCCTAAACCAGATAAATCAGGCAGAAACCCCAATTCATTGGCAACAGGGGATGCTGAGCTTTTAGCATCTTTTACAAGTACTGTAGTTTGTACATCATATATTGGCGTCATAAACTTCAAGGCAAAATATCCTATAACTAAAGCAATAAATCCACTTAAAATAAACCACGGCCATTTCCGTATATAAGGTTTTATTATTTCACTGATATCAATACTATTTGAATTATTTTCAACATCTGAAAATTGCGAAGGCTGCTGGTTATCCATCAATTTTTTATTTCTTATTAAATAAACTTACTACTACTGCTACAGCCGTAACCGCTATAGAAATTCCGGTTAAGATAAGTCCTGTATTTGGATTCTGTTTTGCTAAAAGGTCTTTTGTATTGTTCGAAGAGATAATAATAGCATCTCCTTGTTTAAGATTATAATATGGAGAACTAATTAAATTAGCATCTCGAAGATTTACACGTCCATGGGTAATCACACCATTTTCTGTTCTGATTACCAATACATCCTCTCTTTTCCCATATGATGTCAAATCACCAGCAAGTCCTAAGGCATTTAGAATGGTAGCCTGTCCGTTTGTTATGGTATAGTCTCCCTGTCTGTTTACTTCACCCAATACTGTAACTTTAAAGTTGGCAAGTCTTACACTTATTGTAGGATTGATGACGTATTTTGTCATTTTATCCCGAAGTTCATCTTTAAATTCAAGCAGGGATTTATCAGTTGTGTTAATTTTACCTAAAATAGGAAAGTCTATATTTCCTTCCGCATCTACTATATATGTTGGACCTGTAAGGGTTGTTAATCCTTGGTTAGGAGTATTTCCTCCAGCCAAAGAATTAGTTTGAACTAGTTCTGATGAAGAATAATTTTGATTGAACGGCCTCACCACGTCCATATCTTTTGCCGTAATTAGAATAATCAGTTGGTCACCACTCTGTATTGTAGGTTTAGAATTTTTTTCTGACGCTTCTATCGCTACTTTTTCTATATTCTGCATATAGTTTAAGTCATTTGGCTTGTTTTGGTTAACCTTACAGGAAACCAACATCAAAGCCAAAAATATTGCTAATATTTTTCCCTTCATATTCTTAAAATTGTACAAATATACATTTATATTTTTCTATTTATCTAATACTTCGTAAATCGAATTATTACTCTTAAATTCCGGAACAATTGTTTTCAAAATCTTCACTACATCTACTTTCTCTTCCATTACAGAAGCATCTGTAATCAAATTGATCAGGCTTTCTATTTCTGAGAATGTCATCGCAGGATCTTTAGAAATCATAATCTTTTCATTATGAGTTGGAAGTGTTTTGGCATTATCACTTAAAAGTTCCTCATATAATTTTTCTCCAGGTCGTAGTCCTGTATATATGATTTTTATATCAATATTCGGTTCAAATCCAGATAACTTAATCATTCTTCTTGCTAGATCTAAAATCTTTACAGGCTCTCCCATATCAAAAACAAAGATCTCACCTCCTTTTCCCATGGTTCCTGCATGAAGAACAAGTTCACAAGCTTCAGGAATTGTCATAAAGTATCTTACAATATCCGGGTGTGTAATAGTCACTGGCCCTCCGGCTTCGATCTGCTTTTTAAAATGTGGAATAACAGAACCGTTTGATCCTAATACATTACCAAATCTTGTGGTAATAAATTTTGTAGTATTCCCTTCAACATCCTGTAAAGACTGAACAAATAATTCAGCAGCCCTTTTAGAAGCTCCCATCACATTGGTTGGGTTTACAGCTTTATCTGTAGAAATCATCACAAACCTGTTCACCTTATAGCGGTTTGATAAAACAGCAATATTCTTTGATCCTAGTACATTGACACGAATCGCCTCATTAGGATTTTCTTCAACTAACGGAACATGTTTATAAGCAGCAGCGTGGTAGACCATTGAAAAATTATAGGTTTGAAATATCGGTTCAACTCTATGTATATTGGAAACATCTGCCAAGACAAATTTAAATCTGATATGAGGAAATTTATCCTTCACTTCAAGCTCAATATCATAAAGAGGAGTTTCGGCCTGATCTAAAACAACAATCAACGCAGGGTTAAATTGCGCAACCTGTCTTACGATCTCACTACCAATAGAACCGGCACCACCTGTTACCAGTATATTTTTATTGAAGTGCCTGCTTCTGACCTCTTCATTTTCAATTTTTATTGGTTTTCTGTTCAGAAGATCTTCAATTTGAAGGTTTCTGATGGCTCCACCTAAATCACTATCTCTTAATTTTTGTACAGAAGGAGCTTTGAATATATTGAGATCTTTTTCTAAAAATAAATTCACCCAAGAATTCATTTCATCTTTAGACATCATTTCCTTAACAATAATAACTCCATCAATGATGAGATCTTCTTTTGTATCTTCCTCTATTCTTCTTTTCTCATAAATAGGCTTCCCCAATAGAGAAGCTCTTTTAGAATCTGTTCTTTGAGTCAGAAAACCTACTACCTGATACGGCAAACTTGGATTATCTAAAATGGCACGTGCTATAGCAATGGACTGCTCATCAATGCCTAATACTAAAATTCTCTTTTTCAGAGCACTTCTTCTATATTCTCTTACGATATGAAAAAATTCTTTCACATATAATCTGAAGAGAAATAGCCCCATGAAAGAAATAATAAAGTACAATATAAGAAATGGAGTTAGTATAAACTTCCCTCCTGTAGTCCAGAAATAAATAAGGTTTACGATCCCTATAACGGACATCGTACAAAAACATGATATCAGCAGTTTGAAAAGGTCAATAAAAGTAGAATGCCTTATAATTCCTGCATACGTTTTGAAAAAATACATAAACATTGTATTGATCAAAATAATAAAAGCAAAGACAACGCTCTTATGTTCATGATAAACAAACTCTTTTTGGGTAATTTTTTCAATAGTATAGGTAGAAAGAAATAGAGACATAACCAAGATGATAATATCTATTACAAGTATTATCCATCTGGGAAGATATCTTACGTCTGAGAGATTAACAACATTATCACCTCCGAATATTTTTTTTCTAAGAGAGCTGTACATTGTCTGTATTTGTGTTCATATTTAAATGGGTTGATACCCTTGTTTTATTAATACTCATTCTTAAGTTCGAATACAAAATTAAAATAAAATTTTATCTACACTTAAATTTAAAAAAACAAATTTAGTGAATTTCATTTTGTAAAACTTCAAAAATTCTAGCCCTACAATCATCTGTTAAATTGGTTCCCGATGGTAGGCACAGTCCTGCTTCAAAAAGTGTACCAGATAAATTATTTCCAAAAAACTCATATCCTTTATAGAGTGGCTGCAGGTGCATAGGTTTCCATAGGTATCTGGTTTCTATATTATTCTGTGAAAATTTTTTTTTCAGCTTTTCTTTTAAAAGACTATTTTTCAGAACGACTGTATTGAGCCAATAATTAGAATAAAAGTCACTGTTTGGTGCAGAAAACAGGTCAATATTATCATGATTCTTCACTATATGTTGATAAAAATCATGATTTTTTCTTCGCTGATTTATTTTTTCTTCCAGTGTTTCCAACTGTCCTCTTCCTATTCCGGCTGCAATATTATCCATTCTGTAATTATATCCTATTTCAGAATGACTGTAAAATTCTTCATTATCTTTAGCCTGTGTAGCAAGAAAAAGAGCTCTTTTTTTAACAGCAGTATTTCTTGAAATTAGAATTCCACCGCCTGCTGTAGTAATAATTTTGTTGCCGTTAAAACTTATAATGGAAAGATCACCAAACGTTCCGCATGGCTGACCCCTATATTTACTTCCTAATGCTTCCGCACTATCTTCAACGACAGGAATTTCATATTTTCTGGAAATCTGGAATATTTCTTCCACCTTAAAAGGCATTCCATATAGAGAAACTGTAATAATAGCTTTAGGTTTTTTCCCCTGCTGGATGCAGTATTTTATAGCTTCTTCCAGTGCTTCCGGACATATATTCCACGTCTGGCTTTCGCTATCTACAAATACAGGAACAGCTTTGAGATAAAGAATAGGATTGGCAGTAGCTACAAAGGTAAAAGACTGACAAATCACAAAATCACCTTCTTCAACATTTAATAACCGTAGTGCCAGATGAATGGCTGCAGTTCCGGAAGATAAAGCTGTGACATGAGAATTGTTTCCTAAATAATCTTCCAGACTATTCTCAAATTCATCTATATTGGAGCCATATTGGGAAATCCAGTTGGTATCAAATGCGTTCTGTATATATTTAAGCTCATTTCCTCCCATATGTGGGGGCGACAGCCAAATCTTTTCCTTTTTCAATTATCTACTTATGTTTCGTCAAAAGTATCATTTATTTTCTCATATTCAAAACCTCTGCTCATCAAATATTTTATCGTTTTAGATTTTTTCTGATATTCCTGCAATCCTTTTTGCTTGGAGGAATAATCTTCAAATATCTTTCTGATCATTTTTTCATAATCACCCTCGTCTATTTCATCAAAGCACTTGCTGATAAGCTTTTCAGAGATCTGTTTCATCTTCAGGTGCATTTTGATTTTATTCCTGCCCCAGTGCTTGATATAAAATTTACCCCTGATATAGCTCCGCGTAAACCTTTCTTCATTGAGATAGTTTTCTTTCAAAAGATACAGGATAATCTCATCTTTTGCTTCCTCAATGAGCAGAAATTCACGCATTTTCTGTTCAACTTCTGCATGACAACGGTCCTGATAAACACAGTAGTTGACCAGTTTCAGTTTTATTTCATCAAAAGTGAAAGATTTCTTCTCCATAGTAGATATGAAAAAGAATGGACAGATGCCCATTCTTTATATAATGTTTTAAGTCAAATTAATAGTTGAACAGGGCTCTTCCTTCCATCAGTTCGTTAACCTTTTTTCTTACAGAAGAGATCACTTCTTCATTTTTGATATTATCAACCACATCAGAAATTAATCCTGCTATCGTATCCATATCATTTTCTTTAAGGCCTCTTGTCGTAATCGCTGCAGTTCCCAGTCTGATACCGGAAGTAGTGAATGGCGACTTGTCATCAAAAGGAACCATATTTTTATTACATGTAATGTCTGCAAGCACCAATGCCTTTTCTGTTTCTTTTCCGTTGACATTCTTATTTCTAAGGTCTACCAACATCAGGTGGTTGTCTGTACCTCCACTCACGATATCGAAACCTCTGTCGATCATCGCTTTTGATAATGCTTGTGCATTGGCTCTAACCTGCTTGGCATACGTTTCAAACTTACCGTCTATAGCCTCAGCAAAAGCTACTGCTTTACCGGCAATAACGTGCTCTAGCGGTCCTCCCTGGATTCCCGGGAAAACGGCTCCGTCCAATACCTGACTCATCATTTTTGTTTCTCCTTTCGGTGTCTTGTGGCCATATGTATTTTCAAAATCTTTCCCCATCATGATCATTCCTCCTCTTGGACCTCTTAAAGTCTTGTGAGTAGTAGTGGTCACTACGTGGCAATGTTCGAATGGTGAATTTAATAATCCTTTGGCAACCAAACCAGCCGGGTGAGCTATATCTGCCCAAAGCGTTGCTCCGATTTCGTCTGCCACTTCTCTGAATTTAGCATAGTCAAGATCTCTTGAATAAGCAGAGAAACCTGCGATAAGCATTTTAGGTCTTTCTCTTAAAGCAACTTCTCTCATTTGGTCGTAATCAATAAGTCCGGTTTCTTTTTGAACACCGTAAGAAACCACTTGATATTGAATTCCGGAGAAGTTAACTCCTGAACCATGAGTAAGGTGTCCTCCCATGGAAAGATCCATACCCATAATTTTATCTCCCGCTTTCAAAACTGCAAGATAAACGGCAGCATTAGCCTGAGATCCGGAATGCGGCTGTACATTGACATAGTCTACACCGAAAAGTTCTTTTGCTCTGTTGATGGCTAATGTTTCAACCTCATCTACTACTTCACAGCCTCCGTAATATCTCTTTCCGGGATATCCTTCAGCATATTTGTTTGTCAGTACACTTCCCATTGCTTTCATCACGTTCTCAGAAACAAAGTTTTCTGACGCAATAAGCTCTAATCCATGGGCTTGTCTTTGTCTTTCTTTTTCAATCAGGTCGAAAATAATGTCCATTTTACTTTTAGTTTTTGAAATTTTTCACCCCAAATGTACGGAATTTCCCGTTAGATTTCGGCATCTGAAAGCATGATTTTAAACCTGAAAATTCACAAAAAATCAAAACTCTTCTTCTGCAAGTTCCTTATTGACAACAGCTCCGGTGAAATTTCCCTGAGCAATAGCATTAGCCACAGATCGCATCATGGTTACATTATCACCGCAAGCAAAAAGACCGGCAACATTTGTTTTCTGCATAAAATCAACTTTGATAAATCCGTGCTCGGTAAGTTCACAGCCAAGATCTTCAAAAGCATTGATGTTTTGTTCAAAAGGTATTTTGGCGTATAAAACCTTCAAAGAAATTTCCTTTCCGGTCTTAAAAATAATTTTCCGGATATTTCCATTCTCATGCTCAATCTTTTCAACTTCATCTTCCACTAAGCTGATATTATTCTGAGCCAGTTTATGTTTCTGTTCTTTGGATAAAACCGATGGTCCATTGGTAACTAAGAAAAGATCCTTGGTTAAGTTGTACACCAGTTTTGAAAAATCATACGCCATATCACCATCTGAAAGTATTCCGGTCACTTCATTTTTCACTTCATAACCGTGGCAGTATGGGCAGTGCAGGACTGAAATCCCCCAACATTCTGAAAATCCGGGAATACCCGGCCTGATGTCTTTCACTCCTGATGCCAGAATGAGTCTTTTAGCACGGAACTTTTCACCAGCGGAAGTTTCGGTTTCGAATCCTTCTTCTGTTTTTCGTAATTTAATGACAGACCCTTGATGAAATTTAACGGTATCATATGCTGCTACCTGGTCCCGGGCAAGATCAGAGATTTCCTTCGGTGTTTTTCCGTCATGGGTAATAAAGTTATGGGAATGTGGGGTCTGTCTGTTGCAGGACTTCCCGCTATCGATAATCAAGGTATTTCTTAATGATCTTCCCAAAGACATTGCGGCCGATAGTCCGGCGTAACTTCCTCCTATGATAATAACGTCGTAGTTTTTCATTTTTAACTAATGATTACTTATTAAATAAATGATAAATGATAAATAGTATTTAAATAATTGCTTATAAATACCTTAATCAATATCTTTTGTTCACCTGCTCTTTTGCTTTCACAAAGTTAAAACAAAAATCAACTAAAGACACATTGTTGCGTTAATATTTTCTATCATTATAATTAGAATAAGGATATAAAAGAGAAACAGCTGATTTTAAAATTTAAAATCAGCTGTCATTAATATGTTTTTCTGAAAATTCAGTCTATAACTCAGTTATTTTTAAACAACTTAATCGTATAATCCAGAACTTCTTTTCCTCCTATCTCTCCATGTCCTGGCATTACCATTTTAACATCAGGATATTGAGTTTTTACTTTCTCAACGGTTGGAGACCAGGCCTGAACGTTAGCATCACCAAGATAACCTTTCGTTGCATCCATTTCTTTGATCAGACAACCTCCGAACATAGCCTTTTCATCAGGAATATACGCAACAACATTGTCTTTTGTATGCCCTTCTCCAAAGAATTTTATTAAAATTTTATGTTTTCCGGCGTTCAGAGTGATGGTTTCATTAAATCCATGCCCCGGAACATTGGCACCAGCCTGTTTTGCCAATTCTATGGTTTTATTATTGGCGTAAGATGGAATATTATTTTTGTCAAATTCTTTCAATCCGCCCAGACAGTCATCATGGAAGTGGGTTGCGACTACAGCATTCACCTTTGAATGAAGACTGTTTTTAATCCAAGAAATCAATTCCTCCGTGCTTTTATCATTGGTCGGGGTATCCAGAATTACGGTTTCATTTCCGTCTTTCACGATCATTCCGTTGCATTCTACTTTTCCAAAGGAGTCTGTATTTAAATAGGATATGTGCTGATAGATACCATCTGACAGTTGAATAATAGACAGATTATCGGTTTTGTAGACCACTTTAGCTTTCTCCGGTTTTTTCTGAGGGGTACAACTAAAAAATAACAGTGCCGAGGATAACAATAAAATTTTAGACAGTGATTTCATCGGTTCATTACATGAAAACGAAATTAGAAAATATTTCACGCTCTGAAGTGATATGTTCTAGTTAATTAAGTGTTAATATCACCATTTCATTTCATCAATTTCATTTTGAATCTTTTTGTTGACATCAATTTTAGCGCCTTCAAAACTAAAGATAGTAGTTCCTTTTTCCCTGGCAAATTTGTTCACAATGGAATCAGCTACTTTGGAGCTTTGAAAATAGGGACCTGTTTCTTTCAGTTCATCTTCATCTTTAGAAAATTCTTTGACACGAATGAGGTTGTCATACTTTTTATTCAGGTCGAACCAATTGATGTAATCTGCATTAAAGGAAACTGCTTCTACTCCTTTCTTTGAATAATAATTAATAGCTCCTGCCTGTCCATAATTATCGCAGAGTACCAAGGTACGTCCGGATTTGGACAACTTGGAATATTCCTGATCTACTTTCAGAGCAAGCTCTTTCCAGCCCCGCATATCTGCAAAATCTTGGGGTAGCGGATGATCTTTACCATCTTCCCAACTTAACAGTCCCATTTTTTTATACTTCTCAGGATGACTGACAATGTACTCAGGACTTTTATTGGGAAAAGCGACCTGATACAAAGGCAGAAACAAAAGAACAGGTATCAGAATGCAGACTGGTTTAAGAAATCTCTTCCAGCCATTCTCAAGAATATGATCGAGAAAAACAGCCCCGAATGCTATAAATACAGGATAGAGACCGATGGCATAATAATCTTTAGCCTTGAAAAATACAAACAGAGCTATTGTCACTACATATACCCAAAAGAAAAACCTAAATTTCTCAAACGGTTTATAAAACAGTAAAGCATAAAATCCCGCTATGATCACAAAAACTGAACCTATAAAGAAAAGAATCTGGGATTTAAAGAAATCAAACCGATCTACATGAACAAGCTGGCGTTCTGCAAGTTCTTTCATATGATGGATAACAGGAAAATGGTTATTGTATTGCCACAGCAAATTGGGCAGCATAATCAATACGGCTAATAATCCTGCACCGTAAAGATGGGGTTGGAGAAATATTTTTCTTTGTTTTGTCAATAGAATGGTAGGAATAATTCCCAACACAGAAAAGACAATATTATATTTATTCAGAAAACCTATTCCGAAGATCACGGCTGCAGCATAGAGCCACTTCACTTTTTCAGAATTAAAATACCTGATCAGCAGATAATACATCAATGTCCAGAGAAGCACTTCCAGCGAAGTCGGCTGAAAAAGCATATTGAGACGAAGAAGCACCGAAAGCAGAATCCCCGTTGAAGCCAGAATTTTAGCATATAAATTGCCCTGAAGCTCTTCAATAATCTTCCAGACCACGACAATAGTTAATGCCCCGAAGAGCGCGGGGAAAAATTTAACCCAAAAGACGGAATCTCCTGCCAGTTTTATCAGCCAAGCCAGCCATGAATTTACAGGAGGCACAGAAAGGTATCCCCAGGCAAGGTGGTTTCCCTGATCAAGATGCAGGTATTCATCTCTATGCAGCTCATATTCCGGGCTGATCAGGGAGTACTGGAGGATGAATTTTATGATGACAAAGAAAAGGAGAATCAGGTAGTTTTTCTTCATAACTCATTAAGCTTTTATGGTTATTATTTACTTTAAGACAATTTATCAAAATTATCCATTACATTGTTTTGATGAAATTAAAATAAAAAAAATCCTGAGAAAAAATTCCTCAGGATTTTACAGTTTAAATATATAGTGATTGTTTACTATTTTTTCTTTTCTTTAAGCTCTTCTTTGTCTTTATCGGAAGGGTTCCATACTTTCACTTCAGAGTCTTTGGTAATTCCTGAAAGGATCTGTACATTGATCCCGTCGCTGGCCCCTAATTTCACATATACTTTTTTGAACTTCCCGTCCGGCTGTTTCACTTCTACAAAAGGAGTATCCTTCCCGTTTTTCTTTTCATACTGAACCAGTGATTCATCCAATAGTAAAGCATTCTTTTCAGATTTCAGAACAATCTCTCCGTTGGCAGAGAATCCCGCTCTGATGTATTCGTTGTTAGGATTGTTTACATCCCCTTCTACCGGGAATTTAATGGTTCCCAAGTTGTCTTTTCCTTTAGGAGCGATCATGGTCAGTTTTCCCGGGAACGTTTTGTTCTGAAGAGCACCGATCACAATTTTCATATCCATTCCCTGCTTCAGCTTTCCTGCCTGAGCTTCGTCTATTTCTCCCTGGAAGATCAAAGAATTAAGGTCTGCAATAGAGCAAATAGTAGTCCCTGCGTTGAATGAATTGGCTTCAATCACCTGACTTCCTACTTTTACAGGAACTTCAAGAACGGTACCTGATGCTTTGGAACGAATCTGCGTCGTTGCCAGGCCCTGAAGTTCGGGAGTAGCACCTGTTTTTACAATCTGTAATCTTTTTTGAGCCGTAACCAGCTGCTGGTTAGCATTTCTAAGGGTTTGCTGCTGTGTAAACAACTGCTGCTGTGCATTTAAATATTCCTGTTTGGAAATTACGCCCTGTTTGTAAAGCTTTTCCTGCATAGCATATTGTTTCTGCATATTATCAACATTCAACTTGGCATTACTGATCTGCAGCTGAGAGTTCACTACTTCCTGCTGAGCGTTGTTAACGTCAGCAATATTAGGAATAATTCTCACGGTAGCAATCAGCTGTCCTGCTGTCACCTTATCTCCTTCATCTACCAAAATTTTCTCAATGATTCCCGCAATGTTCGGCTTGATCTCAATTTCTTCTTTCGGAACGATTTTTCCCGTGGCCATTACCTTGTCTTCCATGTTCTGGTAGCTTGGTTTTCTGGTCAGGAAAGCTTCACTCTCTTTAGAATTTGATTTCACGAGATACCCGATCCCGAGGAACAATGCCACTGCAAATAAAAGCCCCAGTACAATATAAATGGCTTTTTTCCAAGTGAATTTCTTTTTCATATATCTAGTTTATTTTTTACTATTAAAGTTTTTTCAACTGATTTAAATATTTAAGAATTTAAACATTAAAAAAATCTGTCATTATTTTTAAATTACTACATCAACCTATTACCCTATTATTATTCTGATCTCAAGGCTTCAATTGGCCGGATCTTTACTGCTCGTTGCGCAGGGATCATTCCGATAATTAAGCCTAAAACAACCATTACTGCCATAGCTCCAAATACATTTCCATAGTTTACGGTTGGATTGTAGAAAGGAAATTCATCCTGGTTCTGAGTCACTGCATTTAAAATGATGAGGACAAAGATTCCACACATGAACCCGAGAATTCCCGAGGACAGTGTAATGACAACACTTTCCAGAAGAATCTGATTTCTTACTTCGGCAGGTTTCGCTCCTAAAGCTCTCCGAATCCCGATTTCTTTTGTTCTTTCTTTTACAGTAATCAGAAGGATATTCGATATGGCGATCACTCCGGCAAGAATGGTCAGCGTTCCAACGATAATGGTTAAAAGCTGCATCCCCGTCAGGAATCCTGTCAGTTTTTTAAATTCTTTTCCCAGATTAAAGCTTCCAAAGGCATTGGTATCTTCAGGAGATACTTTATTTTGGGTTTTCAATACTTGTTTTACACCTTCCTCTACTTCATTAACGTTAGCGTTAGGCTTACTTACAATCGCAAACATATCAATTTGCTCTCCGGCATTATACATTTTGGTATAGGTGGAAAGCGGAATAAACGCAGTCTGATCATTTTCAAATCCACCTCCTTTTTTGACTCTGAAAACGCCAATTACATTAAAGAATATTCCTTTTATATTAACCTGTTTACCTACCGGGTTTTCTTTTTTCTTGGCATCAAAGAAATTTTTGTAAATCTCTTCTCCAATCACCACTACATTTTTATTCCCCATAACATCAGCATCATTGATATACCGTCCGAAAATAAGTTTCTTTTCTGAAATTTTATTTCCCACCGAATAATCTCCCGTAAGAGAATAGGTTCCATTTTTACCGTTTCTTGACATAGACTCGCCAGGGGTTCCGGTAAAGCTTCCTCTTGCATTTTGTGGTGAGATATAATCTATAGCACTCACTTTTCTTTTCAACATATCCATATCGGATAAATTAAGGTGAACCTGCCTGCCTTTAGGAAATCCATCGAAGGGAATAGAGGTTTTCTGAGCCCATAGAAAAATAGAATTGGTCGCAAAACCTGAAAATAGTTTATCAAAACCATTTTCCATCCCTTTTGCAGCTCCAAGAAGGCTCACATACAAAAACATTCCCCAGCCTACCCCAATCATGGTAAGGAACGTACGAAGCTTATTATTCCTCAATGAATAATAAATTTCCTGCCAAGTATCTTTTTTAAATAAAATGTTCACTTCTTTGAGTTATAAGTTTATACTATATAATTGATCATTGATGAATGATAAAACTGATAAGTTTATTTCCCATCATTACAAGCCCATCATTATTCTGTTCTTAATGCCTCTATCGGTTTGATTCTCGAAGCTCTGTATGCCGGAACGAATCCTGCAATAAGTCCTGAAAGTACCAAGGCGATAAATGCCATAAGGATTGTCACCCAACCTACACTCGGGCTTTTGATGAAATATTCTTCAAGACTGTCTCCTATTAAACTGAGCGCCAAAACGCCAATTCCAACTCCAACAATACCTGAAACTACTGTGATCACCACACTTTCCTGTACAATCAATGCTACAATACTCCTAGGTTTGGCACCGATAGCCTTACGGACACCGATCTCTTTGGTTCTTTCTTTTACGATATACACCATGATATTACTGATCCCGATAATTCCAGCCAACAAAGTTCCTAATCCAATAAAGCCCACGATGATGGTCAGTACCGCCATAAACTGAAATGTTTCGTTCATGTTTTTGGCATTATTCCAGACACGGACTCCGTTTTCATCGTCAGGAGCTACATTTTTTCTTGACTTTAGCCTGTCTTTAAGTTCGTCACCATATTTTATGGCTTCTTCGGGGGTTAGTTTTGGGTTATAGGCAATATATGCGGTAGATACGGTATCAGAGCCTTTTTTCATTTGCTGAAGGGTCGTAATAGGAACGGCAATATGTCTTTCATCCCAGTCTCCCCCATCATCAGAAAACACGCCTACAACTTTGAACATGGTTCCATTGATATTCAGGTCTTTCCCCACAGGACTTCCATTCTTGATCAGGTCACGCTGAACCATTCTTCCGATCACCGCCACATTTTGCTTTCTCACCAGGTCCATAGAGGTAAGATAGCGTCCATCGAGCATCTTCCTGTTCTCAATGATCTTTTCTCCCGGTTCTGCACCATTTACCTGATAAGTGCCACTTTCTTTCCCATATTTCACCATTAAACTGGTGCTGTATCTCGGGCTGGCATCGCCTACTTTTTCTTTATCTGTATTGATCAGAAAATCGTAGTCGTCATTATTCATCGTGACCGTTCTGTCAGACTGAAGTCCTTTATAGGCCATGGTGGTTTTACCCGTATAGATCGTGATAAGGTTCTGTGCATCTCTTGCAAAACCTTCGGTAAAGGCATTCTGCAGCCCCTTTCCAATTCCGAAAAGAACCACAAAAATAAATAGCCCCAAAGCCACTGTAAACCCCGAAAGCACTGTCCGCAATACATTACTGCGAATAGAACTGAATATTTCCTGCCACCGATCTAGGTCAAACATAGTTTTATTTTTTACTTTGTAAAAAGTCAATTAACTGCGTTGTCAATGGTAAAATTGTTCTGATAATAAATTATTTCTAATTTTTAATTCACTATTGACAATTCACAATTATTTTTTATCCTTTTTCAACATCCCACTTAATAAGATAAATGTTGTTTTGATTAAATTTTCAATTTTTATCAATTCTTCTTTTTTAATATAACCGCAGTCTATGATTATATCAAAACAGGAATCCAATTCTATAACCGAGCCTCTCGCTATTTCAAAATATCTTTTCCTTTCAATTTCCGATCTTCTGGAACATCCTTCCGTTATATTTAACACAACTGAAGTTGAAGCTCTGCGTATCTGATCTGTAATATTAAATCTTTCACTATCCGGAAGTTCAGATAAGATTTTATAACACTCAGGTCTTAATTGTCTGGCCGACTGATAAACATCGAGTTTATAATGGTTCAGATTTAAAAACATGATTATTTTTTTTCATTTTCATTTGTGTGTACTTAATCCAATTAAAATTGACGGTTCAACATTCACAATTGACTTTAAAAAATTCACTTGCGAAGCAAAATTCATCATTCATCATTCACTTATAGGACGATCTGCTTAATAAACTCATCACTCTCAATGATGCCGTCTTTCAGGATTACGTTTCTTTTGGTCTGTGCAGCTACGTCAGGTTCGTGGGTAACCACTATGATGGTTCTTCCTTCATTATTGATATCCTGAAGAAGTTTCATAATATCATGCGTTGTTTTTGAATCCAGTGCTCCGGTTGGCTCATCTGCAAGAACTACTTTGGGGTCTGTGATTAGTGCTCTAGCGATCGCTACCCTCTGTTTTTGTCCACCGGAAAGTTCGTTGGGTAAGTGATCTGCCCATTGAGCAAGACCTACTTTCTCCAGATATTCCATCGCTTTCTTGTTACGCTCTTTTCTGGGAACGTTCTGATAGTATAAAGGAAGCGCCACATTTTCCAGAGCCGTTTTATAACTGATCAGATTGAAAGACTGAAATATAAAGCCTAAGAATTTACTTCTGTATTCTGCAGCTTTCACCTCAGACAAATGTTCAATAGGAACGTTATCCAGCTCGTAAATCCCCGAATCTTTTTCATCCAGAATACCGATGATATTAAGAAGCGTAGACTTTCCGGACCCGGAACTCCCCATAATAGAAACAAACTCGCCCTCAGAAATATTAAGATTAATTCCCTTAAGAACGTGCAGCTTGCTTTTCCCCGTATCGTATGACTTATGTAAATCCTGAATTACTAACATTAAGTGATGCTTGTTTTATACCCCTATAAGTAGATGATATTTTCAATTTGTTACAAGAACCATAATATATTCGAATATTTTATTGTTTAACTGATTTCACCTTTATTCAAAGCACATTACAAACTTTTGTTTAACTGTAAGTCTTATTTTCCATTTATTTTTTACCCCGAACCCCCTGTAAGCCATTACCCGTGCTGGTTTCATGTAAATGTGGAAAACTTTTACAGTTAAAACTCAGCCAATTAGTATTTACCCCTTTCAAAATCAGTTCTTTTTTTCGAACTTTGTCATTAGTTCTTTACAAGAAACCGACATTGATCAATGTGGATATGTTTCAAATGTAAATACCAAACATACAAGAAGTTAAGCATTACTTCCAAGTTATCCACAGTGATGCTGATTATTTAATTTTAAAGCTATTTTAATATGGGAATTTTCGATAAGAGAGTAAGTTACAAGCCATTTGAATACCCTGAGGTTCTTCAGTTTGTAGAGGCGATCAACAAATCGTTCTGGGTGCATTCGGAAGTGGATTTTACTGCAGATGTTCAGGATTTTCATTCGCAGTTAGAGCCGAACGAAAAACACGCTGTGAAAAATGCGCTTTTAGCCATTGCACAGATCGAGGTGTCTGTAAAGACATTCTGGGGAAACCTATACAATCACTTACCAAAACCTGAACTTAATGGCCTTGGAGCGACTTTTGCAGAATGTGAATTCCGTCATTCAGAAGCATATTCCCGATTGGTAGAAGTGTTAGGTTATAATGAAGAATTTACGAATGTTATAGAAATTCCTGCCGTAAAAAAGAGAATTGACTTCCTTTCCAACGTTCTGAAACACGCCAATTCCACAACACCGAAAGAATACGTATCTTCTCTTTTATTATTCAGTATTCTGATCGAAAACGTATCCCTTTTCTCACAATTTGCGATCATCCTTTCTTTCACAAGATTCAAAGGATATATGAAGAATGTTTCCAACATTATCGCATGGACCTCTATCGATGAGCAAATCCACGCTAATGCAGGAATCTACCTGATCAACAAAATCCGTGAGGAGCAACCGGATCTATTAACAGATTCAGATATCGAGGACATCTACACATTGGTAGATCAGTCTATTGAACTGGAAAGCGAAATTTTAGACTGGATCTTTGAATTAGGAGAATTAAGCTTTTTCTCAAAAGAAGACCTTCTGAACTTCATGAAATACCGTGTAGACGACAGTTTAAAGAAAATCGATATGGAAACCCGTTACAACGTTTCTCCTGAACAATACCGTCCAATGAAATGGTTTGAAGAAGAAGTTTTCGCGAACTCTATGGATGATTTCTTTGCTAAAAGACCGGTGGATTATACAAAACACGACAAGAGTATTACGGCGAACGATTTGTTTTAAGTAGAGTGCGAGCGAAGCGAGCGTCAAAACATATAGTATTAGCAATGTTATACTGAGCCAGTCGAAGCATTTAATCTTAATAAAAACACCTTCGCCCCTCAGAATAACAAAACAATTCTCAAGCACAAAAAAATGATCAATGTAATTGTAACCTATACCGTACAACCTGAATACATTTCAGAAAACAAAACCCATATTCAAAAGTTTCTGGATGATTTTAAAAATCTGGATCAGGAGACATTTGAGTATAAGGTATATGTAAAAGAAGACGGTGTTACTTTTGTACATTATTCAAACTATATCAATGAAGAGGTTCAGCATGAGGTTTTAAATGTACCTTCTTTTAAGGAGTTTCAACGATTAAGAGATGAAAGCGGCCTGAACGGTACGCAAAAAGTGGAAATTTTACAATCAATATAAAAAAGCAACAAAATTCCGGAGTATAAACACTGCTCCGGAATTCGAAAATATAACATCTATGGAAGAACAAAAATCAAATATATGGTGGCTCAATGAAGAGTCTGAGCAGATGCTAAACAGAGGGTATCTGTTAAAAGGGGAAACGGTAGACGGAGCCATCGATAGAATCACCACTGCTGCCGCAAAAAAATTATATAAGCCGGAACTACAAGCCGCTTTCAAAGAAATGATCGTGAAAGGGTGGATCAGTTTCTCTTCTCCGGTTTGGGCGAACATGGGAACACAGAGAGGTCTTCCTATCTCTTGTTTCAACGTTCACATCCCGGACAGCATTGAGGGTATTACCCATAAAATGGGTGAAGTAATCATGCAAACAAAGATCGGAGGTGGAACTTCAGGATATTTTGGAGAACTTAGAAACAGAGGTACTGCTGTTACAGATAACGGAAAATCTTCAGGAGCGGTTTCGTTCATGAAATTATTCGATACGGCAATGGATGTGGTTTCTCAGGGAGGCGTAAGAAGAGGGGCTTTTGCTGCTTATCTGGATGTTGACCACGGTGATATTGAAGAATTCTTATCGATCAAAGACATCGGAAGTCCTATTCAGAACTTATTTACAGGGATCTGCGTTCCTGATTACTGGATGCAGGATATGATTGACGGTGATATGGACAAACGTAAAATCTGGGCAAGAGTTCTGGAAAGCCGTCAGCAGAAAGGTCTTCCTTATATTTTCTTTACCGATAACGTTAACAGAAATAAGCCGCAGGTTTATAAGGATTTAGGAATGACTGTGAATGCAAGTAACCTTTGCTCTGAAATCATGCTTCCTTCTACGAGAGAAGAATCTTTCATCTGCTGTCTGTCTTCAATGAATTTGGAACTGTATGACGAGTGGAAAGATACGGATGCTGTAAAATTAGCGGTTTACTTCCTGGATGCTGTTTTAACTGAATTTATCGAAAAAACAGAAGGAAACTATTACCTGCAGGGGGCTAGAAACTTCGCATTGCGTCACAGAGCGCTTGGATTGGGAGTTTTAGGATACCATTCTTATCTACAGAAAAATATGATTCCGTTTGAAAGTTTTGAAGCGACACAGTTCAATGCAAAAGCTTTCAGACATATCAAAGAGCAGGCAGAAACTGCTTCAAGAGAATTAGCCAATATTTATGGTGAACCGGAATTATTGAAAGGTTATGGATTGAGAAACACCACCACAATGGCTATCGCTCCTACTACTTCAAGTTCTGCGATCTTAGGACAGACTTCTCCTGGAATTGAGCCATTTGCTTCCAATTATTATAAAGCTGGTCTTGCTAAAGGAAACTTCATGCGTAAGAACAAATACTTAGCGAAATTATTAGAAGAAAAAGGCCTTGACAATGAGGAAACCTGGAGAACAATCATGCTAAACCACGGTTCCGTACAGCATTTAAAAGAGCTTACTGACGAAGAGAAAGCAGTATTTAAAACATTTAAAGAGATTTCTCCCATGGAAATTATCTCTCAGGCTGCTCAAAGACAGCAATACATTGACCAGGCCCAGTCTCTGAACCTACAGATTCCTTCCACAATGCCTGTAAAAGATGTTAACTACCTTTATATTGAGGCTTGGAAAAAAGGTGTAAAAACACTTTATTACCAAAGAAGTTCTTCTGTCTCTAAAGAAATGATGGTTAATTTTGTTAGCTGTTCTGCTTGTGAGGCATAATATCCGTCAATAATAAACATCAACATAGTAAAGCACGCTTTTTGGCGTGCTTTTTTTGTTACATTTAAACTTTAACACAATTTTAACATTTGAGTCTGAAAAATCTATTTTCCCGTTAATCATCATTGATACTGAAAATATCGGCTGCCCACTCCCTAAGCAGTGAATCAAGTACCTGTACGACAGATCTTTATTTATTATTATCAAGCAATTTTATATACATTTGTTTAAAATTTACTAATCAAAATAGCTTTTAGCAAAAATATCAATTAACAATAAAACGATTATCGATATTAAATTAGCAAAAACACAAGGTTTAAAATTTTAATTAAGATTGGCAAACTACATAATTTTTTAACCAACATTAATCTATTTAAAAATTAAACATTCACAACAAAAAACAATAAATTGATTAAAATACTGCATTTTGGAATTTCATTAAAAAATCAACAATTAGCAAAAACATAAAACAAAATCAAAGAAAACCTAAATGCATGAATATACATAAAAAATGCACAAGATAGTTAAATACAAATCACCAAATGATGAATTTAAAGTCAATTTGTTTCTTTTAATTAAAATTAATAATAAACAAATATCATTTAAAACACAAAAACACACAAAACATTTATATTAAACAATTATTTTTCTATTGGCAAGAAATTTGTTAATAGTACAAACACACAAAAAAATTATTTCGAAAATGTATAAAATTATCACTTTAATTTTGGTAATGGCTTTTAGCGTCATTACTGCGCAGGTGGGTATTAACACTTCCTCACCTGATCAAAGCTCTATACTAGACATTACCAGCACTTCTAAAGGAATTCTTCTTCCAAGAGTCAGCAATCTTTCATTAGTCACCAACCCCGCTACAGGACTCGTTATTTTTGATACCAACAAAAAATGTATCAGCCAAAACGTAGGTACTCCGGCAACTCCGGACTGGGTTTGCCTTTCTCCGTATGTAGCTAAATTCTTCTACATGCCAAGTGTGGTTTTTGACACGACAACGATTGCTGCAGGACAGACAAAAGACCTGTACACTTTGTATAAAAATCAGTTTTCGAATGTTCCGGCAAATGCAAGAAGTGCATCGGCTCCGGCCTCGATTCCGTTTTTTCCCAATGCAACAGATCTGCACTATTATGTAACGGGCTATGATGCCACTGTTTTCAAAATAAACAGCATCAGCAACACGGGCGTATTAAATTATGATGTTTTATCAAATGCTACTTCAGCATCTTTTATCAACATCGTATTTGTCGTAAAATAAGCAGCCATGAAAAAGAATTTTAAAGGGCTATCTCTGATGAGCCTGGTTTTCTCACTGCTTACTAGTTTCTTGTATGCACAGACAGACAGTACTGAAGTAGCAAGTATTTACGGGTTTTATTCCTATTCAAGTTCATTAATGAATGCTTCTTCAGCATCAGAACTTACCATACAGGGAAATGCATCGCATACTTCTACAGGAGTACAACTTACTCCCGCAGCTTCAGGACAGTTTGGAGGATTGTTTATCAACGGAAGAACTTTTACTTCGGTAAACGGGCTTCATGTTGAATTTGAATATGATATGAAAAACGGAACACCGCTAGGTAGCGATTATGGGGATGGTTTATCATTTTTCCTTTATGATGGTTCGGTAGCAAGTCCTACGATCGGAGCACCAGGTGCCGGTATCGGATATTCATACAACAGAACACAGAATACCTACGCAAGTCAAAGAAAAGCTGGTCTATCAGGTGCTTACCTGGGTATTGCTCTGGATGAGTTCGGAAATTTCAAATCGAAGCGTTTTCAGGGTGAATCCAGAATCAATGGTATTGCCGGAGTTACCTGGAGCCAGACGGCAAGCCATGTCACTTTAAGAGGAGCAAGAGGGGCTGCAATTAATGCCAATGGTCTAGGATTAGGATATACGGGATATCCGGTTTTGGTTACCCGATCTACTTTAAGCAATTCAGGAACTGTGGGCAGAATCCTGCAGGCGGACAGAAGCTATCTGGCAACTTCCAACAGCCTTTCTTCCGTATTTGATCTTAGAAATAATGCCGGAGAATTCAGAAAGGTATACCTTGACCTGATTCCGCACTTCACAACCCCTACTACAACGGATGGGTTTGATGTAAAAGTGGATATCCAGACCACTCAAAACGGAACACCTACCAATATTATCAACTATTATCATTATAAAACGTCAGTACCCTACACTGAAAACGCGAATCCGCAGATAACTGATTTTAATACTTCAGATACGGAAGGAACTGCTACTGCTCAAACCTTAGACGCAACGGTTCCGGCTGTACTTAAGCTTGGTTTTGCAGCAGCTACGGGAGGGGCTTTTCAGCAGCATATCATCCGAAATGTGAAACTTACTCTCCCTTATGCGGCCGTTGCTAATGATGATGTGGCTTCTACCTGTAAATTTCAGCCAGTTGTTATTCCTGTTTTTAATAATGATATTGCTTATAAAGGTGCCATCAGCATTACTACTCCACCTACTGCAAGCAATGCGAATATCGACTATTCAACCTTCAGTTTTACAAAAACCAATGATACGGACCTTACTCTGTACCGTAAAAAAGTAACTCCGCAAGGAACATGGTCTTACAATAAATCTACAGGTATTGTTACCTTCACTCCTTCAAGTGGATTTACAGGAACCGCAACAATGACGTATACGATAAAAGGAAGAACAGTAAAAGATTCAAACGGGAAAATCATTGAACCTTACGGGGATACCGCTTATCGATCTGTTCCAGCTACTATTACGGTTAATCTAAAAACTTCAGGCTGTATTTATCCTGTTATTTCAAATAGAATGGTAACACAGGGTGTAAAATAAGACGACAAAACAAATTCAGCTATAAAACAGCATAAAACCATAGAACTTTCTATGGTTTTTGTTGTATAACGCTAAGCCCTATTTAATAAAAGGACTTTTTATATTTTGAAACAACAGACCTCAAAAAGATATTACAGATATTACCGGATATAATCCCTGTGTATGATATAAATACAAACAATGAAGAAAATTTATAATGAAATTCAAAAAAAAAAATTAATTTTGCAGGGTTAGTTCTAATTCACAGGAATTGGAGCTTTAATAAAAACACATTCATGAAAAAAATTATTCTTACCCTCTCAGTAAGCTGTTTTTCTATGGCCTACTCTCAAAATTTAAATTTTGCAGATTCAAAGTTTAAGGCTTTAATCTTAAGCTCCAGTACAAGCAACGATATTGCTAAAAACATTAGTGGAAACCCTATTGCCGTAGACACCAACGGAGATGGAGAAATCCAGGTTTCGGAAGCACAGCAAGTAAAAATTTTAACTATCAAAAAGGACGGAACCGTTACATATAACGACCTCCCCGACACCATTGATGATGCAACGCTTTTCACCAACATGGAAGAGCTGTATATTTACCATACGAAGTCTGCAGTCATTAGTTTTGTTGGACATACTAAAATTAAAAAAGTATTATACACAGGAACAGGTGAATTTGCAGATGGTTCGGGTACGTCTCAGGTAGTTCCGGTAGATTTTTCTTTTGATAATTGTTCAGCGGTACAAGATATCAATGAGTTCGCTTCTGATATTAATATGATGACCCCTGTCAGTAAAATCCTAAGATTTAAGAATTGTCCGCAACTTACCGGAAATATGATCATTAATTCTAAAGATATTAAAGAACTTTATCTTGAGAATTTGAATATCAACACCTTAACATTCAATTCTTGTCAATTTTTGGGAAAAATATCTGTTCCAAACTTAAATACTTTAACAAAAGTTTCCGTTTTAGGACTCCCTTATTCTGTAGGGATATCTATTAACCAAAATATTGAATTGATTGCCAATAATTGTACTAATTTACAGGAAATCATTGCGGATACAGATCATTATAATACCAATGGAGCCTATTTTTCTTCTGTAAATCTTAATGGAGCCAGCAATCTTAAAAAAATTAAAGGACTCAATACAGCAACTATTGATTTTTCAACAACCGGGTTGGTAAATCTTGAGGAACTTGACTGTTCATTTTATAATAGAAATACTTATTCTACCACTTCAGGGGTCTATTTTGGGGATGTAACATCTCTGAATCTTACCGGCTTACCAAAACTTAAAATATTAAAAGCTTTCAATCAGAAGATCACTAATAATGTCAACTTTAGCACTGCACAGAATCTGGAAAACATCGACATTACAGGCTCTGCAGGTTACATGAATTGGGTAAATGTGAATAACCTTGCTCATTTACATACTTTAAAAACCGATAGATTTGAGACATCCAATACTCAGGGCAACGATGAGCTTCAAAAGATTAGTGCCAAAAACTGTACTGTTTTAACAAACCTGATCTTTAGGAATAATAATCATTTAAAAGAATTGGATATACAAAATTGTTTAAGCCTGCAAAGGTTAGCCATTGGTTTCAATGTGCTTAATAGTGATGGAATATTTACAGAACTGCAAACGGTAAATTTACAACAATGTACTGGGCTTCAGGAACTAACGATAAACAACACCGAAATTAATGCTTTGAATATTAGTGAATGTGTTGCTCTAAAGTCACTGGAACTTGCTCAGAATAGCTTACTTCCTGCTGTAAATGTTTCCAATAATATCAATCTGGAAGATCTGACGGTAACTAGTTTACCTTTAGTATCAAGCATCAATACTTATGCGAATATCAATTTAAAAAATGCTTATTTTAATAACTGCCCACAAATTACTGAACTTAACTTTTCAAATTCTTCACATTTTCAGGGCTTAACTTTATGGAATATGCCGCTCCTTACGTACGTGAACTTAAGAAACGGTTCTATAGAAGAGTATAATGATTATTTAAATTACAACAGTAATCTATCCATGTGTGTAGATAACGCGCAACTCAATGATCTCCAAAATCTATATTCTGACATTACATTTACAACCAATTGTGGAAGTTTCTTAGCAACAAACGATTCAAAAAGTAACAAGATTGAGATTATAGCTTCTCCAAATCCAGTTAAGGATTTCATCCAGTTAAAGTCTGAAGATAAAATCAAGAACATAAAAATATTTGATGCGCAAGGAAGAGCTATTTTCCAGCAAAGCTTCAATCAGGATTTAATCCGAATTGATCTTTCCGCTTATCCTCATGGAATATATGTATTAAAGATTAAAACCGATAAAACCGAAATTTCTAAAAAAATCATAAAAGAATAGCCTATTTTAAAATAGCACTTTGAACAAAAACCGTAGAATCATCTATGGTTTTTGTTTTATATTTGTTACACTAGTTTAATCCTAAAAATACCAGATATGAAATTCGGACAAGTAGAAGACCCTTCAAAAATAGATTTTACACTTCCTAAGGATCATTCCAGAACTAAGGAAATTTTAAATCAAAATAAAAAAGGACTGGAAAATATTTCCATAGGATGTGCTAAATGGAATAAAACCGATCTTAAAGGATTTTATCCTAAAGGAACTAAAGACGAATTGACATATTACGCCACACAGTTTAATTCTATTGAACTGAATGCTACTTTTTATGGAATGCCTACCCCCGAACAGGTCGCAGTCTGGAAAGAAAAAACACCTGAAAATTTCAAGTTCTTCCCCAAAATAACCAATACGGTTTCTCACTTCAGAAGACTGATTGATGTGACTGAACCGGTAACCCACTTTGCATCGGCAGTGATGAATTTTGATGAAAAACTGGGTATGGCTTTTCTGCAGCTTCATGATAATTTTAAGCCTAAAGATTATGACAGGCTGGAAAAATTTGTTAAAGACTGGCCCAAAGAAGTTCCTCTTGCCATTGAACTTAGGAATACGGAATGGTTTACGGACGAAGAAATTTTCAATACAACCTGTGATCTTTTTGAAGCCCACAATATCACCAACATTATTGTAGACACTGCAGGAAGAAGAGATATGCTTCATATGCGCCTTACCACTCCCAATGCATTTATACGATACGTTGGCGCCAATGCAGAAAGCGACTATGAAAGGCTGGACGATTGGTTGGCCCATCTTACCAAATGGAAAAAGGAAGGTATTCAGAATGTGTATTTCTTTGTGCACCAGAATCTTGAAAAAGCATCTCCGCTACTGTCTGCCTATTTCATCAAAAAAATGAATGAGGAATGGAAAACTGATATTCACATTCCGCAGATGGCTTCTGATAATAATGGCACATTGTTTTAACGGTTATAAAAATACCGTGCACTTTTCATCCTGGCTTTTAAAAAGCTGTTTTAATAGAAAAAATTTAGTATCTTAGGATATATGCCACCCATATAGGGACAGGCATTTTCAAAATACAAAATGTCATGGGAGAAAAAATTTGCACGATCAGCATTGCCAGTAATTGGCTCGGTGATGAATATACATTTTATGAAGATCATACCATAAAAAGGGTCTACGATAACCACAGTCTGAGCGCCAATCGCACCGAATGGCTGGAACCGCATCAGATCAGTAAACAGAATAAAGATAAATTGGTCAAAAGCTGTCCTGAAGAATTTAAAGAACAGGTGATGCAGATCCTGGATTATCCATAACACATAGGTAATGCATAATGAGCAATAAGTAATTTTTAAACACAATCTAAAAATTATTTATTGCTCATTATTGCTTCTTGCTTATTGCTTATTTTTTCTGACTATAAGTACCAGGTTCAGGAAAAGAAGAAGAAAATCCAAAGACACCCAGATTCCCAGCTTTGCGTTTTCGTAATTATAAGAATCTACTTCTTTTTTTGCAGTCTCAGAGAGCTTTACACTTTGATTGATATAGTTCTGTACTTCTACGATCTGGTCAATATTTTTATTGGGTACCGCATGCTGCGAGAAATAGACCATATTTTTTTTTCCGAGATATCCTATGATCCAGTATTCATCGGACTTATCCATTTTAAGGTATTCTACCCTGTAATATTCCGGACGTATTTTTCCAATATGCTTAGGTTCCAGATTTCCGTGTTTAGCACTATCTACTTTAATGAGATAAAAATCCAGGGTCTGAGGAAGTTTATTAACGACCTGCAGTCCAACTGAATTATCTACAAAACTTACCGCGCTTTTTTTAATAAACCAGTATGTAAAAGTAGATATTGAAAAAACTACCGTGAGTATACGGAAGAGTTTTGCCCATTTTGCCACCCTTCCTGATTTTACTTTAGACAAAACCAGAGAAAGCACACAAGCCCAAAAGATAACAAAAATGATAAATACCATACTGCAAAGATACTGATTTAAGATTTTTCGGGAAAAGTCTTAATCAACATTCCACTCTTTGAAAAACTGATCAAGAAATCCCAGCATATAATCATGTCTTTCCTGTGCCAGCTCCTTCCCTTTTGCAGTATTCATAAGATCTTTCAAAAGCAGAAGTTTTTCGTAGAAATGATTAATGGTGGTTCCGTTGGATTTTTTATACTGATCTTTAGACATATTCAGGCTGGGCTGGATTTCCGGATCATACATAGGATTGTTTTTAAAACCTCCGAAATTGAATGTTCTTCCGATTCCGATAGCACCGATAGCATCAATACGGTCGGCATCCTGTACAATTTTAAGCTCGACAGGCAGCTCGGCAGGAACCTCACCTCTGTTCTTGAACGAAATATTTTTAATGATAAATAAAACCTTTTCGATGACGTCTTCCGAAACCTGCTGTCCTTCTAAAAATTCTCTTGCGATCTTGGGTGCTATAGTTTCGTCTCCGTTGTGAAACTTGGGATCTGCAATATCATGCAACAACGCAGAAAGTTCTACAACCTCCAGGTTACAGTCTTCTGTGACTGCAATTTTTTTTGAAAGCTTCCATACTCTTTCAATATGATACCAGTCATGTCCGGCTTCAGCGCCTTCTAATTTTTCTTTTACAAATTCTACGGTGTTTTCGATCGTACTTTTCATTGAGCTGTCAATTCGTTTAAAATAATGTTCCAGAGTTTTTTATTATAACTTCTAAAAAAATTGATGTGGCCGATCTCTTTTTTGTCAGATTCAGAGGTTTTCACTAGCCTGTAGGAAGGTTTAAGATTAGGATAGGTATTGTTTAAAAGGCTTAATACACCTTTTTCAGTCAGCCATGCATCGTCTTCCGCCCGGATCACAAAGACTTTTTGTGTCAAATTTTTAGAATAGTCAACCATTTTCTCCAACAATCTGTTGGTTGATTTCCTGTTTAAAATTAAGGTTCTCCAGTCATATGCACAATTTTTTGGAAGACTTTCTCCAAGCCCAAACCAATTGGCGGGAAAATACCCTAATAATCCGGTAGTTAAAGGCTGAACAATTCCGAACCCAAGATAAGCTTCAATTCTTGTCCCTAATTTCAGGTTTCCCACAAATGCATTCTGAGTTCCCACAAAAACAAATTCGTGAAACATTTCGGAATCTTCATTCATTCCCAGGATCAATGCCCCGACTGAATGTCCCAGACAGTACTTTTTATATTCCGAAAATTCAGCTTTAATATATTGTGTAAGGGTTTTATAGTCTTCAGAGCCCCAGATCCTCATTGAGGCTTTAAAACCTTTCATCTGATCCGGTTTTGAAAGTCCGATTCCCCTGTAATCGTAAGCAAGTACCGTAAAGCCATGGTCTGAAAAGAAACGGGCGAATGAGAAATATATCTGTTGTTTGACACCCGTTGCCGAGTTGATCAGAAGCAGTTTACCATTGCTTTTTTCAGGCCTGAAAAGATGAACCGACAGAGATACATGATCTTTTGTAATGAGTTCCAGTTTTTCCATAGTGTAAAAAGAAAAAATCCACTATAAAAGTGGAGATTTTACTTATATTTTTATGTTAAGTTTCTGACTTTCGATATGTGGCAAATAGCTTTAGGAAAAGAAATCCGACATTCTGGGAAGTCCGGTCTGCGACCCCTTCCCTCCGGAAACCCTTGAAGAAACCTCGTTCCCGAATTTCACACAATCCTCAATGGTGTTTCCATGGCAGAGTGCTACGGCAAATCCTGAAATAAAGGCATCGCCCATTCCCATTTTGTAAACGGTCTCGTCTTTGTCGTTTCTGTAATACTTCATTTCTGTTCCATCAAAATAGATCGTCGAATTCGTATCGTCTCTTACAAAAACTTTGTTGACATATTTTTTAAGAATCTCTTCTCTCTTCTCTTCCCCGAAAACGGTATGAAGTTCGCTGCTTTTTGCAACAATAAAATCTACGTTTTCGATAATTCCTTTACTCACCTTCATAGCCGGTGAAGCATACAGTCCTACCTTTTTTCCGTATTTTTGCGCTTTTCTTATGGTGTATTCTACCACTTCCATCGCTACTTCAAGCTGAACAAGAATAAGATCTACCGTCTGAAAATACCGATCTGCTTCTTCTATATGTTCAATACTCAAGCATTTATTAGCAGCAGGAACCACTACAATAGCTGCATTCCCATGACTGGTGGTTACATAGGCTGTACCTGTAGATTCCATATCCGTCTCATGGACAAAGCCTACATTTACGTTTTCCCCTACCAGATTCCGCATGATCTGCTGCCCAAGAGGATCCATACCTACACAGCCAATAAAATAAACACTGGCTCCCAATCTTGAGGTTCCTACCGCCTGATTGGCGCCTTTACCTCCAAAATAGCTATCTGAATTAACGGCCAAAACCGTTTCATTGGGCTGAGGTATTTTTTCGGTTTCTAAAACCAGATCTATAGAAGAGCTGCCTACAACAATAATTTTGGGTTGTTCTGATGAGAAGTTCATTGGTGTTTTATGTTAGTTTAATATAATCTATTCAGAAAACTAAGTTTCAAAAATAACTAATTTAATTAACTTATCTCAATAAATTCAGTAATTATCTTAACAGGCTTGTGATCTTTATCGTATGCAATGTAGCTCGCATAAAAACCTTCACCATATCCAGTTTCAAACGCGAAAATGGTACCAGGATGCTCATCAGCCGGTTTCAGGAATGCATATTGATCGATAGCTCCCTTTTCATCAAAGAAATACTCATGAAAGAATTCTTCATAGATCCCCATGAAATCTACGCCTTTGCTATGATACAGTCTTTTTTCAAGTTCGTTAAGACTGGTTTGAGTATCTACGTCCATCAGGCATCCCATCCCGCTTTCTACAGGATATCCAAAAACCTCTTCATCAGCAAGATCTTTCACATTTTGTCCTGCAGTAACTGCCATTTCCCATTCTGTGATTTCCGTATTGCTAAAAATAACCTCTGCATATGCTACACAGTTGCTTTCTCTTTCTTTATGCAGTAAAACAGAAAAATTCCCCTTTGGAAATTCTGTAGTGAAAGGCTGCATATCATTGGTGATCAAAGGATCACAGGCAACCAGTTTTCCACTTGAAAGGTAGAGTTTCCCAACTTCAAAGCTTTCCAGTAAAGGGCTTTCTACGAAGTTCTTTGAGAACAGCTTTTTTATGTTTTCTAGGTGTGTCATTTATTCTTAAATTATTTAAACTGTCAGGCTGAGTACAGATAAAAATCCGTGCTCAGCCTGACATTCCGACAAACTTATTATCTATCTTTTAAATTTACAAACTCTTCAGCTTCTCTTCTAAGATAACAATTTTATCCTGAGCATCTTTCTGTTTCTGGCGTTCTACCTCTACAACTTCAGGCTTAGCATTGGCTACAAATTTCTCATTGGAAAGCTTCTTGTCAACAGAAATAAGGAATCCTTTTAAATAAGCTAATTCTTCTTCTGTCTTCTTTTTCTCTTCGCCTAAATCTAAATTATCGCTTAGAGGAATAGAAACTTCAGTCGCTCCTACTAAAAATGTAAAGCTTGGCTTATCTGTCTTTTCACCGAAATGAATTTCAGACACATTACCCAATTTCTTAATTACAGATCCATTTGCAAATTCTGAAGCGTTTGTATAAATTTCTACCACTTCTTTTGGAGAAATACCTTTTGTCTGACGGTAATTTCTAACCCCTGAAATAACTTCTGATGCCGTTTCGAAGTTTTTGATAATATCTTCGTTAAATGCTTCCGCTTTTTTCTGCTGAGCAATAACCAAAGCTTCATCTCTGTTTCTTTCAGAAATTAACTGCCAGATTTCTTCGGATTGGAAAGGCATAAACGGATGCAGAAGTTTCATTAACTCTTCAAAGAAAATAACGGTTCTGTTATAAACTTCCTTAGAAATTCCTTCTCCGTAATTAGGCTTGATCGCTTCAAGGTACCAACCACAAAAATCATCCCAAATTAATTTATAAATTAAATGAAGGGCATCAGAGATTCTAAATTTCTCAAACTGCTGGTCAATTTCTGCAATTGTTTTATTTAATTTATTTTCAAACCATTCAATGGCTTGTTTATCTGCATCATTCAATGGTTTGTCTTCATGATTCCACATGTTGATCAAACGGAAAGCACTCCAGATTTTCGTCATGAAGTTTCTTCCCTGAACCATCAGATCTTCATCAAATAATAAGTCATTTCCTGCAGGTGCACTTAATAGACTTCCTACACGAACACCATCTGCCCCATATTTAGAAATCAGATCTAAAGGATCTGGTGAGTTGCCTAGTTGTTTAGACATCTTTCTTCTTTGCTTGTCTCTTACAATACCAGTAAAATAAACATTTTTGAATGGAACCTCTTTTCTGTATTCCAATCCGGCCATGATCATTCTGGCTACCCAGAAGAAAATAATATCCGGACCTGTTACCAAATCTGATGTAGGATAATAATAATTGATATCTTTATTTTCAGGATCAAGTAATCCATCAAAAACAGACATTGGCCATAACCATGATGAGAACCAGGTGTCAAGAGCATCTTCGTCTTGTCTTAGATTCGATGTTTCGAGATCCGGGTTTCCTGTTTTTTCTTTAGCCAAGACTAAAGCGTCTTCGATGTTTTCTGCAACTACAAAATCATTTTCTCCCTCTCCATAGTAGAAAGCAGGAATCTGCTGTCCCCACCAAAGCTGACGGGAAATGTTCCAGTCACGGATATTTTCCATCCAGTGTTTGTAGGTATTCTTAAACTTCTCAGGATAGAATTTAACCTCATCATCCATTACTACATCCAAAGCGGGTTTAGCAATTTCAGACATTTTCAGGAACCACTGAACTGAAACTTTAGGCTCGATAACAGCCCCTGTTCTTTCAGATGTTCCTACTTTATTTACGTAATCTTCTGCTTTCAACAAAAGATCTTTCTCTTCTAATTCTTTTGCGATCTGCTTTCTTACGTCAAATCTGTTTTTTCCTGCATAATGTAAACCATGCTCGTTAAGATTTCCATCGTCATCCAAAGCATCAATCATTTTCAACTGATGTTTTTGTCCGATTTCGTAGTCATTGGTATCGTGAGCAGGTGTAATTTTCAAAGCACCCGTTCCAAATTCAATATCTACATAGTCATCTTCAATGATGGGGATCACTCTGTTGACGATCGGTACGATTACATTTTTGCCTTTCAGATGAGCATATCTTTCATCATTCGGGTTGATACATACGGCGGTATCCCCGAAAATAGTCTCGGGACGCGTTGTAGCAACAGAAAGAAATTCCTCTGTTCCTTCTATCTTATATTTCAGGAAATATAATTTTCCGTTTTGCTCTTTAAAGATAACTTCTTCGTCAGAGATATTGGTTTTGGCTTCCGGATCCCAGTTGACCATTCTGTATCCTCTGTAGATCAATCCTTTATTATATAGATCTACAAAGCTTTTGATCACCTGCTGAGACATTTTATCTTCCAGAGTAAAACGTGTTCTGTCCCAATCACAAGAGCACCCCAACTTTTTTAACTGCTCAAGGATGGTTCCTCCGTATTTATCGGTCCATTCCCAGGCATGTTTTAAGAATTCTTCGCGGGTAATATCTGATTTATTGATCCCTTCAGACTTCAGTTTAGCAACAACTTTGGCTTCAGTAGCAATTGAAGCGTGATCTGTGCCCGGAATCCAGCAGGCATTAAAGCCCTGCATTCTTGCACGGCGGACGAGAACATCTTGAATGGTATTGTTCAACATATGTCCCATGTGTAATATCCCCGTTACGTTTGGCGGAGGAATTACCACAGTATATGGTGGTTTCTCATTAGGTTCTGAATGGAAATATTTGTTTTCCATCCAGAAGTTGTACCATTTCTGTTCAGTTTCCTGTGGATTGTACTTTTCTGAAATCTGCATAAAATTCTATTTCTTTTGCTTACAATTTGCAAAAATAGTCTAAAGAAAAAAAATTTTAAGTATGAATTAAAATAATTTTTAACTTTGTTTCTCAAAATTTATCTAACAAACATATTAACATTCAAGAATATGAAAAAATTAATTGCAGGAATTGCATTATTTGGAACATTTGCATTGGCATCTGCACAGACTATTACATTTGATAAAACTACATTTGACTATGGTACAATCAAGCCAAGTGCAGACGGTACAAGATTTTTCACAGTAACCAATACAGGTGACAAACCTTTGATCCTTTCCAATGTAAAGCCTTCTTGCGGATGTACAACTCCTGAGTTCAGCCAGGACCCGATCATGCCAGGAAAATCTGCTAAGATCAAAGTAGGATATAATACTACTCTTAACGGACCTTTCAATAAAATGATTGAGGTTTTCTCTAATGACCCGGCTAACAGCAGAAGCGTAATCTACATCAAAGGTAATGTAGACGCCAGCGCTCCTGAACCGAAGCCGTTGACAGCTGAAGAGCAAAAAGCAGCAGCTAAAGCTGAAAAGAAAGCCGCTAAACTTGCTAAAAAAGCAGCAGCAAAGTAATCTCTATTCAAAAAAATAAAAAAACCGTCTTCATTGGAGACGGTTTTTTTATTACATTTAAATAAGATTTTAGAGATTAGAAGTTAGATATTAGTTAAAAGTTCTCCTAATTCTCTAATCTCTCAATCTTTAAATTATTCAATCATTTAATATTTAAAAAAATATGGATACCAATTTCTCAGATGATTTCCTGGTAAAAGGAAAATTTTCAATAAAAAAAACTTCAACAGAATATAAAGGAAAGCTGACCAAAGAAGAAGGCGGACAGTTACTGATACAGGAAAAAGAAAAACTCCGTGACCTGCAGGAAAAACTGTATGCTGACGGCAGTCAATCTCTGCTTGTGATTCTTCAGGCGATGGATGCAGCAGGAAAAGACAGTCTGATAGAACATGTTTTCGGAGGTGTAAATCCACAGGGCTGCAATGTTACGAGCTTTAAAACGCCAAGTTCGAAAGAATATTCCCACGATTTTCTTTGGAGACATTATCTGGCTCTTCCACAGAAAGGAATGATTGGCATCTTCAACCGATCTCATTATGAAAGTGTTCTGGTATGTAAAGTTCATCCTGAATACAACCTCAGCGAGAAAACATGGTCTTCTGTAAAGGATTTCGATGATAAATTCTGGGAAAACAGATATGAAAGCATCAGAAATTTTGAACAACACCTTTCCCAAAACGGAACCACCATTGTAAAAATATTTTTAAATGTCTCTAAGGACGAGCAAAAGAAAAGATTGCTTGACAGAATCGAGGAACAGGAGAAAAACTGGAAATTCTCTGCTGCTGATCTTCCGGAAAGAGCATTGTTTCCCAAATACATGGAAGCTTATGAAACAGCCATCAATGAAACAGCAAAAGATCATGCACCCTGGTACGTGCTTCCCGCAGACAATAAATGGTTTGCCAGAGTAGCTGCTGTACAGATCATTATTGATACGCTGGAAAAGATGAATCTTAAGTATCCGCAGCTGAGTGAAAAGGAAAGATCAGAGCTTGATGAAGCAAAAAAAACACTTGAGAGTGAATAATAGATCACTGTAAATTATTACCACATAGTTAAGTAACGGTAAATAAATTTAACTTAAAAACACTAAAACGTGAATAATTTATTGTTCACGTTATTTTTTTTTATACATTTATCAAAAATTAAGTTTTTACCACCAATCATTAAACTTTAGCTATGAAAAAACATTTATTATTATCAGCAATTGCTATAATAAGTATTATTTCCTGTAACAGTGAGGGAACAGCTGTCAATACGGTACAAAGTATGAAGACTCCACAAATGGAGAGGTTTGACAAAGCTTTTAAAAGTCTCGGCTACCCACAGAACAGACCTACTGAAGAGGAAAAGCAAAGAAACACCTCTGAACTAAGCGACAGAAGAAAGGCTCTTCTTCTTCCCGCCTCTAAGGAGCTGATCCTTTCCTCAGGCGTTACAGAAGCTGAGCTCACAAGAAAAACAGGCGGTGATATAAGCCAGATTATTGTGTGGGCTACCAACATCTATATGCAGAAAAGTGACGAGATCCGTAAGAACCTAAAATCTGAGAAATAGATTATGAAAAAGTTTTTACTGCTACTCGGTATATGTTCTGTTTCTTCGGCATATGCTCAGGGAGGAATGCTAATTATTCAGAATTTCACCACGAATTACGATTTCCATGGAGCTATTTTTGCCAATAACAATGCAGGAGGAGGGTGTTATCCAGTTATCGCCTCCCAAAATCCTGATGCTATCGTTGTACCGGCAGGAGCTACTGCAAAATATGAAAATTACAGGGACCAGTATTCTTCCTCCGCCTTTCCGGTTACTATATGGAATGTTTATTTTGGGCCAGGATCTACCGTCTCACCAAGGCCATGGAGTCATCCCAGTCTGATGCCTGGTGGTGTGATTTCCAATAACACCAAATGGTCGATGTCTAAATTTCAGATGTTTCACGCCGGAACTTCTGTCCCTGAAACCTACTTTAACGGAAATATCGGGGAAACAGCCGCTCCGTGCAATACTGCTCCCGATGTAATCAACACAGCCTGGGGAAATGCCAAGTGGTTCACCATCACTGCCGGCACAGACGTTTATACTTATTTAGTCATTCAATAAACCATTTACCTTATATTACTATGAAAAAGATACCATTACTTTTATCCGCTCTGGCAGGTGTTCTTGCTTTTGCGCAAACTTCTCCTCTCGTTATTCAGAACTACAGTGCTTATAATGCAGAGGGCAGACTTCGTACCAGTCCAATAAGTGCACCTGGTCCTTATATGTACGCGGCACCCAACATTCCTTACGGATCTTATACTATACCTGCAGGAGGATTTACTCAGTACAATACATTCAGTACATCTGGGACAGCTCCTTATCCGATCACATCATGGTATGTTGGAGATCCTACCAATCCGGCTAACAACGGAACATATGCCTATAATCATCCTTTTATTGCCACTGTAATGAATCCTTCCAATGTATGGGCGGGATTTCATTTCATACTTAAAGATCCGGTAACCCAAAACGGAGTTGATACTTACCAGATGGGAGATCCTGCTGTTGACCCTTGGTTTGTGAATACCGCAACCGGAAGTGTTTCAAGTGCAGACTGGTTTACGATCACCACTCCTAGCGGACCAACCACTTATCTGCAGATCTTTTAAATAAACGGCAGCTGTTCCGCAGTTGCCTATTTTATCAAAAATCATCGATACGGAAAGCATCTGTTTTGCTTTCTGAAGATGCTCTATGTTCAAATTTCAATATCATTTTAATAGTAACTCTCATATAAATTAATCATGAAAAAACTCTTTTTATCGGCTGTACTGGCCATTTTAACATTAGGATCGTGCAGCAATGAAAGTGCTGCTGCAAGCACTGTAGAAAGTATGAAAACCTCACAGATGGAAAATTTTGACAAAGCTTTTAAAAGCCTGGGAGATCCACAGAACAGACCTACTGAAGAGGAAAGAAAAAGAAATACTTCTGAACTGAGCGACAGAAGAAAAGCGCTTCTGGTTCCGGCCTCCAAAGAACTCATTCTTTCTACAGGAATAACAGAGGCTGAGCTGACCAGAAAAACCGGTGGTGATATGAGCCAGATCATCGTCTGGGCAACTCAAATTTACATGCAGAAGAGTAACGAAATCCGTAAAAATATTAAATCTGACAAATAATTAATTGTTATGAAAAAATTACTAATAGTATTAGGCTTAGCCACTTTTTCTCTGGGATACTCGCAGGGAGGGACGCTCGTTGTGAATAACTACACACCCTATGATTATTACGGTGCTATCATTGCCCATAATTTTGCGGGAGGATGCTATCCCTATGTAAGTTCAAAAGATCCTAACATGATCACCGTTCCTGCCAATGCCAATATGAGCACAGGAACTGAGCTGCGGTATGATAACTACAGAGATCAGTATACTTCATCGCTATATCCGGTAACTGAATGGAATGTAAGCCTCTCAGCCACCGCCGGACCCCCAAGATTATGGAACCACCCTGCTGTGATGCCCGGCTCCCCTGTTTCTAATAATACAAGATGGGGGGCTACAAAATTTCAAATGCGTATTGCTGGTACCACTACTAATGCACCGGATAATTTCAATGCCAATTTAAGTGTCGCAGGAAATTCCTGCTATCTGGCTCCTGACTATTTCACTACACCATCCGGAAGTAACAGCGCGGAAATGTTTATGATATCAAGCGGTGGAATAAATTACACTTATATCAATCTTTATTAAAATGATTTAACTATGAAAAAACTTTTTTTATCGGCAGTTTTTGCCGCTTTAACCTTAGCATCATGTAACAATGAGAGCGTTGCAGTCAATACTGCAGAAAGCATGAAAACTCCGCAAATGGAAAACTTCGACAAAGCTTTTAAAAGCTTAGGAGATCCACAGAACAGACCTACTGAAGAAGAAAGAAAAAGAAATACTTCTGAGCTCAGCAACAGAAGAAAAGCACTTCTGGTTCCTGCATCCAAAGAACTTATTCTTTCTACAGGTGTTACAGAAGCTGAAATGACAAGAAAAACCGGTGGCGACATGAGCCAGATCATCGTTTGGGCTACGCAGATCTATATGCAGAAAAGTAACGAAATCCGTAAAAACATCAAATCTTAAAATTAATCATCATGAAAAAATTACTAACAGTATTAGGCCTAGCCGCTTTTTCTCTGGGCTATTCTCAGGGAGGAACTCTTGTTCTCAACAACTATTCTATCTATGATTTTTCGGGATTCATTGTGGCTAATAATTTTTCAGGGGGATGCTACCCTTACATCATCTCCAACAATCCGGATATGGTGACAGTTCCTGCCGATTCGCATATGGGTAACGGAAATGAATTGAAATACATTAATTACAAGGACCAGTACACTTCTTCTTTATATCCAATGACTGCCTGGTATGTAAGTACATCAGTAGCGCCAGGTATATCAAGATTGTGGAATCATCCTTCTGTAATGCCTGGTGGAGTTTTATCCAACAATACAAAATGGGCAACCACAAAGTTTGTGATGTATTACCCCGGAACCACAACGCTTGCTCCGGATAATTTTAACGGTGCTGTAACACTTGCAGGAAATACCTGTTACACTGCATCCGATTATCTTATTACTTCCACAGGAAATAACAGTGCTGAAATATTTACGATAGCGAGCGGGGGCACTACCTATACCTATATCCAACTTTATTAATTTAATTATGAAAAAAGTTTTATTACTACTGGGAACAGCAGCGGCTTCTCTTGCTTATTCACAGGGAATGCTGGTCATTAATAATTATTCAAAATATGATTATCACGGTTTTATGATTGCCGGCAATTCTTCTGTGGGATGTTATCCACGGGTGGCAAACGAAGCTGAAATTGTAGTTCCTGCTGATTCTCATATCGGTAACGGACATGAATTGGTCTATAAAGATTATCTGAACCAGTTTTACTCTTTATATCCAACGACCAACTGGGTAGTCTATTTGAATCCTAATACACCTACTATCATGCCTTGGGATGATATAAATCTATCTCCCGGTGGTACTATTTCAAACACTACCCGATGGTACTTTACCAAGTTTTACACCACGCTTCCCGGAACCAACACATCAAACCCTGAATTCCAGGCTAATTTAGGTCTCCCCAATCCCTGCAGCCCCAATCCCCTGACTTATTTTGCTACGGCATCAGGAGACAACAGTGCAGAAATATTTGTCATTAGTGGGATCACTTATCTGCAACTTTACTAAAGATCAGATTTCGAATACTTAAACTAATTATAAAATCATGAAAAAGATATTCACCATCATTTCACTTACGTTCCTCTCATATGCCTATTCGCAGCACAGCATTATGATCGTTAATAACTATTCTACTGCTTTTGATTTTCAAGGAACTCTTGGTGCTCATAATTTTGCCGGAGGCTGCCACCCCTACGTAACATCCAGCACTCCAACAGCAATCACCGTACCTGCGGATTCGCATACAGGCAACGGTAAAGAACTGGCTTACAAGAATTTCAAAGACCAATATACAAGTTCTTTATATCCTACAACCAACTGGACACTTCAGCTTTCCCCTACTACATCTCAGATAAGAGCCTGGAACCATGCGAGCATAGCACCGGGTGGCGTTATTTCTACCAATGTTAAATGGGCTTCTTCCCAGTTTCAGATGTATTACGCAGGAACTTCCAATCCGGAGCCTGGTTTCAGTGGATTGATCGGTGAATCTCCTGATCCTTGTACAAGTGCCAACGGGTATATTTCAACGCCTTACGGAGATGCAGAATGGTCAATATTACGATAGCGAACATCACCTATTCTTACTTACAAATTTATTAATCAAACCTAAATCTAATTAATTATGAAAAAACTTCTTTTATCAGCTGCTTTTGCCGCTTTAACTTTGATATCATGTAATAATGAAGGGAGCGCTGTGAATACAGTAGAAAGCATGAAAACTCCGCAGATGGAAAACTTCGACAAAGCTTTTAAAAGCCTTGGAGATCCGCAAAACAGACCCACGGAAGAGGAAAGAAAAAGAAATACTTCGGAACTGAGTGACAGAAGAAAAGCGCTTCTTGTGCCTGCTTCTAAAGAATTAATCCTTTCCACGGGCGTTACGGAAGCTGAACTGACAAGAAAAACCGGTGGCGACATGAGCCAGATCATCGTTTGGGCTACCCAGATCTATATGCAGAAAAGCGATGAGATCCGTAAAAATATTAAATTTGACAAGTAACCTATGACAAAGATTTTAACAGTAGTAGGAATAACGGCAGCATCACTGGCTTATTCGCAGGGAATGTTTATGCTTAACAATTATTCTCCCCATGATTTTCACGGAAATCTTATGGCTATGAATCTCAACGGCTGTGTTCCTGCCGTCATGAACAATGATCCTGCCACCATGATTATCCCTGCGGATTCACACATGGGAAATGGCCTTGCCTGGAAAATAGAAAATTACAGAGATCAATTCAATAGTTCTCTGTATCCAATCACCAATTGGATTGTAACACTTGGGCCGTCGCCTTCAACCATAAGATTATGGAACAATCCAAGTCTTATGCCTGGTGGTGTCATTGCTAACAACACGAAGTGGGTCACTTCAAAATTCCAGATGTATTATGCCGGAACAGGAAACAAGGTAATCGGATTCAATCAAAGTGTTGGAAATGCTACTCCTAATTCATGCATTACCAGCGTTGACTATTTTTCTACACCGGACGGTTCTGCAGAATGGTTTACGATCACAGGTACTGACACCATAACGTATTTTCAAATATATCCATAATAAAAGCGGAGACTTGGTCTCCGCTTTTATTTTTTATAAACAGTTTTGTAACGTACATAAAAATCACGAGAAAATCTATAAGCCGGATTTTGTTCTTCCTGAGAAGTGCCTGTTATTTATCTGCGTCTTACATTGCTGCAAAACTTGAGCTGATTACCCCTCGGCTTTCAGGACGAGCCGCCCCTAATTTCCATTGCTGAAAAGAACCGATATACTTATCATTGCACCGCAAAGAGTTTACCTGGTTTCACTACAGCCGAACTGTACCTGCTTTCTGTTGCACTTGTCCTACCCTCACGGGTGACGGATGTTATCCGCTTTGCTGCTCTATGGTGTCCGGACTTTCCTACCCCTGTCGAAACAGGAATCAACAAGCCGATTTTCTCGCGGTTGCAAAGATACGGATTATTTGGTGATGTGATGATGCAAGGATTTAGATTACTCTATTTATAAATCAACATCACCTATCCAAATCATTAAATTATCCTGTCATCATATCAACAAATCACTGCATTATTATTATCTTCGTGCCATTATATATCTATGACTTCCAGAGAAAAAGAATTTGCGCAGCTTATTAAAGATAATCAGGGCCTGATTATTAAAGTTTCGCGTCTGTATACCAATTCTCTTGAAGATGAAGAGGACCTGTTTCAGGAGATCGTACTGCAGCTTTGGAGAAGCTACGATTCTTTTAAAGGGAACTCTAAAATTTCTACGTGGATGTACCGCGTAGCACTTAATACAGCCATTACTCTTTTCAGAAAAAAAAGCAAAAGCCTTCCTACGAATGAGTTGGACATCAACCATAGAGATTTTGTGGAGGATGACGACGATAAGCAGCAGCAGATCTCGCTTCTGTATACCGTGATCAAAACCCTCCCCAACGTAGAAAGAGCGATTGTAATGATGTATCTTGACGACCTGCCCTATAAGGATATTGCAGAAAACCTTGGAATCACCGAGGTCAATGCCCGTGTGAAAATGAACAGATTAAAGAAAACCCTTAAAGAACAGATGGAAAAATATGCCTGATTTTGATTTAGACAGCTTTAAGAAAACATGGCAGGAACAACCTGTTCAACCGAAATACGACAGCACTGAAATCCTTCAGATGCTGAACAGAAAATCACGCAATTATGTGAAGTACATTTTCTGGATCAGCGTTGCAGAATTTTTATTCTTTTCCGTTCTTGGATTATTTTATTTCTTTCAGGATGAAGAGTCAGACAGTTTCCGTAAAATATTGGAAAAACTTGGCGCCCAGAAGGCCCCTGAAATAGAAACCAATTTTGATCATGCTTATTTAGCTATAAAAATTTTAAGTCTGCTTATCACGGCCTATTTCGTCCTTAAATTTTATCAGAATTACCGCAAAATAAAGATCGAAGAAAACCTGAAAGGTCTCATTATAAGAATCATTAAATTCAAGAAGACCGTCAACGCTTTTATCCTGATCAGTATTGCCCTTCTGATTGCTTTTACCTTTGTATTTACTGCATTCATCTTTTATGTATTAAACTCCCAAAATGTACAGCCGGACAACTCCAACCTGATTATCGTTATTATCGGAATCGTTGTAAGTACGGTATTATGTGTACTTTTGATCTGGCTTTATTACAGACTTGTGTACGGCATTATTATCCGAAAACTCGACAGAAATTTAAAACAGCTTAAAGACATAGAATCTCAGGAAAATTAGCATAAACAGGCATCAGTTAAAGATTTTTCATTAATTTTATTCCACCAAATCTTAAACTATGCCATTATCTTACGTCTACGGAGCTTCCTCTGTTCCATTATTGGGACAAACGATCGGAGGAAATCTTAAAAAGACTGTTGAAAAATACCCTAATCAGGAAGCTTTAGTCTGCGTTCATCAGAATTACAGAGCGACATACCAGGAGTTTTATAATCAGACCACAGCTGTTGCAAAAGCATTAATTTTTTTAGGCGCAAAAGCCGGAGACAGAATCGGAATCTGGTCTTCAAACCGCTATGAATGGGTACTCCTTCAATATGCTACAGCCCGGATAGGAACCATTTTGGTTAATATCAATCCTGCTTACAGAACTCATGAACTTACTTACGTCATCAACCAATCGGGAATTCGTTTTATTTTTTCTTCCTTAAGCTTTAAAACAAGCAATTATAAGGAAATGGTAGAGTATGCTAAGGAAGTCTGCCCCAGTCTGGAAAATGAAATTTTCTTTGATGATAACTGGGAAAATTTTTTAAATAAAGGGCAGGATATTTCAGATGACACGCTTCACAGTTTTGAGGAACATGTGCAGTTTGATGATGCTGTGAACATTCAGTATACTTCCGGAACGACGGGTTTTCCAAAAGGGGTCACTCTCTCCCATCACAATATTTTAAATAACGGATATTCTATAGGGATACGTTTAAAATATTCACAGAAAGATCGCGTTTGTATTCCTGTTCCGTTTTATCACTGTTTTGGAATGGTAATCGGCAATATATGCTGTACCGCTCACGGGGCATGCATGGTAATTCCCAATGACAGCTTTGATCCGGATATTACACTGAAAACGGTTTCTGATGAAAAATGTACCTCTTTATACGGAGTTCCCACCATGTTCATCGCTGAACTGGCGGTTAAGGATTTTGACACCTATGATTTTTCAAATTTAAGAACCGGGGTCATGGCAGGATCCATCTGTCCTCCGGAGATCATGAAAAAGGTGGAAAACCTCATGAATATTAAAGAAATGAGCATTTGTTACGGAATGACGGAAACCTCTCCTGTTTCTACCCAGACCCTGATCGGGACACCTTTGGAAAAGCAGGTCAGTACTGTAGGAACCGTTCAGGATCATCTTGAAATAAAGATCATTGACGAAAACGGAAAGACGGTAGAACGTGGCGAGCACGGTGAACTCTGTACGAGAGGCTATTCTGTAATGCTGAAATACTGGAATGATCCCGAAAACACAAAAAAGGTACTGGACGACGCCCGATGGATGCATACCGGAGATATGGCCGTAATGGACGATAAAGGTTATATTACGATTTCGGGACGAATAAAAGACCTGATCATCAGTGGTGGTGAAAATATCTCACCTAAAGAGATCGAAGACTTTCTGTACACGTATGTCAATATTCTTGATGTACAGATCATCGGGATTCCAAGTGAAAAATATGGGGAAGAAGTGATGGCCTGGGTAAAAGTCCGAAAAGGCTTTGATATAACAGAAGCCGAACTTCTGGAGTACTGTAAAGGAAGAATTGCGCATTATAAAGTTCCGAAATACTGGAAATTTGTGGACGAATTCCCCATGACCATCTCCGGGAAAATACGAAAAGTGGAAATGCGTGAGATTTCTATTAAAGAACTCGAACTGGATAAAGCAAAACAACGTATCTAAAAAGCTACCACAGAGATTTTCAATTTAAAAACAAAGAAAAGCCCGGAAATACCGGGCTTTTACTTATTTATAGGCAACTTATTAAAGTTCTTTTCTTAATCTCGCAACCGGAATATTAAGTTGTTCACGGTATTTAGCGATCGTTCTTCTGGCAATATTGTAGCCCTGTTCTTTCAGGATGACTACCAGAGCATCATCTGTAAGAGGTTTTCTCTTATTCTCCTTACTGATCACTTCCTGAAGATGCATTTTGATTTCTTTGGTAGAAACTTCTTCCCCATCATCATTGGTCAGACTATCTGAGAACAAGTCTTTCAGATAAAGGATTCCGTTCGATGTATCAGCATATTTACTTTTTACTACTCTTGAAATGGTAGAAATATCAAATCCAGTGATATCTGCAATGTCTTTCAGAATCATGGGTCTCAGTGATTTTTCATCACCTGTAATGAAATATTCTTTCTGAAATTTCACAATAGCCGTGATCGTTTGTAACAGGGTATTCTGGCGCTGGTTGATAGCATCGATATACCATTTTGCCGCGTCTAATTTCTGTTTGATAAACAAGGCAGCCTGTTTATGCTCCGAAGAGTTTTTATCGTGGGAATAGGTGGTCAAAATATCCTTATATTCTTCAGACACTCTTAAAGTTGGTGCATTTTTGCTGTTAAGCATTGGGATGACCATTCCGTCTTTCACCTGGATCACAAAATCCGGAATAATTTCCTGGTTGATGGTGATCGTCTGTGTATCAAAGTTCCCGCCTACTTTTGGAGAAAGTTTTGAGATTTCGTCCAAAGCATCTTTAAGATCCTCTTCTTCAATATCATACTTCTGGATGATCTTATTGTAATGCTTATTGGTAAGGGCATCGAATTGATATCTTAGGATATTGGCAGCCAGAGAAACTGCTTTATCAGAGCTTACTTTCTTTTCGATCTGAAGCAGCAAGCATTCCTGAAGGCCACGTGCTCCTACCCCAGGCGGATCAAGTTTCTGGATATAATTCTCTAAGATATCATCTACTTTTTCCTTGGTGGTATAAATTCCCTGCGAAAAAGCAAGATCATCTACAATCGCTTTGATCTCTCTTCTTAAATATCCGTCCGTGTCAAGATTTCCGATCACATATTCTGCGATTTTCTCATCCTCATCACTGATATTGATCAAACGGATCTGCTCCAGAAGATAGTCATATAAAGACTGTCCTTCTGTCAGGAGACTTTCGTTATCAAATTCTTCATCGTCCGGAGAATAGTTGCTGGATGCCGTTTTATAGTTGGGTTCGTCATCGTAGATATAATCGTTGACATCAAAATCTGTTTCAATACTTGCTGTCCCTTCATCCTGATAAGCATCTTCAAGAGAAGAAAAATCGTCTTCCTTAGGATCTTCCTTTACAATTTCCAAAGCAGGATTCTCTTCTAGCTCTCTTTCCAGCTCCTCTTCGAATTCCAGTGTGTGAAGCTGAATAAGCTTCATCAGCTGGATCTGCTGAGGTGCCAGCTTCTGTCCTAACTTGAGTTGTAAGTGTTGTTTAAGCATATTAGTCTTTGTGTTTTAACATAACATATTCTACGAATTTAATAAATTAATTCGACAAAAAATACATTTAGCATGATTTTTGCATTATACTTATTAACATAATAAACTATTAGAAAATAAAAAAGCCTTAATTTTTACATTAAGGCTTTTTTTATTGATCTAGAATTCAGCGCTTTTCGGCGTTCTAGGGAAAGGAATCACATCTCTGATATTGGTCATTCCTGTTACGAAAAGAACCAGTCTTTCCAACCCTAAACCGAAGCCCGCATGCGGCACAGAACCGAATTTTCGGGTATCAAGGTACCACCAAAGTTCTTCTGCATCTACATGCATATCTTCCATTTTCTGTTTTAAAACATCAAGTCTTGCTTCTCTTTCAGATCCTCCGATGATCTCCCCAATACCTGGGAAAAGAACGTCCATTGCTGCAACAGTCTTATTATCATCGTTCAGTTTCATATAGAAAGCTTTGATCTCTTTTGGATAGTCGAACAATACCACCGGGCTTTCAAAGTGTTTTTCAACCAGGTATCTTTCATGTTCAGACTGAAGATCCGTTCCCCAGCTTTCAACCGGATACTGGAATTTTCCTTTTTTATTTTCTTTTGAGTTCAACAGGATCTCAATAGCTTCTGTATAGCTTACACGTTTGAAACGTTTAGCCACTACATTCTGAAGCTTTTCGATAAGACCTTCTTTTGCTCTGTCTTTTTCAGGTTTTCCTTTCTGTTCTTCTTCAAAACGTTTGTCCAGGAATTCAAGATCATCTTTACAGTTGTCAAGAACGTACTGGATCACATATTTTAAGAAATCTTCCGCAAGATCGATATTGTCTTCAAGGTTGTTAAATGCTACTTCCGGCTCTATCATCCAGAATTCTGCAAGGTGTCTTGTGGTGTTTGAGTTTTCTGCACGGAAAGTGGGTCCGAAGGTATAGATTCTTCCTAATCCCATGGCTGCAGTTTCTCCTTCAAGCTGTCCGGAAACCGTCAGGTTGGTTTTTTTACCGAAGAAATCCTGTGCAAAATCAATCTCACCGTCTTCAGTTCTTGGCATATTGTTCAGGTCAAAGTTCGTTACACCGAACATTTCTCCTGCACCTTCTGCATCTGCACCTGTAATAATGGGTGTATTGATATAGAAGAACTGGTTTTGGTTAAAGAATGCATGTACGGCAAAACTCACGGCGTGACGTACTCTGAAAACAGCTCCAAATACATTGGTTCTGAATCTTAAATGCGCTTGCTCACGAAGCTTCTCTAAACTGTGTTTTTTAGGCTGAAGAATGGTGTTCTGAAGTTCTTCTGTGAAGTTATCCCCTAAAATAATGATCTTTTTAGCAATAATTTCAACCGTCTGGCCAGCTCCCTGGCTTTCTACCACTTCTCCCACTACTTTAAGAGAAGAAGCTGTACTGATTTTCTTGATGATTTCTTCATCAAAATTTTCGAAATCAACAACTATTTGCAAATTATTAATCGTAGATCCATCATTAAGGGCAATAAAGCGGTTTGAACGGAATGCTCTTACCCATCCGTAAACAGTAATGTCATGATGTAATACTTTCTTGTAATCCTGTAGGATTTCTTTAATCGTCTGCTTTTTCATTTGTTGATTATAAATTTTCGTTTAAAAATTAACGTCTGCAAAGTTACAAAAAAACAGCGCAACTTGATGATTACGCTGTCTTTTTAAAAAATCATTTATCAAAATATTCAATCTAAAACTATGCTGTAAATATTATTTGGGTAGATTTAAGGGGCAGGAAGTTGGAAGAGGGGGCTGGAAGTTAACGTTGGGCTTATAATTTCTGACAGTTGTGGTAAAATTTGATAAAGCAGCGTTTAAAATAAGACTGGCATTGCTCTTTTCGGCCTCAATGACTTCCCTCTTCCATCTCCGAACTTCCTTACTTTAATTAAAGAATACTGTTTTTTTCCTCTCTTTTCCGTTTCTGATTTTCCAGGCGTGATAGGAACTTGGGATGTCGTATTGCCATTTTGGAAGCAGCAAGACAATTAAAATCACGTCGATATGAGATACAAATCCCAGTACAACCGTAAGATAAAATGCCCAACCTGCTTGCTGAAAACCTATTAAATACGTAAAAGCAATCAGCAGACTCAAGCCCCACATTTTTGACAGAAAAGCATGAGTGCAGGTTTCTTTCCCAAATTTCCAGATACTGACGATGTAGCAAAGTGCTTCCATGACAAAGATTAAAAGAATTCCCCACCATTCATTTTTAATGAATTCAGGATTCAGGAAATAGGACGCAAATCCCAACGAAAGCCAAAAAATCAAATCGGTCTGGCTATCAAGTCTTCTTAATTTTTCTGATGAAACGCCCACCTTTCGAGCTATGATTCCATCGAAGATATCGGTTAATAATCCGAAATACATGAATCCTAAAATTAAAAATCTTGATTCTGTACCTTTGAAATACGCTAATAACAAAATGATTGGAGCAAGGATAAATCTGATTGCGATAAGCAGATATGGTAACTTTTTCATAACTTTTTATTTTTAAAATTCCAGTTGATCAAAGGCATTTTTCTTTTTTCATTTTCATTCCAAAAGCCAATCTGTATTCCCCTTGAATCTTTGCAGACATTAATCAAAGCTACCTGAATACCTCTGCACTTTTGACTTACATTCGCAAAAGTGGAAACGGTCACTCCTTTTGTGGTATGATGAAAATTGTACAGTGGTGAAACGGCAACTCCGTTGATCACCGAAGGCGCACTTATATTACTGGACAAACTCAATTCCAGTCCATTCGTAACTGTAGGCTCCATATTGACGATAGAGAGCTGCATCCCGTTAATTGTATTCATTTTATCGGGTAAAGGTTCTGAACCAATATCATTAATGCCCCAATTGTTGATGGATGTAATATTGACAAGAAACAATACGGGAAAGAAAATCCCTAAACCATTAAACCCCAATCCAACCCCATTGACTTTCTTAGGCTGTATTTCCTGATCAATCTCATCGTAATATTTAATAAGCACTCCATTAACATTTTTAGTTTCTTTGGAAGGTGAAAAAGCAATAAACTTAGGCTTATATGATATCGTATTTAAACTGTCCTGAGCACTGACCACACTTCCTGCAAAGAGGGAGATCATGATCATAAAATTTGTTTTCATAACTCATTGTTTTAAAATTACACTTCAAAAGTATCTGTGAAAAACACCAATCCGAATGCGAAAAAAAATTAAAATAAAGAAGTACATTTGTGAAAATCACAAAACCATGTATCAGGAACTTTTACTTAAGGAAATTCGCAGAAAAATCGGTGATAAATCTTTGAATGATGAGATTGCCAATATTCTGAATATAAGTTATGATGCATCACACAGAAGAACGTCTCTGAAAGCAAAGTTCAGTTTTGAAGAGGCTTTGGAACTGGCCAAATATTATCAGATTTCTCTCAATCAATTTATAACCTCAGACCAGCAGCTTGTGGTTCAGAAAACTTCAGTGGTGAACGAAACAGAAGATTTACAGTCTTTTTTTCAGAATAATCTCAACATTTTTGAAAATCTGCCCCTTTCTGATGAGATGACTATTTATTATTCCGCCAAGGACATTCCGTTTTTTTATACACTTTCAGATACATTGCTTTCACGTTTTAAAATTTATGTCTGGATGAATCTGCTTAATGCGAAGCAGGTTTTTATTCCTTTTCTGAAGTTTTCGCCTCCTTATTTTGAATCAAACACTCAGGAACTCAAGAAAAAGTATGAAGCGCAAAATATCGTAGAATTATGGAATGACAGGACCATTTCCAGTATTTTGCAACAGGTCTTATTTTATTATGAAACGGGGCTTTTACAAAAAAATGAGGGTCAGGTTATTCTGGAAGAGCTCAAAGAACTTATAGAATATATTGAACAAAAAACAGAAAACAATCCAAAATTTCACCTGTATGAAAATGAGTTGATGCATCTTTCTAATGACATCTTTTTTCATCATCCTCACCAATCCCTTTTTGCTATACCTGTGAATATGTTTGGTTATATTCTGATCAATGATGCTAAAACCTGTAACGAAGCAATAAATTATTTTGAACATCAGATTAAAAATTCAAAATCTCTGAACACGTCCGGAAACAGGGATAGAAAAATATTTTTCAATAAAATGTACGAACAGATTGAAAATTTAAAACAAAAACTATAGTATGAAAAACCTCTATAATGGTGAATTTTTTGGACAGACTAATGAAACGCTTCGTTTTGATGGATTGACCATTACGGATACCGAATACACGCACCCTTTCGTCGACTGGCATTATCATGAAAATGCTTATTTCACTTTTATATTGCAGGGAAATATGAAAGAAGGCAACAAAAAAGAAATCTATGACTGTCCGGCAGGAACACTGCTCTATCACCACTGGGAAGATGCTCATTACAACATCAAACCGGATGTATTTACGAGAGGATTTCATCTTGAAGTGACTGAAAACTGGTTTGAGAAATTTCAGATTTCAAAAGACAGTATTGAAGGAAGCTTTAATTTGAAAAATCCAGCTTTAAAATTGTTGATGTATAAGATTTTCAGAGAAACAAAATTAAATGACCCTTCTTTTGAGCTATCTGTTCACGAGCTTTTGCTTAATATTTTCAGTGAATTATCAGATAAGGTTGAACACTCCGATAAAAAACCAGGTTGGGTGCGTAAGATTGATGAAATACTGCATGAAAATTTCACAGAAAAACTGAACCTGACAGATCTTTCTAAAACAATAGACATTCATCCGGTCCATCTAAGCCGGGACTTTCAGAAACATTTTCACTGCAGTTTAGGAGCGTATATCAGAAAACTGAAGATCAATAAATCTTTAACACTTCTCAATACTTACCCATCTTTGGCCGAAGTAGCCCTGGAATGTGGTTTTGCAGATCAAAGTCACTTCATCCGGTCGTTCAAAGAAAATACGGGCATTACTCCTTTGCGGTACAAAAACCTTCTGAAGAAATAATAATGTTAATTTCATTCTATTTTTTGTGAAGAGCAGTTCCTATTTTTGCTCAGATAAAATATTACAATGAAATCTATTCTAGTGTTTGTTTTGCTTCTTAGTTTTGGACTTTCTTCAGGCCAGTCAAAAAATGTTGCAGAGCCTAATGTTATCCTACAACCTATTCATAAAAAATACATCAACAAGATTATTTTTCTGGATAAAGTTATTGCTCCAGACCAGATAAAAGAATCGGATTTTCTCAAAACGATGGTCTTTCAGGAGGATAAAGATCTCGACATTCGTGTTTTTATGGACAATTCTCTGGTCAATTATTTACATCAGATCGATCCGTCTTTGTCCTCTGATGAATTGCTGAAAAAAGGAAATTATCAATTCAATTTCTATGTAGACGAGAAATTAATTTATACAGAAAATTTAAATACCGGAGCAGGACTACCGGAAGATAAAAAGAAGAAAACCACTTTAAGAATTCCATTATTAAGTTCAAAAAATGAGGATTCATGGGGGAAATATATGTGGATGAGATTTTATCTGGGTAATGGTGGAATTGATGCACTGGAAGAAGGGAATCATCTTTTAAAAATTGAAATCAAGCCCTACCTGAAAACGTCATCGTTAAAGGTTGGAAATACGATTGCAGCGGGTGAAATTCAGTTAAAGGTTCCTCATAAAAGTATTTCGGAGCAGCAAATTGCCATTCAAAAGATACAACCTGACAGCGGATGGAAAGTGTCTGATGAAAAATTTGATCAGGAAAAAATCAGGCTTTTAAATACGAAAATTGCAGAGAACAGGTTCAGAGATATCACCAGTATTGTTATCATCAAAAATGAAAAGCTTCTTCTGGAGGAATATTTCAGTCAGTCCGGAAGAGATTCATTGCAGGATACGCGTTCGGTTGGTAAATCCTTTGCCTCAGCTCTGATGGGTATCGCCATTAAAGATGGATATATTAAAAATGAAAACCTGATACTGAAAGAATTCTATGATCTGAAACCGTTCAAAAATTATTCTTCTCACAAAGACAGCATTACCATAAAAAGCCTTTTGACCATGAGTTCCGGCTTTGATGGCAATGATATGGATGAAGAATCTCCGGGAAATGAAGAAAATATGTATCCTACAGAAAATTGGGTGAAGTTTATCCTGGATCTACCGACCACCGAAAACAAACCTGGAAAAAGCTGGAGCTATTTCACTGCCGGTGTTGTACTGACAGGGGATATTTTAGATAAAAAAGTTCCTAAAGGCTTGCAAAACTATGCCGGAAAAAAGTTATTCCAACCTCTTGGAATTACGAATTACAAATGGCAGTTTACGCCACAACACAGGCCTTCTCTGGCTGGTGGACTTCGCATGAGAACGCTGGATTTTGCAAAATTCGGACAGCTCTATAAAAACAACGGAATGTGGAATGGTCAAAATATTATTGACAAAAATTGGGTAAAGAAATCTTTCACCAATTACTTCACAGACAATCCGGATTTTGAAGGATATGGCTATTTATTCTGGAGGAAAGTGTATAAAGTAGGCAATCAAAATTTTGAAGCGTATCAATCCAGTGGAAACGGAGGAAATAAAATTATTATTTTCACAGAAATTCCTGTTGTGATTGTCATTACAGCTAAAGCCTACAACAGACCTTATGCCCATTTACAGGCAGATAAAATAGTTGAGGAATATCTTCTGCCGGCTGTTCACAATAAGTAATGAGCAATCGTAATGAATAATAAATAATGAGTGATTAATGATAGTCACTCATTTTTTTTTGTGAAGTCTTTGTTATTGAGGTATTTTATATTTTTTAATATCCTATTTAAGCAGAACAGGAATTTCCGGATACGAATGAATAGGTAAAAAATGTATCTTTATTAAAAATAACCCATGAGGATTTCACTTATACTGTCACTTTTCGTTTTATCATCATGCTACAGTCCCAAAACTGATGTAGAAGAAGACAAACATCCTGAGATCCCAGAATTTCCCCATTTTTCAGATAAAACCATTGTTTTAGAAAAGGTCATGGAGCTTCCGCTTTCACAGAAGGACAACTGCAGGTATCTGGTTAAAGATAATTACCTGTTTGTTTATAATTTCCCGCTCACAGATTCTTACCAAAACAGCACCAACATGATTTTTATAATGACTGAAGGCAAGCTGGCCATTTTTGAGCATTGGAAAAACAGACCGAATATCAACAATCTTGCTTTCGTGGATACAGCCGGTAATCTATATGCTAATAACCGGAAATATCTGGCTCCGGATTTCCGTTACAAACAAATTCTTCCTATATATGATCTCAATGATGTCAGCAAGAAATATGAGCATCTTCTTCATGTGGGAGAGCCTGAAAAAGATTCTGTATTATTGAGAAAAATAGCTGATGAGCAGGCTGTTCTTCAAAAAAACATTTTGAAGAAAGCAGATCAGATCCTGCTGATCCCGGAAGATGTAAACTCCGAAATTTTGAATTACGCGGCTTATGATGACAATTACTTGGTTAATCCTAATCAGAAAAAGGCCTACTTCGTATCTTCAAATCTTCTGGGATCTCTGAAAAAAACTTCTGAAAAATTTTCTGAAGAAAGTGATTCTTTGTATATAGAACTTCGCCATAAGATAAAACTGTCTCAGGAAGAGAACAATTTTTCACCCAAAATCCGTAAAGAGTACAGAGATACTATATCGTTTAGCGTAAAGGATAAAATTGTTTCCGGAAACCAATGGTTCAGCACAGGAAATCATTTTGTAGCTTCTTTCGGATATAATCCGGTTTATATGTATTATTATGATGTAAAACTCGGTGACAAAACGGTTTCCACCAAAGAAGACCATACGAAAATAGTCGCTTCTGAGCCTATAAAGACCAAAACGGGGAAATATTTTTTAGTAAGTAATATGAAAGAGGGGAAATTTCAGGTCTATTATCTGAAAAACTAGATTATTCGTCTTTTTTAGAGGACACTAAAAAAACGTCGATAAGTCCTTCCGGAAGTTGCATTTTAATAAACCGTTCTTCTCTGTCCACTTCAAGAATCCAGTCTTTGATGATAGGAATCACTACTTCTTTTCCATCCAGGTTGGTAACGAAATAGTTTTGGGCAGTCTGGTCGTTTACAGATCTTATCACACCGCATTCTTTATCATTTTGATCAAGAATATCGAAACCGATGATCTCATGATAGTAAAACTGTTTTCCGGAAAGTTTCGGAAGTGTAGTAAGCGGTAAGTAAACGCTTTTCCCTAAAGATTGGTCTACCAGTGTTTCAGAAGAGTTTTTAAAGGCAAGGTTCAGAGCATCATTTTTGCTCCAAGCTGATCTTTCAATAAAAAATGGAACCAATAATCCGTTGATTTCAACGAATATTGATTCCAATTTATTGTAAAGCTCGGGTTGATCGGTATCCAGTTTAAGGATAACATTTCCCGCAAGGCCATGTCTGCGTGTGATTTTTCCTAGTAAATAGCAATCTTCTTTACGCATACAGGTTTATTATTAAGCTTCAGTGTTTTCTTCAGTTTCAGCAGCAGGAGCTTCTCCTTCTGTAGCTTCCACAACTTCCTCAGCAGGTGCGTTAGCAGCTTCTTCAGCAGCTTTAGCATCAGCTTCAACTTGTGCAGCAGCAGCAATTCTAGCTTCGTTTACTTTAGCTTCAGCGTCTAAAGCAGCTTTCTTAGAATCAGCTTGAGCTTTAGTTAAACCTTCTACTTTACCTTGTACTTTTTGTTCTTTAGATTCTACCCAAGCACTGAATCTTTTTTCAGCTTCAGCCTCGTCAAAAGCACCTTTAGCAACTCCACCTTGTAAGTGTTTTTTGTAAAGAGCACCTTTGTAAGAAAGGATTGCTTTTGCAGTATCAGTTGGCTGAGCACCGTTGTTTAACCACTTTACAGCAGCGTCAACGTTCAAATCGATAGTTGCAGGGTTAGTAATTGGGTTGTAAGTTCCTAGTTTCTCGATGAATCTACCATCTCTTCTTGCTCTAGAATCTGCAACCACGATGTGGAAAAAAGGCTTACCTTTTTTACCGTGTCTTTGTAATCTGATTTTTACTGACATAATGTTGTGAATTTTATGGGAACTCGTCCCAGTTAAATATTTAAGAGTGCAAAGATATATAAAAAATATTATCCGACAATTATTAAATGTAACAATTTACCGATCTGGTGATGTAATCGTGTTTTGATCTTCTTGAACGAAGAATTCACTGGTAAACTGTCCAGCTGATCAATTGTTATACTGGTCTACACTTCCCATATAGAAAAGTCCCAGACATTTCTGGTTTTCTTCAATGGTCAGAGAGTCTTTAAGGTGATTGACAAGACCGGGAGAACTCCAATAGCAGCCTACATTATTGGTGGTACAGGTAAGATACATATTCTGAACGGCCATAGAAACGGCAGCGATCTCTTCCCATTCCGGAACCATACCACTGAAGTTGACTGTAATAGAAATGACAGCATTTGCTTTATTGATTTTAAAACCAATATCCTGATATTTTTTCTCTAAAAAAGTCTGCTCAGATTGTGTAGCCTTGTAAATAGCCTGCATTTCTGAAGCTAGTGCCGCTTTTTCTTCCCCTCTGAAAGTTTTAAAACGCCATGGTTTTGTGCGCTTATGATTCGGGGCTAATGTCGCTGAATGGAGTATTTCATCTATAATTTCCTGAGCTATTTCAGTTTCAGAATAATCTTTCGGGAATATACTTCTTCTCTGCTCTATGATTTCTTTTAAAATTTCCGCTTTATTCATGCTGCAAATTTACGATATGTAATTGAATGCATTACATTGATTTAAGCCTGATTTTTCAACAATACGCTTCGGTTTTTATATACTTTATAATGAGTGAATACCAATGTGAGGACAATGATCATCACGCATCCTCTCGAAATCCATCGCTCTACACCTTGAGATACAGACCCTGGAAATGATAAGAAGAGAAGACAAACTGTGTAAATGAGTCCAGCATTGATCCAGGAACGGCCCGGATCCGGGTATGCTTTTACGACCATCGTCTGATTATACCCAAGGATAGGAAACAGTTTATGATGATCCCAGATCAGCAGTATGATAACAGCCATCATCATCAGAGAAGTGATGATCCATGTTCCGGTAAAGGAAAGGCTTATGGTAATGATCCATATATTACTTAATATCGCTAAAAACATAAGAGCTCCAGGAAGGGCAAACCGCTGTGTCATCAGTAAAATTCCTGCCACAACCTGGGAAAGTCCTAAAAAATTCCAGTAAAATCCCGTCTGATACATGGCTTCAAAGAAATACCCTATCGGTGTATCCGTTGAAAGAGCCGTAAATCTATTTCCCATTAATTTTGTCAGCCCGGAAGGGAAAAATGCAAATCCTATTAAATATCGTAAGTGAATCATCACCCATTGATTCAATCTATTGGTTCGTAATTTTTCAAATGTCATAGTTGTACGGATTGCGGGGTTATTGGGTTTGAGAGTTTGAGAGTTTTAGAGTTTTAGAGTTTTAGAGTTTTAGAGTTTAGAGTTTAGAGTAGATGAATGTTTTAGTTGTTGATTGCTAAGTTTACCGTAAAATTCTTTATTCTTTATTCTTTATTCTTTATTCTTTATTCTTTATTCTTTATTCTTTATTCTTTATTCTTTATTCTTTATTCTCTTCTCCACAATCAAATCACCTCCACAATCTCCTGATGGATATTATTCAAGGTGAAAGCATCTCCGGATTTCATTCCCATCATCTTTTTAGCCATGGGGCTTTCCGGAGAGATGGCATAAAAACGGTCTCCTTCAAAAAAGAACTCTCCCAATGAAACTGAAATATAGAAACGGGCTTTGTTGGTGATCACCAAAGAACCCAGCTGTATCTTTTCTGTGGAATTATTCAGAACCTTGGACATATTTCGGTTAAGATCATTCAAAGCTCCCAGCTGGCGCTGCATCTGGTAGATCTCCTCCTGCATCTCCTCTCTCATACTGTCATACTTTGGGGTCTTTTTAATATCACGACTTGCTTCCAGGGTAAACTCTATGAAATTTTTAAGTTTTTCTATTTTCTCAGAGATAACTGTTTTGACATAATTTCTTATATCACTTTTCACAAATACGATCTTCTCCATAAATCTAATCTTTACATAAAGATAATAATTTTTTAAAATAATAATTGATATTTTCGTTCTTCATAAAAACAAACCAATGATTCACAATTTATACTTTTCTGAAGAACAAATTAAGATACGGAGAGAACAGGTCGGTTCTCAATGGAATACTGTACTCAACGCCCAAGATGCTGTCCTGATCCATTCAGGACATCCTATACAAAAACCGGGAGGGCTTGATTCCACGTATCCTTTTCTGCCTCATCCGGCTTATTTCTGGCTTACTTTAAGAAGACGTGAAACTGAAGTTGTATTATACAGCAAAGATCTTGGATGGATTGAATTCCATAAAGAAATTTCCAATGAGGAGATCTTTTGGGAGGGAGAAAAAAATGACGTCCTTGTCTCCTCTCCCGGAAAAAACATCAATACTCTCGAAAGATTTTTGGAAAGTCAGCATTTTTCGAAGGTTTTTCATTTGGGACAGGCAAAAGATTCTTCACCTGAGGCTTTTGAACTGAGAACTTTATTAGACCAAACAAGGCGAAAAAAAGATGCAGCAGAGGTCCGTTTTATCAGACACATTGCAGAATTAGCCAACGCCGGATATCAGAAAATAGCTTCCGTTTTGAAACCGGGAATGACGGAAAGGGAACTTCAGATCGCATATGAGTCTGAAATTTTCAGAAAAGGCGCCGACACGGTTCCTTATGAAACCATTGTGGGTAGCGGAAGTAATGCCGCAATTCTGCATGCACTGCCTTCTCAAAAGATCATCAAAGAAAATGAATTTGTCCTGGTGGATGCAGGCGCTGATATTTTTGATTACTGTGTAGATGTTACCAGAACGTTTTATTCCTCGGGAGAAATGTCTTCTCAGCACAAAGATCTCTACTCTATCGTATTAAAAGCTTATCATGAATGTGTCGCCATGTCAAAAGCAGGGGTTTTATGGAGAGATGTTCACATCCATTCGGCTAAAGTCATTACAGAAGGCTTACTGCAGCTTGGTCTGTTAAAAGGAAATCTTAGTGACCTGATCGAAAAGGAAATTGTTTCCCTTTTCTATTCTCACGGCGTGGGACATCTGGTAGGATTGAGAGTGCGTGATACGGGACAGGATGAAAATATTAATCCGCAGACGTATTTCGGAGCGAGATTGAGGGTTGACCTTGAACTTGAAGAGAATCATCTTATCACTGTGGAACCTGGTTGTTATTTCATGCCCGCTATCCTCGAAAGTGCCTATCAGCAGAAGAAATTCCATGATGATATCAACTGGACGGAACTTAAAAAATGGTATGACATCGGCGGAGTTCGTATTGAAGATAATATCCTGATCAAGAAAGACGGCAATGAGAATCTTACCCGCTGTATTGCTAAAACAGAATAGCAGAAGCTGATTAAACTTGAATTCCCGCAGATTTTTTTGATTCTTGAAAAAATGCACAAAAAAAAGCCTTGTATTTTCTACAAGGCTTATATTTTTTTACTTTTCGCAAAGCTTTTTAAGGTCTCCCAGCCCTTGATCAAATACCTTTTTCATATTCATATCCATCATAGGTTTCATGATTTTCATTATTGCAGTCAGTTCATAATCTATTGACCAGGTGACTTTTGTTCCGTTTCCTTCTGGAGCCAAAACAAAGGACGCTTTAGCATCACTTTCAAAAGGTTTGATAAAATGAAGCTTAGTTACTAATTTGTCATTGGGTACACTTTCTGTAATAGATTGCTCACCCTCTCCTACTTTGTCATTGCCTTTCCAGTGGTAAGAATCTCCTACCTTATCTCCGGCTCCGGAATAGGTGATCACAATATCTTTATCAGCTTTGGAAAATGGATCCCAGACATTGTATTCTTTTAATGAACCTACATGCTGCCATACTTTTTCTTTTGGTGCATTGATGACTACTGATTTTTCAAAGTGGTAATTCTTACTGAAAACCAGCATTGCAATCACGGCGTATACTACAGCTAAAAGGATGATTACGCCAAGAATTTTTAAGAGTGTTTTCATAGTTTTGATATTTTGAGTTACTTGTTTTATTTTTCAACCCTAAAAGCTTGAAATACTTGAGCAATCTCATTGTTCAGTCTTTTGTGGTTTATTATTTTCAAAATTAGTCATTCCACCCTCCTCGCCTCTTTTCATATGACAAGATTATTAAAGATAAAGCATTTTTGTCACATCTTGATATTGGGGCATTATTTTTGCGCATTTCAGCTGTGATTCTCAATGAATCATTAAATTTACGTTACCTAAAAATCGAACAATGAATATTTTAACAGAGAAATTTACCACACCATATCACGCAGCACCTTTCAACGGTATTAAAAATGAAGATTTCCTTCCTGCATTCCAGGAACTGATCAAAAAATCTGAAGATGAAATTAATGCTATTGTTAACAATTCTGAGGCACCAACCTATGAAAATGTCATCGAAGTATTGGCTTACTCAGGAGAACAGCTTGATGTGGTTTCCAATATTTTTTTCAATTTAAATTCTGCAGAAACAAGCGACGAGATCCAAAAGCTGGCTCAGGAAGTTTCTCCACTTTTAACGGAATATTCGTCAAAGATCTCTCAAAATGAAGCCCTTTTCAGCAAAATCAAAAAAGTATACGACGAAAAAGAGCACTATACCCTGAATGAAGAACAACAAATGCTTTTGAACGAAACCTATAAAGGTTTTGTCAGAAGTGGTGCCCTTCTAAATGAGGAAGACAAAGAAAAACTACAGAAGATCAATATGGATCTTTCTTTAAAATCTCTGCAGTTCGGACAGAATGTGTTAGCATCTACCAATGCTTATTTCAAACATATCACGAATAAAGAAGATCTGGCAGGAATTCCGGAGGCTATCCTTGACCAATATGCCGAAGAAGCTAAAGAAAGAGAACTTGAAGGTTGGGTTGTTACCTTGCAGTATCCAAGCTATATTCCCTTCATGACGTATGCTGAAAACCGTGAATTGAGAAAGGAAATTGCTCTGGCGAGCGGTAAAAAATCTTTTGATGGTGGAGAATTTGACAATCAGGAACTGATTAAGGAACTTCTACAATTAAAACAACAAAAAGCAGAATTATTAGGCTATCAAAACTATGCAGATTATGTTCTGGAAGAAAGAATGGCTAAATCTCCGGGGAAAGTTTTTGACTTTTTAAATGAACTTTTAACGAAAGCGAAACCTTACGCAGACAAGGAGATTGAGGAATTAAAATCTTTGGCTAAAGCAGACGGAATCGAAGAACTGCAGGGTTATGATCATACTTTCTATGCCGAAAAACTCCGCAAACAGAAATATGACTTTAATGATGAAGAACTGAAGCCTTATTTCCCACTGGATCAGGTACAGGATGCTGTTTTCGGGCTGGCTGGAAAACTTTTTGGACTTCATTTTGAGGAGAGAAATGATATTCCGAAATACCATGAGGATGTAAAGGTGTATGAAGTGTCTGAGACGGAAATCGGGAAGGCTGAAGATGGAAGCTTCAAAGCTTTGCTTTATGTAGATTATTTCCCGAGAAAAGGTAAAAGAGCCGGAGCCTGGATGACCAGCTATAAAAATCAGTATAAAAAAGACGACGAAAACTTCCGTCCACATATTTCTATCGTTTGTAATTTCAGCAAACCAACAAAAGATACACCGAGCTTACTGACTTTCCAGGAAGTGACGACTTTATTTCATGAATTCGGGCATGCGCTTCACGGGATGATGGCGGATACGCAATACCCAAGTCTTTCCGGAACTTCTGTGAAGTGGGATTTTGTAGAACTGCCTTCTCAGTTTCTGGAGAATTTCTGCTACGAGCCTGAATTTTTAAAGACATTTGCCAAACATTATAAAACCGGAGAGGTGCTTCCGGATGAAAAGATCGAAAAGATAGAGCAATCCAAAAACTTTATGGAAGGCTATCAAACGATGAGACAGCTTGGTTTCGGACTTCTGGATATGAACTACCATACGAAAGTGGCAGAACTGGAAGGTGAAAGCGTGAAAGCGTTTGAGGATAAGTACACAAAAGCAACAACGCTTTATCCTATCAATCCGGAAACGGCGATGAGTCCTAGTTTCTCCCATATTTTCCAGGGTGGATATTCTGCGGGTTACTATTCTTACAAATGGGCTGAAGTTCTGGATGCAGATGCGTTCCAGTATTTTAAGGAAACCGGAATTTTCAATCCGGAAACTGCTGCCAAATACAAAGTACTGCTTTCTTCAGGCGGAACAAAAGATCCGATGGAACTGTATAAAAGCTTCAGAGGAAGTGAACCTAAAGTGGAGAGCTTGCTGAAGAGAGCGTTTGGGTAATTCTGAGTTTTATCTGAAGACTTAAGTCCTTTAGAAATCTAAAGGACTTTTATTCTCTTTTTCTTTAAATCCTTAATATGCATACCGTTATGAAGCTTCTATCTCTTAGTAATTCCTATACATATCTAATATTTGCTCCATTTTCTGTTAGCAGATATTTTACACCAACAATATTGCAATGACAGAGTTAATTCCTACAATAAACGAAATTATTAAGTATGGACTTCAACCCAACTTGAAAGTCAATGACAAAGAAAAATTGCTGGAACAACAGCTTGTGAAAATTTACAAGTTTTATTTTGACATAGAATACACATTTGACGAAGCAAATTATCCAGACTTTGACAAATCACAACTTCCGGACATCAGGCACAATGTTGCAACTAATTTTGAACATTTTGGTTTGTACAAAACAGTCCTTGACATCAACGATATTAGCAATCAAAAGGACAACGGAATTGGTGGTGCCATTGACGACTTGAGCGATATAATCACGGACCTTTTACAAATCAAATGGCGAATTGAAAACAATAGCTGGGCTGATGGACTTTGGTATTTCCAACTTATTTTTCACGGACATACGCGACAACACATCCTTGATCTTTTAAACTATATGAAACAAAAAAAGTAAGTTACATTGGCGACTTTGACTACATCAAAGCTGTCTATTGATGAACAAGAATCATGGAATTACTAAGTTGAAATTTTCTCTATTTTTATAATAAAGTAGTAAAAATACAACGACTGACAGTAAGCGACAATATGCTATACAACATTTTATTAAATATGAGCTCATGAAAATATATATCCAATTTTTTGTTTTACTCGCAATATTAATAAGTTGTAAGAATAAAAATAATCTTGAGAATGTGAAAATTAAAAATACTGCAATTGAATTTGAACAAATAAAATTCTCAGATATTAAGAAAATCGAAAAAACAAATAACGGAATTCAGTATACAAAACCATTTAATATTGGTTTGTCAAAAGAATATTTTCCAGATTTAGACCAGTATGAATTTGATCAACCTTTAATTTTTCGGAGAGATACAGCAAATTTAGATACAGAAGTTTCTTATTTTTTCACTAAAAATGACAGTATTGTTCGTTTAATTGAATATAGCTGGAATCAAGACGAAACAAAGACTCCATTTATTGATAAGTTGTATAAATTTAATAAAAATAATATCTCTAAAAAGCTATCGAAAAAAGGCGAAGAAAAAAGCGAAAAAATCGATTATGGTGGCAGAAAATTGTTAGGTGGGACAATGATTCTACCCATATATATAGTTTCATTTTTGGAGTTGATGAAGGTCAAAGAACAAGGATAATCGTAAGATTCAAAAAATGAAGAATTTGACGTACAACATAATCTTGACAAAACGTAAGTTAAAGGTTTAAATTGAACTTTTTTATATATTTAACCGCTCTATTTCTCCGGTATTTGCAAGTAAACAGCCTAAAATTTATGAACATACAAGAACAAATCATAGAATATATAACCAGCCAGCCTGAGCCCAAACGCAGCGATATGCAAGAGCTGCACCGCATCATTCTGGAAATTGGGCCGGAATGTAAATTATGGTTTCTGGATGGTAAAAACAGTGAAGGCAAAACAGTTTCTAATCCTAATATCGGATATGGGTTCCAAACCCTACCATATGCCGGTGGAAAAACCAGGGGATTTTATCAAATTGGAATCAGTGCCAACACAACCGGAATCTCTGTCTATATTCTCAGCATTGCCGATAAGACCTATCTATCCCAAACGTATGGAGATAAAATAGGAAAAGCAAGCGTGACCGGGTATTGTATTAAGTTCAAAACGCTCAAAGATATTAACCTTGATATATTTGAAGCAGCCATACGGGATGGGTTTAAAGCGCAAAACGGAAAAGTGAACTAACCAAGTAATTCAACTAAGCCATCGGACAAGCCGAAATTTCTTTACCCTCAGCATACGTTTTCCCCCAGTCGCAGAGACTTTCTAAAATAGGAATTAAATCCAGACCTTTATTAGTCAAAACATATTGAATCCCAACAGGAACAGTTTCAGGAATTTCTTTTTTGACAATGACGGCATGAGTTTCCAGTTCTTTGAGTTGACGGCCTAAAACCTGTTCAGAAATATTCGGTAATTCCTTTTTCAGCAAATGAAACCTATTGTTCCCTTGTGAAATGGAATACACAATTTGCGACTTCCAGCGTCCGCTGATCATGGCAACCGCTGAGTTGAGCTCACAGACCTGAAACAAAAACTGTTCATTAACCGCATTGGTGGAATTTTCTTTACGCATAACTATTATTTTTAAAGGCTCACAATTTTGTTCGTTATTGTACACAACAAAATACTTGCTGAATTTTGCAATAAAAATACGCAATATGAACAAGGCAATAAGCATCATGATCGGATTACTAACAACCATTTCGTTAAAAGCGCAGGAAAAATGGATGATAAAATCTGAATATCTGGCCCCATCGGACACCGTTCTGGTTTTTAAGCCAAAAGCATATAATGAAAAAGAAAAATTCCCTTTGGTTTATCTTTTACACGGTTATAGCGAAAATTACAAACAATGGTCGCAAACAACAGACTTACAAAAATTAGCTGACCAATATGGTTTTATCATCGTTACACCAGACGGTTTTACCTCTTATTACATCAACAGCCCAACAAATAAAAACTCGCAGTATGAAGATTTTTTCTTCAAAGAACTAGTTCCGAAAGTACATCGTTCATTTAATATTGATGATAAAAATGTTTTTATCAGCGGTCTAAGTATGGGTGGTTACGGAGCATTACGGTATTTTATTGTACACCCGGACTATTTCAATACAGCAGGTTCTACAAGCGGAGCTCTTGAAGTTGATTATCCGAATTTCCAGAAAGTAAGTCAACACTTTTGGCAAAACAATAGATTGATTGATGATTTAACAGCCAATATAGGCAATCCAAAAACGGCAAATTGGAGCCAGTACAGCATATCCACCCTTTTGAAACAACATCCGGATTTTAAGAAAGCCTTTATCTTTGACTGCGGAACGGAGGATATTTTATATTCAAATTCTGCCAAACTGAAACAGCAAACCGACGGTCTTAAAATTCCTGTAACTTTTACCAGTCAACCGGGTGATCATAATACGGAATACTGGAATAAATCAATAGAACATCATTTTGTATATTTCCAACAACATCTGAAAAAATAAGGGCTGAAGCCATATATGTAGCCGTCTATTGACATAGGAAAGCAATAGATTTAAATGTAAAATTTTATTCTATTCTTTTTCAAAAGCATGGATAAACTCCCCTTTTTCAGTGACAATCTGGTTTCCCCATTCCGTGATCGCATCTAAAACAGGAATAAAAGTTTTCCCAAGATCAGTGAGGCTGTACACCACTTTAATGGGCGGTTTTTCACCAAATACTTTCCTGGATACCAAACCGTCTTTTTCCAATTGCTTCAATTGTAAACTCAGGGTCATCTCGGTAACTGTCGGCAGTTCTTTACGAAGTTCGTTATATCTTTTAGACCCCTCTTTCAAGTGGTAAAGGATAACAGCTTTCCATTTTCCTCCTACCAAATCCATAGTAAGACTTACAGTACAAGGGTAGATTTTGCCTTCCAATTTCACGTGATCACCAATGCATTCTGTTTTCATTTCAATTTTATTTAGCCTATCTGTTTAGATAGTTATTGCAAATGTAGTGTACTAAAAATAATTTTGTAACTCAATAAATTATAGTACAAATTCAAAAATATGAAAATACTGATCATCCTTGCTCATCCTGAAAAAAAAAGTTTCAATGCAGCTCTGTTTAATACGGCAATCAAAAGTCTGGAAGAAGCTGGTCACGAGGTTAAAACCACTGATTTATATCAGGAAAATTATCAGCCTGTAAGTGGAAAAGGCAACTTTACCCAATTAGAAAATCCAAATTACTTCAAACAGCAGAATGAAGAATTATTTGCTGTACAACAATCTACATTGATGCCGGACATCGTCTCGGAACAGGAAAAGATTGAATGGTGCGAAATCATGATCTGGCAATTTCCATTGTATTGGTTTTCGGTTCCGGCAATTCTAAAAGGTTGGATCGACAAGGTTTTTACCATGGGGAAATTTTATGACAATGGAAAATTTTATGACAATGGTTTTTCAACGGGGAAAAAAAGCAATGCTGTCTGTGACAACCGGCGGACCTCAAAAAAATTATGTGGAGGACAAATACGGTGATATCAACTCAATTCTATTTCCAATACATCGTGGCATTCTGGAATTTCTTGGCTTCTCAGTTTTACAGCCGGAAATCACTTATTCCGTAGAAAGGCTTACGGATGAAGAGAGAAAAACACTATTGGATCGTTGGTCAAAAAGATTAATGAATATTGAACAGGAAATCATGAGAAATTAAGAATAGATAAAGATTGTCCATCAATTGTATTCACAAAATACGGGGTTAAAATTTGAATCGAAAAAAGGTTACTTTATTTAGTTTTTTTGTATTTTCACGGCAGTAAAAAAGCTTTCTAAAGCATCCTTTACGATAGCAACTAATGACAACGTAAAACACGAATGACAGAGAAATTTCCGGTAATACACAGTACACTTTCACCTAATGTACTCAGCCAGTTTATTCAACAACAATATCATCTGAGCAACCAAACGGAATGTAAACTATTCCGGGCAGCCATGAACCATCTTTACATCGTTACAGATGGGGAAGAAAAATATGTTTTCCGGGTGTACACTTGTGATTGGAGAACAAAATCAGAAATAGAGGAAGAATTAAGACTTTTAACCCATTTAAAAGAAAATAACAGGCCGGTTGCTTATCCAATAGCAGACCAATCGAATGAATACATTCAGGAAATTAATGCACCGGAGGGAAAAAGATTCGGGGTCTTATTTTCGTATGCAAAGGGGACAAAAACTGCAAAATTTTCACCTGAAACCAGTTTTCTGATAGGTCAGGAATTAGCCAGAGTTCATCAATCAACAGAAAATTTCACGCTCAACAGAATCACCTATGATCCCAAAATTTTACTTTCAGATGCTATTTTGAGGACCAAAGATTTTTTCAGGAATACCACAGATGAAATTATTTTTTTAGAAAAATTGTCCGGTTTTTTAGCTCTCAAATTTGATACAATCAGCAAACCATCACTGCGATATGGCGCCGTACATCTCGATGTTTGGTTTGACAATATGCACCTAGATCATGAAAAAGAGGTCACTTTTTTTGACTTTGATTTTAGTGGCAACGGTGTTTTATGTCTAGACATTTCATACTTCTTATATCAATTATTCTCTACCAACCTCAATGAAAATGAGTATCAGATAAAAGCAGACAGCTTTTTAAAAGGATATGTAACAGTTACTGAAATAAGCCAGGAAGAAAAAGATTTTTTACCTTTCGCCTGTTTAGCCATCATGACGTACTACATCAGTATCCAATGTGACAGATTTGAGTATTGGACGAATATTTTCCTAAATGAAGACCATTTAAAAAGAATGGTGGGAAATCTGCAACGATGGATGACTTACCATAAAATTGATATTGAATAATATAAAACAGCAAAACTGACTCTCAAAATGACTAAAAACTATTACCTCACCTTTTTTATTGTATTTCTATTCAACCTGAGTTTTGGACAGGCTCCCCCGTTACCTCCAACTCCTGAAGAAGTAAAAAATTACGGTTCCAAAAATAATCCTGATGGAAATTCTGCTGTTAAAGTGATAGAGGTAAAAAGCAAAGCCAATAATAAAGCGGAAGCTCCAAAAAGTACTATTCCAAAATTTAAGACCTCCATTGATGAATCAACCCGGAAGAATTCCATTTATTATTTCAAAAATATTGAAGCTCAAATAGCGAAACTAGACACCTTGCTCACTGAGGAACAAATCATCAGCCTTACCAAATACAAAATACATACGAATGCAATACATCCAAAGTATTTGGACAGTTTAGCCAATAAAGCATACCAACTCAACGAAAATAAAAATTATACTGAAGCCATTGAAACAGCAAAAAAAATACTTATTCAAAGCCCCAACAACATCACCGCCCACAAAGAATTGTCTTATGCGTACAAGCGTCTTGATCAGAATAATGCATCCCAACTTCATTTTTCAATGATGGTGAAAATAATCAATTCGGTTCTGAAATATGGAGATGGAAGTCGCCAGGCTCCCTATATTCTCAATAATTTTTTTGAAGGATTATCTATTTATGAAGCCAAATTCGGATGCTTCCCCAAAAAGGTAACCTTACTTCTGACCACCGAAAAAAAGCTTTTAGGAGGCTACGATTGTTTTCATATTATGCGTTTTTCAGATTTGACCCACTGGCTGCCATCCCTGGAAGAAGAAGATTATAAAACAGAACAGTCAAAAAGATAAGCCTTTATCAAACTCACTCTCCAAATACCACCACTCTATAAAAAACTAAATAAAATTGAAGAAAATAGTAAGCCTGATCGCCCTGATTTTAATCTGTATCAATGTATATTCACAAAATACCTATGTATTTTTTGGATCATTCAACCGGGATAAAACAACCGAGGGAATTTATGTCTATAAGCTGGATACCATCAAAGGGAAATTATCCAAGGTAACATCAGTGAAAGGAATTTTAAACCCTTCATTTCTCACTTTATCCCCCAATGGGAAATATGTATTAGCCTGTACAGAAAGTAAAACGCCCAATGCCGGAAGTATCAGCAGTTTTAAATTCAACCCCAAAGATGAAACGCTTACTTTTATAAACAGTCAGAAAAGTGGTGGCGAAAACCCGGTGTATGTGAGCGTTCACAGAAATGGTCAATGGGTAGTGAATGCCAATTACACAGAAGGCAGCGCTTCCATATATCCTCTTTCTGAAGATGGAACCCTACATCCTGCGGTACAGAATTTTCAGTTTTCCGAGGGAAGTATCAATGAAGACAGGCAGGACAGATCCCATATTCATGCTGCTGTATTTTCACCGGACTTCACTCATGTATTCTTACCAGATCTGGGGGCAGATAAAATCAGATCTTATACGTTTGAAACTGATAAAGCGGAGCCTATGCAAGCCGCGAAACCACCGTACATACCTACCACTTTAGGAGGTGGACCAAGGCATTTTACCTTTCATCCCAATGGAAAATTCGCCTACAGTATTGAAGAATTATCAGGAACGGTCAATGCATATCAGTATGAAAATTCTACGCTGAAAAGCATTCAAAGAATCAATACGCATACGGACCAATACAAAGAAAATTTTGAAAGTTCCGACATTCACATTTCACCGGATGGACGGTTTTTATATGCTTCCAATCGTGGTGTCGAAAATAATATAGCCATTTTCTCCATTCTTGGAGACGGAACCTTAAAAAATGTGGGATACCAGTCAATTTTAGGGAAACACGCAAGAGTATTTGACATCGATGAGTCCGGAAAGTTTTTAATCATAGCCAACGGCGGGAGTGGAACTATTGTTGTATTCAAACGTGATGCTACAACCGGTTTATTAAAAAAAGTAGGGAGAAAAGTAAAAATTAAAAATGCTTCCTGTGTGAAAATCAGAAAGTACTAAAAAATATTGCGCTCTTGCTTCAGCCACTTTCTTTTACAGACATTTCAATCGCAAACTAATAGGAAATCCTGTCACGCAAATTTAAAAACTATACCATTAATGGGTTTCGAGTACAAAATAACAGCAAAATTTACCGAGAAACAGATTATTAAAATTCAGTATTTATTTGAAAATGATAAAACGTTTGACAAAAAATATGAGTTTAACAATAAAACATTCTGGGATTTCAGGCAGCCCGGAAACAATGGAACAATGCCGAATATCAGCATTATCTTTGAGAATGATGGAATGTACATCTGCCAATACAGTTCTTCCTATGTATGGAAAGACCTCGACCTATTGAAAACATACATCGAAAACGAAAATATTGAATATGAAATCATTGACTATCAGGACTGATAATGATGAAAACAAAATCTATCTCTGAATATTATTAACATTACTTTTCATATTCATTACCAGCAAACAGTTGAATCAGAAAATGAAAAAATGACTTTCTCTCTGGCTTAATCAACATTTTTTAATAATTTTGACTTTATCATGACGACCGTTGAACAGCTTTATGAAACCCTAGACCAACGCAGACGCCCGGAAGACGTCGCGGAAATGATTGCTGAGTTATTGGAGGATCAACTGATTAAGCATGAACATTCCATTTTGGAGAAAGCAGCCAAATGCTCTCTGAAAAGAAGTGTATTTAAAGTTAAAAACCATAAAAATTAAAATATAATCATGTTACTAGCTATCTTACTCCCTTTTCTTTCCTTCATGTTCCGCGGGAAAATTTTAACCGGAATTATCTGTCTAATTTTACAAATCACAGTCATTGGCTGGCTTCCTGCTGCGATCTGGGCTGCTTTATCTTTAAACAATGCAAGAGCAGACCGACGTAATGATAAACTGATCCGGGCCATGAAACAAAATCAAAGATAAAACATGATCAACTACGGCTGCAACTATCCATTTCCACAAATAAAAACAGGATTGTAAAGTCCTGCAGAAAATAATAAATGATCACATCGGTCATTTTTTTTACTCAATCACTATAAAGCATAACATAGTAATAGTAAATATTCATATCTTTGCATAACAAAACAATAATTATGACGACTCAAAAACTTTTAACAGCCCTTCTATTTCTATTATTTTTCTCCGGAAATAGTCATGCTCAAACCTATGAGAAGAAAATAGACAGTCTTATCCTTAGCGGATTCGGCAATCAAAATGAGCCTGGAGGCGCATTTCTGGTCTCAAAAAATGGAAAAACGATGTACCGTAAAGCTTTTGGGAAAGCCAATCTCGAGCTGGATGTCAATATGACACCGGACCATGTTTTCCAGATCGGGTCTATGACCAAGCAGTTTACCGCTGTAGCTGTTTTGATACTGGAACAGCAGGGAAAACTAAATGTCAATGATCCTCTTTCAAAATACATAAAAGATTATCCTTCCGGTGATAAAATCACTATACACCATTTGTTGACCCATACTTCAGGAATCAAAGATTTTACAAAAATGAAAGCTTTATCCACCATTGCACAGAAAGAAATGAAACCCGAAATGATGGTGGACTTCTTCAAAAACGAACCTGTAGATTTTGCTCCCGGAGAAAAATTTGAATATAACAATTCGGGATATGTGGTATTAGGTCATATTATTGAGCTGGTTTCAGGACAGACGTATGAAGATTTCATCAAAAAAAATATTTTCGAAAAAGCCGGTATGAGCCACTCTTATTATGCCACCGACCGACAACTTATTCCCAAAAGAGCTTACGGTTACCATCAGAAAGAACATGGATTTGTCAATAAAACCGTCATCAGTTTCAGTGTTCCTTTCTCATCCGGTTCCCTGATGTCTACAGTTGATGATCTCGTGAAATGGCAACAAGCTTTAAACCAGAACATACTGCTCAATACATCTGAAACGAAAAAAGCCTTTCAGAAATATAAGCTGAACAGTGGCGAGGAATTTACTTATGGATACGGATGGCACCTCAAAGATATCAATGGTACTCCGGACAGGGAGCACGGCGGAAGTATTTTCGGGTTTAAAAGTATGGGCGTGTATATTCCTTCTGAGGATATTTACGTTATAGGACTCAGCAACTGTGACTGCCACTCACCCACGGAGATCACAAGAAACATCGCAAAATTGACATTGCAGTCCGTAAAAAAATAATCACTACATCTTCCTTTTTGGAAGTATACTTTCCGGAACCTTTACCATAGAAAATAAAACAATAAAAAGACAAATTATATTGACGGCCAAAGCGATTGAAAAAGCAGTATGATAATGCTGTGGTGAAGGCTTTACTCCAAGGAAATGATAAAAAACACTTCCCACTGCAATAATTCCTACGATAGCAGCTACCTGCTGAAAAGTGTTGTAAACTCCTGAAGCATTTCCCGCCAGCTTTTGCGGCAGTCCGGACAGCGCAATCGTAGCCAGCGAGGGAATAATAGAACCTACGCCAATTCCGTGAAAAAACAGCAACAGACAAAGCATGAAAAAGGGAGTTTCCTTATTAAATAAAAAGATTTGCAGCATAAGAACGGTCATGATAAGGACCAATCCACTCACTAAAAATTTTTTACCATACCGTAAAATGAATTTCGATGAAAACAAGGAAGCCAGAATAAAACCAAGTCCCTGGAAAACAATAATTTCTCCGGCAGCCAAGGCCCCGATCTGCAGTCCATCCTGAAAAAACAGTGACAGAATATAAAAGTAAGAATCCAGCATAATAAAGAAAAAAGAAACCGCCAGAATTCCCAGATTGAAATTGGTATAGTTGAATAATGTAAAGTCAATCAGATAAGATTTTCCACACTTCAACCTCATCTTTTGAATTTTGACAAAATAAACTAAAATACCTGCTGATAGTAAGACCAACAGTATACTTTTCATCTGAATTCCCTGATGTTCAGACATAGTGAGGGCATACGTAAAACAGAACAGTCCGGCCGCCAGCACAATAACTCCGAAGAAATCAAAGGTATTTTTCCCAACTGTCATTTTAGATTCAGTTAAGATTCTTTTGCTGAAAAATAAAGCCAGCATACAGATTGGAATATTGATCAGAAAAATAAGTCTCCAGGATTCCTCCATCACGGTCAATGATGAAAAATAACCACCCAGAAACTGCCCTAAAATGGTACCCAGCCCGATTGTTATTCCATACCATCCCATTGCTTTTGTTCTTTCTTCATGTCCTGTAAATAAAATCTGTATCATCGACAGGACCTGCGGAGCCATAAGCGCCGCACTGATTCCCTGAATAAACCTTGAGATGACGAGCAGAGCTGCACCGGACGAAACTCCACAAGCCACAGAGCTCAGCATAAAAAATACCAACCCGGTCATGAAGATCTTTTTTCGCCCGTACATATCCCCTAACCTTCCGCCTGTAATCAGAAATGAAGCAAAACCAATCAGATAAGACGCAATCATCAATTGCATTTCTCCATTGGAAGCATGAAGGTCACGCTGAATGGATGGGATGGACACATTGATAATGAAAATATCCATAATAGTCAGGAGCTGACCGGATAATATCACCATCAATTTTAAATATTTATTATTCATTTTTATATAGATATATCTATATATTATTTAGTAAAAAAATTAAGGCAGCTGCACCTCAATCATTTTTTGAATCTGATCAAAAGAATCTGCATTTTTATTGATGGTAGAACTTACTACAGCTCCTTCTATCAATAGAAAAATACTTTCTGTGGTTAAATCAGCATCAAACTCTTTTTTACTTTCTGCATATCCGTTGACCAGTGTTCTGATCATTTCTTTCTGTTTACCTTTGTGTTTTTTTACAAAATCAGAAACCACAGGACTGCTGTCTCCCACTTCGGCACTAATTTTAATGAAATGACAGCCTCCAAATTTTGAGGATTTCTGCAACTTTTTACGGTAATCTAGTAAAGAGAGGATTTTTTGTTTGGGTTCCGAAATTTTAGCAGAATGTTCTTCAAACCCCTTGAACCATTCTGTCTCTTCTTTGATCAGATAAGCCTGAAGAAGATCATTTTTGGAAGTGAAGTGGTTGTACAGCGATCCTATGGCAATATCTGCTTCAGCAATAATCTGGTTAATACCGGTTGAATTGAACCCCTGTCTGTAAAACAGATCTGAAGCCACCCTGATGATCCTTTCCTGTACTTTTTCTTTTTTCATCCCGAAAATTTTTACAAAGATATATAAAAAATAGATAAGTCTATCTATTTTAAAACAGAAAGCATCGATGAATCGCTGAGTAAAGTGCTTCAGAATGGAGGAAAGATCCTCTATCCGAAAAAAATCAATGAAAAATATGGTTTCGCAGTAGCTGAATTTGAAGATTCTGAAGGAAACAGAATGGCACTTCATGAAACCGTCAAAACAATTAATAATTGATCGCATAACATTTTCAGTTATAGTCCCTACATATTTTGTATCTTTAGTTACCACTTTACAAATAAATCATGTGGTACAAAGCAATGGCAGAAGAACTGTATTTCATCAAAACCAATCCCAATATTGCCAAAATCAATTTGTACAATAAACTCTGCCGCGAAGAGGAAGGCGTTATCGTCTTCCTTCATGATGATGCCAAAGTGAGTCTTGAGATCATTAAAAATAAGGTGAAAGATTCTGTAGACCATCTTTCCAAAGAAGAACTCTCAAGTATTTTTACCTGGTTCACCAGTACCTTTCCAACAGACAGTGAAGAGGCTAAAACCCAGCTTTTCATCCATGGAATTGATCTTTTTTACGAAATCCCGAAAAAAGAAAACGTACAGCTATTTCAGGACATTCTTTCAGATTATGAAAATTATTCAAAACAGAATCTGGATTTTATGGTGGATGCTCAACATTTCAACCAGTTTTTGGTCTACGGTCTGTTTTTCACGGACATTGCCCTGGAAAAAAAAGGAAGCTGCACCGTGCTTTCCCATTATTTGAAAACAGATTACCCTGCTCTATATGCTCTCGCAGAAGATCAGTTCCGCACAAAAGGTTCTGAGCAGCATAATCATCTCGACCTGCAGCATTATTTCGGGGAGCTTTATGACCTTACCAAATACTATAAAGGAACAATTATCAAGCTTCATACCTTATAAAAAAGAGGCTTTTTCAAGCCCCCAGAATATTTTTATTTTTCATCAGGTAAGCCAGTGCTTCGGTTACCGCCAGCTCGGGACTTTTAGGATCAAATCCCAATTCATTTCTGGCTTTGGAAATGTCGAAATTCTGCTGCAGTCCGGAAAACATGGCAATATCTTTCCTTGTGAGCAAAGGAGGTTTTCCGCTTAGTTTAGCAGTCAGCTCCATCATCCCTGCAATAGCATACAGCAATGGTTTTGGGACAGCACTAGGCACTTTCAAATTCAATTCGGGATAAAGTTTAGCGGCCAAAGCAGTCGTATCTGTAATCGTCATGCATTCTTCATTCGCCAAAATATAGCGTTCCCCTGAACGTCCTTTTTGAGCCGCTAAGTAACATCCTTTGGCAACATCCTTTACATCGATCCAATTCAGAGTAATTTTTGTATCTACCGGAATTTCTTTGTTCAGAATCAGTTTCAGGATATGATAAGAGACATTCAGTGGAAAAAAAGCTTCACTTCCGATCATGGCAGCAGGCATCACGGAAACCAGTTCAATACCCAGTTCTTGTGCCAATTCGAAAGCCAGTTTTTCGCCATCATTTTTAGAATTGTAATACATATCTCTCCTATCCGGATTATAACCCCCACTTTCGTTTGCCGGAAGTTTTGTATAATTCAAAGCAGCGATGGAACTTACATAAACGATCTTCTTTACGCCTGCTTCGGCCGCAGCTTCAATGGTATTACGGGTACCGTTGATATTAACGTCATAAATTTCTTTTTTGGGATCTTTCGCCCACAATTTAAAAGAAGCGCCTACGGCATAAAATGTTTCTACGCCCTGCAATGCTTTAACAAAGGAAGCTTTATCTGTGATATCAGCCTGTACGATTTCGCAGTTCAGCCCTTCAAAAGGTTTTGTATTGTTTTTATTTCTTATAGCAGCCCGTACAGGAATACCTTCTTTCAATAAAAGTCTTACCAGATTATTTCCCAAATGTCCGTTGGCCCCGGAAACGAGGCTCAGATTATTCTTTGTCATTCCATTGATTTTAATACGGCAAAGTTCATCTTCCCGGATCGGGAACCACTTGACTTTTGTTAGTTAATGATCTTTTTCCGGATTCTGCTGAGGCTTTCCGGTTTCATGCCTAGAAAAGAGGCGATATACTGAATGGGTACATTCTGAATGATTTCCGGATAATTCTCTATGAGCTTTAAGTAACGCTGTTCTGCATTTAATACAGACAGTTCTTTGGAACGGTTTTCATGGTAAGCAATGGACTGCTGAAATACGGAGATGCTAAAATCCTTCATACTCTGGCTGCTGTTGACCAATTGATCAAGGTTCTCTTTGGTGATCCTTAACAGCTCACAGTCGGTGATGCATTCTACATGATCTTCTGAACGAGTCTGGCTGATAAAATGGGTATAAGAGGTGAAAAATCCGGGAGGGCAATTGACATGGGTAGTGACCTCATTACCGTTCTCATCCATATAAAACAGCCTGAGATATCCGGATACAATATAATACAGATATCCAGGAATTTTTCCGGCTTTTTCCAGCAATGTATTTTTAGAATAACTGACTGGCTCAAAGTACTGTTTGATCGCTTCAATTTCATCAGAATTAAAATGAAAGTCAGAACCTATGTACTGTAAAAGCTTGTCGTGCATGATGGAATATTTTTCGGATAACTTACAAAAATAATCAAAAGAAAACCGGATGCGAGGCCAATCACTTTAAATATTTTTCACTTTTCATGTAATGTCGCCGCTTGATGAACTGTTATGTATAAAAAGCCAACCATGAATCGAAAGATTATTCTTCTTTTAAGTCTTGTCTCATCCTCTTATTTTTTTGCCCAAAGCATTGAAGGTACTGTGACCGACCTGCAAAACAAACCGGCACCGGAAACCGAAGTACTGATCACTAAAGCAAATACAAAATTTTCTGCAATCACAGATGAGAACGGAATGTTTAAAATTCCCTTAAAAGAAGACGGAAACTATATCCTTGAACTCATAAAAGACGGTGTAAAAACCAACAGCGAAACAATTACCGTAAAAGGAAACTCAAAAAAAGATATTCAGCTTAAAGAAGCACCTGTAGAGAAAAAAATTGAAGGGGTGACTCTGACTGCAAAGAAAAAACTGTTTGAAAGAAAGGTAGACCGGCTGGTTTTCAATGTGGAAAATTCTGTCGCCTCACAGGGAATTGATGCGGTAGAAGCCCTTGCCAAAACACCGATGGTACGGGCCACAGATGATGCCATCAGCATTGCCGGGAAAAGTAATGTTGCCGTGATGATCAATGACCGATTGCTAAATCTGAATGGACAGGAGCTTATCAATTATCTTAAAACCATCCGGTCCGATGATATTCTTAAGATTGAAGTGATTACCACACCGCCTTCAAAATATGAAGCGGAAGGAAAAAGTGGATTGATTAATATTATCCTTAAGAAAAATGCTAATCTGGGCTGGAACGGCTCGCTTCAGACTTCAGGAAGTTATTATGGAGGAAGGCCAACAACATCAACACGGAGCGGTGCTACTTTTAATTATCAAGGGGATAAATTGTCGGTTACCGGAAACCTGTCTATTGGAGACAATTATTGGGAAAACCGTTCTTATAATTATCTTACCGGAACTACGGATAACAATTACTGGAAAACCAACAGTACCAGCAGCAACAATTACCGCTATAAAGGGGGTGGTTTGAAGGGAGAATATAAGATCAATGATAAAAATCTGGTAGGAATCAATTACAACTATTCGTTCAGTAATCCATTGGAGAAGGGTGAAAGCAAAGCCAATATTTTTGATAAGGAAGGTTATCTCGATGTATTCTCAAATTACAGCAACAAAAACCGCAGAAATGTTCACAATGCGACTGCCTTTTATGATGTTAAACTGGATTCGTTGGGAAGTAAGCTAAGCGTAACAGCGAATATGATGCTCAATAATTCCAATGCGAGAAATTTTTATAATACCATTACTTCTGATCAGGTTTCCACTTTCGCGAACCCGGTCAGTAAATACAGAATTTATTCCGGTCAGGCAGATTTGGAGAAAACTTTTGGAAAGGTAAAAACGGAAGCCGGGTTGAAGTATACAAAAATCAAAAATGACTCTGAATTTAATTTTTTCAATATTGAAGACGAGCAGTATATTCTTAACACCAAAAGGACCAATACTTTCTTTTATAATGAACAGAATTATGCGGCCTACGCATCGGCCAGCTTTAAAATCAATGACAAACTGGATGCAAAAGCCGGGCTTCGTTATGAATATACAACTCTGGAAGGAATTTCCATGAATGATGATTCTTCAGCTAAAATTAAATATGGAAAACTGTTCCCGACCGCTTACATCAGCTATAAACCAAATGAAAATCACGCGTTCTCACTTAACTATTCAAGGAGAATTTCACGTCCTTATTTTGGAAACCTGAATCCCTTTAAATTCTATGTTTCCGAATTTGAATACAGTACAGGGAACCCTTATCTCTTGCCTTCGTTCTCAGATAATTTTGAGTTCGGATATGTTTTAAATAACAATTTTAATGTCACGCTGTACTATAACTACAATAAAGATAACTGGGACAGAATCCAGGTAGTGGAAGGCAAATCAAAATACAGCATCGTTAAAAACTTCTACAATCAGGACCAGGCTGGAATCAATATCAGCTACAATTACAACAAACTGAAATGGATGGAGTCTAATATTTTCGTGAATGGATACTATGCCAAGACAAAATCTTACGATCCTACTGCCATAGCTGCTCCTGAAGGATATAGCGCCAACTTTAATGTAGATAATAATTTCTTTCTGAATAAAAGCAAGACGCTTACTTTAATGCTCGGACTTTGGAGCAATCTTCCGAACAGGGACGGAAATACGTATTATTACGCTAATGCTTCGGTTTATACAGGAATGAAACTAAACCTGATGGACAAAAAGCTGTTGATCAACCTGTATGTCAATGACCTTCTGAATACCAATCGTAACAAAGGGATAGAATATTACCCTAATTATGATGTAGAATATTTTAATAAAGGAATCACCCGAAATATTTATCTTTCTGTAACGTATAAATTTGGGAACAATAATGTGAAAGGAGCAACGAAAGAAATGAAGTTCGAGGAATCCAGCAGAGCAGGCGGAGGAAGTAATTAAAATTTTTATTTCAGTAGAAGATCACTTTGATCATGAAATATCAACCGGTAGAATTCTGATTTGTTCAGGATTTCTGCCGGTTTCCTGTTTTAAAATAGAATTTGGCGGGCCGAAAACTCTTTAGTTTCATTAAATAATAGGTCATACCTCCTGTCAAATAAGCCACAATATCCAGAATATCTCCTGTAAATCTTTCTGAAACCATAGGACAGACCACTTCAAAAAGAATAGACAAATATAGTACAGAGGTTAAAATAAATTTAAAATCAGGCTGCCAGTGATATCCCAATACCTCATTCATCAGATATTTTATCAGGTAAGCGTACATCGGAACAGTGATGAGATCTGTAAAATGATTGTTGATCACCGGAATAAGAATCCCTTTTTCCCTCAGAAAAACAACCAATATCCAGCCTGCAAGTCCCAACAAAAACCAATATGAAATTGTATTTTTCATCACATGTGAAGTATAGCCATAATCAATCCGATGATAATCTGCAGTATTTTCACTAAGGCCTCCTGCACATCTTTTCCTTTTGGGGAATCTCTGCTTTCGGTGGTTTCGTAATTGAACATTTTTTTCCCTTCCATCCTGATCGATTTTCTGATGCAAATATACTAAAATTAGAACAAATGCTCTAATTTTGAAATATAAATTAAACTCTCTTATATTTGATGCATGAAAACGAAGGATAAAATATTATCAAAAGCATTAGAGTTATTTAATGAAAAAGGCTATAATAATATCACAACAAGACATATTGCAGCCGATCTGAATATCAGTGCGGGAAATTTGCATTATCATTTTAAATATTCGGAAGATATTATTAAGATCCTTTTTTCTGAACTGATCCTTAAAATGGATGTTTTACTGAATGATCTACAGAAAATAGAAAACAAAACACTGGAAGATCTGTATCATTTTACTTTTTCAACGTATGATGTTTTTTATTCTTTCCGTTTTATTTTTATGAACTTTTTTGATATTTTAAAAAACATCCCGGCCATAGAATCCCAGTATGAATCCATCAACATTACGAGAAAGGATGAATTTCAGGTTATTTTCAAAGGTTTTCAGAAAAATAACATTTTCAGAAATAACATTCCTGATTTTATACTGAGAAGCCTTACCACACAGATTTTCATCATCGCAGACAACTGGATCATTCACAACAGTCTTGCTTTCAAGATGAATAAAGAGGAAGCGGTAAAGCATTATGCACTTATTCAGATGAATCTGTTTTATCCTTTACTTACTGAGGAGCAGCAGAAACTTTATATAGAAAAATACATCAGCGAGTCATGATCATCAGAAAAGGAAATATTAGTGACCTGTCGGAAATGCGCAGACTTTTTACAGATACCATTACTTCGGTATGTAAAAACGACTACAACAGCGAGCAGATCGAAGCCTGGAGATCGGGAACGGAAAATGAAGAAAGATGGATGCAGGTGATGAACAGTCAGTTTGTAATCGTAGCCAAAATCAATGGGCAAATGGCAGGATTTTGTACCCTTGAACGAGGGAATTATATTGATCTTCTTTTCGTTCACAAAGATTTTCAGCATCAGGGAATTGCCCGGAAAATGTATACCTTTATAGAACAGGAAGTCACTATTCGGAAAGAAAAAACATTGGCTGCTGCTGTAAGCAAAACAGCAAGACCTTTCTTTGAAAAAATGGGGTTTCGGATGATCACAGAGCAAACGGTGAATGTAAAAGGAATTGATCTTACCAACTATAAAATGGAGAAAGACCTGAACTCATAGAATCCAAAAAATGCAGGAACCACAGCCAGAATATCACCAGCTTAAAATATCAGTTCCCAAAGAATTTGAAACCGTGTTCACGCATTTTTATTTCGCAGAAAATAGTTCTCCCAATCCTGTTACCAAGACACTGCTTCCCTCCTACCAAACGATTATGCTCTTCTGCTTTGGAGCTAATGCTTTTATGACGACTCAGGAAAACACTACTGTTGAGGTGAATCAATGTGTTGTTTTAGGACCTGTTCGTCAGGTATTTGACTATACATTACCTCCGGGAAGCTCTATTCTGGTCGCCAATTTTAAGGACGATGCTTTTTACCGCTTCTTTGGAAAAGCTATGATTTCCAATAAAGGAACACATCCGGACGAACTTTTGAAGGACAATTGTTTTACGGATCTTTGGCATCAGATCTCAAAATTCTCTTCTCCTGAGGAAAAAACCACCCACATTCTTAAATTTTGTATGCCTTATCTTCAGGATCAGGACGAAACAAGCCGGTTGCTGAGCAATTTTGAAAACATCAGCCTGAATCCTGTAAAAACCATCGCAGAGCAAACTCATCAGAGTGAAAGAAACATCCAGCTAAAGCAGAAAGAACAGTTCGGGTATTCTTATAAAGAGCTTGCCCGTTACAGCCGTTTTCTCAAAGCAATTGGCATGATTGAAAAAGAACTGGAAAACCGGAAAAAGATCGAATGGTTCAGCATTATAGATGAATGTGGCTACTACGATCAAAGCCAGCTTATTCATGACTTCAAACATTTCATCAGTATTTCCCCATCTCAGTATATAAAGTTTCAGAAGGATATCTGTCGTTCAGGATCGGAATAATTCCTTTTCGTTTTCTTACAATTTTTGCTTTGCCCGCTGCTCTACTTTTGTCTCATTAATTTAAACAATAAAACGATGAGACATTTAATCATTTACGCCCATCCCAATGAAAACAGCCTGAATAACCATCTACTTCAAACCGTTATTGAAAGTCTGGAAAAAGAAAATCACGAAATAGAAATAAGAGACCTTAACAAAATAGGCTTTGATCCGGTTTTTTCACTGGAAGATATCCAGGGACAGTTGGCAGGACAGCTTTCGGATGATGTAAAAACGGAGCAGGAATATATTTCCCGGGCGGAGCAGATCACCTTTATCTACCCGATCTGGTGGACCGGAATGCCCGCTATCATGAAAGGCTATATCGACCGCGTTTTCAGCTACGGCTTTGCTTACCGTTATGACCAAGGGGTGCAAAAAGGCCTTTTGAAAGGTAAAAAAGCAGTCATTATCAATACCCACGGAAAATCTCATGAGGAATATGAACGTATGGGAATGGATAAAGCACTTACCCTTACTTCGGATAACGGAATTTTTATCTACAGCGGTTTTGAAATCATTCAGCATTTCTTTTTTGACAAAGCTGATAAAGCTTCTCTTGAGGAGGTGGAAATATGGAAAGAACAGATCAGAAACACCTATTCACTACCCGTTTTTAACCTTTAAACTGATAAATAATGGAAAAGACATTAACAAAGCAGACAGTCAGTCCTCTATTATTCAGGACTTATAAGCTGACAAAAAAATCATCAAATACAGTTTATTTATAACGATTCTTTATTTTGCTTATAAGGAATTTATGGCATGGAATTAGCTTCAAGAGCGATAAGTAAAATTGTTTTGAAACCTTTATTTTAAACCATTAGGATTCATAAACTGTTAAAGAACAGTAAGTTTTTTATAAATCTTAACTGATATGGAACTTTACAGCGGAACTTAATGGTTTAAATATTGGATTACCATCAAAAAGCTTTTATATTTACATTATCAATGAAACATTTAAACAGCATATTGCGTCTTCCTTTTTTCAGTGAGTATTACTACCCGGCCAAACGTTCGGGAAGACTTTCTATATCTGTAATTTAATAAGAATAATCTAATATCAATATAGAGCCCGGACAGCATTGTCCGGGCTTTTTTTGTTTTAAAACCAAATAATTATGATCAATACATTACAAGAAAACACAGCCATCATTCTTCCGGAAAACGGTCTGGAACAAAAACTCAAACAGGCGGAACTGGAAAACAGAAAATTAAAGATCAAACTGGGATTTGATCCTACTGCTCCGGATCTGCATCTGGGTCATGCTGTCGTGCTTAAAAAGTTGAAACAATTTCAGGATCTGGGGCATCAGATTGTCATTGTCGTAGGAAGTTTTACGGCAAGAATCGGTGATCCTACGGGAAAAAATAAGGCCAGAAAACCTTTGAGTGTTGAGGATGTCAATCACAATGCACAAACTTACATCAATCAGCTTTCTAAGATCATTGATGTGGAAAAAACGAAAATTGTTTTTAATTCTGACTGGCTGGATGCACTCAGTTTTTCAGAAGTCATCCAGTTACTGTCAAAAGTTACCGTAGCTCAGCTGATGCACAGGAATGACTTTAATAAAAGATTTACGGAAAACACGCCTATTGCGATGCATGAACTTGTATACCCTATCCTTCAGGGCTTTGATTCGGTACAGATTAAATGTGATATTGAGATGGGTGGAACGGATCAGCTTTTCAACTGTACCATGGGAAGACAGCTTCAGGAAGCTCATCAGATGCCAGCGCAGGTTGTAATGTGCATGCCTCTTTTGAAAGGTCTGGACGGTAAGGAAAAAATGAGTAAATCTTTGAACAATATTATCGGTCTGACGGATGAACCGAATGAAATGTTTGGAAAAACCATGTCGATTCCGGATAGCCTGATCGAGGAATTTATTGATCTAGCTTCTAACTTTACTTCTGAAGAAAAGTCAGATCTAAAATTAAAATTAGAACACGGAGAAAATCCGATGCATATCAAAAAGAGAGTCGCTAAAAATATCATTACGCAATACCACGATCAATCAGCGGCAGACCTTGCAGAAGAATTTTTCAGCGGTCAGTTTCAAAATAAAAACTTTGAAGAGAAAGTGTATGAACCTGTTTCTTTAGCCTCATTTCAACCTCACCAAAATAGAATGGCAGCAGTGGAATTGTGCAGCCGGCTTAAAAGTGACCTCAGCAAATCGGCCATCCGAAGAATGATCCAAAGCGGAGGCATTCAGATTAATGATATCAAGATAACGGATCCTGATCAGGAAATTGAGCTTTTAAAGGAGACTAAAATAAAAATCGGGAAACTAAGTTTTTTCGAACTTGTGTAAAATCGGGGGATTGGGTGCATAATTTTAATTATATTCGTCTGATTAAAGATGAAAGATGAGCTATTTTATGGTCGATATTGAATCGGATGGCCCGATTCCCGGAGATTTTTCGATGGTCTGCTTTGGAGCAGTCCTTGTGAATGATGCACTGGATACTACTTTCTACGGAAAACTGAAACCTATTTCAGAAAAATTCAATCCGGATGCTTTAGCGGTTTCCGGGTTCAGCAGGGAAGAAACCATGTGTTTTGATGATCCTAAAGAAGTCATGCTGGAATTTGAAGAATGGATCAAAGAAAATTCGAAAGGAAGGCCAATTTTCATCAGTGATAACAACGGTTTCGACTGGATGTTCATCTGCTGGTATTTTCATCATTTTACCGGAAAAAATCCGTTCGGCTATTCTTCAAGAAGGCTTTCTGATCTCTACTGCGGACTGGAAAAGGATACTTTCGCGCAGTGGAAGCATCTCCGTAAAACAGAACATACGCACCATCCTGTGGATGATGCCAAAGGAAATGCTGAAGTTCTGCTGCATATGAAAAATGAAATGGGACTAAAAATCGGATTAAAGTAAATACTATGAACACAGATCTTACCTACAGAAAAGCTTCAGAAAACGACATTGATTATCTTCTTGATCTCAGAACGAAAACCATGAATCCGCATTACACCGATTCTCATCTCCCAACAGACAGAGAAACAACGCTTCAGCGAATTCTTTATCAGTTCGACAAAGCGAATATTATCCTTTTAAATAATGAACCTGCCGGATTATTGAAAATCAACAAAGCTGATGATAAAACGGAAATTCTGCAACTGCAAATAGATCCCACCCAACAGGGCAAAGGACTCGGAAAAACGATTTTAAAAGACATTCTTGAAGAAGCATCTAAAGAAGGGAAAACAGTAGAATTAAGTGTCTTAAAAACCAATAAAGCTCAACATCTATATACCCGTTTAGGTTTTAAAACGGTGGGTGAAGATGAACATTCTTATTTTATGGAATTTCAAAGGGATTAAGGCTCCCGAAGCCCTTACCAATTCAAATTCTTCTCAACCACAAAAGTCACAAAAGCTTTACAATTAAGTTATTTTTTAAGCTTAACACTCTGCGTAGAAGAAGTACACTTAAGTTTTTAAAAAAATCTATAGATTTTTATATCATCATTCAAATCTGCTTTATCTGAGAAATCTGAGGGATTTAAATATACTATCACTGACGACAAAGATTACTTGGAACTGAAGCTCTTGAAGCCTCTACCAATTCAAATTCTTTTCAAACACAAAAGTCACAAAAGCTTTACAATTAAGTTATTTTTTAAGCCTAGCACTCTGCGTAGAAGAAGTACACTTAAGTTTTTTAAAATCTATAGGATTTTTTATGACTGATTCGCCAAAGTAACAAAGACCAGCCTTCCGCCTTCTTCAGCAGACAAAAGTATTTTCTTGCCATCCGTAAGCTCAACCATAGATCCGGGAGGAATCTCTTTCTGTTCCGTAACATCTTTCATGGAAGTCAGGCTCTGATTGACCAGCACCCACCTCCCTTCATGAAAAGTAAAATACCCTACAGGCATTTTATGCTGCATCGTAAGATTTTCGTTTCGGATCACCTTTCTGGAAACATGCCATTTGAATAAATACTGATTGTGATACACCATCAATCGGTGATTCTCAGGTTTCCAAACCTCATCATCGAATTTAAAGTACAGATCCAGAACCGGAAGTGTTCCCCGATGTGGAGTGCCGCAGAAAGGGCATTTCGGGTTACTGCTGTTGTCAAATACGTACCATTTTTCAGCACATTCCGGATTGTGACAGGGTTGAATCAGATCGGCGGTCTTCAGCAATGCGGTTTCCCATTCATTGGCTGTAGGACGCCTGATTGGATCGTGAAGTCCATCTATAAATGCTTTTCTAAAAAGTTCAGAAAGATAAGGACCCGCAGCGGTGTAAGGAATCTTTTGAGGATCGCCCCAGAAAGCATCCCATTTTCTCAGGTGATCGGCTTTTACATGATTGGAAGGATCCTGGGAATGTTCTATGAACAGAGCTTTTTCACCCATGGAAATTACCTCATCTTTTTCAGAATCCAGATCCCATATTTTACTCCCTCTCAAAGGATGTCTTCTGAAGAGGTACATATAAATCAGGACTGCCAATGCATGAAGATCCGTTTTCTGGTTAGGAAGGTGTCTTCCTGGATCCTGCATGCTAAGATGTTTCGTCTTTAAAACTTCGGGAGCAATAAAATCTGCAGTTCCAATCACTTCAGGAGGGAAGAGTTTCGGGACTACAAGACCGTCTATATCAATAATGCAGGCCGATTTCGTCACCGGATCTATCAGAATATTATTATAGGAAAGATCGGAGTGCGCCAGTCCCATCTGGTGAAGCTTCTTCACTCCCCGGCTGATATTAATGGTGATCTGAAAATAGCTCAGCCAATCTCCGAGTTCTGAATGATCCAATCTCAACGGATACTGCTGATTCCTGAACATGGGAGCAGTGAACCATTTCCCGACCTTATCCTGCCCCTGAATATTATCTGATCCTATATATCCTTTCGCAAAGAAGAATTTTTTATGGTAAATGGGAACCACAATTCCCGTCAGTTTATCCCTTTCTACAATATCATAGGGCCACCTGAATATCTCGTTCAGAAAATACTCTGATGAATTTCCGGACTGTATATTTCCAAGATAGGTGGATACAATCCTCATGATACGCTCTTTCTGCCCGGCATCCAAAGGATTCCGGTAAAAAGCGACCACATATTCCCTGTCAGGCGAAAAATAAACATCTTTCACTCCGCCCCGGATCGGGCTTTCATCTATATATTCATAAGATTTTGCAGTGTCCAGAACAGAAACAACTTTAACGGTCTTTTTCATGTTTTAATAGATTATGGCTAGTGTTCGGTCGTCATGATTTCCCCGGCTCCAGAAATCGGTCCATGTCAGAAGTTGTTGATCAATATCGGTATCGTTGATAAAGTCTACTTTTGTGCGGTCATCATTATTTCCGTCCAGATCGTTAAAAAATGCTTTCCAGCTGTCTGTATCTTCAAGCTTGCTTTCCGTCATGAATTTCGGATCATAAATACCATCCGTCATCAGTACGAGATAGGAAAAATCATTGACACAGGTCATTCCAAATCTTGAAACGATATCATCATTGAAGATCTCTTTCATGGTGATAAATCGGGTACCGCCTCCAAATTCACCCACATCCATTGTATTCAGAAGCTTTACTTCAGAAAAATCACGATTGATTACATTGATGGGACAGTCTCCTACTCCAAACGTAAGAATGACATAACCGAAATAAAACTTTTTCATTAGTCCAAAGATCAACGTTGTATGAAGATCTTTTATGGAAAAGGAATTTTCCGTAGCTGTTTTATCCAAAACATGATATACATGCAGGACTCCTTTATAAAGTGATCTTATGATATTCTCTCTGGCTTTGGACCTTATTTCTTCTGATGATTCAGAAGTATTGTAAACGATTTCAGTATTTTGTTCGATCTCAGTTAACATTTTACCAGAATTGAAAAAGCTGTTTATTGAAACAACAGCCAGTCTTGAACCTTCTCTTGCCATTACAGCAGACCCGGCACCATCAGCAACGGAAATAATGCTCCAGCCTCCGGGAAGTTCATTCACCGCAAAATCATCATCCCTGAATTTTCCTTCATGAGCATGGGAACGACCTCGTTTGGATACAACCGTAATTTTTTTATCCGAAAATTTTCCCTGATAAGATATTTCATCGGGTTTATCGTAAATATCGTTGGTATCGGAAGGAATATTTTTCCAAAGGTCTTTGGGATCGGCATTAACGAACAGATGCACTTTTTTAATCTCCGTGCTATTTTGGTCATGGGTATGGTAAAATTCAATATCAAGGTCATGAACGCTGCTGGTGTATGGAATACCGGATATCCTGTTATTTTCAAATGTAAGTCCGGTCTCATGCAGATTCGCGATATTTTTGATCTTTATATTCGGAAAGTCATCCATCTCAAAACTGAATTCATAAAACTGTTTTGAACTGGCATTTTTAAGCACCAGATGGACTTCTTTAAATTCTTCTTTTTCCCTATAAATAGCCGCTTTTTCCATGTCTTTTGTTTGATCTCCCAAATAGGATTTTCTTTACTACCCTAGTGTTCTGTTAATATCAAATCCTTCGCTTGAAAACCCGTAATAATCCGAAGTTCCGCACCAGGGACACTTGTTGTACCCTTCCCCTTTCAAACAGTGAATTCCGCCGCACGAACAAGTTGCTAAAGCGATAGGATTCGCACAGTGAGGACAGGAAGTACCTCCCTGAAGTTCTTCTATGGATATTTTAAGGTTATTTTTCTGGGAAGATGAAAGTCTGAAATAGGCTTTTTCATCAATTTTATACGCTCCATCCAGTCTGTAATATCTTGTGGACATTCCCGGTATCCCTGATTCCGCAAATGTTTTCTTGAATTTCATCAAATACAGCTTCTCGGTTTCAGAACATTTACCATTCAGAACTACAAAATTATTGTCAGGGAATTTTTGCTCTAGTTGGGGATCTACTTTTTCCAGAATAATGGAATCAATTTTCGAAAGATTAATTCCTTCTTTATTAGCTTCGGTAACACTCTGGCTGGTTGTTTTAATGGAATCTGTCACCCATTTGAAAAATTCTTTATAAGAATTTTCATCAGAGTTATTGAACAGCAAAACATTATCTGATAAAGTACCAAGTAACTTATAGTTTGTATTTTCACCGATAGATACAGCTATGGTATTGGTTTTCCCGTGGTACTTATTGTTCCATCTTTCGATAGCTTTTGTCGCATCATCGGTAGGAACCCCATCTGTAAAAAGAAAAACGATAGGTTTCCAGTCGCCTTTTCTTTCATAAGTGGTTTTCACAATATCTCTGTCTATACAGTCCATTACTTTAATAAGGCCTTGCGACAGTGACGTACCACTTCCGATAGGGATCTTCGGTGGATAAAAGCTAATGATATCCTGAAGCGGCGTAATGACTTCAGCCTCTCCTGCAAAACCTATAATCGAAATATAAACCGTTTCCAGTGAATAGGGGTCTTTCTTCAATTCTCTGATGATATTGGCGATACCTTCCTGTACCTGCTCAATAGGATCTCCAACCATAGATTCGGAGACATCGACTAAAAAATAAATGGGCAGTCTTCTCATGATGTTATAGTAAAGACAAGTGATTTAGATAATAATATTAAGCTCGGAAGGTGGCGGAGGCAGTGGTGTGCTTTCTCCGGTCCCCTGTGATTTCCCTCCCATGGTAATGGATGAACTTACCCATTTGAAAAATGAGGAAAGTGTTATGGAATCAGTAGTGTCCAATTTTACCACGTGGTCTGTAAGCTCCTTCAGAAACTGCTCATCTGCCTTCGGACCTGCCGCGCAGCCTACAATAGCTCCGAATTCCAGGTCTCTGATCACGGGGATCATCTGTCTGTATTTCTGGATATCAGAAGGTTTTCCATCGGTAAATATAAACAGCAGCGGTCTCCAGTCTTCTTTTTCGTCTGATGAACCCTTAACAAGTTCTTTCTTCACCAATTCCGAAACCATTTCCAATGCCGCACCGGTATGGGTAGGTCCACTGTCCGGACAAGTGATCTCCATCGGATAAAAACTGGCCAGATCGATCAGCGGAATGATATTTTTAACCTCGCGGTCAAAAGTGATTACACTCAAATGAAGGCTGTCCATGGCCTGTGGATCGGCACGGAGCATGCTTATCAACCCGTTAAATCCATTATTCAATGCCTGGATAGGTTCTCCATTCATAGAACCTGAAGTATCCAGTAAAAAGTATGCTAATAGTCTCCTGCTCATGGTAAGATGATATTAATTCTGAAGCCGGCAGGGAAGTTTTCAACTTCCGCTGCCGGCTTTTTAGTTTGATCAATAGTAAGGTTTAATTGCTGTATGCGTACTGCTTCAGAATTTCAATAAAATTATCTGTCTGATGAGGTTCACCAATAGCACGGAATTTCCAGTCGCCATTGTGCCGGTATGCTTCTGCAAAGACCATTGCACATTTCCCGTTCATACTCGCATCCCCTGAAAGGCTATATTTTGTAATTTCTTTACCTTTGGCATCTACCGCCCTGATAAAGGCATTTTCTATCATTCCGAAATGCTGGTTATTTTGTTTTCCCTGATAAATGGTCACCAGGAATAATATTTTCTGATAACTTTCATCCAACTGGTCGAGCTTAACGATGATCTGCTCATCATCTCCGTCTCCTGCGCCGGTTCTGTTATCTCCGGTCAGCCATATATTTCCGCTTGGATGCTGCATAGAATTAAAGAAAACTACGTCCCCCTGATAAAGTGCGATCTGCCTTCCTTCATTGGTCTGTACCGTTTTCCCAAGGTTGGCTACTTTCCCGTTTCCATCTAAAAGAAAAGCTACTGCATCAAGATCATATTCTGTTTCTTTACTGAAGAGTTTCCCAAAGAAACCGCCCTGTTTTCTGACATCCCATCCTAAACCGATCGTCACTTTTGAAAGATCGTAAACACTTTCTCCACGGTCATTTTTTCTTAAATCAATCGTTTGACCTTTCTGTAAATTAATTGCCATAGTTATAGTTTTGTGTATTTGAAAATATAATTATTTAATGATCTGCCCTTTATAGTATTTCTCTAGGAAGAATGCCAGGTCTGCTCTGTAGCCTATTCCTGAAGCTTCAAATTTCCAGCTTCCATTTTTTTTGTATAATCTGCCGAATTCTACTCCGGTTTCAATAGAGAAATCTTCGTCCAGTTCATACTTTGCGATCTCCTGGTTGGTGCTGTTATCCACAATTCTGATGTATGAATTTCTCACCTGTCCGAAGTTTTGTTTTCTTCTTTCAAAATCTTCGATGGTCACTACAAAAAGAATTTCTTCTGCTTTCGGATCTACTTTTTCAAGATCTACAATAATGGCCTCATCATCATCCCCATCACTGTTTTTACCACTCGGGTCGTCTCCTGTATGAGTCAGTGCACCGTCTGGAGACTGCAGGTTATTATAAAAAACAAAACATTCCTCATTGACTAATTTTCTGTCGGAATCAATCATGATGGCAGAAGCATCCAGATCGAAGTCAAAACCTGTTCCTTCATTTGGGTCCCAGCCCAGTCCTATCGTCATTTTTGTAAGTCCTATCTCGATCTTTTGCCCTTTCTGTAAATTAATTGCCATAGTGTTTTAGATTATTAATTATTTTTCGTTTAAGATAAATTTGATTTGTGAACTGACCAAATTTATTGATAAAAAAATGAATGGCATGCGGTAATGTTTAATTTTAATAGGGTTTTAACATAAAGATATCAGTTAAAAAAATCAGCATCCTGTCTTTATTTATTCTTTAATTTTCTCTGATATATGAAAAAGGAAACCTTATAGGTTTTAAAAACCTATAAGGTTGGTGGTGCTAAAATCAACATTAAAAAAGTCCAATTAAAAAATTGGACTGATATGAAGTGAAAAGGTATTGTTGAATTAATCTTTTATTTCTTGGTCGGAAACTGTTTTTCTCTTGCTTTCGCCAACATAGGAATGGAAATAAGCCCCATTACCAACATAATGGTAATCTGTAATGGAAGCGAGATGAATGAATACGTCAGCCCCATTTCACCTCCTAATTCGGCACTTTTCCCCATTGAAATAAAGAGTGCCATAAATCCGAACTTCATAGCCAGATTGAAAGCACCGATTCCACCACTGGCAGGAATGATCATTCCCAAAGTACCAACAACGATAATGAAAAAGCCGTCAGCAATAGTGAAATTGGAAGTTTCAGGAAGTGCAAAACATACGAGATAGGCTGCAAAGTAATAACAAACCCATATTCCTATAGTATAAAGAATAAATTTCCCTTTTTCTTTTAATTTAAATATGGATGCCAGTCCCTCGAAAATTCCGTCAATAAAATTCACGATCTTTCCTAGAAACGGAACGTTGGCCAATTTCTTCTTAAATACAAAGAATGCAACTGTCCCTACCGCCAGGACTGAAACAATAAGTAATATTTTATTAGGATTAATGTTAACGCCTGAGTTTTCATAAAAAGACAGAATTGCTTCATATTTAAAAAGCAGGGTCAGTCCCAAAAACCCAAGCATGCAGATAAGATCTACCACTCTTTCCAGAATGATCGTCCCGAAAGATTTATCTACCGGAACTTTCTCTACCCCGTACAAAGCAGTAGCTCTTGCCACTTCACCGCTTCTTGGAATGGTAAGATTCATCAGGTATCCAAAAGATATGGACCAGAGTGAGTTTGAATTAGAAATTTTATGTCCCATAGGTTCCAGCATCAGGTTCCAGCGTATCGCCCTGAACCAGTAAGCCAGAATCCCAAATACAGAAGCAAAAAGGACCCAGAGATAATTAGCTTTCGCCAATGATACCTTAATCACTTTAAAATCAAGTCCTTTTAACGCAAGCCATAAAAAAAAGCCTGCAAAAGCAAGCGATATTACTATTGTTAGTATTGATTTTAAAGGATTCTTTGATTGTTTCTCCATGGATTAGGTCAGAAGGTTTGTTTTTTCATCGGGGAAAACAATTTTCGGCTGGAAGACTTGCGCTTCTTCGGGCGTCATCTGCGCATAAGCGATAATGATAATGATATCATCTCTCTGTACTTTTCTTGCTGCAGGGCCATTCAGGCATACTTCTCCGGATTTTCTTTTTCCTTTGATCACATAGGTGTCAAAACGTTCTCCATTGTTGACATTGACGATATAGACCCTTTCTCCCACTACCAGACCGGCAGCTTCTATAAGATCTTCGTCGATCGTTATACTCCCAATATAATTAAGGTCTGAGGCCGTAACCCGTACCCTATGGATCTTTGACTTGAAAACTTCTATTAACATACTGCAAATTTATTAATAAAAATTAATAAAACGGACATTTGAAATCATTTTAAAACTCCCACATACCCAGCTATTTAATTTTATATTAGACAAGTTTTTAAGCTATTATTTATAAAATACGCAAACATATCCGTAAAAATATTAATAGTTTATACAAAATTCAGGATTTAATAAATACATGAAATAATATTAATTTTTTGCTAAAGTCAATACTCATAAGCATTTGGCATGATTTTAGTGAGCCGTAACGTAGATTTTACGTGAAAAGTCAAATTATCATATTTTAACTGTTTTCGTCAAAAAGCAAAAAAATTTTATAAGTTTTAATAAAATAATTGCACAATTAGAAAATAGTATTATATTTGCTATAATTACGAACTAACTTAATATTAAAAATTATGAACAAGTCTGAATTAATCGACGCAATCGCAAAAGATGCAGGAATCACTAAAGTTGCAGCTAAAGCTGCTTTAGAATCATTCATTGGTAATGTAACAACTACTCTAAAGAAAAAAGATGGAAAAGTTTCTTTAGTAGGATTCGGTACTTTCTCAGTAGCTGAGAGAGCTGCTAGACAAGGTATCAACCCTGCAACTAAAAAACCGATTAAAATTGCTGCTAAAAAAGTTGCTAAATTCAAAGCAGGAGCTGATTTATCTACTGCAGTTTCTGGTGCTAAGAAAAAATAATCATTCAGATTAAAAAAATTCAAAGGCCGTTTCTCAGGAAGCGGTCTTTTTTTATTTAGTAGGTTGTAACTGCTTCGGGGCCTCAACCACCCGGAGATAGCAGAAACAGTAGAAATGGCAAAATCGTTTACCTCCTTTTCTTTTATAATTTTTAAGTTTTGGCTAAAGCCTTTATCTGGCTTATAAATTGAAAGCGGGCTTTAGCCCAATGTCATTAAGATAGTAAAATATCACAAGCTATCCTTTTGATTTTTAGAGACTATGGGTTTAGCTCTTGCTCTATATTTACCTATATTTCTTTTGTTTGATCTCTGAGGTCTT
>NZ_JABBGI010000012.1 GCF_012927325.1 Chryseobacterium antibioticum | reverse complement strand
TCCACAAATCACTGCAATTATTGCCATAACAAGGATGTCGTTTAATTTGTGAACCTTGCTTATATCTCGTCTATTGTCTTTTATTTCGCTAAAAATACTTACTAATTTACCTGACATAAAATAATGAATTAATTTATTGATTATCAGATGAATATACAATATTTTATCTCAACAAACTAATGATAAATTATTTATTATCAAACAATTATATACTATCTTATGTGACTTCTATCATGCGTTTGCCCTGTCATGAACTTGACTCTCTGAATGTTAAAAAAAAAATATCTATCTTCGCGGTCCAAACTAAAAATAATTATGAAAAAAATGACAATCTGCCTTTTATTATTAGGCGCAATGAATGCTGTGACGGCACAGAAAATCAATCTTGGAAAAGCTGTAGGCGTTGTTTCGAAAGGAGCAAAAGCCCTTACTTTTACCAATGAAGATGCCGTGAAGCTGTCAAAAGAATCTGTTGATTGGATGGATAAAAATAATGCAGTTGCAGGTCCAAAAGATCCTTATACCGTTAGATTGAACAAGCTTTTTGGAAAACACAAATCTCAGGACGGACTTGCTTTGAACTATAAGGTATATAAAGTAAAAGACATCAATGCTTTTGCTTGCGCAGACGGAAGTGTTCGGGTATTTTCTTCATTAATGGATATCATGACGGATGATGAGCTGTTAGCAGTAATCGGACATGAGATAGGTCACGTGAAAAATCAGGATACGAAAGATGCTATTAAATCTGCTTATTTAAAGGCAGCAGCACTGGATGCAGTATCATCTGCATCAGGGACTGTAGCGGCGTTGAATGAAAGCCAGGTAGGAAAGATGGCCAACGAATTCCTTGATGCTTCTCACAGCAAAAAGCAGGAGTCTGAAGCAGATACTTACTCTTATGACTTTATGAAAGCTAACAACTATAATGTAGTGGGAGCTTATTCTGCATTCAAAAAATTAGCTTTGCTTTCGGAAGGAAGTACACAAACTGGTTTTGAGAAAATGTTCAACTCTCACCCTGACAGTGAAAAAAGAGCACAGGCTATTAAGAAGAGAGCAGAAAAAGACGGTTTATGGAAAGACCCGGGAACGGTTGCTATTCCAAAGACTAAGCTTACAAAATAAATTTAATCTTATTTAGAATGAAAAATCCTCAAAAGTTGTCTTTGAGGATTTTTTTATGGTGAATTGTAATGAGGTCTTAATACATTAAGAATACATTTTTTCTCTCAATTCTTTTACTCTTTTGTCAGAAAGATAATCATCGTAAGTCATTTCTCTATCGATAATTCCTTGAGGAGTTAGTTCGATGATTCTGTTACAGACAGTTGAAAGCATTTCGTGGTCATGAGATGACAACAAAAGATTTCCTTTGAAGTTAGACAATGAGTTGTTCAAAGTGGTGATACTTTCAAGGTCTAAGTGGTTGGTAGGTTCGTCTAATAAAAGAATGTTGGCTTTCTGAAGCATCATTCTACTGAACATACATCTCATTTTTTCGCCTCCTGAAAGTACTTTACAAGATTTCAACGCTTCATCACCAGAGAATAGCATTCTTCCTAAGAACCCTCTCATGAATTCTTCGTGACGCTCTTCATCATTTTTAGTAAATTGTCTCAACCAATCTACCAAGCTGATATCCTCCTGGAAAAATTTAGTGTTATCCAAAGGCATATGAGACTGGTTTGTTGTAACTCCCCAGGCAACAGTTCCTTTATCAGCTTCAGCATTTCCTGCTAGAATTTCAAAAAATTCTGTGATCGCTAAAGAACTTTTAGAAAGTACAGCAACTTTATCTCCTTTCTTAAGGTTTAAGTCAATGTTTGAGAACAATAATTCTCCGTCTTTTGTTTTTTCAAGACCTTTAACATCCAGAATCTGATCTCCGGCTTCTCTTTCCATTTCGAAAATAATGGCCGGGTATCTTCTTGAAGATGGTTTGATATCATCGATGTTCAGTTTATCGATCATTTTCTTTCTCGCGGTAGCTTGTTTTGCTTTTGCTACGTTTGAGCTGAATCTTGCGATGAAGTCCTGAAGTTCTTTCTTCTTTTCTTCCGCTTTTTTATTAGCCTGAGCTCTTTGTCTTGTCGCTAGCTGAGAAGCCTGATACCAGAAAGTATAGTTACCTGTGTAAAGGTTAAGTTTTGCATAATCTAAATCTCCGATGTGCGTACAAACTGTATCCAGGAAGTGACGGTCGTGAGATACCACAATTACTGTGTTTTCATAATCTGCAAGGAAGTTTTCCAGCCAAGCGATCGTTTCTATGTCAAGGTCATTCGTAGGTTCATCCAGAATCAATACATCAGGATTTCCAAAAAGAGCCTGTGCCAAAAGAACTTTTACTTTGTCCTGGTTTTCAAGTTCACTCATCATTTGCCAGTGCATACCATCTTTGATACCAACGTTAGAAAGCATCGTCTGTGCATCAGATTCTGAGTTCCATCCGCCCATTTCATCGTAGATAACTCCCAGTTCCCCTGCTTTTAGACCATCTTCATCAGAGAAATCTTCTTTCGCATAAAGCGCATCCATTTCCTCCTTTATTTCAAATAATTTTTTATTTCCTCTCAGTACAGTTTCGAGAACAGTAAATTGATCGTATGCAAAGTGATCCTGCTCCAAAACTGACATTCTTTTTCCTGGCTCTAATGATACATTACCTGTAGTAGGATCCTGTTTTCCAGTTAATATTTTAAGGAATGTCGACTTTCCTGCTCCATTAGCTCCGATAATCCCATAACAATTTCCTTTCGCAAACATGATGTTCACCTCGTCAAAAAGAACCCTTTTCCCGAATTGTAAAGATAAGTTAGATACTGTTAACATATAGTTTTGTAAATTTGGCGCAAAATTACGAAAAGAATTTGGGTATTTCGTAATAATGTAAAAGTCAAGTTTTTAAATATGAGGTATTTTTTCTATATTTCATTAATAAAATAAGATGAAGTCGTGAATGGACGGCTTAATGAAGGATTGGGTGAGCCCAGTTAAATATAATCACACGCATTTTTAAAATGAAAATCGAAAAAACAGTCAGTATATTAAATAGAAAAGCCCGTTTTGAATATGAAATCCTTGAAGAATTTGAAGCTGGGATGGTTTTGACGGGTACAGAAATAAAATCTTTACGTTCATCCAAAGCATCCATCACAGAATCCTTCTGTCAGTTTATTGATGGGGAGTTATACATTATTAATATGATGATTGATGAGTATAAATTGGGAACTTTTTATAATCACAAAACAAAAAGGGAACGGAAATTGCTGTTGCACAAAAAAGAATTACAGAAACTTGAAAAAAAGTTAAAGGATGCTGGTAACACAATTATACCTCTTAAATTATATATCACAGACAAGGGTAAAGCAAAAGTGCTGATATCGCTTGCCAGAGGGAAAAAACTCTTTGATAAAAGGGAAGCGATAAAAGATAGAGAAAATAAACGTAACCTGGATAGAATATTAAAGAAAAGTTAAAAATCATTCAAAAAACTTTGTTTTTAAAGAAAAATTATATTTATTTTGCATTATCAATTATTTAATCATTTAATTCTATGAAAAATCTAAAATTAGGAATTTCAGCATTGGCGCTTACTGTTGCCTCTACTGTCTTCGCGCAGACGACCAACAATCCGTGGTTAATCGGGGTTGGTGCTCATGCGGAAAATCACAAGGCAGCACAGACAGAATTCAGTAACACCTTCTCTGCTAATAATTTAACGAAGAGAATGTTCAACGTGAACAATTTCTCTATTACACCTCCATTATCTAAATTAACAGTTGCTAGAAACATCGGTAAAGGTTTAGTTATCGACTGGCAGACTTCCGTAGGTAATGTTGACAACAAGAGATTTAACATGGGAAAAGAATTTTTCCTAATGACAGGTCTTGGTTTCCAAGCTAAAGCAGCTGGTCTTTTATGGGATGAAGAATCTTGGTTCGATCCGTATTTAAGAGTTGGTGCTAACTACTTGAGACATGATTATACTGCACTTTCTTTCCCAAGATATGACTACAAAGGAGAGCTTGTATCTAACGGTGATGGTGGTAATGAAAATGGTAAAGCTAATCACTTTACAGTTTCTACAGGTGCTGGTGCTAACTTCTGGGTAACTAAGAACTTCGGTCTTGGTGTTCAGGGTGATTATGTATCAACTCCAGGTGATAAATCTACAGTTGCTAACTTCTGGCAAGCTTCTGCATCGATCTTATTCAGATTCGGTAACAGAGATAGAGATAAGGATGGTATCCTAGATAAAGATGATCTTTGTCCAGATACTCCAGGTCTACCAGAATTCCAGGGATGTCCTGATACTGACGGTGACGGAGTTCCAGATAAAGACGATCAATGTCCAGAAGTAGCTGGTCCAGTTGAAAACAACGGTTGTCCTTGGCCAGATACAGATGGTGATGGTGTTATCGACAAAGATGATGCTTGTCCTACAGTTGCAGGTCCTGCAGAAAACAAGGGTTGTCCTTGGCCAGATACAGACGGTGACGGAATCTTAGATAAAGATGACGCTTGTCCTACAGTTCCAGGTCTTCCAGAATACAACGGATGTCCTAAGCCAAAAGATGTTACAGCGACTGAAGTTGAAACTAAATTGAAGAGCGTTTATTTCGACTTCAACAAAGCTTCAATCAGACCTGAATCTAAAGGTGCATTAGATGCTGCTTCTGAAATTATTAAGAAGGACGGTGGTAACTATCTATTAGAAGGTAGAACTGATGCTAAAGGTGCTGAAGCTTACAACTTGAAGTTATCTAGAGAAAGAGCTGCTTCTGTAGTTGCTGCTTTAGATGCTAGAGGTGTAGATCCTAGCTCTCTTAAATCAATCGGTGTTGGTGAAGCTAAAGCTACAGTTTCTGAAAAAGCTTCTGATGCTGAAAGACAAGCTGATAGAAAGGTTGTTGTAAAAGCTATCGCTGATGCTAACGAGTGGAATGCAATCGCTAAAAAAGACTACGCTGATGCTCCAGTTGTAAAAAAAGCAACTAAGAAAGCAACAAAAAAAGCTCCAGCTAAGAAAAAAGCTGCTGCTAAAAAGAAAAAATAATTAATTTTTCTAAATAATAAATACCTCCAATTTTTGGGGGTATTTTTTTTTTGTAGACTTTTAGTTAATTTTGTTGAAAATTTAAAAATTAAAATGGGAAGAGCATTTGAATATAGAAAAGCTTCGAAAATGGCCAGATGGGATAAAATGGCTAAAACTTTTTCTAAAATAGGTAAAGACATTGCACTGGCAGTAAAAGCCGGAGGAACAGACCCTGAAGCCAATCCGGCTTTAAGAAGATGTATCCAGAATGCCAAGGGTGCCAATATGCCTAAAGATAATGTAGAAAGAGCTATCAAAAAGGCTGGAGGTGCTGATGCTGAAAACTATGAAGAAATTACATATGAAGGATACGGTCAGGGAGGAGTAGCATTCTTCGTAGAATGTACAACAAATAACCCGACAAGAACCGTAGCCAATGTGAGAGCTATCTTCAATAAATTTGATGGTAACCTCGGTAAGAACGGAGAACTTGCCTTTATCTTCGACAGAAAAGGAATTTTCACTCTTGATTTATCTCAAATCAAAATGGATTGGGATGACTTTGAAATGGAAATGATTGATGGAGGGGCAGAAGATGTGGAAAAAGATGAAGATGAAGTAATGATTACGACGGCTTTCGAAGATTTTGGTTCGTTATCACATAAATTAGATGAATTGGGAATTGAAGCAAAAAGCGCAGAACTTCAGAGAATTCCAAACAATAGTAAGGACGTGAATGGAGATCAGTTCAAAGCCAATATGAAAATGCTGGAGCGTTTTGAAGATGATGATGACGTACAGAACGTTTATCATAATATGGAGGTCACAGAAGAGCTGATGAACACACTCTAAAAAATAATATAGCATTCATATACAGTTAACTTTCAATTAGTTTCTTTGTATAAAACTATGAAAAGAAACGTTGAGTTAGTGGTTATATCGGATGTTCATTTGGGAACTTATGGATGTAAGGCTAAAGAGCTGTTACGATATCTCAATTCTATCCAGCCAAAAACATTAGTTTTGAACGGTGATATTATTGATATCTGGCAGTTTAAAAAGTCTTACTTCCCTAAACCTCATTTGAAAGTGATCAAAAAGATCCTTTCATTTGCTACAAAGAATACACAGGTCTACTATATTACGGGGAACCACGATGAAATGTTCCGTAAGTTTACAGATTTTGAATTAGGAAAACTCAAAGTCTGCAATAAGATATGTCTTGATATTGATGAAAAGAAAACATGGATATTTCATGGAGATGTTTTCGATGCATCTGTCCAGCATTCCAAATGGATTGCCAAGCTCGGAGGAAAAGGGTATGATCTCCTGATCGTCATCAATAATGTTGTCAATTGGTTTCTGGAGAAAATGGGGAGAGAAAAATATTCATTTTCTAAAAAGATCAAAAGCAACGTGAAGAAAGCGGTTAAATATATCGGAGACTTTGAACTGACTGCTTCTGAACTGGCGATAGACAATCACTATGATTATGTGATTTGCGGCCATATCCATCAGCCTCAGATCCGTGAGGTCATCAATAAGAAAGGTTCATGTACTTACCTGAATTCCGGAGACTGGATCGAAAATCTTTCAGCTTTGGAATATCAAGATAAAGAATGGAAAATATTCTATTATGATGATCATAAAGATTCACTTAAAGACGACGAAGTGGACGAAATCCAGGACATGGATAACTCCGAACTTCTGAAAATAGTAACTAATTTTTCTTAAATGAAAGTTTTGTATGCATTTCAAGGGACAGGGAACGGACATGTTGCCAGAGCACAGGAAATTATTCCGATCCTCAAAAAATACGCTTCGGTAGATACGTTGATCAGTGGCCATCAGTCTCAATTGAAGGCTGATTTCGATATTAACTACCAATATCGGGGTATTTCCCTTCTTTACAACAAAACAGGCGGTTTATCCTACCGTAAAACGTTTACTGAAAATAAATTTCTTGAAGCTGCAAAGACCATCAGAGAACTGGAGCTTTCACAATACGATCTGATCATTAATGATTATGAACCTCTCACCGGATGGGCTGGTAAATTGAAAAAGCTTCCCATGATTGAACTGAGCCATCAGGCTTCCATGAGTTTTCCCGAAACACCCAAGCCGGAAAAGAAAGACTTTCTTGGTGAGCTGATTCTTAAATACTATGTTCCAAGCGAAAGGAAGATCGGTTTTCATTTTGAAAATTATCATCCGCAGATCAAAAAGCCTGTCATCAGAAAAAAAATCAGAAATCTTAATCCTGATAAAAAAGGATATTATCTCGTTTATCTTCCAAGTTTTGCAGATGAGAATATTATCAAGGTTTTGAAACAGATCCCTGTTCAGTGGAAAGTATTTTCAAAACACAGCAAAGTACAGGTCAAAATAAAAAATGTGGAAGTTTTCCCGATTGACGAGATAGAATATTTGAAATATTTTGAAAGTTGTGATGGCATACTATGCAATGCCGGTTTTGAAACACCAGCCGAAGCGCTCTTCATGGATAAAAAACTGTTTGTTATCCCCATTCACAACCAGTATGAGCAGGAATGTAATGCCTGTGCCCTGGACCTTATGGGAATTCCAAATTCTAAAGCATTAAATCTTCAGGAAATTATGAAATGGGTAGCTTCAGATCATCACTTAAAAGTAGATTATCCGAATGATATTGAAGACATTTTGGTGAATGAAGTCCTAATTCTTTAGAAACACATCATCCACATCACTCATTCTGGTCATCACAGCTCTGGCATAGGAGCAGTGAGGATACACTTTCCAGTTGTTTTCTCTCGCAAATTTTATAGCTTCCTCAACCAGATATTTTCCCATTCCCCGCCCTTCGAATTCCGGGTGTACCAGTACAAAGGAAATGATAAATTTATGTTCTTCTGGAAAAATAGTATAGGTTAATCTTCCTACTTCTTTTATTTCATTGTTCAGCATAAGAACACCACCATTTCCTGATTTATTGTTTTCAAATTTCATAATTCAAAGCTTTGCTATTAAAGATACAAAAATTGCACCGACAAGTAATTATTAGAGAGTAATAGTGAATGGTGAATGGTGAATCTGCTTCGCCGTCAATTTTTAAATCAAATAAATTTGAAGATTGTTAGGTACGGCAATCAATTGACCATTCACTTGCGAAGCAAAATTGACCATTGCTGTGATCATTTATCAATCATCATTTATCATTTATCATTGATGAGTTCTGATCAGCTGTCCTTCCCCGTATAGTAGTTGTAGTCTTTAATCACCACATTGATAAATTGTCTCTCCGTCATTTTTTTGGAATCTATATCCAGTTTTAAAATACTTTTTATCTTATCGGAAAGTTTGCTGATGATCTGTCTGTCATCCACTCTCAGGGCTTTGGTATAATTATCTTTAATGATCCTCATATCATTATCACTTAAAGCAATCACCTGAGGAAAGGATGGAATATAATCTTCATTGATGTTTTCTAAGATCGTATGAGATATATTGATGTTGTTTTTTAACGAAATTACTGCCGTACCTGAAGCTATATCTCCCAGACGCTGGTTATTTTTAGACACAATCATAGAAATCAGGCCTATAACTCCGGCTGCAGAAGTGTCGATCAGTCTGAACATCCATCGGATCAGATAATCACCAAAACTAGCCTGGTAACCGTCAATTTTTACGACCCTGATCTTCATAAGTTTTTTCCCGGGAGTCTGTCCCTCCATAAGGCTTTCCAGAACAACAGGGTAAATGTAAACGGGGAATGTAAGGACAATATAAACGGCCATAACAGACCATTGATCGAGCCCTGCCAATAAATACCCAAGGTCAAAAACGTTGAAGAAAAGATAGAACACAATGAGGACATAAGCGACCTTTATCAAAAGATCGATAATGAAGGCAAGCATTCTTTCCCCGACACTGGCAATATTAAAGTTAATATTTACATTTTGTGAGGTATTTATCGCAATTTGAGACATAATTTTTATTATTTTAGCCTTACAATTATGAGAGAAGTTTATTTCATTAAACAAAATAAAGAAAAATGGTTGGGAATTGAACAGGTTATTGAAGGGAAAGTAAAAAAAAATCCTGATGACCTGTCTTCGTTGTATATCAACCTGATCAATGATCTTTCATTTGCACAGACCTATTATCCCAAAAGCAATACTACGGTATACCTGAATCATCTGTCTTCACAGATATTCCAGAAGATCTACAAAACGAAAAGAGTAGAGGAGAACAGACTGATCTATTTCTTTAAAACGGAAGTTCCCCTGCTGGTGTATCAGTACAGGAGATATCTTATGTATGCTTTTCTCTTTTTCATTCTGTTTACTTCAATAGGCGTGCTGTCCGGAGCTTATGATAAAGATTTTGCGAATATCATTCTGGGAGAAAACTATGTCAACGAAACTATAGAAAATATTAAAAAAGGAAATGCTGTAGGCGTTTATCAGAGTGGTTCTACCTGGGGAAGTACGATAGGGATTATTTTCAATAATATCGGAGTAGGAGCCAAATTATATATTTATGGAATCACAGCAGGAGTAGGAACTTTATTTGCCCTGCTTTCCAACAGTGTTATGCTCGGTTCTTTCCAGTATTTCTTCTACGATTATGGAGCCTTGAAAGACAGTGCAAGAGGAATCTGGCTTCACGGCGTTTTTGAGATCTTTGCTATGGTTGTAGAAGCTATGTGCGGTCTTATTCTGGGAGCGAGTATCCTGTTTCCGAGAACATTTTCAAGATTTAATTCTTTTAAAACAGGCTTTAAAGATTCTTTTAAAATATTTCTGAGCACCATTCCTTTTACCATATGTGCAGGAATTATTGAAGGCTACGTTACAAGACATGCTTTGAAAATGCCACTGGCAATCAACTTAGTCATAATATTCAGTTCACTGGCCATTATAGGATTTTACTATTTTGTTTATCCATCGATGGTTCATAAAAAAACTAATAATCAAGTCCATGATGCAGTTTTATAAAAAAAGAGAATTTGGAGCTTTCATCAGTGACAGCTTTAATTTTTTCAAATTATACGGGAAAAATTATTTCAAAAATTATATCCTGATCAACGGGCTGCTGTTAATTTTAACAATTGCTGTAGTGATCTTTGGATTCAGAGAGGTTTTCGGACAGCTTGTCGGCTCCAATATGAGCGGAGAAAGCTACTATTTTGAAAGGTATTTTGCAGATAATGCAGGAATGCTGATTGTAGCCGGACTGCTGGTTTTTCTACTTTTTGCCCTTCTGGCGATTGTCAACTACCTGTATCCTGTTTTTTATATGAAAAGGATAGCTGGGGGAGCACAGAAGATCAAAACAGATGAGATCCTGGATGATTTTAAAAAAAATGCGGGAAGAATTTTTAAAATGTGCTTAGGAATGCTGTTTATTGTCCTTCCGGTAACCATGATCATCGTAGGATTTTCCTATGTGCTGCTGTTGATCATAATAGGATTTTTCCTGATACTGCTCGTTTATCCTACGGCTTTCAATGTTTCGTCATTTCTGATGTACGATTATTTTAATACAAAAAGAGGCTTTTTTGAAAGCTTAAGTTATTCCATAAGAGCCCAGTTTTCCTACCCGAACGGAAATGAAAAATCTCCATACTGGAAATACTGGGGAGCATCCATCATCATGTTCGTTATTTTGTATGTGGTTACTTCGGTATTTACATTTATTCCGCTGATGTTTGTGTATGGATCGCTCCTTACCTCTACACCGGATGGGAATTTTGAAGAAAATCCTTTCGCAGGAACTGCAGGAATTGTTTTCTTTGTATTGTATGGAATTTCAATGCTTGTGTCGTTATTCCTTTCCAATCTGATGTATATCAATGCAGGGCTGATGTATTACGACAGCAGAACAGATCTGCACCAGAAAATTGAACTTGAAGAAATAGAAACTATCGGTATTAATGAATAAAATCCTTTTCTTTCTGCTGCTTATTTTCTCCATTGGTCCTGTGCATGCACAGGATAACGATAGCGATGATACAGTAGAAGATTATATTATGGACTCTCTGGGCACCGGACATTACCGGAATATGCTCCGTGCAGATTCTGTACTGATCCTGAAACCGGTTTCAGAAAATACGATCTATCCGAAAAAGTTCAAGGAAAACCTCCAGTCCAGATACAAAGGAAACGAATTTGATTATTCCGTTTCCAAACCGAAAGAATCTTTCTTCCAGAAACTGATGAGGAGAATAGACAAGATCCTTCAGAGTGTTTTTGGGGAAACGGTCTTTACCAATTCAGCTAAAATCACGACTATCCTTATTCGCTTGTTTGCCATTATTCTGGTAGGATTTCTTCTTTATTTTATCATTAAATACCTGATGGGTAAAGACGGAAACCTCTTCTTTGGGAAGAAAAATAAAAAGATAAACATCAATGCGGAAGAGCTTCATGAAAACATCCATGAAATCAATTTTCCTGAAAGCATTGCGAAATTTGAACGCGAAGGAGATTTCCGTTCAGCGGTCCGCTACCAGTTCCTTTTTATTCTGAAAAAACTGAGTGATAAAAAACAGATCAATTGGAATCCCGAAAAAACGAATAAAGATTATGCGGCAGAGTTGAAAGACATGCGTCTGAAAGATGAATTTGCCAGACTTTCTTATATTTTCGATTATGTTTGGTATGGAGAGTTCAGTATTGACGAGCAGAGTTACCAGAAATTTAAAAACCAGTATCAGTCATTCAGACTGTAATTAAACCATTTACCATGAAAAAAACCTTCAAAATATATGCTGTGATATTCATCGTTGTGATGGTTATTTTGGCGTTGCTTGAAGTCAATAAAAAAGAAACAACCAACTGGCGTAAGAATTTTAATATCAATGAAAAATCTCCTTTCGGTCTGTTTGTTTTTAATAATGAAGCGAAAGATCTGTTTAAAAATAACCTGAGAAAAATAGAAGAGACCCCTTACGAGTATTACAGTCAGCACAAAAAAGGAGTACATAATATCATCGTTATTGAAAAGGAGCTTGATAAAGAATCCTGGAAAAAGATCCTGGATCAGGTGTTGAACGGTTCAGATGCCATGATTTTGATGAGCCATGTTCCCAAAGATATTTCAGACAGCATCGGCTATCATAGCTCGGATATTTCTTTTGAGGAGGAAAACGTATTAAAACTGACAGATAAAAAATATCAGAATGATTTTATTAAATTAGATAAATTTCCGTCAGGCAGAGGATTTTCATACATTAAACCAAAGGTAGAAGTACTGGGAAAAACGGTGGAGAAAAATAATTCAGATCAGGCTAATTTTATCAAGATTAGCTTTGGAAAGGGAACGATCTATGCCCACAGTGAACCTCTTTTCCTTACCAACTATTATCTCCTGAAACCCGGCAGTATAAAATACGCCCAGGATGTTTTTTCGTATCTTCAGGACAGAGAAACGATCTGGTTTGTAGAAAACGACACCAAAGTTTCACGTTTCTTTATGAGGTTTGTCCTCTCTAATCCGGCATTAAAGTATGCCTGGTGGTTGCTTTTAGGAGGGCTTATACTGTTTATTTTCTTTAATGCTAAAAGAAAACAGCGCGTAGTCCCTGTTGTAGAGCCGCTGAGAAATACCTCGGTAGATTTTGTGAAAAGCATCGGGAATCTTTATCTTCAGGAAGGGGATTTCCATGATATGATGGCTAAAAAGGCCCAATATTTCCTGAACAAAGTAAGAATGGATCTTCTGATCGATACCCAGAATCTGGATGCAGAATTTGCTAAAAAACTTCAGTTAAAGACAGGGAAAACAATAGAAACAATCAATGAAGCTATAGCCCTGATCAGGAAAGGACAGGATCCATACGCCAACGTAATGAAAGAAGACCTCACAAGATTGAATAAGCTTCTTGATGAGATATTGAAATAATTGAGTAATGTAACAATGTAACAATGTAACAATGTAACAATGTAACAATGTAACAATGTAACAATGTAACAATGTAACAATGTAACAATGTAACAATGTAACAATGTAACAATGTAACAATGGTTATTGGTAAATTACTAGACTGGTACATTGTTAGATTATAGAACATGAGTCCCAACGGGACGTTTTAACAAAACATCGGATGAAGTCCGATAGAATAGATATCCGATCAACTAAAACCACAGATAGAAAATTATGGAAAACCATGAAAACCAAAATTTAGAGCCCCAAAGTTCTATCAATCTAAATAAAAGTGAAGATCAGTTTCAGTCGAGAATTGATATGATCGAGCTCCGTGCCAGTTTAGACAAAGTAAAAGCTGAAATAGCCAAAGTGATTGTCGGCCAGGAAAATATGGTTGAGCATCTTATTGCCGCTCTCTTATCAAACGGACATGTCCTGATTGAAGGGGTGCCGGGAGTAGCAAAAACCATTACAGCCAAACTTTTGGCAAAAACGATTGATGTAGGTTTCAGCAGGATTCAGTTTACACCGGACCTTATGCCTTCCGATATTCTGGGGACCTCTGTTTTCAGTGTGAAAAACTCTGAATTTGAATTTAAAAAAGGCCCTATATTTTCCAGTTTTATATTAATTGATGAGATCAACAGATCCCCGGCGAAAACTCAATCAGCGTTGTTTGAGGTGATGGAAGAAAGGCAGATCACAATGGATGGAATCCGCTACATTATGGATGAGCCATTCCTGGTAGTAGCTACCCAAAACCCAATAGAGCACGAAGGAACTTACAGACTTCCTGAAGCGCAGCTGGACCGTTTTCTCTTCAAAATCAATGTAGGGTACCCGAATCTTGAACAGGAAATAGCGATCATTAAAAATCAGCACGAAAGTCGGAAGGAAGATAAAACAGAAGGAGTAAACCGTGTTATTAGTGCAGAACAGCTAAAAAGTTATCAGAATCTGGTAAAAGAAATTATTGTTGAGGCACAGCTGATGGAATACATCGCTAAAATTATAGTCAATACCAGAGAAAACCAGTTCTTATATCTGGGAGCTTCTCCTAGAGCGTCATTGGCACTTCTTACCGCTTCCAAAGCTTTCGCGGCCATGAGAGGAAGAGATTTTGTGACGCCAGAAGATATTAAAGAAGCAAGCTACGCTGTTTTAAGACATAGAGTGATCGTTTCTCCGGAAAGAGAAATGGAAGGCCTGACCGCCGATGAAATTATACGCCAGATCTTAGAGGGAATAGAGATTCCTAGATAGATTGTAGGAATTAGGATTTATGGATTAGAGGGCGAAGATATTTGTTTCATTACAATTTAACCCTAGTCTCTGAATCCTATCCCCTAATCCCTTAAAAAAATGAAAAACTTATACATCAATACACGATTTTTCTTTTCGCTCATAGGAGTGGGGATCGTGTATGTCCTTGCTTTTTTCTTTCCTGTTCTGATGTGGGCGGCGCACCTGCTTTTGTTGATCTGTTTTCTTGCTGCAATGGTAGATTATCTCTTATTGTTTAATCAAAAAAATGCAGTCCTGGCCCAAAGAATACTTCCGGAAAAACTATCCAATGGTGACGAGAATTTTGTGAAGATCGATATTAAAAACAAGTATAGTTTTAAGATCCGTACGAAGATCATTGATGAAATTCCGTTTCAGTTCCAAAAGAGAGATTTTTTAATTACAAAAGATATTGAGTCGGGTAGAAATACTTATTTCCAATATAGCCTTGAGCCGAAAGAGAGAGGAGAATACAGCTTTGGAAACCTGAATGTGTATGCTTCTTCACCTCTGGGATTGGTATCCAGAAGATTCAATTTCCAGAAAGATGCGATGTTGCCTGCCTATCCGTCTTTCGTTCACCTTAGAAAATATGAATTGATGGCACTGCAGAGTGAATTCATGCTCGGGGGAATCAAAAAAATCAGAAAACTGGGACATACCATGGAGTTTGAGCAGATCAAAGAATATGTTCCCGGTGATGATATCAGAACCATCAACTGGAAGGCTACTTCCAAAACCAACCGATTGATGGTGAATCAGTTTCAGGATGAAAAATCACAACGTATTTTTATCCTGATTGATAAAGGAAGGACGATGAAAATGCCTTTCAACGGGTTGAGCTTGCTAGATTATTCGATCAATGCAGCAATGGCTCTGTCTCATATTATTCTGAAAAAGGGTGACCGTTCGGGAATGATGACCTTCTCCAAAAAGACAGAGAATAAAATCGCCGCCGAAAATAAATCCGGACAGCTGAAAAAGATCTCAGAAGCCCTTTATAATATTAAAACAGACTTTTTTGAAAGTGATTTTAACCGCTTATACCAGGATGTAAAATATTCCCTGAACCAGCGAAGCCTTGTTTTGCTTTTTACCAATTTTGAAACACTGGACGGATTAAACAGACAGCTGAAATACCTTCGTGGTATTGCCAAAAACCACCTGCTCGTTGTTATATTTTTCAAAAACTCAGAACTGCAGACCCTGATTCATAAAAACCCTGAAAGTATGCAGGAAATTTATGATGAAATTGTTGCCGAAAAATTTGAATTTGAAAAGAAACTCATCATTCAGGAACTTAGAAAGTATGGGATCTATACGGTATATACTTTGCCTGAAAATTTAAATATTGACGTTATCAATAAATATCTTGAGATAAAAGCGAGAGGAATTTTATAATTTTGCTTTAATAATAAATCCAGTGGCTTCTGTCATTCTGAGCAGAGCCAAAAAATCTTACAATAAAATTTGAAAATGAAAATAACCCTAAACAGACTCAACGACGATTTTTTATTTGAATGTACCAACTCTCAAGGGAATTCAATTCTTTTGGATAACACTTCGCAGCCTGGAGCTAAAGGTGTTTCTCCCATGGAAAGTGTTCTGATGGCCGTTGCAGGATGCAGTGGAATAGATGTAGTGGCTATCTTGAAAAAGCAGCGCCAGGAAATCACAGGTTTTCAGGCAGAAGTAGAAGGAGAAAGAATTCCTGTAGATGATGCAAAACCTTTTAAATCCATTAAAGTAAGATTTCTTCTGGAGGGAAATATTGATCCTAAAAAAGCATTGAAAGCAGCTCAGTTGTCTTTTGAAAAATACTGTTCCGTATCAAAAACTTTAGAACCCAACGTAGAGATTGGATATGAAGTTCTTGTCAATGGAGAGAAAGTTTAATATTTTTAATTAATGATAAGCTGCCGGCCCATTCGGGCCGGCAGCTGCATTTTATACTGTTAATCTAGGTTTCATAAGTTTGGCTACCGTTGCTGTCCATCCGGTTTGATGGGAAGCTCCTACACCGCGGCCATTATCCCCGTGGAAATATTCAAAAAACGTAATGTAATCCTTAAAATGTTCATCATAATTGAACTTGGCATTTCCGCCGTTGAAAGGACGCTGTCCGTCTTCATCCTTTAAGAATAATGAGCAAAGTCTTTTGCTGATATTCTGTGCCACTTCATCCAGGTTTTTCTTCTCTCCACTTCCTGTAGGAAATTCCACTTTTAAGCTGTTTCCGTAGTAAAAATGAAAACGTTGCAAACTCTCCACGATCAGGAAATTGATGGGGAACCAGATCGGTCCACGCCAGTTACTGTTTCCTCCAAACATGCGGCTGTCACTTTCGGCAGGAGTGTAGTATACCACATTTTCCGTACCGTGAACTGAAAACACAAACGGATTTTCTTCGTAAACTTTTGACATCGCCCGGATTCCGTAAGAACTTAAAAATTCATTCTCGTCAAGCATTCTCCTCAAAACCTTTGTCAGTCGGTTCTTACGTAAGATGCTCATTAGGTGCTTTCTGCCCTGTCCTTCCTCATCCCAGTGCGAAACCAGTTTCGTAAGCTCAGGTTTATTTTTTAATACCCATTCCATTCTAGCCTGGAAATTAGGCATCTTATCCAATAGTTTATGGTCTATGATTTCTACGGCAAACATTGGGATCAACCCCACAATACTTCTTAATTTTAAAGAAACACTTTCGCCGTTACCCAGTTGCAGCACATCATAGAAAAATCCGTCTTCCTCATTCCATAAGCCTTCTTTGCCATCCCCTAAGTTTTCCATTGCTTCCGCGATATACAGATAATGTTCGAAGAACTTAATAGCCATATCCTCATACACCTGATAGTACTGGGCGAGTTCCATGGCAATACGCATCATATTAAGCGCGTACATGGCCATCCAGCTCGTTCCGTCCGCCTGTTCAAGATGTTGCCCGTCTTTCAATTCCATATTACGGTCAAAAGCTCCGATATTATCCAGTCCAAGGAAACCGCCACCAAAAATATTGTTACCACTTTGATCCTTCCGGTTGACCCACCAGGTGAAATTCAGGAGAAGTTTCTGGAAAACCTTTTCAAGAAATAAAAGATCGGGTTTACCGTTTTGCTTTTCATCAATTTTAAAAACCCTGAAGCAGGACCATGCATGTACCGGCGGATTCACATCGCTCAGGTTCCATTCATAAGCAGGAAGCTGTCCATTCGGGTGCATATACCATTCCTTGGTTAAAAGAAGAAGTTGTCCCTTGGCAAATTCAGCATCAATGATAGAAAAAGGAACGCAGTGAAACGCCAGATCCCAGGTTGCATACCATGGATACTCCCATTTGTCGGGCATGGAGATAATATCCTTATTGTGAAGATGATTCCATTCCGTATTTCTTACATAATCATTGAAATTTCTTGGCGCATTATGATTCGGATCGCCTTTCAGCCATTTCCCGACATTATAATGATAGAATTGTTTATTCCAAAGCAGTCCTGCAAAAGCCTGCCGCTGGACATTTGTTTCATCCTCGTTTGTCGTTTCACTTTGAACCTCCTGATAAAATTCGTTGGTTTCGGCAATTCTTGTAGTAAAGACCTCGTCAAATTGATTAAACGGTTCATCCGTTTCATTGGGACATAATCTGAAATCAAAAGTCTTAGATTGTCCTGCTTCAATGATTTCATCAATTATAAAAGAAGCTTTGCTCCCTCTTTTTTCAGCATTTACCGTATTACTTCCGTAAACGATATGATCATTAATTCCATCCTTAAAATAAGTATTCCCGGTATAGGTGGCTCCATATAACTTAGGGGCATTGGTCTCATTTTCACAGAAAGCACTTTTCGCAGCCAGGTTTCTCGAATAGAGCTTTTTGATTGAAATGCTGTCATGGTTAATATCGATGCATCCGTCGTAAGAAGCATTCATCTGTCCTTTATAGGTGTTGTAGCCCCATTTCCAGTTATTTCTGAACCATGCAGTAGGAGCTATAACGATCGGAGCATCCTGCTTACTTCTGTTGTGAACCGTTACTCTGGCCAGAATATCATTGTGATCGGCTTTACAGTATTCAATGAAAATATCGAAATAGTCATCATTGTCAAAAATTCCTGTATCAAAAATCTCGTATTCAGGTTCCTGTTTGCTGCGTCTTCCGTTTTCAGCAACAAGATCGTCATAGGGGAATGCATTGATTGGATATTTATACACCATTTTCATATAACTATGGGTGGGTGTATTGTCCAGGTAATAAAAAATCTCCTTGATATCCTCTCCGTGGTTACCCTGAGGATTGCTCAGACCGAAGAAACGTTCTTTTACGATTTTATCTTTTTTGTTCCAGAATGAAAAAGCAAAACAGAAGATCTGCTTCACATCGGAAATACCGGCTATGCCTTCTTCTCCCCATCTGTAGGCATAGCTTTCTGCATTATTATGGTTGGCGTAATGCCATGCATTTCCGTTCGGGCTATAGTCTTCACGTACATTTCCCCATTGCCGGTTGCTTACGTATGGACCCCAGTTTTTCCATTTGGAATCTTGTAATCTTTCTTTCTCAACAATCATATTTCATCACTTTTTTCAATACGAAGGTAGTTTTTTTGAAAAATAATTCCAATTCCTTTCATCTGAAGAATTCTTAACATAGCCTTGAAACACTTATCATTAAAGGCTTTTTTAATATTAAATATTTTTTCTTGAAAAATTAGAAAGAAAGACATATCTTTGCAGAGCGTTCATTCAAATATTGAAAATGTTATCAAGAAAGGTTGAGGGATTAGACCCTATGAAACCTTAGCAACCCTTTGTGCAAGCAAAGAAGGTGCTACGTTCTACCAATTTATTTTGGACAGATAACTTACTGAAGTTCTTTTCAGCCATTTCCTGTGGCATTTTCAATTGTATTAAAATAATAATAGAATTGAAAACAGAACTAAACTATATAAATCTTTCGTATCAGACTTATTCCCAAAAGGAATACCATATCCCGTTGACCTATCAAATCTTCGGGAAAGACCTGTTTACAGCACCCATTATATTGGTCAATCATGCGTTGACCGGAAATTCGAATGTTTCCGGAGAAAAAGGATGGTGGAAACAATTGATCGGTGAAAATCAGACGATCGATACGAATACATACACAGTTCTCTGTTTCAATATTCCCGGAAACGGATATGATCATTTTTTAATTGACGAATACGAAGACTTCACCCCTTCAGATATTGCAGAAATATTTTTGAAAGGTCTTGAAGCTTTACATATCAAAAACTTATATGCCATTATTGGAGGTTCTCTCGGAGGAGGAATTGCATGGGAAATGCTTGCCAAGCAGCCTCAACTTGCGGAGATATTTATACCTATCGCCTGCGATCTTAAAACTCATGACTGGCTTCACGCACAGTGTCTGGTTCAGAAATTTCTGCTGAACGGAAACGATGAACCTTTGCAGAAGGCAAGAATTCACGCTATGCTGTGTTACAGGACTCCACAGTCCTTAAACAACAGGTTTAAAAACAGATATCATCATGAAAATCAGCGGTTAGAGTCAGAAGATTGGCTCGTTTATCACGGGAATTCATTAAACGAAAGATTTAGTTTGAGTTCATATAAGCTGATGAATCACCTGCTGATGAATATCAATACGGACGAAGATCAATTGGAAAAAATAGGAGCACGAATGCACCTGATCGCTGTAGATACCGATTTATTCTTTCCAGCTTCGGAAATCCGAATGTGCTTTGAGCACCTGAAAGAGAAAAAGAAAGATGTTTTCTATCATGAAATACAGTCAATTCACGGGCATGATGCCTTCTTAATGGAATACGAACAATTAAATAATATCATACATAATATTTTTAGAATGGAATGGCGCGAAAGCGAAATTTTATCTGACAATGACAAACAAAAAATTAGGAACAGATGAGAAATGCGAACGAAATCAAGTTTTTAAAAAACAGATCAATCATCAAATTTGAAGGAGAAGATTTCCTGGGTGAAATCGGGATCGACGGGAGAATTTTTAAGGCGCTTACCTTAGCGCGAATCAGTGTAGGGGTGATCTCCCAGCAGGCCATTGAAAATGGGCTTTCTATTCTGGTTAATGAGGCTGATGCCGAAAAAGCAGTAACCTGTCTGATTGATGAATTTGAAGAAGAAAGAAAATCAGGAAAAGTTTCACAGATCTATAGCATCAATAATGTTTCCGTACTTGGATTTGTAGCGGAAGATTTCAATAAAGTTTTGGCAGAGCTGGCGAGAAATAATGTTTTCCCTCTTCTTTTAAATCAGGTTGCAGGTGAAAACCGAGTCAATATCGTAGTGACCTCGTCTCAAGATGAGAAAACTAAGAATGTTATTGAATCCGAAATTTTCAAAAAGCCAAAAACCGTTCATTTGGCGATTATCGGTCATGGAAACGTGGGAAAAACTTTAATAGAACAGGTGTTACAATCTTCTGAAGAAATCAGAAGACGTAAAAAAATCGATCTTAAAGTGGTTGCAGTAGCCAATTCCAGAAAAATTGCTTTCAATAAAAAAGGCTTTAATGCAGATTGGAATGATGAGATTTTAACAGCACAACATCCATCAAACGTTGAAGAACTGATCAACTTCTCCAAAGAAAATCAGCTGGAAAACCTGATCGTCGTAGATAATACAGCGAGCAAAGATTTTGTGAAAAACTATCACGCCCTGGCTGAAAATGGGTTTGACCTGGTTTCTTCCAACAAAATTTTCAATACACTTCCCATCGAGGAATACCGTAAACTAAGATATACGTTGAGTAAAAACAACAGACGGTATCTGTATGAAACCAATGTCGGGGCGGGGCTTCCATTAATTGATACCATAAAATTATTACATCTTTCAGGAGAAAATATCACAAGGATCAAAGGTGTATTCTCCGGTTCATTGAGCTATATCTTTAATAATTTCTCTGTGAGAAACGATAAGTTTTCAACCATCATCGGAGAAGCAATGGAAAAAGGATATACAGAACCTGATCCTCGTGAAGACCTTTCAGGAAATGATGTGGCAAGAAAACTGTTGATTCTGGCCAGAGAATTAGATCTGATCAATGAATTCCAGGATATCGACATCCAAAATTTAATTCCGGAAAATCTTTTATCAGTAGATAAAAATGAATTTATCTCAAGGCTTGATGAGCTGGATGAAGAATACCAGAAAATCAAAGAAGGACAAGAGCCTGGACACGTTCTTCGTTATGTAGGAGACCTTCACGGAGACCTTCAGAAAGATAAAGGTCAGCTTGATGTGAAATTGATTTCTGTACCGGGAAGTTCTGCTTTAGGACAGCTTAAAGGGTCAGATTCTATCTTTGAGATTTATACAGAAAGCTATGGAGAAAACCCAATTGTAATCATGGGAGCCGGTGCCGGAGCTCAGGTAACGGCAAGAGGAGTTTTCGGTGATATTTTAAGAGTAAGTGAAACAAAGTAAATTAGTGTAACAATCTAACAATCTAACAATCTAACAATTTACCAATGACTATTACATCTGAACGAAACGAAAAATTTCATTGTTCCATTGATACACTGTTATATTGGTAAATTAAAATATATTATGGAAAATTTTGAAACCTCCGCAATAAGAACTCAAACTGAAAGAACCCAGTTTGACGAACATTCTACACCGCTATATCTTACATCCAGTTTTATTTTTCAGGATGCAGAAGATATGAGAGCGAGCTTTGCTGAAGAAAAATCTAAAAACCTGTACAGCCGTTTTTCAAATCCGAATGTGACTGAATTCACAGATAAGATCGCTAAAATGGAAGGTGCCGAAGCAGGATATGCATTTGCAACCGGAATGGCGGCTATTTATTCCACATTTGCAACTTTACTGGATGCGGGCGACCATATCGTAAGCTGCCAGTCAGTTTTCGGATCTACCCATACTTTGTTTACGAAGTATTTCCCGAAATGGAATATTGAAACGACTTATTTCAAAGCCGAAGATGCGGAAAACGTTGAACAATACATTAAACCTAATACCAAAATCTTATACCTTGAAACGCCGACCAATCCGGCTATTGAAATTCTGGATCTTGAATTTTTTGGAAAAATTGCGAAAAAACACAATCTGATATTTGTTGTAGACAACTGTTTTGCAACACCTTACTTACAGCAACCTATTAAATATGGTGCAGATGTTGTTGTACATTCTGCCACGAAACTTATTGACGGACAGGGCAGGGTATTAGGAGGCGTAGCCGTAGGAAAAGCAGATCTGATCAGAGAAATCTATCTTTTTGCAAGAAATACGGGACCTGCTATGTCACCTTTCAACGCATGGGTATTGTCGAAAAGTCTGGAGACATTGGCTATCCGTGTAGAAAAGCATTGTGAGAATGCATTGAAGGTTGCAGAGTTTTTAGAAAGTCACCCAAATGTAGAGCTGACTAAATATCCGTTCTTAAAATCCCATCCGAGCTATGAAGTAGCAAAAAAGCAAATGAAATTGGGAGGTAACATTGTTGCATTCGAAATCAAAGGTGGAATAGAGGGCGGAAGAAATTTCCTGGATAAAATAAAAATGTGTTCACTTTCTGCCAATTTGGGAGATACAAGAACTATCGTAACACATCCTGCATCAACGACCCATTCAAAACTGACTGAGGAAGAAAGAAACGAAGTAGGAATTACGGCAGGGCTTGTACGCTGTTCAGTAGGTTTGGAACATATAGATGATATCATTGCTGATCTGAAGCAGGCTTTAGATTAATTGAGAATTAATAGTTAAAGTTTATACCTATGAGCAGAGATTATACACAACTTGAGGTTTGGAATGAAGGGAGAAAATTGGTGGTTCTGTTAGACAGTTTCATCCAAAAGAATCCCAAGAAAGAATGGTCTGATTTGACCGGCCATATCAGAAGAGCCGTTACTTCAGTGCCATCAAATATTGCTGAAGGATGCAAAAGCCAGACCTCAGAAGATACATTGCAGTTTCTGCATATTGCAGGAGGATCTTTGTATGAATTGGAAACTCAGCTTTATGGTTCCTTAGACCAGAACTATATCTCTAAGAAGGATTTTGAGAAGGTAACCTCAAAAATCCTTTTATGTAAAAAGCTAATCAGCGGATTTACCAATTATTATAAGAAAATAGAACATGAAAAATAGTAGACAAGACGCTCAACTTTTATCTCTTAATGCTCAACTTGAAAAGAGAATTCTCGTTCTGGATGGCGCTATGGGAACCATGCTTCAGCGTTATAAATTCGAGGAAGAAGACTATCGTGGAGAACGTTTCAAAGACTGGGAACATTCTGTGAAGGGTAATAATGACCTGCTTTCGCTGACCCAGCCTCAGGCCATCGAAGAAGTTCATAGAAAGTACCTTGAGGCCGGAGCAGATATCATAGAAACCAACACATTCTCGGGAACTACCATTGCGATGGCAGACTACCACATGGAAGAATTGGTATATGAACTGAACTATGAATCAGCGAAAATTGCCAGAAAAGTTTGTGATGAATTTACCGCTCAAAATCCTGATAAGCCAAGGTTTGTGGCTGGCTCCATAGGACCTACCAACAGAACGGCGAGTTTAAGTCCGGATGTTAACGATCCCGGCTACAGAGCCATCACTTTTGAAGAATTAAGAGTAGCATACAAACAGCAATGTGAAGCTTTGCTGGATGGAGGTTCAGATATCCTTTTGGTAGAAACCATTTTCGATACCCTGAATGCTAAAGCAGCATTGTTTGCCATTGATGAACTTCAGGAAGAAAGAAATATAGAAATTCCAATCATGGTTTCCGGGACGATTACAGATGCTTCTGGAAGAACATTAAGCGGGCAAACTGCCGAAGCGTTCCTGATCTCAATTTCCCACCTGAACTTATTAAGCGTAGGATTTAACTGTGCTTTAGGGGCAGATCAGCTCACGCCATATCTGGAAACTTTGGCCCATAACTCAGAATTCTATGTGTCTGCTTATCCAAATGCCGGACTTCCCAATGCTTTCGGGAAATATGACGAGACGCCGGAAGATATGGCAAGACAGATCAAGGAATATGTTGAGAAAAAATTGATCAATATTATTGGCGGATGCTGTGGTACAACTCCCGATCATATCAAAGCAATTTCGGATTTGGTGGCGCAATATCCGCCAAGAAAAGCAAAAGAATTTGTGTGATCAGGTAGTTTTTAATTAAAACAACAAATAGAAGCTGGCTTATAAAACGTTTCCGTTGTTGACAACTTTAAGCAGAGCTATAGATCTGCCGAGACCGAATGCGGACAGTGCCTATTATAATTTAGCAGAATAAAAAATTAATGAAATATTTAAGATTATCAGGCCTTGAGCCTCTTATCATAACACCGGAAAGTAATTTCATCAATGTTGGTGAAAGGACTAATGTTGCCGGTTCCAAAAAGTTTTTAAGACTGATAAAAGAGGAGAAATTCTCTGAAGCACTCGATATTGCCCGGAATCAGGTAGATGGAGGTGCCCAGATCCTTGATGTCAATTTTGATGACGGATTGATCGATGGAAAAGCATCGATGATCAAATTCCTGAATTTAATAGCTTCAGAGCCGGATATCGCAAGAATTCCGGTCATGATAGACTCTTCCAAATGGGAGATCCTGGAAGCTGGACTTCAGGTCGCACAGGGGAAATGTGTGGTGAACTCCATTAGCTTAAAAGGAGGGGAAGAAGAATTTATCAAACAGGCAAAAGCCGTCAAAAGATACGGTGCTGCAGTGATCGTAATGGCCTTTGATGAAGCAGGCCAGGCAGACAATTTTGATAGAAGACTAGAGATTTCCAAACGATCCTATGATATTTTGGTTAATCAAATTGGTTTTCCTGCAGAAGATATCATTTTCGACTTAAATATCTTCCCTGTGGCGACAGGAATGGATGAGCACAGAAGAAATGCCATTGATTTCATTGAAGCGACAAGATGGGTAAGACAAAACCTTCCTTACGCATCGGTGAGTGGAGGAGTAAGCAATGTTTCCTTCTCATTCCGTGGAAATGATACCGTAAGAGAAGCGATGCATTCTGTATTTCTTTACCATGCCATTCAGGCCGGGATGAATATCGGAATCGTAAACCCTTCCATGTTGGAGGTGTATGACGAGATCAACAAAGAACTTCTGGGCCTTGTAGAAGATGTGATCCTTGACAAGAGAGAAGATGCTACAGAAAGACTTTTAGATTATTCTGAAAAGAATAAATCTGTTAAAAAAGAAATAGTCGAAGAACTTGAATGGCGAACCAGGCCCCTACAGGAGAGAATTACACATTCTTTAGTAAAAGGAATCGACCGTTTTATAGAAGAAGATGTAGAGGAAGCCAGACAGGTTGCTGCAAAGCCACTTCATGTCATTGAAATTAATCTGATGACCGGAATGGGTGTTGTAGGAGATCTTTTCGGAAGCGGAAAAATGTTCCTTCCACAAGTGGTAAAATCTGCGAGGGTCATGAAAAAAGCAGTGGCTTACCTTCAACCCTTCATTGAAGATGAAAAAGACGGATCAAGACCCGCCAATGGAAAAATTCTGATGGCTACCGTAAAAGGTGATGTTCACGATATCGGAAAAAATATTGTGAGTGTTGTTTTGGGTTGTAATAATTATGAAATCGTTGATCTTGGAGTAATGGTTCCAGCAGAAAAAATTATTCAGGCTGCCATAGAACATAAGGTTGATGTGATCGGTTTGAGCGGACTGATTACACCAAGTCTTGATGAAATGGTATACATCGCTTCAGAATTAGAAAGACAAAATCTCAATTTTCCTTTATTGATCGGTGGTGCTACTACTTCAAAAGCACATACCGCTGTGAAAATAGATTTAAAATATAAAAATGCTGTAGTTCACGTTAATGATGCGTCTAGAGCGGTAAATGTTGTGAGTTCCTTATTGGGGGACAGAAATAAAGAATATGTGGATGATTTAAAAAGTGATTATTCTGATTTCAGAGAAAAATTCTTAAACAGACAGGTTGATAAAGACTATGTGTCCATTGAAGAAGCAAGAAAAAGTCATTTCAGTATCGACTGGGAAAATGAAGAGATCTTTACGCCGAATAATTTAGGTGTAACCGTACTGGAAGATCAGGATTTGAACGAATTGCTTCCTTTTATCGACTGGTCTCCGTTCTTCAGAAGCTGGGATCTTCACGGTAAATATCCGGATATTCTGGAAGATGAGGTGGTAGGAGTTCAGGCTAAAGAATTGTTTAAGGATGCACAGGTTATTTTAAAGAGAATTCTTGATGAAAAATTACTGAAGGCAAAAGCCATCTTTGGGATTTTTAAAGCCAATTCCAATGAAACGGATGACATTTTAATATTTAACGAAAATAATGAAGAACAGGCCCGGTTCCTGACTTTAAGACAGCAGGCACAACGTTCCAAAGGGAAAGAATATCTGGCATTAAGTGACTTCATTGCACCTCAGAGTTCAGGGAAAACTGATTATGTTGGGGCTTTTTGTGTCTGTACCGGATTCGGAACAGATGAACTTTCGGATGAATATGAAAAAGCCAATGACGATTATAATGCGATCATGGTAAAAGCTCTTGCAGACAGATTCGCAGAGGCCTACGCTGAATTTTTGCATAAAAAAGTAAGAACAGAATATTGGGGTTATGCCAACCAGGAAAGTCTGAGCAATGAAGATTTGATCGCAGAAAAATATAAAGGAGTCCGTCCTGCGCCAGGGTACCCTGCCTGCCCGGACCATTTGGAAAAGAAAACCATCTGGGATCTTTTAAAAGTAGAAGAAAATACAGGCGTTTTCCTTACCGAAAGCCTTGCGATGTTTCCTACGGCAGCCGTTTCCGGATATTATTTCGGAAGCCCGCATGCGAAATATTTCGGTCTCGGAAAAATTACGGAAGATCAGCTTAAAGATTATGCAGAAAGAAGAGGTTGCTCAATTGATGAAGCAAGAAGGTGGTTATCCCCAAATTTAGCTTAAAAAAGTTAAGGGTTGCGGTACCACCATTTGATGACTAACCGATAACTCATAAACTAGCTACCATCAACAAAGAAAATAACTAAACTATAAAATGAAGATCACTGAACACATTAAGAACGCAAACGGGAAAACCTTATTCTCCCTGGAAGTGGTTCCACCCCAGAAGGGAATTGGAATCGAAGATCTGTACACCAACATAGATCCGCTGATGGAGTTTAAGCCTCCTTTTATTGATGTCACTACGTCCAGAGAAGAATATATTTATCTTGATAAAGGGAACGGGCTCATGGAACGCCGTATCACAAGAATGCGTCCCGGAACCTTAGGGATTTGTGCCGCGATCCAGCATAAATATAATGTAGATACCGTTCCACACCTTCTTTGCGGAGGTTTCACCAAAGAAGAAACAGAATATCTGTTGGTAGACTGTATGTACCTCGGAATAGATAACATCATGGCTTTGAGAGGCGATGCTATGAAAGGACATCAGTACTTTGAACCTACACCGGGAGGTCACACCAGTGCCATGGATCTTGTTCATCAGATCAATGATTTAGGGAGAGGGAAATACCTTCATAATGATGAGCTAGCCTGTGACGAGCTCAATAAATTTTGTGTCGGAGTAGCAGGTTATCCTGAAAAGCATATGGAAGCGCCTTCTATGAATTATGATCTGAAATGGTTGAAACAAAAAGTAGATGCCGGAGCAGATTATATCGTTACCCAGATGTTTTTTGACAATAAAAGATTTATTGAATTTGTGACAAAAGCCAGAGAAATGGGAATTACAGTACCTATCATTCCAGGTATTAAACCCATTGCCACAAAAAAGCATTTAAAAATTCTACCACAGATATTCAAGATCGATCTTCCCGAAGAACTGATCAACGAAGTGGAAAAAGCCAAGAATAATGAAGCTGTAAAACAGATAGGAATAGAATGGGCCATTACCCAATGCAGGGAACTGCTTGATTTTGGAGTTCCTGTGATGCACTTTTACTCCATGGGGAAAAGCGACAATATAAAAAAAGTAGCTGGAGAGCTATTCTAATAGAGTGTCTAATGAAAGGAGCCCTGCTGTTGAATAAACGGCAGGGTTTTTTATTTAAAGGATAGGATGTCTTTCAAATTCTTTATCGCGGTCAAATAAATACCGATACGTAGCCAGTTTTCTAGTAACAGTTGTATCAAGACTCTCTGCTATTTTTATCATTTTAGGATTAAAATCTCCAATCCACTGAAGCTCCGTTGTTTTGAAATCCGTATGTTTTCTCAAATGCTGCGTTCCTTCCCAGATCATGTAGCCGTCAATCCCTTTCTTTTGCCATTCCGGAACCACACCGAAAACAAGGCCTACCATTTTTTCATTCTTGGTGAATTGTTTTATCCACAAAAATTTTAGCTTTTCCACAATTCCAAATCGGCCGTTCAGATATTTGAACCACTGGTTTACATCCGGAAGATTCATCCACATCGCAATAGGCTTTTCATTTTCATACACGAACCAGGAAATATGTTCATTGATGATGGGTCTCATCGTTTTGAACATTTTCAGAACCTTTGCTTCTTCCAGTTGCTTACCTTCTCCGTGACATGCCCAGGCCTGATTATAAATTTCTGTAAAATCTTTTGCGAATTTCGGTAGATCATTCTTTTTCATCGGCCTTGCGGAGATCGCGGGATTTCGGCTGTGCTTGGTATGCATCAGTGTAAAAATCCTGGAAACATCAGCGAAAATAGGTCGTGAAAAACAGAGTTGCTCAAAATACATCCTGAAGCCATAGTTTTCAAAAAGTTCTTTGTAGTAGGGAAAATTATAATTCATTCCAAACAGAGGTTCAGCGAACCCTTCCGTTAAAAGTCCCCAGAATTTATCCCGTTCCCCGAAATTGATCGGGCCGTCCATTGCTTCCATCCCTCTTTTCTGAAGCCACGTTTTGCAATGGTCAAAAATAAAATCGGCTGTTGTCTGATCATGGATACAGTCGAAAAATCCAATGCCTCCTGTCGGCTGTTTCTGCTCATAAAGAGGAGAGATGAAAACGGCCACTTTTCCTACCGTCTCATTCTGTTTATTTTTAAATAAGAACCTTGCACATTCTCCTTCCTGGAAAGATTTATTTTTTTCAGGATCAAAGATCTCTTCGATGTCCTGATTTCGGGGTCTTATATAGTTTTTGTCGTGCTGGTAAAGCTGGGCGGGAAATTCTAAAAATTTCTTTTTCTGGTTTTCGGTCTGTACTTCTTCGACAATAATCATAGGCTAAGTTGAGAATGGATAATGTTTTTCGTCCAAATTGAAATCGATGAACAGATTTTATCCGTATTTTTGTTGCAAATTAAATAAAAATGGTTGATTTTACCGATAACGACGATGATATTTTCACTGGAAAAGAACATACGCCTATTAGGAAAGATGCATTTGATAAATCGCCACAGGAAAAAATAGAAAAAATCACCGAACTTTTCGGTGAGATTATGGAAACACTGGGGATGGATATGACGGATGATTCTTTGAAGGATTCACCGATGCGTGTTGCCAAAATGTATGTGAATGAAATTTTTGGAGGACTTCTTCCTGAAAACAAACCGGGAATTTCCACGTTTTCCAATAAATACAAATACCGCCAGATGTTGGTGGAAAAGGATATTACCGTATATTCATTCTGTGAACACCACTTTCTGCCGATTATCGGAAGAGCCCACGTTGCCTATATTTCAAACGGGGAAGTGATTGGTCTTTCCAAGATCAACAGGATTGTGGATTATTATGCAAAAAGACCGCAGGTTCAGGAAAGACTGACGATGCAGATCGTAGATGCTTTGAAAGAGGCATTGGGCACTAAAGATGTGGCCTGTATTATTGATGCAAAACATTTATGCGTTAACTGCAGAGGAATAAAAGATACCGCAAGTTCTACCATCACGGCAGAATTGAGTGGTATTTTCAGAACCAATCCTATCACCAGACAGGAATTCCTGCATTATGTAGGAAGCCATGCTAAACTTGATTATTAGTAAACAGATGAACTACCAGATTCTTAAAAATATTGTGGATGCCGAACTTCAGAGATTTGAAACCATTTCTGAGGAAGAATGGGCGTATAAAATTTCGTCTGAAAAATGGTCTAAAAAAGAAATTTTAGGGCATCTTTGCGATAGTGCACTGACGAATATTAGAAGATTTGTAGTGACTCAGTATAAAGAAAATGATAATATTGTATATGATCAGGATTTTTGGGTGAAGGCGCAGAATTATCAGAATGTTCCGTTTTCAGAGGTCATCGGTCTTTGGAAATCGCTGAATCTTCAGATTGTTCATACCGTAGAAAATATTCCGGACGAAGCTCTGCAAAGAACCTGTGACACCACAAAAACGGTTCCTCAGGCATTCACACTGGAATATATTATCCAGGATTATATCGATCATCTGCAGTATCACTTAAAAGCAATTTAATAATGGTAATATTTAAAAAAGTGTCCAATAAAATTTTTCTCACGACAATTATTTGTTGTGGATAGAATTATTTTAACTAATTTTTAAATTCTTTAATCATTGAATCTTTTAATTTAAAAAAATGCAATTAAAATTATATAACTCTCTCACAGCAGAAAAAGAAATATTTAAACCCATTTTAGAAGGAAACGTTGGAATGTATGTCTGCGGACCTACCGTGTACAGCAATGTGCATTTGGGAAATGTAAGAACCTTCCTTTCCTTTGATTTTATCTACCGTACTCTGATCCATTTAGGGTATAAAGTAAGATATGTAAGAAACATCACCGATGCAGGCCACCTTACAGATGATGGAAATGTAGAAAACGACAGGTTCGTAAAGCAGACCCGTCTGGAAAAGCTTGAACCTATGGAAATCGTACAGAAATATACGGTGGATTTTCATAAAGTACTGGAAATGTTCAATCTACTTCCTCCCAATATTGAACCAACGGCGACTGGTCACATTGTAGAACAGATCGAGCTAACCCAAAAGCTTATCGAAAGAGGTTTCGCTTACGAAAGCAACGGTTCTGTTTATTTTGATGTTCTTGAATACAATAGGAGAGGACTGAATTATGGTGAACTTTCAAAACGTAATATAGAAGAGCTTTTTGCCAATACCCGTGATCTTGACGGACAGGGTGAAAAGAAAAACCCACAAGATTTTGCCTTATGGAAAAAAGCATCTCCTGCGCATATCATGAGATGGAATTCCCCTTGGGGCGAAGGTTTTCCGGGATGGCACCTGGAATGTACTGCTATGAGCACGAAATATTTAGGTGAAAAATTTGACATCCACGGTGGCGGAATGGACTTGAAATTCCCACACCACGAATGTGAAATTGCACAAGGAAAAGCTTGCAATGATACCGCTCCGGTTAATTACTGGATGCACGCCAATATGCTAACGATGAATGCCCAGCGTATGAGTAAATCTACAGGGAACTATATTCTTCCGATGCAGTTGGTGACTGGAGAAAACGACTTCTTTGAAAAACCTTTCCATCCTACCATCGTGCGTTTTTGCTTCCTGCAGGCACACTACAGAAGTGTGCTGGATATTTCCAATGATGCGATGATTGCGAGCGAAAAAGGTTTTATCAGATTAATGGAAGCCATTAAAGTATTGAACTCTATCACTCCGGATAACGAAAAACAATCTGGCTTTGATCTTAAAGAGTGGAAAAACAAAGCTTATGATGCTTTAACCGATGATTTCAATTCTCCGGTTCTGATCGCTCATTTATTTGAAGCGGTAAAATATATTTTCGCTTTAAATGATGAGAAAGAGACGATCTCTGCTGAGGATCTTGAAGATTTAAAGTCAATGTTGAACGCATTTGTATTTGATGTTTTAGGACTTCAGAATATTGAAGAAAACAATAACGAGAAACTTGATCAGACTTTAAAAGTTTTAATTGAACTGAGAAATCAGGCTAGAAAATCAAAAAACTTTGACCTTTCAGATCAGATCAGAGATAAACTGCTTGCTGAAGGCATTGAACTGAAAGACGGAAGAGACGGAACAAGTTACGTTCTGAATTAAATCTCAAAATAAATCATACCGCTCCCGCTGATGGCGTGGATTCTACAGATCATCTTATACAATCTGTTGTAATCCGTATAATCAGCGGGAGTTTTTTTGTTGTGAGACCAATGATTTTGCCTTACTGATTCACAAAAGACACCAATATACGGGACATTAAGTAGCGAGATTTGTGGAAATATTTGTAGAATTCGTGTTTAAAAATTGAAATTATCATAATTTCAACGTTTATATTGAATGATTATAAATGTTATGTGAATACTTGTATTTTTTTATGATTCAATGATTTAATTGTGTAACTTAGTTATACTAAAATGATTATGAATCTAAATTCTACATTGTATGAAAAAACATTTATTCCCTCTTTTCCTGTTTGTGCTAAGTGCTAATGTTCAGGCACAGCAGAATTTTTTTGCAATCGCAGGAAAGGATACTTCCAGTATTGTTTTCAGTGATTTCCGTGTGATGGATGCGGTCAACGGTACTTCCGGAGAAAAACTGTTCTCAGCTGATGCTAGGGCAAAAGTATTTTCTCAGGAAAGGAAAGGTCAGGTGTCTGAGGATAAGAATTCTTACAGTCATTCTCAGGCAGTTACCATGGCGGCTCTGGCCTATGATCCATCCAATAACAATCTGGTGTATATGCCGATGTTTTCCTCCAATATTTATGTTTTAAATGCTAAAACTAAAGAAATTACTCTGGTGGAGAATACTGTGGCAAGAGTAACATCCTGTGATATCAATTCCCATATCACAAGAATGGCTACGGGATATGACGGAAATATTTATGCTCTTAACAACGCAGGAACACAGCTGCTTCAGATCAGCAGAAAAGGAAGTCAGTACACAGTCAGTGACCTTGGGATTATTAAAGATGATGCTTCCAATGGGAAAAATTCATTCACAGCAATGGAAACAGGTTTCGGAGGCGACATGATAGTGGATGCTGAAAATAACTTTTATATTTTTTCGGCTTCAGGAAATGTTTTTAAAGTAACAACAAAAGAACTGAAGGCAAAATTTGTGGGTAAGATTTCCGGTATTCCTGAAAATTATTCTGTGAACGGATCTGCTGTTAATGCCAAAGGAAAAGTAATCATTGCAAGTGCTAAAGGAGACAGCTTATATGAAGTAGACCTGCTGACTCTTCAGGCAAAAGCTCTTCCCGGAGGAGAAAAGCCTCATATTTATGATCTTGCCAGCAGATATTTTGCCAATGACAGAACTTCTTCAGTAAATACATTGGCTAATATTGATATTTATCCGACTAGAGTAGATGAACATTTTATCAACGTTAATGTAAATGATAAAGCTGTAAAAGGAAATTTAAAGCTTAGTGTTTTTGATATTTCCGGGAAAAATGTGATGGAACAGAATCTGTCTGTGAAAGACGGTTCACTCAATCAGCAGGTGTATCTCAAAAATTTAGTCAATGGAGCTTATATTGTAAGCATTACAAATGAATCGGGAAAATCAATATTAAGTAAAAAAATTATTGTTATAGAATAACAGCTTAGATTATTGATATAAATTCCTCTAACTCTAATAAATTATAAAGCCTTTTCAAGTTATTTTGAAAAGGTTTTTTTAATGATTATTTGATCTTCAATAAGTTTTGTTTTTCGATATTAAAATGTATTTTTATAAAAAAATATAGATGAAGCTATACTTTAATGTAGGATATAATGCAAAGGCCGGACAGAATCTGCAGCTCCTGATTGTGGATGAGGAAGGTGCTGTTGTCCAAACTCATATCCTGCTTTATTCAGAAAACGGCATCTGGAAATGTGAAGTAGATTATTTCTCAAAATCAATCTCATATAAATATCAGCTTACCGATGAAAAAGGCAATATTCTTAGAGAGGAATTTGTGCTGCATAATCTTAATTTCCCTCATAACTACAAAGAGTTTATTATTTTTGATGAATGGAATAATAAGAATTTCCCAGAGAATTATTTAAACAATAAAATTCTTTATAATAAGCTTAATCAGTTTGTTCCCGAAAAAGCAGTGGTTTTAAAAAAGCACACCCATTTATTCAGGATCGAAGCTCCTGTTTACAATCCGGACTGGAAAATTGTATTGTTTGGCAATACAGCATCTTTAGGAAACTGGAATTATGAAAAAGTAATCCATCTTTCACAGACTGATTTTGGAATCTGGGAAGCTTCCGTTGAAATTCCTGAAAATGAGTTTATCCAGTTTAAGTATTGCCTCTACAGCAAAAAAGAAGGAAAAATTATAGATGTTGAGACTGGTGAAAATAGGTTCACTGTCGCCAATCAGCTTAAAGATGTGCTGCAGATTGTTTCCAGCCATTATTTTAAATTCAAGTCTTATCATATGTATCATGATGCTGGTGTGGCAGTTCCTGTATTTTCTTTAAGAAGCGAGAATGGTTTTGGAGTAGGAGAATTTGCCGATCTTAAAAAATTAGCCGATTGGACGAAGGAAACCAACTTGGGGATTATCCAGATCCTTCCAATTAATGATACTACAGCCAATTATTCCTGGACAGATTCTTATCCTTACGCAGCTGTTTCTGTTTATGCATTACATCCGCAGTATATTTCCGTAGAAAATCTTGATTTCGCTTTACCGGAAGAATTAGTTTCTGAATATCAGTCTGAAAAAGAAGAATTAAACGCTCTTGGCTTGGTTGATTATGAAAAAATGATCAAAGGCAAATGGAAGTTTTTAACAGCGGTTTTCACTACAGAGAAAGAGAAAATCTATAAGGATAGGAACTTTAAGAAATTTATAAAAGACAACGATTACTGGCTGACTCCTTACGCCGCATTCTGTGTGCTTAGAGACAAATATAAAACTCCGAATTTCAACGACTGGAAAACCCATAAAAAATATATTGCAGGAAAAATTTCACAGTTTTTCACTACAAAAAGTAAAGATTATGATGCTTCCATGCTTCATGCCTGGGTGCAGTATCAGCTTCATTTACAGCTGAAAGATGCCGTAGATTATACCCACAGCTTAGGAGTGTCCTTGAAAGGAGATCTTCCGATCGGTATTTACAGATATTCTGTTGAAGCGTGGACGGAACCTGAGCTTTTCGGAATGGATTTCCAGGCCGGAGCACCGCCGGACCAGTTTACAGAGCTGGGACAGAACTGGGAATTCCCGACATACAATTGGGAAGCGATGAAGGAAGATGATTACCGTTGGTGGAAAAACAGGTTTAAAGCGCTTGAGCAGTATTTCGATGCCATGAGAATCGATCATATTTTAGGTTTTTTCAGAATCTGGAGGATGCCGATTTCTGCTACACAGGGGATTTTAGGGTATTTTTATCCCGCGGTTCCAATTGTTCTTAATGAGTTTAAAGCTAGACATATTCCTTTTGAGTTCAACAGATATTGTAAGCCTTTCATCAATGAAAGAATCTTGTGGGAATATTTTGGGGAAGACAGTAGTAAAGTTTTTGAATTTATTAACAGCAACAATGACGGTACATACTCATTCAAAGAAGAATTTGATACCCAGAGAAAGCTGGCAGAATTTTTCAAAAAGAACCCGAAAGGCTCTATAGAAAAAAAGCTGATCTCTTTATGTGCTAATGTTTTGTTCCTTACCGAGGAAAGAAACGGTGAAACAGTGTATCATCCAAGGTTTAATGTGTACAATACCGATTCCTATACCTATCTTTCAGAATGGGAAAGGAAGGCGATTTATGAGCTGTACCATGATTATTTCTTCAGAAGACAGGATCATCTGTGGTATGAGAAAGCGATGGAAAAGCTGCCGGTTATTCTGAATGCTACAAAAATGCTGATCTGTGGTGAAGACCTGGGAATGGTTCCCGCATGCGTACCAGTGGCGATGGATGAACTGGCTATTATTGCGTTGAAAGTACAGCGTATGCCGTCAGATAATATTCCGTTTTACAATCCTAAAAATGCGGATTATATGAATGTGGTTACGGCTTCTTCCCATGACAGTTCTACGCTGAGACAGTGGTGGAAGGAAGATCCGGCATTGACACAGAAATATTTTAACCAGCAGCTGATCCAGTATGGAAAAGCTCCTGAGGAAATGAATTCTCATCTTGCTGAAATTATTATGAAGCAACATCTTTATAATGATGCGATGCTGGCCATTTTCCCGATTCAAGAGTTCCTGGCAACGGATCCGGAGCTTACCAACCCGAATATGGACAATGAAAGAATCAATAATCCTGCAGTTTTCCCACATTACTGGCGATACAGGATGCATCTGAAGCTTGAGGATCTGAAAGAAAAGGAAATGTTCAATAAAAAAATTGCCTCTTGGATAAAAGATAGTGGAAGAGCGTAAATTTAACATTTGATTATCAATTGGTTAACTATAATTTAAAAGAAGTTTGATCTTAGGATTTAACTTCTTTTTTTTATTTATATCCAAAAGATAGAATGGAGATATTCTACTATATACTAACCAATTAACGACTATAGAGATGAAAAAAATACTTTTGGGATTTGCCTTGGGACTGGCAGCTTTGTCTTCCGCCCAGCAGTATCCAAATAATAACGGATGGGGAGATGACGGATATTATCAGAATGGAGGAGGTTACAGTGATGAAGATGACAGAAATTATTTCCCGGATGATTATTATTACAACTATCCTCAGGATTATTATCCAGGCGATTATTATCAGGGATATTATAATGATTACAGAAACAGCATCACCAATATCAACTGGAATGTCTTTTTTAGAGAAAACAGGCTGGACCGATGGCAGATGGATCAGATCTTAAGTTTAAATAATCTGTATGTGAATTTTTCTACATGGGATAATTTTTACAGATATAATCCGGACAGATGGTATTATGACAGATTTTTTGCCCTGCAAAGAATTTTGGGACCAAGGGTATTTGTTGTTTTCCAAAATAATTATTATCGCGGAACAAATCCGATCGCCTATTTCCAGAATTACAGAAGAACGTATTATGCACCGAGATATGCAGTAATGCCGAGATACAGAAATGTAAATATCAATGTGTACAGGGTAGACAGGTCAAGGTTTAGAAGAATGGATAATCCAACCTTCAATGTAATCAGAACGAGTGACAGACCGAATAGCGGATTCAGAGGATCTGTAAGAGATGGCAGTTCTTCGGGAGGTTTCCGTAATCAGGCAGATAATGGAGGAAGGTATGAGCATTCAGGCAGTTTCCGTAATGATAATAATGGAGTAAGGAATAACGGCGGCGGATTCAGAGGGAATTCTCAAAATAACGGAACCAGAGGCGGACTTGGAAATAATGGAGGCTTCAGAGGAAATAATGACGTGAAAAGAGAAAATACTCCGAGAAGAGAAAATAACAACGGAGGATTTAGAGGAAACAATGGCGGTTCCAGATCTGAACGTTCAAATTCGAGCCCACAGAATAGCAACAATGGTGGCTTCAGAAGCAAATTAGTAAGCAGATAATAATTTTCATATATTATATTTAAGTGGTGTGAAGGGCGGATTTTAGGATCTGTCCTTTTTATTTTTACGCTTTATGATTTTAGTATTAAAATTTAACATTTTTTATGAATAGTTTGTTTTAACTTATCTTTTAACTATTAATCAAAAAGGTATATAATAATTAATTAAATATTTTTTAAGATGAAAAAATTAGTTTTAGCAATAGCATTTATTGGAATAGGAGGTTTTGCAATGGCGCAACAAACAACGACAACTCCACAGGACAAGCAGGCAAGAAGAGCAGAGATGCATCAAAAAAGGCAGCAAAAGCAACAGGAGCATATGGATCAGATGCAGAAAGATCTTAACCTGAACCAGTCGCAGGTAGCTCAGATAAAAGCACTTCATGAAAAGAGAAAGTCTGAAATGAAAGCTGACTTTGACAAGAACAAGGAGGCTAGACAGGCCAAGATGGAGGATATGAAAGCTAAAAGAGCTCAGATGGATGCAGATATGAAGAAGATTCTGACTTCTGATCAGTATAATAAATGGCAGGCCGATAGAAATGCTAAAATGGAGCAGAGAAAGACAGCCATGAAGGATAGAAAAATGATGAGAAAGCCTATGAATACTGCGGCTCCGGAAGCAAAATAAGCGTTCATAATTTTGATTTTTTAATGTATGAAGGACGGGGAAATACCCGTCCTTTTTGTATTAATTTTCATTAAAACTTTTGATTTCGGGCTTTTATTGCTTATTTTTGACTATAAATTTATACTTATGATCAGCGAAAAAATTGCAACGTTAATTAACGAACAGATAGCTCACGAACAATATGCAGCACAATATTACCTTTCAATGTCTGCCTGGTTTTCAGGAAAAGATCTTGATGGTATTGCGAACTATTTCAGAGTTCAGAGCAAGGAAGAATTGATGCATGCGGATAAAATGTTTGATTTTTTAAATGATGTAGGCGGAGAGATCATCATCGGAGAAATTGCAAAACCTCCTCATGAATTCGAAAATGCTACTGATATTTTCGAAAAAGCATTGGAGCACGAGAAAAAAGTAACAAGAAGTATCTTCAACATCGTAAAAAATGCTAATGATGAAGGTGATTTTGCAACAACATCTTTTATGCAGTGGTTCATCAACGAACAGGTAGAAGAAGAGGCTAGTGCTTCGCAGTATGTGACAAAAATCAAGATGGTTTGCGATAATCCATCTGCACTCTATCTTTTTGATCAGGAATTATCTCAAAGAGTTTTTGTGCCGGCTGCAAAAGCTTAAGCAAATATATTGTACAAACATCCCCGGCGTTCGAAGAACGCCGGGGATGTTTTGTTTTAAGGATATTCTGAAGTTATCCATAAAAATTCATGAAAATGATGGGTAATTGTGGATAATATCTATAATTTTTAATTTGTTTATTTCTTTTATTTGTAGGTGTTTGTGCGGTGTTTTAAGAGTTATCCACATTGCTTTGTGGAAAACTATTTTAAGGATTAAATCTTTCTATTTCTTATAATGCGTCATAGTATATAAAGGGTAGTCTACCTTTTAGATAAAGGTCAAAAAGAGAAAGCTTACCAAGAATTTTAGCATTTTCTTATTGTAGTTTTGTCAAAGGCATTTCATTATTTCCTGGATTGATAAAATATATAGGATTTCCAGAAATATAGAATTGATCATCAGATTTTTCGATAAAGATTGTTCCCATACCATTTTCAAATGAAGAATTATAGATGATTTTTATTTTATCTTTATTAATTATTTCAGCTTTGATATTAGAATAACTTTCTTTATTTCCATCTTCATTAATATTAACTGAAATATTGTCCAACGATTTTATAATAATATCAAAAGCTGTTTTAGCATTGTCTCTGTTAATGGCCTCAGCATGATAAGTTCCATTCCACTCTTTATTTAAACCAAATTCTTTTGAGGTTGTATTTGTATTGGTCTTTTCCTGCACCTTGCTACAAGAAAACATGCTTGATAAGCATAAAATTAGTATTAAATTTTTCATTTTCGTTATGAAAGGTTTCCTGTGTAGATAGCCCTCGTTCTCATATTAAGTTCCAGCTAATTGAATTGAGTTTTCGGTATATTGTCTTTGATTGTTGAGTTGAGTTTAGATTTCTCGCTTCAATTTTCTTTTGAAATTTTAAATCCATTTTTATCTGGTTTTGTAATAATATCGGAATCTATCCATTCGGATTGAATATAAAAATTACGATTATCCTTTATCAATATAAATTCAGGGTTCATATTTTCTCCAAGGGTATAACCATCAAGATTCTTTTTATATTTTAATATTAATTTATTTCCTTCCTCCATTGCAGTTACCTCGTCCTTAAATCCAATTTGATAGCCACTTCCTGATGCAGTAATATTATCACTATTTATATTGATTTCTAGATCCCATCCCACATTCATTCCACCAATTTTTCCATAATCTAACCGAGTTTTATAGATGCCATACCATTTTTTATCAATATTAGATTTCTGTACTAAAGTTGAAGTTTTTTTTGTTGAAGTAATTGTATCTGCAACAGTGCTTTTCTCAAAGAATCCACCATTATTGTCTGGAATAGACGCTTTGCTATTTTTACATGAAAAAATAGCAGATAGGCATATAAGTACTAGATATGACTTTTTTGTTATTTTAATTTCGATAATTCTATCCATTCGTTAAATGTAGCTTCTCCTCCCAGACCTGGCTAAAATAATATTCTCTTTTTTTGTCCTCTACAATTTATAAGATTAAAACTCTAAAACTAAGATTGTACTTGCCACAGGAGGGCTACAAAAACTATTTTAATTTGTCAATAAAGTTATAAGTTACCTTATCAAAAGTTAAAGTTCCAAAGTTTTTCTCTGTCCATACTTTTACTGGGAAGGTTTAATAGTAAGAATCTCTAATTTTTTTTTAGCACATATAATTCAGGACCCCGCTCCGAAAATCTGGTATTTAAATAAGGAGAGTTCCATATATATTTTCCATTGTCAAGACTTATAAAACCAAAATCCTTAGTTTCTTTAAGTGTACTGTTTTCTGTATTTTCTAATGCCTCACTAAAATGAAGAAATAGTTTACCATTTTTCTCTACAGATGATAATCTAAAAAGATCATAAATTTGAAAACCAGATGCCGAATATGCAATGCTATCTTCGGTTATTTTTAATTGTATCTCTTGATGTGCTCTCCAATCTTTGTCGGTTTCATTTATGGTAAATTTAAAGCTTCCTATCCATTTGCTTGAAATTTTTTGATTTTCAATATGAACGCTTTTCTTGTTTTCTTGAGCGCAGGAGAAAAAAAATAAGCAAGTCAGTAAGAGTATGTGTATTTTTATTTTCATTTCGTTTTATTTTTTCTGACTTGAGTATTGTATTTAGTTAGCAATACTCTAAAAAGACTTGTATCAAAATCAATTCATATTCTCCTCTTTTGATGAAAGGATCTCCCAATTATTATCTTTTTTTAATTTAAAAACCGTTGTTTTAATTTTACAACAGCCACTAGGTTTGCGAAGTGTTATTGTTTTATTTACTTTATCTAGAGTTTTAGGGAAATTACCCTCATTTAAAGGGAATTGTTTATTTACAATAAACTGTCCTTGGTCATTTTGAAAGAAATATGAATAAGAAGGACCGCCATTTCCTCCGTAATCATATAAGATTGCAAAATCTTCAAGATTGTCGAAATTAAAATCAGCAATAATGAAGTCATGATAATCTTCTATTCCTTCTTGTATTTTTAAATTTTTATTATAATAATCTATTTGAGTAATCTCAAGTGAATCTTTAATTGCAACCCAGGTATTTGGTTTGTATATAATATCTTGAATATGGTTTGAATCTTTAGTGATTTCAATTTTTAGTTTTGACGGTCTATTATCACTATCTCTTTCTAGCATCGAGACCAAAAATTTAAATTCACTAGAGTTCTTGATTGAATTCTTGCTGGTTGTAGATACCCTATTTTTTAATTCATTTATATTGTTTGATTTCTCACAACTCAAAATAGATATTATTAAAAAATATCCGATTTTTAAATTCATGTTTTCTTTATTTACATTAATAGGTTTAAATAAACTTTCAATTCTTTGGCTGTTCTCTATTTTATCCATTCGTTAAATGTAGCTTCTCATTCTAGACCACTGAATAAAATAGCATAGTCTAATATTAAACTTGTCACATTTTTTTGATTTTCAAAAACGCAAATAAATATTTTCCTTTTTGTTTTTATTAAAAGTAGAAACTCTAGAAGATTGAAAGCGTAAACATTTAATACTCGTTGCGTAGGTATATTTTTAAGAAAATTTAAATCAACTTTAATCTTTCTTGACCATCAACAACTCTTTATCATAATTCCATTTATTATCAGCTACAATAGAGCTTTTTAAATAATATTTTCCCTCCTTATGTATGATAGAACCCAGATTAGTAAGATTAGAATGGTCAGAAAAGCCATCTCCATCGATTGCTTTTATATATTTTAGAGTTAATTGATTTCCATTTTCTTCTATTTTGCATAAATCAGTAAAGTAGGTTTTGTATCCCATTCCTGAAAAAGTACACTTCCCATTAGTAATCTCTATATCATAGTCTATTGACATTTCTGAGACATTATCTAATTTTCCATAATCTATATTTAATTTATAAGTGCCTTGCCAAAGATTATTTTCTTTTTTGTTTGAAGATTGTATTTGATTGATTGGCGTTTTTTTTATAATTCCTGATTTAAAATATTCAGGGAAGTTATTTCTAAAAAAATCAGAATTAATATAAGGAGGTAACACCTCTGATTTAACATCTTTTAATAATTCCCATTTTTTTTTGGCAGAATTATAAATATATATATATGCTATACTTTCTTTTTTAGCATATATACTCTCCTCAGTACAATTTCCATCTAAATACTCTTTTGCAATTTGGTATGAAAAAATATTATAATTATCGCTTTTATTTTTTAATAAATTAGAGATCTTTACATTATCCTTTTCTAAATTAATATTATTAAAATCGTAATCTTTTAAAAAAATATTTTTCCAAAAGTTTTGTAATACCTCGGTCTTAGGAATATAATGGATTGTAAAATATCCTAACTGATTACAATCTAAGTAAGATCTTAATGGATGATCTGCAATGTTTGACTCGTCAATAATTAATGAATATTGAGGATCTCCAAATTTTTTATTAAAGAAATCTATACTTTTACTTTCTTTTTTTTCTTCATTTTTTCCTGAATGTTGATTTTGTGCATCTCCTTTACAAGAAATGAACAGAAACAGGACTAATGTGTAAATTGCTTTATTTAATTGCATTTCCTTTATTATCAAATTTTGTTTTCATATAATCTTCAGGCTGTAACCTATCCTTACCAAAAAAAGTAGCTGCCCCACTTCCATTAGAACATGCTTCAATATGTACATGCCAATTTTCTTTGTTTATACCTCTACCCGGAATTCCATTTGGTAGACTTCCATCCGATGCATTTCCAGTAGACCCTGATAAAGCTATTTTTTGACCATGCTTGACCGTTTCTCCTTCTTCAACATATACTTTATCTAAATGACAATATAATATATATACTATATTTCCATTTTTGTCTTTGGACTTTATATTTATGACATTACCAAGTTTTTTTTCTCCATATTGATTGGTTTTAAAAGAGGTAATTATTTTTTCTACCTTACCACACATTAATGAATGTACTTCTTTATAGATTGGCCCGGATAATATATCTACGCCTTTATGTCCTCTGCTGGATCCCTTATCAAATCTATTATTATTTTTTCCTCCGTTGTCGCTGCTTATTATTGGATTTTCCCATACATCTGCATAATCAAGACACTGCGAACCATCCTTAGAACATAATGAAATTTCTGCTGGATTGTTTTTATCATTATTCTCTCCGCATTCAAAATTACTTTCTTTATTTGCGGTTCCTTCGGTAATATAAACTTGGACTTTTGCTTTAATTTCGGATTTCCAAATTTTACCATCTTTATTAGTATCTAAGCCGTCATTCTGTTTATAGGCAGTTACTCTTAAGTTTCTTAGTTTTTCAGGCTCATTTGTCCTTGTAGTTAATTTATCTAAAGATGACGCAAAAACTATATGATCATCTTTACGGGAGGATGCTGGAAATAATACTTGCAGATAAAAATCAACAAATTCAACTGTTTTATTTCTTAAAGGTTCAAAATATTTTTTAACGTAATCTAACTGTTGTATTGCTGTCATATCAGCAAATTCTTTTACTCTTTTTAAATACCAATCTTCTTTTTGTTTGGTTTTTTTATTATATTTTTTTCCATAGTAATTCTTAACATTTTCTATAGTAATTTTCTTTCCAAGCAAACCTGCTGCTGTGCTTGGCATGAACTGTATTAACCCCGTTCCTCCAGAATCAGCTTGGTTAGGAGCATCAGGTTTAAATGTTCCGCCACTTTCCCAACGGAAAACAGCCATTAAGTTATTGGCCATTTGTATTTTATTTTCCTCACCCCATAGATCTTTACATATTTCTACAACTTTCTTCCTGAATTCACAGTTTACATTGGGATGACCGCCCCAAATTAAATCATAATCTCTACAAACACATGTTCCAGTATTTTTTACAATCTTTTCATCACCTACTTTGACTGCACCATTGTTTTCTGCGAGTTTTGTCAACGAACTTCCTTTCTTTAGTTTGGCAGTTGCCATAGAGAAGTCGCCGTCTGCATCATATAATACTTTTCCTTCCTTATTGTTTTCCTTAATAATAGCATATACGGTGAGAGAATTTACTTTGTTTTTTATATTATTCCATACTATTCTTTGCTTTATAACTCCGCTTTGGTCTGCTTTTATATTGGTTTGGAATAATAATAAGGGATCCTTGCCGAATACTGAATCCCGAATTTCCAAGTAGAGGTTTTCACTAGCTGAAATACCTCGTGAATGGGCGTACAAATAACTTATTTCATCATAGTCTACTATGGTATGTTTTTCTTTTCCATTAGCGCTTCCAAAGATGGCATTATATATTTCTCTTTTGTCCTGAACGTCCAGTTTATAAGTTTTGGGAAAGCTCTGCCCTTCTCCGGTTGCAATCAATTTTGGGACAGAAACTTTTGCATAGATTAATCCTTGATTTCCGGCTTTATCCTTCATATATGAATCTAGTGTTACCGGAATCAATCCTCCATCATAAGGATTAATTGTAATGGTCTTAACAGGATCATCTTGTACTGTATCATTATCCCAGAGAACTACATTTATTTCTTCGTTTGAAAGCCCATTTTGGTCAATCCATATATTTACTTTGTGTCCCCAGCTTGCTTTTTCAATTTTATTTCCGTTGCTGTCTGTAAATTGGATATCATTAATAACAGGCTGTACCACATTTACTTTTTGCGTCACACCCTTACCCTTTATTTTACTGGTTATACTCAAAGTTCCCGGAGTTTTCGGGGTGAAAGTTATGGATTTTCCGGTAACAGGGGTAGAGAATCCTTGCCAGTGTACGATTTCATTAGGGAGAAGATCAGCAAATACCATTTTATCAACAGTAGCTGTTATCGGTTTTCCTACCTTCGGAGTTCCGCTTAAGGTAAAACTAACGACGTCATTTTCCTTCACTTCAAAATGCCAGTCATCATCTTCTTTTTTTGCATTTTTTCCGGTAGCGTTGGCGGAGATGCTGTAGGCTTCCACGATGTATTTTCCCGGAGCCATCAGTTTGGAACCTGCTATGGTGAAGCTTTTTCCGGTTCCCTGAGGAATGCCGTTAAGGTTCCATTTGATTTCTGAAGATTCTTCAGAAGTAAGGTCGTACGGGGAATTATCTGCTCCGAATTTATATTTCATCTTGGAAACACTGAAAGACATAGCTGTTCCTGGTCTTACAACCTCCGCGCCATGACTGATGCTTAATACAGCATTGCCTTCCGTTTCTCCGGCTATCTGTTTTTCTATGACTTCACCCTGATCATTGGTGTATCTTGCTATAATGGTATATTTTGCTTTGGTGTTTTTAGGCGTGAAGGTGAGGATCTCTCCATTCTCCTGAACGCCTTCCGTAATGGTATTCCCACTTCCGTCCTGCACCGATAGTGTAAGTTTTGATTTTTCCTCTGCCGTAAGATCGGGAATGAAAAATTTAGCTTTGAAAACCGAAGGAACTCCTTTCCGGAATTTTCTGTTTTTGGAAGGATCGATTCGTGTAGTAAAATCCGCGGAAGTACATTCAATATCAATCAGCGTATTTTCTACCACTTCTACATCAATAGAGCAGGAAGGATCACATTTGTCATATTTTCCTTTTTCAAAATCCTGATTTTTAGGTTTTCCATAACCTTCTATTCTGAATTTTCCCAGTCCTTCAAAGCTCTGTGAAAATTCTGTTCCGATTTGTTCTCTCAGGAAAATTCTGTTTTCTTTCTTCCCCTGATGATCGCTGTAGACCATCCAGGAAGTAAGTTGTTTATTACCGCTTTTCAGATTGGCCTTAAAAGAAGCTTCTTGATCTTTTCGGAGATAAATAATACTGCTTTTATTTTTAGAATCGATTTCTTTAAAAGCTGTTCTGTTTTCTACTTTGGTTAAAACAATAGAGGTAACGGAAGGGTATTCCTCTTTTTTCTTAGGCTGATCTATTGCCGGATTGACCATGGCAAGTTCCACCGGATTGGTATTGTCGGCATGGGCATTACTTACCGAATCGGTTTGCCCATGCTTGAATATCGTGATTTTTCCACCTACGGTACATTGCAGTTCGGATATTTCCGTAAGGGTGTTTTTGCCCATGACCTGTGTGCTTTCATAGGTTTTCGCCCATTTGGGAGCCGGAGCTAAAGCACAGGGAAGGTAACCTCCCGATGAAGGTTTCAATTTACATTTTCCAAAGGTGGCAGCGGGAGGGATAAACGTTTTATCCTCTTCGGTCGCGGCTAATTTACCCTGCTCATCATTCAGAACAATAATGGAGTGGGTGGTAACCTGTAAATCGGCAGTTTGTTTTGGATTTTCAGCTTTGTCACACACGCATTTTGCATTGTGGACGACAAAATATTTTCCGTCATGATCACTTTTGGAAGCTTTTTCTTCTTTTTTCTCCTCTTCCTCCTTTTTCTTTTCCTGATCTTGCTTCTGTTCGGCACTCTTTTGCTCTTCTACAGGATCGGGTGGAGGAGTCTCACCATTCATGGTATAAATTTCATCCTTTGGCGGAGTCTGAAGAATGAATCCTGCATAAGGGATATCTGAAGTCTGCTGACCGGAACCAGCCTGCTCATTATGATATTGTTTAAGCTTTGTCCAGTCTTTGATACCCAGTTTTTTAGCGATATCCTGCAGCGTTTCTCCGCTCTGAACTGTATATGGGATAGGTGCTGACATATTCTTATTTTGTTTCTATGGTGATGGTGTGCTGGTAATAAAATTTATTTTCTGCCTCAATACAAACATGGGTTTCTGCTTTTTCCATCCTTCCGGTTTTACCCGTATAGCTGATGTTGTTCTGAAAGTCTGCATAGAGTGGGAGATGTTCTTCGTCGAAGTTGACGTAATAATCATGTTGATGAATGTATCTGATCAGATCATTCATGATATCCTGGGCATTGTCAATTTTAGGTTCAAAAGACAATGTGTTGTTTTCTTTTTGATATTGGGTTTCCCCTTTCCATTCCGAAGTTCCAATGGGTAAAACTCTCCACGAAGTTTCGTATTGCCTTTTAGGATTAAACTTCTGCATGCCATATTCCAGCATTTTGATAAAGTGGAGCTGTTTGATGAACTGGGTGAGTTTTTCATCAGTTTCAATGGCTCTAAAAAAATTCGTTTGAATGTGGTCGATACCTTCTCCACTGTAGATATCATAGATACTGATGTCTGCTTTTTGAATACGTTTTCTGATCTCCTCAAGGTTTTCAATGGAAAAACTGTATTTGTTTATTTTACAGGTTATAGGAAACAGAGCATCCATATAGGTGTTGGATACCTCAAGAAATTTGGTGTCTATTTTCTGGCCATTGACCTTAAAATTCGATCTGTTGATTATTATTTCTTCACTGTCTTTTTTTCCGGGTTCTATGTACAGGGTGTAGGAGAGTAAAGCATCATGCTGCTCTCTCCCTATTTTTATAGTGCATTGATCCTGCACCGAATAGGTAGAAGTCGGGAAAAGATCTGGTGCTGATGAGGTCATGTTTAAATTTTTAATTTCAATTTTTGTGTTGCTATTTTATGCTTTTGATCTTGAAAAGTTTAAATCATATATTTTGTAAATTATTATAATTAGTTCACTATCATCAAATTAAAGGATAGTGGGGGAAATTAAGAATATGCTATTAAATAATAATAATTATTATTTTAAATGAAAATCTATTTTATTCGTTTGCTTTGTAATATCCTGAACAATAAGAAATTTGCTGAATCCCTCTTTTACATTATCAATCTGAACATTACAGCTTTTATCAAAATGAATAGAATAATGCCCACTTTCATTTGTAATTATTGGCGTTTTTTCTCCTCCCATATAGCTTTCACCGTCACCACCCTCATAATAATAATTTGTAATGTATAAGGTGTAATTTTCAACAGTTTTTTCATTTTGATCATAAACATACCCTTCTATATTTACGTTATTTATGTCTTTATTGGTAAGTGAAAAAAGATTCTTTATCATCGTTGGAAATATTAAATAATATGATGCAAGTCCTAAAGCTATTAATGAAATTACTATAATCATGATTTTATTTCGGGTATTTGTACTCATCTATTCTCTTTTTAAAAATTGAAATTATTGTATCGAATTTTTTTTGTTGAATATTTCCATGTGTAACATCTGGAGCGGTTGCATTAATATTATCAACTTTGTTTCTTCCTTCTGCTGTATGCGGATACCCTCTGGAAGCCGGAGAATTTGAGCTCCCATCACTTGAACTCCCTTCGCTGGAATTAGGGTCATCACTGTTTTTCCCTGATTTACTAGAGCCGCCCGACGCTTTAGTCTGATAAATATTTAATGTATATCCAACATTATCTGGGACTGAAGTATCAACTGAAATTTGATGCAATGGGCCATCAGTGCTATCAACTATAATCATGGTGTCGACAGGTAAATTAGAAGCATCTATTCTTTCTGCTAAGTTAACAGCATTATCACCTCCATAACTGTAACCATATATGATTATTTCATAACCTGGACGATAATTTTGAATTATAAAATCATAACCTGTTGATACCCCATATTTTTCTACTGCAGCGGGTGCTATAATAGCTCCAACAACTTCATGACCTTTAGATTTTGCATACTTCATTACATTATTATAAATTACTCCAGTATATCCTGTATCATCATTTGATTTACCTTTTATTTGTCCCCTTCCAAATGGACCGCCATGAAAAAATACAAATAATACTTTATGTTTCCTGTATACTTTTAATACTTGATTATCTTGATAGGCTAAGTCAACTGCTTTATCTTTATAGATAACTTCACAATAGGCTTCTATTTCTTCTCCCTTTTCACCAGTTCCTTCGATCATATTATCCCAATCTTCACGAATTTTAAAATCATATTGAACTAACAGACCTCTAATGCTCACTTTCTTGGCAGAACCTAATCTTGTGTCATTCATCCAATCTTTTTCATAAAATTGTAGCGATAATAAATCTCCAATTGAGACAAATGGACTAAGGAGGATGTTAAACCTGACTTTATCACCAAAATAAGCACGTTTAATGGGCTTATTATTTAGGTTTGTCCAGTAACCATATATCACATTACCTTCTAATTTACCATTTTGCAATTTTTCAAAACTGACTCCAGCTGATGTACCCATGATTATTTAAAATTTTTGGTGAATTTTTTATTTATTAATACAAAAAAGATAATATAAAGACTAATACATATAATTATTGGCATTGTTGATTTTGATAAAACTTCGATATTAATTTCATTTTCTGAAAACGTACTCCAATCCGCCTCTCTTGTTTCAAATATGCCAACATTTATATATTTAAACCACATAATTATTAAATATACCAGAATCACAATTAAGCTAAACCATTTACTCCATTTTATTCTATCAAAGATAACTTGGATAAAGAAAATTGGTGCAACAGTAATAAGTGCCTGTATAATTAATTCAACATGAAAAGAACAATCTATACAAGCAGACGAAATATTACTTGAATACTCTCCCATCGCACAATATGCCTGGAAAATTGTTAAAACAAAACAAAGGATGCATATCACTATGCTTTTAATAATATTCATTATTTAGGAACTGCTTTTTTATTTTTTTCAAATTTATATACTTGCGAGGGAAGTCCTGTAGGTGTTGTACCAACCGTTGGTGGAGCATAAGCACCTTGCGGATTCCATAATGCTTCATCCCATTGATTTGGACGATATGCTTCTCCATTTAAGTCTTCATCTTCAATTTGTATGTACTTATTCTTATAGGCTTTATTACCTTTATCATCCCAAGTTGATTTATATTCTGACCTTTTGATATAAGCATACACAGTTGCATTAAAATAATCTGCTAATTTTTGAGCTAAACTTTCCTGCGGTTTCACTAGTTCTATCCAATTTGAATCATAAGTATACCCTTTTTTTGATGCTTCGGGTCTATTATCTAAATTTCCTGTTCTACAAGCAAAGGAATATATTATGGGACTAGATACAAATGACTCTTTCTTTATTTCGGAAATATGTTTAATTTCAAATCTTTGTGTTAGTTGGTTTTTACCATCTAAACCAAAGTCAAAAATGCTTGGGAGCCCATGTGCAAATACTTTGATAGTTGATATTTTCACATTTCCTCGAATGACTTTAGAGTCGCCTTTGTTAAAATAATTTATGAGGTCTGTGACAGTATTAATTTTCTTAAAGTTTACATTGGCATTAAATGCTTTGGCACTATTTTCAGGATTCGAAAGTTCTTCTGAATTATAGCCATCTGTAAACATAAGTATTGTTAGATATTTATATGCGGAATAATTTTGTCTAATTTCTCTAACCGCCTGCGCTGGAAACATCATTTTATTTCCATAGTTTGCAGAGTGCTGCTCCGTTCCCACTATCAAAATAATTTCTTGCTGCACAATTTTAGCCTCAGCACTTACATTTTTATTGGCTTTTTTAAAATAGGCGTAAATTCTTATTTTAGATGCCTGAGTAGTGGATTTAACCATGAAGAATATGTTTTTAGACCCTTTAGCTCCAGAATCTGTGGTTTCAACTATTTTACCGTCATCATATTGACGCGCCCACTTTAATTCCTTTAACTCCTTTTCTTCTGCTTTTCTATTAAATTGAGTCGCTTTAAATGTATACCATTTATCTTTTTCCATTAAAGAAACTTTCATCTCCTTATCATCAAAAGGACCCTCAACGTTCAATACTCGAAGTGGAGCTTTATCTTCTCCAGCGGATTCTCTTCCATGGCCTTGTAAAATCGCTCTTCTTTGGCTAGAAAGTTCAAGATTCTGTTTTGTTGCTTTAATAATCACTTCTCCGGATTCCTCGTGAGAAACCTTGCTTAGAGAGGTGTAATTATTCGTAACCTGTACGTTGATATTGTTTGCTTTTTTTACAATGGCCATATCAAGACTTTTAGTGGGTGTTGCCCTGTTCGCCGCTTTGTGATTTTACTGTTTTTTCACTTTGTAAAATCATATTCTCTTTCGTGCTTACAACCGTTACCTTTTCAGCATAAGAGTCACTTTTCTTAGCCTGAATATTTCTTTCGTTTTCGGAAATTTCCGTTCTCATATCAGAAGATTCGTGAATGTTTCCGGTGGCGGTCTGCATAAGATCTTTCCCTGCAGTATCAATCATGTTTACTCCTGCATTGGAAACAATATTTACGTTAGCTGTGGAGAACATGCTGTTTCCTGCAATAGAAGTGATGTCATGTCCTGCGGTCATCTTGATATTGTTACCGGCAGTGAAAGTCATATCTTTCGGTGCGTTTACAGCAATATTTCCTTTTCCGTCCATAAAGTAAGTGTTTCCACTCGGGTCCTCAATAAAAATACTCCCTTCGGCATCATTGAATATTACTTTATTTCCGCTGCGGGTTTGTATCGATTTGATATGGTTATTGACACCCCCGCCTAAGCCTACAGCTCCATGGAACATTCCTCCCATAGCAAAAGGAAAATCCGGATGATGGTATTCAAAACCTACCATAACCTGATCTCCGACTTCCGGAACGGCTACAAAACCTCTGTTTTGGGTAATAGCATCAGTTCCTCCTGCGTCAGGGCTCATCATTCGGATGAAATGGGTGGTGTCATGTAGCTGCCAGTCAAATTGCACCTGTATCCGTCCCTGGTTCAGGGGATCGGTATTGGAAATCACAGTGGCGATTTGGGGCTCTGCCTGTGGATGCGTAAATTCCGGAGTGGGAATATATCCTGTTCCTTCTGCAATTGCTTCAAATGATCCGCTATAGTATCCCCGCGTATTCACTTCATGGGAAACTTCTGTGATCATAAGTTTAGTGAAATAAGACGTTTGGTTGGTGTTCGGTTTTCTCATTTCGATGTCTGCAATACAACCGGGATGCAGAAAAGGAACCGTCGTATTTCCAGAAACCGTAAAAACTTCTACAGCAGCACTTCCTGCCGCACTTTGCTGGGCATCATCTACATTTAAAGACATGTTTGCATTCACAGGGGAAGGATTCAGTGATCTGGTTTTATATATACTGTCATTAAGTTCATAAGCCTTTGATGCAAGCTGTCCCAAATGTTTGATATTGGCTTTTGAGCTAAGCAGCTTTTCATGTTTGCTGCTGTTGTATCCGTAAAATTCGGGTTTTGTATGCACTGCTTTCAGTTCAATACAGATGTCACTTACGTTACTTCCGTAAATAAGCTTGATGGGTTGCTCTCCTGGTGGCAGTTTCCCAAAGTGAAGAACTTCACCGTCATAATAGAACTGTTCTCCATAGGTTTCCGCCAGTCTTGCCAGATAGTTATAATGCGTTTCCTTGTACTGGGCGCTGTAATTGATATAGCTTTGATTTTTTGAGTCTACTTTGAAATCATACTTGCCGGAGCCTAAAGCTTCCTTGATCACTCTGTCAGCAATAATGGATGTATTGACTGACTGATCCCCTCCAAAGCTTTGGGTATGGGGAGCAGAATCCATCAGAATCGTCGGGCTTTTACCTTTCAGGACAATATTTCCCAGACTCATTTCTTCCTGGCTGAATGCGACCTGGGTGATAAGTCCCACAAAAGTTCTTTCAGGGCTCTCATTTTCCGCATCTTTATATTTAAAAACAACAGTTAAACGTTTTCCTAAAAACTGTTGAGCTTCTTCCAGATTGTAATCCTGATGATCTCCCAGAGTGTCATGAGCGAGTGTAAGTTCGAAATGATGGTGTTTTCGTATGCTTTGCTGTAAGCGGAAATGCTTGAAATGTCTGATGATCTTACCTTCAATAACAATATCTAGCTTTACCACACGCTGTACACCAGCGATATGATTCTCAGCAATTTTATCTGCATTGGTAGCCTTCTTTTTCATCATTAGTTTTTTTGTGATTATGTCACTAAAATTAGAAATGTTTTAGATTAATTGGTTAAATAGACTGTTAAAATTTAAAAATTGTAGTAGAAGTACGACATGAGTACATGAAAAATCTGATAATTAGCTAAAGGAGATCACTTGATAACTTTATGAATTATCTGGAGTACAATAGAAAATAATTCCGTGTTTTTGAGCGGTTTGTGAGTGAAATGTAAATATCATCCCTATAACTAAGAATGATATTTATAAACTTTTAACCGTCAAAATGAGCTCAGAGAGTATTGAAAATGATCAAAGGAGATGGTTTCTAAGATGTCATTTTGAAAAAAGTAATTGGAAATTATAAATAGATAAGCTGTGTCTTTAAAACCTTTCGGCCCAAACCTTCAAGGATATTTTTATACCTTTCAATCTGAAGTTCGTTTTTTTCTGTCTGTTCACCGGTTTTAAAATCAACGATAATATATCCTTCTTCTCCTTTCAGAATACGGTCCGGTCTGAAAATATGGCTCTGTCCTCTTTCAGAGATCATGATATCTTTTTCATTGATCACTTCCCATTTTTCATCAAAGAACTCCGCATGTTTCTGAATGATCTGAACCAGAGTTTCCTGGATCTCATTTTTTTCTTCCCAGGTGATTTGTCCCTCCAGAACATAACTTTCCAGAACTCGGGCAATATCTTTTTCTGTATTGATTTTTGATAATAATTCATGGACGAAAAGCCCGATTCTTACCTTCTCATTCCGTACCTGATAGTTTTTGGATGGAGTGGCAATTTTAATCGAAGATCTGTTTTCATTACTATTTTTAAGGTTTTGAATATCCTTCGTTTTAAATAATGATGTTTTATCCTTTGAATGCTTTTTCAGCATCTCAGGACGTACTTCATACAGATCAAATTCATCAGCCCCTTCGTTATTTTTTCCGTTAAAAAATTCAAGTAGCTCAAGATTATTGGATGTCTTATTAGCTTTCTGAAGATAGAAAAATAACTGTTCTACAGGGCGTGTCGTAGCCACGTACTGAAGACACAATCTGTCGATCAGATTTTTATAGGAATTCTTTTTATTAAATGCCTCGATTTCCACATCATAGACTTCAAGGTTTTTACTGAACTGATTGATGTTGACTGATTTTAAAGCATCATCGTTATTGGTGTCAAACCAATTGGTAAACTCACTGTCCCTGTTTTTATTCATCATGGGAATAAATACGATGGGGAATTCCAGTCCTTTCGATTTGTGAATCGTCATAATCTGGACAGCATCAATATTTTCTGAGGCCTGAATTGTATAACCGGACGCTTCCTCGTCCCAGTATTTTAAAAATTCTTTTGTGCTGGCTCCGGCGTTCTGGGTGAAGTTGAAAAGCATTTCCAGAAAGTTCAGAAGGAAATCTGTTTCTTTGTTTTCTACTGCAAATTCATTGATATAATATTCCACAAAATTATACAGGTTGAATCTCGGGAAATTTTCCTGTTTCAGTTTCAGGGAATAGGTATTTTGGAGAAACTGAAGAATTTCCTCGTGTGTTTCTATCTCGAGAATTTCTTTCATTTCCAACGTAAAATCTGTCATTTTGATTCTGCCCAGGGTATTCAGATAATACATCATCATGATCAGATTCGGTTTGTTTTTGGGATTAATTTCCCAGCGTAGAAATTCAATGACCGCTTTTAATGTATTGGAGAGTTCAAGGGTCAGACCTTTATCGGAAATTGTTTTGATATTTGTTTCTTCTCCGCGGTACTTCACCTTCAGATTTCCCAGCTTTTGAGAATAGCTGAAAATATCAAAATTACCACGGCATAAAATCGTAATGTCAGAAAATTTAAAACCATTATCCAGGCTTTCCTGGATATCATTCCGCATTTTTTCAGAAGTATCATTATAAAAATCATCATTGGTGAGATTTTCAATAAGACTCACTTTCACACGTCCTTCGATCTGGGATCTTGGGTTCTGTTCAGCATCCTCACCAAAAATATTCCGATGTTCTTCCTCCAGATCCTGCGAATGATAGCGGTACAGCTCATTATTGAACTGAACAATATTTTTCGCACTTCTCCAGTTGTCTTTCAAAACAAATAGAGTAGCTTGCTTGGGAGAAAATTCTTTTTTATTAATGATATCCAGCATCAGTTTACTCTCCCCGCCACGGAATCTGTAAATACTCTGTTTAGGGTCACCTACCAAAGTAAAGGAAGTATTCTCCGAAGAAACACTGTGGTCTCTCAGCGGAACAAAATTTTGCCACTGCAATTCAGAAGTATCCTGAAATTCATCAAAGAAAAAATGCTGAAACTGTGAACCTACCTTCTCATAAATAAAAGCGGACGGTTCATTTTTAAGATTCTCGTTGATCAGGATGTTAAATTTTGAAAGCAGAACCAGATCATTTTCCTCTTCAATTTTTTTTAATTCATCCTGAATATCTTTGTTCACCTTTAAAGGAAGAAGTGCAGATAGAATTTTTTCTTTCTTTTGGGTTTCAATATATAAAAGGATCAGCTGCATCCTGTTGTCAAGAAGCTGGTCGAGGATTTCAAAGATTTCAGGTTCCTTGTTTTTTGATTTTGAAGAAGCTCCCTTTCTGTAATTATTGACGACAGATTCTTCCTGTGTGGTAGGAAACGGAAATCCGGGTCTTTTCTGGCTGTAAAAATCCTGAACTTTCGTGAAAAATCCACCAATTCCATTTTTGCCCTGAGCAAAATCTTCGATCTCAATATTTCTGGACCGGAAGAGCTCAACAGATTGGGCAGCAATATCTGCAGACTGTTTTTTATTCTGTACGATTTCTTTTCTGAGTGTATTTTTTATGTTCTCATAATTCGTATCGTCAAAGCTCTTGTTGCTTTTCAGATGTTCATAATGAATATCTTTTACAAACTCTTTTGCAGAATCATAAAGGTTCTTGTTGAGGTTAATTCTCTCATTGTTTTCCAGACTGTAGTCCACATAATCCATGAAAGAATTGGAGATGTTGTCATTTTCGCCAATCTGGTCAAGCATTTTATCTACCGCTTCGATAAGAAACGGTTCAGCGTCGATTTCGAGATTGAAATTTTTAGCTAAACCAAGCTCATAGGAAAAGCTTCTCACCAATCTTGAGTTGAAACGATCAATCGTTCCGATATTCAGGGTTGAATAATTGTGAAGGACGTAGTCCAGAAGTTTTTTAGAACGGATATGAAGTTCGTCAATCGTAATTCTTAAACCGTCAGCTTCAAATGCTTTCTGAATATTTTTCAGATCTCCATTCTCTGCGAAATTCTCCGCAGAAAAATTCCCAAGCCACGTCAAAATTCTTTCCTTCATCTCATTGGCTGCTTTGTTTGTAAAAGTAAGCGCGAGAATATTCCTGATCGACTGCTGCTGATTAGGATAGCGGAGACAGATCATCAGAAGCCTCTGGACAAGGGCATATGTTTTCCCCGAGCCTGCTGAAGCATTGATTACTGTATAAGAATTTTGCATTGCTGAATTTAGAATTGAGACTGCAAGTTAGCTAAATTTTAAGTGAAATTTTAACAATTCCGGGCGGTGATTTAACAGTTTCATGAGCAAAAATCAAAAAGAAATCCCAAAACGCGTTAACTGTGGTTAAACTTACCATTTTCTTTAAAAATAATTTTAGATTTGCTTTATAAAAAACTGTCCGTGAAACTTAAACTACTCTTTTTTTTAACCACCTTTTTTTTCATTCACACCAATGCCCAGAATTATATTTTCGGGAAAATAATTTCTGAAGACAATGCGGAAATTCCAGATGTAACGGTAATTAATATCAGAACGGACGAAAGAGTAGTCACGAACAGAGACGGGCACTTTATGGTGTCCGGAAGGGCAGGCGATGAGCTCCGTTTTGTAAAGGCCGGCTATGAACGCATCGTTAAAAAAGTTTCCAAAGAAAATATAGAATCTCCCTTAAATGTTACTCTGGGAAGAGCCACCATATTAATTCCCGAAGTGGAAATCAAGAAGGGGCTTACCGGTGATCTTAAAATTGATACAAAAAATCTTAACCGGCCGAAAAAAGTGGATAAGCTGATCAAAGATATCGATAGGTATATCGCTCAGAAATCAGATCCTAGGATTCTTGCAGCAAAACCGGGAGAATTTGTACAACCGAAAGGGCAGGGGTTCTATATTGGGAAAGTAAAAAACAAGTGGGATGATGTTGATCTCATCAATTATCTGCATTCGGCACTTGGTGATGAATATTTTATTTATTTGAAAATAGGAAAACCTCAGATCGAACATTTTATCGGTTACGTCTTGGCCGGAGGTTTCGAAAGGCAAAGAATTCTGAAGTATGGCTTTTGCAGCGATGCAGATCTGAGCAGATTTCAAAGGTTTGTACTGACAAGAATTTCCTCTTACCGTGCTCCACAAACTCAAAGATAAACACCAATGAGAACTTACATTAAACAAAGTCTTTATACAGTTCCGCTTTTTATATCCGCAGAATTTTTTTCCCAGCAGCAGGCAACCGGAATCGTTACAGATAACGGCAAGTCTAATATCAACCCGGTTTTAATCATTAATGTTTCCAACCAAAAAAGTACCCTGAGTGATGCTTCGGGAAAGTTTAGTATTGAAGCATCAGAAAATGATGAACTCAGATTTGTGAAAGAGGGGTATTACCGTATGGACAAGAAAATGGGAAAAGAAAATTTCAATTCTCCTTTAATGGTAAGCCTTGAAAAAGTAGAAATAGAGATCCCTGAAGTGAAAATTACCTACAAGCCGACAGGAAATCTGGAAAGAGACAACAAACATCTTAATGAATCCAGAAAAGTGGTTTCTTTAAGGTCAGAATTGGATGAGTATATGAAAAGTCCGATGAATGAGGCTTTACCGGATAATACGATTTCAAAATCTTTTAAACAGGATTATGGTGCTGGTCAGGTAAGTATTTTAGGGGTTTTAGATGCGGCTGTAGGCCTGTTCAAAAAAGCGACAGAACTTAAAATTACCAAAGCCAATTTTACAGAAACACAGGATTTTATCAAGAAAGTCAAGCAGGAAGCTGATTTGACCTTCCTTACAAAATATGGAATGGGTGAAGAACAGATTGATCAGTTTCTTCTCTATGCCAATGATACCCGAACCATGGCGAAAAAATTCAGAAAGAACTTTAAGATTGATGTGGTGGAATATGAATTAAGAGTAGCTTTTGCAGAGTATAGGAAAACCCGTAAGTTGGATAATCTTTAATTTTTAACGAATAGAAATGAATTTTGTATGCGGAAATATCGGGATGGCTCAGTGGAAGAAAATTATTTTTTTTCTTGTTTTTCCGTTCATGAATGTCTTTGCTCAACAAACTGTAACCGGGCGTATCGTAGATGACAGCGGTGAAAACTTAAGCTCTGTCGTTATCATCAATATGTCTACCGACCAGAAAGTATCGTCCGATTTTATGGGGATGTTTTCCATTGAAGCTTCTCCCAATGATGAGCTGAGGTTTGTGAAGGCCTATTTCAGCAGAGTTTCTGCGAGGGTTCCTGCCGGTGGATTCAATGCTCAGCTGATGGTCACCCTGATCCCAATACCCACAGACGTTGGAGAAGTGAAAATCGTAAAAAAACCAACCGGTGATCTGGAAACCGATTCACGGTTGGCCGGAAAAGTAGATAAAGGGGAAATTGTACAACAGGCGGTAGGTCTGCCGCAACCTGTTGGAAAGATGCGGGAAAAACCTGCCGAGGTGAAGCAAGTCCTTCTGCCCATACTTCTAGGTTCACTGGATGTGCAGGGTGCCTATGATCTGATCAGTGGGAAAGCAAGGAGACAGAAACGTCAATACAGGTATGATGATCTCCAGGAACATATTATGTGGGTGCGAAACAGAGTAGATAACGAATACTTTACGCAAGCAGGAATTCCTGAAGAGCGTATTTCTGAATTTATACAATATTCTTTTGAGGCTAAACCTCAGGTAAGAACTTATGTGAAGGCCAAAAACCTGTCAGGAGCATTACTCAGAATGGAGGAAACAATGCCTGTCTATCTCGAAAGATTAAAACAGCAGAAAAAGCAGGAATAATGTTAAAGAATTCTTAAAAATCGGAATAGAAATTGATGTACTGCTAGACAGAATCAATCAGATCACATTTTTTATGAATAAAAATATTATTGCAGTAGCAGTCGGAGCACTGGGATTCGTCCTCGGCCTCGGCTTTTTAGGAAATGCCATTAAAAACAGAAATAAATCTGAAAATACGATTTCTGTAACCGGATTGGGCACAAAACAGTTTACTTCAGACCTGATCACCTGGTCAGGAAGTTTTTCCAAAAACAACTCCGATTTAAAAGCAGCTTATGATGAGTTAGCGATAGACAGAAAGGTCATCAATGATTATCTTGTGTCAAAAGGGATCAAACAGAGTGAGATTGTATTTTCTTCGGTAGATATCCAGAAGCAGTTTAGAAGCTATAACGACTCCAATGGAAATTATGTACAGGGAGAATTTTCGGGATACAACCTTACTCAAAAAGTGTCCATTGAAAGTAAGGAAGTGGTAAAGATCGAGAATCTTTCCAGAAATATTACAGAAATCATCAACCGTGGTATCGAGTTCACCTCTTCAGCGCCATCTTATTTTTATACTAAATTAGCAACGGTAAAACAGGAAATGATTGCCGGTGCAACAAAGGATGCTAAAGAAAGAGCTGAGAAAATTGCTGAGAATTCAGGAAGCAGTCTGGGAAGTCTTAAAAAAGCGACAATGGGGGTGATTCAGATCACGGAACCTAATTCCAATGAAGACTATTCCTATGGCGGAACATTCAATACTTCTTCCAAAGAAAAAGAAGCAAATATTACCATAAAACTGGAATACGAAGTTAATTAAAAGTTGATCTTTGAAGTCCGTGAAATTAGTGGGAATAAATATTATTTTCCCGCAGATTACACAGATTTAAAAAACAATAAATAGTTATTATCCATTGATAATTGCAGATCAAAAATCTTACGGGGCAGAAAAAAATAAAACCGCTGGAATCTTCCGGCGGTTTTTATATTTTAGTGATATACGATATCATAAATTTCCTCTTTGACACTCTTTAGATTTTCAGGCGTGTAATTGGCCAGCAGCCAAAGATCCAAAGACTTTTTTCCTTCACCATAACTCGGCTGTACATACATTTCGTCAATCAGGGTGAATCCGTTTTTTTGATAGAAAGAATACCGTCTTTTGGCATCATCACCCAAATGATCCGGTTCTATTTCCAGGATAATCCTCGGGTAATTTTCAAACAGATATCCTGTAATATGCGATCCCAGTTTTTGACTTCTGAATGTCTCAAAAACTTCAAAATGCTCTACAAAAACATAAGAACTCAATTCCCAGATGATAAGATATCCTATACTCTGAGACTCATGCAATACAGATATTACCTTCACATGAGGGTTTGAAAATAGAGCAGTAAATTGTTTTCAGTCCCTTTGCTCATCTTCGGGGAAAGTGCTGGAGTAAGACTTATAGATTTCCTGTACTCTATAATCTTCGGGAGACGTAATCGGTAAAAATTCCATAATTATAAATCAAAAACACTGGGTCTTCTTGTAATGAAAATATCTTTGATCCAGAGTGTGAACGCCAGTCCCAGATAGATCAAAAAGAAGAAACCTGCTGTTGCAAAAGTAGAATAGATAAAGAAGACCCTTAATTTAGATACAGGGATCCCTAGTTTGGCTCCGGTTCTCGTGAGAACACCGAACCATTCTCTTTCCATCTTATGGCGGATATTATCAAACATTTGAAGATTCTTTTAAAAGTTTAAATCCAATACCGCAATTTAAGCAATTTTTTTCTTCACACGAGGTTTTATAGTGATAAATCAGACTCTGGCTTTCCAATGCATTTTTGACATTCAAGCCCATTTTCTTCCATCCGGAAATAATAGAATTTTTTTCAGCTGGGGTATTTTTGTAAAATTCCAGAATTTCATCAGTAATTTCTTCACGATGGTATTTATGGTAGGTATATTTTAGAGGAAGTACCGTATTCAGGATGACTAGTTCAATAAAATCCCTACTTAATGTTTTAGGCTGAAATTTTGAAAGGGTTCCGAAATTAAAGTGAAAATCCCAATAGTCCGAAGCTTTTACGGGGGCAAAAACGTCATACAATTCATTGATATGATCAGCTTTGATGATCTTTGAAAATAAATTCTGATGTCTGTGATAAAGATCTGCCAGCTGAGAAAGACGAACCGTTGGGAAATTAGGCGGCCGCAGTCTCAGAAACTTCGGATGAAATTTCAGATCCGGAATACTGAACTTTTTTCGGAGAAAATCAAACTCTCTTTTCCAGATCATCATCTGCCCGTCTTTGGGATCTTCCAGCCATCCTGAAATGCCAAAAAGAAGCGCTTCCAGCTGCGATTCGTTCTGACGGATTCTGTTGATGACTTTGAAATCAACAGATTCTGCGATAAGCCTGAAAATAGGGGCATTTACTTTTAATCCGAAAGAGTAGGAGAGGCTGTGAAAAAGAACGGCCTCGAAATCATTCTTGTGAAATTCTAGGTTTTTTTCGAATTCCTGAGACTTTTCATCCAGCTTTTTAATGATCGTAGCTTCATGAAAATTAACCGGGATTTTATCGGGATCAAAAATATTCTCGCAGGGAATAAATTGGGTTCCGTTGATTAATTTTTCGTATTTCCAGAGAATATTTTGATCAATATGATCCTTCAGCTCCAGAGTCGGAACATTTTTGCGGATAAGGTCATCAATCTCTGCATCATTTTGATAGACAACGTGCAGAATAATGTTTTGGTAATTGGGGTCCTGGGAATGGTTGTGGAAAATCCAGTCGGAGGTGCGAACGTGCAGTTCAATATTTCCGGCAATGACCAGATCTTTGGTTTTGATTTTTGCATCCAGAAAATCAGGTCCTGCATTTGTATTCCATTTTCCGAAGTTTAGAATTTCAACAGCGTTGCCTTCAATATCCCTGAAGTCAAAATGTTTGAAAACTTTATAGTTCCAAAGATATTGAAGCAATTTTTCTGTCATAAGTGTGAAGATAAATATAGTAGAAATTCTATACTTCTACCACCTCCATACTAAGATTTTCCAGCTCTGTACTACACAATCTTATATAGATAGAAACGCAGTTTATACAATGGAAATTTACGTTCTGTTCTTTCACTTTTATTGCTTTTTTGCTTTAAAAAATAAAATGCCCTCCATCAATATATGGAAGGCATTAGAGTATATGTGTTTGCTTATTAAAGCAGTTAAATCATTGATTTCCTAAAAGATATTCGTTACGCTTTCGTCAGTTGCTTATTGAAGTTTTCTATCGTTGTTCTGTACATTTCCTCGTAGATAGGAAGAATGTTTTTCAGGTCAAATTTGATAGCCTGTTCTTTCGCGTTCTTTTTCATAGTCGCTAAAAGCTCGTCATTGCTCAATAATTTGATCGTGTAATTACTCATTGCTTCTACATTTCCGATCTCAGCCAAGAATCCTGTTTCTCCCTGGATATTCACTTCGGGAATTCCACCTGCATTGGAGCTGATTACCGGAGTGTAAGCCGCCATAGCTTCAAGAGCTGCCAATCCGAAACTTTCCTGTTCGGAAGGAAGTAAAAAGACATCAGACAGCTGTAAGATCTTATACAGATCATTTACTTTTCCTAACAGACGGATCTTTGAAATAAGTTCAGGATTTTCCTCCAGAAACTGGTTCACCTTTTCCATATCCGGTCCTTCACCGATGATGATCAGTTTTGATTTTACTTTTTTCTCAACGCTTTTGAAGATTTGCAAAACTTCATCTACACGTTTTACAGGACGAAGGTTAGATACGTGGATCAAAATTTTCTCGTCCGGATTCGCAAACTGTGTTCTCTGACATTCCGTACAGTCATCAAATTCAGAATTATCAATAAAATTGGTAATCACCTGGATTTCTTTTTTAATATTGAAAAACTGCAGCGTATCTTTTTTCAGACTTTGGGAAACCGAAGTGATCGCATCAGACTGGTTGATTGAAAACTCAACAGCGTGCTTATAACTTGGGTGCTGTCCTACAAGGGTAATATCGGTTCCGTGAAGGGTAGTAACCAGTGGAACGTCATTATTGTCCTCCTTCAGCATCTGTTTAGCTGTAAACGCAGCGTACGCGTATGGAATGGCGTAGTGAGCGTGTAGCAGATCAAGCTTATATAGATTGACAACACGGTAAATCATCGAACTTAGCGCAATATCATAAGGCTGATACTGGAAAAGCGGATAGGTCTGTACATTCACCCTGTGAAAAAAAATATTCGGGTTGGTAATGTCTAGTCTTGCAGGGAGCGCAGAACTTATAAAGTGAACTTCATAGCCTTTGTTGGCCAGAGACATTCCCAGTTCTGTTGCTACGATTCCGCTTCCTCCGTATGTTGGATAGCAAAGTATGCCTATTTTCATTAGATTATTGTTGTTTTGATGTTGTAAAAACTGTTGTGTTCACATGAGAAGCAGAAGCCGGAACCTTATCGATTCCCATTCCTGCTTTCAGCTGGTCATTAACCAGAACGGGCAGCCTGCCCCATATTTTTGTTTTTCCGTTCAGAGCATTTGCTGCAGCGGCCATTGAATCATCATTATTTTCATAAGAGACAAGGACTGTAGATACTTTTGAAATATCAATATCTTTTAAAGCGTAAGCACTTCCGAAAACATTTAAAATAACGTTTTGATTTTTGGTGAGATCAGCAAGAACTTTCTTAGATTCTGCCGAAATTTTATAAGGTTTGTATGCCGTTGAATTATCCTTGTGGAATCCTACGATTACGGTAGAGCCTGAAGGAATTGTATTGATCTCGTTGGCTTTTTTGATGACCACATTAGATCCCAGCTGGTTGGCAAAAGTCTGATAAGGAGCTTCTTCCAGAGGAACATAATAGGTTTGTTTTCCAGTGATAGGAAGCAGGTTTTTGTCATCCTTTAACAAAGTCAAAGCATTGGCGTACAGATTCTGTACCAGTATTTTATGAGAATCATTATCGATGTCGTTATTAACGTTTTCTGGATTTTTCGGGCTGTATTTGTCAAGGCCTAAAAAGTATTTGGTCAATAAAATTTTCTTCACACTTTCCTCAACTCTTGATTGTGAAATTTCACCATTTTCAATGCTTTTCTGAATTAATTTTTTTCCTTCCGAAACGCCCTGAGAAAATAGCATAATATCATTTCCGGCTTTAAATGCAAGTGCATCCAGTTCGCCAGGTTTGTATTTATTGGCTACAGCACCCATGTTTAAAGCATCGGTGATAATTAAGCCTTTGTATCCTAATTTATCTTTTAGTAATCCTGTAATGATATTCTTTGAAACTGACGCAGGAATTCCTTTTCCTGATTCCAGGCTTGGAACATAGAGATGAGCGACCATCACACCACCAATTCCTTTATCCATTAAAGCTTTAAAAGGAGCGAGTTCAACGGTATTTAGTCTTTCTAAACTATGTGAAACCACCGGCAGATCCAGATGGGAGTCTGTACTCGTATCACCATGTCCTGGAAAATGCTTGATGGCAGCAAGGATCGTATTGTCCTGAAGTCCGTTAGAATAAGACAAAGCAGAGCTGATCACATTATCGACTTCTGAACCAAAGCTTCTGTTTCCAATAATCGGATTGTTTGGATTGGTATTCACATCCACAACTGGTGCGAAATCCCAGTTGATCCCCATTCTGTGGCAGTCTTCTGCAATCTTGGCAGACATCTGGTAAATGAGGCTTTTATCCTGTATGGCTCCAAGGGTCATTGCCCATGGAAATTTGTGTGCTGTGGCAATTCTTTGAAACAGTCCCCATTCTGCATCCATCCCGATCATCATCGGAATTCTTGATTTTTGCTGAAACTCATTAACCAGATTAATTTCTCTGGCGGCATCGTCCTGCATTAAAATCAGTCCTCCAATCTTATCATTAACCACAATGTTTCTGATCTGATTAATATAGTCTTCACCTTTATTGGTGTAAAGTGCTACAATAAACAGCTGACCCAGCTTTTCATTCTGAGAAAGTGACCTGTACGTTTTGGCTACCCAGTGATGAGCCTTTTTCAAGTCTTCTTTGGAAATGTTTTTGGGCTGGTATTGAGCTTTGGCTGTAAAGCTTATTAATGAAAAAATAAAGAGGGAAGTATATAACAATTTCTTCATGATCTTTTGAATAAGAACAAAAATACAATTAAAAAAATGATGAAAACAAAGTTTTTGCAACTTTTGGTATATGATTTGAATACGATTTATAAATAATAACTAAACTTTCTAAAAATGAAAAAAATTCTTCCACTTTTATTTCTGGCATTTGTAGGTTTTACTGCTTACAGTTGTGATAATGATGATGATACTGTTGTACAAAATCCAGTGGATAATGATACATACTCACAGATGAGAGATGTAACCGGGTCATTTACCAGCGGTAATACTTATGCATTTACACAGGCAATTGCCATTGAGCAGACTGATGTTGTTTTAGTCTACAGAAAGGCAGGAAATGCTTGGCAGCAGATTCCTAAGACTGTATATTTAGATACTGCTACTTCTCCGGCAGCGAGAAAGTTTGATTATAATTTCGTATTTGACTCTCAAAATGTTCAAATAAGAATTGATGATCAGAATTTTAATCTTGGAACAGGATTGTCTACACAGGAGATCGCCAATTATTTGTCTAACCAGACTTTTAGAATTGTACTGGTTCCTGCATCACAAAGCAAAAGCGCAAGCAAAAACGCAGGAGTAGATTACAGTGACTATAATGCTGTAGTGAAGTACTTTAATCTTGATGAAACTAAGGTAAAGACTACCAACGTTAATTAATTAAGAAATATCTTTTCAGTTTTTTATAATTAAAAAAGCTCCGGGAGAAATCTCGGAGCTTTTGCATATAATATCTTAAAATTCTCTTTTTAAGACAGATAAAAAAGAGGTATTTTTACTCACCTGAAATACATAATAAAAGTCAAACCAATGATAAAAAACTACTGGCTAAAATTTTTAATAATAGTTCCATTGCTTTTTCTTGCCTCATGCAGCGAGATTATAGACAATATTGATCGTCAAAAAGAACAGGAAAACTATGTTTCTCCCTACATGGGAAAATGGATAGGTACTTTTACAGGAGAAGTGAGTGGAGATTTAATCCTTAATGTTTCGAAAAGCGGAAGTATTGAGGTAACACGAATTGTAAATACGAATGTGGAGGAAGTATACTATACTAGTCTTCAAGGCGCAGGAAGCGCTGCTATAAGCCCTTCTGCTTCTCCAAAAGGTTTTGTTCTGACCGGAAGTTTAGAAACCAAGTCGGGGACATGGAAACAGCAGTACTGGAGTGGAAGCTGGTCAGTAACCAAGCAACCATAATCTTGATGATAGACATTAATGATAAAACCAAAAAAGCTCCAGAAGAAATTCTGGAGCTTTAATTTTTATCTAATTGTCATTATCATCTAGTAAATGACCGAAGAAATCTTTTTTTGTTTTCAGATACCCTTTACTCATCTCGTTGGCCGGAATCTGTAAAGGAATCCTTGAATTGAGGTTAATGTTGCTTTCTACAACATATTTTACCTTTTCAGGATTATTCGTTAGAAGATTAATATCTTTTACGTCCAATAGGTTCAGGATATCGATAGCAACTCCGAATTTTCTGTCATCAGCAGGAAGCCCCAGTTCAAGGTTGGCCTGTACAGTGTCAAGACCTTTTTCCTGTAAAGAATATGCTTTCAGTTTATTGATGATCCCGATATTCCTTCCTTCCTGACGAAGGTAGACAATAATTCCTCCGTGTTCGTGGGTGTATTTCATTGCGGCATCCAATTGCTGCCCGCATTCACATTTTTTTGAATGGAAAACTTCTCCGGTAATGCATTCTGAATGGAAACGTACGTTCACCGGTTTTGAGAAATCTGTATTTTCTGCTACGATGGCCATATGTGGCATCCAGTCGTTTTCGTTTTCGGAGAAAGCGATCATTCGGAAAGAGCCGTGTTCTGTAGGAACATTAGCTTCTGCCTGAATTTTAATCATTAATAGTGGTTCGTTTTTAATTTCCTTTTAAAGAATCTTCTATAACAGAGATATTGGTTTTTAGACGTACCAGATATCTGTTTAAAACTTCATCATCATCTTTATCCAGCTGTTGTCTGAGTTTTTGAATTTTCTTATATGATTTTTCGAAGCTTTTAACTGCTCTGTTTTTCCCTGCCAAGTTATTGGCATCAATGGCATATAAATAATTCTGAAGGCTATATTTCAAACTGGTTACTTCCTCATTCAAATTATTATTCTTGAATTTTGGAAAAGTAGAAATCAGATTTGAAATTTCAGAAGCATTTACATTTTCCTTGATATTGATATCAAAGCCTTTCTTTGCCCCTCTGTCGGAATCAGAACCTTTAGTTTCGCTATAAAAATTATTGGACAGCGGAGAAAGATTAAGCTTTTCCGTTGCGCAGGAAGTGATAATTAATAGTACTCCAAAAAAAAATAGTTTTCTCATTTCTGTTGCCCCTTTTGATAAAGGATCGGGTTAAGACTATCATCGTTATACATTTTCATTTGTTTGTATACTTTCGTCTTAACATTACCGTATTCAATATCAGTAAGCAACTGATCTATAGAGGTAGATAGGTCTTCTTTCTGGCTAAGCAGTACATCCAGTTTTGCCTGGCAATTTGCACGGTGCTCTTCAGAAGCGGATTCTCTATTGGCCTCTAACGACATATGATAAACCTTTAATGCAAGAATTGATAATCTATCTACTGCCCAAGCGGGAGTTTCAGTATTGATTTTTGCATCGGGTTTAGGAGTTATATTTTCAAACTTTGTAAGGAACCAGCTGTCGATAAACTCTACCAGATCTGTTCTTTTCTGGTTAGATGCATCTATCGTTCTCTTCAGTTGAAGAGCTTCAGCGGGATCAATATTTTCATCTCTAATAATATCTTCCAAATGCCATTGAACGGTATCAATCCAGTTCTTTGCATACAAAATCCGTTCCAAACTGTCTTTTTCGAAAGGGTTATTAATTAGAGCGTTAACGTCATCGAACACGTGATAGTCTTCAATAGATTGATTGAAGACTTTCCATGCAGTTTCAGTGAAATTCATTAATTCTAAGGAATTTTAGTTGCTGGTAGTATTATTATTGTTGGTAGAAGAGGTTTTGCTTTCAGAACCTGGTTTGTCTTCTTCCTTCACCGCATCTTTAAATTCTTTGATTCCTGAACCAACTCCTCTCATGAGTTCCGGAATTTTCTTTCCTCCAAAAAGCAATACCAAAAGTATGGCTACGATAAGGATGTGCTGCCAAGATAAGGCAAGTATTGTTAGTGTATTCATCTCTTAAGATTTTTACAAAGTTAAGCTTTTTTTAATATGAAATCCAACCTAATGGGTCAACTGGTGTATTTCCGTTCCATACTTGGAAATCAAGGGTATAAGAACCATCAAAATCCTGAGCTACGGTACCTACCGGAGTTCCGGAAGAAACCTGCTGTCCTTTGGAAACGCTTACGCTTCCCAGGTTAGAATAGATTGTAAAATAATTTCCGTGTTTCACCATAACGGTTTTTGTTCCGTCACTATTTGCTAATACAGAAGAGACTGATCCTGGATATACAGATTTTGCGCGGGTACCGGAAGGGACTGCTATTTTAATACCTGTATTGTCCTCAACAATATTTTTGAAAACCGGGTGCGGCTGTCTTCCAAATCGGTGGGTAACCTGTCCGGCTCTGTCTGCAGGATATCCAAGTTTCCCTCTGCTGTCTGCAAAACTGCTTCCGGGTGATGTTGTAACTCCATAGCTGGTCATTGCTTTAGTTTCAGCGGCCTTTTTCTCTTCTTCTTTTTTCTTATTCAGTGCGGCTTCTGCTGCTCTTGCGGCAACGAGTTTATCGGTGGCTTCTTTTGCTTTGATGTTGGCTTCTTCAGATGCTTTTTTCGCAGCGACTCTTCTGGCCTCGTCTTTTGCGCTGGCTTCTGCTCTTGCTGCCTCTTCATTACGTTTTCTTTCTTCTTCAGCTCTTTTGGCTGCAAAATCGGCTGCTTTTTTGGCTTCAATTTCTGCCAGTTTTCTTTCTCTTTCCAGGGCTTCAGTTCTCGCTTTCGCTTCAGCTTCGATTCTTGCTTTTTCTCTTTCTGCAATCAGCTTAGCCATACGGATTTTTTCTGCCTCAGCTTTTCTTCTTGCTTCCTCTTCAGCTTTTGCTATTCTGATTTCTTCCGCGATAATCGCTCTGATCTGTCCTTCCAAAGCTTTGGATTGAACTTGTTTCTGCTTCAGCTCTACTGTAAGCTTGGATTCATTTTTCTTGAAATCTGCTAACAGCTGTTCTTTCTGAGCTCTTTCTGTATTGATGGTGGCTAGATCTTTCTGCTGGTTGACCAGAAGATTATCTTTTTCTCTTGCAGAATTTTGTTTTTGTGCGATTGATTTTTTGATTTGGGCTGCTACATTGCTGATCTCGGCAGCTTTTTTATCCTGATAGTCAGCATACTGCTTTAGGTATTGTACCCTTCTTATAGCCTCCCCTAAATTTTTGGACGAAAGAATGAAGGTTACTTTATTCTGTACCCCTTTGTTTTTGTAAGCATTCACCAGTACTTCAGCGTAGTTCTTTCTGAGAACTACCAGTTCTTTGTTCTGGCGGTTAATTTCCAGCTGACGCAGATAGATCTCATCCTCAATAAATCTTTTTTCTTTCTGAGTGTTGGTATACACCTTTTCTCTTAAAGACAGTTTATTATTGACGTTAGTAAGATAGGCAACTGAAAGCTTGGATTCAGTTCTTGTTTTAGCAAGATCTGTATTTATCTGTACAATTTGTTTTTTAAGATCGGCATTCTGTTTCTGAAGCTGTTCCTTGTTCTGCTGTCCCTGCTGCAGGCCGAACAGTAGAATACCTATTAAAAAGCTAAATTTTTTAATCATTTAATCTCAATTTTCTTATAACTGGATGGTACAGAATAAGCTGTTTCCATCCTCGAAAAGTCAAATTTCGTGTTTTCCAGTAAAATTTGGCTAGATTTTGACCCTTTTATAATTATTTTAACATTTTTTGGTAGACGGATTCCTTCGTATTGATTCCAGTTACTGTACGAGATTTCCAGTTCGTCGGTAGATAAAACATCCTTTAAATTCACACTCAGCAGATCGTAATTGGTATCATAGTTCATGACAATTTTATACTCTCTGGTTTTCTCATCGGTAACAATTTTCTGGTTGGTATTGGAAACCATTTTAAAGCCCTGTGCATTTTGGGTCAGGGTAAACTGAGAATCACTGATTTTTACAAAAGTTCTGCCCATTAGTATTTTCTCCAGCGATTTGTAATCGATGAAGTTGACATTGAGTAGCCTATTTAAATAATCAAAATCTGAATCGATATAGGTTTTGCTTGTTTTGTCTTGTCCCTTGATCCCTTCCGGAGTTGCAATACCTCTGGCTACACCGATGAAAAATGCCTGAAGATTCATCCAGACTTTTTTATCATTTTCAATATAGATAGTAGCATCCAGGGTTGGGATAAAACTTCCTGTTTCCACATTGACTTTACTGCTGATTTTTACCTGATCAAATTTCAGTGGGACAACTACATGTTCGTAGAAGGTAAATTTATCTTTTACCGGATCATTGGCATCTTTGGGTTTTCTGTTGTCTTCAGCTATGACTGTGCTGTCCTGTGTATTGCCGTTGTTGTTTTTAGCGGCATTTCTCGTTTTACAGGATGATAAGGTAAGAAATATGAGAAGTATCGGAATCCAGTTTTTCATGTATTTATCTTTCAATTAAAAAAAATAGGCTGCAATATTAACGCCAAACCACACAAAAAATGTTGTGTGGTCTGGATGTATCTTATTTTATATTAATTATTTCTGTTCTTATCGGGATAAGAAATCTAAAACCGAGTAGTCTCCTAAAGAAATCTCTCTGGAAACGCCAAAGTACTGTGCAGAATTTCCGATCATGGAATTGGAAAGGTTTCCGTGATTGATTTTTGTGTTTTCCTGAATCAGGGAATTTTCAATATTGGAATTAACAATTACCGTGTTATTTCCCAGTGAAACACCAGGGCCTATTTTGGAATTGGAAATCTTTACATTTTCCCCAATAAAGCAAGGTTGGATGATCAATGAATTCTCAATAACCGCTGATGCAGGGTAGTTAAGCATTTCTTCTCTTTCATACTCAAGAATTTTACTGTTGGTTTCTACGGTAGCATTTTTGTTTCCGCAGTCCATCCAGTCATTGACTTTTCCTAAAGTGAATTTTGCTCCTTTTGCTCTAAGGTTTTCTAATGCTGTAGTCAACTGATATTCACCTCCGTTTTTAATATTATTATCCATAATATAGTTGATCTCGCTCATCAGTTTTTCAGCACTGTTGAAATAATAGATACCGATGATGGCAAGATCTGAAACGAAAGTCTGAGGCTTTTCAACGAAATCGGTAATAAAACCATTGTCGTCTAATTTCACCACTCCGAAAGCTGAAGGGTCTTCTACGCTTTTTACCCAGATCACCCCGTCGGAATTTTTATCCAGCTGGAAATCTGCACGGAAAAGAGTATCTGCGAAAGCAATCACCACATCTCCCTGCATAGAGTCTTCGGCACATTTAATAGCGTGTGCTGTTCCAAGTGGGTCAGTCTGGTAATATATACTGCCTTTTGCTCCCAGTTTTTCGGCTATCTGAAGTAAAGATTTTTCAATCTCCGGTCCGAAATCTCCAATGATAAATGCTACTTCTTCAATGTTTTCACCTGCTACTTTAGCAATATCTTCTACCAATCTCTGTACGATGGGTTTTCCTGCAATCGGAATAAGAGGTTTTGGAACGGTCAGTGTATGTGGACGTAATCTGGAACCGCGTCCAGCCATAGGAACAATTATTTTCATAGATTATATGACAATGTATTTATTTGTTAGTTTTTTATTTTGACTAGGCTAAAGGTAATAATTTAAATCATTGCTGATCGTAATATTTATTATCTGTATCAACCTCTTGTTTAGTTTTTTTTAAAGAATTCATTAGTATCAAATTAGAGGCCATACCTAAGATTTTTTCAGTATTTTGGATATGATAGCCTTTTCTTTATAGGCCACCAGGCCGATGAAAAGAAGTAGAAATAAATTTCCTACGATATAATTGGTTCTGAAAAAATAGAAGGATACCAGAGAACATGTAATGGTAAAGACTAAATAGAGCGCTATTTTTCCTGTATTATAGTGAATCGGGTATTGTTTTTGCCCCCAGACGTATGAGATGACCATCATAGACATAAAGGTAATTAATGCGGCCATAGCACTTGCCCAATACCCATATTCCGGGATAAAGAAGAAATTAATGAAAACGGTAATAGATGCTCCTATCACCGAAATATACAAGCCAACTCTAGTCTGGTCAGATAATTTATACCAGATAGAAAGATTAAGATAAATCCCTAAGAATAAAGCTCCGAGCATTACAAACGGAATGATTTCAATGCCTTCATAATAAAGCGGGTTGCTCAGGTATTTTTCTGAGATCCACTGAAGATTGACCATTAGTCCCATATAAATAACACAGCTGCATATCACAAAAACATCCATCAATACAGCATAGGTTTTATGTGAATCTTTATTCTTGAAACTTGAAAAGAAATAAGGTTCTATACCCAGCTGATAAGCCTGTCGGAAAACGGTGATAAAAGTTGCTATTTTATAAACCGCTCCATACACTCCGATCTGGTGACGCGCTTCGTCTGGAGGAAGAAGATATTTCAGGAACTGTCTGTCGAGAGTCTGGTTAACAATGCCGGCCAACCCAGCAATCATCACCGGCCATGAATAATTCATGATCCTTTTCCATAATTTAAAATCAAATTTGGAAAGACTGAAGCTGAAAAATTCCTTTCCTACAATCAGTAATGTAATGATACTTTGTACCAGATTGGCGATGAATACATAGCCTACCCCTAATTGCGGATCATATTTCAAACCAAAAATTCCTTCCGGATGTTTCGGAAGCCATCGGATAAAAAATATAACCAACAAAAAGTAAACTACTGATCCTGCTACTTTGGAAAACATATACTTGAATGCTTTTCCCTGCAACCTTAATATAGCCGAAGGAATTGTAGAAAAGGCATCCAAAGAGAGTATGAATAAAAATATGACCAGATAATTGACTTGATCCGGAGTTTCAAAAGCTACTGCTAATTCGTTCCTAAAGACATAGCCTAAACCAAGATAGATGAGTGCAATGCTGATGATACTTACCGAACACGTTGAAATCAATGTTTTTTTGTCAATGCTTTCTTCCTGTGCAAATCGGAAAAAAGAGGTTTCCATTCCGTGGGTAAGGAGTACGGTAATAACTCCTGCGATGGAATACCAGTCTACAAAGGGTGATGAATCAGCGGGCCCGAAAGCCTTTGTCACGATGGGTGCAATGATGAACGGGAAAATACGGACTAATACTGAACTAAGCCCATATACGGCGGTTTGACCGAATAACTTCTTATACAAATTCGAAAATTTTATGCAAATGTAAATATTTAGAAATTGATTTGTAATCGACAACAGTAAAATTCATTCATAAACCTTAATTTTGTTTTTTTAGAGGTTAGATATTAGAAGTTAGAAATTAGTGATTGCAGTTTTACCAATCACTTAAAATTTTTCTAACATCTAACATCTAACATCTAACTTCTAATATCTAATATCTAATATCTATAAAAAGTAAAAATGAAGACCCTAATCAAAAATGTAAAAATCGTGAACGAAGGTAAGATCTTCGAAAGCGATATTTTAATTGAAAATGACCTGATTTCTAAAATAGCGACCCCTATTTCTGAAGAAGCAGACCAGATTATTGACGGTTCCGGTAAATATCTTTTGCCAGGGGTAATAGATGACCAGGTGCATTTCAGAGACCCAGGACTAACCCATAAAGGAGATATTGAAAGTGAATCAAGAGCAGCAATTGCAGGAGGAATAACAAGTTTTATCGATCAGCCGAATACTGTTCCTAATGCCGTTACTCAGGAATTACTGGCAGATAAATATGAAATTGGAGCCCAAAAAGCATATGCTAACTATGGCTTTATGATGGGGGGAACAAATGATAACCTTGAAGAAGTTCTAAAGACCAACCCTAGAAATGTTCCCGGAATTAAATTATTCTTAGGTTCTTCTACCGGAAATATGCTGGTAGACAATCCTGAAACACTGGAAAATATCTTTGGCAGCACAAAAATGCTGATCGCGGTTCATTGTGAAGATGAAGCTACGATCAAAGCCAATACTCAAAAATATATGGATGAATATGGAGAAGATATTCCAGTGAAATTCCATCACTTGATCAGAAGTGAGGAAGCTTGCTACAAATCTTCCTCAAAAGCCATTGAGTTAGCTAAAAAAACAGGAGCACGACTTCATGTCTTCCACCTTTCAACAGCGAAGGAAATGGAACTTTTTAGAAATGATATTCCTTTAAAAGATAAAAAAATAACAGCGGAGGTATGTGTTCACCATCTTACGTTTACCAATGAAGATTATGATACAAAAGGCGGATTGATTAAATGGAATCCGGCTGTAAAAACTCAGGCAGATCAAGATGGACTTTGGGAAGCATTGCTGGATGACAGAATAGATGTCATTGCTACAGATCATGCACCTCATACCTGGGAAGAAAAGCAGAATGTATATACCAAATGTCCTTCAGGGGCACCCTTGGTACAGCATTCTTTGGTTGTTATGTTGGAAAACTATAAGACTGGAAAGATTTCTTTAGAAAAAATCGTTGAAAAAATGGCTCATAATCCTGCCATACTTTTCAGAGTTGAAAAAAGAGGTTTTGTGAGAGAAGGCTATAAGGCGGATCTTGTTTTGGTTGACCTGAATGCAGATTGGACAGTAGCTAAAGACAATCTCCTTTACAAATGTGGTTGGAGTCCTCTGGAAGGAATGAATTTACATTCAAAGGTAACCCAGACTTTTGTGAATGGACATCTTGTGTATGACAACGGAAAAATTACTGAGGAAAAATTCGGGGAAAGACTTCTTTTTGAAGTAGGAGAATAATTGAAATGCAAAAATAAAATAGTAAAAGGGCAAATATGTTACACACATTTGCCCTTTTTATTTTTATAAATTTCTAATGAACCACCCCGTCAAAAATTCTCTGAATTTTCGCCACCCCTCCACGGGAGTGGAATTCCAGTCGTTTGAGTAGTGAAGATGTTTTTTTTGCTCTATCACATTACAGTAACGCAGAATAAAAATCTTTGATTTTTCTTAAAACTTAGGTGAACTATTATGCGAAAAATATTCAACTTAAAGTTTACTAAAGTGTTTAAAAAACTTTTGCAACTTTTGTGGTTAAAATCTATTTCTTCGCCTTAGTACTCATATAAAACGTCAGTTTTCCACCAGCTGTAATCTCAGAATGTTTTAAGGTGAAATTCTTAATCTCTTTACCATTCAGAAGAATTTTTTCAACATATATGTTCTTCGGACTCTGATTGATTGCGTCAATTTCAAACGTTTTTCCGTTTTCCAAATTCAGCACTGCATGGTCCACTGCCGGACTTCCAATCGCATAATCTTCCGAACCGGGTGCCACAGGATAGAATCCGAGTGAGCTTAAAATATACCACGCACTCATTTGTCCTGCATCGTCATTTCCGCCCAAGCCATCGGGTGTTGCTTTATATTGCATGTCTAAAATACGACGGATCTGAGCCTGGGTTTTCCAGGGCTGTCCTGCCCAGTTGTAAAAATAGGCAACGTGATGAGCCGGTTCGTTTCCGTGAACATAGCCACCGATGATTCCTTCGCGGGTAATATCTTCAGTGTCTGCAAAAAATTCGTCAGGAAGATGCATCGTGAACAATTCATCCAGTTTTGAAGCAAATTTTTTCTTTCCTCCCATCATTTGCATCAGTCCATCAGGATTTTGAGGAACAAAAAAGCTGTAATTCCATGAATTCCCTTCAATAAAGCCCTGTCCATGAGTGCTCAGCATATCAAAATCCTTTTTAAAGCTTCCGTCCGCCAGTCGGGGGCGCATAAAACCAGCTTTGGGATCAAAATTATTTTTCCAGTTTTCGGAACGCTTGATGAATTGATTGTAAATTTCTGTTTCGCCTAAATGTTTTGCCAGTTGGGCAATCGCCCAGTCGTCATAAGCATATTCCAGGGTATTGGAAACTGAAGTTCCATTTTTTTCAGCCGGAATATAGCCCATATCGATATAATATCCGATGCCTTCATAATCTCTTTTATTAGCTGTTGCGATACAGGCTTTTAATACTTCTTTCGGATCACCATTGTAATTTCCTTTGATCACAGCATCGGCTGCTACACTTACGCTGTGGTATCCGCTCATACACCAGTTATCGTTGGCGTAGTGTGACCATATCGGAAGCATTTTCATCGAGAACTGATCATAGTGAGCCATCATCGATTTAACCATATCATTATTCCGTTTTGGCTGGATAATATTAAAGAAAGGATGAAGAGCTCTGTACGTATCCCAGATGGAAAAAGTGGTGTAGTTGGTAAAACCTTCTGCTTTGTGAATATTCTGATCCAAACCTTTATATTCCCCATTGATGTCCATATACGTTGTAGGGCTGATGAAAGTATGGTACATCGCTGTATAAAAGTTGGTTTTTTCTGTTTCAGAACCTTTAATGACGATTTTATTCAGTTCTTTATTCCAGTTTTCCTGAGCTTTTGCCTTGATCTGATCAAATGATAGATTTCCGGTTTCTTTTTCGAGATTTTCCAATGCATTGGTCTGACTTACCGGAGAAATGGCAAGCTTTACTTCTACGGCTTCATTTTCCTGAGTATCGAAATCAAAATACATTTTCAGGTTTTTACCTGCGATCTCGGGGAAGTTTTTATTCTGGTCGAATTTTCTCCAGAATCCTTTGTAAGCTTGTGCTCCGTCCAAATTTTTCTGGCCGTATGATTTAAAAGGTTTTGAAAATTTCATGGCAAAATAAACCGTTCTGGTTCTTGCCCAACCATTAGTCTGGCGGTAACCGGTTACTGTACCGTTGTTTTCCACACGTACATAAGTCCAGACATTTTTACCTTCATAATTATAAATTCCTGCGGTCAAGTCTAAAATGATGTGCGACTGGTCAGATTTTGGGAAGGTATATCGGTGGACTCCTGTTCTTGTTGTAGCGGTTAGTTCTGCTAAAATATGATGATCATCCAGCTTAACTTTATAATATCCGGCTTCAGCTTTTTCATTTTCGTGGGAAAATCTACTTCTGTATCCGCTTTCAGGATGTGAGGCCGTTCCCGGATTTAACAGGAGTTTTCCTACCGTTGGCATGATCAGAAAATCTCCAAGATCGGAATGTCCCGTTCCGCTGAAATGGGTGGAACTGAAACCAACGATCGTTTTGTTTTCGTAACGGTATCCGGCACAGTATTTATACACTTCGCCATTGTATTTTCCATTGAGTTCATAAGAGATGGTATCGGTTTCCGGGCTCAGCTGTACAGCTCCGAATGGAACGGTAGCGCCGGGATAGGTATGACCCATTTTTTCAGTTCCGATCAGAGGATTTACATATTGTATCAGCTTTTCAAACTGCTGGGCCTTTGAATACTGACTGAGAAATACAAAGAATATGAGTGCAAAAGTTGCCGTATTTTTCATGAATGGATAGGTTTTCAACAGTAAAAATAATTAAAAATTGAAGAATAACTATTATTACTTAAATTTAGAATTAATCCATCCGAAATGTATTTATTTTTCGGAAAAACGAAATCCAATTCCGTGTAAATTTTCAATGATTATATTCTGCTCATCCGCAAATACTTTTCGCAATCTGGAAATAAAAACATCCAGACTTCGTCCCATAAAATAGTCATCATCTCCCCAGATTGCTTTTAATATATCCTGTCTTTTTAAGACCGTGTTCTTGTGTCGGATAAAGTATAAAAGCAGTTCAGATTCTCTTTGTGTAAGGGTAACGGTATTTCCGGTATCTTGCAAAGTATAGTTTTTGGGATCAAAATAATATTTTCCGACACTATATTTTAGTGGGGGTGCATCTGTTTTTCTAGTGCGTTTTAAGAAGACTTCTATTTTTAGAATCAATTCTTCTATACTGAATGGTTTAACGAGGTAATCATCGGCACCAATTTTTAGCCCTTTGATCCTATCTTCTTTCAGGGCTTTTGCAGAAATAAAAATAATAGGGATCTCAGAGTTCTTATCACGAATGTGCTGGGCCAATTCAAATCCGTTGAGTTCAGGCATCATGATATCCAGCAGACAGATGTCAAAACTTTGGCTGTTGAAGGCCTCAAGTGCCAATTTTCCATCGGGATAATGATCTATTTCATAATAGCTTTCGAGGCTGTCCTGAATCAGGAAAGCGATCGTCTTATCATCCTCTGCATATAAAATTTTAGATTTTTCCATTACTCACTATTATTACATTTAAAACGGAAAAAACAACGTTATGGTAATTCCCTGATCTGTATTATTTTCAACTGAAATTTTCCATTGGTGTTGCTGTACGATCTTTTTTACATAAAACAATCCCAATCCAAAACCGTTGACCTCATCACTTTTTTTGGTAGTAACCCTGTAAAATTTATCAAAAATATGGGGTATGTTTTTAGCAGGAATACCCATTCCGTTATCTTTAAACTTTAAATATAAGCCTTTTGAACTTTTACCTGATGAAATAGTGATTTCGGGGTTTGTTTCGCAATACTTAATTGCATTGTCTAAAATGTTGTACACGATATTGGTAAAGTGAAATTCATCTGCAATGATAGAGATGTGGTCTTCAATTTCCAGATGAAGTACGAGATTTTCGTTCTTTTGCTGTATGATATCCGCTATTTCCTGAATGAAAGGAAGAAGCATAATCTTTTGAGGTTTCAGGGACAGTCCGGAAGCATCATTTTTAGCAATATTTAGTATTTTTTCAATATGATTATTGAGTTTATAGCTTTGATTGATAATGATGGATGTGTAGGTCTGCAGTTTGGAATCTTCCTGTATGATATTATGTTTATTGAGGGCTTCTGATGCTAAGAGGATTGATGATAAAGGCGTTTTAAACTCATGGGTCATATTATTGATGAAATCCCTTTGCAGTTCCGAGAATTTTTTTTGCTGAATAATGGTGTATATAGAATAAACGTACACCAACAGAATGATGATGAGCGCAAAGGTGAGTAAATACCAAAACCTTAATGAGCTTATTAAATAGGTGGTTTTATCTGGAAAGCGGATGGAAAAATAATAGATCAGGTTTTTATGTTTAGGAAAATTAATGACCTTATCACTTGGAGGTTCCTGGTGTGTCGATATGTATTTCCCATAAATCATTTTGTCACTATGGCAATTATAGAGGGCATACACATAATCTGTATTGATTTGAAAACGTGTAAATTCTGTTCTCAGATAATGTTCCAGAACTGCGGGATGAAATTCATTATTAATATTAACCACATAATAGTCGTTGGCAATATTCTGTACCGGATTTTCTGTAAAAGAAGTCTTTCCTCCGGATAGTTTTTCCACGACTTCTGATAAAGCGATATTGACTTTCTGGTTAAATTTTTTATCTTCAAGATTATAGGCCTGCCGGGTCCATAAAAGCTGAGCGGTCATAATCCCGATGATAGCAATGAATCCGAGGGTGATAATAATATTGAGTTTTTTAATTTCCATTTCCAGAAGCAATATTATCTAAAAATATCTATTAAATTTTTATCATTAACAACTTATTAACAAATGTTTGATATCGGTTAACAATATATCGCGATTTTCAGCTATATATTTGACTCATCAAAACAGAATGACCAATTTCTTTGATTTTTATTAACTATTAAAATATATACTCATGAAAAAATTAAAAATTACAGCACTTTTAGCTGTCTTAGCATTTTCACCTTTTTATGCTAATGTATTTACTGCTGAAAGTTCTTCAATAGTGAAAATGATTGCAGATGCCATTAAATGGAAATCAGAATCTATCGATGTAGGAAATATTCCTCAGGGAAAACCAAAACTTATCAGATTTGAGTTCACCAATACTTCTTCAAAACCAATTATTATCGAAAATGTAGCACCATCATGTGGGTGTACAACAGCAGATTATACTAAAACTCCGATTCTTCCCGGGAAAAAAGGATTTGTAGAAGCCAGCTACAATGCAGCAGCTGCAGGCGCATTCATAAAAACAGTGAATGTAACGACAAGCGAAAGCAAAACGCCTAAAACGCTTTCTTTCAAAGGAGTAGTGGTTTCATAATCAATTTTTACGACAAGACAGTCAATACAAAATACCGCAACCTTGTAATTCGTTACAAGGTTGTTTTTTATGCCTTATTAGTTTGAGAAAAGAAAAAGGGATAGCAGAGCCGCTGATTAAGGGTGTGGATAAAACGCTCGCTTAGTCGAATCAATTATATTGATTCCTTCTTTGTCTCCTTAATACTATGCGGTATTAGAATTGAACTTTGCGTGAAAAATAGGCATGCTGTTTTTCCACTACTTATTGTTTTTTCTGTATGATTGGTAAATATCACAAGGAGAATAACTATTTATAACATTATTATTTATCCCATTATTTTAAATGGCATCCATTCAATATTTAGTATTTTTAGGAAAAAATAAAATCATATGAATTTATATACACAGCCCATGTTGCGTGAAGGCGCATTACAGGATAAAGTAGCAATTGTAACAGGAGGTGGAAGTGGTCTCGGAAAAGCAATGACCAAATATTTTCTGGAACTGGGAGCAAAAGTGGTGATCACTTCCCGTAATCTGGAGAAACTACAGGGAACAGCCAAAGAATTAGAAGAAGAAACTGGCGGAAAAGTTCTGTGCGTTGCATGTGACGTAAGAAATTGGGATGAAGTAGAAGCGATGAAAGAAGCTACATTGAAGGAATTCGGAAGAATTGATATTCTCTTAAATAATGCAGCCGGGAACTTTATTTCGCCAACAGAAAGACTGACGCATTCAGCTTTTGATTCTATTTTAGATATCGTTTTGAAAGGAACAAAGAACTGTACCCTTTCTATCGGTAAACACTGGATCGATTCTAAAAGCCCGGGAACTGTTCTGAATATTGTAACCACTTATGCGTGGACAGGATCTGCTTATGTAGTACCTTCGGCCTGTGCAAAAGCCGGAGTTTTGGCAATGACCAGATCTTTAGCGGTGGAATGGGCAAAATACGGGATCCGTTTCAATGCGATTGCACCGGGACCTTTCCCAACCAAAGGTGCATGGGACAGATTGCTTCCGGGAGATCTTCAGGAAAAATTTGATATGAAGAAAAAAGTTCCTTTAAGAAGAGTAGGAGAGCACCAGGAGCTGGCTAATCTTGCTGCTTATCTGGTGTCAGATTATTCGGCGTATATGAATGGAGAAGTAGTCACCATAGATGGCGGCGAATGGCTTCAGGGAGCTGGAGAATTCAATATGCTTGAAGATATTCCGAAGGAAATGTGGGATGCGCTTGAAGCGATGATCAAGGCGAAAAAAACTAATTAAATTAAAATTTTGATAAAAAGATCCCGGGCTTGTAACGATTCCGGGATCTTTTGTAACTTATCATAGAAATATTATAAATTATTTCCAATGAATTATAAACTTCCAGGCCTGATAGCAGCGGCAGCAGTTTTCCTTTTTTCGGGATCTGCTTTAGCTCAGGATACTCCAAAATACAGTTATGTAGAAGCGTTCAAACCCTTCTTTTACCCACAGACAGGAACGGAAACTCGTTCTGCAAGCGGACAGCCGGGACATGCTTACTGGCAGAATTCAGCAGATTATGATCTGAATGTAAGCTTAAACGAAGCTAAAAATGAAATTACCGGAACGGCTGACATTACGTATACCAATAACAGTCCTGATCAAATGGGCTTTCTATGGCTGCAGCTTGACCAGAATTTATTTGCAAAAGATTCCCGCGGTAACGCAGTAGTTCCTGCATCTGGTAGCAGAAACGGAGCTCATGGGGAAGAGTTGGAAGGAGGATACAAAATTAAATCTGTAAAGCTTGACGGTAAAGACGTTAGATATACAGTGACTGATACCAGAATGCAGATCGATCTTCCCAAAGAATTAAAAGCTAAAGGAGGTATTGCCAAAATCAAAATTGAATATTCTTTTATCTCTCCCGAATACGGATCTGACAGAATGGGAGTGCAGAAGACGAAAAACGGAAAAATATTTACGGTAGCCCAATGGTATCCAAGAATGTGCGTGTATGATGATGTAATGGGGTGGAATACGCTGCCTTATGTTGGAGCATCAGAGTTTTATCTGGAGTACGGGCATATTTCTGCGAATATTACAGTGCCGGCTAATCATTACGTTGTAGCATCAGGAGATCTTTTGAATTATAAAGAGGTATACAGCAAGGAAGAAAACAACCGTTGGGAGCAGGCTAGAAATAGTGATAAAACGGTTATGATCCGTCCGGAATCTGAAATCGGGAAAAACCAGGCTTCAGGGACAAAAACATGGAAATTTAAAATAGATCAGACCCGTGATTTTGCGTGGGCTTCATCACCGGCATTTATCCTGGATGCTGCAAAAATAAATCTTCCAAGCGGTAAAAAATCTGTAGCTATATCAGCTTATCCCGCAGAAAGTGCAGGCGAAAAAGCTTGGGGCAGGTCTACAGAATATACAAAAGCAGCAATCGAGCATTATTCTCAAAAATGGTATGAATACACCTATCCGGCCGCGACGAATGTAGCAGGAAATGAAGGCGGAATGGAATATCCGGGAATTGTGTTCTGTCATATGAATTCCGCAGGAGAAGACCTTTGGGGAGTTACAGATCACGAATTCGGGCACAATTGGTTCCCTATGATCGTAGGTTCAAATGAAAGACTGTTTGCATGGATGGATGAAGGCTTCAATACCTTTATCAATGAATTATCTACAAAGGCTTTTAACAACGGAGAATATTATACCAAGAAAAATATTGCCAGAGCCGGAGGTTTTATGATGGGCGATAATCTTGAGCCGGTCATGGTAGGTCCTGATAATATGAAGGAAAGAAGTATCGGAGCTTTGGCTTACTTTAAGCCGGGGATGGGACTGCAGATTTTAAGAGAGACCATTTTAGGTCCTGAGAAATTCGACAAAGCTTTCAAAACCTATGTCGACAGATGGGCTTTCAAACATCCTACACCATGGGATTTCTTCCATACGATGGAAAACGTTTCAGGAGAAGAACTGAACTGGTTCTGGCGAGGATGGTTTATCAATAAATGGAAGATCGATCAGTCTGTAAAAGATGTGAAATATGTGAATGGCGACTTTAAAAACGGTGCTCAGATTACTGTTGAGAATCTAGGTCAGTTGCCTATGCCTACAGTTGTTCAGGCGAAATTTAAAGACGGAACAAAACAGGTATTCAAAATCCCGGTTGAAGTCTGGAAACGTAATACAGAATGGACATTGAAAGTGAATTCAAATAAAGAAATTAATGAGGTAATGCTGGATCCTGAATCTATGGTTCCTGATGTGAATATGAAAAATAATATTTGGCCTTCAGAACAACCAAAAACTGTTGAAAAAGTTAATACAAAAGATTTTGCAGGAACATACGGGACTAAAAGTGATGCAATCAAATTGGTTTTTACCGATAAAAACGGTCAGCTTTATTTCAAAGCTGGAAACCAGCCGGAGTTTCCTCTTGAATATACAGGAGACAATCAGTTTACTTTTAGTGAAGCCGGGATAACATTGGCATTTAGCAAGGACAAAAAGGATCTTGTCTTTAAACAAGCCGGAAGAGAATACAAATTTACCAAAGAATAAATGGTATATTGACCTTATAAAAAACCGAAACTTCAGATTTATGAAGTTTCGGTTTTTTTTTGTTTGGAAAAGAACTGGAAGGAGAGGGGAGCCGGAAGATGGAAGTTCTATTAGTTCTTCATTCGATAATTAGATTCATTGATAAGAATGAATAAATTTAAATAGGTATAAAACAACCTTTAATTACTTCTTTCGGCTATATGAACTTCCATCTTCCCTCCATAAATTAACAATAATATATCCTCAACTTTCATTACCTCTCATCAGGATATTCTATTTTTGTTATTCTAAGTTAAACATATGGTTATGAATTTCAGATTTTCAATCTTATCCTTACTGTTTTTTGCACTGGGGTTTTCACAGGATCTTAAAGTAATGAGCTTTAATATCAGGCTGCAGGTAGCGTCTGATAAGGAAAATGCATGGACAGAAAGAAAACAGGATGTAGTGGATTTATTAAATTATTATCATCCCGATTATTTCGGAGTTCAGGAAGCACTTCCCGAGCAGATGAAAGTTCTTAAGGCCAGCCTTAAGAACTACGAGTATGTAGGAGTAGGAAGGGATGACGGAAAGGAAAAAGGAGAGTTTTCGGCTATTTTCTATGATACCAATAGGCTTCAGGTAATAAAATCCGGGACATTCTGGCTTTCTGAAACACCCGAAAAGCCTTCGAGAGGATGGGACGCAGCACTTAACAGAATCTGTACTTATGCCATTTTTAAAGATAAAAAATCAAAGAAAGAATTTTTGGCGATGAACCTTCATTTTGACCATATCGGAAATGTGGCAAGAGTGAAATCTTCCGAACTTATTTTGAAGAAGATCAAAGAGATCAATTCTAAAAATCTTCCTTTAACGTTAAGTGGTGACTTCAATTTAACAGAAGATTCTGAGCCTATAAAAATCCTTTCCCAGAATTTAAATGACAGTTTTTATCATTCTGAAACAAAACCTTACGGACCGAAAGGGACATTTACAGCTTTCAACATTAATGAAATTCCTAAAGACAGAATCGATTATATTTTCGTGAAAGGGTTCAAAATAAAATCCCAGAGACATATCAACGACAGAAGAGAAAATCTGCTGTATCCATCGGACCACTTTCCTATATTAGCGGAGCTTTCTTTTTAATTCAGGATCGGTTTACCGGAAAATCAATTTCAAATCCAATTTCTTTTGAGGGTTGGATTTTTTATTGTTGGGGAAGTTGTAAAGCGATTAAGAAAACAGCAGAGCTAGGTGTAAGTGGAATTGGGGAAGAGCGGATAATTTTAGAAATTGATAGAAGCGGGGTTTAATAACTGCCACTCATCTTCCTTTCGGAAAAATAAAAAACTGCTATTCATAAAACATTATTATAAAAGAAATAGGCGCCTAGTGTTACATTTTCGCTAATTTTGATACTTATTTTTAAAAAGTAGAGATATGAAACGATTTCTTTATGCTCTGGTAGTGACTGTTTCGATGCAGCCAATCGCTGCACAGGAGCTGTATATGCCGAGAAATATTAAAAAAGCCTATGAAAAAGGAACCCGGGATATTTCCGGTGCTCCCGGTAAAAATTATTGGCAGAATAAAGGAATTTATAATGTTGAGGTGAAAGTAGATGCCGGAAGCAAAAGGGTTTCGGGAAAAGAAACGATCACATACAGCAATAACAGTCCGGATGAACTTCATGAGCTGGCGATCAGATTTGTGAATAACCTTCATAAACCACAGTCACCGAGATCAGGTTCCGTATCCAAAGACTTTCTGTCTTCCGGTCTGCACATCAAATCATTTATCGTAAATGGAGAGAAGTACAACGTAAACAGTGACGACTGGGGAACCGTAGAAAAAGTAAAACTGAATAAAGCTATTAAAGGTGGAGCTAAAGCTGAGGTGAAAATAGAATGGGAATACCCGCTTTCCATACAGAGCGGAAGAGAAGGACAAATAGATCCTGAAACCTTTTATGTTGCTTATTCTTTCCCCAGAATTTCAGTGTATGACGATTACAACGGCTGGGATATGCTTCCTCATTCGGACAGACAGGAGTTTTATAATGATTTTAATGATTATAATTTTGCTATCTCTGCTCCGAAGAATTTTGTAGTATGGGCCACCGGTGATTTTCTGAATCCTGATGCCGTACTTCAACCAGAATATTTAAAAAGATATAAAGCGTCTCTCAAAAGTGATAAAGTCATGCATATTGCGTCTGAGCAGGAAATGAGAGCCGGAAAAGTAACGAAGCAGAATAAATGGAATATCTGGAAATTCAAAGCCAGCCATATCACAGATTTCTGTTTTGCGTTAAGCAGTCATTATGTTTGGGATGGAGCAAGCGTTCAGCTGAAAACAAAAAGAGCAAGTGTTCAGGCAGCTTATAAGACGGGAGCAAAAGATTTTGAGCAATATGTAGACTGGATGCGCTATAATCTGGACTGGTTTTCCAGGAAATGGCCAGGTGTGGAATATCCTTATAATGTAATGACCGCCATTCAGGGGTATGCAGATATGGAATATCCAATGATGATCAATGATACCAGTATTCCTGATGATCTTCGGGATGCGAGACTGACGGCAGATCATGAAATCGCCCATACCTATTTCCCTTTTTATATGGGAATCAACGAAACCCGTTACGCTTTTATGGATGAAGGCTGGGCAACTACCCTTGAATATCTAATCGGGATTGATGAAAACGGTGAAGCGGCTGCAAAAGAATTCTATAAAAACTTCAGGGTAAAAAAATGGATTAATGACCCTTCTGCTGAGCAGGACCAACCTGTTATTACAATGAGTACGCAGGTGAGTGGTGCAGGGTATGGAAACAATTCTTATGTGAAAGCATCCCTGTCTTATCTTGCATTGAAAGACTATTTAGGAGATGAATTGTTTAAAAAAGCACTTCTGCACTATATGGATAACTGGAATGGAAAGCATCCGGTGCCGTGGGATTATTTTAATTCTATGAATACAGGTTCGGAGAAAAACCTGAACTGGTTCTTTCAAAACTGGTTTTATACCAATAATTATATTGATTTAAAAATTACCGGTGCTTCACAGCTTAATGATCTTCTTACAGTGAATGTAGATAATGTTGGCGGATTCGCCATTCCGTTTGATGCGGTTTTAAATTATGCAGACGGATCTTTTGAGAAGCTTCACTTCTCTCCAGTGCTTTGGGAAAAAAATCAGAAACAGACGGATATTACGGTGCCTATCAAAAAGAAAGTCAAATCGGTGACTTTGGATGGAGATATTTTTATGGATTATACGCCTGATAATAATACGAGAGCATTATAAAAGCAAAAGCCTGAATTTTCATTCAGGCTTTTTATTGAAATCAATTTAAATTTTAATAAAGTCTTAATCCGGATCTTGCTCCTGTAGAAGCAACTACCGATTGAACTCTTGCTTTCTGTCCTGCTGAGAACATGAACATGGCTGCATCGTCCACATAATCCATATAATTCATGAACATAACAGATCTTTGAACACCGCTACATGTGTTGTATAATGGATACGTTGGTTTTCCATAATTCGCAGTAGTTTGTGTAGGAGTGTCTGTAACCTGATCATTACCACAGCTTGCATCTCCCCAAATGTGTCTAAGATTTAAATAATGTCCTACTTCGTGTGTTGCAGTTCTTCCTAAATTAAATGGTGAAGCTGCTCCTGTTTTTCCAAAATATGGAGCGGCAATAGCTACACCGTCATTCCATAATCCTGCAGATTCAGGGAATGTAGCATATCCAAGAATAGTTCTTCCCTGGCTTGTCATTTTACCTACAATCCAGATATTAAGGTAATTTGCCGGGTTTGTAGCATCAATTCCACCTTTAGAGGCTTTCTTCATATCATCATTGGTTGCCCAGCTTGTCTTACTTGTAGCTTTTCTTATTGTATTTACCAATCTGAATTTTATTTTCGTATCACCAGCACTTACTGTCTGGAATTCAGCTGGGATTTTACTGGCATCACTATTCGTTCCTGTGAAGTCAGCATTCAATACGTCAATTTGTTCTGCTATTCTTGCGTCAGATACGTTTTCTGCAGTAGTTTTATATAATACGTTAACAACAACGGGAATTTCTACAGTACCATCTGCGAGAACTTTTCCAAGTTTTAATTCATTAGCGAATTTTTCTGTATTCGCTTCTAATGTTACAAACTTTTGTCTAAGCTGAGCATCGCTTTTTAATGCTTCCTCTCTTACTTCTTCAGAGGCACAACCCCTTTTGAACATGTCGGCTGAAGATACGTCTTCCTTTGCAGGGTTTTCGCTTTGGTTTGTCATGTTGTCGCTGTTACAAGCTGACATGAAACCTAGTACAATGGCTCCAAATAATAATTTTTTCATAAGCTTCTATTTATATAATTTCAGATGGTGAATTTATATTATTAAAAATTATTATGCAAGGTATTTTTGATTTTTTAGTATAAATATTTCAACATTACCGTTTAATCATTGTTTGTTTCGCATGTATTTTGATTAAATATTGATTTTTAATCAAATTATGATTTGTTGAAAAAAATACTTAATTTTCCTTTTTATTTTAATGTAGTTTTGATTTATTGAAATTTCAAATTAAATTTTTCTAGTTATTGTTGGATTGTTAGTAAAATATTTATTGTTGTAATTTGATTCTGTAAAGCAAGATGACTAAAAATACTTCGTTCATATATTGTCCTATCTGGTCATCTGGGAATAATTAATCGTTTTTTTTATTCTAATACTGTATTTTTTATCTGTAATTTATTTATAGGTTTTCCATTATTTTAACCAAGATTATCTTTATAGACTCTACTTGTAAAACAGGATCGGATCATATAAAACAAAAAGCCTGAACAAAAAATTCAGGCTCTTTTATGTAAAATTAATTTGGATGTGTATTATCTTAGTCCTGCTCTTGGGCCAGCAGCAGCCACTACAGCCTGCATTCTGGTTTTTTGATTGGCAGAGAACATAAACATAGCTTTGTCATCTACATAATCCATATAATTCATAAACATTTGAGAACGGCTTACTCCTCCACAAACTCTGTTTAGAGGATATGATGGTGTTCCGTAATTAGGGCCAGGAGAAGTAGGGGTGTCATTAGAGTAATCTGTTTGACATCCTGTATTGGATGATCCCCAAAGGTGAGGTAGGTTTAAATAGTGACCCACTTCGTGTGTAACTGTTCTTCCTAAATTAAATGGAGCAGAAGCACCTGTTTTTCCTATATACTGATAGCCAATTACAAGACCGTCATACCATAATCCGGCAGATTCAGGATAGTAGGCGTATCCTAACGTTCCTGGTTGGCTATTCTCATCAAGGATGGAATTAACCACCCAGATATTCATATTTTTGGTTGGGTCAGTAGCATTAATACCTCCGGTAGTTGATTTTTTCATTTCTTCCAGATCAGATCTCCAGCCTGTTTTTGTGCTTTGCTTACGGTTGGTTGCTACCAGTTTGAAGCTGATTTTTACATTTCCGGCTGCAGAAGGTTGAAATGCTGCAGGTATTTTACTAATATCAGAATTTGTAGCACTGTAATCAGCATTCAATACTGCGATTTGTTCTGCAATTCTTGCATCAGAAATATTTTGGGAAGTGGTGTTATAGATCACATTAAAGACCACCGGAATTTCAACGGTTCCGTCTGCAAGAACCCTTCCCATCGATAGGTCTCTTAAAAAGTTGTCAGACTGTAATTCGTTAGCTTCAAATCTGGCTCTTAATGCAGGATCATTTTTAAGGGCCTTTTCTCTAATAAGGTCAGAGGGACAGGATCTTTTTGATGCCAGCATGCCGGGAGTTGTACCCGGGTCCTGTGATGCATCTTCCTGATTGGAAAGACTATCATTGTTACAGGCAGACATAAAGCTCAATATAAGAGCTCCGAAAAATAGCTTTTTCATAATATATCGTTAATGGTTTGGTCTCCAAATTTATATTATAAAAAATTAAAAAACAAAATATTTATGCAAATATTTAAATATTTATCACTCAATACGCTTTCTTGTTGAGTATTATTTACTTTTTATTTGTTTTGGTTGAATTTTAATCATATCACTGATGTGTGTTTAATTATTTACTTTTTTAATTTGTATTGATTGAAAATAATTAAATAAACTGTTTAAATCGGTTGATATTTTTAAGTTTAACTTCTCTTTTGTCGCTAGCCTGCAAAACCGTTTTTAATAGCAAAAACAGCCAGTCCTACACGGGTTTTCAGGTCCAATTTATCACACAACTGATCCCGGTAGCTTTCTACAGTTCTCGGACTGCAGCACATTCTGTCTGCAATTTCCTTATAGCTCAGTTCAGTGACTGTATATTTAAGAAATTCTCTTTCGCGGTCTGAAATTCTTACGGCGCTTTCCATTTCCTTGTCTTTGTTCAGATTGGAGAAGATGATTTTTGAGGCCCATTCCGGATAAAAGAATCCTTCCGAATTTAATTTCGTCAATGCAATTTCCAGTTCTTTTGGGTGGGTGTTTTTCAGTAAATAGCCTTTTGCTCCGTTTTTGATCATTTTGATGACGCTATTGTCATCGCCCTGCATACTGAGAGCCATCACCTGAATACCCGGATGGTTTTGTGTAAGCCATGCAGCTGTTTCAAAGCCGTCCATGATGGGCATACTGATGTCCAACAAAACGATATCAGGAATTTTACTGTTATTTTCAAGCTTATCGATCAGGTCTTTGCCGTTTTCACATACGTAGATCACTTCGAATTCATTAAAATTACCAATGATTCCTTCTAATGCTTTAGCAATAAGAATGTGGTCGTCTACGATCACTATTGTTTTTTTCATAGCTGTTTTTTTAAAATAATATTGAGGGTAGTTCCGTTATTTTTCTGGCTTTCAAAAGTGAAATCAGCTCCTATAATAGCCGCTCTGTTTTTCATATTAGTCAGGCCAATGCCGGTGGATTTTATTTGAGTACTGTCGAATCCGATGCCGTCATCCCTGAGATCAAGTTCCCATAATACGTCTTCTGAAGTACTCAGGTTAATGAAAACATTTTTACAGTTGGCATGTTTGATGCTGTTCTGTATAAACTCCTGCGTGATCCTGAGCAATACATTTTTATGGGCAAATCCCAAATCAAGCTGATTAAAGTTGTGGTTAAAAGTGACTTTGCATCTTTTGAAAGTATTGGTGTTGTCTACTTCTTCCTGAATCAAAGTTACAATTTCCTTTTGGGTTATATTATCGTCTGTCAGTGTTTTTGAAAGGCTTCTGAGGTCCTGCAGCGACTGGTTAATGATTTGGGAAACCTGATCGATTCTTTCACTTACCTCGGGAACCCTGTTTTCATAGAGAAGCTGTTGGGTATAGAGGCTTACCAATGTCAGTTTCTGACCAATATTATCATGAAGTTCGCGTCCAATCTGCTGCATCGTTGCCTGTTGAATTTCAAGCTGGGTGGCCAGAAGCTCCCGTTTATGAATTTCATTTTTTATTTCAATCTCATTCATATACTCTTTCTTGCGCTGCTTGTATTTTCTGATGTATACCATTACAGCAGCTACAAACAACACAAAGAAAATGTTGAAAAGAATGATCGTTATGATGAGCTCCGTTTTCCCCATATGAATGAAATTGAAAATAAAAGGTACATTGTAATTCCGGATATCAGAAAATAATTGAAGTACATATCCCACAGTTCTTTATACTTAGCTAAAAGACTGAAAAATGTCCAAAAAGGCAAGGTTCCGATATAGAATAAAGTAACACCTAAATTAATATAAAACATTTTGTTTTTGCTAAAGTTTAAAATTTCAGCTGAATTAATCTGTTTATAGTATTCCATAATAACCAGCACCATTAACATAAGACACCCAAAGGTATAATTGAAAGAGAAAATTATTTTTTTAGTCGTAAAGAATATCTCGCTGGGTAAAAATGATAACAGATACAAGAGTGATAAAGTATAGAAAAGTTTTGGCCTTCCCAGTGACTTTGCAGCATAGAGCCAGTAAAAGAACAGAAATTCAATAGGAATTACGAAATAATTGAAAAACTTAGGTTTATCATATTCTATAAAAAGATGCCCCCATTTTCCTATGGCTTCAGACAAGAACATAATGATAAGATAGATAGAAAAATACTTCCAATACCGGTCTTTATTACTACGATTATAGTAAATAAGTGATATGATGGCAGCGAGTCCTTCGGTCCAGATCAGGGACTCCTGAAGTATCTTCTGAAAATCAGTCATGTGTAGTGTAAGGTAAAAATAAATTATTGACTAAATTAAGGGAATTGCTCAACTTTTGTATCGTGTGGTGGAGATAATGTTCCGTGGTTTTCTGCAATGGTTTCGGGAGGAGTTTCTCCAGCTCTTTTTCCTGCCATGGCCAGTGTGGATCCGGAAGTTAAAGGACAAAAATCATAGTGCAGCATTTCACCTGTTTCATCTTCTTTCTTTAAAGTAGGGATCATGACCAGGGTGTGTCTCTCTGCATATTCTCTTTCTACAGGATGACTGTCCATAATACCCCAGTCTTCCGCTTTTGGATAGGCTGCATAATAGAATCTGATACCCAGGTCTTGTTCAGAAACGTCAGGGTTTACTTTTGCAGCTTCATCCTCAATACATGCAATGAATTTTTTCAGTTTAGGAAGATCAAACCAGATCGCGTGTGAGTCAGTAATTCCCAATTCTTTATTGACTGCCTGCATCTGGTTGTCTCTGTAATTGGCAATTAACTTCTGAACAAGCCCTGAGTCAATCGTATTTGTACTTGAAACAGCTTCAAGGCTCCCGGCTTCTAAAGTTGGTTTTGGTTTCATAATCTTAGTTTTATAAAAAAATGTTAGTTAGTAGCGCAAATTTCGTGTTTTTTTATGTGAATTGGCATGTGTTTTTTCCCCCCTTAATTTTCCGTGTTTTTACGGATTGTAAATTAGGATATAAAACAACAAGGTCCCCAAATAATTTGAGGACCCTGTTGTTTTTTATGATTGTTACTTTTATAATAATCTCAATCCGGCTCTTGGACCGTTAACAGAAATGGCAGCCTGCATTCTGTCGTTTTGTTTTTTTGTAAACATGAATAAGGTAGTTTCATCGGAATAATCCATATAGTTCATGAACATGGTAGAGCGGGATACTCCGCCGCATGTTTCCATTTTAGGATAAGAAGGTACGCCCCTGTGGTTGGTAATCTGTTGTGGAGTATCGTCTACAAGGTCATTTCCACAGTTAGCATCACCCCAGATATGTCTAAGGTTAAGGTAGTGTCCTACTTCGTGTACCGTTACTCTTCCTTTATTGTGTGTTGCAACCGGTCCGCCTTCACCTACATATTCGTCCATCATGACAACTCCGTCATTCCAAAGGCCTGCAGATTCAGGGAAAGTGGCATATCCAAGTACGTATCCGGTTTGGTATGGCATATAGTTTACTACCCAGATGTTCAGGTATTTAGAAGGGTCTGTAGCATTGATTCCTCCTGTTGAGGATTTTTTCATATTATCATTAGGAGCCCAGTTGGAGGTAGTCGTAGATTTTCTGTTGATCTGAGCCAGTCTGAACTTGATCTTTGTATCTCCGGCATTCACAGGCTGGAATGCAGCAGGAATATTGGAAACATTAACATGAGTTGAAGCAAAAGCTTTGTTCAGAACATCGATCTGCGAGTTGATTCTTGCATCAGATACATTATTCGTTGAATTGGTGTATAGGACATTGAAAATAACCGGGATTTCCACGCTGCCGTCAGGCAGTACTTTACCCACTTTCTTTTGCTCAATATAATCTGCGGTGTTGTTTTCGATCTGAAACATGCGCTGTGCTGCATCAGGGTTTTCTGAAAGGAATTTTTGTCGTACCAGATCTGAGCCGCAAATAGCTGCTGTTTTATCTGCCATGGCAGGCTGATCCGGAGTTGTGTTTTCGGAGCCGAGATTTTCGGATTCGTTGTTACACGACACAAAAAGAGTAATCAATACTCCTAATACTGCTTTTTTCATAATATTATTGGTTTGTGGTTTAAATGTGTCGCAAATGTATGAAAAATATGTATTGGCTGATTATTATTTAATATTTTAACGTTATTTATTGCTAATATGATATTTTATTGAAATTTAAATTATTCATCAAATTATTTATTTTATTGAAATATTTTAACCATTCTATTAATATATTAAATTGATAGACTATATCTTTAGAAATTCCTCGAAAAATAATAATTGATGTTAAAAGCAAAAAAAACCGGAGAAAATTTTTCTCCGGTTGATGGGTTAGATGCAAGGATACCTTTTCCAATCCCTGCAGATATATCCTGTTGAACAGCAAAGCCCGGTAGGGCAGGACATATCAACCGAGCAGTCAATTTCTGAAAATGGATTAATTCCACCATTGATTTTCTTTAAATCATTTCTTTTTAACTTTTTCATACAATGATTTTATGGGTTAATCAATAAGGTTAGGGCGACATTCAAGTTGTCCGCAATTGATGTTGATTTGGGAACATTGTTCTGTGGCACAAGTTCCGCTGGTAGAGCCATCAGGGTAAATTAATATGCTGCATCGACAGTCAATTTTTCCTCCCAAAATAGTTTTTAGTGAGCTTCTTTTTAGCTTTTTCATACTGATTTTATTTAGTTATTAATTTGTTTGGTTCTCTAAATATACAAATATATCACTGTGTATAGATAAAATTTGATGTAAAAAAAATAAGTGATGCAGATTGGGCTGCATCACTTACTTACAAAAATAATATATATGAAAAAAACTACTTATTGATCGGTTGGTCTGAAAACCAAACCGGTTTCTTCGAAATAATCCAAAGTGATTCTGTCTCCGTCATTAACGGTTCCCGCAAGAATCTCTCTTGATAATTTATTCAAAACTTCCTGCTGGATTACTCTTTTCAGAGGTCTTGCTCCGAAAGAAGGATCATATCCTTTATTCATCAGATAATCTACAGCATCCTGAGTAGCGGTCATAATGATATTACGTTTGCCTAGCATATCATTATACCCTCTCAACTGATACTGAACAATTTTTCCGATCTCTTTTTTGTTTAGAGGTTGAAACAGTACCACCTCATCAATTCTGTTCAGGAATTCAGGACGCAAGGTCTGTTTCAGAAGATCAAAAACCTCATCCTTGGTTTTGCTGACGATTTGGTCTTGATTTTCCTCTGTAATATTTTCAAAATTCTCCTGAATCAGGTGTGAACCTAAATTCGAAGTCATAATGATGATCGAATTTTTAAAATTCACCACACGTCCCTTATTATCTGTCAAACGTCCGTCATCTAAAACCTGCAGCAAGGTGTTGAAAACATCCGGATGCGCTTTTTCAATTTCATCTAGAAGAATTACAGAATAAGGTCTTCTTCGTACCGCTTCCGTAAGTTGCCCGCCTTCATCATATCCTACATATCCCGGAGGAGCTCCTACCAATCTTGAAACGCTGTGTCTTTCCTGATACTCACTCATATCGATCCTCGTCATATTATTCTCATCATCGAATAAGTATTCTGCTAGAGCTTTTGCCAGCTCAGTTTTACCGACACCGGTAGTTCCAAGGAATAAGAAAGATCCGATGGGTTTTTTATCATCACTTAATCCGGCTCTGTTTCTTCTGATGGCATCTGCCACGGCTCCGATTGCTTCATCCTGTCCTACGACACGATGGTGAAGTTCCCCCTCAAGATTCAATAATTTTTCTCTTTCAGACTGAATAAGCTTGGTTACAGGAATTCCCGTCCATTTGGCAATCACTTCAGAAATATTTTCAGAAGTAACTTCCTCCTTAATTAATTCATTCTGATGATTTTGCATCTCCAGTTCCAGTTTTTGCAAAGCATCTTCTTTCTCCTTTATTTTGCCGTACTGAATTTCTGCTACTTTCGCATAATCTCCTGCTCTTGAAGCTTTTTCTGCTTCCAGTTTCAAAGATTCAATATCTTTTTTAATCTGCGTTAAATCCTCAGATTTTTGTTTTTCCTTCAGCCATTTAGCATTGATCTCATTTCTTTCCTCAGAAATTTTTGAAATATCTTCTTTCAAATGATCAATTTTGGTCTGGTTGCCCTCTCTCGAAATAGCGGCCAATTCAATTTCCAGCTGCATCAGTCTTCTGTCCAGAACATCAAGTTCCTCAGGTTTCGAATTGATCTCCATTCTCAGCTTAGCCGAAGCTTCATCGATAAGGTCAATCGCTTTATCCGGTAAAAATCGGTCTGAAATATATCTCTGAGACATTTCTACCGCAGCAATGATTGCCTCATCTTTGATTCTTACTTTGTGGTGAGCTTCATATTTATCTTTAATACCCCGAAGAATTGAAATGGCAGACTCCGTATCCGGTTCTTCCACCATTACTTTCTGGAAACGTCTTTCCAGTGCTTTGTCTTTTTCAAAATACTTTTGGTATTCATTCAAAGTAGTAGCACCAATCGCTCTCAATTCACCTCTTGCCAAAGCAGGTTTAAGAATATTCGCTGCATCCATTGCTCCTTCACCGCCTCCGGCTCCTACCAGAGTATGGATCTCATCGATGAATAGGATGATCTGTCCTTCTGATTTGATCACTTCATTCACAACAGATTTCAGGCGCTCCTCAAACTCACCTTTATATTTTGCCCCGGCAATTAAAGCACCCATATCCAATGAGTACAAAGTTTTGTCCATCAGGTTTTCAGGAATATCTCCCGAAATAATACGGTGGGCAATTCCCTCAGCGATGGCCGTTTTACCAACACCGGGCTCCCCGATAAGGATCGGATTGTTTTTAGTTCTTCTCGAAAGAATCTGAAGCACTCTTCTAATCTCTTCATCTCGCCCGATCACCGGGTCCAGTTTTCCTTCTGCTGCTAGTTCGTTGAAGTTTTTAGCGTATTTATTTAAGGATTGATAGGTCTCTTCCGAACTGGCAGAAGTAGCCTTGCTTCCTTTTCTTAATTCTTTAATGGCCCCTTCCAAAAGACTTTTGGTGACCCCCATATCTTTAAGCATTTTAGATGCCTCAGAATTAGTTTCCAGTAATGACAGCCATAAATGCTCGATCGTTACATATTCATCGCCCATTTTTTTTGCAATATTGGGCGCATCCAGCAAAACTTTGTTCGCTGACTGTGAAAGGTAAATATTGCCTCCCTCTACTTTTGGAAGTTTCTCAATATTTTCACGATTGCGCTCTCTTACCAAATTGGCATCTGCTTCAGATTTTTTTAATAAGAAAGGTGAAATATTTTCATCTACCTGAAAAATACCTTCAAGTATATGTTGTGGTTCGATACTCTGATTACCAAATTCCATAGCAGTCTGCTGAGCTGCCTGAATGGCTTCTTGTGATTTTACAGTATATTGGTTTAAGTTCATATTTTTTATGTTTTTTGTAATAATTTGTTTTTGGCTCAGTTTTTAAAAAGACATCAAGAAACTAAATTTTAAGGCCCAGTTTCTTAATGCCATCATTATTTAATCATTTAATCGATTACCTTACCGCAAAAATTGTTCAATTATTAAATTTACAAAAAAAGAAGACGAAATTTCCGAATATCTATTTTTAACGGTAAATTAACTTGACAAAATTTCCGATTCTTTGATATTTGCTTTGAAATAATGGAAAAACCGTCAGTGTAAGAAAAAATACAGAATCGAAAGAAGGGAAGATTGAGGTCTTTCATCGCTTCTTTACATAAACTTAACGGGAAAAGAAGGGTGGCAAATTGAAGATTTGATGGGATAGTTAAACAAAACTCTCGCTTCTGTGTTTAAAATCATAGTGTTAAATAGACGTATTAACCTCAGAATAATTACTTTTGCATTTTACCAGATGGAGCTTAAAGAAAAACAAAGAAAAATTTTAGACGTAGCAGTAGAGCTTTTCAAGGAGAAAGGCTATATGGGCAGCTCAGTAAGAGATCTGGCCACAAAGCTTAATATCAAAGCTGCATCGTTGTATGCTCACATCCGTTCAAAGGAAGAAATTTTGGAATGGATCTGCTTTGGAATTGCCCAGGAATTTTTTGATGAACTTCAGGAAGTAAAAAGTATAGATATTGCTCCAAAAGATAAATTGAACCTATTTCTGGATAAGCATTTATCTGTAGTTCTTCAAAACCGGGACGTTACCCACATCTATTCTAATGAATGGAGGCATCTTGAAGAAAGGCTTCCCGAATTCATAGAACTGAGGAAAAATTATCAGAATGAAGTAGAGCAGCTCATCTCTGAAATCTACAAAGCAGAAAACTGGGAACTACAGTCACCAACTTTTACCACAAGATTCATCCTTCATACCCTTAATAATTCCTATTTCTGGTTCAAAAGAAATACAGAATCGACTACCGAAATCACCGACGAAATAAGAGCAAAGCTTCTTTACGGTTTATTGGGAAATCAGAAACAATAATTTTTTTTACCACAAAATTTACAAAAGCTCTCGTAGCTCAGGTTTACCGGCTGAGGAAGCAATTTGTTATTTAGAATCATTCAAAATGTGACAAAAGTCATAAATATTTGGTCAGGATTGAAATTCTTTTTAAATTTACACCTAACAAATGTTAGTTAGTAAGGATATGGATTTTTCAGTTGAATATTTAAAGCTCGACCAGTTGAGGCTGCTTCAGTCCGACCGGTTGACAGATTTGGTCGGCTATCTTGAAGAGAGATCAGATTTTTATAGAGGGAAATTTAATGAATCAAGAATATCTCTACAAGATATAAGGTCGATTGAGGATATCACGAAACTTCCGATTACTTACAAACAGGATTTAAGGGATAATTATCCGTTCGGATTGTTTACCGTTCCGAAGGATGAACTGCAGAGAATCCATTGTTCAAGCGGAACAACGGGAAAACCTACCGTGGTGGGTTACACGAAAGAAGATGTTGATCTTTTCAGTGAAGTAGTGGCCAGATCATTATATGCAGCGGGAGCAAGACCGGGAATGCAGTTACACAATGCCTATGGATATGGGATTTTTACAGGCGGATTGGGACTTCATTATGGAGCAGAAAAATTAGGGATGAGCGTTCTTCCTATTTCAGGAGGAATGACAGCCAGACAAGTAGACCTGATTATTGATTTTAAGCCTGAAGTGATCTGCTGTTCTCCGTCTTATGCATTAACCATCGCTGATGAATTTGCAAAAAGAGGAGTTACTGCTGAAGAAATCAGTCTGAGATATGCTGTTTTAGGTTCAGAGCCATGGACAGAGATTATCAGAAGCCATATTGAAGAAAGACTGGGTCTCCATGCAACGAATATTTACGGATTAAGTGAAATTATCGGCCCAGGAGTTTCCATGGAGGATTTTGAAGAAAAGGGAGGATCTTATATCTGGGAAGATCATTTTTATCCCGAAATCTTGGATCCGATTACTAAACAGCCGGTTCCTTTCGGGGAAGAAGGTGTTTTGGTGATCACCACTTTAACGAAAAAAGCAATGCCACTTTTACGTTACTGGACCAATGATATCACCAGTCTCTATTATGATGACAACGCCAAACGAAGCATGGTGAAGATGAGACCGATCAAAGGAAGAGCAGATGATATGCTGATCGTAAGAGGAGTGAACGTGTATCCAAGCCAGATCGAAGAAGCATTTTCTCATGTAAAAGGAGTGGTTCCCAACTATTACCTGACTCCCATTGAAAAAGAGCAGATGTGTGTAGCACTGGATATTGATGTAGAAATTGATGATGAATTGGTGAAAGATCAAAAAATACATGCAGATACCGATGATTATTTTAATTTTGTCGGCAACTTTGGGAAAAACATAGAAAACGAAATAAAAAAGAGGGTAGGGATTACCACGAAAGTAAAAATTCATGCCCAGGACAGCCTGCCGAAGTGCGAAGGCGGAAAAATTAATAGAATACTTAAAAAATAATGAATTCATTTTATAAACTTAAAACGGTAAGAGTTCAGAAAGACACTCCTGATGCGGTGAACGTAGCAGTAGAAGTTCCTGAGGAACTGAAGGATAAATTCAGGTTCAAGCAGGGGCAGTATCTTAATTTCCGTATGATGATCAACGGGAATGAAGAAAGACGTTCTTATTCTATCTGCAACGCTCCAAGCGAAAAAAGCAATACACTGGAAGTACTGGTAAAGCTTTTGGAAGGTGGTAAAGTTTCCGGATACTTCAATGAGCATCTTCATATGGACGAGGTGCTGGAAGTAATGCCTCCAATGGGGGGATTCAATACTTCTTATCATCCTACCAATGTGAAAACCTACGTAGGTTTAGCGGCAGGAAGTGGAATTAGCCCTGTTTTATCAAACATTAAGGAAAGTCTTTATCAGGAGCCAAACAGCTGCGCTTATCTTTTCTACAGCAACAAAAGCATGAATCATGTGATGAAAAGAGCTGAGATTGATAAGTTGGTAGAGCACTTCAAAGGGAGATTGAAAGTGATTTATTTAGTGAGCCGTGAAAAGCATGAAGATCCTGTATTTGAAGGAAGAATTTCTGCTGAGAAACTGGAGCAGTTATTTGAAAGATATACAGACATTGATGTAAAAGAATCCACTTATTTCATCTGCGGACCTGCAGAAATGATTAAAGGTATTTCTGATTATTTAAAGAAAGATAAAAAAGTACCTGCCATTCAGGTTCTATTTGAATATTTCACAGCTCCTGACGAAGAGAATTCTGAAGAAATGAGTGATGAATTTAAGGCCATTGCCAATTTGGAGAGTATGGTAACGGTCATTATTGACGATGATGAATATTCGTTCCACCTTAATTCTAAAAAAGAGAGTATCTTAGATAAAGCATTGAAAGACAATCTTCCGGTACCTTTTGCTTGCAAAGGAGGAGTTTGTTGTACGTGTAAAGCGCAGGTTTTGGAAGGAGAAGTTTTCATGGAGAAAAATTTCGCGCTTACCGAGGACGAAGTAGCCAGAGGTTACGTTCTGACATGTCAATGTCACCCGACTACGAATGTGGTGATGCTTAATTATGACGTATAATTAATGTAACAATTTACCAGTTTATCAATGTACCAATTATTGCTAGACTGTTAGATTGATATATTGTTACATTTTAAAATTTGTAAAATTTTAATCATGGATTTAGAAAAATTTGTACAGTACGTACACGACGAAAATAAAGTAGAACCAAAGGATGTAATGCCCGATGATTACAGAAAACTGTTGGTTCGCCAGATTTCACAGCACGCGCATTCTGAGATTGTTGGAATGTTGCCGGAAGCCAATTGGATCTCAAGAGCACCCTCATTGAGAAGAAAAATGGCTCTTTTAGCTAAAGTTCAGGATGAAGCAGGTCACGGTTTATATCTGTATTCTGCAACCGAAACTTTAGGAAACGGAACCATCAGAGCGGACAGAGACGCGACCTATGATGATATGTTGGAAGGAAAAGCGAAATACTCAAGTATTTTCAACTATCCGACATTGAGTTGGGCAGATATCGGTGCCATCGGTTGGTTGGTTGATGGTGCAGCGATTATGAATCAGGTCATGTTGATGGGGAATTCTTACGGTCCTTATTCAAGAGCGATGGTGAAAATCTGTAAAGAAGAATCTTTCCACCAAAGACAGGGCTACGAAATTCTGATGGCGCTTTGCCGTGGAACAAAACAACAGAAAGAAATGGCTCAGGCTTCGTTAAATCGTTTCTGGTGGCCGGCTTTAATGATGTTTGGCCCGAATGACGACAGCTCACCCAACTCTAAAATCTCTATGAATTACAGAGTAAAAAGAGAGAGTAACGACAGCCTTCGCCAGAGATTTATTGACGTTACGGTTTCTCAGGCTGAATTTTTAGGATTAACCATGCCGGATAAAGATCTTAAATGGAATGAGGAAAGACAGCATTACGATTTCGGAGAACTTCCATGGGATGAATTCATGGAAATCTTAAAAGGAAACGGACCTTGTAATAAGAAAAGATTACAGACCAAAGTAAAAGCGCAGCAGGAAAACCTTTGGGTAAAAGAAGCAGCGATAGCTTTTGCAGAGAAACAGGAAAAAATTTCAATGTAACAATATACCAATATAAAAATGTAACAATCAATTTATCATTTTGAGCAAAACGAAGAATCTCATCATTGGTAAATGGTTAGATTGATACATTGTTAAATTAATTTTAATTATGGCAAATTTAGATATGTGGGAAGTGTTTATTCAGACTAAACCGGGATTATCTCACAAACACGTAGGAATAGTACAGGCGCCAACCGCAGAAATGGCTTTGCAGAATGCAAGAGACGTTTACACAAGAAGAAAAGAAGGAACTTCTGTTTGGGTAGTTCCAAGTAAATATATTGTGACTTCAGAAGGAGTAGACAAGGAAGCTTTCTTTGATCCGGCAGATGACAAATTATACCGTCACCCGACATTCTACGATATTCCTAATGATGTAAAAAACATGTAATTAAGACACAAGATTAATAGACCGTAGATATGAGACTTTAAAATCTCTTTATCTCTTGTCTCTTCGTCTTTAAATCTATTAAACAATGAACCCATTATATAATTATTTATTAAAGTTTGCTGATGACAGCTTCATCATGGGACAAAGACTGTCTGCATGGTGTGGTGAAGGTCCTTATTTAGAGGAAGATATTGCATTGACAAACATCGCACTGGATGAACTTGGTCAGGCCAATAACTTTTATGTGTATGCATCAAGAGTGGCGGATAACGGTAAAAGCGAAGATGATTTAGCCTTCTTAAGATACGAGCACGAATATGTAAACGCACATTGGGTTGAACTTCCGAATGAAGATTACGCGCAAACTATTCTTAAAGTATATGTATTCTCCGTATATCAGAAATTGATGTACGAAGCATTATCAAATTCAGCAGACGAAGAACTTTCTGCTTTGGCTCAGAAATCTTTAAAAGAAGTGAGGTATCACTATACACACACTTCTTCCTGGATGAAAATTTTCGCTCAGGGAACAGAAGAAAGCCGTGAACGTTTGGTGAAATCTCTTGACAATATTTGGGAATACACAAAAGGATTATTTGCCAAAGTGGAAGGAGAGGATGATCTGATAGCATTAAACATCGCTCCGAATGTGGACGAACTATACAAAGACTTTGTAGCCATCACAGAAAAAGATTTTGCAGAATATAGACTGGAATATCCGGCAAATCCTTTCATGCAGCCAAAATCAAGAACAGGATATCATACAGAATATTTCGGATTTATCCTCTGCGAGCTTCAGTATATGCAGAGAGCATATCCGGGATGTACGTGGTAATTCTAAATGTAACAATCTAGCAGTTTAACAATGTAACAATTAATTGCTAGACTGTTAGATTGATAAATTGTTACATTTTAAAAATGAAAAATCCCTTAGAAATATTAGAATTAGTTCCCGATCCCGAAATTCCGGTGATCAATGTTGTGGAATTAGGTATTGTAAGAGAGGCAAAAGTGACTGGCGAGAATACTTGTGAAGTAACGATTACGCCAACTTATTCTGCCTGTCCTGCCATGTTCACTATTGAGGAAGACATTGTAAAATTGATGAAGGAACACGGCTGGGATGCCAAAGTAGTAACCAAAATGTTTCCCATATGGACAACAGATTGGTTAACAGATGAAGCGAGAGAAAAACTTCGTGTTTACGGAATCACACCTCCTGAAAAAGGAGCAGACGAACATCACATTGGGAAACCGAAAAAATGTCCGCGTTGTGGCTCTATGAATTCAAAACAGATCAGTAGATTCGGATCTACCTTGTGTAAAGCCTCTTATCAATGCTTAGACTGTCTGGAGCCGTTTGATTATTTTAAATGTCATTAAATAGTAAGAAGTCATTTTCAAAATAAATGACTTCATGATGTAAATAACAAAATGATACGACAAGTTTTGTCGTTAGCAGCGCTTAGTTTTGCTTCAGTATCATTTTTTAATGATCTTATTTAAAATAATCAACACAACACATTTATTATGACAAATTGCAACAGCCAGAAATTTCCATCAACATGTCAGGAATCCAATATTATTAAAACATTTCACAATACCGGAGAAGTTATCCGTTATCAGGAAATAGATTTGGATCCAAGCTTGGTAGATGGAGTTGTTTTAATTACTGAAAATGGGAAATATTATAAAGCCATTTATACAGAGAATACCATTAATATAGAGTGGTATAGATGTAGTTATCCCACTGATTTAACAAATGGGACCGGAGATAAAGTCATGCTAACTAAAGCGATCAATACCGCGGGATATTTGGGAGCGATTTTAAGATTTGATGCAAAAGAGTACATTGTTAATGAACAATTAAATTTTGCAGGTATTTCATGTTTTAAACTTTTAGGAGATAGGCAGCATACATTAATAAAATCAGATAAAAAGGACCAAGATCGTCTTGAAGGATTTTATTTTAGCTTTACTAATTGTCATAATGTTATCATAGAAGGACTTAGATTCGATCAGAATAAGAGTAATTTAATTACTTATAGTGCCGCAGATGATGCTGCTCAAAAAGAATACAATGGAGGTATGTTTTTTACCACATCAAGTAATATAGAAATTATAAATTGTCACTTTTTTGATTTATATAATCGAGCTGTACGTATTTTCTCCTGTTATGGAAATATAAATGTTAATAATAACCTTTTCGAAAGTAATGTTCAAGAGCAAATTTATGTGATGGAACATTTAGTTGTTGCACAATGTCCTTTCGCAAAGGTAATTTTGGAAAATAATGCGTTCAAAAATGCAGAAAATCATAATCCGGATCATGGGGTAGTTGCTATTTTTGCTTTTGAGCTGGGAGAAAAAGGATCCGTACTCATAAACAATAACTTCTTTGAATATTGTGGAAGAAACCATACTGGAGTACACAGACTCTATGCAATAGATTTCTATGATAATGTGAATAATTTTATTGTTTCTAATAATATATTTAAAAACTTGACATGGGGAGCTATTAGATTTGATGGAACCAGAGAAAATGGAATTATATGTAATAACATTATCCATCAGTTGATTGCTGATCAGGACGGAATGATTATGGCTGCTTCAAGGGAAGAAGCAAAATATAATCAAACGAAATTTAAGAATATAAGTATTCATAACAATATTCTGGATGCAGCAACAGAATTAAGTCATGGTATTGCAGTGCTAGGGCTTTCTCCTTTTTGTGCAGCAGAAAACATTGAGATTTCAAATAATAAAATGTATAATTTAAGATATGGAATCAAAATTCATGGTGATGTAAGTGTGGTATCAATTAATAATAATCAGGGTTTTAACCTTATAGGAATTGGTATTAATGTAGAAGGATTTAAAACAGGATTTAATAATACTCCACTTGAACCTAAAAAAATAGAAAAAATTTATATCAATGATAATCATCTTAATGGAAGACCAGAACTCAATTTTAATGGGTTTGTAGGGGTTCAGATAAATGGTTTGGATGTAGATTCTAAATTTATGGGAAGAGTACTCATTAATAACAATTTTATATCAAGTAATAATAAAGGATACGGAATTATTATAAATACAGGTACTTCACTTGATAATGTTGTGAGCGTTACTGCTAATACTATTGAAAATGTTGAACGAGGACTTTATATAAGAACTAAAAAGGTCCTAGTTAAAGATAATTTGATTTATAATGCATCAATTGAGGCGATTCTTGATCAAGCTGTCGGTACAATTTTTCACGAAAATTTTTATAACAACGTACTTATTTAATGGGCTAAATGATATTTTCTTTTAGATAAACAAACATGCAAGAAAATATTTTAAACATACTATCGCTGGTTCCCGATCCCGAAATTCTGGTGATCAATGTTGCGAAACTGGGTATTTAATGTAACAATGAATCAGTTTACCAATGCCAAAATAATTGTTACATTGGTAAACTGATAAATTGTTAAATTATTTGCTGCATCGTTAATCTGTTAGATTGTTACGTAAGACAGATTGCCACATTATTTTATATTGTTAAATTAGAGCAGTGTAATTTTTTAATTCTTTAATCATTTAATTTTTTAATTTAAAACCATGTATACACAACTCGATATTGAAACGCATTTTGACGGAAAACTGAAAATTGCTTACCTCAATCAGCCGGAAACAATGAATGCGCTTACAAAGCCATCTTTATCAGATCTAAAGGATTTTATAAAAGAATGTAGTGAAGACCCTACAGTAAGATGTGTAGCAATTTCAGGAAGAGGAAGAGCTTTCTGCTCCGGTCAGAATCTGGATGATGCTTTCGTACAGGGCAATGAACACCATGATAACGATATCATCAGAAAAATCGTAGTAGATTACTACAATCCTTTGGTAACAGAAATCACACGTTGTAAAAAACCTGTTGTGGCATTGGTAAATGGTCCTGCAGTAGGTGCTGGGGCGATGTTGGCTTTGATCTGTGACTTTGTTTTAGCTGTGGACAAATCTTATTTTGCTCAGGCATTCTCTAATATCGGATTGATTCCTGATACGGGAGGAACGTATTTCCTTCCCAAATTATTAGGAAGACAGCTAGCTAATTATTTAGCATTTACAGGAAAAAGATTGTCTGCTGAAGAATCTAAATCTTATGGTTTAGTGGCTGAAGTTTTCACAGAAGAAGAATTCGCTCCTAAATCTATGGAGATCCTTGGAAAAATGTCCAATATGCCAACAGCTGCGATTAAATTAACTAAAAAAGCTTTTGCTCAATCTTATAACAACACATTAAAAGAGCAACTTGAACTGGAAGGCGATCTACAGCAGGAAGCTGCACAAACAGAAGATTTCATCGAAGGGGTAAACGCCTTTTTACAGAAAAGAAAACCTGACTACAAAGGAAAATAAAAGATTTTGTACAATGTAAAAAGTATAATGTACAAGGTACGTTGCCATAATCATACTTTTTACATTGTACATTTTACACAATACAGAACATGAACAATATAGGAATTATTGGGGCAGGAACCATGGGCGTAGGAATTGCTCAGGTAGCTGCAACAGCGGGATGCAAAGTCGTTTTATTCGACGCAAATGCTCCGCAGATTGATAAAGCACTATCAGGCTTAGAGAAAACACTTCAGAAATTAGTGGATAAAGCTAAAATTTCTCAGGAAAAAGCCACAGAAATCAGAAACAATATCGTTAAAGGTGAAGCTTTACAGGATCTGAAAGATTCCGATCTCGTGATCGAAGCCATCATCGAAAACAAAGACATAAAAACCAAAGTATTTACAGAACTGGAAACCTATGTTTCCGAAGACTGTATTATCGGTTCCAATACCTCATCCATTTCTATCACCTCTCTCGGTGCAGAATTAAAGAAACCGGAGCGTTTCATTGGAATTCATTTTTTCAATCCGGCACCATTGATGCCTTTAGTTGAGGTTATTCCATCCTTATTAACAGAAAAATCATTAGCGGAAAAAATCTACAGTCTTATGAAAGATTGGGGAAAAACACCTGTGATTGCCAAAGATATTCCTGGATTTATCGTTAACAGAATTGCCCGCCCTTTCTATGGGGAAGGATTAAGAATTGTTGAAGAAAACATCGCAACACCGGAACAGGTTGATGAAGCCATGAAAACAGTAGGAAACTTCAAAATGGGACCATTTGAATTAATGGATTTAATTGGGGTTGATGTTAATTTTGCCGTAACCACTACCGTTTACAAAGATTATTTCTACGACCCTAAATACAAACCGTCTCTTCTTCAGCAAAGAATGTCTGAAGCCAAACTTCACGGCAGAAAAACCGGAAAAGGTTTCTATGATTACAGTGAAGGGGCAGAAAAACCTCTTGCTCAAAAAGACGATGCACTGTATCAGCAGATCTTTTTAAGAATTATTTCAATGTTGATCAACGAAGCTGTAGAAGCCAAAAGATTAGGGGTTGCTAACGAAGAAGACATTGAGCTGGCTATGCAGAAGGGAGTAAATTATCCAAAAGGATTATTAAGCTGGGGAAAAGAAATCGGTTATTCAAAAATAGCCGAAACCCTTCAAACCCTTTATGAAGAATATCAGGAAGAAAGGTACAGACAAAGTCCCTTACTTCGTAAAATGTAACAATATAAAAATTTAACAGTGTAACAATAATTGGTACATTTTTATACTGTTATATTGGTAAATTAGAAAATTATGACGCCGAGACAAGTTGCAGATTATATGTTCGATCAGGATTATTTTTCCCAGTGGATGAATATCAAGATGATCGAAGTCAAAGAAAACTATTGCTTAATAGAAATGCCCATCAAGAAAGAGATGATTAATGGGTTGAAAACGGTTCACGGAGGTGTGACGTTCGCTTTTGCAGATTCTGCACTGGCATTTTCGTCCAACAACACCGGAGATGCGGCCGTAGCCCTCAACTGTATCATCAATTTTACCAAAGCCGGAAAAGAAGGTGATGTTTTCAGAGCAGAAAGCATTCTGGTCAATGATACCAGGAAAACAGCCGTTTACGACATCAAGATCACCAATCAAAATAATGACCTGATCGCAAAATTCGTCGGAACTGTCTATAAAATTGGAAAAAAAGTAACGGAGCTGTAGGCTCAATGTAACAATGTATCAGTATAACAATTTAACAATGATGAAATAAAATAATTTTAAACACAAATGATAAATTTCGAGAATAATCCATTGATTCAGAAAACGGTTCAGTTTTCCTTAGATATAATTGAATTTTGTGAGTTGTTAGAGGAAAAAAGGAAATTTGTTATTGCGAAACAATTATTAGGCTCCGGAACAAGCATCGGTGCAAATGCATTTGAAGCGCAAAACCCTCACAGTAAAAATGATTTTATCAATAAGTTGAAAATTTCAGCCAAAGAATTGGAAGAAACCAAATATTGGCTATATCTGTGTAAGCATTCCAAAAATTATCCATTTGATGAAAAATTAGAACATCAAATTATAGAATTAGGAAAGATTATATATAAAATATTAAGTACAAGTTTAAATAAAAACAAACCTTGATTAATCTAACAATGTGCCAGTTTACAATGTGCCAATAATTGTTACACTGCTACATTATTAGATTGTTAAATTAAAACATTATGAACAACGTATACATCATAGACTACGTGAGAACCCCAATCTCAAAACTACAGGGTGGATTATCAGAAGTAAGAGCTGATGATCTGGCAGCAGTGGTTATTAAAGAAGTTATGGCAAGAAATCCTGAAGTTCCTGCAGAGGAAATTGAGGACGTTATTTTCGGATGTGCTAACCAGGCCGGGGAAGATAACCGTAACGTAGCAAGAATGGCTCTTCTATTGGCTGGACTGCCTTACAAAATAGGAGGAGAAACGGTAAACAGGCTTTGTGCTTCGGGAATGTCGGCGGTAGCCAATGCTTTCCGTTCCATTGCTGCAGGAGAAGGTGAAATTTATATTGCAGGTGGAGTAGAGCACATGACTCGTTCGCCTTACGTAATGTCTAAACCCGGTGCTGCTTTCGGAAGAGACAGCCAGATGTTTGATACCACTTTCGGATGGCGTTTTGTCAATCCGAAGATGAAAGAAATGTACGGCGTTGACGGAATGGGTGATACCGCTGAAAACTTGGCAGATATGCATAATATCAGCAGAGAAGATCAGGATAAATTTGCTTTATGGTCTCAGCAGAAAGCGACAAAAGCTCAGCAAAGTGGAAGACTGGCGGAAGAAATTGTAAAAGTTGAAATTTCTCAGAAAAAAGGTGAACCTAAAATTTTTGATCAGGATGAATTTATCAAATCGACCTCTTCCATGGAAGGTTTAGGAAAACTTCGTCCCGCTTTCAGAAAAGAGGGAACCGTAACTGCCGGAAATGCTTCAGGAATGAATGACGGAGCAGCAGCTCTTATCCTGGCAAGCGAAGAAGCGGTAAAAAAATATGGTTTAAAACCAAAAGCTAAAATCTTAGGATCTGCCGTAGCTGGAGTAGAGCCCAGAATTATGGGAATCGGACCTGTAGAAGCTACTCAAAAATTATTAAAAAGATTAAACCTTTCCCTTGATGATATGGATATCATTGAACTGAACGAAGCATTTGCAGCACAGGCTTTAGCCGTGACCAGAAGCTTAGGTTTACAGGATGATGATTCAAGAGTGAATCCAAACGGAGGAGCTATTGCCATTGGCCATCCACTGGGAGTTTCAGGAGCAAGAATCATTGGTTCTGCAGCTATGGAACTTCAGAAGCAGGATAAAAAATATGCATTGTGTACCCTTTGTATCGGTGTCGGACAAGGCTATGCAATGGTCATTGAAAAAGTGTAACTTTTTCAATAATGTAACAATCTAATAAAGTATCAGTGTAACAATTAATCTGACCTCGGAATTTTCAGATTGGTACATTGTTACACTGATACATTGTTAAATTAAAATAATTAAATTTTATGAACATCTACTCATACCACGGTATCCGTCCCATCATCAAGCCTTCTGCTTATATTCATCCGCAGGCGGTGATTATTGGGAATGTGGAGATCGGTGAAGAAGTATATATCGGACCCAATGCCGTGATCCGCGGTGACTGGGGGAAAATTATCATTAAAGACGGAGCCAATGTCCAGGAAAACTGTACCCTTCATGTTTTCCCGAATATCGAAACCATACTTGAAGAATCTGCCCATATCGGACATGGTGCCATTATCCATTCAGGGCATATCGGTAAAAACTGTCTTGTGGGAATGAATTCCGTAGTGATGGATAAAGCGGTCATCGGAGATGAGTGCATCATTGGGGCTCTGGCATTTGTTCCTGCTAATTTTACGTGCGGACCCAGAAAACTGATCGTAGGAAGCCCTGCAAAGATTATCCGCGATGTTTCCGATGAAATGATCCATTGGAAAACGGAAGGAACCAAGCTTTACCAACAGTTGGCAAGAGAAGGAAAAGATGCTATTCTGCCATGTGAACCGTTCTCAGAATATGTAGAACAGACCGCTACCAAAACTGTTGATTACAGCATCTGGGCAGATTTAAAATAAATTTTTAAACCTTATTCAAAACGGATAAGATTGTATGATACAAACGAAAAAGAAGATGATTAAAAAGATGCTCATTGCCTGTAGTATGCTGTTTGCTTTTCAATTCATGGTTTTAGCCCAGAATGAGAAAGTAAAACCGTTGACTATTGGAGAGGTAAGAACACTCAAGTCTAAGATCTTAAATGAAGACAGAACTTTAAATATTTATCTGCCACAAGGTTTTGATAAAACAAAATCATACCCGGTGATCTATCTGCTGGATGGCTCAATAAATGAAGACTTCATCCACGTTTCAGGATTAGTACAGTTTTTTAATCAAATGTATGCGATGCCTGAAACCATTGTGGTGGGGATTGCCAATATTGACAGAAAAAGAGATTTCACTTTTCACACCGATTTAAAAGATTTACAGAAAGATTATCCTACAACAGGACATTCTGATAAGTTTATTAATTTCTTGGAAAAAGAATTAAAACCTTATATCGAAAATCAGTTTAAAACTACTGACACCTATGTGTTCGGTCAATCTCTTGGCGGACTTCTGGCAACAGAAATATTGTTGAAAAAACCTGAAATGTTTAATAATTATTTCATCATCAGTCCAAGTTTATGGTGGGACGATGAAAGTCTTTTGAAACAGGCGAATAAGTTATTGTCTACAATTCCGGATACCAAAAAATTCGTTTATGTTTCTGTAGGAAAAGGTGAACATCCGGTAATGGTCAAAGACGCAGAAGATCTATATGATACGCTTAAAAAATCAAATAAAAAAAACTGGACGGTAGAATATAAAATGATGGAAGGGGACAATCATGCAACGATTCTTCATAGAAGTTTGTATGAAGGTTTGGTGAAATTGTTTCCGTATAAAGAACCCAAAAAATAAAGACCTAAAACACAAATCATGAGATATTTATTTTTCGCCCTTTTCTTTTCAATTATGATCAATGCTCAGGAAAATCAGCAGAAGAAAATGAATTTGAAGCTTAAAAATGAATTAACACAGATTCATAGAGATGATCAAATATATCGTGAGCTGATACAACCGAATGTTTCACAGGAGCAAAGGGAAAAGGTCATGAAAGAAAAAAATCTTACAAAGGAAGATGTTACGGATAGAATATGGAGGCTAATGGACGAGCAGGATGATGAAAATCTCAAAAAAGTTGAAAAAATTATTGCAGAAAATGGCTACCCGGGGAAGTCTCTGGTAGGAGAGCCCGAGAATGAAACAGCTTGGTTGGTTATTCAGCATTCTCCGAAAATAGATCAGTATATGCCAATTATTAAAACGGCTGCTGATCATAAAGAAATTCCGTTTAGACTGTATGCCATGATGCTGGACAGACAGTTAATGCATGATGGAAAAGAGCAGATCTATGGAACTCAGGGATTTTCTTCTCACGACGGAGAGAAAGAAAGCGAGCCTATCATCTGGCCTATTAAAGATGTTAAAAATGTAAACAAACTCAGGAAAGAAGCCGGTTTTGATCAAACGGTGGAAGATAATGCTAAACGTCTCTACGGAAAGGATTTTGTTTTTAAAAACTATACTTTGGAAGAAGTGTTAAAGTTCGGAGGTGATAAGAAAACTGAAGAAAAACCGCTCAACCTTGAACTCAAAAAAGAGCTTGCACAGATTTATAAAGACGACCAGATCTACCGGGAATTGATGCAGTCTAGCATTACGCCCGAAAGAAAGGCAGAGATCATAAAAGAGAAAAACCTGTCCAAGGAAGATGTTGGTAGCGGACTCATCAAAAAGATGGACGATCAGGATCAGGAGAACCTTGTTAAAGTAGAGAAAATCATTGAAAAATACGGGTACCCAGGAAAATCTATGGTGGGCGAACCTGAGAATTATGCCGTATGGAATGTTATCCAGCATTCCCCTAAAATTGAAAAATATTTTCCTCTGATTAAAAAAGCAACAGACGAAAAAGAACTGCCATTCAGACTCTATGCCATGATGCTAGACAGAAAGCTGATGTACGACAACAAAGAACAGATCTATGGAACGCAGATCCATTCGATTTTTACAACAAAGGACGGAAAAGCGGAAACGCTGTCATTTGTGTGGCCTATAAAAGATCCGGACCATGTCAACGAGCTGAGAAAGAATTCAGGATTTAGCAAGACCATAGAAGATTACGCTAAGGATGTGGGAGGTATCGAATACAAAAAATATACATTGAAAGAAGCGCTGGAGCTTCAAAAAAAGAAATAATGGATCTTCTGAAAAATATTGGATTTTCCTGTTCATTGCTCTTATTGGAGCCAATTATGTTGGGTTCTATCTATTATGGGAGTCAGTGGGAATTTCTGATGCGCTGGAACATGTAGAATCAGAGGCGGTGATCAGAAAATTGAAGCAGAAGGACTTTCTCTACACTCTGTTTGTAGATGCAGTCCTGATTCTGGATTTTTCCCTTATTCTGTTCTTGCTGTTTATGGCAGGAAGAAAAATAGTACAACTCATTGTTAAAAAATAAAAGTCAGGTAAAAAGTTAAAAATAATATGGAAAAACTGAAAAATTACATCTACGGAGAATGGGTAGAAGGTACCGGAAACGGAATGCCTTTGTACAATGCCGTTACAGGCGAGCAGGTCGCTGTTTCAGATACAGAAGGGCTTAATTTTGAGCAGGCTCTTGACTACGGAAGAACAGTAGGCTACAAGAACCTTTCCTCCATGACGTTCTATGACAGAGGGGAGATGCTGAAAAAAGTGGCTCTTTATCTTTTGGAAAGAAAGAAAAAATATTACGAATTATCATATAAAACAGGAGCTACTCACGCAGATTCATGGGTAGATATAGAAGGAGGTTTCGGTACTTTCTTTACCTATTCCGGGTTAGCCAAAAGAATGCTTCCAAACACTCCGTTCTGGGTAGATGGCGAAACTCAGAAAATTTCTGCCAACGGAACTTTTCTGGGAACTCACATTCTGACACCAAGTGAAGGCGTTTCCATACAGATCAATGCTTATAACTTTCCGGTTTGGGGAATGTTGGAGAAACTATCTACATCATTGTTGGCAGGTGTTCCTTCGATTGTAAAACCATCTCCTTACGGTTCTTACCTGACGAATGCCGTTTTTCAGGATATGATCGAAAGTGGTGTCCTTCCGGAAGGAGCGCTTCAGTTGGTTTGCGGTGAGCCTGGAAATATCTTGGATTATGTTCAGGATGGAGATTCCGTATTGTTCACAGGTTCTGCCCATACTGGAAGAAAACTGAAATCAATGCCTTCCATCGCTGGAAATGCAGTACGATTCAATATGGAAGCAGATTCTCTGAACTGTTCAATTTTGGGTCTGGATGCAAAACCGGGAACTCCGGAGTTTGATCTCTTCATCAAAGAAGTACGTACTGAAATGACGACCAAAGCAGGTCAGAAATGTACAGCCATAAGAAGAATCATTGTTCCTGAGCACCTCATCGGGGATGTTCAGAACGCTTTATCTAAAGCTTTAGACCAAACCAAAATCGGAAATCCGTTAAGCAGAGAAACCAGAATGGGATCACTTGTAGGAAAGCAGCAGTACGATGAGGTGGTAAGAAAAGTAAATATTTTAAAATCAGAAACAGAATTAGTTTACGACGGAAAACATGAACTTATAGATGCAGATTACGATAACGGAGCATTTATGAGCCCGAAACTATTCTTAAACGATAAGCCATTCGAGAAAAATATCTCTCATGATGTAGAAGCTTTCGGACCAGTTTCGACTTTGATGCCGTACAAAGACGCAGAAGAAGCGGCAGCTTTGGCAAAAAGAGGGAAAGGAAGTTTAGTAGGGTCTATTATTTCTCATGACGAAAGCTTTATCGCAGAAACTTCATGGAAAATGGCTTCCCAGCACGGTCGAATTTTTGTTCTGAACAGAGATAACGCCAAAGAAAGTACAGGTCATGGTTCGCCGTTACCTACATTGATGCACGGCGGTCCTGGTAGAGCTGGTGGAGGTGAAGAAATGGGTGGATTGAATGGTCTTCATTTCTTCCTTCAGAAAACAGCCATTCAAGGTTCTCCGGATGTGTTGACGGCCATTACAAAAGTCTATCAGCAGGGTGCAGAGAAAAAATTCTCAGACAAACATCCGTTTCAGAAATATTTCGAAGATGTTGAAGTGGGCGATTCATTAGAAACAGCAGGAAGAACAGTTACCGATGCAGATATTGTTAACTTCTCCAACGTTTCATGGGATCACTTCTATGCGCATACCGATGCTACAAGCTTAACGGGAACTATTTTCGATAAAACAGTGGCTCACGGATATTTCATTCTTTCAGCAGCGGCAGGACTGTTCGTTTCAGGGAAAAAAGGACCTGTTATCGCGAATTATGGATTGGAAAACTGTTCATTCTTTAAACCTGTTTATGCTGGAGATACCATCACAGTGTATTTAACAGCAAAAGAAAAAATAAACAGAGGCGTAAAAGGAAGAAATATTCCTTCCGGTGTTGTAAAATGGTTGGTGGAAGTAGTTAACCAAAGAGATGAGATCGTTTGTGTAGCAACCATCTTAACATTGGTGGCAAAGCATTCTCCTTTCATTGATCTGAATGTGAAAAATGTTCAGAAAATATTGGGAGGCCTGACAGAAACCACTCCGCTAAACTGGGGTAAAATATCACCTCAGCAAATGATTGAACATCTAGAGCACGGAGTTTTGGTAAGTTTAGGCGAACCGGAAGCCGACAAGTGCTTCACACCGGAAGAACAATTGGAAAAATGGCAGGATTCACTGTATAACCACAGAAAAATGCCTAAAGATTTCCCGGCTCCTTTCTTAGCTGAAGATGAAACTTTGCTGGAATTAAAGCATAAAAATCTGGATGCTGCCAAACAGTCTTTCCTGGATAATTTAAAAAGATTTTCAGTGTACTACAAAGAAAATCCACAGGCAGAACATATGAACTTTGTGTTCGGAAAACTGAACAAAGAAATGTGGGAGCTGATGCACAAAAAGCATTTTACACACCATTTTGAACAGTTTGGATTGATTTAATGTAATAAACAGTGTAATAATGAATAAATTTGCAAATTGTGATATGGTTATTATACACGTAAAAAGATAAAATACAAATGATTTCAATAACGAATTTTGAAAATATGATTGATTCTAAAATTGTTGATAGAGCCAGAGAATACTATAAGAATGGTTTTGTTGAATATATTACAGAATTAGAGGAAGATCATTTTACTGCAATAGTTTCAGGAACAGAGAATTATGAAGTTGAAATAAGGTTGCATGATGGTGAAATCCAAGAGCACTTTTGTGATTGTCCATATGATCATGGTGAGTTTTGTAAACATGAAGTTGCCGTTTTATTTTCCATTTTACAACAATATAAAACTATAGATATAGTGGAAGAATCACAAAAAACAAAATCTAAGGCTAAAGCGAAACCTAAGCAAAAGGTTGATTTCTCAAAGATATTGGATACAATTTCACATGAAGAATTAAAAAAGTTTGTTTTGGATTATACCAGTACTGATAGGAACTTCAATAATGCCTTTATCAGCAATTTTGCTGTTATTTCCGGAAACGACTCTTTTGAACTTTATCAAGGGCAAATAAAAGATATTTATAGATCAGGCAAAGATAGATACGGCTTCATTGAACGATACCAAATGAAAAAAGTGGGCAATCAACTGCTTGCTTTTTTATCTGATATAGAAAAATATATAGATCAAGGCAATCTGATTACAGTATTTTACAGGTCTTCCGCGCTTCTGGAGGAATCAATTGCTGCAACGCAATTTTGTGATGATAGTGATGGATATTTATCTTCACTGATAGACGGCTCCTTCAGTGCTCTTGAGACAATTGCTTTATCAGAACTGCCTGAGGATTTGAGAAAAGAAATCATGTCTTATTGTTTTGAGGTCTTTGATAAAAATAAATTTAAAGGATGGGGCTGGCACGAAGCGATGTTGGTTCTATCGGGTAAATTTGTTAAAAACAAAAAGGAAGCAGAACAAATATTGATAAGAATTTCAGGAAATTCAGAAAAAGATAATGATTACGGCGTGGAAAAATTAGAAAATCTTAAATATGACACGCTCCTGAAGTGGAAAGGCATAGATGAAGCCGAAAAGTTTTTAAATGGAAACCTTCATAATACTGAACTTAGAAGTAAGGCCATTTCTATAGCCATCCATAATTTTGAATACGGGAAAGCAAAAGAAATAGCAAAGGAAGGGGTTGTTTTAGATAGAAAAGAAAGACCGGGACTTGTCAAGAAATGGTATAATCACTTGCTTAAAATCGCAGAGCTGGAGAATGATCAAGAATATATTGTATTATATGCCCGATATCTCTTAAAAGATAATTTTTATCCGGAGCGGGATTATTATGAGATCCTGAAAAAACATGTTGCAGAAGAAAACTGGCAGGAATTTGTTGATGAAATGATTTCTGATATTTTAAAGCAAGAAAGATATCGTGGAAAATATGAACTTGCAGCCAGTTTATACATAAGGGAAAAAAGATGGACAAACTTGTTCGAACTGGTAAAAAAGTCACAGTCAATTCATTTTTTAGAAATGTATGAAGAATACATAAAGCACCTATTTCTTCCTGAAATTATAAATCTTTATATTCAATATATCAATTCTGTTATAGATGAAGCTTCATCTAGGAGCAATTATAAAAGTATCTGTATTTATTTAAAGAAAATAAAGAAGATGGGGGCAGAGGACAAGGTGAAAGAAATGGTCCAGCGTTTCAAAGTAACGTTTCCAAAAAAGAAAGCTCTTATAGATGAACTGGACAAGGTCTGATAAAGTTGAATGGAAAAATTCGGAGACAAAGTCATAGCATTCAATAAAAACCTTCAGTTTTCAGGAGAACTTCCTGAAGGCTTTGAGGCTATGAATCCGTACCTGGACAATCCGGAGACGATGACAGTCATGCAGGAGTTTTATCATAAATACTACAATGATCTGAACAAAAGGAAATTGATGATCGGGATCAATCCAAGCAGACATGGAGCAGGAGTGACGGGTGTTCCGTTTACCGATACCAAAAGGCTTGAGGCTATTTGTGGCATTACAATGCAGTCGGCCCGTACTCATGAAGTTTCCTCGGTTTTCATGTACGATATGATCGCTGAATATGGCGGGGTAGAAGAATTTTATCAGGATGTTTATATCAATTCACCCTTTCCGCTGGCTATTGTAAGAAAAGCAAAAACCGGATGGCTCAATGCGAATTATTATGATGATAAAAAACTCTTTGAAGCCGTAAAAGATTTTATGATCGATTCACTGAAGAAACATATCAGCCTGGGCGTGGATACTTCCGAAGTATTTGTTCTCGGAAAAAAGAATTCAGAATTTATTTCAGCATTGAATAAAGAAGCTCAGTTATTTGAAAAGATGACCGTTCTTGAACATCCAAGATACATCCAGCAGTATAAAACAAAAGAAAAGCAGCTGTACATCGATAAATATATTTTAGCATTGAAAAAATAAATGTTAATTGCATGATGTTGAACAGAACTATTGAACATGACTATCTTTCCTGACCATATAAAATTTAAATACAGCTGGCGTGCTTATCAGAAGAGATTTCTGGATAATCTGGATGAATATCTTGCCAACAATCATCTGCACGTCACAGCACCTCCAGGCTCCGGAAAAACAGTACTGGGACTGGAAGTCATGCTCAGACTGAATAAACCGGCACTCATAGTTGCCCCAACTTTAGCTGTCAAAAATCAGTGGGTTCAAAGATTCTGCGAACTTTTTCTTGATACAGAAACAATACCTGACTGGATATCCACCGATATTAAAAATCCCAGACTTATTACCGTAACTACCTATCAGGGAATTCACGCTGCTTCCGGTCACCCAGAAGATGACGAAACAGAAGATGATAAAAAATCGACAAGGATTTCCTTATCTGAAATGATAAAGAAACTACAAAAGCAGAAAGTAAAAACCTTTATTTTTGATGAAGCCCATCATCTGAAAAATGCATGGTGGAGAAGTTTGATGGAGTTAAAAGCTGTCATAGATCCCACCGTTGTATCCCTCACTGCAACACCGCCTTTCGATGTATCCGGTTCAGAATGGCAAAAATACCTCCAGCTGAATGGTCCTATAGACACAGAGATTTCCGTTCCTGAATTAATGATTGAAGGCGATCTATGTCCACATCAGGATTTGGTGTATTTTACACTGCCGTCCTATGAAGAACAGCAAAAAATAGAACATTACCATTCCCAGGCAGAAGCCTTTTTGAAAGAAATTGAAAATGATGATGTTCTTCTCAATGCATTGGAACAACATCCCGTTTATCAAAATCCAATGGGGAATTTGGAATGGATTTATGAAAACATATCCTCTTATACCTCAGGGCTTATCTATCTTCATTTCAGTGAAAAAGAGATTTCAAAAATTCACTTTGAGATTATTGGTGATCAGCATCAGTATATTCCGGAATTTGATTTTTTCTGGCTCGAAGAACTTCTTGACTTTTACCTGATCGTTGATGAAGTGAATTTTAAAAATAATGAAGAACACCGTACCGCTTTAGGAAACAGATTGAAAAGACAGGGGTTTCTTGAAAAAAAAACCATCAGTTTTTTCAATAATAAAAATGTAAGCCAGATCCTCAATTCCAGTATAGGAAAGCTGCAGGGTATCAAAGATATTGTTGAATTTGAGTTTTTCATTCTTAAAGAAGACCTGAAAATGGTGATCCTTACCGACTTTATCAAAAAGGAATACCTGACTGCCGAGGCGACAAATAATCTCCAGCTGGATAAAATTGGAGCAGTTCCTATTTTCGAAAAACTAAGACGGGACAATCTCCAAAATAAAAAAATAGGCGTTCTGACAGGAGGTATTGTCATCATTCCGGTTTCTGCAAAAGAAAAGATGAATGAACTGTGTATCAGGAAAGGGATATCCGGAATGTCATTTTCTCCGATTACTTACGATAAAGATTATATCCAGATTAATCTTACAGAGCAGATAAAGCATGATATTGTACATATCATCACCGAAATTTTTCAGCAGGGCTACATTCAGGTTTTGATCGGAACTAAAGCCTTACTCGGAGAAGGCTGGGACGCCCCTAAAATGAACACGCTGATTCTTGCCAGTTTTGTGAGTTCCTTTGTCCTTTCCAACCAGATGAGAGGAAGAGTGATAAGAATAGATAAAGACACCCCTCAAAAGACCGGAAACATATGGCATCTTGCCTGTTTCGATCCACAAAGTGAGCAGGGCGGCCAGGATATGGATATTGTCAAAAGGAGATTCAAAACCTTTGTGGGAATTTCAACCCAGGAAGAAACTTCCATCGAAAATAATTTTGAAAGACTCCATATAAAAACCATTGAGAGAGAAGATGAGATTCCATCCATCAATCAGGAAAGTTTTTCTTTGGCTAAAAACAGAGAAGCTTTATCACAACGTTGGAAATCGGCTTTAGATAAAGGTAATATTCTTGTTGAAGAAATTAAGGTTCCTTCCGAAGATATGACGATGGTAAAAGACATGAAGATGACGTATCTCGGAAAAATGACTGCAGATCTTTCCAAAGTGATGATCTCATCTGTTTTGCTCTTCTGGCAAGATCTTCTTTTAGGAATACTGAAGAATATTCAAGGGATAGATTCTGTTAAAAATCTTTCCTGGATCGTATTTCTGTTGGGAGCACTGGGATTGGTGATCTACGGAGGGAAATTTTACCGAGCATTAAAGCAATATCTGAAATATAAGAATGTGGCAGGTCATATGGGGCTCATTGGTGAAATCGTTCTAAAATGCCTGATCTACGAGAGAATCATCACTACTGCTCCTGAGAAAATGAAAGTGGTAAGTTCCGGTGATAAAAATAATATGTTTTGTTACCTGGATGGTGGCAGCTATTACGAAAAATCACAGTTTATCCAGGTTTTGCAGGAAGTAATTTCCAAGATAGATAATCCGAGGTACCTTCTTAAACAGCAAACCCAGCTTTTCTTCACAAAGAAATACATTTATTATCCTGTGCCTGAGGTTTTCGCCAGAAACAAAAAAAGTGCCGATTTGTTTGCAAAATCATGGAGTGAAAAGATTGAGAAATCTGAACTGATCTTTACCAGAACCATTGAAGGACGCCGTACATTATTACAACTAAGATTCCAGTCCCTCCTAAAAAGAAACGGAAGAATAGAGCACCTTCACAAATGGACCCGGTAAAAAACAAAAATCCCCTGAATAATCGGGGGATTTCTTATTTATGCATTAGAATCTTTTTGCAGCAAAAATAGCTTATGAAAAATTTTATTTTTTGATGATCTTGGAAGACCCTGATGATGTTTTGAGGATATAAACGCCATTTGGAAGTTCCGAGATGTCTGCCTGATTGGTTCCTGTCTTCATATCAAGTTTTTTAAGCAGTTTCCCGTCCTGGCTGTAAATTTCGGCCTGTAGATTTTCTTCCGTTTTAATGGAAAGAGGTCCGCTGGTAGGATTAGGATAAATGCTCATCCCTTTTTGTGAAGTAGCAGCTTCGTTCGTTGCCAGTACGATACCTGTGTCTTTTACCCAGGTGAATGCGTCAAGACCTCCGTAGGTATACGCGCCGCCAAGAGTAATCTGAAGTTGATCTATAATTATATTTGAATAATTCTGACCATTAAGATTCGTTAAATCGATTAAGGTGTAACCGTTTGTAGGCGATAAAGAGGTGGCAAAACCTGTACTTTTGGTCTGCGTAAACTTTGTCACTCCTGCAAGTTTACCTGCAACGGTGAGAGTTCCGGAAACAGTTAAGTTAAGATTAGTATCTGATAAGAACATCCAGAATCTGTTTACTTTAAACAAGTTTGAAGAAGTTTTTATACTGAATGATGCTCCTGTAGCAATATTCCCCCCTCCAGAATTATCTATATATCTGTTGTCTGCTGAAGTACCTCCCCATCCGGTTCCTGGATAATTTGCCTGAATATCAAACCCACCCACGTGAGTAAGAATATTGAAGATTACTCCGTTGTCTGTAAAACTCGGGCTGTTTTGAGATTCAGTTTCAAAAACTTCTGTACTTGTCTGCGCAAATGCGAATGTAGAGATGAGCAGACTACAGATTATTAAAAAAGTAGAGCTTTTCATGATTTTAATTTTTTTAGGTTGTTTTATTTTTATACATTTTGATAAATTGAGCTTCATCGTTTTGGGCTAATTTTCATGGCATTTTATTAATGTATTTTGAAAAACAATCAAAATGTACGATAGGCATTTTATTATGGTCTTGAAGGAAAAATTCCCTCAACACAAATAATGTAATTAAGTCCTAAGTAAGGAGACATATTGTTGATGGGTTGATTTTGGCCGATGAAAGTAACCGTACTTGGATGAATCATAGCATTAGGAGCAGCATCTACAAAGCTGGGTACTGCAGCGAAATCTCTGCCGGTACCGGTTCCCGTAATGGCAATGGACGAACTTGATGATGGTGATGAAGAAGTGGCATTGGTGTTAGATACTTTTAGCTGACTGCTGAAGCTTGGTAAGTTCACCGAAAGGAGGGTCGTTTGTGGTGATCCAGACATTTCACCAAGTTGATATGATTGTCCTGTATTAGAATTCCCGGAACCAATAGGATAGCGGCCATTTAGATTAGGTAATGCAAAAGTATTTTGTCCGTCTCCTCCATATGTAGTTCCAATAATTGCGAAAAGCGCAGAATTTTGAGCGATACTTAATAGAGCTCCATTGCATAACAAAAAGCCTTTTGGAGCGAAGTTCCCTGCAAATAATTTGATGGTTCCCATTATTTCTTCCATGATCGTGTAGTTTTTTCAGTTAGTAAATTTGTTTTAAAAAATTATGGTCTTGAAGGATAAATTCCTTCCACACATATAATGTAGTACATCGCTAAATAGGGAGGCATATTATTAATAGGCTGGTCTTGTCCAATGAATGTCACAGAATTAGTATTAATAATAGTATTAGGAGCTGTATCTGCAAAGCTGGGTATTGCAGTGAAATCTCTGCCGGTAGTTGTTCCTGTAACGGCTATCGATGAGTTCATAGAAGGTGTAGAGGTTGTAGCATTAGCTGTTGAAACTTTCAATTGACTCGTAAAACTAGGCAGATTAGACGTTAAGATTGTATTCTGTGGAGTTCCTCCCATTTCTCCTAACTGATAACTCTTTCCTGTGTTAGAATTTCCAGGACTTATTGGGGTACGTCCGTTCAGGTTGGGTAATGCAAAAGTTGTTTGTCCGTTGCCTCCATACGTAGTTCCCAGTATTGAAAAAAGAGCAGTATTACTCTGAATGCTCAGTAAAGTTCCATCACAAAGCATAAATCCTCTAGGTGCAAAGGTTCCTGCAAATAATTTAATTACTCCGATCATTTCGTCCATGATAATAGTTTTTCAGTTATTAAATTTTCCTACTCTGTTTTGGGCTTTTCGGATTCCGCCGGTGGTTGTGAGTTTTTTTTTGATAAGTCAAAGGAACAACATATTAAAAGCCGTTACTAGAGTAGAAAACACCAAATTGGAGAGTCCGTATTTATACGTAATGGGGTTATTTCTATCACGGATCTATAAAAGTTTTATATGGCGAAAAACAGGCGCATGTCAGGCGTACAGTTTAATCTGTAATTTATCTCTCATAATTTTCTCCGGAAGAGCGGTATTTAGTATTTTTGTAAGAATCCAATTAAAATAAAAATGAACGAATTCGTAGCCTCAGAAATTAAAAACAATATCGCCGAAATTACTTTCGGAACACCGAAGAGCAACTCACTTCCGGGTGCCATTTTAGAAAAGCTTGCTCAAACCATCCTGGAAGAAGGAGCTAAAGAGGAAGTGAAAGCTATCCTGGTAAAAAGTGAGGGCGAAAAAGCGTTCTGTGCGGGAGCAAGTTTTGATGAGCTTTTGGCCATTGAAGAATTAGAAGCTTCCACAAAGTTTTTCGGAGGTTTTGCTAAAGTTCTGAATGCCATGAGAAACTGCGGAAAAATAGTGGTAGTAAGAGTTCAGGGAAAAACAACCGGTGGAGGTGTAGGAATTGCCTGCGGGGCAGATTACTGTTTTGCCACTAAAGATTCAGCACTGGCGCTTACTGAGATCAATTTAGGAATCGGGCCATTCGTGATCGGGCCGTACGTAGAAAGAAAGATCGGAAAATCACAGTTCTCTGCCATGGCGATTGATGCTGACTTCAGATCGGCAGAATGGGCAGAACAGCACAATGTTTATCATTCCGTATCTGAAAACATCGCAGAGATGGATTCCAAACTAGACCAATTTATGCAGACACTGGCTTCCAGAAGCAGTGATGCTTTAGCTTTAATTAAAAAAGTGTCATGGGAAGGAACAGATCACTTCAATGAACTGATGCCTGCAAGAATCCATATGAGCGCAAGTTTGATTCTTGAAGACTCTGCAAAGAAAAATATTGAATCTATTAAAGAAAGACTGAGAGCAAAATAATTTTTTGTTGATCATGATGATACAGCCGCTGATTATTTCAGCGGTTTTTTTGTGATGGTCAGTTCAAAATTCACGAATGGAAAGAACGATTAAAAACATCTGCCATAATAAGTTATTTAAATGTCCGGAGAATTCTTTTAGATTAATACCAGTCCAACTCTGTTTTCTTAAAGTTAAGGATTGCATGAATTCGATGGTAAAAAAATAAGTGTAAAATTTTTAAAAATAAATTGGCAGATTCAAAATAAATTATAACTTTGTAATTCAAAGTTCTTTTTATGGATTCAAAAAACTATCACGAAGACTTATCTCATATCCGTTCCATGATGGAGCGGTCTTCCAGATTCATTTCATTGAGTGGGCTGTCCGGGGTTGTTGCCGGCCTTGCAGCATTAATAGGTGCAGGATATGTGTATTTTGTTTTTAAAAGAGAAGGGATTGATTATTTTGATGGCGCCAGGAATATTTTCAGTCCGGCATTGGTGAAAGAACTGGTCCTTATTGGAACTGTTATTTTATTAACGGCTATCTTCAGTGGCTATATTTTCACGGCCAACAAAAGCAAAAAGAAAGGACAAAAGATCTGGGATGCGACAACCAAGCGTCTGCTGTTAACTTTTGCTGTTCCTTTGGTAACAGGCGGGATATTTTGCCTCGCCCTTCTTTTTCATCACCTTTTTGTATGGGTGGCTCCGGCTACGCTTATCTTTTACGGAATTGCGTTAGTCAGTGCAGAAAGATATACGTTGACAGATATCAGATACCTTGGATACTGCCAGATCATACTCGGATTGCTTTCTCTGTTCTTTCTAGGCTGGGGACTTCTATTCTGGACCATCGGTTTTGGGGTTTTACATATTGTGTATGGATTGATTATGCATAAAAAATATAAATAAAAATTGTCATTATCCGGAAATGAAAAAGCTTGTCATCTTGTTAATCCTTATTTTTGCAGCAGTTTTCGGAAGAGCTTTTTGTTTAACATGTTTTTCAGGTATGAAATTATAAAGGAAAGGGAATTCTCTACCATAATAAAGAAACAATAGCCGTAGAACCGGCACTATACGATTATTTCCGTATAGATAAGATAACATTAAAATGATTAAAATCAGCCAACTCAATAAAGAATTCGAAAGCCGTGTAAGATTGGGCATCATGTCCGTTCTAATGGTCAACGACTGGGTTGATTTTTCTGAAATGAAAGGACTTTTAGAAATTACAGATGGTAATCTTGCCAGCCATAGCAATGCCTTGGAAAAGGCAGCGTATATTGAAGTGAAAAAAGAATTTGTAGGAAAAAAACCGAAAACTTCATACCGCGTAACGCAGAATGGAAGGCAAGCTTTTAATGACCATTTGGATGCTCTTGAAAAATTATTAGGAAGATAAACCCTATATTTTTTTGAAAATTAACTTTGAAATGCAAAGTACTTTATAAATTTAAAATTAAATAAAATGATGACACAAAAACAAAAAACACTCACGATTTATGCTCTTCCATTAGTTCTGCTGTGTATTCCATTGATGGGGAATATAATTTCTAAGGAGGTCAATTGGTCAGCTACAGATTTTCTGATCGCAGGAGTTTTACTCTCTAGCACTGCATTTCTAATCAATTTAGTGCGACACAAAATTAAAAAACAAAGCCATAGAATCTTGATCTGCGTTTTCGTATTGATCGTTTTGGCCTTGATCTGGGTCGAGTTGGCGGTAGGGATTTTCGGAAGTCCATTCGCAGGAAATTAAACGAAGATTTTAAATCATACAGGTTTCAGTGATGACAAGAAAAAATTTCATTAAAAGATTAGCGCAGCTTTCTGTGATAGGAGTGTTCCCTGCATTGTATTCCTGGCAGGTAGAACCTTTCTGGGTAGAATTTGTCCAAAGAAAACTTCCGGTTAAAAATCTCCCGGAAACATTAGAGGGAAAGACACTGATGCAGATATCAGACCTGCATGTCGGCGATCGTTTCGACTGGAATTTCCTAATTGATTCTTTTCAAAAAGCTCAGCAGTTCAATCCGGATTTTGTGGTATATACCGGAGATTTTGTGAATCATGGAACCATACAGGAGCAGGAAGATTTAAAGAAAGTAATGATACATGCAGTCCATGGAAAGCTGGCGACATTCGGAATCCTCGGAAACCATGATTACGGGAAGAACTGGGATGATACAGAATGCTCAGAAAATATCTGCCATATTCTTCAGGACTTTGGAATCCATATGCTTAAAAACAGCAGTGAAGAAAGCCATGGACTGAATTTTATAGGATTTGAAGATCTGTGGTCACCTAATTTTTATCCAACACAAGTGATGAAAAATTACCATCCTTCAAAAGCCAATATTGTACTCTGTCATAATCCGGACGCCTGCGACAGAGATATATGGAACGGATATCAAGGTTGGATCTTAAGCGGTCATACGCACGGTGGACAATGTAGAATTCCCGGGATCATCACACCGGTCCTTCCTGTTGAAAATAAAAAATATGTATCAGGGGAAATAGATCTTCAGGATGGAAGAATGTTGTACATCAACCGGGCTATTGGCCATTCTTTCCAGATAAGGTTTATGGTACGTCCCGAAATTACCGTCTTTACTTTAACGCAAGCTTAAAATAGAATCTATGAAAGATCATGAAATTATAAACATTGGAAAATATATTTTCGGATTGTGCTTTGCGCTGGGAAATATCTGCCTTTTCGGTTATCTGATCACAAAGATTGATGACTTTGCTTACCACGGTTTTCTTCTGCTTGTCTTCGGAACAGCTTTAAACTTGTTTGTCGCATTGGGACTATTGATTTATGGACTTGTTCATGAGTCAAAGTCTGATGCCTGCCTCAAAGCTATCGGTATACTGATGATCAATATTCCCGTTGCTATTCTTTATGCCGTAATAGGACTTAATCTGGATGGCTTATGAAAGATCATGAAATTGTAAACATTGGAAAGTTCATTTTCGGATTGTGTTTCGCACTCGGCAATATCTGTCTTTTCGGTTATTTAATAACAAGAAACGATGGCTTTGCAGCAGGAGGTTATATGCTTTTAATTTTCGGAACTATTATCAATCTGCTCCTTGTGATTGGATTATTGGTTTATGGAATTGCAGATCGATCTAAATTTAAACCCTGTCTCAAAGCGATCAGTCTGATAATGATCAATATTCCCGTAGCATATATTTACGCTTTAATAGGACTTAGTCTAATATCTAAATAATACATTATGAAAAAAGTACGTGTTCAATTTCTGCTTTTTGTCTACGATAAAACCCAGAAACTTTACAGAAAATATTTTAAAAAGAAAAAAAGACAATGGCAGTTCAATCAAGAACAGCTACTGCAATTCCAGGAAGATTCCTTGGGAAGGAAACTGGGTGAGTTTTATAAAAAACACGGATTTTCCATGATTCCCAAAATGGAAGACCATGACGTTCATCATTTGATCACCGGATGCGGAACCCAATTTGAAGACGAGATCGCCATGCAGTATCTTCTTTTGGGGAATGGTAAACTTAATGCCCATCTTCTGGCAGCCGTCGTATTAGGAACATTGATTCTTCCTGAATATCTGAAATTATATATAAAGGCATACAGAAAAGGACAGAGCATGAGACCTTTCTATCACTGGGATTTTGAAAGCTTACTGTGGCAGAATTTCGATCACCTGAAAGACTATATCCAGCAGAAAAAACCGACAGTACTCTATTAATGAATGATCATGAAGGAAATAAAATACAGTACACTCGGCAGAAACACTTTTCTGACCTCGTTTCTAGCAGGGACTTTGCTGTTAATAGTTTACCTGATAACAAAAGCACACTTTCTACTGATATTCGGGTTTTATTTTGTGATCATCGCAGCGGTAGCGAATATGCTTGTTTTGCTCTATGAACTTTTAGAATTCCTGACAGATATTCCGGATAAAAAATCCTCCGGAAACTCGGTACTGCTGCTTCTGGTCAATATTCCAATCACCATACTTTATCTCTTTATCATATTTAATTCCAATCCATAAATTTTTCAATTCCGGGATGATTAAATCAAAAATAACACATTACCATAAACCATTAAGATCCTCTAAATCTTTAAATGCTTCAATTTTTAAACCTTAAACCTTTCCATCATGAAAACACATCATCATATATTCCTTACAGCCGCTTTGTTCGTCATTCTATTCTATGATCAGGACATTGGAATGAATCTCGGTATCTTGGGTATCGTCTACGCATTACTGACTTTGTTTAAAACACCGGAAAGAAACAGAACAAGAATCTTTTTGATACTTTTCGTTACAAGTATCCTGTCAAGTCTTGCTTTTATCTGGTACAGAGATTTTCCTTCCTTATTGGCGGTTGTAAGTTCCATTCTTCTACTCGGCTATCGTTCAAGAAACAGGAAACTGAAAATACTTTTCCTGGTCCCCGTTTTTATCATCAACAGTTTTACCTCCCTTTTCAGGTTCTTCAGTTTTGATGCATGGCTGCCTAAAAAAAATATTTCCGGCGTCTGGCAGAAAACATTAGCATTCATCGTTATTCCGCTCGTTTTTATCTCTATATTTTTTGGGATCTATTCTGCGGGGAGTGATCACTTTGCGTCGCTTTTCAGGGATTATGAGCTGGATATTAATTTGTGGCAGCTATTGGGTCTTTCGGTTCTGGGCTTTTTTATCGCATTCAATTACTGGAACTATGCCGTGGAACGATTCATTTACAAAAAGAATCATTTGCTGGATGATGACTTTCAGGACTCATCTAAAATCCAGAAGGCAACCTATTCCTTCCTTGATCTTGATGCAGAAAGGATAAGTGGCGTTATTTCTTTCTTCTGCCTGAATATTTTATTGGTATTTTTCATTATCACCTATAATTACGAACAATTCTATGAAGTGTCAAAAACTCCGGTTCAGCTTTCCGAAGAAACCCATGAAAGAGTGAATGCTGTGATCATGTCCATCGTGATGGCCGTATTGGTGATTATGTTTTATTTTAAATCCGGATTCAACTTTGATCCTAAAGCAAAGCTGATGAAAACACTGGCCAGAATCTGGATCATCCTGAATGCCATTCTTGTCCTTTCTGCAGCAGTGAAAAACTACGAATATATTGTCAGTTACGGATTTACTTACAAAAGGCTGGGTGTGTTTGCTTTTCTCCTGTTGGCGCTGATTGGGCTGGCTCTTACTTTCATTAAAATTCAAAGGAAAAAAAGAAATGCATTCCTGTTCAATGCGGTGCCCTGGTATTTTTATGGAACAATTTTGGCTTGCAGTTATGTCAACTGGGGCGGAATTATTACTTCCCAGAATATGAAACGTAAAGATTTTGCCGTGAACTATCACCTGGAGCAAGTCAGTTTCAGTGAAAGAGGACTGCTGAAGTATGCAGATAAAAAAAATGATTCGCAGCTTAAAAAGAAAGTACTTGAAAAAGTTAAAGGAGAAAAAGGCAAGTCTTTCCTTTCAAAAATCCTTTACTATGAAACATTAAAAGATTAATTATTATGAAAAAATCCTTATTGTTAATTCCATTGATTATTATTTCGTGTAAAAAAGAAGCGAACATATCAGAAACTCCGAATATGGACTCTGCTGTGGTCACAGAAATGCCGGATGCATCTGCAAAAGCAGATTCCGCTGAACTTAGAAAGAAAGACTCAATCATTAACAATGCGCCCGTTACCAAAGAAGTACTGCGAAAAGGTGTGATGAGAAGCGAGAAAGAAGGCCAGATCATAAGAACGGCAGATGCGTCTCAGCTTCCTTTCACACTGGGAGAAGAATTCACAAAAGATGGTCAGGAACTCGTTTTAAAACTGACCCATTATGACAAAACCACTATTAAAGCTAAGATTTCAACGAATGAAAAAGACTTTAATATAAGATTCAATCAGATCAAACTTCCCAACGGAGATTACGACGGTCCTTTCAGTAGAGAAATCATTTACGAGACAAAAGGAAAAGGTGAAGTATGGCTGATCATCGGGAAAAGTAACATGGCTTCCGGCAATACGATAGGAAGTTTTAATGTAAGTGTAGAATAAGTTTTACCTATTTGGTATAGTTTCTGCAAACTCATTACTAAAGTTTTAAAATTATGAAAAATATATTTCTAATGACCGCGGCAGTTTCAGCAGTAGTAGTAAGCTGTGGAACAGTACAGTCGCTGGTTCAGAATACATTTCCTTATACGGCCAATGTTTTGGTATCTACGGGAGTGCCGGCAGATAAAGAAGTTTCTTCCACCTCTACAGCTACAAATGTGCAGACATGGTTTGGAGGAAATAATAACGCAAAGATTAGGGATGTAAGAATTTCAGATGCTAAAATTTCTGTAGTTTCTCCTTCAGGTGGAAATCTTAGTGCTGTAAAATCCGTGAAAGTTTATGTTTCATCTGGTGGAACAGGAGAGAAGTTGGTAGCATCACGTTCCAATATAACAACGGACTCTTCCAGCTTAAATCTGGATCTGAATGATACGGGATATTTAGATGAGGTAGTGAAAAGTTCAGGGCTTACGGTAAGAACTGTGTATGAACTGAAAAATCAGACCACTTCAGATATGAATCTTAAAATAGCTCTTAATTTCAGCAGTATTCCTGCGAAATAATTGTCTAAAAACAAATAAAAAAAACGTCTTTCAAATACTGAAAGACGTTTTCTATTTATATTGGGTTATAATTTGGTGAATTTTTCAACCACTCTTCTTGGTCCTTCAGTGATATTGATGATATATTGACCTACCGGAAGATTTGAAGTATTGATCTTTTCATCAGGAGAAACAGAACCTTTTGCCACTGTTCGACCATGCATATTGATAATTTCGAAATCAAGATTTTTAGCATCATTGCTGTGAATCGCAATAGAGCTGGTAGCAGGATTAGGATAGATCTTAATTTCTAAAGGAGCCTGAATTTTGGTTTTGGCTACAAAACTACCTTCCAGTTGTAATATGGCATTTTTCACATTAGGGAAAGGTCCTATTTTTTGATTGACAACAGTGCCACCCTGAGGAATTCCTGTAGAGATCAATAAGTTTTTCATCGCTGCCGGAGTCAGATACTGACCTGTATTCTGGTAGTAATAAGACTGAATCAATGTCGCTGCAGAAGCTACCACAGGAGTTGCAGAACTTGTTCCGCTAAAATAATTATAGGTTCTGTTGTTGTCGTTGTCATACTTTTGATACGAACCGTATCCAGCTGCCAGAACATTGCTTCCCCAACCCTGTACATCCACTCTGTTTCCGAATGTACTGAAACTCAGTTTGGAATGGGTCGTATTGGGAGAACCAGCACCCACAATAATAGCTCCGCTGTTTCCTCTTGCATTATAGGATGCATAAAAAGGGTCATCAAGATTTTGATTTCCGTTTCCTGCTGCTGCAATAATGATAATTCCGGAGTCGGTAGCCGCTTTGGTTAAATCCCAGATCACACTGTCGTATTCAGCAGGACAATACTGACCGTCTTTTCCACCCGTCTGCATTTCATATAAAATAATATCACCAGCCTGCGACGCATTGATCGATCTGCTTACCGCAGAAGCTCTGTTATACCCAACAGTGGTCCATTCCATGTAGCCTTTTATCTGTGACGCGCTGTAAGCTGCCCCGGAAAGTCCGATGTTATCTTTTACGGAACCTAAAATACTCACCACAGCCGTTCCGTGATCACGGTAATTATTGCCTGATAAACCTGAATTTGGAGTATATCCCGGCTCCAGTTGTATAGAATTTTGATTGGCTAGCATTTCGTGCGTTTTGTAAAAACCATATTCTACATCACGGATTCTGATATTTTGCCCTGTAATTCCTCTTGACCATGCATATTTTGCATTGATCCCAGGATTGTCGTTGAGGTAGGTTTGAAGACTTTCCAGATCAGGAGTAGCCACAAATGCTTTGACAAATGGAGGTTCAATAGGAACACTGCTCATGACAGAGACATATTCTACTTCGGGAAATTTTTCAAGTGTACGGGCCAGTCTTTCAGCGGTCTCGTTGTCTTGCAAAGGAATATTTACTTTAAATATTCGTTTTAGTTTTTCAACAGACTCACCGGAATTACCGTTGGCCCTGCTGTCTTTGATCATTTCTTCAAGTTTTCTGTCACTAAAACCGAGATCATTAATAAATGAAATGTCGTTGATTTTAACAAACTCTGCCAATTCCGCATTTCGGCTGAGTGCTTCTTTTTCAGAAGGAATGTTTTTTGAAAAACATACATAAATGTTTGAATTAAGCTTATCATTTCTACCTGACGGATCCTGACCGAAAGAGAGGAAAAAGCTGAAAATAAATAATGTGAAAAGTCTAATTTCTGTTTTCATAATATCTTATTAAATGGTTGTAAATCAAATATATAATTTAAAACAGAAAAAACATCAAATAAGAATAATAATAAATGAATTTGATTGCTAGATTATTAATTGTAAATGGTAATTCATGAAAACGCGAATAAAATTAATTTAAATCACATTTTTGTGAAATTAAATTTATGATGAAATATTCTCCATATTGTCTTTACGATACCCAAAATCATAATAAGGAAAAAAGAGAATATTGAAAATCTAAGATTATTTAGTCAATATATTTCATCTGAAGAAGGATTCTCCTGATATGACCAGTAATGAACTTATTGTTGTTGGTCAGCCAGATAATAGAAATATTTTTTTCAGGGATCATGATGAGGTGGGATTTAAAACCGCCCTGATCACCGGAATGTTCTATAACGTTTACCGTTTCTTCTGTTTTTGTATTAGCATAAAAACCTTGATGAACAAACCAGGTTCCTGTATGATAGACCGGTTTTTCACCCTTCCAGCCGGATGGATTATATGCCGTTTTTGAAGCCTTAATAACAGAACAGTCAGCAAACTTACACTGATTAATGGCGGTAATGTATTTTTTAAGGTCATCGATGGAACTCCATACCCCTCCGTTTCCGGCAGCAGTAAAAGTGGGGTATTCGCCATAGTCATATTCCTGATATATTTTATCTTTCAAAATATAACCATGAGCTACATTTTTATCAGGGAAGCTACCATCTGTGATACGGCTATTTTTCATTCCCGCAGGTTTAAAAATGTTTTGATTGATGAAGCGCTGCCATTTCATACCGCTTGTTTTCTCAATCACCATTGCCAGTCCGTTGTAAGCCGGATTTGAATATTCGAATTTTGTTCCCGGTTCAAATTCCAAAGTGTTGGTAGACTTCAACGGACTGAAATTTTCTTCATCCCTGGCTGTAAGGTAAAAAATACTGTCTTTATTCACATTTCTCAGGTCAGGAAGCCCGGAACTGTGGGTGAGGACGTGGCGGAGCTTAATCTTGGCGGCAATCTCTTTATTCTTGAATTCTGGAAAAAATTTCAGCAGATTGTCATCAGTCGAAAATTTGTGCTGATCCTGAAGAATCAAAATTCCATACGACACAAATGTTTTAGAAATAGAGCCCAGGTTTGAAACGGTTTTGCTTGTGAATTTATCCTTGGTTTTCAGATCAGCTAGCCCAAAAGAATTTTCGTACAGAACTTTATTTCCCTGTTGAATTAAAATGGCACCGCCTGGTTCATCCGCTTTAAATAAATCTGAAAATGCAGAATCAAGTTTTGATTTTAAAATTTCTTCACGACTCTGTGCATAGCCAATGAAATGCAAGCTAAAAGTTAATAAAAGTCCTGATACTAATTTAAAATACTGAAACATAAATAGAGTTTTTTTTAAGCCTATAAAGCCTACAAATTATAGAGATCATCATTCTCCTTATGGTAAAATACTTTCCTGTGGCCTTGAATCAAATATTCAATACCGATGCTATCCTTTGAGAGATTGACAAGTTTTGCTTTCTGAATAGGAGGATTCGGATCATGCTGATCTTCTAATGTATTTTTCAGAACCTGTTGATATGGTGTATCATAAAGCTGCTTTTCTATAAGACCTTCGTTTTTGTAGACCTGGATCTTGATTTTAGAAAGAGCTCCAGGTCTTGTTCTTTCAATTCTATAGGTGTTATCAAGCTGGATTTGTTGAAAATCGTCAGCCGTAGAAAAATAATAGACGATTCCAAAAAAAGGGATCATCATAGGAATGATACTCAGGAGCATCAAAGCCACAAGCAATATTCCATATATTTTGGCGGTTTTCTCTCTCCAGAACCAAATGACTGTCAATACAGTACATAAAAGCCAGATGATATTGATTGCTTTATCAGTATAATATCCCGCAAAGCTGTAGCGATTAAAATTTAGAACAACCCCGGTTATAAAAATAGCGGTTAATGCAATATAAATGCTGAACAGGATTTTGTTCTTCATTGTCCGGCCTGTTTTCAACTTTTTGTGATGGAATCCATGGCGATTGTTACCGGTCCGTCATTGATAAGAGAAACCTTCATATCTGCCCCGAAAATCCCGCTTTCGGTCTTTAATCCGGATTTGGCTATTTCTTCTTTGAAATAATCGAATAGGGGAATCGCTTTATCAGGTTTGGCAGCTTTGATGAAAGATGGGCGGTTGCCTTTTTTATAGTCAGCAATCAAGGTAAACTGGCTGATGCACAGGATTTCTCCCGAAATATCCTTTACAGAAAGATTAAGTTTATCCTCTTCATCACCGAATATTCTTAAGTTTAAGATCTTCTGGACAAGCCAGTCTGCATCGGCTTTTTTATCATTCTCATCAATCCCTGTCAGCAGCATCAGTCCTTTTCCAATCTCCCCAACAATTTTTCCATCTACCTTTACGCTGGCCTCAGAAACTCTCTGTATAACGATCTTCATTTTAGTAATAAATATTTAAAGTTTTAGTGGCAGGATCATAGTTGTAAAGATAGGTTTTAGGCGGAAGGGAAGTTTTTGCTCCCGTCTCCGGCTGACCTGTTCTCAGGATCCATCTGGTATTATCTTTAGGGCAAAGAACACTGATATCGTCTTTAACTTCAAGGGTTGTATTGGCATCAGGACAGATATGGGGGGCGTTTCTGTCATAGACTTTGAAGGTATCTCCAGCACGGACTATGATTAGACCTCTTGTTCCGGACTGCTGTTCGTTTACATAAATCCAGCCTCCGTCATAGTTAAGATTGTTGTAAGCAGGAAGGTTCAGGTTTAAGGTTACATTAATAGGGTTGTCGGGAAAGCAGCTGACGGTATCTTCTCTGCTCCCACATGAGTTTATGGTTAAATTGCTGAAAATCAGCAGGGTTGAAATAGAGACTATTGATAAAGTTTTTTTCATTTCAATTTAAATTTTTATATATTTGTAAAAGTTAAACGATATAACACGTAATACATTGTCCGGCAAATGTCGGATTATTTTTTTATACCAAACCTAAATTTTGAAAATTATGGCAAGCTATGTAACAAAGGAGGGACAAGAGAAAATGAAAGCTGAGCTGGAACAGTTAGAAACTGTAGAAAGACCAAAAATTACCATGCAGATCGCAGAAGCAAGAGATAAAGGAGATTTATCTGAAAATGCTGAATATGATGCGGCTAAAGAGGCTCAAGGTATGCTTGAAATGAGAATTTCAAAGCTTAAAGATATTATTTCAACTTCCAAGATCATAGATGAAAGTCAATTAGATACTTCAAAGGTCTCCATCCTTACCACGGTAAGACTTAAAAACAATGCAACCAACCTGGAGCAGGTGTTTACATTGGTGCCTGATAATGAGAGCGACCTTAAGACGGGAAGAATTTCTGTGAATACACCAATCGCAAAAGGATTACTTGGAAAAGTAATAGGTGAAACAGCGGATATTACACTGCCAAACGGAAACAAACTGTCTTTCGAAGTATTAGAAATTACTTTATAATCTAAGTAAGAAATCCAGAACTTAACTTCTAAAAATATGAGCAGTATATTCACAAAAATCATTAACGGCGAAATTCCCTCATACACCATTGCTGAGGATGATAATTTTATAGCATTCCTGGACGCAATGCCTTTGGTGAAAGGACATACACTTATCGTTCCTAAAAAAGAAGTTGACCTGATCTTCGATCTCGAAAGTGAAGAATATAAAAACCTTTGGGGGTTTGCACAGCAAATCGCCAAAAAAATTAAAAATGCAGTGCCTTGCGTAAGAGTAGGAGTAGCTGTAGTAGGACTTGAAGTTCCACATGCTCACATCCATCTTATTCCCTTAAACAAGGTGGAAGATATGAACTTCAAAAATGAAAGACTGAAATTAACAGACGAAGAATATAAAGAGATCCAACACTCAATTATTAATTCTTAAAAAGCATAAAATCGTAAAAAAGAAATTTTTTACGATTTTCTTTAACATATATAATATAGTATGAATTCAAACCAATGTTCATTCTGTGGTAGAAAAAGAAATGAAGTACAGATGCTTATTTCTGGACAGAGCGGATTTATCTGTGAAAACTGCATAGAACAGGCACACGTTATTGTAAAAGACAGTGTTTCTAAAACAGGGTCTTCTTCTCCTGCAGAAAATATAGACGAACTTAAGAAACCAAAAGAAATCAAAGAATTTCTTAACCAATATGTTATTGGACAGGATCAGGCAAAAAAACAGCTTTCGATCGCGGTATACAATCATTATAAAAGACTTCTTCACGCTAAAGATGAAAACAGGGAAGTAGAACTGGAAAAATCAAATATCATTATGATAGGTGAGACCGGTACAGGGAAAACTCTTCTGGCAAAAACCATTGCTAGAGAACTTAATGTTCCTTTCTGTATCGTAGATGCTACTATTCTGACAGAGGCAGGGTATGTAGGGGAGGATGTGGAAAGTATCCTTTCAAGACTTCTTATGGTGGCTGATTATGATGTGGAAAAAGCAGAAAGAGGAATTGTATTTATTGACGAAATCGATAAAATTGCAAGAAAATCAGATAACCCAAGTCTTACAAGAGACGTTTCAGGAGAAGGGGTACAGCAGGGACTACTGAAACTTCTGGAAGGAAGTATTGTCAATGTTCCGCCTCAGGGAGGAAGAAAACACCCGGACCAGAAATACATCCAGGTAAATACTCAGAATATCCTGTTTATTGCAGGAGGAGCTTTTGATGGGATCAAAGAGATCATCGAAAGAAGAATGAACAAACAGGCGATAGGATTCAGCTCTGAAAAGATCAATAAAACTGATGAAGAGGAATATATCCTGACTCATATTAATGCGATTGATCTTCGTACTTTTGGATTAATTCCTGAGCTTTTAGGCAGATTCCCGATCATTACCTACCTTGATAAATTGACTAAAGAGACTATGGTAAGAATCATGAAAGAACCTAAGAATTCAATCATCAACCAGTTTGTAGAACTGTTCAAAATGGACGGTGCCAATTTGGTTTTCACAGATGGTGCCATTGAAAAGATCGTAGAAGAAACTATTGAAAAAGGATTGGGCGCCAGAGGCTTAAGAGGAACAACGGAAAAAGTACTGGAAGATTATATGTTTTCAATAGGAGAAGAGAAAGAAATTATATTAACGGAAGATAATATTTTTGTTAAAAAATAAAATATTTTTTTTTCTACCAAAAAAAATCTTACCTTTGCGGGTGAAGATTGTATTAACACACAAATAATTTATACAATGAGAAAAAGTTTATTTGCTATAGGTCTTTTAGCAATTAGTTACTCTGTTCAGGCGCAGATATTATGTCATGTTGACACTAATGCTAATATGTATGTGAGCGAAGGCACCCTTGTTTATAGTGGTGGAGGTGTTCAGACAAAAGGTAATGGCCTTTTGGACGTGCACGGAAATGTCATGGTTGTAGGTGCAGCCGGAGATGCTTTTAAAACAATTGATACTGGCGGTGGAGATAAAACCGATGGTGGAAATATTATTTTAAGGCTTAATACTCCTACGGCTACCGACGACGTATCTACTTATGGACAGTTATATGTTGATGGTTTAAGCCAGGGACAGATTACTGGAGTCGTAAGTAAAGAATTCAGAACCAAGAAGCATGGTGATGGAAATTTTTATCAGCAGGTGGCAATGCCGTTCTCTGGTAAATCTTTGAATACATTATCCACTGAGCTTGGTAAAACATTCGGAACTGTAAGAAGAAGCCGAAACGAAATCTTAAAATGGAACAACACAGCAGCTGTTGCCGATTTTACGGATTTAGCTGTTCCTACTAGTGATGGTACCACATATTATATGCTGGGATCTGCCAATAATAATTTGGACACAAGTAGCGCGCTTCGTACCATTAATGGTCGCCCTTATACTACACTAGCAAGCAGCACAACACTTCAAAACGGAGGGAATGTTAGTTTCGGTGCAAGTGGGAATGCGATCAATGGCTACAATGAAAGGTATAATACCTATCTACAGGATCAGTTCGAAGTGTCAATTACTCCTTGGGCCAACACATATGGTAAAAATATTTACCAGTTTGGAAACCCTTTCTTAACTAATCTTGACCTGTCAAGAATAGGTTACACAGAAGGAGGAGGTACAGGAGGAGTTAGTGACGGAAACAACATCTCTAATATATGGGGTGTGAGATATGATCCGGGTACAGTAACTGTAGGGTCTCAAGGAAATGCATACAGTTCAGGAGCATTAATTCAGACTTACACTACTCCAGGAGGAGTTCCTGTCGGAGATATTGGAATGATTATCAAACCAATGCAGACTTTCGTATTGAAGTTAAGAACTTCTGCTGCGCAGACTCTGAATTTTAATACCCTTAGAAGATTTAACCAAACCGTAAGAGCTGAAACAACTGACTACAGTGTTACTGCTGCAAAAAATGGCAGTAAAAGCATTGAAGGAACTGTAAAACAACTTGGTGTAATTGGTTTAGACGCTAATGGAAAAGAAATAGCAAGAACGTATTATGTAGTTTCGCCTAATTTTACTACGGGTCACCAGACTTCTGTAGCCAATACAGTTCAGGCAACGTCTACAAGTGAAAACATGATCGGTACATTTGAAGAAGCTTTAAATGGAGGATATGATACGAATTATACAGGTCAATATTGGTTATACATCAACGAAGCCAATGAAAGTAACTTTGCTGGTAAAAATGTTAAACTTGTAAATTACAAGACGGATAAAGTAAAATCTTATAAATTTGAAATAAGAGAAAACGGACAGTTAGTTCCAGCAGGAACTCACCTACTTTCTGCAGGTATCGGCTTCTATTATAAAGCATCTAACGGTACTGTACAGCAAGCAAAACAGGGAGGTATTGCACCTAACGCTGTTTCATCTTATGATTTATATTACGGTGAACCAAGTAATGTGGTGTTAGCAACGAAAGATGCAACCACTACACCTTCAAGAACAATGGTGGTATACAATCCAGAGATTACCAACTACATTGTTAGATTCGATCCAAACTGGAAAAAAGCAGATATTGAAGTTTATGATATGAGTGGGAAACTGGTTATCTCTAAAAAAGCAGTGGATGCATCTAGGGATTTTGTAATTGAGCTTAACGGCGCTATTAAAAATTCTTACGTTGTAAAAATTGTTTCTGATAAGGGAGAAACTGTTAACACTAAAATCTTAAAATAAATATTATGAAAATTACTAGTAAACTATTATCCGCTCTTTTTCTCTTCGCTGTTCTACTGGTCAAGGCAGATGATGAAATCCCACCTGTTCCGGGTGGTGGTGGTACCGGAGGAGTTGGACCGGGAGGAGCTGCATCACCTATCGATATGTATGTTTACATATTGTCTGTAGTTGCAATTGCACTTATTTTATTCTATACAAAGAAATTGAAGAGCCTAAAAGCCTAAAATTTTATTAAAATAGCATTAAACTCTCTGATTAATCAGAGAGTTTTTTTATTTTTACTCTATGAAAAAGATATATATATTATCTGCAGTATTAGCTGCATTTTCTCTGCAGGCCCAGTTTACAGTTACAGTACAGGCTCCTGCAGAATTTAAAGATCAAGATGCTATTCTATATACATTAAACGGTTCGAAAGATATAATCGTTACCAAAGAACAGAGCAAGAATAATACATGGACTTTCAAATACCCAGGCCATTATATGGGAATGATGAAAGTGTATTTTCCTACTTCAAATAATGCAGTAAGCTTTATTTCTGAGAATAAAAATGTAAGTGTAAAACTTGATGTTCAGAATAATAAGATCACGGACGTAACATACCTTGATGAAGCTAATGATCTTATGAGCAAACAGCAGGAAGGTTCGCAGAAAAAAGAACTTATTCTTCCGGCATTAGCACAGATCAAAGAATATTATAAGGACAATACAGAATTTGGCAAAGCGCTGAAAACAGAAATTAGCAGACTTTCAGGGACGGGTAATAGTGTTGATGCAGCACAGCATCCGTTTGTTTCTTATTATAATACCAATTACAGTAAGTTCCTGTCTAATTCTACAGATCCTGCTAAAAAAGTAGCTCAGGACGATATTGTCAACTTCCTGGATAAGTCTAACGACATGCTTGAGTCCTCATCTCTTTTGAGACCTGTTTTAGTTTCATATCTTAATTCAGGAGGAAATACTAATGTTGCCGGTTCAGTAGATACCTTGTTAGACCGTTTAAAGGTAGAAACTCCGAGAGGGCAGACTGTTCTGTCGGAACTTATCGACATTTTTGATGCCTATGACATGGAAGAGTTTAAGACTAAGTATCTAACCCTTGCCAAGAATCTTAAATGTACTATCACTGACAGGCTTGCTACGACTTTAAAATCCAATGCGAATGTTGAAATGGGAGCTGCATTTCCTAACGTTAAATTCCAGTCCGCGACCAATACATCTGCTAAGTCTCTTTATGATGTGAAAGCAGATAAAAAAGTGATTGTTTTCTGGTCATCTACATGTTCACACTGTGAGACAGAGCTGCCACAGATTTTAGCAAAATACAGTGATTTAAAAGCGAAAAATATTCAGGTTATTGGTCTGTCTTTAGATACGGATAAGACTTCATATACTCAAAAGATTGCTGCATTTCCTTGGATCAATGATTCAGAATTAAGAGGATGGAACAGTAGTTATGTAGATACCTATAATGTTCATGCAACTCCGACGTATTTTATTTTAGATGCTAACAATAAGATAATCAATAAACCAGACCACGTGGGAGATGTTTTAGAATATTTTAAGTTAAAATAATTTTGGTGGTAAACAAATATTTTCTATATTTGCACCACCAAAACGGCGAGGTAGCTCAGTTGGTTAGAGCGCAGGATTCATAACCCTGAGGTCACGGGTTCAATTCCCGTCTTCGCTACAATAAGAGGGAAAGTAATACATATTACTCTCCCTTTTTTATTTAAAGGATTCTTACAGTACAGAGATTAAAATAATGAATTAAAAAGAACCGGCAGAGAAACTTGGGGATTATACGTACGTATTTTGGCGCCAAGCCTTTAAGTAAATTAAGGACAAGGAAGAAATGAATTGTTGATTAACAACATCTATTTCTCTGCAATTTTAAGCATGATCATAGACAAGGTGAATGCTCTTTTTCATATATCGGAGTATTGCTTATAGCTAATAATGCCATTACGCCGGAAATACAAAATCTAAATAAGCAGATCAGCAATATGATCAAAGCGAGCAATCCTAAATCATTATTAGCTGATTAATATACAATGATCGGAAAACCCGATTCAGGACGGAAACAATAATAAGACAGCGCCGCTTATGGATCGGGGTATCTCCTAAATGGAAACCTATATCCAGGAAAAACAGTGTATGGACCTGCCATAAGAATGCTTTGGTATGAGCACAGAAGAATCCGACGGATTACATTAAACCTGGGAAATAAATGTAGAATACAATCTATTTACAGTACATTCAATGTTATAAAAAGCAAAACCGCGACTTATAAGAGCCGCGGTTTTTGATATCTGTAAGAAATACGTTAACTCTGGTATCCCAATAGTTTTCTGATCTGATAGAAGAATCTTTCAATAAGTCGTAAATCCTGTGTTACGATCTCTGCATTACCTCTGAGTTCTTTGTCAAAAACAAGCTTTTTATTGTAACTGGTTTTTAATCCTTTAGGAAGAGTAATATCTACATAATAGTTTCCTTTATCATCGGGGATAAGAGAAATATTCTGTACTTTTCCTTCCACAATACCATACTCCTGGAAACGGTAGTTATCAAGTTTGATCAATACCTTTTGGCCTGTAAGGACCTTTCCTGAATTAACGGTAGGGACAGACATTCTGCCTACCAGCTTTTCTTTGTTTGTCGGAAGTATGGAAAGGATTGGCTCTGCCGCTTTTACAAACTGATTTTCACCGAAAAACTGCTGAAAACTGGCCATACCATCTGTAGAAGAAATCACCAGATAATTCTGTTCCCATTGTTTTAAAGATTTACGAAGCTGTTCGAAAAGCTGTAAAGTTTGAGAGGAATAAGTGATTTTATCTTTTTCCGTATTAATGGCAGTTCCGCTTTTCGTTTTATTTAAATTGGAAATCCCTTCATCCATCTGGGAGATAGAAATATTGAGATTTTCGAGATTCTGCTGAGCCTGAAGAAATTTTATTTTTTCATTTTCAAGTTCCACAGAAGCAATCACTCCCTGATTGAACAGTTCCTGAGATCTCTGATAACTTTTCTTTGATAATTCGTATTTCGCCAATTCCAGACTTTTTTGCTGTCTTAAAGTAGCGATTCTTACTCTGTATTCTGAAATACTCTGATTGGCCGCGATATTTTCCGGTGCGTATGGCTGAAGTCTTGTGAAAAGCTCTTCATCTTGGAAAGCTTTGGCAAAACTGTTATAATCTCCCTGCAGTTCACCAAGTTTGAATCTTGAGGTCTGTGCAATCGGGAAATTTTGAAGCTGTTGCGGAGAAATAGAATCCACCAGCTTTTTCAGTTCCAAAACATCTTTATAATTGGCCGCAGACTGCATGACCATAAGGACATCATTTTTCTTTACCTCCTGATGATCCTTGATGAAGATCTTTTCAATTTTTGAGCTCATTCTGGCTTCTATTTTCTCAGGTGGATTTTGTGAAGTAACGATCACCGGAGCAGAAATAAATTCCGGATATTTAATGATGTAGCTCATCGCAAGGATAAGCAAAAGTATAACTAATATAACGCTGTTTCCCCAGCGTATCATCCAATGTGGAGGCTGGGTAAGAATGTCCTGAACGCTTTCAGAGCGGAGTTCAATATTGTCTAAGATGTCTTCTTTCATGTTTCTACGATAAAATTTCCCTCATGTTTCAGAGGGAGTCAAATTAATTTCCTAATTCCAGTTGATTTTTCACCAGCCTGTAGTATTCTCCTTTTAAAGCAACTAGGTCAGCATGGCTGCCTTCCTCTACCACTTTACCTTTATCCAGAACTATAATTTTATCGGCATGCTTTACTGTTGATAACCTGTGAGCAATAACAATGGCCGTTTTACCTTTAAAGAACTGTTCCAGATTTTCCATAATGACTTTTTCATTATTCGCATCTAAAGCTGAAGTCGCTTCGTCAAAAAATATAAAGTCCGGAGATTTATAAACCGCTCTGGCGATGAAAAGTCTTTGCTTCTGACCACCACTCACGCCTACACCCTCGTTTCCGATCTTCGTATTATAGCTTAACGGAAGACTTTCAATGAAATCTTTAATATTGGCGATTTCCACGGCACGTCTCAGTTTTTGTTTATCAACATAATCTTCTCCTACCGCTACATTATTGGCTATCGTATCATTAAATACATATCCTTCCTGCATCACCACTCCGCAATGATCTCTCCAGAATCTGGGCGAAATATTTTTCAACTGGGTATTTCCAAGTCTGATATCTCCGGAAGTTGGTTCGTAAAATTTCATCAGAAGTTTTAAAAGAGTCGTTTTTCCACTTCCGCTGGCGCCTACAATGGCTGTCGTTTTCTGATAAGGTATCGTAAGGCTGAGATCTTCAAATACAGGAACATCCGATCCGATGTATCTGAATGATATGTTGCTGACATCAATGTCTTTCTGCGGAATTTCACCCGCATACTGTTCATTTTTGTCTTCTTCGTCTTCTTTGTCATGGATTTCACCCAATCTTTCAAGGGAGATCTTGGCATCCTGAGTCTGTTTGATAAAATCGATTAGTTGTAACAGCGGGCTGTTCAACTGTCCGATAATATACTGTACCGAAAGCATCATACCTAAAGTCAGATTTCCTTCTAATACGAGTTTGGCTGAAAGGAAACTTACCAGAATATCCTTCATCTGGTTAATGAAATTTCCTCCCACAGACTGCCACTGTTCAAGAGAAAGAGATTTTATTCTTATTTTAAATAATTTTACCTGCAGGAATTCCCAGTCCCAACGCTTCTGCTTCTCGGCATTATGCATTTTGATCTCCTGCATACCGTTAATAAGCTCGATTACCTTGCTTTGCTCCTGAGAAACCTGAGAGAATCTTTTATAATCCAATTCCTTTCTCTTACTCAGGAAAAAGCTGATCCATCCAATATACAGTGCTGCTCCTATAAGATAAACCACAAATAGTCTATAGTCGTAAAACAAAAGTACAATACTGAAAATAATCAGGTTGACCAAAGAAAATAGGGTATTTAACGAGGAACTCGTCAACAACTGTTCGATTCTGTGGTGGTCATTGATTCTCTGCATGATATCACCTGTCATTCTGGTATCGAAAAAGCTTATGGGAAGCTTCATCAGTTTGATAAAGAAATCCGAGATGATAGAGATATTGATCCTTGCCGAAAGGTGAAGAAGAATCCAGCTCCGGATCACTTCAATACCCATTCTTCCCAGGAACAACATGATCTGGGCAAGAAGGACTACATAAATAAAATTAAGATCTTGGTTCTGTATCCCGACGTCTACAATACTCTGGGTAAGAAACGGGAAAATAAGCGAAAGTAAACTTCCAGCCAAAAGACCTACAGCAAGCTGTATAACAAGAGACTTGTATTTAAGCAGATATTTGGATAGGAAAGAGAAACTGGCTTTACTCTCCGCTGTATCAAATTCAGTCTGAAAAAACGCGGGCGTCGTTTCAAGAATAAGGGCAATTCCTTCTTCTGTATTTTCGTTGGCGTTTTCTCCGATCCATAATTTGATAAATTCCTCACGGGTATAAGTGATCAGCCCGTAACTGGGATCTGAAATGTAAACTTTATTGTTTTTATCAATTTTATAAACAACAACAAAGTGGTTCTTGTTCCAGTGTACGATGCAGGGGAAGGGGACTTCTTCTGCAAGGGTATTAAAATCGATCTGGACCCCAAGGGAACGGAATCCTAAGTCTTCTGATGCATCACTTAGTCCTAAAAGACTACTTCCTTCACGTGTCGTTTCAGAAAGGGTACGGATCTGCTGCAGGGAGATACTTCTGCCGTAATACTTACTTACGATTCTAAGGCAGGTAGGGCCGCAGTCTTTAGCATCCGGCTGTTTATAAAAGGGAAATTTCTTCAAAATTTATACTCATTATAAAATGTCGCCAATAGATGACGACATTTTTACTTTATTCATTGTTGTACTTAAATGATCATTAGCTAATAATAGCATCTCTTTAAGCTCGCTTACGTTTTCTTTGAAAAGTGGAGCTTAACTTAATATTTTAGAAAGTGTAAACCTATAAAGGAGTAAAATCAATCATTGGAGGAGGGGTGCAATAATACGTATTCGGTCCTGCTCCTGCTATAGGTCTGCATACACCGTTGGCACAGCACTGGTCACGACCACATTCGCCATCATCCGGACATCTTCTAAATCCTCCTTTAATCGTTTTTAAACTTTCTCTTGATATTTTTTTTAAGTTTTTCATAGCGTGATTTAGTTTTTCTGTTTTCCTATTCTTTTAAAGCTTTTCGGAATCCGCTTATATTTTTTCCTAAGATAGTGAATTTTTCAATTCGTGAAGATTTTCTTGTTGAAAGTCCTCATCTTCCATTAATTCGTCAACGAAAAACCAAATATCGTCACGATCATACTTGTCCGGGAACTGATGTCCGTTAAGAATAAAAATAGGTGTAAAGTTCAGCCCTGAGTTGCTGTTATCTTTTGACATTTCAACAAATGGTGTCAGATCTTCCGGTGCAAATGATCCGGACAAAGCCACGATCTTATTTTCATCTCTGGTTTCAAACCATTCTTCTACTGATTTCAGGAACTCTTTCTGTGGCTTATTATCGTAAATATGTTTAAAAGCCGAAAGTAATTTGGTGTACTTTTCATCAGCTCTTTCCGGTGAATAATTGAAACGGATCTGTACGGAAATATCATCAGGATATTTTTCAAGAAGTCCCTCCATGATTTTATGACCATCTTTACAAAAACCACAATAAGGATTGGATACAATGGAAAGACGAAGTTTAGCATCCTTATTTCCTAATGAAAAAGTTTCGGTATTCTGGAATTCTATCTTTTCATTTTCCAAAAGCTGACTTTTGAAAAGTTCATAGTTTCTTTTAAATCTGAGGTTTTTAGCATTTGATTTCTGAAGGCTTTCTTTCTGAGAAAGAATGTTGCTGAAATATAAAACGGCAGAGAAAACAAGGATCCACAAAACAGCTGTTAATAATAACATTCCTATACTGAGTGGTGTATTCTGGAAAAAGAAGATGCTGAGGACCAACTGACCGATAAGGATTGAAATGATCAGAAGACAAACTCTACAGAACGCTTTTTCTACGAAAGCCTGGATGTATAATGAATACCCAATGGCAAGTATAGAAACCAAAGTAAATCCTTTGACAATATACGCTGTGGCTGGAAGGAAAAGTCCCAGTATGGCAAGCCCGGCAAAGTAAATCAGAGAAAAGTCTGAAAACTTTAAACCAAAAATACTTGTTTTATCCTGCTTAATGATCTTGTCACATGAATTGGTAGTCTGTTTGGCAGAGGTATCCCCACAAATACTTCCAATCACTGTAGATGTATTTCCGAATTTCTGATTGAAAATCTCCATAGAAATATAGACTCCTGCCAGGGAAAGGATATTAAAAAAAGCTTCGTATAAGCTTTGGGTGAAAAAAGAATAAACAGTGATGATGGCAAAAACAACATAAAGAATAGGTGTAAAATTGAAGGCAAGTTTGCTTTCTGCATTTTCACTTTTTTCAAACAGCAGTACAAAATCTGTAGATTTTTGATGAAGCTCTTCTTTATTGAGTGTTTTAGCTTTTTCAGAGTAAACTGAATAACTAGCTCCCGATTTCTTTACCAAAGAAAAGGAATTATCTACAATTGCGATAAATTCTTCCGGTAGCTCATCCCAATATTCCTTATCAAGTTCATAAGCATCATTTTTTACGCCCATAAAGTTAAGCGTATCACTAAAAGCCAATGCAGAAGGGTAGTTTGGGTGAGAATTGAACTGAAAAGAAAATTCCTGTTTATCGAGTTTTAGATAGTTAATGAGTCTGTCGAAAATCATGTTAATATTTTTAACTAAAATACGCAGATGTTTTAAAAAAACAAATATTTTTCTTTTGTTAGTGATATACCATTGTTAAATGCTTGATTACGTGTAAATATTATTGTGTTTTTTACTTTATTTAGTAAAAAATAAAGCTGATTTCGCAATCAAATTTGATCCGGATCATCCCTAGTGTGGATAGCGTATCGCTTCAGAAAGTTCAATAGGATTATTGGTTTTTCTTAAAGATTCCTGCCTGATCTTGGTGAGTTCCTGGAAGTTTGGGGTAATTTCCTTCCCGTCTTGGTCTACTACTTTCATTTTGGCCTGTCCTGATTTTACTTCTTTGTAAGGATCATTGTAAAAATCCATATACAATTTGTGAAGCTGCTTGATATTTACAGGAACTGTTTTTAAAGAAAGACGGTTAGCCGTATAAATATTTTCCTCATTCTTTTTTAATGCAGTAAGATCGAAGCTATAACTTCCCAAAGTATCCGACATCGAAATGATCAATCCGGGAAGTCCACTGAAAATATAGGGCCCGTCACTGATGGGGATGTCTGCAGCAAACCACGCCTCCCAAGTTCTTCCTTTATAATCAAGAGAGGCTTTTTGGCATTGATGATTGCCTATCATTTTTACAGTATTAGAAACCTTCCATTGAAGGTTCGGAGCAACTTCCTTCATTTCATAAATATCAATGAGTCCTTTATAAAATTTGGATATCTGATTTTCGTTTCTTTTTTTGATCACCATAAACTCATAATCCAAAGATCTGCCTTTTGTTTCGCGTCCTGATTTTTCATTGGCTATAATGGTAGAGTCGCTTTTAAATAATTTGTATGAATAAAAGCGGGAGCTTGTCCCATCTATGTCAAGAAGCATTTCTTTTGAGGTCAAATCAGATTTTGTGGAATCTTCCTTGTACTTCATAGAGTAGGTGCCCCTATATTTTTGGCTTTGCAGTATATTAAAGTTGAATATAAGTAAAAGCAAGATGATCGCTTTAATCCAAAATGTTTTTAATTTAAAAAAGGAAGAAAAGGAAATATAGCTTTGACTATTTTCTGAATACATTGACATAGAATATTGCTTTTTGGTTGTATGAATTTAAAAGTAAGAAAAAATCATCTAAATAGGGTAGAGGAAAATATTCTAATGGACGAAACGCGATCCTTTTTTCAAGTCATTTTTGCTTCTTAAAAGATAATAACTCTAATTTTTTGATTCGAATAAATAGGGGGGAATTGGAATGGTATATCATTAAACAATTGTTTAATTTTATATAATTTTAATGGCTTGTGTAGTGTTTAAGTGATGAATTGCTACTCAATCATTTATTTTTTTGAAATTGTAATTTTAGGATATGAACTCAAAAAAACTTATAAAATCATAAAGTTTTCTTAAAGTTTTAAAAAAGGAGGGAAATGTTTTTGTATTTATAAAATATGTTGTACTTTTACATCGCCTTGAATGAGGGAACAAGTCAAGGTAATAAATTTTTTTTCATCATTTGTGTTTTTAGAATCGTATCGCCTGATACGATTCTTTTTTTTGTTTACTACTTTTCGTAGTTCAAAAGGAGATCAATAAAGTAAGAATAAGTAACCGCACCTTCCTGCTGGTTGCTCTTTAAAAACAGGTTGTTCATAAACCCAAAGAAATCATCAAGCCAGCCCTGATGTCTGAAGATGAAACTTCTTTCATAGCTTCTGTCTCTTTTCATCGCTGGAGAGTATTGACTAAGAATATTTTTTACAAACTCCGGGTCTTCCTCAACAATAAACCTTAAAAGGCTTTTTAACGTAAAATATTCAGTGCTGTATCTCAGATCATTGTTTTTAGCATTTACCCCGATCAGATAACCAATAAAATTAGCTTCCTGTTCTCTGGCAAAGCCAAGCTGGTGTGAACTTTCATGTGCTGAAGTGAATGGAATGAAGGTGTGAGGAAGCTCAGCATTATACTGTGCTTCTGCCGTAAAGGGGTTGTAGTAACCTAATATTCCGGTAAAATTCATCACGCTTTTAAAAAGGCTGGGCTTGAAAGCATTGATCTGTGGGGCCTCTTTGTTGGAAATATATTTTGGAAGTTGAGCCTGTTGGCGGAGAATTTCAGTCTGTACAGAGTTCAGGTCAGTTATAATAAAAATTCCGTTTTTATCTTCCCGTACAAATTGTCTGGTCGTTTTGCATTTTTCCAGATAGCGGAGTGCTAGGATCTTTGCTTTATCGATTTCCGGATCTTTCTGGCTGGAAAGCTTTTTAATGATTGGTGTTTGGAAGTATAGCATTCCCCAACAGATCTGGTAGATGAAGTAGAAGATATTAATGACGGCCAGAAGCTGTAAAATAGACTTGTTTCTGCTTTTCTTTTTAAAACAGAGTATAAGGCCATATAAAAGAAAAATTCCCAAAAGAATATAGATAAGATCGCCGAAAGAAAATGGGATCCAGCTGAAAAGCAATTGATGAATCTTTTTCTGAAGTTCAAAGAACCATTCAAAAAAAGAGATCATTGTTTTCGATTTTGAGAAAACATAGAACAAAAGAAATTGGACAAGTAAAACACCTGCCCAAAATCTTTTTTTATATATTGTTTTTGTTGTACTAGTGACCTCCATCGGATTCTAAAATATCAACATTAATTCCCTGCTTAGACAAAGCCTTTTTGGTTATGTATGCGAATAATGCAATATACGCAAAACAAAGCACCGGGATAAAGTATGAATTGTGGATTCCTATAATGTCAGATAATTTACCCTGTAATGGCGGAATAATACCTCCTCCTAAAATCATCATTACCAGGAAAGCAGATCCCTGAGCGGTATATTTCCCTAAACCGGTAATAGCTAAAGTAAAGATTGACGGCCACATGATGCTACATGCAAGACCTCCAGAAAGGAATGCATAAATAGCGATATTTCCTGTTGTAAGAAGTCCTACGATCATTGCAATTACTCCAAACAGACCAAAAATAGTTAATGTTGTAGCAGGTTTATTTTTACTGATCAGGAATAAAATAACCTGAATAGCGATACAGATAGCATAAAAATAGAGATGTGACATATCTTTTTGCGCAATCGTATTGATACCGATGATCACTAGAAATGCCACAAAAGGAACAACAATAGTAGCAATTGTCTGCTGTTGTTTGTTCAGATTAAATACAGCAATGGCTCCAGTCCATCTTCCAATCATTAAACTTCCCCAATACATCGAAATATAAGGCGCCAAGTCCGAAGACTGATGTCCTCCGAATGCAGGTGTACTTAAGAGTTCCCCCAGGTTACTTCCTATGGCAACTTCCACTCCCACATAGCAGAGAATGGCAATCATTCCCAATACAAGCTGCGGATACTTCATTGCGCCCCAGCCGTCCGGATTCTTTTTTGAACTGGTATTAGCAAAAAGAAGACAGAGAATAACAGAAAGCAATGCGCCTCCCAGATAAATCATTCTCTCTTTCTCAAGAGGATGTTTTATCGTTTCAAGCTCTGTATTTTTATCAGCGATCTGTGTTTTAAATTCGGCTGTTTTTGTGGCATCTGTTTCTTTTTTCAAATTGGTGTCCAGTACAGATATCTCACTACTTAGCACTTCAATTTTTTTAGCTTCTTCAGAATTGTAGCTGCTGAATACCGGGATAAAGAATAAGATAACCAGTATTGTCATGGCAATCAAAGTTTTTCTTGCTTTTCCTGCTTTTTCCATAGGTTCATTGGAGATTCCATCAGGAAGCTTTTTAGAAAAATAGAAAACTCCCGCAGCAATTAAAAATAGAGCTCCTACAGCGGTGTAAAGTAAAATTACTTTATCAAGTGCCAGATGTTTGATCTGATCATCATCTACCGTAGCCGTAGTTCCGAAAAGGGCAAGCCCTACAATGATTGGCCCAATAGATGTTCCAAAAGAATTAATTCCTCCAGCTAAATTTTGCCTGCTCGCTCCTGTTTTGGGATCACCCAAAAGTACAGCAAAGGGATTGGCGGCGGTCTGCTGAATAGAAAAACCTAAGGCTACAACAAAGAGTCCTATGAGCATTCCATAATATACGTTGGCTTTAACGGCCAGGATCATAATAGCAGCTCCTACAGCCGAGAGAAGCAGTCCGTAGACAATACTCCTCTTGTAACCCCATTTACCAATAATATCAATACCTTTAATAGTACTGGATATAAACAGCAATAAAGCTCCTAAGAAATATGCCGTATAAAATGCAAAGTCTATTAATTGGGACTGAAATTGGTCAAGGGAAAAATAGTTTTTACAAAAAGGGATAAAAATACTATTGCCGGCTGCAATAAACCCCCAGAAAAAGAATACTAGCACTAGAGTGTATAGCGCAGGGTAATTAGTCGGTTGATTTGTTTTAGACATGTTTGTTAAAAATTTCGCAAACAAATATAACTATTTCTTTTATATAGAATGTTCCAGCAGTGTTTTTTTTATCTCCTGATAAGCTTCCGTTTTTAGATCTCTCGGAGAACCTGATGGTTGCATGATTCCGTTGAAATATACCTTGACACGTCCGGGATACCCTTTTGAACTGTCGAAGGGAAAAATTTCCTTAAGACCCACAAAGGTATAAACAGCAATAGGGGATTGGTGTTTGGAAGATAAAGTAAATGCTCCGTCTTTAAATTCATCGAGAATAATCGTCGTGTCGTCCGGTACACCACCTTCGGGAAATATGGCAATGCTGTTGCCTTCTTCCATTTTTTCTGCACACCTTCTGTAGACATCTGCACGGCTTCTGGCACTGCTCCGGTCTACCATTACACATATCCTTTTATATATGGTCCCGAAAATGGGGATTTTCATAAGTTCTTTTTTACCTACAAAACAGATCGGGTGATCGGGCATAAGGATACAGGTAAGCATGATGTCCATTATGGATGTATGATTCGAAATGAAAACATAAGGCTTGTTCTTGTCTTTTTTCTGCTCAGAAAGATTAACGAGATCGTATCTTAAGCCCATACCGTAAAACATTCCGAAACACCAGATGCGGATAAATTGGTAAGCGTATTTGTAATGCTTTTTATTGAAGGATAAAATATAGACAGGGATTCCCAATGTAACGGTTAAGACAAATGCCAGTAGCAACAGCCAGAATCTCCAGAGATAATTTAAAATTTTTCTCACAGCTTAACCGTTAAAAATTACTTTCTTTTTCACTGAATAATTAAGAATGGAAACCAGCAGGATCGCAGCGATCTTACTGATCATTTCAGGGCTTAAGGTATAAAAAATTAAATTGATATTGTCCTTAAATATAAAGCTGTAAAAAATCTGGAAAAAGCCTAAGCTTAATAAAGTGGAAACGAATGAAACGCCCATGAAGTAAGCAAATTCCTTTCTTTTGGAATGCTTTCCTCTTTCAAAAACAAACCATATGCTTAAAAAGTAATTGGTGATGATCCCGCAGCTGGTAGAGAAAATATTACTCAAGGGATAGTGGATGCCATGGAAATTAGTTTCTCTGGCAAAAAAATGGGGCAGGTAAGTACTGAATGCCTTGAAGCTTCCAATTTCTACAACAGCACTGAGTCCTCCGGCTATAATGAAGAACAAAACCTGTTTCTGGCGTATTAGTAATTCTCTCATTCAATAGATATGAAGGTGCAAATTTATAACTATATGTTAATAATGTAAGAATAAAAGATTATTTTAAAATGAAAATTCAATTCATTTTATTGGTTTTTAGTTAGATACGCCTGATTTTTAGGAGTGGGTAGGGTGATTTTCTATTAGGTACATGTAGATTTTGTCTTTTGAACAGTTTCTGATAATAATGAAAAATTACTTTATGATTATTTTAGAACTTGATCAAACATAATGACAATCGTTGTAGGCTAAAGGGATTACCGACAGTGTGAAAATTTTAGCTCTACACTATTGTGATAAACATATGTTAAACAATGAAAAAAGTTGTTAATTTTTTTTTTTGAATCAAAATAATTTCTAAATTTAGTATTCAGAATGATGTAATTATAACCTGATAATAAATTCATTTTCAACTTCTTGTGTTGATGGTTTTTTCTATCTTGTAATGCGTGCTATACCGCATACTACCTTAATTTTTACGACCCAATTTATAACAATATTTGTATGAAAAGTCAAAACAAATACAGAAAATTCCAGCTTCAGCAAAAAAATATTGAGGCTCTTGAGAGAGAAAATTCCCGCTTCAAAAGAGTGTATTCAGAATATGAAAATATGGCAGACGAATTGTGGAACCTTGAAAATTCTACAGACCAACCCGTACCAGATGATTTTATTAATGCCATCATGCTTCAGAGCTCTTATCTTGAGGACGAAATTGAAGATTGGTTAATAAAGTTCAATAATCAAAAAGCTGATATAAAACATTAGAAGCTTCCAGTCTGCAGGGCAAACGCATCATAAATTAATTAATTTTTCAAGATACCTGTTATCCCATCCTGCTTTTAGGCGCTTTCCTCTAACACCGACTTTGAGCGTTTTCTCATTTTTCAAAAGATTGAGAGCTATTTT
>NZ_JABBGI010000011.1 GCF_012927325.1 Chryseobacterium antibioticum | reverse complement strand
CAAAATATGATCGTCCATAAATCAAAGCTACATCTTTTTATTCTTTTGAAAAACCATCCGTTTTTCAAACTTTTCCTCTTTTCACCCCGAGGCAGAGCCTCGAGGAATTCTTTAGATTAAATAATAAAAATTAAATAATATTAATGTATTTTCAATATAATGTGATTTGTATTTAATTATCAATAATAGTATCTAGCTATTGAAATTGATAATTAACACTATCTTTTCCTATAATCAACAAAAAGACCTGCACAAAATGCAGGTCTGATTTATATATTTGTATAATATGCTATTTTTTTCTTCTGTCTAATTCCTTCTTGATAAGACCTAATTCCCTGCCCGTCTGTCCAGCTACGGAAGTGTTTTCCCGCGCTCTTCTTGTAAGGTAAGGCACAACATCCTTTACGGGTCCATAAGGAAGATATTTAGCCACATTGTAGCCTTTATCTGAAAGATAGAAGGAAATATTATCACTCATTCCGTAAAGCTGTCCAAAATAGATATGTGGATTTCCATTTTCCAGAGATCTGGACTTCATTTTATCCATGATCAATTCCGATGAGATCTCATTGTGGGTACCGAAAAATGCAGATACCTTATCTAAATGATTCGTTACGAAGTCAATTCCTGCATTATAATTTTTGTCCGAAGCTTCTTTGGTTGGCTGAATAGGATCCGGATACCCTTTTTCTTCAGCTCTTGCTCTTTCCTTCTCCATATAAGCTCCACGCACGATCTTATATCCTATGAAATAATTCTTTTCTCTCGCTCTCTGAAGATTTTCTTCCATATACTTCAGTCTGCCCGTTCTGTACATCTGAATGGTATTCCAAACGATCGGCTTTTCCTGGTTATATTTCTCCATCATCTCTTCGCAAAGTTGGTCTGCCGCATCCTGCATCCAGGTTTCTTCGGCATCTACCATTACTTTTTTATTATGTTCATGACACAGGCCACATACTTCATCAAACCTTTTTACCACTCTTGCCCATTCTTCTTTCTGGCTTGAGGTAAGCTCAGCCCCTTTTCCAACAGCTTCATAAAGATCAATTCTTCCAAAAGCAGTTGGCTTAAATACGATAAAAGGAATGGCCGGATTTCCTACAGAGAATCTGATGATATCCTTGATCTCTTTACACACCGCATCAAAAGTCTCTTCATCCTCTTTACCTTCAATCGAGTAATCGAAAATACTTCCCACACCTCTTTTGAAAAGTTGTTTTACCACCTTCATACTTTCCTCACGTGTTTCTCCTCCGCAGAACTGTTCAAACAAAGTGCTTTTTACAATTCCGGTCACGAAAGGAAAATTGTTGTGTACCGTAAAATTAAGAACAGAAGTTCCAAGACTGGTAAGAGCAGGCTGTTCAATCATTTTAAACATCCAGTACGCCTTTCTCAATTGTGCATCAGACTTGTCTGCAAATGCAACTTTAGTATCGTTAAAAATGGGCATTCCTTTTTATTAAATTTAGTTTTGCAAAGGTAATAATAACCTCAGTTTATTTAAAGAAATTTTTCTATAATTTGTACTCAATTCCGTTCAGTAGCATTGCAATAATTCCTACAAAAACCCAAAACCTTAATATATTGAGGGTGAAGAATTTACTTCTTCTCGAAGAGTTCAGCAGAAGATATATACAAAGGATCATCACAAAAAGTCCCCCTGCAAAATAGTATGCCATAAAACCTGAAATACCGGTTTTAGCAATGAGTTTCATAGAAACAGCCATGGTAACCATCAACAAAGAAATAATGATGATCTGAGTATTCCTGCTTTTGAAATAGTTCGGAATCGTTATATAACCGAATGCTTTGTCTACACTTTTGGTCAACATATCTTTTACAATATCGATGCATAAAAGAATCAGAAATAGAAAAATAGCCATCAGCATCACCTTCTTTGAAAAGGTTTCATAATAAACCATCATTCCGAAAAAAGGATACAGGGTAAGGCTTACAAAAGTGAGATTATTGACGATTAAAATCCGGCTCAGCTTATGACTGTAAAACCACATAAAAAACTGGTACACCAGAAAGAAAGCAAAAACTTTATGAGAGATCGCCCATGCCACTCCAAGAGAAATAGCTGTCAGAGCGAGATACGCGTATAAAAAATATTTCTGTTTAATGAAGCTTTGAATCCTGGTACGGAAAGGTTTTACAACATAGTCTTTTTCCAGATCATAAAACTGATTGATGATTCCCCCGGCCAAAATAGTAATAACGGTACAGAAAATAATGCCGTGTACCTTGAAGTCGAAAACAAATTTACTAAAGGTTTCATCCTGATTGAAAAGGAAGAATGTAGATACATAGAGGGCAAATGTCAGCAATAAAGCAACGAAGAATCTCGCGCCTATCAGAAAGCCCACGAATTGTGACAATCTGTAAAATATAGATTTAGAGATGTAATTTTTAGATTGGAAAGTTTCTTTTTCAGAATTCATTCCAGCCTAATTAAAATCTGTAAATCACTTCTTTCTGGAAGCCTTCAAGCATTTTTTCTGCTTTCGCATAATCTTTGGTAAAGCCCAGGATATATCCACCACCACCGCTTCCGCAGAGTTTCAGATAGTAGGCATTAGAGTCGAGTCCTTTTTTCCATATGTTGAAAATACTTTCAGGAATCATAGGGCGGAAATGTTCATACGCCCAATGAGAAAGCTTTTTCAGGTTTCTGAAGAAAGGATTCATATCTTTTTTCAGGAAAGATTCGATGCATGCGTTGTTGTAACGGATGAACTCTTCTTTTAATGTTTTGCGGAAACCTTCCGTTTTCATTTTTTCAAAGAAAATCTGGATCATTGGTCCTGTTTCTCCTGTGATGCCACTATCGATCAGAAATATAGCTCCTTTTCCTACCTCTCCATCTGGTATAGAAACTCTGTCCAGGTTTTCTTTATTTTCGATAAGGATCGGTAAATTCATATAACAGATCAAAGGATCCATGCCTGAACTTTTACCGTGGAAATAACTTTCCATTTCACCGAAAACGGCTTTTAATTTTTTTAGATTATCTTTTGAGATCTGTTCAGGCTCAAGCTTGGTGAGGGCATATTTTTCAAAAATAGCAGCTACCAGAGCTCCTGAACTTCCCACTCCATATCCCTGAGGAATATTAGAATCGAAGAAAAGTCCGGATGCAATATCGTTTTTAAAGCGTTCAATATCCAACTTAAAATCATCAGAAAGATCAAGCTCAGTAAGATATTCAGAGTATTTCTGCAGATGTCTGTTGGATTTTAGTTCAAATTCAGAACTCAAATCTGAGAATTTCAAGGCTCCTTTATAGAAACTGTAAGGTACTACAAGCCCCTGGGAGTCTTCAATCATCCCATATTCTCCGAACAGAATTATTTTTGCATAAAATAGAGGGTTCGTCATTTTGACAATAAATCTTTTTACAAAGTTAAAGTTATTCCGCTGAATATAAGCAAAACTTAAGCCGAATTCTTATTTATTTACGTATAAAAATAGTTTTTCACATTAATTAATTTAAAAAAAATCAAGCCATCTCATTTAAATACAGCAAAAAAGCCTGAAATGATCAGGCTTTTGTTATTAATAATGCAAAATATAATTAGTGTTTAATTAATTTTTTATTGACTGTTTGCTTATCTGTTTCTACCGTTACCATATAGTTTCCGGTCTGTATAGATGAAACATTCACTTCCTGCTTATTTCCTTTTAACGAAGAAGCCGATATAACGAGCCTCCCCGCTTCATCATAAATCTTATAAGATCTTAAAGCATCTTTAGATGAAATGACGATCATATTTTTGGCAGGATTAGGATAAATACTTATTGTGTTATCGTTTTTAGTGACGTCATCCACACCTAAAACACTGCATGAAAAGTTGGCTTTCCATCCATTATCTGTAACACCGGGATCAGATACAAATCTCACCGTAATGGCTCCTGAAGAATGGGTAGAAGTGAACGGTGCAGGTATTGTACTTCCTGTCAGATTATTTCCATTGGCAAACAATGGCGAAGCAGTAGAAGGCCCGTTATAGATATACATAAAATCATAGTCCTGTTCTAGAGCAAATTCCGTAAAAGTCATGGTAAGCGCCCCTGAAGCCGGATAAAATGTTTTAACGATTGTCTCGCTATTTGCGTACCCTGAAGTCTGGCCTCCGGTATCTGTAAAGAGAGCTCCATCACACCATGACGCATCCGTTAGGAAAACCTGAGTTCTTTGGTAGGCATTGGATCCCGAACAGTTTGTTCCTACAGATAATTTGTAATAGGTTGCAGGCTGAAGACTGCTAAAATTAAGTGCCTGAGAACTTGTATTTCCGGATTCTACAAGAGTTCCGTCCATTTTGGTCAGTTTATATTTCCAGGATGTGGAAACGGCATCATTAAAAGCTGCATTAGCTGAAACCTGTGTAATATTTGATACATTCATCTGCGTGATGGTAGATTGACAGGCGGTAGTACAATTCGTTCCAAGACATGGTTTTGAATCAACCGTATTTCTGATCAAAGCTGCAGGCTGCGGTCCAAAACCGTTACTGAAACTGATTCCCACTCCGGAAACGAGATGACAATAGCTCATAATTGAACCTTTAACTGTTGTTGAAGGAATAGGTCCTGTACAACCTTCACTATAACCGGCCTGAGGTCCACATCCGTCAATCGCTGTATTATTTCCATTCCATGCACAAGCATGGGTGTGAGGAGATCCTAGACTGTGTCCCATTTCGTGTGTCATTGCCTGAATAGTCCATGAATACACAGGAACATTGGAATAGGTCTGAGAAATACCTGAATATGCGTGTTTATAGGTTCCACATAAAGAGTTAACATAGGCCACACTGGTAGTTGCCGGAGCATTAATTAAATGCGCAAGATCACCGTTAAAGGTTTGTCTGTTATTTCTAAAACTGGAAAGGTTGTTATTTGGAGTTCCGGTGTAGGGATCCTGTGTGGTCCAGATAAAAATTTCATTCAATGCTACTTTAATCTCATCATTGCTGTAGAGTGTGGCAATATTATTATGAACGGCAGTCAGCCAGTTTGTGGTAGTGGTTATATCTGAATTATTATTTTGATAAGGCTTAAAACATACCTCATAATAGATTCTCACACAATTCTCCGTCATCGCTTTTTTGTCGGTAGCCGGATTGAATGAACTATTTTTTCCCTGATTTTCTTTCAGCTCATCTACTCCACATACGAAAGGATTAGCCCCCGTCAGTTTGGATTCTGAATAACTGACAAAATCTTCTGCACTTTTTGCTTTTCCAAGCACCACATTTCCAAGCTCAGAAGTAGAGGCTACCCCTACAATATCACCGTTAAAGAAGCTGAAAGCCGCAATAGAAGCATTATCTCCTTTCACAATTCCGATATAATAAGCACCGGGTGTATAGTTGACAATTTCACCTTTATTGGTTACTACTTTAAAATCATTGGTAAAAATCTGATTTTTATAAAGTTCAACAGTAATCTGCTTATCACCTTCGAAAGGAAAGCTTATTTCAAGGTATTCAGGTTTTTCATTAATCAGCCTTTTCAGTTCAGCAGATTTTACGTTCATTACCGTAATGTCGGTGGCAGCTCTTTTATATTCTGACAGCTTTTGTGGTGCCTTATTCACTTCAAACAGATCATACTTTTGAAAATTAATTTTCTCTGCATGATATTCAGAAATTTTTTGTGCAACGGGTCTCAGTTTTTGAGCAAAACCAAAGACAAAGCATTGCAAAAGACATAGCAATAGGATTTTTCTTATCATTTTCACTTAATTAGATGTGCAAATAAACAAAAAAAATCAAAATAGAGTGATAAATAATTAATATTTTAAGATATTTTTTTACTCAACCCGCAATAAATATAAAGATGAGGCTATATTTCTTAAATTGAGACAATACAGGATTTGAAGCAAGAAAAAAGGCGTTATCAAATAACGCCTTAGTATTTATAAAATATCTTTGTCTTTCAACATATTGACTTTTAAGAATCGGATCAGAATAAGTCCCGTCGCGAAAAACAGAGTCATTGAAAGTGCTGCGATACGCATATTATTAAAATGTTCAATCAATGTCGCAAAGATAAACGTTCCAATGATGATTGCTATTTTTTCCAGTACGTCATAGAAACTGAAATACGTGGTATTTTCCATGGAGTCTTCCGGAAGGAGTTTGGAGTAAGTAGATCTGGACATCGCCTGAAGACCACCCATTACCAATCCTACCACTGCTGCTACACCATAGAACTGATATTCTACCGTAGGATTTTCTTTGTTCAGGAAATACGCCCAAAGACAAGCAACGATCCACAATACAATGGCAATAGAGATTACATTCCTATTTCCTATTTTCCTCGATAATCTGGAGAATATAACCGCTCCAATGATCGCTTCGATCTGAATAATCAAAAGCGTTCCAATCAGTTTATCCTGAGCCAGATTGATTTCACTCTTTCCAAATAAGGTAGCCATTAAGAAAATGGTCTGCATCCCAACACTGTAAAAGAAGAAGCTGGAAAGAAAGAATTTTAAATTTTTATCTTTAAACAATACTCCACCTACTTTAAACAGCTCGTGAAAGCTTTCTTTGGCGATATCTTTATAAAAGCTCATATTGTCTTTCAGAACTTCAAAAAATCCTCCCTGCTCTTCATGTTTTTTAAAGATATTCTTATAGTTTAAAAGGACAAGGTCTTTAGGTAACTTTTCTTTAACATCCCCAAACTGAGGAAGGTGTTTGAACGTATACTGGGAAAACCCGAACCACCAAGCCCCAGTTAACAAGAAGCTTATTCTTGTAAACAACAGCTGTTGTGCCGCTCCTTTTGCAAAAACCTGAATAAGGACCAAACAGATCACCACAAGAACTACAGACCCCAGATATCCATACACATATCCTTTTGCGGAAAGTGCATCCTGTTTATCGCGTGTCGCAATATCCGGTAGGAAGGAGTTATAAAACACTAAACTTCCCCAGAACCCAACACTCGCCGTAATACTAAAAAGGAGGCCTAGAAATACGTTGTGCATCCCTGTAAACATGGCCAACCCCATACATGAAGTAGCACCAAGATAACAGAAAAACTGCAGGAACGATTTCTTATTTCCGATAGTATCTGCCAATGAAGACAGGAACGGAGAAAGAAGCACTACAATAAAAAATGATATCGTAAGTGAATAGCCATACACTGCATCCGGCTGATATTCTTTCCCGAAGATCTTTATCATATGCCTTACCGGAACATCAATCCACGATTTTGTTTCTTCCACATACTCCTTTTTCTCATAAGCAGTCGTCAGTATGGAATAGTAAATAGGGAAAATAGTAGAGGTAATAACCAATGAGTAAACAGAATTCGCCCAGTCGTATACGGCCCAGGCTTTCATAATCCGTGGATTATTCTTTATGTTTTGAGGTTGTTGATTCTCAATTTCAGACATTTCAATTAAATATTAGTAGCACAAAAATAGAAAAACCATTAAGAAATCGATTAGATTTTAGAAAAATTATCGATTCCTTAATGGCAAAATATTCTTTGAGAGAATATTATATATTTTCAATCACGATAGCAGAAGCTCCTCCACCACCGTTACAGATAGCTGCAGCACCGTATTTTGCATTATTTTGCTTCAATACATTGATCAGCGTAACGATGATTCTTGATCCTGAACTTCCCAGTGGATGTCCGATCGCTACTGCTCCCCCGTTTACATTTACTTTGGATGCATCTAATCCTAAAATCTTGTTATTGGCAAGACCTACTACAGAGAATGCTTCATTAAATTCAAAGAAATCAATATCTGAAATCTCTAAACCTGCTTTTTTAAGAGCAATCGGTAAAGCTTTTGCAGGGGCAGTCGTGAAGTTTTCAGGCTCCTGAGCTGCATCAGCATAAGAAATGATTTTAGCTAAAGGCTTAAGTCCTAATTCTTCCATTTTTTCTTTAGATACAAGAATCAAAGCAGAGGCTCCATCATTTAATGTAGATGCATTCGCTGCCGTTACCGTTCCGTTCTCTTTTTTGAACACGGTAGGAAGTGTAGGAAGTCTGTCAAAATTCACAGCCTTATACTCTTCATCTTCTGAAAAAACAATTGGATCCCCTTTTCTCTGAGGAATTTCAACAGAAACTACTTCTTCTGCGAATTTACCTTCGCTCCATGCTTTTGCCGATCTTTTGTAAGATTCTATGGCAAAATTATCCTGATCTTCTCTTGAAATACCATAATCTACAGCACATTTCTCAGCACATACTCCCATATGAACTTTACCGTAAACATCTGTAAGACCATCCAGTACCATTCCATCCTGCATTTTGATGTCACCTAATTTAGTGGCAACTCTTGCATTATAATAATGTGGAACCAATGACATGTTTTCCATACCTCCGGCAACGATTACTTCAGCATCACCCGCTTTAATAGCCTGTGCAGCCATAGTTACAGCTTTCATACCTGAAGCACATACTTTATTTACTGTAGTAGAAGGAGTCTCGATAGACAAACCTGCCCCCAAAGCTACCTGACGAGCCGGTGCCTGACCCTCTCCTGCCTGCAGCACATTTCCCATATAGATCTCCTGAACGTTTTTAGGATCAAGATTAATTTTATCTAATGCTCCTTTTACAGCAGCAGATCCTAACTTTGTAGCAGGAACCGTTGAAAGGCTTCCCATAAAACTCCCGATAGGTGTTCTTACTGCGGAAACGATGAATACTTCTTTCATGTGTATTATATTTTACTTTATTTTAACGAAATACAGCCTTAAAGGCTTTATTACCCTATTTTATTTTTTTTCTTTTACGTAAATGATCTCGAATTGGCTGTTTTCAATTTTGGTATGTACCTTCAGGGCATTATCCTGAGTTTCTACAATTTTATTGCTGAATACGTCTCCTATACGGATACGACCATCTTTGGTTGTCATATCCAGTACGATCGCTTTATAATTACAGTCGTCTACAAAAACCAGCGTGGATTTTATAAAATCTTTACCATTATTTAAATATTCGGTCTGAATATTATCTTTAATGGTCATATACCAGATTCCTTCCGGATAATTGGCACGTAGAAACTTGCCTCCTCTAATGTTTTTGCATTTTGCCGGTTGATCAGGCTTTTCAAATTCTGTATTTTGGGATTTAGCCTGTGAAAATGCAAACATCAATAAAGCTGATGATATTATTTTTAAATGCTTCATATTTGTGTCCGTTGATTTATTTTTTTGCGGCCTACAGCAAAAACCATAAGGAAAGCACCTAAAAACTCTACAACCCAACCCCATTTCAACTTTACAACTCCTGCAAAGGCTTCTCTCCATGATTTAAACGGCAGAAAACTGAAATACTCCAATGATTGCATTTTGACTGCCACTAATGTGAATGCAAACAAAAGAATCAAAAGTATTCCAAAAAACCTTACCACTTTAGCACTGTTATTCACGATTCCAAAAACAGCACATGCGGCAAAGATCCAGCATGCAATAGCCAGATAATGATCTAGTTTCCAGTAGTTCCAGTTTCCGATAACAGGAACATGAACAAGAGGCAGAAAACTACCTATTACTACTAATACCAATCCTGATAACTGAATATTTTTCATATTTATTAAAGTGCCAAAATACAAAAAAAAACACACTTTTAAATAGTGTGTTTTAAAAACGGATGATTCACATACAAACATTCGTTAGCCTCAAAATAAAGTTTATAATTTTAAATATTCTACAATAAAAAGCCTATTATGTTGTAAAATTAAAAAACAATATTCACGAATTCAATACCAATTTGAACTCCGTATTTATTCTTCAGCAGAGCACTATCATTGAATATTGGTGTAAAATCTTTCTGAACAAACACTTTAAAGCTTCCATAACTGATTCCGAATTTTCCACCGACGATAAAATCGTTCACGCCATCCATTATCCTTTCTCTTTCTACGATTCTTTTTGAATTTTCGTTTGAGTATTTTATATAGTTTACACTTCCTACTTTCACACCGCCGTAAACTCCCATCACCAGACTCAGCTGTCTTTTTTTGTTATCAAGATATTGAACTCCTTCATATTCTATGTATTTTGGATTCAAAACAAATCTTAAATCTACAGGAATATATAAGTAGGTATTGTTGAACTGGGTTTTCTTTAAATTGCCTCGGTCAAAATCATCTACAAATAAAGTATGATCTTCCTGCTTAAAGACATTTCCGTATTTGGGAACATACTGATCGAATCTAACTCCTAAGCCAACACGGTAAAATACAGGACTTTTAAAGCCTCCGATCTGACCTTCATATCTTAATGCCATCTGTGAAGAATTGATGATTGTATTTCTGGTATCGGAATTTTTATCATAAAAGTTAAAAGGCTCATTTTTCGCGGTCAGCCCTGTTCCCATGACACTGGCAGAAAGCTCTATGGTCTGTAAAGAATGTTTTGGGCTTTTCTTTCTATTCTGTCCCAATTTCATGTTCAGACCATTCAATCCTACCCACATTTCGTTTCTTTTACTATTCATACTGTCGCGATCCATAAAAACAGCATTTTTAACCATTTCTTTGGTGGCAGACTGCAGTTCGCTTTCCTGAGCATCTACTTTTTCATTAATGGTTTGCTGGTATTTCATAGCAATATCAGAGCGCTGTTTCTGCTTTTCTTCCGCCGTGATTTTCTTTTCTTTAAAATCTTTATCAATGATATCCAGCTCTGCATTCATTTTGGATTTCTCGGAAACGACGATACTGTCAATTTTCTTTGAATAGAGTTTAATCTTTGGATTCATATCCGGAGTTTGCTGAGCAGTGCTGTAAGTAAAAGCCATGACAGCAGCCATAAGGATTAATTTCGTTTTCATATTTTTTTATTAATTTTTAGACAATACTTGTACTCTGTCCTCATCTCAGGACAGCATGTTGATGTTATAAAAAAGTTCAGATTTATTTAGATTCCAGATAAACCGTTACTCCCAAAACGGTTACATTACCTACGTTGGGAACCACTTTATCAAATTTGAAAGCTCCTAATTTCCGTTCATCCTTATTGGATTTTTCCCTGGCTTTATCAAACTCTCTGCCCAAAAGAAGTTCATCAGGATTGATATAGTTTAATTTTGACTTTTTAACTTCTGCTATGACAGGAGAACTGGGTATATTTACAGTCTCTGTTTTCACTTGATTAGTGGTCGTATTTTCAGGTTGTTTAAAGATATGTAGCTGTTCTTTATGCTCTGTAACCTCAATAACGGATATTTCTTTCTCTTTTTGGGGAATCAGAACTTTACCAGAGCTGATTTTTTCGTGATTTTCACTTAGTATTTTTTCTTTATTTTCCTTAATGGGCTGATCATTGGAAATAACGGATTGATTTTGAAGATCAGCATTGATTGGATTTACTGTTTTTTCAAGAGTTTTTTTAACAATATAATCTGTTTGCTTATAGTCAAATTTCGTTTTATAATTGAAAAAATAAATGACAGTTCCTACAGAAATGAACAACAATACAACAGCAGCATATTTCCACCACTGGAAAGACGGCTTTAAGCTCGTTTCAGGCGTCTCACCCAGCTTCCGATCCAGCCTATCCCAAAGATCATCAGAAGGTTTAATTTCGAGCCTTTCGTAGTCAGACTTTAACCGTTTCAGTATCTCTTTTTTCATTTTCTTCAGTTTTTAAAAATTCTGTCAGCCATTTTTTTGCTTTACTCAACTGGCTTTTGCTTGTTCCTTCTGAAATATTAAGCATTTCAGCGATTTCCTGATGCTTTTTCTCTTCAAAGACATATAAGTTGAAAATCAGCCTATATCCTGCCGGCATTTGTGAAAATATCTCCTCAATATTAAGTGCCTCCAGCCGTTCATCTATATCTTCATCAGAATAATCATCTGCAATTTCTATATCAGCATAAAGAATATTCCTGTTCTTCCTGACGAAGCTTATAGAATCATTGACAACAATTTTCCTCAGCCAGAAAGGAAAGCTTTTCCAGTCTCTGCATTCATCTAGTTTGGTAAAGCATTTCATAAATGCACCCATCAGAATATCTTCTGCATCATGAAGGTTATTCGTATAAGAATTTGATATGGCCAGCATTTTAGCTGAAAACATCTCGTAAAGAGATTTCTGAGCCTTCCGGTCCTGGTTCTTAGCCAGTAAAAAATTCTTTTCGAGGTTCTCCATGTATCAGTTTCTATCTATAAGACGGAATTTATTGTAAAAGGTTGCCCGAAAATAAAAAAAATTGCACCTTTTTTCAAAAGTGCAATGTAATATTTTAATAATCAACTCAATAGAGTTAGTGTTTTACTGAGGAAACATCTTCCGGATTATGCTTATGCCTGAATAAAATAGCAAAGAACACCGCAAGAATCAATGCGTAAATGGCAAATGAAAGCCATATATTCTGCCAGTCTTTTACCATCACTACAGATGAAAGTGTTCCATCAGCATTCACCGCTGAATTGAAACTGTCTTTAAGGATCTGCAGGAAAGTAGGATTGTCCGGAGTTGTATCCAGGTAAGTGGACAGATCTGAGACATTCGTAAATTTGTGAGTAAAAAATTTATCGATGGCCCAGCCTGCAATATAGCTTCCAAAAAGAGCTCCAAAACCGTTGGTCATCATCATAAATAATCCCTGAGCAGATGAACGTATTTTTTTATCGGTCGTCGTTTCTACGAAAAGAGAACCTGAAATATTGAAGAAGTCAAATGCCATTCCATATACGATGCAAGAAAAGATAATCAGCGAAAGTCCAAATCCATCCGGAACACCATAGGCAAAGAACCCAAATCTCAGTACCCAAGCCAGCATTGACATCAGCATTACTTTTTTAATTCCAAATTTTCTCAGAAAGAAAGGAATCGCCAAAATAAACAAGGTCTCTGAAACCTGAGAAATAGACATAATAATGGTAGATCTCTGTACCACAAATGAATCTGCATATTTAGGGAAATGTGAGAATTCACTTAAGAATACATCTCCATAAGCATTGGTAAGCTGAAGTGCTGCCCCTAAAAGCATTGAAAATAAGAAGAACAGGGCCATTTTATAGCTCCCGAAAAGCTTAAATGCATTCAGACCTAATTGTTCAGATAATGGAGCACTTTTATCAATCAATTTCTGTGGCGGACATTTTGGTAAAGTCAGCGCATAGATTCCTAATAAGATAGCAATAGCTCCACCGATGTAGAACTGCCCTTCTGTTGCTTTATTTCCCGTAAGATTGGTAATCCACATGGCCACAATAAATCCAATGGTTCCCCATACACGGATCGGTGGGAAATCTTTCACCACATCCAGATTACTGTTTTTCAGGATTGTATAAGAGATTGAATTCGCAAGAGCAATGGTTGGCATGTAAAAACACATAGCCAAAAGCATTAATGAGAAGAAAGAGTTAGGATCAGCGGAATGAGGCAATATAAAAAGCACAACACCGTAGAGGATGTGCAGTACCGAAAAGATGCGCTCAGCATTGATCCAGCGGTCGGCAATAATTCCAGTAATGGTCGGCATAAAAATAGAAGCTATTCCCATTGTTCCGAAAACGGCTCCAAACTGGGTTCCGTCCCAGTGTTTTGTACCGAACCAAAAATTAGCCATCGTAATCAGCCATGCTCCCCAAACGAAAAACTGGAGAAAACTGAGGATGGTAAGTCGTAATTTTAAATTCATAGTTTAGTATAAAGTATCTCTTTTAATCAATTTTCTTTTTTCTCCTTTTAATTTCTTCCTGAATTTCCAGAGCAGTATCAAAATCTTCTTCTTTTACGGCTTCATCAAGTAATTTCTGAAGTTCCTCCATCGATACCGCTTTCAGATTATCTTCAGACTGTGCGGTTTCAGAGAATGGCTGTTCTTCTTTTGAAACATCTTCGAGTTCCAGAAGAATTCCGGCTTCATTCAGAACCTGCTGTGTGGTGAAAATGGGCGCATCAAACCTTACGGCCATAGCAACGGCATCAGAAGTTCTTGCATCCAGGATCAGTTCTTCATCGTTAGCCTTATTTTTGAAATTAATATTGGAAAAAAATACGCCGTCTACGATCTGATAAATGATCACTGAAACCAATTCATAATTGGCTGAAACTATAAATTTTGTGAATAAATCATGGGTAAGCGGACGAGGTGGATGGATGTCTTTTTCCAGCCCTAATGAAATGGACTGAGCCTCGAAATTTCCTATGACAACAGGTAATTTTATATGTGTTTCTTCATGTTCCAGTAACAAAGCGTACGCCCCAGATTGGGTCTGACTGTACGATATTCCGCGAATAATTAGCTGCTTATAATCCATAGCTACAAATATAGATTAATTTTTTATTGTGATTTAAGTTTTACGCAAAATAAAAGTCCGGAAAAGCCCGAACTTTTATTTTTTATGTGAATTGTAAATCGTGAATTACTTCGTGCCAATTTTAAAATTTATTATTGACTTGCAAAGCAAAATTCACTATTGACTTTTCTATCTCTATCCTTTAATTGCTTTAATTTTCTCTGTTAATGCAGGAATGATCTGGAATGCATCTCCCACTACTCCATAATCAGCAGACTTGAAGAATGGTGCTTCAGCGTCGTTGTTGATTACTACAATAGTTTTAGAAGAGTTTACCCCAGCCAAATGCTGAATAGCTCCGGAAATACCTATTGCGATATAAAGGTTAGGTGAAATCGCTTTACCTGTTTGTCCTACGTGCTCTGTGTGAGGTCTCCAACCGATATCAGAAACAGGCTTAGAACAAGCTGTAGCAGCCCCAAGAACATTAGCCAGATCTTCAACCATTCCCCAGTTTTCAGGACCTTTCATTCCTCTTCCTGCAGAAACTACTACTTCTGCTTCTTTAAGGTCTAATTTACCTGAACTCTGTTCGTGGGAGATCACTTTAGTATCTTCATTCGCTACGGAAAGATTTTTAACTTCCTCAGAACCTGATACTGCATTTTCTTTTACGCCAAAAGCATTCTGTGAAACCGTGATGATTACACCGCTTCCTTCTGCTTTTGCATGCATAAATCCTTTTCCTGAGAATGCTCTTCTTTTCACCTGGAATGGAGAAAGGCTTTCAGGTGCTTCCAAAACATTGGTAATTAAAGAATAATTCTTCATTACCGCAAGCATTGGAGCCACAGAAGAAGCATCTGTAGTGTGAGGGAAAACGATAGTGTTTCCTTCTGCCACTTCACCTACCGCCTGAGCAAATGCTTTTGCTGAAAAGTTCTTAAGACCTTCGTCTTTAATATTAATAACGTTTGATGCTCCATATTTGTACAATAAATCTGAAGAATCTGTAGGGTTTACAGAGATCGCCGTAACGGTATCTCCTGCCTGGTCTGCAACCACCTTAGCATAAGAAACCGCTTCGAAAGCTGCTTTTTTGTAAACTCCGTTTATATTTTCTGCGTATACGAATACTGCCATTTTTTTAAAATTTAAAGATTAAAAAATTTAAGGAATAAAAGATTAGATAACTTTAGCTTCTTCGTGAAGTAATCTTACCAACTCATCCAAGTTATCAGGAGAAACCATTTTCACAGCAGCTCTTGGCGGAACGCTGTCATAAGATACTCCCTGAACTTTTACTTCAGAAGAAACTGGCTCTACCACTTGTAAAGGCTTTGTTCTTGCAGACATAATTCCTCTCATATTCGGGATGATAAGATCTTTCTCGTCTACCAATCCTTTTTGCCCTGCAATCACGGCAGGTAATTTTACTGATATCGTTTCTTTTCCGCCTTCAATTTCTCTTACAGCAGTAGCTTCGCTTCCGTTTACGTCTAATCCTACAGATGCATTCACGAAAGGCTGGTTCAATAACTGAGCTACCATTCCCGGAACAGATCCACCGTTGTAATCGATAGATTCTTTTCCGCAAAGAATAAGGTCATATCCTCCGTTTTGAGCTACGGCAGCAATTTCTTTTGCTGTAGAATAGCTGTCTTTAGGATCCAGGTTTACTCTCACCGCATCATTGGCACCAATAGCTAATGCTTTTCTGATTACCGGTTCTGTAGCAGCATCTCCTACGTTGATTACTGTTACAGTTGCACCCTGAGATTCCTGAAGTTTAACCGCTTTTGTCAATGCAAATTCATCTAAAGGGTTGATTACCCATTGAATTCCATTTTTGTCGAAAGCAGATTTATCTGCCGTAAAGTTAATCTTGGAAGTAGTATCTGGAACACTACTGATACAAACTAATATTTTCATGTGTACTATTTTATTTTTCCCCATTAATGCATAAAAAACCTTACTGTTTTATGCTGAGATTTTGTTATATTTTACTTTTGCTAATATAATTAAAAAATATATTATGCATGCATAATACTTATTTTTTTACTATTCGATACATTAAATGCTTTTACTAGGCTGGTTTTGTTGCCCTAAACTCTATCTTGCTGGGCAATACGCGTGGATTCATTTTTAAAATATCAAGCACCAAATTCCCCATATCTTCAGGCTGAATCTTCCAGTTATCTTTTTCTGAAGGAACGTTTCCGTTAAAATTTGTAGCTACTGATCCCGGCATAATGACCGTAGATTTGATATTATATTTTCGGAGATCGATCATCGCTGCCTGGGTGAATCCCACCACTCCAAATTTTGTGGCGTTGTAACCTGTTCCGTTTTCAAAGAAGTTGGCACCTGCCAGACTTGAAACTGTTATATAATAGCCTTCTGTCTTTTTCAATTCTTCTACAGAGGCTTTTAATGTATAAAAAGCGCCTGTCAGATTAGTCTCTATCATATCATTCCATTCTTTGGCGGTCAACTCATCTACGGGCTTAAATATTCCCAGTCCGGCATTGGCAATGACAAAATCCAGTCTTCCGAATTTTGCAATGGTATATTTCACCGCTTCTTCTTCACTTTCAAGACTTCTTACATCCGAAACAACCCCAAGAACATTCTCTGAATATTGTTTAAGCTCTTCTTCAGCTTTCTCCACATCGTCTCTTTTACGGCCTGAAAATGCTACTGAAATGCCATTCTGTAATAATATTTTTGCTATTCCGAAACCTATTCCTTTGGTTCCTCCAGTTATATAGGCTACTTTTTGATCTGACATATTGTTTCATTTTAATGCTCTAAAATAACAAAAACGCTCCAATTGGAGCGTTTTTACTGATATAAGATTTATCGGATATTATTTTTTGATAATTCTGTCTGTTACCTTTCCGTTAGGCGTATTAATGTTTAAGATATATACACCAGATGGTAAGTTTCTTAAGTCAACTTTGTTACCTACAAATGGTGCTTCCAGTTTTTTACCCCCGAAATCATAAACCTCTATTGAGTTTATTTTATCTTTAGATTCAATAACTACAAAATCAGAAGTTGGATTTGGATACATTTTATAGTTTAACTTCTCAACTTCAGATGTTCCCAATACTCCACTTACTACTTGAATACCATCAAAATAAGCTGAACTGTTGTAGTTATCATTAGTGATTGCCAGGTTACCAACTTTGGTGCCTCCAACAACCTGTCCTGTATAGAACACGACTCCGTTTTTATAATAAGTTGCCACATTGGTTGTAAAGTTCAATTGTATTTTGAATACATTCCATGCATTTCTGGTGAAAGTTGCACCTGTATCAATATAACCAAATGCTGAAGTAAAGGGGTCCATATCCACCACAGCAATGGTATTATCAAAATTTAATCTAATTCTGGCGTTTATGGTACTTTCAGTAGGAGACTGTGGTGAGAAGTAAAAATCACAATTATCACCTGTAGCTGCTGTCGTAAGATAAGCATTAAAAGTAACTGTAACAATAGGACCATTAACTGTTGTTGTTGGGCTAATAGGTCCAGCAAGAGTAGTATGGGAAGTGCCGTTATTACCTGTAATTTTTAAAGACTGTGTACCCGGATTTGCCTGTTCGGCTGAAACCACTGCAACATGGGCTGCTGCGGTACCACCCCAGCCTCCCTGGCCAGATATATTACCCGCACTAAACCCTTGGGCTGGCTCAAAGCTATAGTTCATTTGTGCATTACCTATTAAAAAGCTGAATAATGCAGCAGATAGTAAAAGTTTCTTCATGATATTATTTTTTTATTATTAATTATTCCAGTAAATATAGAACTTTTATTCTAATTCAAAAAAATATCAATTAAAAATACATGAACAAAGAAAAATTTTAACACAAATACCAACAACCCCCTATTTTTACCCGTTTTAGTTAAAACACAACATATAAATCATTTCTCTAAAAAAATAGAGCATAAACAATATTTTAACTGAAAAATTAGTAAAAATCAACAAAATTCACCAGAAAGAACAATGCAGCCATAAAACAATGAAAACCAAATTCATACAAAATATCTCGGCTTATTTCTTGATAAACTTCTCAGAAAAATTACCGTTCTCCGTTATTATGTTAATCTGATAGATGCCACCAGGAAGATTACTAACATCTACTCTATCATTTTCCAACCTGGATTGGACTTTCTTTCCAACCGAATCATACATTTCAATACTCTTTATTCTACCAGAAGAACTGATCTTAATATAATCTGAAGTAGGATTAGGATACACCTTAATGGTATTTTTATTCAGACCTATATTTGATGCAGATAGCAATGCTTCACTGTATACCTTAAGATTATCAATATAAGCGGTTCCATCCGCATTATCATGCACAAAACGCAGTTGGTTCATTCCAATAGATTCTACCGCTGTTCCAGAGTAGATTAAGATTCCATTCAGATAATATTTAACATCGGTGGAAGTTCCTATAACCGTAAGCCTGTACCAAAGATTGGGCAACCAGGTTCCGGAGGTAGACCCCATCACAGGAATTCCTGAAATCATTTTTAGTACTTTAACGGTGCCTGTATTATCAAAATCCAGCCTGATTACAAATTTCTCTTCAGCACTGCTTAATCCCTGAAAACTGAAAATTGATCCATTAAGCTGCGACATATTGATATCAAAAGAAACGGTAAAACCATTATAAGGAAGCAGTATGGGAAGATTATCAAACGCTCCGATAATAGGAATAGATTGCGTTCCGTAGGTATTTTCTTTTACAATCTTCAGAGAATTCATCCCATCCGTTGCATGATCTGTACTGATTACCTGATTAAGGATATTGGGAGGAACATCCCCCGTTGGCGTACTGATCCAGGTTCCCTGTGCATGGATATCTCCTGTATAAAATCCATCTAAACTTTCAAAGGAAATCATCTGCTGAGCAAACGAAGCTGCTGGGAACAAGCAAAGTACAATAAGGTAATTTTTTTTCATAGTTTTATTTTTAGGTTGAACTAAAAATAAACACATAGATTAATTAAAAAAATACCATATGATAGCGATATTATCATTAAAAAGCATAAAGCGATCCGAATATCGAATCGCTTTATCAAATATTTTTTTAAAAATTAATTATTTAGAATAATTTTCAAAGAATAATGGAATACTTTCAATCCCTTTATAGAAATTAAAAAGCCCATAATGTTCATTAGGTGAGTGAATTGCATCTGAATCCAGCCCAAAGCCCATTAATACAGACTTAGCGCCTAACACTTTTTCAAACATAGCCGTGATAGGAATACTTCCCCCACTTCTGTATGGAAGAACCTCTTTATCAAATGCTGTTTCCATTGCCTGCTTGGCTGCTAAGAATTCTTTAGTATCACTTGGCAACACATAGGGCATACCACCGTGGTGAGGGGTTACTTTTACTTTTACGTTTTCAGGAGCGATTTTTTCGAAATATTTTGTGAATTTTTCTGTAATCTCTTCCGGAGTCTGATAAGGAACCAGACGCATTGAAATTTTAGCAGAAGCCTTCGAAGGGATTACTGTTTTAGCACCTTCTCCTGTATATCCTCCCCAAATACCATTACAATCTAAAGTAGGGCGGATAGATGTTCTTTCAAGCGTCGTATAGCTTTTTTCACCTTCTACTCCGCTCAGCCCGATTGATTTTTTGAATTCTTCAGGATTATCCTTCAGCTTGTTCATATCTAATCTTTCAGCATCTGATACTACTTCTACATTGTCGTAGAATCCATCGATGGTAATATGTCCGTCTTCATCGATCAGTTTAGCAATCATTCTGGAAAGCACGTGGATCGGGTTTGGAACTGCCCCACCGTAAAGTCCTGAATGTAGGTCTCTGTTTGGACCTTCTATTTCAACTTCTACGTAGCTTAAACCTCTTAATCCTGTAGTTACAGTAGGTTGTTCGTTGCTGTAGATATGAGTATCAGAAATAAGGATACAGTCACAAGAAAGTTTTTCTTTATTTTCATTAACAAAATCTCCCAGGCTTACCGAACCCACTTCTTCTTCTCCTTCCAGGATAAATTTAACGTTACAAGGAAGAGTATTGGTCTTCATCATCGCCTCAAAAGCTTTCACGTGCATGAAAAACTGTCCTTTATCATCTGCTGAACCTCTTGCAAAGATGGCTCCTTCAGGGTGAAGCTCAGTTTTTTCAATATACGGCTCGAAAGGTGGCTTTTTCCATAATTCCAACGGATCTGCAGGCTGAACATCATAATGCCCATATACCAATACCGTAGGAAGGTTTTTATCTAAAATTTTCTCTCCAAAAACAATCGGATAACCTTTTGTTTCACATACTTCAACATGATCTGCCCCTGCATTTTTAAGATGTTCTGCACACACGTCCGCACATTTCAATACATCATTTTTATAAGCCGGATCTGCAGAAATAGAAGGAATTCTGAGTAACTCAAATAATTCATCCACGAAACGCTGTTTGTTTTCGTTAATGTAATTTAATGTCTCTTGCATTTTAAAAATTTGTTTTGTTAAAAATAAAAAAAATGCCTTGCATGGGCAAGACATTCATATTTCTTTATTGTAAATTACTATTTAGTAAATCGAACAGACATTTTTCTGTCAGATGCTCTTTCTGAGTCAGAAGCTTTTGCATCTACGTGAGCAAACTGGCTTCCGTATCCTTCAGCAGAAACGATCTGTGCCGTTGCTCCCAGTTTAGAAAGTTCAGCTTTGATAAAATTAGCTCTCTCCTGAGATAATTTTAGGTTTTTAGCTTCATCACCGGTTTTATCTGTATACCCTCCAATTTTGATTTTTGCATCCGGATAAGCCTTTAGAATTTTAGCTAAATTATCCAATTGTTCATGAGAACCAGCTTCCAATTGGTTAGCGGATCCTGTTTTAAAATTTACATTATCAAAATTATACCAAGTATTCTTCAACCCGTCTTCAGTAGCAGATGCATACTGTCCGGATTTCAGGTATTTGATCATACTGTCTTCCATTCCATTAGCAAAGCCTTTTAAAGCTACACCGTTCAAATCAATAGAAACCTGAGCTTTTTTTTCAGCATGTTCAGAACCGTGACCAGCTGCTGCTTCATGACCATGACTTTCACCTCCCTGGTGATCATCAGAATATCTTTCTATTCCTTCTTCCAGTTTTAGAGTATTCTTGTTTCCTCCTGCCTGGATTTTTTTACAGCTTACAGCTACAGTTGCAATGGCTAAACATATAACTAATTTTCTCATGCTTAAATTTTAGATTCCCCAAAATTAAGCAATCCTGTTTTTTTCGGCAACATTTTTAGACTGATTTTAAAATAATTTTACCTTTTTTGGATTGTGTAAAAATAAGATAGTCCTTTCCACCGTCTTTTATGGCATATTTCTTTTTGATATCTTCCGGTTTTAAAGGGTAATTCTTTGAAATGATATTGAACTGCCCTTTCTTCTTAATCTGTTTAGATTCAACAACTTCCATCTCAAAAACTCTTCCGGGGAAATCACTGATCTTTTGATCTGAAGTATAAATATGACTATTGGGATGGAGTTTTTTCAACCCAAATTTTTCTGAGATCAGATTAAAAACTCCGGCTTTTAAAATCGCATTATTGGGAATATAGATGAATTTTTCGGGCTCAGAATAGACGGCGTGACTACTTTCTTCTTCCCCAAATATAAATGTAAAAGCAGATTCGTCACTTTCAAGATTGATACAGTTAACGATAATTCCTTCTTTTTCTTCATTGGAAAGGAAAATAACGACCTCTTTGACATCGTTTTTTACGGCTATGATTTCTATCCTGAAAGTACCGGGCAAAACTGAAATAAGGTACTTTAAATCGATCAGGGGAGAGAGTTTTATAACGATCTGGTCCGCGATATGAAGCAACTTTTTCCTGATCTGAAGAATATCTGGCGAAAGATCTTCCAGAAGAAAGACTTTATTTTTGTTCTGATCCCTTCTTGCCGGATCTAAATAGATAATGTCGAAATGTTCTTCATTGATCTGTAAGAAATCTTCCAGATTCTGATTGACAAACTTCGCTTTTCTGCCTAAAACATTCCAGTTGTGTTCTACAATACCCAATAATTCCTGATTCTGTTCTACCAAAGTAACTTCATCAAAATTTTGAGATAAATAATAAGCATCAATTCCGAAACCGCTGGTCAAATCGATGAATTTTTTCCCTTTGAGGATCTGTGATTTATAGTCTGCTGTCTTTTCTGACGATGCCTGCTCTAAATTAAGCTGTGGCGGGAAAATAATCCCTTCTTTCAGCAAAAAAGGGAACTTCTTCTGAGCAGTCTGTTTTCCATTGATCTGCTGCACGATTTCCTGCATCGAAACGTCTGGAAATGGAGATTTTTTTAATAGCTGAGCATGCAAATCTGTATTTAGATTGGCATTGATATAGTCCTGAATTTCTTTGTTTTTTATATTATTTCCCACAGATTTTCCGGAATTTTCAAATTTTATACATGAATCATTTTTAGAATACTAAAATGCTTCGACTCCGCTCAGCATGACATCGCTTATACAGTCTGTTATAACTGATTTCGGTATGATACTCCATGAAGTTGAAGCATCTTTTGTTTTTTACCTCTTATAAAAAATATAATCCTTTAACACAGGTTCGATGCCGTTTTGCTTTAGAAGAGAATTGATCTGCCCTCTGTGATAGGTTGAGTGGTTGATAGCGTGGAACAGCATTTCGAAAATACTGTTTTCAAATTTTGCTCCTCTTGAATTATAGTATTCCTTTCTTGTATCAAGATCCTGATTTTGAATGATATCAATACTTTTCAGAAAATTTTGATGATTAATCCCGTCAAGAGACTCAAAAAGATTGACCTGCCAGACTTCAAATGATTTTTCGTCTAGTATCCGCGAGTTCCAGATCTGCTGAGCATTCAGTGTATGATTGATTAGACTAACTGTTTTTTCATCTACTTTTGTGATGTTTTCAGAAATAACTTTGATCATTTCTTTATTAAAATGATGGGTATATTCAAATAAATCAATCAGTTTTTCTTTCATTACTCAAACATTTCAGCCCAACGTACCGCCTTTATTTCTTTTTCGCTATACAGATCGTCAATTGACCTCTTAACGTCTAATTTGGGGTATAAATTGACTCCAATCAGTTTTATTTTTCCTTCTTCCACCCATTTCTGTTCTTCAACAGCCTGGTCGTAGATCTTTTTCTGAATAATTCCCTGCTTTAACAGCTCCAGGTAACCGCCTCCTTCTTCGATCTCAATAAACAATGCCCATGATTTTTCTGCAATCTGACGGGTAATGTCTTCCACATAATAGCTTCCGTTCGATGCATCTTCAAATACATTGATGATACTTTCATACGCCAGAACAATCTGCTGTTTAAAAGAGATCTCTTCAGAATTATCCGTACTTCTGCTGACCAGATAATTAGTACTGAAAACAGCATCTGCTCCTGCGATCATGGCTGAAGCCAGCTCTAGCGTTGAACGAATAAGATTGTTTTCACTATCTGCAATCGCTTTATTTCTCGAAGAAGTTTCGGCAAAGATGTAGGGAATGTCATTTAAACCGTATTCTTTGGAAAGTTGGTTAAAGACTATTTTAAAAGCTCTCAGTTTAGCCATTTCAAAGAAATAATTTCCTCCTACTGCTATTCTGAAGATCAGTTTATTTAAAATTTCAGGGCCATAGACTTCAACAAGTTCCTTTGTTTTCGCCAAGGCAATTCCCAATTGCTGGTAAATCGCTGCTCCGGCGTTCTGGTGAAGTGAAATATCAACACAGATATTTCTTTTGAAATCTTTGGATAAAAGTTCTTTGGCCAGCTGATCATCAATCAAGCATTCATTTTCATTAAAAACATCAATCAATGAAAAATATTGATCTTCTTCTTTTGGACTGATATGGCCGGCAAGGTCTTTATTGTTAACAAAAATTGTTTTCTCCTCAAGGTTTTCTACGTTCTGATCTAAAAGAAATGCAAATACGTCTTCTTCCAGACTCTCATGATATCTTGCGACCAAATGGGTGCTTTCTTCAACTTTTGGCAGGTTGGCCAGTGGTTTCTGAACTTCGCTGTAAAAAGGCTGGACATCAATTCCTTCTAAATTTTCTTTCTTAAGAATGGAATAAATATCTTCTGTTTTAAGCTGTTTTTTTACTAATTTTTCCCAGTTTGGAAGGATATCTGTATTGGACATTGGCTATTTGTTTGGGTCAATCGTGAATTTTGCTTCGCAAGTTAATGGTGAGTTATAAAATTCACGATTGATAATTTCTGTTATAATTTTTATGTGAATGGTGAATTTTGCGACGCAAGTCAATCGTGAATTGTAAAAATTGACTCCTGACATTTCACTGCGAAGCTAATTGACTCTCCGCCTTTCAAATCTTTTATTTTTTAGCAACGTTGGCACTGTCTACCACCAAAATGAAGATCTCTTCATCCGGTTTTTTCATAAAATAATTTTCACGCGCGTATTTTTCTTTTTCCGATTTATTGTTCATCAGCTTTTTATAAAAAGTATCATTTTTTTCGTATTCCTTTTTATAGTATTCCAGCTGGTCTTCATATCGGCTGATTTCGCCGTTCAGTTCATTAATAACAAGGAAAGAGGTTTTATCAAAGAAAATCATCCAGACCAGAAACATACAGATCGTAATGGTGTATTTATTCAGAACATATTTCTGAATGGTTTTGAAGGTTTCGGACTTCGGCTGAATGTCTTTAATAAGTTTGTTTTCTTCCATTTTAATGTTTTCTCAACGAATTTTTAATAACAGTGGTTAAAAAATCAATCGCTACGGAATTCTGTCTCATATTCGGAATGATCAAATCTGCTTCATTCTTCGATGGTTCTATGAATTCCTGATGCATTGGCTTCAGAGTGGTCTGGTAACGATGAAGAACTTCACTCAGGTCTCTTCCCCTTTCCTGGGTATCTCTTCTGATTCTCCTGATCAGTCTTTCATCGGAATCAGCATGAACGAATACTTTTAAATCGAATTCCTTCAGTAATTCTTTATTCGTAAGGACCAGAATACCTTCTACTACCAATACATTTTTAGGTTCTACAGTGACGTGGTCGCCCGTTCTGGAATGTGTTACAAAGCTGTAAATGGGCTGTTCTATGGGCTCATTGTTTTTTAAAGCTTTCACATGTTTTATCATTAAATCAAAATCTATCGACTTCGGATGATCATAATTGAGCGCTTCTCTCTCGGTCAATGTCAGATTCGGGTTGTCGTGATAATAATTATCCTGAGAAAGGATATTCATTCCTTCAATATCAAGCTGTTGAAGTATTTTGTCAACAACTGTAGTTTTGCCGGATCCTGTACCTCCAGCAATTCCTATTACAAGCATTCTTTTTTGTTTCTTTATAGTTGGTACAAATATACTATTTTAGATGAATGCAAGTAAAACAATCCTAGCAGAAAAATGTGTCTTATTTTAATAAATTATGACTTCAATAAAAAACTCTGCCATTGGCAGAGTTCTATTTATACTATTTCGCTTGATAATTCTCTTGAAAGCAGTTTTTCATGCATAGGCTTCAGAAGATCCAGTGAGCCTGTTTTTACTGTGCATTTGCCTTTGTAATGCACCAGCATGGTACATTGCTCTGCCTGTTCCATGGTGTGTTTGCAGATCTCAACCAGACAATCAATCACATAATCAAATGTGTGAATGTCATCATTGTGAAGAACTAGCTTATACACTTCATCCGTATCATCCAAAACCAGTACTTCTTCTTCATACTGACGTTTTGGATCTTCGTAATCTTTTATGCTGTTATAAAAAATCATTTCTCTCTCTTTAAACTTCACCTATTTTATCAGCCAGATCACTCAGTATGTTCGGGCCTTCATACACTAATTCTACGAGTTCTACACTCTTATTATTCATTTTCAGGATTTTGAAATGGTAGTTTTCCAGATCAAACTCATCATTTTCTTCGGGAATATCTTCCAATTCATGAAGAATGAATCCTGCCAGTGAATTATATTCACTTTCCTCAGAAAGAGGTAATTTTTTAGGCAAATGTTCGTTGATTTCATCCAGTGGCTGTGTAGCCTGGACCCAATAGATATTATCGCCTATTTTATCAACCAGTTTATCTTCATCATCTTCTTCATCCTGTATTTCTCCCACCAGCTCTTCCAGAATATCTTCTAAGGTAATAATCCCTTCAGTTCCTCCAAATTCGTCAATAACGATGGCAAGGTGCTGTTTTTTCTGCTGGAATGTCTTCAGGAGATCTGAAATCTTTTTGCTGCCTACAACGAAAAACGTATCACGCATCAGATCTTTAAGATCATCGTGGTTAAGATTGCCTTTTCTTTTGACATATTCTCTGATAATCTCCTTAGTATAGAAAATTCCGATCACATTGTCTATGGAGTCAAGATACACGGGGATACGCGAATAGCCGCTATCCATGATCATATTGATAATTTCATTGATATCTTCCTCAAAGTCGATAGAGGTAATATTCTGTCTGGGCACCATGATCTGTTTTGCAGAATGATCTGTAAAGTCAAATGCATTTTTGATGATCTCGTAGTTCTCTTCTTCTATCTCACCGCTATCTGCACTTTGTTTTACCAAAAGCTGAAGCTCTTCGGTAGAGTGAATTTCCTGTTCTGAAGCCGGATGTATCTTTACTAATCTTAAAAAAGTATTAGACATCAGGTTCATCAACCAGATAAACGGTTTAAAGATGGTATAAAAAACTCTCAATGGAACTGCTGTAGCCATTGTAGTTGCTTCCGATTTTCTGATGGCAATTGACTTTGGAATAAGTTCTCCAAACACAATATGCATTACGGTAATTAAAACAAAACTGGTTACCACTGAAATAGTGGTAATGGTCGTTTGAGCCAATTCAACATTCAAAGAATGGAAAATACTTTCTACGACATGGTGAAGCGCACTTTCACCTACCCAACCCAACGCAAGAGACGCTAATGTAATTCCAAGCTGCGTTGCAGACAGGTACTCATCAAGATGCTTGATAATATGCTCTGCCTGTTTCGCCATAGAGTTACCTTCGGCGGCTTTTAACTGGATTTGTGAGTAACGAACTTTAACAATTGAAAATTCTGCGGCTACGAAAAAGCCATTTAGTAAAACAAGAAATAAGGCTAGCAAAAGCCTGACTATGTCCGAGTCCATTTAGAAGTTGTATAATATTTTAGTGTACAAAGATAGATAAAATAAAAATAACCTGTACTGGGGTTAAGATATTTTGGGAATGTAATTTTCTAAGATGCAGGATAGAAGCAGAAAAATGGAGGTTTCCAGAGTACTCAAAAACGATTTAAAATCTTTTCTGAATAAGGAATGTCGATACAGAAAGATCAGAGGTTTTACAGGATAAAGAACTACTAAAGCATTATTGATTGCTGATAAAAGGCATTTAAAACCCAAAAAAATAACTTCAAGCTTCCCTCTCCCAAACTATAATCACAAAAAAAGCACCGACAATGTCGATGCTTTAGTATGATATTTAAATAATTCTTTATGAATTTTTCAAAGCTTCTGCTCCTGAAACGATCTCTAAGATTTCGTTTGTAATAGCAGCCTGTCTTGCTTTGTTGTAGAAAATCACAAGGTCATTCTTAAGTTCCTGTGCGTTATCTGTAGCTTTGTGCATCGCCGTCATTCTCGCACCGTGCTCAGATGCTACTGAATCTAAAACTGCTTTGAAAACCTGAGTTTTGATCGCTTTAGGAATCAAGTTATCCAAAATTTCATTTCTATTCGGCTCAAAGATATAATCTGTTTCTACCTGAGTTTCTTCAGCTTTTTCAGCCATAGAAATAGGAAGAAGCTGTTCAGCGGTTACTTCCTGAGTAGCAGCATTAACAAATTTATTATAGATCAAATAAACTTCGTCAAATTTACCTTCTTTGAAGCTGCTCATTACTCCTTCAGTAACATGAGATACTGTATCAAAGTTTAAGTTATCAAAAACAGCACTTTCATTAGAATAGACCTGACGGGTTTTTCTTACAGCGTCAAAAGCTTTTTTACCGATGGTAAGAACTTCAACTTCGTACTGAGATTTATTCTTAAACTGAATATTCAGTTCTTTTACAATAGAAGAGTTAAAAGCTCCTGCAAGACCTCTGTTTGAAGTAACAGCGATGAAAAGAATTCTTTTCACTTCTCTTTTTTGAGCATAAACAGAAATCTGATCAGGATCAGAGCTAGAATTTACATTCTGGATGATTTCCTGTAGTTTTTCAGAGTAAGGTCTTAACATTACGATTGCATCCTGCGCTTTTTTAAGCTTCGCTGCGGAAACCATTTTCATAGCACGTGTGATCTGCATCGTAGATGAAATTGACGTAATTCTGCCTCGTATTTCTTTTAAGTTTGCCATTAATTTGGGTTCAAAGTTTATGGTCTAAAGTTTAAGGTTTAAAACTTGACATTCTAAACCTTAAACAATGAAGATTTTAGTTATATTTAGAAGCTAAATCGTTAGCTGCCTGCTTAAGAACGTTTGTAATATCGTTGTCGATTTTCCCAGCTTTAAGAGCAGCCATAGTTTCAGGATGCTTAGATCTTAAGAATGCGATATATTCGATTTGGAATTCTTTTACTTTCTTGATAGGAACGTTTCTCATTAAGTTCTCTGTACCTGCATAAATCATAGCAACTTGGCTATCTACAGGAAGCGGAGAGTTTACCGGCTGCTTAAGAAGCTCTACGTTTCTTTCTCCTTTAGAGATTACTGCTAAAGTAGAAGCATCAAGATCAGAACCGAACTTAGCGAACGCTTCCAATTCTTTATACTGAGCCTGGTCTAATTTAAGAGTACCAGATACTTTTTTCATTGATTTGATCTGAGCGTTACCTCCTACTCTGGATACAGAGATCCCTACGTTGATCGCAGGACGAACCCCTGAGTTGAATAGATCAGACTCCAAGAAGATCTGTCCGTCTGTAATAGAGATTACGTTTGTTGGAATATACGCAGAAACGTCACCAGCCTGAGTTTCGATAATTGGAAGGGCAGTTAATGAACCTCCTCCTTTTACGATTGGTCTTAAAGACTCAGGTAAATCATTCATTTGGCTAGCAATTTTGTCATCAGCGATAACTTTTGCTGCTCTTTCCAATAGTCTTGAGTGAAGATAGAAAACGTCTCCAGGATAAGCTTCACGGCCCGGTGGTCTTCTCAATAGTAGAGAAAGCTCACGGTATGCTACTGCTTGTTTAGATAAATCATCATAAACGATCAATGCTGGTCTACCAGAGTCTCTGAAGAACTCACCGATAGATGCTCCTGCCATTGCAGAATATACCTGCATTGGAACTGGATCTGATGCGTTAGCCGCAACAATTACAGTATATGCTAAAGCTCCTTTATCAGAAAGGGTTTTAACGATTTGTGCTACAGTAGAAGCTTTCTGACCGATAGCAACATATATACAATATACAGGCTGTCCTGCATCAAAAAATTCTCTCTGGTTGATGATCGTATCGATCGCAACAGTAGTTTTACCTGTCTGTCTGTCACCAATGATAAGCTCTCTCTGTCCTCTTCCTACAGGGATCATAGAGTCAATCGCAACGATACCTGTCTGTAAAGGTTCAGTTACCGGCTGTCTGAAGATAACTCCAGGAGCTTTTCTTTCCAATGGCATTTCGTAAAGTTCTCCTTCGATTGGTCCTTTACCATCGATTGGGTTACCTAGAGTATCTACTACTCTCCCTAACATACCTTCTCCTACTTTGATAGAAGAGATTCTGTTTGTTCTTCTTACTGTATCTCCTTCTTTTACCAATTTACTTTCACCAAGTAGAGCAACACCTACGTTGTCTTCCTCAAGGTTAAGTACAATACCTTCTACATCACTAGCAAACTTCACCAACTCACCGTACTGTACATTTTCTAACCCGTATACACGAGCAATACCATCACCGATGGTTAAAACTGTACCTACTTCCTCAACGTTGGATTGAGTGTCGAAGTTGGCCAACTGTTGTTTTAAGATCGCAGATACTTCTGCCGGATTTATTTCTGCCATTATATGGTTGTTTTTTCTTAATTTAAAATAAATTTTATTTTCCTAAACTAATACACTTCTTTTAGAAGTAGATTATTTAATTATTATAGTGTTGTTGAACCTGTATCTTTTGAAAAATCGTTTCCATACTTTTCAACCAAAGTCCTTAATTTATCTGGATTTAATGTTAGATCTGGATTTACAACATTTGACTTATAAATAATCTTCAATATGTCTTCAGGAAGTTCTCTAATTTCAATTGACTTATCAGTACCAATAAATTTCACTAAGTAATAGTTTGGTTTACCTGAACGATTAAAAAGCATATTATCACCTATACTTTGTTTGATATATTTTATAAAAATAATTTCATTCTTATTCTTATCAAAAATTGAACAGTTAAAAGCATCTTTTTCAGCTAAAAGCCATTGTTGACCATCAACATATACAATATCTTTCTTTATTTTCACTTTCTGTCCAAAAGCTAGACAAGAAAAAGCAAGCATTGATATATATAAGACCTTTTTCATATTAGTTCAATTGAAAATCTTTTTTAATCTGACCCAATTTAGTTTTCACAGATGCATCGATCTGCTGGTCTCCTACTCTTAAAATATAACCTCCTAAAATTTCAGGCTTTACGTTTACTTTAAGGTCAAAGTTTGAATCTGCTTTTAACAAATTGGTAGATCTCAGGATCTGATCAATGTTCTCCTTAGAAAGCTGAGTAGCAGTAGTAAGAGTAATTCTCTGAACACCGTTAATATCCTCTACTTTATTGATGAACTCCTGAGCGATATTTTTCAGCTGGCTTTCACGCCCGTGCTTGATCACTAATCTGATCAGGTTCTGTGAAGAAACCGACAAACTTTTAAAGATCTGGTCTGCTACCTCTATTTTCTTTTTTGCATCAATGTAAGGTGTAAGAAAGAACTTGTTCAAATCTACCGATTGAGACATGATCTTTACTACATCTTTCATTTCAGAAAATACGGCAGCTGTCTGGCCTGATTCATTGGTGAAGTCAAGCAATCCCTGTGCGTATCTTTTAGCTACTTTAGATGTAAGCATTCTTAGTTAAGGTTAGATTTGTTTAAATAATTTTGAACTAATTCATTTTGAGCTTCGTTGTTATCCAACTTCTGCTTAAGGATAGATTCAGCGATGTTTACAGATAAAACACCGATTTGAGTTTTGATGTCTGCCATTGCAGCATTTTTCTCAGTTTGGATAGTTTGCTTAGCTGCTTCAATGATTTTATCTCCTTCGTTTTTAGCAGCATCTTTAGCCTCACCTACGATTCTATCTTTAATTTCTCTGGCTTCTTTAAGGATAGCATCTCTTTCGACTTTGGCTTCACGAATAATTCTTTCGTTATCAGCTTTAAGTTCTTCCATTTCTTTTTTAGCCAATTTAGCTTGGTTTAATGCATCAACGATAGAAGTTTCTCTATCATTTACCGCATTAACAATTGGTTTCCAAGCGTATTTAGCAAGAAGAAACAATAGGATAACAAAAGTAAGGGTCATCCAAAACAAAAGTCCAATTCCAGGTTCAATAATTCCCATATCTGTAAATTCTTTTTTAAGTGTTATTTTATGGATTGTTTTTAAAATTCTTAGCAGCAGCCAATCGCTTCACTGCTAAGAATGTTTTTTTGAGGATAGATTACTTGATGAAAGCACCAAAGATAATCGCGATAAGACCAGCACCTTCAATAAGACCAGCAGCAATAAGCATTGCTCCTTGAATCTTACCAGCTTGCTCTGGCTGTCTAGCGATAGCATCCATTGCGTGACCTCCGATTTTACCGATACCTAGACCTACACCTAGTACTGCTAAACCGATACCTACGTAAACTAAACCTGCTCCAGTTGACATGTCCATAATAAATAAATTATATTAGTTAAAAATTATTTTAATATTTTTCTTTTAATTAATGTGCATGTTCTTCGTGACCATGCTCATGCTCGTGCTCTGCAACTGCAATACCAATAAATAAGGCTGATAATACAGTGAAGATATATGCTTGCAATGCTGCTACTAATAATTCCAATACGGAAACAAATAATGCTAATGGTACAGATGCCAATCCTAAGAACGGAGACTTGAAAATGAAGATCAATGAAATAATCGCCAAAATCATAATGTGTCCTGCTGTAACGTTAGCGAAAAGTCGCATCATCAAAGCGAAAGGCTTTGTAAAGATCCCGATAATCTCGATTGGTACCATAATAGGATACAATAAGATAGGAACCGGTGGCATAAAGATATGTTTCCAATAATCTTTATTAGCACTGAATAATGTAATTAATAAAGTAATGATTGCTAAAACTGCAGTGATTGCGATATTTCCTGTAAGGTTTGCTCCAAAAGGAAAGAAAGGAATCAACCCAAATAAGTTGTTAAACCAAATAAAGAAGAATGCAGTTAATAAATAAGGCATATATCTTTTATATTTAACAGATCCGATGTTTGGAATAGCCACTTCATCTCTTATAAATACAATTACTGGCTCTAATAATTTCCCAGCTCCTCTTGGTAATTGAGACTTTTTATAGTTTCTTGCCATTCCTATGAATATAATTGCCATAAAAATTACTGACAATAACATTGAAGCTGCATTTTTAGTAATTGAAAGATCAAAAAATACTTCACTCGATTTTTGTTTCCCACTGATAATTGAAAATAAAGTTGCTTTTTCAATTCCTTTAGTAGAAACTACTTGTCCTTCTTTTAATGTATACCCATCGTGTTCATGACCATGAGCGATACTGCTTGAAAGAAAAGTATGCAACCCTTCACTATCTTTAATAATCACGGGTAATGGAATAGAAACATGGTGTTCTTCACCGTTATCGTCTTTTGTAGTCCATAAATGCCATTCATTAGAATCACCAATGTGCTCCATGATCATTTTTGTAGCATTGAATTTGTCACCATCTTCTTTGTGCTCTACTTTTTCAGCGGATTTTTCACCTTCAGAATCATGTTGTGCAGTAGCAAAACCGCTAATAAACACAAATAAAAATGCGAAAAATAATGAAGAAATCTTTCTGTTCATATCTCTTTTTTAATCGTGTGCAAATATATTGATTTTATTAAACTTTACCAATATTAAAAATTGATTTTTATCATCAAAAAAATCAAGACTTGTTAATGAGTTTTATTATGGATAAATATATAAGGAATGAGCCAATAACAAAGCAAATGACAATTAAGAGAAAATTCTCTCTCGTTTTATCAATTATTATTAAAGAAGTTATAAGCCAAAAAATATCTTTACCAATATTCATTGTAAGAAACTTCATCCCTGCATCAGGCTTCCCATACAAATACCTTTTAAATACTATATATAAAACAACATTTAAAAATGCTATTAAAAACATAATAATAAAACTATCCCAAAAATTCATTTTGCAAAAATAGAATTATAATTTAAAACAAAACAAATCTCAATACCTTATATAATATATATTGTCAAAAATTCCTTATTTTTGCAAACCTATAATTTACAATCAATATGTTTAATAGTTTACAGGATAAATTAGACAAGGCTCTACATAATATTTCCGGACGCGGAAAAATCACAGAGATCAACGTAGCGGAAACCGTAAAGGAAATCCGTAGAGCGTTGGTAGATGCCGATGTTAACTATAAAGTTGCAAAAGATCTTACGAAAAGAGTTCAGGATAAAGCTTTAGGACAAAACGTTCTTACTTCTCTTACACCGGGACAGTTGATGACGAAGATCGTTCATGACGAATTAGTAGAACTCATGGGAGGTTCTCAGGAAGGGATCAATCTTTCAGGGAAACCTTCTGTGATCCTTATTGCTGGTCTTCAGGGTTCCGGTAAGACTACTTTCTCCGGAAAACTGGCTCATCATTTAAAAACAAAAAGAGCAAAAAAACCTTTATTGGTTGCCTGTGATGTTTACCGTCCCGCTGCGATCGACCAGCTTAAAGTATTAGGTGGCCAGATCGGAGTTCCGGTTTTTACTGAAGAAGGATCAACCAATCCATCTACCATTGCTGAAAATGGAATTGCTTTTGCAAAGGCAAACGGTCATGATGTCGTAATCGTCGATACAGCAGGACGTCTTGCTATTGACGAGCAGATGATGAACGAGATCAAGTCTGTGCATTACTTCATCAAACCTCAGGAAACACTATTCGTAGTAGATTCCATGACCGGTCAGGATGCTGTGAATACAGCAAAAGCATTCAACGATACATTGAATTTTGACGGTGTTGTTCTTACCAAATTAGATGGTGATACGCGAGGGGGTGCTGCTTTAACGATTCGTTCTGTAGTAGAAAAACCGATTAAGTTTATCTCTACCGGTGAGAAAATGGAAGCTTTGGATGTTTTCTATCCGGAAAGGATGGCTGACAGAATACTGGGAATGGGAGATGTTGTTTCCCTGGTAGAAAGAGCTCAGGAACAGTTTGACGAAGAAGAAGCTAAAAAGCTTCACAAAAAGATTGCTAAAAATGAGTTTGGTTTTGATGACTTCCTGAAACAGATCAACCAGATCAAGAAGATGGGTAATATGAAAGACCTTATGGGAATGATCCCTGGAGTTGGAAAAGCCATTAAGGATGTTGAGATCAGCGATGATGCTTTCAAGCACATTGAAGCGATTATCTACTCTATGACCCCTGATGAGAGAAGAAGACCTTCTATCATTAACAGTCAGAGAAAGCAGAGAATTGCAAAAGGAGCAGGAAGAAAGATTGAAGATGTGAATCAATTAATGAAGCAATTCGACCAGATGGGTAAAATGATGAAGATGATGCAGGGACCTCAGGGAAAACAAATGATGCAGATGATGAGCAAAATGCCAAATATGCCAGGCATGGGCGGAATGATGGGGAAATAATAAAGATTTTAAACTTTAGATAAGAAGACATAAAAAAACTCTCAGAATAATTTCTGAGAGTTTTTTGTTTTATTTGAATTTGTATCCCAATCCGATCTGGAAGAAATTCATCTTCAATTTCTCGTCATTTACAGGATCCTTAATCATATTTGTTAGTCCGAAACTGTAACGTGCATCTACGAATAGTCCTTTGTATATGTTATAATCCGCTCCTAAAAACAAACCAAATTCCGTAGACTTAAGGTTGTCATCAAAACTCTTTTCTAAAGCATTTTCACCTGCATTTAAGATCTGTTGATCTGCTATTCCTCCAGCTACATCTATCTTTACTTTAGTACTTGTTCTAAAGCTTACAAAAGGTCCTGCGTACAATCCTAATTCAGGAGTTGCATAATATCTGGCCGCTACAGGAACTACGATTCTGTTGAAATTGAATTTTTCTGTAACAGTGATTCCCAATGTTGAAACTTCAGCTTTACCCCCTAAATTAGCATACTGAACTTCCCCTTGTAAAGCAAATTTACTATTGAATTTATGCTCCACCAAAGCGCCTACATAAAACCCTGATTTGGATTTCAAACCTCCGTCTGCTCCTTCAAAAGCATCAAGATCTTCATTAGATGTTAAATTCGATAATGTGTAACCCGCTTTTACTCCAAATTTTGTTTGTGCATTGATGCCTGCAAAAAAAGCAAGAGCTGATGCCAATAAGATTTTTTTCATGATTATTATTAAATAAAATTTTATTGGTCTCAGAAATAGTTAAAACTATGCACTTTAGTGCATTTTACTTTCAGTTTCTAAAAATGTTATCTTTGTTTTGTGGATTATCAACGTAGCAATGGTCATAGTGTAAGTAGGTTAACAGCACATATTGTATGGGTTACTAAATATCGTTTTCCAGTATTGGAGGGTGATATTAAATTACGCTGTCGTAGTATTTTGCTTCAAATTTGCCAGGCAGAAGATATTAGAATTTTGAAAGGAGTTGTCTCTAAAGATCATGTTCATATGCATATAGAATATCGCCCTAATCAAGATATAAGTAGTCTTGTTAAACTATTCAAAGGTCGAAGCTCTAGGAAACTTCAAATTGAATTTCCTGAATTGAAACAACGTTATTGGGGACGTCATTTTTGGGCAATAGGATTTGGTTGTTGGAGCACTGGCAATATTACGGATGAAATGCTTAACGAGTATTTGGAACATCATCGAAACCCAACTGATCAAGACCAAAGTAATTTTATCATTGAGTAGTAATACTCGAATCGTGGACTTTAAGTCCACAAACCAAACCTATGGACTTTAAGTCCATAGTGGTTTAGTTTTAAAGGTAAAAAAAGCCCTAAAATAAATTTTAGGGCTCTTATTTTATAAATGCTTTGTTAATTACTTAGCAAAAACATACTTAACTCCGAAAGTTACAGCTGATAAATTCAAACCGAACTTGTAGTTGTTTACACTTTTAGCTCCATCAACGTCTAATTTAGAAGTGTTGTATCCAAATTCACCGAAAGTAGCTTCAATGCTCCAGTTTTTGTTTAAGAAATAATCTAAACCTGGCTTAACGTTTACTCCAATTGAAGTATAGTTTGCTTTATCAGAAGTAGATGTAGTATTTGTAGTTGATCCTATTGTAGCAGTTGTAGTTGCTTCCTCTTTAAATTGACCAAATTCCATTGGAACTTCTAATTGACCGAAGATGTACAATTTGTCAGCTAAAGTCCAGTATTTTCTTACGAAAGGAGCTACAACAAATGCAGACTGAGTACCTTTAGTTTCAGAAACAAAGCTTCCTCCTAGAACTGATCCAGTTGTAGTTTTAGTAACTTTATCACTTGCATATCCTACACCTAATCCTACAGCTAAGTTAGTTCCAACGAAATAACCTGCAGTTGGTACAATTCTAAAGCTTTCTACTTTAGTATCATTATTGTTGTTCTCTTCTTGAGAATAACCTACTTGTCCTGAGATATATGCAGTTCTTTTTGCAATCTGTGCATTAGATAAACCGAAAAGTGCAATTGCACCAGCTAATACTAATTTTTTCATTTTATAATAATTTTAATACTTTCTGAGGGCAAATTTACAGTGGGTTCCGCTAATATTAAAATTTGTTAACGTGATTAATATCATTGATGAATATTGATGTTTTCCGAAATTAAAACGTATTAATTATAGGGTTTTGTTTTTTTCACAATATTTAGAATAAAAAAATAATGATTTTACAACAAGAGCGAAATAAACTTAGCTTTTTAGATTTATCATTTTCTTGCAAATTCTCTCTTATTTGAAATTATTGTAAACAGTATTATCTTAAAATGTTAACATTTAAGATATTAGTCTTAAAATTAAACATATATATAAGTCGAGATAATTTTTCATCCTGCAACACATCAAATACACAAATTTATCTAAAATAGTTATCCATATCAGATATTCATTGGAGTTTCTATAAAAAAACTCCAGCCAAAAAGCCGGAGTTTACTGTATTATTCTTAATATTTCTTTATTTCAGGAAGAAGTTGTATCCAATATTAATGGCTCCTACGTTCCAACTGGCTGTATACCACCCGTAATCGCGTTTGTTGCTGATCGTCTGATATCCTAAGTAAAGCTCACCTTTAGACATTTGATATCCAAATTTAGGCTGTGCATAGAAACCACCATCTACTCCATCTTTTGTAGAAATCCCATATCCTAGGTCTAGCCCTACAAAGATAGGTGCTCCCGAAAATTTATATTTCCCGGAAACCGCTACAGGAATAAATCCGAAATCATCAAAGTTATCCTTTCCGAAAAAGTGAAAATATCCTGTTGTAACCCCTAGATCAAGTCCTTTTGTAATGTTCCACATGTAGGCAGCATCCACTCCTAATGTAAATGAAGATGCGTCGCCGGCATCACCTACCGGAATACCAATATGTCCCCCTAACTTAAAACCTTCCTGCGCGTGTGCAGCACTCCCTAATAGCGCAAAAGCACCTAGTAAAAATAGTTTTTTCATTTTTTTAAATAGTTTGATTGATACCACAAAATTACTAATTATTTTCATTATTAACATAAAATTAACGATATCCATTCATAGGAACAGAAAAAAAGCGGGACAAAATTTTATCCCGCTCTATATCTTTTTAATTTCGTTTTAAAGAATTAGTTTCCTCCGAATTTGAAACCGATACCCACTTGCAGGAAGCTGTTAGTCAGTTTTCCGTCTCCGGAATCTTTTGCCAAGTTAGAAACTCCCATATTGTACCTTGCATCAAAGAACAATCCGTTTTCCAATGTATACTCTGCACCCAGGAAAGGAGCGATATTCAAAGTATTGGTTTGATCTTTAATATCTGTTTCATCATCTGCAGAAATTTCAAATCCAGGAATTACCCCTAATCCAAGGTCTGCTACCGTTTTTGTTTTTGCAGAAATGATTAGTCCAAAACTTGCCCCCGCAGAAACTGATAAACTTTCAGTAATAAAATATTTAGCAGAAACCGGAATCAATATAGTTCCAAAAGTAGTCTTATTCTTAATGTTAAAGAATGTACCTGCATCATCCTCATCCTCTACTCTTTCGTTGATCTTACCTCCTAATGGAGAATATAAAACCTCCCCCTGAAGAGCAAATTTATCACTTAGTTTGTGCTCTACTAAAGCTCCTACATAAAAAGTGTGTGAAGGGTCGGTACTTTCAGAATCTCCTCCGTCTTTAAATTTTAAAGTTGAAAGAGAATAACCAGCTTTGGCTCCAAATCTCGTTTCTTGAGCGCTTAAATTAGCGCTTACCACAGCCGCTGCTGCAATAAGTAAAAATTTTTTCATGATTTTATTTTAGTATTCGGTCACAAAACTAACTATTTTTTTTATAATACCAAATAATGTTAAAATAATTATCACATAACAATGATTACACGTATAAAATCATTCAAAAATTCTCCAAAACTTCATTTTCTTCTAATGTACATCCTATTATAGTTGGTAACGCTATGGTCTACTTAATCTTTCAGTCTCTTATCTTCTTCGTTGTATGCTAAAATAATTTTCTTAACTACCGGGTGTCTAACTACATCTTCTTCAGTAAGGTAGACAAACCCAATTTCTTTTACATCTTTCAAGATCCTCATAGCCTCCTTCAGTCCCGATTGTTGTTTTGGAGGTAAATCGATCTGTGTTGGATCTCCGGTAATGATGAACTTGGCATTCATTCCCATTCTTGTCAGGAACATTTTCATTTGCGCATGAGTAGTATTCTGAGCTTCATCAAGAATTACAAAAGCATCATCAAGTGTACGTCCTCTCATAAAAGCCAGCGGCGCAACTTCAATCACCTTTTTCTCCATAAAACCTTCCAGTTTTTCATGAGGAATCATATCTCTCAGCGCGTCATATAGAGGCTGTAAATACGGATCCAGCTTTTCTTTAAGGTCTCCCGGCAGGAATCCCAGACTTTCCCCTGCCTCTACAGCAGGCCTTGTCAAAACGATTCTTTTGACTTGCTTATCCCTTAAAGCTCTTGCCGCCAATGCGACACTCGTGTAGGTTTTACCTGTTCCCGCAGGACCAATGGCAAAAACCATATCCTTTTTCTCGGTTTCTTTTACCAGCTTCTTAAGATTCGTGGTTTTGGCCTTGATGATTTTCCCATTGACTCCTTTTACAATAATATCCTGATCAAAAATTAAATGTTTTTCATTCTCATCTTTGATATTCAGGACATTTTCAACATCTTTCAGCGCGATAGAATTGTTTTTAGAGATAAACTTTACAATATCATCCAGTTTTAGTTTAAATATATCTAAAGCTTCCTGATTACCCATCGCAAAGATAAAATGATCCCGTCCTGTGATTTTAAGCGTAGGAAAGCTTGATTTTAACAAATTGAAATATTGATTATTAACGCCATAGAAGGTCTTTACATCGACATCTTCCAAATCATATGTTAATTCGAACATGCAGTATTTTATTTTTATTAGATTTTAAAATTAAAGCTTTTTTTCAAATTTATGTCAATTCTTTTCTACAATCTTTCGGGCTTTCTTTTTATTTTAAATAACTTTGCAGTAAACACTATTTATTCTACACAAAGATCCATGTCAATTATCACCCTTACTTCGGATTTCGGAAATTTAGATTACAGAGTCGCCGCTGTGAAAGGCAAAGTTCTGTCTCTAAACCCTGAGGTAAATATCATTGATATCACCCACGACATCCAGGCATTCAACCTTATACAGACCTCGTACATTATACGAAATGCATATAAATACTTTCCTAAAGGCACCATTCATATCCTTTCTGTAGACAGTTTTTACCATAAATCAAGGAAAAATATACTCTATAAAGCAGACGGCTCCTATTTTCTGGCGGCAGATAACGGCCTTTTAGGTCTGGTCTTTTTCGATATTAAACCGGAAGCCATCTATGAGATCACTCTGAACAATCGTTTTGATGATATCGTGAACTTCACTTCTACCGACGTTTTTGTCCCTGCTGCCGTACATTTGGCCAACGGTGGACTTCCGGAAGTAATCGGACGGAAAATAGACTCGGCCAAAGAGCTCCTGTTTCCGAAACCCGTTTTCAATGAGTCTGAAAAGATGATCATTGGTGAAGTAACGTATATTGATAATTTCGGAAATATAATCTCAAATATCAGTAAAGACTTTTTTGAAAGCACCGGAAAAGGCAATGAAGGTTTCACCATAAAATTCAGAAATTTAACACTTTCAAGAGTCTTTTCAAGTCATACCGAGGTAGTTTCCGACTGGGAAAGGGAAACGGAATTCCACGGACAGTCGGCAGCGATCTTCAATGACAGTCAGCTTTTGGAGCTCACCATCTATAAAGGAAGTAAAAAAAACGGGGCCAAAAGCCTGTTTGGACTTAATGTAGGCGAGAATATTTATGTTGAATTCGTCTAAGATTATATATTTCATAAAAAAACCGATTTTTTTTATATATTTGTCAAAATCTAAAAATTAAAAATGGCAGAATACAAATTATTGCTTCCTTCCATGGGAGAAGGTGTTATGGAAGCGACAATTATCACTTGGTTATTCAATGAAGGTGATAATGTAAAAGAGGATGATTCCGTAGTTGAAATTGCAACAGATAAGGTAGATTCAGACGTTCCGACACCAGTTTCGGGGAAAATTATAAAAATCCTGAAACAGAAGGACGAAGTTGCTAAAGTTGGTGAAGCCATTGCTATTTTAGAAATTGAAGGAGAGGGCGGAAATACAGCTTCAGAGGAAGTAAAAACTGAAACTCCGACAGCCGCTCCGGATACTGAAACCTTAAAAACGATTGAAGAGCCGTTACAAGCTGCTTCAACAGTAGAATTCTCAGGAGACCTTTACCTGTCACCACTTGTAAAATCTATTGCACTGCAGGAAAACATCTCTGAATCTGAACTGAAGTCTATTAAAGGAAGTGGTTTAGAAGGAAGAATTACAAAAGAAGATATATTAGCCTACGTTTCCAACAGAGGAAGCCAGCCAGCTCAACAAGCTGCGCCTGTACAAGAGGCAGCTCCAAAAGCTCCGGTTTCAGCACCGGTTTCTACTGTTTCTGTGGCAGCAGGTGATGAAATCATCCCGATGGACAGAATGAGAAAGATCATTGCTGAAAACATGGTAAAGGCAAAACATATTGCTCCACACGTTACTTCTTTCATCGAAACAGACGTTACCAACGTTGTAAAATGGAGAAACAAGCATAAAGATATTTTCGAAAAACGAGAAGGTGAAAAACTGACTTTCATGCCGATTTTCGTGAAAGCGATTGTCAAAGCGATTCAGGATTTCCCGATGATCAATGTTTCTATCAGTGGTGAAAACATCATTAAGAAGAAAAATATTAATATCGGTATGGCCACTGCTTTACCAGACGGAAACCTTATCGTTCCTGTGATTAAAAATGCTGACCAGTTGTCACTTTCAGGTTTGGCAAAAGCCATCAATGATCTGGCTTACAGAGCGAGAAATAAAAAATTAAGACCGGAAGATACTCAGGGTGCTACGTACACGATTTCTAACGTAGGAAGTTTTGGAAACCTTATGGGGACTCCTATTATTCCTCAGCCTCAGGTAGCTATTTTGGCTATTGGTGCTATCGTTAAAAAGCCTGCAGTTCTTGAAACTAAAGACGGCGATGTGATTGCCATCCGTCAGCTGATGTTCATGTCTCACTCTTATGACCACAGAGTGGTAGACGGATCTTTGGGAGGAATGATGCTGAAACATGTTCATGATTATCTTCAGAACTGGGATCTGAATACGGAAATTTAATACCTGATGACTGATAAGTGACCCTTTATTTCAAAAGTTGTGCAGAGCTTGTCAAAACATCTTAAAATACAAAACCTTCGATCTTTTCGAAGGTTTTTCTATTAAAAGATTATCTGTACATTTGAGTCAGTACCAAAAGTAACCATATAACAGAATAATTTCAAATAAAAACACCAACCTATCTCAAAATATGAAAAGAGTAACTTTAATTGCAATCATTTCCTTATGCCTGATTATAGCAACTTATTTCGTCGAAATTATCATAGGCTTTTTCAACCTGGATAATATGATTTACTTATACCGTTTTTTTGGTGTATTAAACCTCCTGGGTTATCTGGGCATCTTACCATTCTTTATTAAGTTATATCAAAAACAACGATAATGGATAATGAATTAAGAGAGCTTTTCGAGATCAAAGAAGATGATAAAATAAGTGTTTCAGAAAAGAAACAAAATGTTCTGCATCATATTCTGATCCGTCTTGCCATATTTATAGCCGGAACTATTGGTTTTACAGCGGTGATATTGAGTGTGAGCGGGTGGGATGTTTTAGGTTATCTTATCATTATGTTTGCTTTTCATGTTGTATGGTTTGTTTGCATTCTTATTGAAACATTCATTCTGCACATCAATAAAAAATACATTCTAAGGAATGCCAATCTGATATTTTCGGCTGTTGTACTGATTCTTTATGGTATAGCATATATTGCTATTTTCAATCCACAGTATTAATCATTACTCTCATCAATACAACATGAAAAGCTTCCTAAAAATGGGAGGTTTTTTTGATTTTTAAACTGGTAGAAGGGATATTATTACACCTTTTTTCCGTATTGGATAAAATGAATCTTTGCTTAGTCGTATTCCTGGGTATTGGAATTATGATGAAATAATTTTATCTTTAAAAACATTCAAATCTATATTAATGGAACTAGATTTCAGAAAACTACATGCTGCTAAACTATTTGATTTTTCTAAAGGAGAAGAAGAATTAATTCTGGAAATATATGAGAATCTATTTCAAAATTATGATCTTTCTGTCATTGATATTGAAAATTCGCCTTATAATGATTTTAAAACTGATGATGAAATCCCTTTGATCACTCCTAAAATCTGTTACTTTATTACAGACATATACAGGAAGTTTTCTTTTTATCTTTTCATAGTAAGCAAAACAGGAACAACGGTAAAAGGAGCACGTACAACCCGTGAATATGACAGTCTCCAGATCTGGGGACTAAAAAAATTAAACGAAGATTTCGGCTTCATCACCATCAATAAAAAGAAGCTCGCTGATAAAATAGCAGGAATTTTCAGCAGCTTTAATATTAATTTCAATAAAGATTTGGACTTTAAAGATTTCTATGTTTTGGGAAGTGACCAGTATAGAACCCTATCATTTTTAACTTCCGAGAGAAAAAAAACAATCAAAGCAGTTCCTGATGACGAGTTCCAGCTGACCGTTAAAAACGACCTGCTAAGTTTTGGACTTCCCAAAGAACTTTCTGTAAACAACGCTTTAATGACAGCTGCTTTTTTAAAAGAAATCTAATTCTATTCCATAAAACAAACAAATGCTGAAAATTTTCTCCCTCCTACGAAAAGGCCTGAAAAAGTCTTTTGACAATATCCGAAACGAGCAGCTGAAGAACAACTTGCTTCAGGCTATTCCTTTCTGGATTGGCTCTGTGATCACCGGCTTTTTTGCAGTGATGTATGCCAAGATATTTGCCTGGGGAGAACATCTGCTGAATTTTATGATGAACTGGCATGCGTGGATGATCTTCATCATTGCTCCAATCGGTTTTGTCCTTTCGTGGTGGCTCGTGAAAGAATTTGCTCCATACGCCAAAGGAAGTGGTATACCACAGGTGATGGCTGCTGTAGAACTGGCCAATCCAAAAGAACACACAAAGATCAGGAACCTTTTAAGTCTAAAGATCATTGTATTTAAAATCATCTCATCCGTTGTTCTGGTGATTGGAGGAGGCGCTGTGGGACGCGAAGGACCAACCATCCAGATTGCAGGTTCCGTTTTCAGGAAAGTCAATGAATATCTTCCGCACTGGTGGCCGAAAATCTCCAAGAAAAACATGATTATGACAGGCGCAGCAGCAGGACTTGCAGCGGCATTTAACACCCCACTGGGCGGAATTGTATTTGCGGTAGAAGAACTTTCCAAAACGCATATCAATTATTTCAAAACGGCCTTGTTTACGGCGGTAATCATTGCAGGTTTAACTGCCCAGACATTAGCCGGATCTTATCTGTATTTAGGATATCCGAAAACAAACGATGTTTCTTTAATGGTCATGTTTCCCATTGTTCTTGTAGCGGGAACCGCCGGAATTCTGGCCAGTCAGCTTTCTGTAATGATGCTTAAGATGAGTGACTGGAAGAAAAGGAAACTTAAAACCGATAGAGCCAATGTCGTTTTTCTTGTGATCTGTGCACTGTTCATCGCTTCTATCGCCTACTTCATCAACAGGGAAATCCTGGGATCCGGAAAGGAGATTATGGAACGGGTCCTTTTTACAAAAGATAAGCATGAAGACTGGTATGTCCCGATTTTAAGAATGCTCGGCCCTGCCCTTTCTTTCACATCAGGCGGTGCAGGCGGAATTTTTGCTCCTGCTCTGAGTGCCGGCGCCAGCATAGGATCCGTGATCTCCGGAGCCATCCATTTAACCCCCAACGAAACCAATGTGGTGATTCTCGCTGGAATGGTGGCCTTTCTTACCGGAATTACCAGAGCTCCGTTTACTTCAGCGATTATTGTACTGGAAATGACGGACAGGCATTCCCTTATTTTTCATTTAATGCTGGCGGGAATGGTCTCCTCCATTGCTTCTATTTTGGTGAGCAGACATTCTTTGTACGATGTAATTAAGGTGAATTTTCTGACGGAAATCAGGGAGAAGGAGTAGTTTCGGGATAAGTAGGTTGATTAAAGTTTACTATACTTATCTTCTTTTGTTTTTTGAGATCTGAAAATCTTTCTTCTTTTCTCTTTGTTCTTTCTATCTATCACTTGTAGAACCAGTTGATTTCTGCTCACAAATGTTCATACAACTATTGTATATTCAAAATATATTCTCTAATTTTGCACCTCGAAATAATTAACAAATTCATTTAACATTATGAACAATTACGAAACTGTTTTCATTTTAACTCCCGTTCTATCTGATGCTCAGGTAGAGGAAGCAGTGAAAAAATTTGAAGATCTTTTAAAAGAAAAGAACTGTGAAATCGTTGCCAAAGAAAGCTGGGGACTAAAAAAATTAGCTTATCCAATTCAATTGAAAAAGAATGGATTCTACACTTTAATTGAGTTTAAAGGTGAAGGTACTGTAGTTGCTGACCTAGAATTAGCATTCAAACGTGACGAGAGAGTAATCCGTTACCTGACTACAAAACTTGACAAGCACGCTGTTGAGTACGCTGTAACTAGAAGAACTAAAATCAAAGCGGCTAGAGCTTAATTATTAACCCTATTTTTTAAAAAAGACAAGACATGGCAATAGACGAAATGGCTAAACAAGCCTCTGCTGGAGGAGAATCAGAAGTAAAATTCCTTACTCCACTTGATATCAATACAAAATCTGAAAAGAAATATTGTAGATTCAAAAAATACGGAATTAAGCACGTTGATTACAAAGATGCTGATTTCTTATTACAGTTTGTAAACGAGCAAGGTAAGATCTTACCAAGAAGATACACTGGAACTTCTTTAAAATACCAAAGAAAAGTTTCTGCTGCGATCAAAAGAGCAAGACACCTTTCTTTACTACCTTACGTAGCTGACTTATTGAAATAAGACAAAAAAATAAATAAAAGAAGAGGGCAACCTCTTCTTTTGTTGCTGAATAAATAATTTTAATTCTAACTTAATTTAGATTAATAGATCTCAGATTCCAGATTTCAGACTTAATGTCTACTATCTAATGTCTAATATCTAGCATCTAAATTCTAAAAAAGGACAACAACAATGGATATCATCCTAAAAAAAGACGTAGAAAACTTAGGACTTGAGTTTGATACAGTAAGCGTAAAGCCTGGTTATGCTAGAAACTTCTTACTTCCTCAGGGAATTGCACTTTTAGCTACTCCTAAAAACAAAGCAGCTCTAGAAGCTACTTTAGAAGCTAGAAAAGAAGAAGAAGCTAAATTAATCGCTGCAGCTAACAGTGTAGTAGATCAATTAAAGAAAACTTCTATCACGATCCCTACAAAAGTAGGTTCTGGTGACAAGTTATTCGGATCTATCAACAATTCTGACCTATCTGCTGCTCTTGCTAAAGCTGGAGTTTCTGTAGAGAAGAAATACATCAAAATTCCAGGGAACACAATCAAAAGAACTGGTAAAGTGACTGCAAACATCAGACTACACAGAAATGTTGAGTACAACTTCGAATTTGACGTTGTATCTGACGCTCCGGTAGAAGCTCCTAAACCAGCTGCTCCTAAAGCTAAAGTAGTAGTAGAAGAAACTCCTTCTGAAGAAGCTTAATCGCTCCAGAGATTTTCTCAAATATATAAACCACTTCGTCTGAAGTGGTTTTTCTTTTTTAATCCTTGGAGAAGCTTAATCCCGCTATCCACTCATACTCCTCACGCCAACACGCCAGCTCCAAAATCCTTCTACTTTCCTGCTTCCAGTTGCGGGGTAACCGTTCCTATCGGGGCTAGGGCATTCGTCGCCATCATTACTTTTTGTCATTGCGAGGAGCGTAGCGACGAAGCGATCTCAAAACACATCAACTCTCTCACTCACCTATTCCCTCTCAATTTCTGCTGATATTCACTCGGAGCAACTCCTATTACTTTTTTGAAAATAGTACTGAAGGAAGACAAACTGTTATACCCTACCATCATGGCGATCTCATACATATTATATTTCCCTTCCAACATCAATTCCAAAGAACGGGTGATTCTCAATGCCCGCAAAAACCGGACGTAATTCATCCCTAAAATCTCTTTAAACTTCCGGGAGAGCGTTCTTGTACTCATTCCGAATTCTTTCGCCGTAGATTCTATCGTAAGAGGCTTTTCAAGGTTGGCATGAATGTATCTGGCAATCTTCAGCAGCGTTTCATCTTTTGGAAACGGATGCTGGACCGGAAAAGCCAGTTTTTTATCTCTTTTTTCAAGAAGAATTCCTTTTAAAGCTTTGAGGAAATAATATTTTGGAACATCATTTTTTGTGATTTTCCCATTCCAGTCTTTTGTATACAAAATCATTTCCCTAAGCAAGTGACTCACTGAATAAATATTAATTTCATCAAAAAAGCCATTTTCATGGTCTTCTTTTTTAAAATAAAAATTGTAAAGATCTACCTTGGGACTGGTTGAAAAAATATAATGAGGTATACCCGCCGGGATCCACATAAAACATCTTGCCGGAAGATACCAATGCTTGAGATCTGTAAATACATGCACTATCCCTCCCTCTGCGTACACCAGCTGGGCAGAACTGTGATGGTGAATCTCTGTGGTAACGTTTCCTGCGAGCACATTATAGACATAAAATTCTGCATCTTCCTCTTCTACTGCTTTAAAATGGCTGTCGTTCATAAAATAAAGGTAGGAAGAAAATTCCATAATGGCGTAAATGAGCAAATCTTTTTCTGTTTTCACAAATCGGGTCCGATGCTCTCTATCGTAACTTTGCAGCATCAAAATCACTTTAGCAAAAATTATTTAAATAAATTATGAATATGATATTTAACGCATGCAGATATCAGTGCATGTCGTTGTGCTTACTGCTGACAGGCAGTTTTTTACACTCACAGATGATCGACTACCAGCGTCTCAGTCTTCAACAGGCCATAGAGACTGGTTTGAAAAATAACAAAAACATTCAGATAAGCCATTTAAAACAGGAAATGTCTGTCACTAGGGAAAAAGACCTTGCGATGGAAAAATTACCGGATATTGAGTTTCATACCAGCTACAATCAGGTGACCAATCTTTTCCAGCATCAAAATGGTTTTTTCAATAAGGCTACCAAATATGATATTATCAACGGAATGTATGATTTTACCCTGTCTGCATCGATTCCGGTGTATATGGGCGGAAAAATCAGAAATACAGAGAAAAAAGCATCCATTGACACGGAGATCTCGGCATTGAAAACACACCGGAATGAGAGACAGTTTAAAATGGAGATCATTACAGCCTTTCTTCAGATCCATCATTTAAAAGAACAGCAGAGCCTTATCAATGACAAGATGAGGGAAGACTCTATCAACATCAAACAGGTAAAATCTTTAAAAGCCAATGGGGTGGTTACAGTCAATGAAGTTTTGAGAACTTCTTTACAGCTTTCCAATCATACCATGAGCCGGACGGAACTGGACAATGACATCCAGATTGCGGAACATAAGCTTAAAACCATCCTTTCGCTTCCGGAAAACCAGGAAATGCATGTAGACACCGAAGATCTTATCTCTGATAAAACAGTGATCCCTTATATTGATGAATTAACAAAAACCGCTTTAGCCAAGAACGAATCGGTGGAAATGACCCATAAAAACCTATCGTTAAAGGTACTGGATCAGAAGATCACGAAAGCGAATTATTTACCGAAGATTACAGCAGGTGGAGAATATTTTATAAAGTACCCCAATATGATGTTTTTCCCTCCTGAGCCTTATGCCTACCGTTTGGGAATGCTGGGCGTAAACCTTACCTACCCCATTGAAAATCTGTACAAAAACAAGTATAAAATGCAGGAAGCCAGGGAGAATATTGATCTGGCAAAACTTCAGATTGAAGAAAACGACGAAAATGTAAGACATACCGTTTACGAGGCCTATAAAAAGTTTGAAGAAACCGACCAGAAAGTAAAAATCGCAGAAGAAGCCATTGGCCAGGCCAAAGAAAACTATCGCATTGTAAAAACAAAATATGCTAATAAACTGAGTCTGATCACCGAGCTTATCGACGCCGATAATGCTTATCTGGAAGCTGAATCTAATCTAATCTCCGTAAAAATTAACCGACAATTAAAATATTACCAACTCCAGTACACGATTGGGAACTTATAAAAACTATGGCAAAGAAACAACTGACACAAAAGGAAAAAAGAATTAATAAAACGATCACGCTCCTGGCCTGGATCCTTATCATCAGCGGGATTACAGGAATGGTAAGTTTCTATCTTTTTTCAAGAAAAAATGTCACCACCAATGATGCTCAGATCGAACAATATATTACCCCGGTTTCCAGCAAGGTTTCAGGATTTATTAAAACCATACAGTTCGACGAAAACCAGTTTGTCCGTAAAGGGGATACATTAATCATCATATATAACAGAGAATTCGTTAACCAGGTTAAAATGGCCGAAGCAGGCCTTCACGCCAATGCTGAAAACATTACCACCATAGAAAGTGGAGTCAATACAAAAGAAAGTGATTCTAAAATCATCGATGCCAAGATCGCTTCCGCAAAAATCGATATATGGAGAACAGAACAGGATTTTAAGAGGTATAAAAATCTAGTTTCAGAAGATGCCGCAACCGAACAGCAGTTTGAAAATGTAAAAGCTTCCTATGAGCAGGCAAAAGCCAATCTTTTAGCTTTAGAACAACAGAAAAATGCAGTAAGAGCGGGCGCCAACGAACAACAGACCAAAGTTGCTCCCGTGAAAAGCCAGATCCAGCAAAGTTCTGCAAGCCTGAACAATGCCAAACTTTTCCTTTCATACACCGTGATTACAGCTCCTTATGACGGCTGGGTCGGAAAGAAAACAATCCAGGAAGGGCAACTGATCAAGGAAGGTCAGGCTCTGGTACAAATCGTGAGCAAAGAAAAATGGATCATTGCCAATTACAAAGAAACGCAACTAGGACAAATCGATCCAAAACAGGAAGTAACAATCACCGCAGATGCTTATCCTGATCTTGAATTTAAAGGGAAAGTGGTTTCCGTTTCGCCTGCATCCGGTTCACAATTTTCTCTGGTAAAACCGGATAATGCTACGGGAAACTTCGTCAAGATCGAACAGAGATTCCCGGTAAAAATTATTCTCGATAACAATCAAAATAACGAAAAACTACTTTCCGGAATGAATGTTCTGGTGAGTGCGAAGAAAATATAGTGATTTTGTGTGAATGTTAGAGAATGTGAGGGTGTGAAAGTTATTAGAACCGGAAGGTATTAATGCAGAAGAATACTTTAATAATGATCACACCAGCGCATTTCAAATAATCACACTTTCAATTCAATACATAGCCAGATTAGATTTTTTTTTTAGCGAAAAGACAGAACTGCAGTGACAAGCTTCTGATGATTCATTAGCGTTTGTCATTTACCTTTTACTTTTACAACCTGCTCTTTTGTCTTTTCGCTTTTTTTCAGAAAAATTCAAGAAGGCCAATTCACAAATTTATCTACCTGCTTTATAGCATCATCAAGTCACCACATTAACACATCCTCATGCAGCATAATACCGTTTATCATCAATGGGTGCCCCAATGGCTGAAACTGCCTCTTTTGGTACTCGCCCTGTTTCCCCATCTGATGCTGTTATCCATTTTACATTCCAACAGTGCCTTTACCTCTTCTTTTATGGATGTAGATTCAGATGACATTCAATATTTAATGATTCTGATGTACGGGACATTTGTAGTCACCCTTTTAGTTTTACAGAGATTTATGTCTTACTTCAGTGTGAAATATTATATCCTGCTGATGTCGTCCGTTTCTGTAATCATTCTATACGCTTTGTCCGTCACCAACAATTATCAGGTCATCCTGATTATCCGGTTTTTGGAAGGCATTTTCGGATTGATGGAAGGCGCCATCTTTCTACCACTGATCATCGCTGAATTAAAAACAAAACACGCTAAGGTCATAGCCTATCTTTTGATGTACACCATCATGCTGACGGGCGGAACAATTACAACTTCCTTACTGAAATCCAGTATTGAAAATTATAATTTCCAGCATATGATTTTAATGATGGTCTATTTTCACATTTTTGTCCTGATCATTGGCATCGCTCTTTTCAATACCAACAGATTTTTCCCTAAAATGCCCCTTTACCAGTTGGATATTACGAGCTGGTTCCTGTTATGGGCTTGTCTGCAGTCGGGAGGATATGCTATTATTTATGGTAAAAGACTGATGTGGTTTGAGTCTGATACGATTATCCTATGTCTTTTTATATTTCTGCTTTCAGGAGGATTATTTATGCTTAAACAAAGGAATTCCAAAAGACCGATCTTTCATTTTGAAGTGTTCACCTCAAAGAATGTCATTGCCGGAATGATCCTGTTTTTTATTTTTTACCTGATCCGCTCCGGGCTGAATAATGTCTACAGTATTATGGCTACCGTATGGAAATGGCCTTGGGATTATATTGTGAACATTCAATACTGGAATGTAGCAGGAACTTTATTGGGTGTGGTTTTATCAGGAATATGCCTGATACGGGGCGTTTCCTCAAGAATTGTTTTCTTTACCGGATTTCTGCTGCTGGCTGTGGATTGCGCATGGTTTACCTATACTTTTTATCCTGACACTACCCTTTCCACGATCTGCCCGCCTTTATTCCTGCAGGGAATTGCACAGGGATTATTGTTCACGCCTTTGGTATTCTTTTTAATTTCAGGAATGCCGGAGCAATACGTGGCCAATGCGACAGCTTTAGGAACAACAACCCGTTTCTGGACTACCGCGATTGGGTATGCATTGATGCAGAATTTGATGCTATTTTTAACGTTAAAACATTATGATACGTTGAGCTTTAACCTGACCGATACCAATCCTGTTTTCTACAGCCAATGGAGCCAATTGTTTGGGGCTAATCTGTCTAAACTTCCTGTAAATGAATCTTTATCCATGACTGCCGGAGCATTTAAAGCAAAAATAACCGCCCAATCTATCCTTCTTTCCAATATGGAAATTTTCACCGGACTGTTCTGGCTGGCTTTGATCACAGCATTCGCTTTACTACTCTATCATCCTGTGAAAATTGCAGTGAGAAATATTATGTAATTTTTAGGCCGGAAATTTGCTGTAATTCCTGAAATTTGATTGTATGAAAATTCAGGAAGTCGTATCGAATCAGAAAGCTTTTTTCAACACCCAGCAAACGAAGAACATCAAGTTCAGGAAAATGTATCTTGAAAAACTTCGCGATATCATTATCAACAATGAAAATCTTTTATGTGAAGCCATTCACAAGGATTTTGGCAAGTCAAAGTTTGATACTTTTACCACGGAACTTTCCTTTGTTCTTAATGATATTGATTATTATCTAAAGAATCTGAACTCCCTTTCAAAACCGAAAAAGGTAACCACCAATCTGGCCAATCAGATCGGAAAAAGCAGTATTCATCCTGAACCTTTGGGCTGCGTTTTGGTTATTGGTGCATGGAATTACCCGTACCAATTATCACTCTCTCCTATGATTGCTGCATTGGCTGCAGGAAATTGTTGTATATTAAAACCGAGTGAAATCGCTGAAAATACAATGAAAGCAATGGCAAAACTCATCAATGAAAATTTTCCTCCTGAATATCTATATGTTTACGAAGGCGGTATTGATGAAACCACAGAACTTTTAAAGTTGAAATTCGACAAAATATTCTTTACCGGAAGTACTAAAGTTGGAAAGATTGTCTATAAAGCTGCTGCAGAACATCTAACACCCGTAGTTCTTGAATTGGGTGGAAAATCTCCTGCCATTGTAACCAAAGATGCTGATCTTGAAATTGCCGCCAAAAGAATTGTATGGGGCAAATTTCTTAATGCCGGACAAACCTGCGTGGCACCTGATTACCTGCTCGTTGAAGAATCCATCCATGAGCAGTTTATGGAAATGTTACGAAAGTATATCACAGAATTTCAATACGGGCCGGATGCTGAACAGTACACAAGAATTATCAACCGGAGAAATTTTGATCGGTTAGTCAAGCTTATTCCTGAAGACAAACTTTATTTCGGAGGAAATTCCGACACAGAAAAGCTGTACATAGAACCTACTCTTTTAAATAATATCAACTGGGAAGATGATGTGATGCAGGAAGAAATTTTCGGTCCGATATTGCCTGTCATTAGTTTTACGAACTTTAATTTGATTCTTACAACCATTTTGGAGCTGGAAAAACCGCTTGCCGCTTACCTTTTCACCCGGAATTCAGAGGAAAAAGAAGCTTTTAAGTCGAAACTTTCTTTTGGTGGCGGGTGTATCAATGATGTGATCATGCATTTAGGCAATGACCGGCTGCCCTTTGGAGGTGTTGGAAACTCCGGTATCGGAAATTATCATGGAAAGTATGGTTTTGAAGCTTTTTCGCATCAGAAATCTATTCTCGAAAAAGCAACCTGGGGCGAACCGAGCATTAAATATCCTCCCTACACGGAAAAGAAGTTAAGCTGGATTAAGAAATTGCTTTAATTATTCCCTTTATTGAGATTTATATATAATACTTTGTATATTTATGGTGAAACTTTAAATATATACAATTATGAAAAATTTAAAAAAGTTATCTCGTAAACAGCTAAAAATGTTTTCTGGTGGCAGTTCATGTGCTGGTACTTGTTCAGATGGTTCCTTCGTATCTCTAAGTTCTTGCACTTCGTGCTTGGATTATCAGGGAGGAGGTGTGGCCTGTTTTAATTCACACGATAATAGTATACATGTGGAAAATTGCTAATCTAAAAAAGAGGCTATTCTTTTGGAATAGCCTCTTTATCTTATCTTAAATAGTATCGCTTAAGCTTTACCTGTTTGTAAAAACTTTTTTACTTTTTCTTTACTATATCCTTTTCCTTCCTCTAAAACTTCGCTTTGTTGTACATTTAATTTTTTTCCATTCTTATCTAATATGATAAAAAAGGGATAAAATTGTTGTTCATTTATATTGATGTATTGACTAAAAACTTTTTCGTTCTTGTTTTCCGGAGAATAGTTCAGATGATAATACAGATAGTTCTTATCTACAGTTTCCTTTAGTTCAGGAGTATTTTGGACAAAATTATTAAAACGGAGACACCAGATACACCAGTTTCCACCAGCCTGGATGATAATATTTTTTCCTTCTTTTTTAGCCTGGGCAACCAGCTTTTTAATATCAGCCTCTGCATTTGCTTTAGGGTCGTAAGGTTTGGGAAGTTTTGCCTTCTCCTCACCTGCTTTCTTCTTCGCGTCAAGCTCTGCATGATCAGCTTTTACCAGAAGTGCATTATCCTGCTTTCTTGCTTCCGGTTGATTTTTGGTATCCTGAGAAAAAGCAAATACGCTTAATCCAAGAAAGGCTATGATCGACAATTTTTTCATAACATAAAAATAAAAAAATAATACTTATTACAAGCAAAAATAGAACCATATTTTTTTTATCACTAAATTTGCATGTTTTATGAATTTCTTAATCAAAATATTATATTTCATTTCTAAACTTCCGCTTAAAGTATTATACATTTTTTCGGATGTTATTTTCTTTCTAAATTATTATTTGGTAGGATATAGAAAGAACGTGATCACCCAAAATCTACGAAACTCTTTTCCTGAAAAGTCAGAAGAAGAAATTGCCATTATAAGAAAGAAATTTTATGAAAATTTCTCAGATTATCTGGTAGAAACCATTAAATCTTTCAGCATTTCCGAGACAGAAGCCAGAGTCAGAATGCAGCACATCAATCAGGATGTGTTTCACGAAGCTAAAGCTGAAGGCAAAAATATTATTATGCTTGCCGGACACGTCTTTAATTGGGAGTGGATGAATGCTTTCGCCAGGATTATTCCGCAAAAACACTGCCACCCGGTATACAGAAAGGTAAACAGCGATTTCTGGGAAAATCAGATGAAGAAAGTGAGAAATAAGTTTGGAAATGAAGCACTGGAGGCCAATGAAGTGATCAAGAATATCTTCAGGTCTAAAAATGACGGCGAATCAGCTTATATGTTTGTTGCAGACCAAACTCCACATGTAGCCCATGTGAACTATGGATTAGAATTTTTAAACCAGAAAACGCCTGCATTTATCGGATATGATAAACTGGCTACCAGAATGGACCTTGCTTTTATTTATTGTGAAATGAAAAAAGTAAAACGAGGCTATTATCAGGTCAATTATCATAGAATTTATCCTGACGGTGAAAAGTTTACAGAGCATGAAGTCGTAAGAAAATTCCATAAACTTCTTGAAAACACGTTACACAAACATCCGGACAATTACCTATGGTCGCACAGAAAGTGGAAATATCAGGATTCCATTAAAACATTTGATGCTGAAAAAATATAATTCTCATGCCTAAAAATTTAGCAGTTGTCATTTTAAACTGGAACGGTAAAAACTGGCTCGAGAAATTTCTTCCAAGTGTAGTCAGCTTTTCTCAGAATGCCGATGTTTATGTCATTGACAATCTTTCTACCGATGATTCTATAGCATTTACAGAAACTCAATTTCCCACCGTAAAAATCATTAGAAACGATAAAAACTATGGTTTTGCAGGCGGATATAATGAAGGTTTAAAGGAAATAAAGAACGAATATTACTGTCTTCTGAACTCTGATGTAGAAGTTACTGAAAACTGGATAAATCCCGTTATGGACCTCTTTGAAAAAGACCCTTCCATAGCCGCTATTCAACCTAAAATTTTATCTTTCAACCATAAAAATCACTTTGAATTTGCAGGGGCTGCAGGAGGCCTTATAGATAATCTGGGCTATCCTTACTGCCGTGGACGTGTTTTTGATGATGCGGAGGAAGACAAAGGACAATACAATGACGAAACGGAAATCTTCTGGGCTTCGGGATGTTGCTTTTTCGTGCGTTCCAAAGATTTTTGGGAACAAAATGGTTTCGATGAAAGGTTTTTTGCCCATCAGGAAGAAATTGATCTTTGCTGGAGACTTATTAATTCAGGAAAGAAAATTTTCTATACCGGAAAATCAAAAGTCTACCACGTAGGCGGTGGAACACTGAACAAACAGAGTGCACAGAAAACTTATTTAAACATCAGAAATAATCTTTCGATGATGCTGAAAAACCTCCCATTTCCCCAACTGGTAGGACTGATATTCTTCAGGCTGTGTTTGGATGGAATTGCGGGAATTTATTTTGGATTAAAAAATGGGTTTCCCCATCTTTGGGCGGTTGTACGAGCACATTTTGGATTTTATGCCCAACTTCCTGGAACATGGAAACTGCGTCAGAACCACCAAAAAAGTGAATTCTACCAATCAAAATGGTTGATTTTTAAACATTTTTTAGGAGGCAAATAACCGTTTTATGATCCTGATGTCTGTTCCGGGATAAGGTTTAACTTTGATAAAAATAAGCGCGGGCTTTTCTCTAAAGTAGACTATTTTTCACCGAACAAACAGACAAAGTAGTTTAAAATTATGGGATGTTTTGATTTCGGAAAAAATGTATAACTTACACTTTAATAATTTTAAATTCTACCCTTTAAATTTCAAACTGTAAATCATCGATTTCTGCTATTTTCAGGCAGTATCAGGACATTCATCATTCATAACTCTTAATTTATCACTTAAAAAAAATGGATTTCTGCGCAATAGATTTTGAAACAGCCACTCACGAAAAAAATTCGGCCTGTGAAATGGGTATCTGTGTTGTTCAGGACTCCAAAATCGTTGAAACCAAGACTTGGCTTATAAAACCACCGAGTTTTCCTTATTTCAGCAGATTCAATATTGATGTTCATGGGATAAAACCCGAAGATGTAAAGGACGCCCCTACTTTTGATGAGATCTGGTATGAAGCTGAAGAAATGATGTACGGATCGCTGATGATTGCCCATAATGCCAGTTTTGATGCCGGTGTTTTAAGAGGGTGCTTTGAACATTACGGGATGTTTACCCCAAAACTGAATTACCTTTGCAGCATTCAGCTGGCCAAAAAATCATGGAACTATCTTCCTAAATACGGACTAAAACATCTGGCTGAACACCATCAGATCAGTCTGAATCATCACCGGGCCGGAGATGATGCGGAAGCTTGTGCAAAAATCGCTCTGTTGGCTTTTGAAAAGTTAATCATCACTCAAAATGAAGAAATACATGATTCCTTTTTAAGTAAATACGTTAAGAAACTATAACCTTAAAATGTAAAAAGTTTTTACTCCCAGCTGCTATACTCATCAATATGTACCCTAACCTAACCCTGCTGAGAACGCTTTCTTTAAAATTAAAGGCCTTAAATGTATCGAATGGACAAAGATTTACAGTTCTGAGGGAAAACTCATTCAGCAAAATTCTGCTAATTCCAAAATAGACGTTTCCAGCCTGTCAAAAGGAGGACATTTCTTAGAAATCAAATCTCAACAAGGTCTAAGCAGACATCAATTCATCAAGGAATCATACTAATTGCTTAAAACTTCGGACAACAGATTAAACTTCGGGATGTCTATCTCAAAGGTTTCCTGTGTGTCCATGTTTTTAACAAGGTATTTTCCGCTCATATTTCCTACACCGGACCGAAGCATTACATTGGAGAAGTAAGCGAAATTTTCGCCTATTGGAATCTCTGGTGTTAATCCGATTACTCCATCACCTATAATCTCAGTGTATCCAAAACCTACGTCGAAGATCAGCCATTTTCTTTTAATTACTTTAATAGGAAAACTGCCGTCATTTTCTATTGTAATATTATACTTGAAGACGTAACGGTTTTCAGATGGATAACTGTTTTTACTATCATATTCAGGTAATACTGAAACTTTGATATTGGAAGTCATTTTTGAGAACATCATCTTAGTATTTCTTTAACAAATACAAAAATCTCGCCTTTTTTAAGGCGAGATTGTAAGTTATAGTATAATTGTATTAAAATCTATAATCCAAGGCCTTTTCTTTCGTCACCTCCCATTAATATTTCAACAGGGTTGTCGATACCTTCTTTTACCGCTACAAGGAATCCTACAGACTCTTTTCCGTCGATAATTCTGTGGTCATAAGACATAGCCACATACATCATTGGTCTGATTACTACCTGTCCGTCAACAGCTACCGGTCTCTGGATGATATTGTGCATTCCTAAGATAGCAGATTGTGGCGGGTTGATAATAGGTGTAGATAACATAGATCCGAAAGTACCACCATTGGTAATGGTAAATGTACCTCCCGTCATTTCATCAACAGTAATTTTACCGTCTCTTACTTTGGTAGCAAGATCTTTGATGTTCGCTTCTACTCCACTGAAAGACATGTTTTCAGCATTTCTCAATACCGGAACCATTAATCCTTTAGGGCCTGAAACGGCAATTGAAATATCGCAGAAGTCATAATTGATTTTGAAATCTCCGTCGATAGATGCATTCACATCAGGATACATTTGTAAAGCTCTTGTAACCGCTTTTGTAAAGAAAGACATAAATCCTAGTCCAACTCCATGTTTCTGAGCAAATTCTTCTTTATATAATTTTCTTAATCTGAAAATTTCAGACATATCAACTTCGTTGAAAGTCGTCAACATCGCTGTTTCGTTCTTTACTGAAACCAATCTTGAAGCGATTTTTCTTCTTAGAACTGAAAGTTTAGTCGTCGTCGTTGTACGTGCACCGGTTGCAGTTGCAGGAGTTCCTCCTAAAGCAGGAACTGCAGCTAATTCTGCATCAGTTTTAGTAACTCTTCCGTCTCTTCCGCTTCCTGAAACCTGTCCTGCCTGAATCCCTTTCTCGTCAAGGATCTTTTTAGCTGCAGGAGATGGAGCTCCCGTTGCATAAGTTTGTGGAGCAGATACCGGAGCAGCTGGTTTTGGAGCTTCCTGTTTCGCTGGTTCAGCAGCTTTTGGAGCCTCTTCCTGTTTTGGAGCTTCCGCAGCTGGAGCGCTTCCGCCTGCAGGTTTAGGAGCATCCACATCAATTAAACAAACTACCTGACCAACCTGTACTACATCACCCTCTTCTGCTTTTAATGTAATTACACCGCTTTGTTCAGCTGGTAATTCAAGAGTTGCTTTATCTGAGTCTACTTCTGCGATGGGCTGATCTTTTTCTACATAATCACCATCTTTCACAAGCCAAGTTGCAATTTCAACTTCTGTAATGGATTCTCCCGGTGAAGGAACTTTCATTTCTAAAACTGACATATTGAGTATTTTTTATTTTTTAATTGGGTATTATTCTTAATTACGCTGTAACGGGTCTTTTTGCAGGAGCATCATCTCTGTCGAAAACTCTGTTGATCACTGCATTTTGGTTTTTCTCAAACATTTTGTGACTTCCCGGAGCCGGAGCACCACTTGGTACCGGAGAGACTACCTGAATTCCTGTATCTCTGAAGTTTCTCAGGATATAAGACCAAGCTCCCATATTTTCCGGTTCTTCCTGAGCCCAAACCAATTGTGTTCTGTTGTCATATTTGCTGAAGATAGCATCTATTGCATCTGCCTGAAGCGGATATAACTGCTCCAATCTTACCAATGCAATATTTTCACAGTTCAGTTCTTCTTTCTTCGCCAATAATTCGAAGTATAATTTACCTGAACACAATACTAATTTTTCAACTTTTTTAGGATCTGCCGTAGGATCATCCAATATTGGCTGGAATGAACCATTTGCAAAATCTTCTAATGGAGAAACCACTTTCGGGTGTCTCAATAAAGATTTAGGGCTCATCACAATCAATGGTTTTCTGAATGACCATTTAAGCTGTCTTCTTAATAAGTGGAAATAATTGGCAGGTGAAGTGATATTGGCTACCACCATATTTTCGTTCGCACAAAGCGTTAAGAATCTTTCTAATCTTGCTGAAGAGTGTTCTGCTCCCTGACCTTCTGAACCGTGAGGCAATAACATCACCAACCCGTCCTGGATCTTCCATTTTTCTTCTGCTGCAGCCAGATACTGGTCAACAATGATCTGAGCACCGTTTACAAAGTCTCCGAACTGAGCTTCCCAGATCGTTAATGTATTAGGAGAAACCATTGCATATCCGTAGTCGAAACCTAAAACTCCGTATTCTGAAAGGTGAGAGTTGAATACATCAAATCTGCTTTCTGATACGTGTCTTAACGGGATATATTCTTCTTCAGTATCTTCAGTTTTTACCACCGCATGTCTGTGAGAGAATGTTCCTCTTTCAACATCTTCTCCGGAAATTCTTACATTGTGGCCTTCCACAAGAAGTGTAGCATATGCCAACCACTCTCCAAGAGCCCAGTCTAATGAATTTCCTTCGATAGCCTTAACACGGTTATCAAACAGTCTTGTAATTTTATTGATGAACTTTTTGTCAGCTGGAAGAGACGACATTTTAATCGCCAGTTCTTTAAGCTTTTCTAAGTCATATTTTGTATCTACAGGAATCTGAACAGCTCCTCTTTTTCCGATAGGATAATTGATCCAGTCATCTGCCATGAACAGGTCCATTGCATTTTTCTCGATCTCTTTGGAAGCATCAAAGTCTTTATCTAAAAGCGCTTTGAAATCTGATTCCATTTTTGCGATCACATCGTTGGAAGTAATGCTGTCCTTAAGTAATTTATCTTTATAAATTTCTCTTGGATTCGGGTGTTTTGAAATTAATTTGTATAAATTAGGCTGTGTGAATCTAGGCTCATCACCTTCGTTGTGGCCATATTTTCTGTATCCTAATAAATCGATATAAACATCCTTACCAAACTTCGCTCTGAAATCTGCTGCAAAATGCATTGCGTGAACTACCGCTTCAGCATCGTCAGCATTAACGTGCATTACCGGAGACTCCGTTACTTTCGCAATGTCTGTACAGTAGGTTGAAGATCTTGCATCTGCATAATTAGTGGTAAATGAAACCTGGTTGTTAACAACGATATGAACAGTTCCTCCTGTTTTATATCCTTCCAGTGTCATCATCTGAGCTACCTCGTAAGCAATCCCCTGACCTGCAATAGCACCGTCACCGTGGATCACGATAGGAAGGATCTTAGAACCGTCTCCTTTGTATTTGTCATCTATCTTCGCACGGCAGATCCCTTCTACAAGAGCAGCTACGGTTTCCAGGTGAGATGGGTTCGGTGTAAGGTTGATGGCTACTTCTTCTCCTGAAGCTGTTTTCACTTTTTTGGATGATCCCAAGTGGTATTTAACATCACCAGAGAATACATCTTCTTCGAATTCTTTTCCTTCAAATTCTGAGAAGATCTGCTTGTAAGATTTCCCAAAAATGTTTGACAACACGTTCAGTCTTCCTCTGTGAGCCATTCCCAGAACCACTTCATCTACTCCTAATTGAGAAGATCTTGAGATCAACTGATCCAATGCAGGAATTAATGTTTCTCCTCCTTCAAGGGAGAATCTCTTCTGTCCTACGAATTTGGTGTGAAGATAGTTTTCAAAAGCGACTGCCTGATTTAATTTTAGTAAAATCTCAGTTTTTTCATTTGCAGAAAGACTTGGGTGATTTTCGTTCACCTGAAGCCATTTCTTGATGAAATCTTTTTCTTCAACATTGTTGATATACGTGTATTCTACCCCGATAGAACCGCAGTAGATACTTTCCAAATGCTTGATCAGGTCCTGTAGTGTTGCAGGCTCTTTCATACCTGTTTCAACAGCACAGTTGAATTTTGTATTTAAATCCTCCTTGCTAAGACCGAAGTTCTCGATGTCTAAAGTAGGCGTATAGTGTCTTCTTTCTCTAACTGGGTTTGTTTTTGTGAACAAGTGCCCTCTCGTTCTGTAAGCCTCAATAAGGTTTACTACCTTGAACTCTTTTTTGATGTGCTCAGGAACTTCTCCGCTGGATACTGCCTGAGAGATTTGCTGTACTGCCGGGGCAGCATTGGCCGAAGCCTGAATGTATTGAATGCTATCATCATCTCCATAGTTCTCCAAAGCAAAATCGAAGCCTTGAAAAAAGGCTTTCCATGATGGCTCCAAAGAATCCGGGAATTTTAAGTACTGTTGGTATAAATCCTCAATTAACTGAGAATGAGCTGCGTTTAGGAATGAAAATCTGTCCATTATTACAGTTTATCTATTATTAAAATTTATTTGTAGAATTAATCTTCAAATTTAATAAAAAAAACCGAGTTAAGACAGTCTGAGACCGTTAAAAAAAATTAAGAAAAAAATTACTTAAAAAAAATTACTTAAACACTGATAATGAGAGCTTCATGTTTACCTCCTGCCCTTCGACCGGACGTTCAATAAAGGTCTGACGGACATCTCCGAAGCGCATCTCGTCTTTTTTGGCCTTCTGAATCAGCTGCTGAACCGCCTTTATTCTGCCTTCATAATTTCCTTTGTAGTACATCACATAGTTTTGAGAAGCATTGATGGTACGGAAATTAAAATTATTATCTGTTACTCCAATCTTCTTGGAAAGTGGAATTCCCAGGAAGTAAGAAACCTCTTTATCTTTGTAATTATCTGCATCGGTAATCAACACGGGAAAGCCAAATTCATCGTCTCTTTTACCCAGATCCATTGTCACATAGTTATAAATTTTACTATAATTCATGACAATATTTTTATAAAGATTCTCCTTTTTGTTGGATGTACTTACGTTGATCCCCAACAGAAGCTTGTCTTCTTCATTTTCTACCATCAGACTGTCATACTTAATGGAAGCCATCTGGTGATCTTTTTCTACTTTATTGCCAAGCACATTTTTCAGGTTGATCATGCTTTTGTTAATATTTTCGGCAAACCGGTCTTCGGTCCAGAAGTTTTCAACTCTTCTCAATACCGAAAGTTTTGGCGTATGTACCATCCAGGTGATCTTTGTTTTTTCTGCAGAAACCGCTTTAAACTGAACATCAACTACCGTAGGATTTTCGTTTCTATCCTCAAAAAGCTGATATCGCAGACTCTTTTGTGGATTTTCATAACGGATAAACATTTCACCGTCTGTATCGTTTTTCGGATCCACATAACTGATTGCACCGCCCTGTCCTTCATAGGGAGTGTAATAATCGATATCAATAGACTGAGAACTTGTGAAAAAATTGTTCCAGCGGGTGAATTGCTGGAGATTATTGAACTGGGAAAAGACTTTATCTACTGGATAATCAATCTCTTTTTCTATCTTAAAATCCTTGTTTTCATCTACAAAATAGTACATGGAAGCAGCATAAGCTCCTACCAGTAAAACAAGAATCACGGCTGTTATTTTAAAAAAACGCATTACACAAAAGTAAGACAAATAAAAAAAGTAACCAATATCTTAGTTATTCTTAAAAGTTTATTTCCAAAAAAAAACAAAATAAAAAAGTGAATTATCTCACCTCCTACTCTTAAAAAAAGTGCATTATAATTGGAAATTTTAATTATAAATATATTATTTTATAAAAATAACTCCACTTTTAAATAACGAAAAAATGGTCTGTTTTTTGATGAGTGAAAAAGCCTAAAATTAAATATTTTTCTATGAAGAAGTTATTTGTATTTCCTTTGATTTTATTTTTTTCAATGGGCTTTTCTCAGTATTCAATTTCAGAAATCCCTGAAGACGGTTATCTCAAAGACTTCGATATTGCAGTTGATATTATTCAAAAACAACATCCTAACCCTTACAGATTTCACGGCAAAGAAGCTATTATCAGGAAACTGGATTCTCTCCGTAATGAAATTAAAAAAAATCCCGGCTATATCAATTTGCTTATTAACAACCCTACAAGAATAATTGGTGATGGTCACAGTTCTTTTGGTACTGATCCCAACTATTTTGAGGATGTTATACATTCTACCTACTATTTTCCTCTTTCAACGTATGTCCATAATGGTAACATATATGTGAACGGAGCCAACAAATACGCTATTGAAACAGGCAGCCAGATCCTTGAAATTAATGGTTTAAGTGCAGATGCTATTCTGAAAAAAATCCCTAAAGCTGCAGACGGAAATATTAAAGTGGAAGATCTGGATATCCCTTTCAATATCCCTTTTATTTTAAAAAACAGCCCCCATGATTTTACGTTAAAATATAAAGCTTTAAATGGAGAACAAAAAACAGTGAAAGTAAATGGCATAAAATACCCTCAGTATTATTATGAAACCAAACATGCTGTATTACCTATTGACTTAGTTTCAGAAAGCTACGGAATTTATGGGTATAAAATAGATGCAGAAACATATTATTTATCCATAAAATCCTTCTCTTACGATGAAAGTTTTTTCTACGAAAGATTAAAAAAACATTTCCAGGAAATAAAAAATCTGAAATCTAAAAAACTTATCATAGATATCCGTAACAATTCAGGTGGGGCGATCAGCAATGTAGCTTTATTATATTCTTTTATAGCCAAAGATAAAAACTTTAATAACGAGTATAAATACGGAACTAAAGTTGTTGACATCAATTATACCGATTATTTGGTAGATCCCCAGACCAACCGCTATTATTCAGATAAAGACATTACAGATCAAAATAATTTTATGAGACAACGCTTTGACAAAGCAGAGAAAGGAGATTATTATTTTGGAAATTCAAGGCTTGACGATACTTATATAAAAAGCTATCCAAGAGACGCGTTGTTTTTTGATGGCAAGACTATACTGCTGACCAACAACCGCACCTTCTCTGCTGCCACTTATTTTGCGTCTTTATTCAAAAGTGAAAAAAGAGGAGAAATTGTAGGAAAAGAAACCGGTTCTTGCAGTAATTTTACTACTGCTGCATGGTTTCTCACTTACAGGCTGCCTCATACTAAGTCTACTCTTTCCATTCCACGGACGGAAATTTTCTTTAATAATCATGATAAAGAAAATGTTGCCAAATGTACAGGTGTAATCCCTGATTACACTGTTAAAAGTGACTATTTTTTAAAATCATTAAAGGAACATAAAGATCCGGAATTGGAATATTCCTTAAACCTGCTTTCTCAATAAAAAGATCGATATTTATATATACAAAAGAGGAGACCTTTGCTAGTCTCCTCTTTTTATTTTGGGTATTTTTTTATTAACCTATATGAGTTCCCGGAAGAATCACAGCATCTTTTTTCACAACTACAATTCCGTCCTGAATAGAATGTGTTCCGAAGTCGCCATCCTGTAGATGTTTTCCGCCAATAATTCTTACATTATCTCCGATATAGCAGTTTTTATCTAAAATTGCTTTTTCGATGTAACAATATTTTCCGATGCCCATGTTTGGACGACCTTTTCTGTCGTTAAGAACAATTTCTGTTGTATTCTGGTAAAAATCAGCACCCATTACGTAAGAATTCACAATGGTACTTCCTTTATCTATCCTGGTTCTGTTTCCAATCACAGAATTTTCAATTTTATCAGCCATAATAATACATCCGTCACCGAACACAGCCTTACTTACATAGGAACCATTGATTTTTGACGGCGGAAGCATTCTCGCTCTTGTATAAATTGGCGAAGATGAAAATAAATTAAACTGAGGGAAATCCTGGCAAAGATCTATATTGGCTTCATAAAAAGATTCGATGGTTCCAATATCTGTCCAATATCCTTCAAACTGATAGCTTAACGTTGTATACTTCCCAATAGAGTTTGGAATAATATCTTTTCCGAAATCATCTCCTGCTCCATCTTCAAACATTTTTTTAAGAATACTTTTCGTGAAAATATAAATCCCCATCGAGGCCAGATATTCTTTTCCTTTATGTTTATTTTCTTCTGAAACTTCAGATTTTAAGCCTTCCAGAATCTCATAGTCAGGTTTTTCATAGAAAGAGGTGATGTTACCGTCATCATCAGACTTTAAAATCCCGAATCCTGTAGCATCTTTAGCAACCACCGGAATGGTAGCAATCGTCACGTCGCCTCCGTTTTCAATATGGAAATCCAGCATTTCCCTGAAATCCATCTGATAAAGCTGGTCACCGGAAAGGATCAGAATATAGTCATAATCATACTTTTCAAGGTGTTTCATCGACTGGCGGACCGCATCGGCTGTTCCCTGATACCAGCTTTCGTTTTCTACATTCTGCTCGGCAGCAAGAATATCTACAAATCCTTTGCTGAAAATGTCAAAGTGATAAGAATTCTTGATATGTGAATTTAAGGAAGCTGAATTGAACTGTGTTAAAACCAGGATCTTATTCAGTCCAGAATTCAGACAGTTGGAAATAGGAATATCTACCAGTCTGTATTTTCCTGCAATAGGAACTGCCGGTTTTGATCTTGAATATGTTAACGGGAATAATCTTGTCCCTCTGCCGCCTCCCAAAACAATGGAGATTACATTTCGTTTCATAGGTATCTTGCGTTTTATTGAATTAAATTTACTGTTCTATTCTTAGTGTTTACTGCCAATCTAAAGCACTCTTTATTTTCGTATTTGAGTTCATTATTATACACAATGACTTTAAATTCACCTTCATTATTAAGTTCAAACACTTTTTTGTCTACATTATAGACCTCAATGTAATGCTTTTTAAGCTCTTCTCTGAACAATTTATTCGTGATCAGAACATCCATGACATCTATCTTTTTCATGGCAAAATCATGCAGATCTTTATCATAAGCTGCCATCCAATGTTTTCCGTATTCTTTCTCTATTGCAGCAAACGTTTTCTTATTGGCTGCCTTTATTTTATTTGTGATATCACCATCAATAGTACAGCCTCCAGCATCTATAGATTTAATTTTCCATTTTTCAGAAATACCTTCTACAGCTTCACCTCTATCCATATCTTTAAGGCCTGCTCCATAAACCCAGTAATATCCGCCATGGTAACTTCCCTCATCTTCTTTACATGAAAAAAGCAGGATCATGATGACAAAAAGAAAACCGGAAACCTTCATCACATCAGTTATTGTATAAAGCTATATATTTTTCTGCAGATTTCTCCCATGCAAAATCAAAATTCATGTTGGCATGAATAAGTTCTTTCATCACGCCTTTCTGATTATAAATTCCCAGCGCCCTGTTCATCGCATGAACAATATCATCTACACTCGGATAGGTGAAATTAAGACCTGCGCCTCCCGTGGAAATATCCTCCACTGTATCTCTGAGGCCCCCGGTATATCTTACGACCGGCACAGTACCATATCGCATAGAATACATCTGGTTCAGTCCGCAAGGCTCTACTCTTGATGGCATCAGCAGAAAGTCTGCCGAAGCGTAGATTTTATGGGAAAGATGCTCTTTATACCCCAGATCCAGAGCAAAATTGGTATAGGTATGCTCATATTCTTTGAGCTTATTTTCAATATAGCTGTTTCCTGAACCCAAAATCATAATATTTAATGCACCATAGCTTTGTTTTATGCTCTTCCATACCACATCTGGCAGGAAATCTGCTCCTTTTTCCGTAGCAAATCTTCCTATAAAAGCAAACAATGGAAGTTCGGGCTTCAGACCATATTCTTTGCAGAGTTTTTCTTTATTTTTCTTCTTTTGGGCAACCGCATTTTTACTATTAAAATTGAAATCCAGCATCGGATCTGTTTCAGGATCCCAAACTTCTGTATCAATGCCGTTGATGATTCCGTATGCTTTTCCGAATTCTTCGCGCACCAGACTTTCCAATCCCCGGAAGCTGATAAAAAGTTCTTCCAGATATCCTTCAGAAACTGTTGTAAAGGCATGGGAACATTTGATCATACTCGCCAGTGGATTGATAAAACCGTTCCAATCCATCAAACCCCATTTGTAAGAATCAAAAGACGGCATATAATTCGCCATATTCCAGCTCATCATCCCCTGATACTCTCCGTTATGGATTGTCCCTATTGTTTTTACTCCCTTTAAAAATGCAAATTCTGGGCAGTGCTGGGTCATAAAAGGCACCAGTCCTGTATGGTAATCATGACAGTGCAATACATCCGGACGGACCTTCATAGCGCTCAGCCAATGAAGTACACCATGTTGAAAAGCGATAAACTGAAAGCTCTCATCATGATAGCCGTAAGGATTTTCCCTGTCCAAAAGTCCCGGAATTTTCACCATATACAATTCAAATCCCAAAACATCCGATTTCTCCTTCATCACCTGAACCTGCAGCATATCCGGTCCCTGATGGATAAAACCATCAAAAACGATGTCAAATTTATGATCATGAACAAAAGGCTTGTTATACCAAGGCATCACCACCTTAGCGTCTATTCCCTTTATTTTATTCTGATATTTCGGCAGTGCTCCCACAACATCTGCCAAACCGCCTACTTTGGCTATTGGATAACATTCTGTACTTAAGTGATATATTACCATAATTTCAATGTCATTTGTATTTCGTCCGTTTTTTTGTCCTCAGCAGCATTATGATTTATTTCTTATGCTTTATTCTGTGTAATTTATACTTTTTATCTTTTTTCAGTCTTAGAATGATTCCCGCCAGTGGAGGAAGTTTTATGGTAATGGATTTTGGATGCTCCATCCATTCTTCATGTTTTTCACTCAAAATGTCGGCATCTGTACCGCTTCCATTGTATTTGTTGTCATCAGAATTGAGAATAACTTCCCAATGGGTTCCTGCATTTACTCCAATTTTATATTCCAAAACCTGTGGGGTCAGATTCAAAACGACCATCAAAACATCATCTCTTTTTTCACCTTTTCTCAGATAGACATAGACAGAATTCTCAAGATCATCAGCTTCTACCCACTCAAAACCGCTCTTATTAAACTGATTTTCATAGAAAGCAGATTCATCACGATAAAGATGATTCAAATCTTTTATGAGGCTTTGTATTCCTTTATGAATCGGATACTCCAGGAGGTGCCAGTCTAGGCTGCGGGTGAAATTCCATTCACCAGTTTGCGCAAATTCATCTCCCATAAAGAGGAGTTTGGCTCCCGGATGGGTATACATATACACGTAAAGCGCACGGAGATTGGCGAATTTCTGCCATTCATCACCCGGCATTTTATAGATTAAACTTGCTTTTCCGTGAACCACTTCATCATGTGACAATGGCATCATATAATTTTCATTATACATATACACGGAAGCAAATGTAATTTTATGGTGATGGTATTTCCTGTTTTCAGGAGCTTCTTTAAAATAATCCAGCGTATCATGCATCCATCCCATCATCCATTTCATTCCAAAACCTACTCCCCCGTCATGAACAGGCTTGGTAAGCAAAGGAAAATCTGAACTTTCTTCAGCAATCGTAATGATACTATCTCCAAATTCTTTATAAACCGCTGTATTAAATTCCTGAAGAAAAGCTTTCGCTTCAAGGTTTACATTTCCACCTTCTATATTAGGTTCCCACTCTCCTTCATTTCTCGAATAATCAAGATGAAGCATTGATGTAACGGCATCTACACGAAGTCCGTCGGCATGATACCGTTCCAGCCAGAACATCGCATTGGAGATCAAAAAAGATTTAACTTCATTCCTGCCATAGTTGAAAATATAGGATTTCCAGTCGGGATGAAAGCCTTTCCTAGGATCTTCATGTTCATAAAGGTAAGAACCGTCAAAACGGTGAAGTCCGTTGGCATCTCCCGGAAAATGGGAAGGCACCCAATCCAAAATAACCCCAATGTCATTTTTATGAAGCTGATCAATCAGAAACATCAAATCCTGCGGAGAACCAAAACGGGAAGTAGCAGCATAGAACCCGGTAATCTGATATCCCCAGCTCGGATCATACGGATATTCCATAACAGGCATAAATTCTACATGGGTAAAGCCCATCTCCTTAGCATAAGGAACTAATTTTTCAGCAATATCTCTGTAATTGAGATATTTATCGGGAGCACCACCCTGCCTTACCCATGAACCTAAATGAAGTTCGTAAACAGATATCGGGGCATCCAGACTGTTATTTCTCCATCGCTTTTCCATCCAGTCTTCATCACTCCATTCATACCAGGTCGTGGAAACCAGTGAGGCTGCCTGCAAATTTTGCTCCCAGCTCAAAGCATAGGGATCACTTTTCTCAAGAATTTCGCCTCTGGCCGTTTCTATAGCATATTTATATAAAGTACCCCAGGTGAGTCCGGTAATAAAACCTTCCCAAATCCCGGATCCATCCCATCGGGGAAAGAGAATATGATCCTGATGATTCCAGTTATTGAAATTCCCTATGACGGAAACTTTTTTTGCATAGGGAGCCCAAACCGAAAAATAGACGCCTTTTACACCGTCTTTTTCAACAGAATGTGCACCAAATTTCCCATACAGCTTATAATGTCTTCCTTCTTTGAAAAGGTAGACATCATGGTCCGTAAACAGTGTATAGGTTTTAACAGAATTCATCAAGATATTATTGTACTTTATTTTTCTTTGAAACTACGAAAATTCCCTGCAATAATGGTTAATAATTAATCAAATTATTATTATGTTAATTACTACCTTTTTGGCACATTAATCAAATATATTATTTTTTACATTCATTTTTTTATGATTTTAAAACAATCTTTTTTATAAATTTAGCTACCAATTTATATTAAACACATAGGATGAGGTTTGAACTTTATAGCGAAGAAAGCGACGACAGAACGGTGTACATCACCGGAAATTTTAACAACTGGAACCCCAGAGACTCCAATTATCAGCTTAAACAGCTGGATCCGAACAATTATTTCATAGAAATCGACAGTGAAATTCTTCCCGATACCGTGGAATACAAATTCACAAAGGGAGGCTGGGAAAACGTGGAACTCGATAAGTACGGAAATATCACACCCAACCGCAAAGCTGAAAAAGCAAAGGGGAAAACATCAGATATCATTGAAAAATGGAGGCTCAACTGGGGTCCTTTCAAAAAAGAGTTTTTTCCGATTGCAGAAGTTATTTCTGACGAATTCTATATTCCTCAACTTGAACGGTACCGAAAAGTATGGGCAGTTCTTCCGTATGATTATTATGTTGCCGACAAAAGCTATCCTGTGCTTTATCTTCAGGATGCCCAAAACCTTTTTAATGAAGGAAGCGGCTACGGAAACTGGGAAATCGATAAAAAACTATCTATCCTTGCGGAATACGGCCGTGGTGACGTTATTATTATTGCCATAGAACATGGTAGTGAAGAACGCATCAAGGAATACATCTTTGATAACGACAATGTCGCCAATGGATCGGAGGGCAAAAAGTACATTCGCTTCATTACAGACACACTGAAGCCTTTTGTGGATGAACATTACCGTACCAAGAAAGATCGTGACAATACAGGAATCGGAGGCAGCTCTTTGGGCGCTTTGATCAGTATTTACAGTGGATTCCTCTATCCGGAGGTTTATTCTAAACTGCTGATTTTCTCCCCTTCGCTTTGGGTGGAGCCTAATAATAATTTTCCAATGATGAACTTCAGAGTTCCTTTTAAAACAAAGATCTACCTCTACGGTGGCGGTCAGGAAGGTTCTAAAATGGTAAAAAGAATCCATGTTTTTGAAGAATATTTAAAACGTTGGGAAAAGAAGAATCTTTTTGATTTTGAATTTAAAACCAGTATCAATCCGGAAGGAACCCACAGTGAATTTTACTGGTCACAGGAGTTCCCGAGAGCCATTGAATGGCTGTTCTATGACAACATAGAAAACCCGGTAGAAGTAAAACCACAACAACAGAGCATTAAAAATTAAGCTTATGAAATTAATCAACAAAAAAAATAAAAACTACACCCAGATCTTTCAACTTTTTACGGAAGAAGAATGGACAAAATCCGGCAAAAATTACAATAAAAATGTGGCTTCTTTTTTCTCCGGAAAGAAAAATGAGGTATTCATTCATACGGATACCCAAAGTATTACTTATCTGATCGGTTTAGGAAAATCTGCGCTTCAGAATTTCGAAATCCAGCAGGTAGCTGTTAAATTTTCTCAAACGCAGAAAGAAAAGCTTCAGGCCATTCCTACCCTTGTTTTGGCAGATTTCCTGAAAGAAAAACAATTTGAGGAGTTTGTCAAAGGTTTACTTTTAGGGACATACAGCTATCCTTTTGATAAAAAACATGCGTTCTGGAACGCCAAATTTGAGATTCATTTTGAAAATTTAAGTCAGAAAAAATTAGATGCGATAAGTTCAAAAGCTGAAGCACTGGCTAACGGACAAACGGCCTGCCAGGAATGGCTGAACAAACCTGCCAACCTTAAAAAACCGGATATTTTAAGTCTGTATCTTAAAAATTTAGCAAAGAAATACGATTTAAAATACACGGCATTCAATAGAAAAAAATGTGAGGAACTGGGCCTTGGCGCTTACTTATCGGTCAATCAGGGAAGTGCATATGACGCTGCTTTCACAATCATAGAATACAAAACCACCGTTAAAAATGCCAAAACATTTGGCCTGGTAGGAAAATGCGTCCTTTTTGATACAGGAGGTATTTCCCTGAAGAACCCGGACAATATGCACTATATGAAGTCTGATATGGGCGGTGCTACTGCAGTTATAGGAACACTGATCTATGCTGCAGAAATGAAACTTCCGGTGAATATCGTTGCGGTACTTCCTATAACGGACAATGTTATTTCTGAAAATGCTTTCCTTCCAAGCGACGTTATCACGGCTTATAACGGAAAAACCATTGAAGTATTGAACACAGATGCAGAAGGTAGAATGATCCTTGCAGACGGACTTTCTTATCTGTCCAAAAACTATAAAACAGATTTCCTTATTGATCTTGCTACTTTGACGGGAAGCTCCGTCCGAATGTTTGGAGATACTTGTGGTGCAATGTTTTCCAATAATGATGATCTGAAAAACCTTCTGATAAAAACCGGAGATATTACTAATCAGAGGGTATGGAATCTACCTCTTTGGGATGTCTGGAAAGATGATATCCAGTCTGACGTCGCAGACCTTAAAAACATCTCGATGAAACCGATTGGTGACTGTATTGTGGCTGCTAAATTTTTGGAACAGTTTATTGAAAACCATCCTAAATGGGCGCATCTGGATATCGCAGGCGTTGCTTTCGGAAATACGGGATATGCAAAGGAAAAAGCAGCAACCGGCTTTGGAGTACAGCTACTGGCCGATTTAATTGAAAATTATCACTAAAAATTAGTTTTTTTCAAAATTTCTCTGTATACTTGATTATAGATTCTCAAAAACGTAGTTTATTTCTATTTTTAATACCAATTAATCAATAGAAATTTACTTTCATATTTGATAATTTACTAAAAATAAAAAAACATTATATGGAGGAGAAAATTATAGTATGTATTTCGTGCTATTACAAGGGCTATGACTTCATGGATGAAATGAAGAAGCTTGGCAATAAAATAATCTTAGTAACATCAGAGAGTTTTAAAGAAAAAAACTGGCCCTGGCATGCTATTGACGAGGTCTTTTACATGACTGAGCTAAAGCCTTCTGTCTGGAATCTGGAGCATCTTGTTCAAGGGTTTTCGCATCTGATGAAAACCCGTAAAATACATGCCGTAGTGGCACTTGATGATTATGATGTAGAAAAAGCTGCATTGATCAGAGAGACATTCCGTATTCCCGGAATGGGTCAAACTACACACAGGTATTTCAGAGATAAGCTGGCCATGCGTCAAAAAGCAAAAGATTCAGAAATCAGTGTTCCGGAGTTTACGGCCGTTTTCAATAATGATGAAGTCAACAACTTTACAGAAAAGGTTCCTGCCCCATGGGTATTAAAACCACGTTCGGAAGCATCCGCATCGGGCATTAAAAAGTTTTCATCCAAAGATGAGCTTTGGGCTGAACTGGATGCGCTCGGAGAGGAACGTCATCTGTTTTTGCTCGAAAGCTTTAAGCCGGGAGATGTTTACCATGTAGACAGCCTGACTTTTAATAAAGAAATTGTTTTTACCTCTGCTTCCAAATATCTGGCCCCACCTATGCAGGTTTCTCATGAAGGTGGCGTGTTCAGATCGAAAACATTGGGAAGATATTCTGAGGAATTTAAAGCGCTTGATGAGGTCAATGCAAAGGTTCTTTCCAGTTTTGGACTTCTCAACGGAGCTACCCACACTGAATTTATCCGGGGAAAAGCTGATGGAAAATGGTATTTTCTTGAAACCTCTTCCAGAGTTGGTGGTGCACACATTCCCGATCTTGTTGAAGCTTCAAGCAATATTAATATCTGGCGCGAATGGGCAAAAATTGAAGATGCCCTGCTGCGTGGAAACAGCTACCAAACCTCAAAACCTACAGGGTACTATTCAGGACTTATCGTTGCCCTGATCAAGGACAAACATCCAGATTACAGTGTATTTGAAAGTGAAGAGGCTATAAAGTTTCTTCCAATCGATCACCACGTTGGAATTGTCTACAAATCCAGTGATCCGGATATTATACAGGAAAGATTAGACAGCGCTGCAGAAAAAATTCAGGCAGAAATGCTGAATATTCTGCCGCCTAAAAGTAAACTGACAAGCTAAACACATTATAATCAAAGAAATTTATCAATGCCGCATATAGAACATACAGATTATTATTCGAATATATTAGGAACAAGTCTTAAGGTAGAAGTTACAGGACATTATGGTCATCCGATCATTATGTTTCCGACTTCTCAGGGACAGTACACCCAAAATCATGATTTCCATCTTAACGGAAGCATCAATTGGTTTATAGAACAAGGGAAAGTAAAGCTTTATAATGTTCAGACCATTGACGCGTGGAGTTTCTATGATGAAAAGATTTCACCCCAGAAAAGGATAAAGAATTATGAGCTGTATATGCAGTTCCTGATTCAGGAATTTATCCCATACATCCAGAAGATCCACAAGACACACCGTGTAGCGGTAGCCGGAGCAAGTTTCGGAGGTTATCATGCCGCCAATTTTGCTTTCAGGTTTCCGGATGTAGTTTCTCATCTATTTTGTCTTTCGGGGGCATTCAGCATCAGAAATTTTATGGATGGATATTCGGATGAGCTGGTCTATTTTAACTGTCCGAAGGAATTTGTCAAGAATGATGAAGCATGGAAATACAAGCATATGCACATTGTTCTGAGCACTTCCGACCAGGACATCTGCAAGGATAAAAATCTTGAAATGGCAGAGATCTTGAAGGCAAAAGGAATAGATTTCTGGTACGACGAAAAAAAATGGATCAATCACGACTGGCCATTATGGAGAATGGTATTTCCTACATTTATAGGTGCTTTTTTTTCATAAAAAACAGTACATTTAAGAAGATAAAATAATAACACATATACCAATTTAAAAACAGAAATTATGGCAAAAAAAGTGGGAATTCTATTCGGTATGGAAGATACATTTCCTTGGGCGTTTATCGACAAGGTGAATGAACTGGGTGGCGGAGAAATCATTGCTGAACCGGTAAATATCGACAAACTAGAACAAGGTGCTGATTACGGCTATGCAGTAATTATCGACAGAATTTCGCAGGATGTTCCTTTTTACAGAGCTTATTTGAAAAATGCAGCACTTAACGGAACTTATGTAATTAATAATCCGTTCTGGTGGAGTGCAGATGAAAAGTTTTTCAATAATGCACTGATGTCAAAATTAGGAATTCCACTTCCTAAAACGGTACTGCTTCCTTCACACGAAAGACCTTCAGACACTTCAGAAACATCATTCAGAAACCTTAAATTTCCTCATGACTGGGAATACATTTTCGAATATGTTGGTTTTCCTGCGTATATGAAACCCCATGACGGCGGTGGCTGGAAAAGCGTATACAGGGTGGAAAATCCGGATGATCTTTGGAATAAATTAAGCGAGACCGAACAGTTGGTAATGATGGTTCAGGAAGAAATTGTTTTTGACGATTATTACAGGGTTTACTGTCTGGGCAAAAAATACGTTCACATTATGCCGTATGAACCGCGTAATCCTCACCATTTGAGATATGCTACAACGCATCAGACTCAGGGACAAGAACTGGAGAAATTATTAAAAACGATCCATGATTACACAATCACCATGAACGAAGCGCTTGGGTACGATTTCAACACGGTAGAATTTGCTATCAGAGACGGAATTCCATATGCTATCGATTTCTGTAACCCAGCTCCTGATGCGGACAGAAATTCTGTTGGCGAAGACAACTTTGCCTGGATTGTAGAGCATTCTGCTAAACTTGCTATTGAAAAAGCTAAAGAATACGTTCCCGGAAAACCTAATATTTCATGGGGTACTTTTGTAAAAGACTCAGTAAAATAAACATTAAAAAAACAAAAAAACACGAAAAAAAATGCATCAATTTACTATTGGAATCGAAGAAGAATATCAGATCATTGATGTTGAAAGCAGAGACTTAATATCTCATGTTTCGAAAATTATTGAGGGTGGCAAAGCGGTTTTAAGTGAAAATTTAAAGCATGAAATGCACGAATCCATGATTGAAATGGAAACCGGCATCTGTCAGAATATCAAAGAAGCCAGGGAAGAACTGACTAACCTGAGAAGACATTTAATCAATACAGCCCATGAACAAGGACTTCGGGTTTCCGGAGGAGGAACACACCCTTTTTCAAACTGGGAACATAATACCATTACTAACGGTGAACGTTACAATAAAATTGTAGATGATATGGGTGATGTTGCCCGCGGAAATTTAATTTTTGGGCTCCATGTACATATCGGAATCCCCAACCGTGAAGAAGGCGTAAGAATTCAGAATGTGATGCGTTATTTCCTTCCGCACGTCTATGCCCTTTCTACAAACTCACCTTTCTGGATAGGAAGAAATACTGGTTTCAAATCTTACAGACAGGAAATTTTTGTGAAATTCCCAAGAACCGGTATTCCCAGCTATTTCAATTCACTGGCTGAGTTTGACAGTTATGTAGAACTTCTGGTAAAAACAGGAACAATAGATAATGCCAAGAAAATATGGTGGGATCTTCGTGTGCACCCATTCTACCCTACCATTGAGTTTAGAATTTGCGACATGCCTTTACGAATAGAAGAAACGGTTTGTATGGCTGCCATCATGCAGTGTCTGGTCGCCAAAATCTATAAACTTCATCAGCAGAATTTAAGTTTCAGAAGCTACAGAAGACTGTTGCTCAACGAAAATAAATGGAGAGCTTCCAAAAGTGGTATCGAGGCCCATCTTATCGATTTCGGAAAAGAAGAATCTGTTCCTTATCCGCATTTGTTGAAGGAACTTCTGGAATTCATTGATGATGTTGTTGATGAGCTCGACTGCAGAAAAGAGGTTGAGTACGCATGGACCATTTTGGAAAACGGAACAGGAGCCGACAGACAACTTAAAGTATTTAATGAAACAGGCGATCTTACCAAAGTAGTGGATTATATGATCTCTGAAACGGAGTATGGCATAACACATGGCGAAATGTCTTCATAATATTTTTGGTAACTTTGTAAAAAATATGAAGTAGTATGAAAGATATTCGAATCGCTCTGGTGGATATGAACAACAACCATGTCAATCAAGGCTTTAGAAATATTAAAGAGATTTCGGAAGCATTCCAGAAAAGCTCTGAAGAAAATGTAATCATCAAAACATTTGATGTAAGGTTCAAGAATGAAATGCCGGACATTGAAGATTTTGACATTTTTATCTCTTCAGGCGGGCCGGGAAATCCACACAGAGAAGGCTTGGAGTGGGAAGACAGATATGCAGGTTTTCTGGATGCTGTTCTGGAACACAACAAGTACAATGAGGATAAAAAATATCTATTTCTGATCTGCCATTCATTCCAATTGGCAAGTATCCACTGGAAACTGGGTAATATCTGCAAGAGAAGATCTTATTCTTTCGGGGTAATGCCGGTCCACAAAACAGAGGAAGGCGAGAAGGAATTTTTATTCAAAAACCTTCAGGATCCTTTCTATGCTGTTGATTCAAGAGCTTATCAGTTCATCGAACCCAATATAGACCGTTTTGAGGAGTTGGGTATGGAAATTATGGCTATCGAGAAATCCAGACCCCATATCAATCTTGAAAGAGCTGTAATGGCAGTCCGTTTCTCTGATGAAATATTTGGAACACAGTTCCATCCGGAAGCTGATCCAAAAGGCATGATTGAAAACCTGAAAGACGAGAAAAATAAAACGGCAATGATCGAGAACTTTGGAATGGAAAAGTATCTTGAAACGGTAGACAGAATCGATGATGAAGACAAGATCATTCTTACCAGAAGCCAGATCCTGCCAAGATTTCTTCAGTCAGCAAAAAAAAACATTCTGAAAGGAAGTAAAGTTTTGGCTTAATCCTTTTTATACAATAAATGCTTCGGCTCCGCCCGGCAGGGCAATGCTAAAAAACAGTTAGCATCAGAGATGTCATACTGAGCGGGTCAAAGCATCATTAATAGAATGATATTGTATTAACCACAATACACTAAAATCGGGCAATCACTGTTCGATTTTTTAAAATCAAACCACAAAGAAAAAAATATGATCCCAAAATATAGAAAACAATTCAACCAGGAGTTTTCCCAGGAAAAATACGAACAGCTTAAAGAGCGCCTTGCTCAGAAAGGAGGTATTGCACCTGCATTCAGAATTTCAGAAAGTCCGCTTTTTCTTTCTCATGAATTTAAAAATAAACTTCTTGATGCCAGCGACAGTATTATAGACCAAATCAAGGAACTTCCTGCTGAGAATCTTTATAAGGCCGTTCCTGAAAATTGCAGGGTTCCCAACGACACTCTTCAACCCCATTTTTTCACGATAGATTTCGGAATCTGCAGAAGTGAAAACGGAGAAATAGAACCACAACTGATAGAGCTGCAGGCTTTTCCATCACTATATGCCTTTCAGAAAACTTTTGAAGAAACCTTTTGTGAGTTCTACCCTTTTCTTTCGGAGCTCAGAAACAAAATGCCTGATGATGAATTCACAAATCATTTAAAAAAACTGATCATAGGAGACGAAAATCCTGAACATGTTATTCTTCTTGAAATATTTCCGGAGAAACAGAAAACAGCAATAGATTTTACATTAACAGAAAAGTTATTAGGGATAAAAACCGTATGCCTTACGAAAGTAAAAAAAGAAGGCCGAAAGCTCTTCTATGAAAACGATGGACAACTTGTTGAGATCAAAAGAATCTATAACCGTGTCATCTTTGATGAGCTGGACAGAATTCCAGATTTAAAAGCAGGATTTGATTTCCGTGAAGATATTGACGTAAAATGGATCACGCACCCCAACTGGTTCTTTAAAATCTCTAAATTCCTTCTACCAATGCTGAAGCATCAGTTTGTTCCGAAAAGTTATTTTCTGCATGAATTTCCGGAGCATGAAAATCTTGACAACTTTGTTCTGAAACCTTTGTTTTCGTTTGCAGGAAGTGGTGTTAATTTAAATCCTACAAAAGAAATCACAGAGGCTATTGAAGATAAAGAAAACTATATTTTACAGAGAAAAGTAACTTACGAGCCTATTTTTGAAGATATTAACGGAGAGTTTTCAAAAGCAGAGATCCGACTGCTGTATTTATGGCATGAAGATGAGGAACGCCCTATTCTTCTGGAAAATCTGGGAAGAATGACAAAAGCAGCTATGGTGAATGTAGATTTTAACAAGAAAGATGCCATATGGATCGGAAGTTCTAATGCATTTTTTGTTGAGGAATAAACTGAACACCGATCTAATAAACAAAACAACCATCTTTAAATCTGAGAGATCAATAATGACCCTTAAAAATGTTGATGAAACAATTTTTCAGCCGCTTGGACTGAAACTTTTACATGCAGAGGAAGATAAAGAATCCAGAGAGTATTCCGGCTGTAGTTTTGTATTAAATGGTTTGAATATTAAATTCCGTACGTCTAAAATAACGCCGACTAAAACCGGTCAGTTCGTCACCATCTGGAAACGGAATGAAGGCGGAGAAACGGCTCCATTTGATTCGGATGATCCCTTTGATTTCTATTTGATCTCTGCATCACAAGATGATGACAAAGGCATTTTTATCTTCCCGAAGGAAATACTTGTCGAAAAAGCAATTTTGTCTCACGGAAACAGGATTGGAAAAAGAGGAATCAGGGTCTATCCAGGCTGGGATCTTACGGAAAGTAAACAGGCTCAAGCTACCCAAAAATGGCAGACTGTATATTTTATTGATGTTTCTCAAAGCCCGGAATCGTATCTTCAAAAAGCTAAATTATTATTTGATTTGAAATAAAAGTTGTTTAATCTGTCTGTTTTTCAAAGCAAATACTGATCTTAAAACTAGATATTTAAAATAAAAAAAAACGGCTGAAAATTCAGCCGTTTTTTGTATAATAGATTAGTTTACTTTATGAATTTTTATCGTCTTCGAGAATTTCCCTTGCCTGATATTCCTGTACAAGGTCGATTGCATTCGAAATAACATCACTTAAAGCGGTAATAAAAGTTCCGTCTTCAGCCATTCCCATAGCATGTTTTAAGGCTTCTATTTCTTTAGGAATGATCTCATAGCTTACATCTCTTCCAGCTTCGTTGATCCCGTCGATAATGAGCCCGTTGATCTCTTCTTCCGTCCGTCCTCTCAGGTGCTTTTCGTTTCTGATGATGATATAATCAAACATTCTTCCTGCTATTTTTCCGCACTCTCTGATATCACTGTCACGTCTGTCTCCTACTCCTGAAATAATACCTATTTTCTTTGTAGCTTCTACATTTTTCAGATAATCTTCGATGGCCTCATAACCGGAAGGATTGTGTGCAAAGTCAATCAACACCTTAAAGCTTTTGAATTTAAAAATATTCAGTCTTCCCGGTGTAAGCTGCGCACTTGGAATAAAAGTTCTCAGAGAATTGGAAATATCTTCAATTCCGAAACCATAAAGGTAACTCGCTAAACTTGCTGCCAAAACATTTTCGATCATAAATCGGGCCTTTCCCTCCATAGTAATCGGGAAGTCCTTAGCTTTTCCTATTCTGATTTTCCAGTCTCCTTTTTTGATGGTTACAAAACCTTCTTCATAAATGCAGGTGATCCGTCCTTCTTTAGCAAATTTTACAATATGAGGATTATTTTCATCCATACTGAAGATCGCGATATTGCTGTCGATATCATTCATGATCTTCATTGAATATTCATTGTCGGCATTCAGTACGCTCCATCCGTTTTTCTTCACACTGTCCAGAACGACTCTTTTTACCTTGGTAAGGTCTTTCAGGTTGTGAATGTCATTTAATCCTAAATGGTCTTCCTCAATATTGGTCAGAACCCCGATGTCACATTGTGAAAACCCTAGTCCCGAACGAAGAATACCGCCTCTGGCAGTTTCCAGAACCGCAAATTCAACGGTAGGATCTTTTAAAACAAATTCAGCAGAAAGCGGCCCTGTAGTGTCTCCTTTTGTCAACATGGTATTTTGAATATAAATACCGTCTGAAGTCGTGAAACCTACTCTATAGCCGTTGCTTTTTACGATATGCGAGATCAGTCTCGTTGTCGTTGTTTTACCATTCGTTCCTGTCACGGCAATAATAGGAATGGTATAAGGTTTTCCGGGAGGATACAGCATGTCTACCACCGGAGCAGCTACATTTCGGGGAAGACCTTCGCTTGGCGCCAGGTGCATTCTGAATCCCGGTGCTGCATTCACTTCAATAATGGCAGCTCCGCTCTCTTTCAGGGGCTGTGTAAGGTTTTCAGCCATAATATCAATACCGCAGACATCCAGACCTATAATCTTAGAGACTCTTTCAGCCATTGTTATATTTTCCGGATGCACCATATCTGTAACGTCTATGGATGTTCCTCCCGTAGAAAGATTAGCCGTTGACTTCAGATACACGATTTCTCCTTTCTGAGGAACCGTTTCAAGGGTATAATGAAGCTTTTCAAGAAGTTCCATGGTATCTTTATCCACTTCTATTTCTGTAAGGACATTTTCATGACCGTATCCTCTTCTCGGATCGCTATTTTCTTTATCTATAAGCTGCTGAAGAGTCATTTCACTGTCACCTACTACATGAGCAGGAACTCTTCTTGCTGCAGCCACCATTTTATTATTAATGACCAACACCCTGAAATCATATCCGGTAATGTATTTTTCTACAATTACTTTTCTTGAATATTTTTGGGCATGTTCCAATCCTATTTTTGCAGCTTCCCAATCGTTTACATTAATGGAAGAACCTTTTCCGTGGTTTCCGTCCAGTGGTTTCAAAACGATAGGATAACCTATTCTTCTTATAACATCATTTAAACCTTCTTCATCTATGATCAGATCTCCAATCGGAACCGGAATGGCAGCATCGTGAAGCATTTTCTTTGTCAGTTCTTTATTGCATGCAATATCTACCGCAATGGAGCTTGTTTTTCCGGTAATAGTAGCCTGAAAACGCTGCTGATTCACCCCGTAACCTAATTGTACCAAAGAGTTTGTTCCTAATCTGATCCACGGAATTCTTCTGGAAACAGCTTCTTCTACGATACTTCCTGTAGAAGGTCCCAGACGGACACGTTCTCTGATTTCCTTCAATTTGTGAATACAAGCCTGGATATCATATTCCTGATCATCGATTAAAGCCTGTGCTATTTTCACAGCTTCTTCACCGGCATAGATCCCGGCATTCTCTTCAATATAATTAAAGACAACATTATATATTCCCGGTGATTTTGTTTCCCTGGTTCTTCCGAAACCTACATCCATCCCTGCCAGCGTCTGTATTTCCAACGCTATATGCTCGATGACATGTCCCATCCAGGTTCCTGTTTCTATCCTATGAAAAAATCCGCCTTCTACTCCTTCTGAACATCTGTGGGTGATCAGAGATGGAATAAGTTTTTGGATTCTTTCTCTGAAACCGTCGATCTTATTCGTTGGATAATTTTCCATTTCTTCCAGATCCAATCTCATCTGTACCAGCTTCTTTCTTCTGATACTCCAGATATTTGGGCCGCGTAGTGCCTGTATCTTCTCAATTTTCATAATCTATTTGCATTTTTATCAGTTAACAATAACTCCTTCAAAAATCAAAGATAATGTAAAACCCTAAACGAAACTATACCACGTTTAAACATTTCTCAAAAAAGAATTAAAATAAATTAACAATCCTAAAACATTAAAAACCATTTAAATGTGGCACAGATTTCGCCAAATGTTAAATATTTTTTAAATTTGCACATATGATGAGACCCGTTGGAAAATTAATTATTATCGGAGGAGCTGTAAACAAAGGAAGCTTTGCAGAAACCGATTTCGATCAGAACATTGAAAAAAACCTTAATTTCTTTGAAAGAGGCATCTTGAGAAAGATCATTAACGAATCAAAGCATAAGGAAAACTCTGTCATCGAAATTGTAACGACAGCCTCCCAAATCCCTCAAATTGTAGGTACCGAATACAAAAAAGCTTTTGAATTTCTCGGTGCTAAAAATGTAAATATCCTTGACATCCACAACCGTGAAGAGGCCAATTCTGATGCTATGGCCGCAAGAGCCAATGCAGCTGATGTGGTAATGTTCACTGGTGGAGATCAGCTTAGGCTGACTTCTATTCTGGGTGGAACAAGATTTCATGATACTATTTTACTAAAATACCAGGAGCAGGATTTCATCTATTCAGGAACTTCTGCAGGTGCTGCCGCCGCTTCTGAAAATATGATTTATCAGGGAAGCAGCTCTGAATCACTTTTAAAGGGAGAGATCAAAACAACACAAGGACTTGGTTTGATCGATAATGTAATCATCGATACGCATTTTGTTCAGCGAGGCAGAATCGGACGTCTTTTCCAGGCGGTTGTCAACAATCCAAGAACATTAGGAATTGGATTGGGTGAAGATACCGGGCTTTTTATCCACGATGATATAATGACTGCTGTAGGTTCCGGACTTGTGATTCTGGTAGACGGAAGATTCATTAAAGATACCAATCTTACCAATATCAATCTGGGCGAACCTATTTCAATCGACAATCTTACTGTACACGTAATGTCTATGAATGACCATTACGATCTTACCACAAAGAAACTTACGATCGAGAATTCTCAGTTTAATCCGATACCGCAGGATAAATAAAAGTTAATGGTAAATGGTAAATGGTGAATGGTGAATTTCACCAGCTAAAATTTTTAACCTTATCTTTAAAATTGACAATTGACTTTCACAATTGACACCTACAACATATGAAAATAATAATCCACGGCGGTTTTTTCTCTGAAAGCGACCAAAGCCATGAAGTAAAAACAGCAAAACAAGATTCTTTACAACATATAACACAGAAAGCCTTTGAGTATCTTCAGTCCCATTCCGCTTTTGATACAGCAGCTTATGCCGTTTCTCTTTTGGAAGACGATCCCTTGTACAATGCGGGTATAGGTTCCCAGATTCAGAGCGATGGTGTGATCCGGATGAGCGCAGCTATCATGGATGGAGAAACTCAGAAGCTAAGCGGTGTCATCAACCTTCAGGATGTCAAAAATCCTATTTTTGTAGCGAAAGAACTGATCAAAGAAGATGACAGGGTTCTTGGCGGAAACGGTGCCAAAACGTATGCATCCGAACATGGCTTTGAAAACTTCTCAACTGAGATTCCTCAAAGAAGAAGTGAGTATGAAGCTAAACTTAAGACCGGCGGAAAAGGAACTGTAGGCTGTGTGGCTCTGGATAAAGAAGGAAAACTGGCCGTAGCGACATCCACTGGCGGAAAAGGTTTTGAGATTCCCGGGAGAATTTCAGATTCAGCCACAGTGGCCGGAAATTATGCCAATTCTATTTGTGCGGTGAGCTGCACGGGCGTAGGAGAAGATATTGTAAGCAATGCCACAGCCGCAAAAATAGTCACCAGAACTACAGATGGGATGAGTCTGGAACAGGCTTTTAATAAGACATTTACGGAACTTAAAACGATTGATGGCTTTGCAGGAGCTATTGCCATTGATAAAGATGGAAATATGTACCATCAGGATTCCTATCCTACGATGGTCTTTGCAAGTTTCGATGGTGAAAGTTTTCAGGTCTTCCAATAATTTTAACATTTTTTTATCATCTGATTGAATTTTTTGGCACGTATTTTACATGTTTATCAGTAACAAATTTTAATTTAAATACAACATTTTAAAAATAGAAATCATGGGAAATAAGACAAAAGGATTATTAGCTTTATTAGGTATCGGTGCAATAGCATTTTGGAAATATAAAAATTCTACTCCTGAAGAGCAACAAGCTGTAAAAGATAAAATCAATACTGCAAAGGATAATTTAAACAAATGGGGAAATGACGTAAAAAGCAAAGCCAATGACGTTGCATCCCAAGTTCAGAACAAAGTAGATGAGGCTAAAACAAAAGCTGAAGATTCTTTAAACTAAGAGCAGATTAGTTTTTTTAACATTCATATATAGAAAGTCATCATAGTCTTAGGATTATGATGACTTTTTTATGGTATAAACAAAAAAAGTTTTACTTCTTCTGCCCTCTCAAGCTATACACCATAGGGATTTTATTCCCTAAATGTAAAATCCTCCATTTTCCCTTTTCAAATTCTTCTACATGATTAAAACACGGATATGGCGACCAGTCAAACTCTTGAAAAATCTCCAGCTCTATCTTGTGATTGATCAAATTCTGCAAAACCTCAGCTAAAGAATGGTTCCACATCACATATTCCTGAACAATATCCGCCGACCTATCTGCATAGGTTCCTTCATAGGTTTCTACAAGAGGCTTTTCATTAAAATAGTTGTAGGCTACTTTTGTAAAATCATCGTCGAACATCCAGACGATAGGATGAAACTCTGCCATCACGAACTTCCCATCCGGTTTTAGAAAATGATTAATCAATCCTGCCCATTTGTCGAGGTCAGGAAGCCAGCCTACTACCCCGTAGCTCGTGTAGACGATATCAAATTTTTCATCCAGAATATCTGACAGACTATAAACATCCGAACAGATAAATTTTGTATCAGTTTCGCACTTCTGTGTAAGATCCTGTGCAGCTTCAATTCCTTTGTCTGACAAATCTACGCCTGTCACGTCCGCTCCCATTCTTGATAGGGAAATAGAGTCCTGTCCAAAATGACACTGCAAATGCAGAATACTTTTACCTCTGACATCTCCTAAAAGATCAAGTTCTATCGAATTGAGTGAACTTCTACCCCGTAAAAATTCATCAACAAAATAAAAATCCGACTTCAGGTGTGGATCTACTTTAGCGTTCCAGGAGTTTTTATTGATTTCTAAGTAGTTTTCCATGGTTTTAATAGTTTAGGCAAATATAGCTAATGTTTTAAATCTTTTTATAGGGATTTACAGAGGTTATTTTGGCTCCCGGTAATGCCCTCCTCAGTTTTTCTATTTCACTTTCCGAAATTTTATTTCCCCAAAATTATAATTGCTTCAGGTTTTTAAGTTTTTCAATACCGGGAGGCATACTTTCCAGCTGACAATCTGAAAAGTCTATAACCTCCAGATTGGAAGCATTGTATAATTCATTTAGAGCCGCAGGAACAATTTTACTTTTTGATGCATAAAAGTACTTCAGATTTTTCATTCTATCTATTCCTCCCGGAATAGATGTAATCGTGTTGTTGCTATAACTGATCTTTGTTAAATTTTCTACATAATATAAAGCAACGGGAAATTCTCTAAAGTGGTTTCCATCCAAGTTTATTTCCGTTAAATTTTTGAGCATAGAAAGTCTTTCAGGAAGATTTTTCAGATGGTTTTTTGATAAATTCAGGGTTTTCAGGCTTTTCATTTCTCCAATTTCATCAGGCAGATTTTGCAGCATATTATTAGCAGCAGAAAATGTTTCAACTTTTTTTAATTTTCTAATGCTTTTCGGAATTGACAAAGGAGGATATTTAAACGCATTTTCTTTCATGGCCTGCTCATTTCTACCCGCTAAACTTAAAATTTTAAGATTCTGTAAATCTCCAAGATTTTCGGGGTAATTTTCTAAATACGGACAGAAAAACCGGAGTTCCTCCAGGTTCTTAAGTTTGAGGATCTGAGGAGGCATTTGTTTCATGTAAACTGAAAAAATACTCACTGTTTTCAATTTATTTAATCTCGCAAAGGAGCTGGGAAAATTAACAATCCCTGTTCGACCACTCATCGCAAATGTTTCCAGATTCTCCAGACGGTCTATATCCTTTGGAAGCTCTGTGAATTCTCTGTTGGTAGTAATACTTAATACCTTCATTTTTTTCCATCCCAAAATATGCTCAGGGAACTTATTGACATCATCCAGAGACACCACCTCACTTTCTTTACTGAGATCTTGGGGTTCAAAACGGTATGTTTCGGATTGGGCATTGCACATCAATACAATGGAAGTAAAAATGATGGCTATTATTTTTTTATTCATTAATTTTTAAACTTTAATAAATTATCAGAACTGCTATATGAAAAATCAAATACCAGGAATAACGATAGAAGTATAATTACTGTAAAGCTCCCATCCCATCGATTCGTAAAGCCTTTTTCCCTGCTCTGTCGCTACCAGAAAATTGTTAGTGATACCTTTTGATAAGGCTATTTTCTCAAGTTCCCGCATCAAGAAAGTAGCGAGGCCTTTTCTTTGGTGCTTTTCTTCGGTTACAATTCTGTCATAAACAGCCAGATCATCTACGAGTACAATACGGCCAATAGAGGCCAGTTCACCGTTTTCAGCAATGATTTTGATTACTGTTGTAGAATTATATTTTTCATACTCGATTCGATAGCCTTCACAAAGATTTGTATCAGAATTTTTCATCGGTCCGAAACAGGACATCATGTATCCGGGAGGTTGTATAATCCACTTTCCGGATACGGTATTTTTTACCTCATCCGGCGAAGCGCAGACTTTAAGATAGGTCCAAGGTTTATCAATTTGTTTTGAGAGTTCAATAAAATCATGATTGAGTTCAGAAAAAACATATCGTATTTTTTGTCTTTCCTCTCCTACTTCTACTTTAAAACCGGATTTATATCTGACCGGAAGCGGAAGCTTTCTGGACAACGACCATGCCTTCAGCCATTTTTCTACAATATCATGAGACACTTTGGTTTCCAGTGTTTTATGGTTTTATTTATGAAAGCTGATCCAGCAATTTCTTTTTCTGCTCTGCAAATTCTTCTTCGGTCAAAATTCCACTTTCTCTTAATTTTCCCAGTTTTTCAAGCTGTTCAAAAATAAGATTGGACTGTACTTCTTTTGTGGGAGCGATCTGCTGCTGAGTTTTAACCTGATTATAAATTTTGTTGATGAAACCGTAAAACCTTTCCGCATCCAGTCTGTCACAGAAACATTCAAATTCCACGACTTTATCTTCAGTATGCAATTTAATAACCGGAGATATCGGATTGCTTACAAAACTTACTTCAGTGATGGTTTCATTGGGGTAGGTATTCACCTTTACCGGTGCAAACATAGCCTTTGAGACAGAAACAATCCTTTTGGGAGTGACAAGTAAAACGCCTGCATCCACTGTCTTTAAGAACTGGGCATCTGTTGCCGCCAAAATGACTTCATCCACGGCAAGTATACGTGGCAATTCTTTGATTTCCCCTTTTGCAAACATGGAAAGGTTGGCGCCTATCTGCTCCATTTGATATTTTATTTCTTTCAGTCTTCTTTTATAAAGATCATGAGGCATATCACCTAGTTCTATAAACTGGACCAAACTATTCATCTGAACTTCTTCTGTTCTTTTTTGGAGTTGTTCTGTTTCCGGTTCTATTTTTCCTGTTTGAACAAGACTTTTGATATCATTGATACTAAACGCATTGAGGTTATACAGAAGTTCCTGATGGGTACTGCTTACTTTATCCAGGCATTTATTACATAGATTGCCTCCGTCTGAAAGTTTGTTTTCGCCTAAAAGCGTGTCTATGGACGTCAGTTCAGCGTTGCATAATGCACAGGTATTGCTCATTTTTTATGATATTTTAAAGTTTAGCCAGCAGCTTTTTCTTTTGTTCGGCAAATTCTTCTTCGGTAAGAACACCTAGTTCGCGAAGTTTTCCCAGTTTTTCAAGCTGATCAAAAATCACGGCGGGAGCTTCTTTCGATTCAGAATTCGGCTGAGATTGCTGAGGTTGAGGTACCGTTTGCTGCTGCTGCAGCTTCACTTGCATCTGTTGAAGTCTGATCTGATCCTCAGAACGGCCGATATAGTTCTGTACGGCATCAAAGAAGTTTTTTGCCGCACTCTTTATGTAAAGTTTAAACTCAGCCGTAAAACCGGGTGTATATACTTTTAGCGTTGAAGACATGAGGCTCGTATCATGCTGTACTGAACTGACTTTGTGAAGCGGAAATTCATTTTCAAAAACACCCCCGAAAAACTTTTTATCAACGAAAATGATTCTTTTCTCTGTTGATACTACAATTCCTTCCAGATTGTTATACAGATATTTCCCTTCTGCAATCGCGATAAGTTTTTCGTCTTTATCAAGAACATTAACCAATTCCTCTACTTCACTGTCTACGAAAAGGCTGAGTTTAGCCCCTGTAGCTACGATTTGGTCTTTGATCTCATCAAGTCTCGAAGGTGCGTCTGCTGTATAAGTGAACTGAATACTTTGAGATGGAGTTTCAACAATTCGGGGTTGGGCAATCTGTATGGTTTGAAATTCTTCAGTTTCGATGGCCATCTCCTGTTCACCGCCTCCGTTCAGTACCATACTCCTGATCTGGACAATGCTATAGTTTCCAAGGTCGGATACAAGATCTTTATTGATATTAGTAGCTTTATTCAGACATTTATTACACAAAATTCCTCCATCTGAAAGTTTATTTTCGCCTAAAAGGGTATCCATGGATGTAAGCGGAACTCCGCATAAAGAACATTCAGTGTTCATCTGGTTTTATGTTTAATAGTTTAATGATTAATGCCAAACAGTATTTGCATTAATCCAAATTACAAATTTGTGTTTACAATGAAAGATAATATTACAATCTTTCAAGCAATTTTTTCTTTTGTGATGAAAACACTTCCTCTGAAATCAGAAAAGTCACTCATTTCTGACTGTGCCCATGAAAAAAGATCGGGATTCATTTTTCTGATCTGATATTCTATATTTTCCATTAATCTCATTTTAGAGCTTCTCTATCAGTTTTTTCTTCTGTGCAGTAAATTCTTCCTCTGTTAAAATTCCACTTTCCTTTAGTCTTCCCAATTGTTCTAACTGATCCAAAACTGTAGGTTCGGATTGACTTTGAAAATATTCTTTGGGACGGGCCATAAAACCTCTTACTTTCTCACAAAATAATTCTGCATAATATTTCCCAACATTATCGATCTCAAGAATATTATCCGAGATATGAATATCTATGGAGGCCAGCATCAAAGACTTTTCATACTGTATAGAGCTGACTTTATCGTAAGAAAAATCTTCTACTTTCAATCCATACATGAATTCTTTGTCCACAAAAATCAATCTTCTTTCAGTGGCTACTAAAACGATATGATGATTGGTCAATTTATTTCTTCCTTCAATCAGATACACAATTTTTTCATTCTCTGAAAGTACTTCCGGCAATGCATGAATTTCTTTTCTGGCAAAAATGGTTGGATTGATATCTAATGTCTCCAGCTCATCTTTTATTTCGTCAAGTCTTGATTTTTCACTCATAATCAGTCGTTTTATTTTTGATTATTTATAGAGTTTTGGGAATTTTATTCCTTTCTCTAAAAACAATTTTTCATTCATCCTGTAATGGTTTTGTGTCATACGATTGAGATAATCTTTATATGGTTCCAAGTCAAATTCTTTTCTTAATTTATCAATATTTATTGAATCTACTAATCCATTTTTAGGAACAGCTTGCTCTAAATTATTATAATCCAACTGAGATCCAAACCTTTGTTTTTTGCCTAAATTTTTATTTACTCGATCTTCCAGTAGTGCGTAGTCGGATCTACGTACATTATTTTTTACAACTTCTTTCCTCATCTCATCTAACATTTGCTTTTGAAATTCAATATCATTATCTGCATGCTGTATTGAAATCCAAAAATTATTTGATGCTTCCTCTCCTACTTTATCAAAGCCAAGATAACCATATTTTGAAAACATTTTTTTGATTCGTTCCTGATTATCTAAACTTATACTATCTCTTTTAGCTAAAAATATCTTCCATGCATTTTTCTCACCATATTTATTTTTAAACATTTGTGGAGGAATTCCTGCATATTCCTGATCAACTTTCTTAATATATTCTAATTCTTTTATCACTCTGTCTCTATCTTTTTTAGAAATAGATTGAGCATTACAAGAAAGAAGACAAATGCTCATCGATAAAAAGAAAATGTTTTTTTTCATCATTTTTTGTGCTTATTTCAAAAACGCTTCCAAAGAAAGTGTTTTCTGTTCTCCGGCAGCAAGGTCTTTAAAAGTAACCGTTCCGTTTTTAATTTCTTCTTCTCCTAAGAAAACAAGGTTTTTAATGCCTTTCTTTTCCGCATAGGTAAACTGTTTGTTCAGTTTGGCATTTTCCGGATAAAGTTCAGCAGAAATTCCTTTTTGTCTCAGCTGCATGATCAGTTTTAAAGCTTCTACCGTTCCTTCTCCTCCGAAATTAGCAAACAAGTACTCTACTTGAGTTGAAGCTTCTTCTGGAAAGAGATTAAGCTCTTCCATCACAAGATAAACCCTGTCCAAACCAAACGAAACACCAATTCCTGGAATATTTTTAACTCCAAAAACTTCGGTAAGATTATCATATCTTCCACCGCCGCCGATAGATCCCATCGCTACCTCATCCGCTTTCACTTCGAAAATAGCTCCGGTATAATAATCCAGACCTCTGGCCAGCGTAATATTGAACACAAGGTTCTGCACATCTACTCCAAGATTTAAAGATTGGGTAAGGACAAATTCAAGTTCTTCCACTCCTTTCAGTCCGATTTCACTATCTGCAAACTTCTCTTTTAACTGAAGAAGGTTTTCCAGTGCATCATCCGACTGATTGAATAAAAATTCTAATTTATCAATAGATTCCTGAGAAATTTCTCTTTCCAATAATTCCTTTACTACCCCTTCCTTCCCGATCTTGTCAAGTTTGTCTAAGGCCACAGTAAATTCAATCAGTTTCTCTGTAATACCAGCATATTCTGCCAAACCGGAAAGAATCTTTCTGTTGTTCATATGGATGGTAACAGGAATTTTAAGATCTGAAAACGATTTCAGATACAGCTGAACCAAATCCACTTCCTGTAGCAAACTTTCGCTTCCTACCACATCCGCATCACACTGGTAAAACTCTCTGAATCTTCCTTTCTGCGGACGGTCTGCTCTCCATACAGGCTGAATTTGGTAACGCTTGTATGGGAATGTAAGTTTTCCATGATTCATCGCCACGAATCGCGCAAAAGGTACGGTAAGGTCATAACGAAGGGCTTTATCTGAAATTTGTGAAATCAGTTTCTGATGGTTTTTATTGTCCCAGTCTTCCTGATTCACTTTCGAGGCGTACTCTCCTGAATTTAAAATTTTAAAAATCAGTCGGTCCCCTTCTTCTCCGTACTTTCCTGTCAAAGTAGAAAGATTTTCAAAGCTTGGCGTTTCCAACGGTTGAAATCCGAATAACTCGAAATTATTCTGTAAAATATTGATGATATATTTTCTTCTGGAAACTTCCTGTGCTGTAAAATCTCTCGTTCCTTTTGCTAAACTTGGCTTCATTTGCTGTATGTCATTTTGATATATGCAAAAATAAGGAATTGAAAGGACTTTTCCGAAACATAAAAAACTGAGGAAGAAATCTTCCCCAGCTCTCGATGCATTAATCATTATTTAATCTAAAAAATCAGACGCTTTCAATGATTTCCAGGATCTCTTCACCATAGTTTTCAATCTTATGTTTTCCGAAACCTTTGATCTCAAGCAGCTCTTCTTTTTTCACAGGCTTATACTTAGCTACAGACATCAGTTCTTTGTTGCTCGCAATAAAATAAGTGGGGAGATTCTGTTCTTTCGCCTTCTCTGATCTCCAGTATTTCAGGGCATCTAAAATTTTCTCTTCATCGGAGTTTAAAACATCATTATCTGCAGAGTATTTTACTGCCTTTGGTTCTTTCACTATATTTTTAGCCGTTTTCAGCTCTTCAAAATACAGGACAACAGACCAATAAGATTCATCATTTACAAAAGCGGTTTCCACTTTTATAATTTCGTTTGCTTCCAGAAAGTGATCAAGCATTTTCTGATCTTTGTAGAGAAATTCTTCAGGAAGTCTGATTTTAAAAACTTTTACTTTCATCATTTGTGTTTTTAGAATTATTTACCTCCCAAAAGAAGAATTTCATCTACTCTGATCTCCGTAATATATCGCTTAACGCTATCTTTATCATCGTACGATCTGTACGTAAGCTTTCCTTCAATAGCAATTTCTTTTCCTTTGGGTACGTATTTCTGAAGGATCTCCGCTGCTTTTCCAAAGGCGATCAGATTGTGCCATTGTGTTTCTTCTACTTTTTCGCCTTTTGCATTGGTGTAATGATCGCTCGTTGCTAGAGACACGCTTGCTTTTACGTTTCCGCTTTCGAAGTTTACGGTTTCAACTTCTTTTCCTGTGTAACCAATTAATGTTACTTTGTTTCTTAGTGACATAGCTTTAAATTTTTAAGATTAATAATTCAGATCAGAGACGTTCACTGTGTTTCTCAAATCTCTGTTGCAAAGATTGTCACGGTGCAGCATCTTAATCGGTTATAAACTATTTAAATTCGCTTGTAGTCGTTTGTTGTCTTATATTTTTTTAAATCTTTATTAAATCATTTGTTATTAAATATAGATATGAACTTCAATACATTTCGATATATAATATTCTATTTTTAAGTTTAAAAAATTAGCTGTTCTTTTTTAAATCAAGTAATAAAAAATAACAATCAATTTCTTTCAAATAAAATTTTAAAACAATTTCATTATTTTTCTTGATTATCCTAAGAATAGTACTGAAGTCATTTAAACTTTTCCTATAAAAAAGGCTTGCTTATTTTTGTGTTGCGAAACATAAAAAAAGAAAGCAAGCCAATGATGTACCAAGTACTAGACAAAGATATTATAGGGAAAGATATGCTATAGAGAGAACTAATGCTTGGTTAGATAGTTTTCGATCATTGCTTAATCGTTTTGACACAACAGTATCGAGTTGGAAGTCTTTTAATTATATCGCTTTTATGGTTATAGCTCTGAACAAATTTTATAAATCTAAAAAAGTTTAAATGACCTCTATAATTAAAAACGATTGAAAAAACATTGCTACATATAGTTTTACCCGTTTTCAAACGGATAATTCCGTACCTTTGGGAAAACATCATCTATGAAAAGGAATATCGATATTTTTGAATTCCCTCTCAATCTCGGGCTTAGAAAAAAGGATCACGAAAATGAGCCCGGTGTAAAAAGACTTCCGGACTGGTTTAGAAAATTTGATTTTCATAAAGAAATCAATCCTAACCATATTTTCAGACTGGAAGCACCAGACTATTTGATGGAACCTGATCAGGAATCAGGTGTTTTAAATGCAGAAACTATCATTGACTATGCCCAAAAACAGGTAGATTTTATCTCGAAGAATCATCAGAAAAATACGTTCAGCATCATGCTTGGTGGTGATTGCAGTATTCTGATAGGAACTGCTCTCGCCTTAAAGAAGCTTGGAAATTTTGGATTATTTTATCTGGATGGGCATACTGACTTTATTCCGGCTCATCTTTCCGAAACCTCTGCTGCCGCAGGAATGGATCTTGCTATTATTACAGGAACAGGACATGAAAAATTAACCAATATTCAAGGGTTCAGGCCTTACTTTTTGGAAGAAAATGTCTACTGTGCCGGAAATGCAGAAACAGATGACGATGAATATGTGCAACAGATCACCAATTCTGATATCCATTATTTTGATCTGTACGAGCTTAGAAAAAATGGTTTCGGAAAAACGGCAGAAGATTTTCTAAAAATGGTCAACAGCAAAGCACTGGCTGGATTTTTCATTCATCTTGATGTGGATGTTCTGAATGATGAACTAATGCCTGCCGTAGACAGCAGAATGGAAGACGGAATCGATTATGATAATCTAAGGGAAATCCTGAAACCTTTGGTCCATTCTCCCCTATGCTTTGGAATAGAAATCACCGTTCTGGATCCTGATCATGATAAAGATGGAATATATACCCAACCGTTTGTAAAAAATTTAATTCAAATAATAAAAAATAAAGAAGATTAATGAAGAAGACTATCAAAAGAACATTCAGAGTTTCAAAATACGTTATATATAAGGAAACACTCGTTGACTACAAAGAACATTTCTGGTCATTTCTTGGAGCGTTCGTAGGAATTGGCCTCATTGCCTTTATCCAGTCCCATTCCGTATCTGCTACAGAAAATATATTCCTGATCGGATCTTTCGGAGCATCCAGTGTTCTGATCTATGGAGCTATCCAGAGTCCTTTGGCTCAGCCCAGAAATCTGGTCGGTGGACACGTTATTTCAGCTATTGTAGGAGTTACGATTTATAAGATTGTTCCTGATATCATCTGGCTCTCTGCACCGCTGGCCGTAGCATTTTCTATTGTCCTGATGCAATATACCAAAACGCTTCATCCACCAGGAGGAGCCACTGCGCTGATCGCGGTGAGTTCTGTAGGAAAGATTCCTGAACTTGGATACTGGTACGTTCTTTCTCCTGTTCTGTCAGGCTGTATCATTCTTCTTATTACAGCTTTATTATTCAACAATATGACCGCAAACAGAAGTTACCCTTCCCACAGCAGTTTCAAAAGGTTACTAAGAAAAAAACATGAGCATACACACAAAATGAAAAAATAAAAACATGGAATGTCTTGAATGTGGCGAAAAAATTATCGGAAGGTCTGATAAAAAATTCTGCAATGATGCCTGCCGGAATGCCTACAATAATAAGCAGAATAAAGATTCTACCAATCTGATGCGGAATGTAAATAACAAACTTCGCAAAAACTACCGTATCCTTATGGAACTGAATACAGATGGTAAAGCAAAAATTGCAAGATCCAGAATGGATGGCTTAGGTTTTGATTTTGATTATTTCACCAATCTGAAAGTTTATAAAAACGGCTCTGAATACAGGTTTATTTATGATTACGGTTATAAATTTTTAGAAGAAGATTTTGTTCTGATTGTAAGAAATCAGGCTTAATTCCACACCATCCAAAAATAGAGTATTATGAAAGAAATCGTTCTGATAACTGGTGCTGGCGGTATGATCGCCCGTGAGTTGTCTAAAAAAATAGAGAAAGAATATACTGTAAGATTCCTGACCCGAAAGAAAAAGCATGACCATGATTTTGAATGGGACATCAAAAATGGAATAATCGATGAGTCTGCTCTCGACAATGTTTCCCACATCATTCACCTAGCCGGAGCCAACATTTCTGAAAAGCGCTGGACTGATGAGAGAAAAAAGGAATTAATTTCCAGCCGTGTAGATTCAGCGGGACTTCTATTGAAAACTTTAAGAAAGAAAAATATCAAGCTTAAATCCTTCATTTCCGCATCAGGGATCAATTATTACGGAACGGTAACGACCAATACAATCTATACGGAAGAAGATCCACCCGGAAATGATTTTCTGAGCGAAGTGGTGGTTTTATGGGAAAGAGCGGCAGATGATTTTAAAGAACAGAATCTTGCCGAAAGAGTGGTCAAAATAAGGACAGCTGTGGTCCTTTCCAAAGAAGATGGCGCATTAAAGAAAATGCTCCCAACCATACAATACGGGATAGGATCAGCTTTAGGGAGTGGAAAGCAGTATATGCCATGGATTCATATTGATGATATCTGCTCTATTTATGAGGCAGCTTTGAAAAACACCAATATAGACGGGGCTTACAATGCAGTATCTCCCCAACACACCACCAATGAAAATTTGACGAAAAAGATCGCTGAAGTTCTGAAGAAACCTTTGTTTATGCCTAATGTACCATCATTTGTTCTAAAACTAATGTTTGGAGAACTGGCAGATGCTTTGCTGGAAGGTTCCCGGGCTTCTTCACAGAAAATCCTGAATTCCGGATTCCAGTTTCAGTTTCCTGATCTGAAGAAAGCATTGGAAAATTTATTAATTCACAATCAAACCAAATAAAAAATTATTCAAAAGATTTTAAAAACTATGCATACTCCTAACATCAATATTCTTAAAACAGAAATTCTTTCTGATAACTGGTATACATTAAACAAAGTCACTTACAGCATTGCCAAGAAGGACGGAACCACAGAAACCCAGAGCAGAGAATCCTACGACAGAGGAAACGGTGCGGTTATCCTGCTTTATAACAAAGTGGCAGGGACTGTGATCTTAACCAGACAGTTCAGGCTGCCCACTTTCATCAATGGAAATACAACGGGAATGCTCATCGAAGCCTGTGCCGGCCTATTGGATAATGATAATCCCGAGGAATGCATCAAAAGAGAGACTGAAGAGGAAACAGGATATAAAATTTCAAAAGTAGAAAAAGTATTTGAAGCCTATATGTCGCCAGGCTCTGTAACGGAGATCCTGCATTTTTTCACGGCGGAATATTCTGCTGAAATGAAGATCACTGATGGCGGCGGACTTGAAGAGGAAGGTGAAAACATTGAAGTTTTGGAACTTCCTTTTGATCAGGCACTTTCTATGATAGATACCGGTGAGATCATGGATGCCAAAACCATTATGCTGTTGCAACATTTACGGATTAAAAGTATTCTATAAAAAAATGATTGCCTGCACTGGCTTTATTGAAATAATGTGTAAAAATATTAGTCGCTAAAACAGATGAACAGATCTCTTGGGATAAAAATCATCAGGGTACTTGCCATCCCTGCCGTTGTGATTTTCAGCATCCTGATGCTGAAAGTAATCTCCCAATATACAGGTTTTGATAAAAATGTGGGTTTCCTGATGTTCAAGCAAAAAGTGGTTGGCAATCCATATTGGATGACCTTTTTTTACATTCATATTTTTTCGATCACGCTTTGTCTTCTGGCAGGGCTTACCCAATTCTCGAATCGGTTTTTAATGGAAAACAGGAAGCTGCATCAATGGATAGGAAAGATGTATGTTTACAATATTCTGATCATCAATGTTCCGGCATGCTTTGTACTGGGCCTATTTTCAAATGGTGGAATGATTGGAATTACCGGATTTATTTTACAGGATATTCTCTGGGCATATTTTACGGTTAAGGCTGTTCTTTTGATTAAAAGAGGACATATTGCCGGACATAAAAAGTATATGATCTTAAGCTATGCAGTAACTATTACGGCTATTACGTTCAGAATTATAAAAAATCTGTTCTATAAGGAAAACCTGTATGATTATGAACTATTTTACGGACTGAATGTCTGGCTTTCCATGGCAATCAATCTTTCTGTAGCATTTTTTATTATACGTAAAAATACATTACCGCTCGAAACTGACGGTATTGATAAAGATAACAAATGAGGTGAACAGAAGTAATGCCAATGATCCAACGAAGATCAACACATTCCATGCAGTTTTATATTGAGATTTTGCGGTCCATCGGTTAAAAAAACGCGTAAGAAGGTAAGATATCCCTGCGAAGATCAGGAGAATAAAGACGAAAAAAAGTAGCTCCCAGTCCATAGTTGTTAAATTTATATCAAAACTATTGTTTTAAAATTAAAAAACAATATACTGACCTATAAATAAGTGTAATTAAAATAAAACACAAATAGCACAATTTCAAACACAAATTTTCACAAAATCATTCGTTGAATTAATTAAAACAAAGAAAATGGAAATAGAAAACCTGGACCACATCGTGCTTACCGTAGCAGACATTGATAAAACCGTGGAATTTTACACTACTATTCTAGGGTTTAAGGCTATCACTTTCGGTGAAAATAGAAAAGCTTTGACATTCGGGAACCAAAAGATTAATCTTCACCAAAAGGGTCATGAGTTTGAACCAAAGGCAGAAAAACCTACCTGTGGTTCTGCAGACCTCTGTTTTATTGCAAAAACGGATATTCACGAGGTGCTGGAAGAACTGAAACAGAAAAACATTCAAATTATAGAAGGTATCGTCGAAAGAACCGGTGCTCTGGGGAAAATCAGATCTGTCTATTTCCGCGATCCGGATATGAACCTTATTGAAGTGAGTAATAACGGCTAATAACTGATTTTTACCTTAACTCCACTTTACAACTCAAAAAAATCTTAATGATCTAAAACTTATTCGTTAGATGAACTCCATTTCTTCCTGTTTTAAATCTAATATATTAATTTTACAGTCAAATTCAAAAAGCACCTTTTAAAAAATACCGTACACCAAAATATATGAGAAAATTAATACTTACTCTTTCACTGGCTCTTTCTGTAGCAGTCATGGGACAGAAACAAGCCACCAAGACCAGTAATCTGGTATTGTACACCTATCAAACCTTCAACTGTGACAATAAAGGGTATTTCGATCCGGGAAAATACAAGAAAGAGGAAATAGACGGCGTTAATAAGCTTTTGTATCAATTCAACAGCGGTCTGTTTGACAATCATACCGTTTTTAAACTTTCTGATCTTGAAGATGTCCGGAAAAATAAAAACATCTATCTCCAGCAACTGGAAAAACAATACCAGGAAAAGAAAAAAGAACTGTACGGTATACAGGTCATCAATCTTCCGGAGTGGAAAAAACTTCACCAGGAAACGATTCAGACTTTTGAAAACGAATATCAGCTGAAAAAAGAAGATCTTATCGCCTATTCTGATCCTGCATCTTTAAAAAACAGCAAGTTTTATACTACCTGCAAAGAATATATTGATGCTGTTTCTTCTCCTGACAAACAGAAAATGTACACAGTTTGGAAAAAATTCGTCGAAGCTAAAAGCAAGGATAATGCTGATCCGCAATTAGTAATAGATAAATTCAAGGCTCAATTCAACGATCCCAAAAAAGATGATTATGCACTGATTCAATTGATAGGTTTCGGCTTCTATAACTGTGCCAACGGCAGTTTCAGGCCAGACCCGGATGATGAAGGAACGCTCTACGAAAAATTCGATAAGGTCTTTACGAAACTGAAGCAAGATTGTGATGAGCCGTGATTTTTTAATGAATGATGCAAAAATTGAATGATTTAAAAATTATAATGGCAGTACCCGGTGGGGTACTGTTTTTATTTTTAGATATTCACTCCATAAATATTCTTCACTTCAGCCATCACAAACGTACTGTGTGCGCTACCAATTGAATCTACTGAACCTAATTTATTGAATACAAAATCTTGGTAATGCTTCATATCCCTTACCTGAACTTTGAGCAGAAAATCAAAATCTCCGGAAATATTATAACATTCAGCCACTTCGTCGATCTGTAAGATATCTTCAACAAATTGATTTCCCACAGAACGATCATGGATCTTAAGTTTGATCTGGCAAAAAACCGTAAAACCCCGATTCAGTTTTTCGGCTTCCAGAACGGCTGCATAATGTTTGATGTATCCCTCCTGCTCCAGCCTTTTCATCCGTTCGAAAACGGGTGATGGCGAAAGATTAATTTCTTTAGCAAGTTCCTTTACAGTTAGTTTGGCGTTTTTTTGCAGGATTCTAAGCAGCTGAAGATCCTTTTCATCAAGTCTTTCCACAGAATAATATTCTTTTTGGGGTTATTTTTTTCAAATGTACAGAATATTTGACTTTAAAATAAAGTTTATACAGAACTATATCCTTAATTTAAATACAATAACCAATCAATTCACTTTAATCAATACCTTTATCCCAGATTTTGTTCTTTAACATCCTTCATCAAACAGAAAAGGCTTTACATAACGTAGATTAATAGGGAATCGTGTGAGAATCACGAACTGTTGCGCAACTGTAAGTAACACAACAAGGGTTTTTGTCCATGAATATCCACTGCGCAAGCGGGAAGGATGATAAAAACTGTTACAAGTCAGGAGACCTGCCTATTCTGAATGGACAATGCTTTCGCGGTTTGAAGCTTTTTGGTCATACAGATGATACTTTTTGAACGTTTAATTTTGAATAGTTTTGATTTTAAACGCAAAGATTTTTTATACTAATGCCTTATTTTAGGCTGCAAAGAAATGCGATACATCGCTGATGAAGCTTATGGATAAAACGTTAGCTTCATAAAATCAATTTATTGATTCCTCTTTGCTTTCTTAACATATAAAGGAATTTAAATTAAAACTTTGCGTTAAAAACTTTAAACCAATTCTCAAATTACGTCCTCATTGTATCTACTCTATTTCTAAAAAACCTCTCATCGGCAGCATTGCGAAGCATTCCAAAAGAACTTGATAATTAATGTTTAATTAAAAAGTTGAAAAGAAAATGCAAACACACCTACTTGGCTATCCGCGTATTGGTAGCAACAGAGAACTCAAAAAAGCCTGCGAGCAATATTGGTCAGGCAAGACGTCTTTAAACGAACTCTTGGAGATCGGAAAAACCACTACCCATCAAAACTGGAAACTGCAGCAGGAAGCAGGAATAGATCTTATTCCCTGTAACGATTTTTCGTATTATGACCAGGTTTTGGATATGACATTGACGGTTGGAGCTATTCCTAAACGTTATCAGGAAATCGCCTCCAAAGAATCTTCTTCAGAGCTTGATCTGTATTTTGCCATGGCAAGAGGTTTTCAAAAAGACGGTTTGGATATCACCGCGATGGAAATGACGAAATGGTTTGATACCAATTATCACTACATCGTTCCGGAATTTCAGAAAAATCAGGAATTCAAATTATTCTCCAATAAAATCATCCAGGAATTTATTAGTGCAAAACAAGCCGGAATCAATGCAAAACCTGTCATTATCGGTTTGCTGACCTATCTATTGCTGGGAAAAGAAAAAGAAGAAGGTTTCGACAAACTGGATTTAGCTCAAAACCTGCTTCCGGTTTATATTCAGATTGTAAAAGAACTGGAAAATCACGATGCTGAATATATTCAGTTTGATGAGCCGTTCTTAGCATTAGATTTAAATGAAAAAGCGAAAGAAACCTATCAAGTAATTTACACTGAAATCAGGAAACAGTTTCCCCATTTAAAGTTTATTATAGCTACTTATTTTGATGGATTAAAAGATAATCTTTCACTGGCAACTTCTCTTCCAGTTGATGTTTTACACATTGATTTGGTTCGTTCTCCTGAACAGCTGGATGAAATTTTAAACGTTATTCCTCAAACCCTAAGTCTGTCCTTAGGCATTGTGGACGGAAGAAATATATGGAAAAATGACTTTGAAAGATCATTAAGCTTCATAGAAAAAGCAATACATACAATCGGTTCCGAAAGAGTTTTCATTGCTCCATCCTGCTCACTCCTCCACTCCCCATTCGATCTTGATCTGGAGACGAATGAAAAGACATTATCTCCTGAAATTAAACAGTGGCTGGCTTTTGCCAAACAAAAAGTCTATGAAATTGTTACCTTAAAAAAACTGGCTTCAGGCAATGCAGACTATCCGACCTTACAGCAATATGCCGAAAACAAAAAAGCCACCGATACCCGTAAAACGTCAGCGTTAATACACAATCAGAATGTGAAAGACCGCGTAGATGTAACCACTGAAGATGATGCCAAGAGAAACAGCCCGTTCAGTATCCGAAAAGAAGATCAACAGAAAGTTCTGCAACTTCCTCTGTTTCCAACAACAACCATCGGATCATTTCCTCAGACTAAAGAAGTAAGAACCTGGAGAGCAAAATTCAAAAAAGGCGAACTGACTGCCGGTCAATACGATGATCTGCTGAAAAAAGAAACAGAAAGAACCATCCGCTGGCAAGAAGAGATCGGCATCGATGTATTGGTACATGGAGAATTTGAGCGGAATGATATGGTAGAATATTTCGGTGAACAGCTTGACGGATTTGCCTTCACTCAAAACGGCTGGGTTCAGAGCTATGGAAGCCGCTGCGTAAAACCTCCCGTAATCTATGGTGACGTTCACAGACCCCACCCGATGACAGTTTACTGGTCTCAGTATGCGCAATCTCTGACTCAAAAATGGGTAAAAGGAATGCTTACAGGTCCGGTGACCATTTTACAATGGTCTTTTGTCCGTGATGATCAGCCCCGATCTTTAACCTGTAAACAAATTGCACTGGCCATCCGAGATGAGGTAAACGATTTGGAAAAGGCGGGGATCAGAATTATTCAGATTGATGAACCGGCCATCAGAGAAGGTCTCCCGCTCAGAAGATCCGAATGGCAACAATACCTGGAATGGGCCGTAGAAGCCTTCAGGATTTCAGCTTCGGGTGTGGAGGATACAACACAGATTCATACGCATATGTGCTATTCTGAATTCAACGATATCATTCATAATATTGCAGACATGGATGCTGATGTGATCACCATCGAGTGCTCAAGAAGCCAGATGGAGCTGCTTCAGGCTTTTGCAGATTTCAAATATCCGAATGAGATCGGTCCAGGAGTCTACGATATTCATTCACCAAGAGTTCCGTCTAAAGAAGAGATGATTCATCTGCTGCAAAAAGCACAGGCCGTAATTCCGGCACAACAACTTTGGGTGAATCCCGATTGCGGTTTGAAAACAAGGCATTGGGATGAGACGGAAAAGGCTCTGATTGCAATGGTTGAAGCGTCACGGGAAGCCGCTGCCGCGTATGTACTACAGGAAAGCTAAAGATATAATCATTATAATTTTTAAGCAGGAGTTTTACTTCTGCTTTTTTTATGTTTTGGCTAAAGCCTTTTTCATTCTGTCTTTATGATAAGCGGGCTTTAGCCCATCTTCAAAAACGAAAGTATTCATCCGGCTTTAGCCAAAATTTATTTTAATATAAAATTCCTTCTCAATAAAAATTACCGTAGTTTTGATATCACATCTATCATAAAACTATTATCCCTAATGAAAAAAACCATCATCACTGTAAGCCTGTGCATCATCACATCAAATTTATTTGCACAGACCGAAAGAAATCCTGACCTGAAACCGAATCAACAATCGGATCAGAGAGTTAAAACGGATAATGACAAAGATTTTGAACAGTGGATGAAGGAAAATAAAGTTCCAAATGTTGGACTTGGCATTATTAGAAACGGAAAAATTGAAAAGATAAAAGTCTATGGAGCATTGAGGGATGGAAATGCAGCGCCTGACAATACATTATTCAATGTGGCTTCCCTTACTAAACCAGTTACAGCCATCGTCGCCTTAAAATTGATCAGTGCAGGAAAATGGAATCTTGATGAGCCTCTTGACAAGTACTGGACAGATCCTGATATTGCCCAGGATCCCAGAAATAAGAAACTGACGACCCGAATCATCTTAAGCCACCAGACAGGATTTCCTAACTGGCGTTGGATGAATGCTGACGGAAAACTGAATTTTCAGTTTGATCCGGGAACAAAGTATCAGTATTCAGGGGAAGGTTTTGAATATTTGAGAAGAGCTTTGGAAAAAAAATTCAATAAAACCCTGAACCAGCTTGCGGAAGAACTTATTTTTCAACCTTTAAAGATGAAGGATACTTCCTATATTTGGAACGAGAAAAAGGATGCCCTACGATTTTCAGAAGGCTATGACAAGGATGAAAATATGTATCCCACGGTAAAATCAACGACCTCTAACGCGGCAGACGACCTCATGACTACCGTATCAGATTACAGTCGGTTTTTAATCAGTGTGATTAATGGTGATGGACTCTCCAAAAAAGTTGTTGAGGATATGAAAACCGGACAGGTGATCACTAAAAAGGGAAAAGCTTTTGGTCTGGGCTTCGAGATCTACAATTTGGGAGATGGAAATATCGCTCTATCTCATGGCGGATCAGACAAAGGAGTACAAACCATTTTCTTTATCATCCCTAAGACGAAAGACGGGATTGTGATTTTCACTAATGTGGATGATGGTTATAAATCTTTTGAAAAATTGCTAACGGAATATTTGGGGGAATATGGGAAGAAGGTTGTGGAGATTGAGACGAAGTAATCTAATATCCTTATAAATCAAAATATAACTATTTCAATCAAAAATTTTGTTTCACTTTTACATAAATAATTTTTATAATACCCATTTCTTTCTTAAGTCTAATTTGAAAAAAAATTCCGAAATTGCACCTCATATGAGCATGAAGTATTCAGACATAAAAGAGAGATTAAAATTTGAAGTTGTTAAAGAAACTGAAAACAATTTAGCTTATCTCACGCACTATTTTCAGAATCCTAAAAACGGAGTTTCCAAATATTATAAATCCAACGCAGAAAAGCAATTATACAAAATTTATGATAAATTAGATTTTGTTGAAGAGCCTAATTTTCAAGCTTATTTACCCATAAAATGGGATATCCCATTTCCTCCTCCTAAAAAAGCAAAATTTGAATTTGTCGATTTATTTGCTGGCATTGGAGGAATTAGACTTGCCTTTCAAAATTTAGGCGGACAATGTGTTTTTACAAGTGAATGGGATAAATTTTCTAAACAAACTTATGATGCTAATTTTGGTGAAGTTCCTTTCGGGGACATAACAAAAATTAACGAAGAAAACATTCCTGATCATGATATTTTAGCAGCTGGATTTCCATGTCAGCCCTTCTCTATTGCTGGTGTATCAAAAAAGAATTCTCTCGGTAGAGCCCATGGATTCCTAGATGCAACTCAAGGAACATTATTTTTTGATGTTGCACGGATAATTGAGTATAAAAGACCAAAAGCTTTTCTCTTAGAAAATGTAAAAAATCTAGTTTCACATGATAAAGGAAATACATTTAGAGTCATAAAAGAAACATTAGAAAATATAGGCTATAACATTCACTGTAAAATTCTTGATGGAAAACATTTTGTTCCACAACATAGAGAACGTATTATTATCATTGGATTTGATACAAGAGTTTTTAATAGAGAAGAAAACTTTGAATTCCCTAAAATGCCAGAAAAAAAGTTTGCAATTAAAGATATATTAGAAAATAATGTAGATCCAAAATATACATTATCGGATAAATTGTGGAATTACTTACAAGAATATGCAAAAAAACATAAGGCAAAAGGAAATGGTTTTGGATTTGGTTTGACAGATTTAAGTGGAATTTCACGAACATTGAGTGCTAGATATTATAAAGATGGAGCTGAAATTCTTATACCTCAAGAAGGAAAAAACCCAAGAAGACTTACTCCTAGAGAATGCGCCAGATTACAAGGTTTTCCTGATAATTTTATAATTCCTGTTTCAGATAATCAAGCATATAAACAATTTGGAAACTCAGTTGTTTCCCCATTATTTCAAGCTATAGGAAAAGAAATTATTAATTGTATAAAAAAGCAATAATGAGTAATATATTAGAAAAAGCTATTTACCATGCTCAAAATCTTGATATTGTTTATACCAAATTTATTAAAGCAAATGATGTTGGCAAAACCACTCATGGAGAATCGCGAAGCCATCAGGCAGGTTTTTATATTGGAAAATCCTTTCTAGAAGATATTTTTAACACTAATATTGCAAAAAACACAGATTATGAAAAGTTTGTAACAATTAAGTGGCAAGATAATTTTGAAACAACGAGTAGGTTTAAATATTTTGGAAGCAAAAACGAATGTCATTTAACTCGACTTGGATCTAATTTCCCATATAGAAATGATGAAAATATAGGTGATTTACTTATCATTTGTAAAGAAAACTTAGAGTATTATAGAGCTTTTATTCTTAGCAGCGACGATGATATCGAAACTTTTTTTGCTGAACTAAATATTAATTCCACAGAAACCAATAAAGTAATTGATAAAGGTTATCAATTTACTTCCGAGGAGCAACTTTTAGAGTGCTTTAAAGTATTTATTAATAAAACAACACTTGAGTTTCCAACAACATTAGAATTATCTACAAACTCTAGAAATTGTTATAATTCTGCCTTCAGAATAACTCAAAACAAAATTAAACGAGAACCTGACAAACATCTTTTGAGTTGGATTGGAGCTGAATTTCAACTTTTTAAAGAATTTGAAAATAATAGATATTCAAATACAATTAAAACTCCATTTGAAGACGTCGAACAATTAATAATTTTTGCGAATACTATTCTAAACAGAAGAAAAAGTAGGGCGGGAAAGTCATTAGAACATCATTTATCAGAAGTATTTAATAATTTCGATATACAATATTCAACACAAGCAATAACAGAAGGAAATAAAAAGCCAGACTTTTTATTTCCACAATCTGTGGCTTATCATAATCCTAAATTTAACATCGAACATCTTACATTTTTAGCATCTAAAACCACTTGTAAAGATAGATGGAGACAAATTTTAAATGAGGCAGACAGAATTAAAACAAAACATCTATTTACTTTACAACAAGGTATATCATCAAATCAATTAAAAGAAATGTATAATTCAGATGTTTGTCTTGTAGTACCTAAACCTTATTTAAAAAGCTTTCCTGAAGAATTTAGAGAAAAAATATTAACACTCGATAGCTTTATTGGTCAGGTTAAAGCAAAGCAAGGTTAAGGTTTTGTTAACAAAGTTCTTTTCTTATAACATCTACGAATAAATTAATACTGAATAACTTACGGTTTTTACAATTAAAAAGCTTAATTTTGCACCCCGAAATAAGGATTATATAGTATGAAATCGCTATTACAACTTTTGTAGGCGATTGCATATGACCTTAAATCAATAAATATCTACATATGAAAAGAGTTGGTGAACACAGAAAGCTTCTTGGGGTTGATAAAAGCGTTACTTTAAAGGAATTAAAGACAATTTACAGAAATACGATGAAAGATTCGCATCCTGATAAATTTGCTAATGACGAGGCCGGAAAACTGGAAGCAGAAGAAAAAAGCAAATCTGTGATTGAAGCTTATCACTTTTTGGTGAGCATCAACGAGGAAACGCAGGAAAAATATAAAGAAGAATATACGGAAACGATTGCAAAATCTAATATTCAGGATTTTTATCTTGAAAAAGCCGTTTTGAAAGTTCAGCATTTAAACGGAAAAATGTACGAATATATTGGTGTTCCAAGAAACACGTATATCAAAATGGTGAATTCTGACTCGCCAAGCCGTTTTGCAAGAAGACATATTTATGGAAACTTTATCTACAGAAAGTCCGGAGAGGCTATGGAAGATTAATTTTCTCTATTACAATAAGCTAAAGGCTTTCAGTTCATTCTGGAAGCCTTTTTTTAGGACAAAAAACAAAGTTGGAACTAATAAAAAATATTTTAAGTTGTGAACTTTTAATGATTTTTTTAACACAAAGGATTAATTATTATAATTCATGATAAGGATGCAAAGAGGGAATCAATCAAAGATTGATTCGATTAAGGTGCATGGTTACTGGATAGCTTAATCAGCGGCATAGCCGGCTATTCTTTGCCTTCCTCAAAATAAAAAGTGCAGAATAGAAACTTTGCGTTAAAAAAAATAAGCTATTTAAGATCAAAAAAGCGCATCAGAAATCTGATGCGCTTTTACGTTAATTAATGGTTGTTATGTTAGTCTGTGTGTTTCGGGGTATAACCGTCCTCACTTAGTTCTTTATGCTTATATTCAGCTTTCATTTCAGTATCGTAGTCTACTTTTTCACCTTTGCCCATTCTTCTTAGAATTGAATCAAATAATGAATACACTACCGGTACAATGATCAACGTCAGGAATAATGATGATGTTAAACCACCGATAATTACCCAAGCCAATCCATTGTTCATCTCTGCTCCTGCTCCTTTTGCAATCGCAATCGGGATCATACCGAATATCATCGCAATCGTTGTCATCAGGATCGGACGAAGACGTGCGTGGTTGGCCTGAATCAAAGCATCATGCGTATTGGCACCGGCTTCTTTTCTCATATTCGCAAAGTCGACAATCATAATCGCGTTCTTCGCTACCAAACCAATCAACATGATCATCCCCAGCATCGTAAAGATGTTCAATGAATTTCCGGTGATGGCAAGAATAACCATTACCCCGATCAATGCCAGAGGAATGGAGAATAATACCACAAACGGATATACAAATGAGTCATACAGTGAAACCATTACCAGGTAAACCAATACGATAGCGGCCATTAATGCAATCCCTAACGTACCGAAACCTTCAGTCTGGTTTTCCATATCACCACTCCAGATATAGCTTACTCCAGCTGGTTTTGTCTTTTCGTTTTCCATAAACTGAGCGGCCCATTCGTTGGCAACATCTCCTACAGGACGACCTACCACTTTAGATTTTACCTTTACAGAAGGTGCTTTATCTCTACGTTCCAACAAACTCGGACCTGAACCCATTTTTACATCTGCAAACTGACTCAGTCTGATCTGCTCACCCTTAGGGTTTGTAAACATCAGGTTTCTTACATCATCAATAGACTGTCGGTTGGCATCACCAAAACGGATGTTGATATCATATTCATATTCTCCGGCTCTGAATTTCCCGTCTGTATTTCCACTGAATGCAGTCTGCATCGTTTGTCCTACACTGGAAAGATTTAAGCCTAAAGATGCCATTTTATCTCTGTCGATATTTACCTGTACTTCCGGACTTCCGGAGTCCGTGGATAATTCTGCATCTACAGAACCAGGAACTTTTTTAAGCAATTCAAGAATTCTGTTTGCTTCTTTATTGGCCGTTTCGTTATCCTGGGCCGTTACCACCATTTCAATTGGTGCATTATCTGCTCCCATTAATCCGATCGGTGCGGTTTTAAATTCAACTCCTGTGAATTTTTCTTCCAAGGCTCTCTTTATTTTTGCAGACTTGATATCTGTGCTTTCATTACGCTCAGATTTATCTACCAAAATTACCTGAATCTCTGACTGATACAACGTAGCCTGCGCCCCACCAAAACCTGATGATTGCTGACCAACCGTTGTGATCATATCCACTACATCTTTATCATTTCTAAGGTATTTTTCAACCGCTAAAGTAATCTGATTGGTTTTTTCTACAGAAGCATCTTTTGGTAATTCCATCTGAACAAGGAACTGTCCTCTGTCCATTTTAGGGAAGAATTCACCTCCAATAAATCCGAATGCTACCAACATGAATGAAGAAATCAAGATAATGAACGTAACGATCACCGTCATAACTCTTCTTAATGTAGATTTCAACGCCCATTCCAAAATTCCTGTGATCCAATGAGTGAATTTCTCCAATTGCTTTTCAAACCAAAGGATAAATTTCTCAAAAGGATTTTTACCTGTTAAATGCACCAGTTTACCATATCTTGAAGATAACCAAGGAATGATGGTAAATGAAGCCAATAACGAAAATAATGTCGCAATAACCACCGTTACACAGAACTGCGCCAGGATATCAGCAACCAGCCCTGAACTCATCGCGATCGGTAAGAATACCACCACGATTACCAGGGTAATAGCCGTTACCGTAAATCCAATTTCGGAAGCACCATCGTAGGCTGCACGAATTCTGCTTTTCCCCATCTCCATGTGACGGTAAACATTCTCCAAAACTACAATCGCATCATCCACAAGAATACCAACAACTAATGAAAGTCCCAATAAACTCATTAGGTTTAAGGTATACCCCATCAGATACATCCCGATTACCGTTGCAATCAATGACATCGGAATTGAAACCATTACGATAAATGCGTTTCTGATGTTGTGAAGGAATAATAACATTACTACTGCTACCAGGATAATCGCTAAGAATAAATCGAAAATTACGTGGTCTGCAGCTTCAAGCGTAAAATCTGTTGTATCATCTACAATATTGATTTTAACCCCCTGAGTTTTATAATTGTCCTGAACATTAGCAATCGTTTTCTGAATTGCTTCTGAAACTGAAACCGCATTGGCATCAGATTGTTTTTTAACCTGAAGCAAAATCGTTGAATTCTGATTGTATCTTGCCACTTTCTCCACATCTTTCTGTGTATCGAAAACAGTTGCAATATCAGACAAACGAACCTGAGCTCCATTTTTATTGGAAACTACAAGATTATTCATCTCATCTACACTCTTATACTTTCCGGAAAGTCTGATCGTAGATCTTGAAGTTCTTGTCTTCAAAGCTCCCGTTGGGAAATCTAAGTTAGAAGAAAGAATGGCCTGCTGTACGTCTGCAATGGCAAGACCATATCCCTGCATTTTCTTTTCATCTAAGCTTACCTGAATCTCTCTCTCCTGCCCACCTACAAGGTCAACCTGAGCTACCCCGTTGACACGGGAAAAAATAGGCTCTATTTTTTTATCTAAAAGGTCATAAAGATCTTTATTATTCAGCTTGTCACTGGAAATACTCAAAGTCATGATCGGGAGATCATCCAATGAGAATTTTTGCAAAGAAGGAGGATCTGCATCGTCGGGAAGATCTGCCAAAATAGCATTTACCTTTCTCTGTGCATCATTCAAAGCATAGTTTACATCGGCACCGGTATTCAACTGAACCATAATTACCGATAAACTTTCGTAAGATGAAGATTCTACTTTTTTTACGTTTTCCAGTGAACCCACGGCATCTTCAATTTTTCGGGTTACCGAAGTTTCCACCTCAGCAGGCGAAGCTCCAGGATATACCGTAGAAATGGTTACCATATTGGTTTCAAACTTCGGAATCAACTCGTACCCCATCATGGAGTAACTTAATAAACCACCCAACGTCAATATCGTAAACAATACAATAACCAGGGACGGCCTTTTAATGGATATTTCTGCTAACTTCATCTTCTGTTACTTTACGATATTGATTTTCGAACCGTTATCAAGGTTGATCTGTCCGCTGGTAATTACCTGTTCGCCGCCATTCAGTCCGCTTAAGATCTGAACTTTGTCACCGTATACTTTTCCGGTTTGTACTTTGATCAGTTTAGCCGTTCCCTTGCTTACGATAAATAACTGCCCTGAACTTACTCCGTTCACAAAAGCTTCTGCAGGAACAGTCAGCATATTTTGAGTTTCAGCACCGTGATTGGTTTTAAACAAAGCCGTTGCGTACATCCCTGCTTTTAAGTTTCCTCTGTTCTGAACTTCAATTTCCACAGGGAAATTTAAAGAGGCATCACTTTTAGGCGCAATAAATGTAATTCTACCGCTGAAAGAATCTTCCGGTAAAACATTAACATTAATTGGAACTTCCTGACCCAATGCAATTTTTCCCACCTGGCTTTCGTCTACCAACACAGACAATTTAAGGCTATTGATATTAACGATTTCAAACATTGAAGTTCCTATTGAAACTACAGTTCCCGGTTCAACCATTTTTTTATTGATCGTACCACTGATTCCTGCACGGATACTAGCATCATTCACTCTTACTCCCTGTGCTCTCACCGCTGCCTGTGCATTTTTTAGCTGTAATCTTGAGTTATCAACCTGTTGTTTGGTAACCCCTCCTGTTTTGAAGGCATTTTCGTAACGTTGATTGTCGATAATAGCATTCTGCAGGTTATTTTGGGCCTGTGCTACATCTACTTCAATAGCATCTTTTTTAATGGTTGCCAAAGTCTGTCCGGCAGAAACTCTTGATCCTTCTTTTACCAGAACATTCACAATACGTCCTGCGATTTCAGAAGACTGATTCATTTCCTGCTTAGGAATGAAAGTTCCGTTGGCTGAGTAATCAGTATCAATATTTTCTCTTGTAGCCGTTACCACATTCACGTTGATTTTATCAACCTGTTTGGCAACTTCTTTAACTTCTTTTGTCTGTTTCTCTTTGTTATCTGCAATCTTGTAAGCCGCTAAACCGACTAAGACCGCTGCTACGATGATATATATTAAAGTTTTTTTCATTTTAGTTTATTATAAGTTTTGTAGTGTGTTCAGTTCCCCTTTAGCTTTAATTAATTTGATCTCAGCCTGTTTGTAATCCAGCAATGCGTTTGAATAGTTCTGTTTTGCCTGCGTTAATGCATTTTCAGAATCCAAAACTTCGGTCAATGTTGCTAAACCATATTGATAATTCGACTGTGTATTTTTCTGAACTCTTTCAGCAAGATCAACATTATCTTTCATGCTCTGGATATTGATAATGGCATTTTCCATATTGGCAATGGCATTTTTATGATCCAGATCCAAAGTCAGCTGCGTATTCTGAATATCCTGATCAAGATCCTGAATATCAATTTCTGCCTGCTGAATTTTAGCTTTTGTAGCACCCCCCGTAAAAATCGGAACATTGATGTTTAAACCTACGGCAGAATAGTCGCTCCAAAGAACTCCATTATTAAGACCATTGGTTAAAGGAAATTTTTTACCCATACCAGCCCAACCATAGTTCGCTGTAAGGCTCACGGTAGGATAAAGATAGGCTTCGGTCGCTTTTTTATTAAACTGAAGAAGTTCTCTGTTCTTATTTAAAACTTTAATTTCCGTACGGTTATCAAGATTTAAAGTACTTGCGATCAATTCCGGTTTTGGTTCGATTGTTTTTTCTTCAAGCTCGATTTCAGTACCGATCGGAACTCCCATATAAAACTTCAAAGCATTTTTTGAAAGTTCAACAGAATTGATTAGCTGCTGTTTGTTTGAACCGATATTCGTTAATTGAACATTGGTACGATCCAGATCAATAGCTTTTGCCAGACCATTATCTACCAAGCTTTTAATCACGTTTCTTACTCTTTCGGTATTGGTATAGCTGGCTTCTACCGTCTTCAAATTTTCTACCTGTACAAACACCTGATAGTAAGCTGTTGCTACATTTTCAATGATCTGTTCGTTGGTCAGCTGAGCATTCAAAACGTAGAATTCTCTTGTAGATTTCGCGGCTTTAAGACCTGTAAAAACTCTCTGGTCAAATAAAGCCTGCTGAAGCTGTACGGAAGCTGTAGAGCTCCAAGGCTGTCCCAATTGGGCTCTGATCTTCTCTCCTCCAAATTCAAGCAAGGACTCCTGAATAACAGGATTATAGGTAAGTCCTGCTGTAGCAGAGATCTGCGGAAGGGCACCAGCTCTGGCCTCATCAATTTTATATTCAGCTTTTTTGATCTGTAAAGCAGCTTTTTTGGCCTCTGCTTTGTTCTGTAGCGCCTGCTTGATAGCTTCCTGTAAAGAAACCTGCTGCTGGGCAGATACCGATGAAAAGCCGAAAATCATAAATGCTGCAGCTATCCCAATTTTTAGCTTTTTAGCAGTTATACGTTTTCTTTTCATAATATTATACTTCGTTTATTTTTTTAATGTAATTTTTCCGTCAAGGTTTTTGTTTCTAAAGGACGAATCATTTCATAAAATACTTTAACATTTTTTTAATTTTTAAAAAGCATGTTGATAATGATCTCTTTTCTCTCGGAAATAATCTTGTCATATTCCTCGTCACTGATCATCAGATTCTCCATAAATAAAGGTCTGATAGCACTCGGGAATACGAGCAGAGAAACCATATTCAGAATAAACTGAACCGGAGCCATTTTTTCAATATTTCCGAGCTCCATCTCTTTTTCAATATCTTTATAAAGAGTTTCAAGAACATCTTCTTCGATGTCTCTCTGATTGCAGTTTCCTTTATTGATCTGTGAAACGATATAGGTTTCCAGATAAGGATACTGAAGACTTGTAGAAAGGCTACTTTCTATAAATTTGCTGATCTTTACTTTAAAAGGAAGATCTGCATTCTGAATGATCTTGGATTTTTCCTGTTCCACTCTTTGAGCTTCATCAAAAATGATCTGAATCAGATTATCTCTTGAGCGGAAATAATAGTTGATCAATGTTCTGTTCACTCCGGCTTCATCTGCAATCTCCTGGGTAGTAGCATCAAATTTCCCCTTCACAAAGAATAAATTCTTCGCTGTCTCCTTGATCAATTCCTGTGTTTGGTCTTTTTTCGCTTGATTTGACATTATTGTTAAACAATTTTGTGCAAATGTAAATCAAATTCTGTTTTTGACAAAATTGTTAAACAAAATAATTAAACAAAATTGTCATGATATCCATCATGTTTTTGAGATTGCTTTGATATAAGCGGTGGTAAATTCAATAATTAAGAAAAAATTATTGGAATATTAGGAAACCATTCTGACGGAAGAACCTACAGCGGATGTCTTCTGGTAAAGAACAGGGATTAAAAACAAAAACGAGCAGAAAATTCTGCTCGTTTTTTATTTTTATACTAATTTTATTTTATCATCTGAAATATCAACGATCTTATCTTTGTAAAGTCCACCGAGGGCCTTCTTAAAATTCTTTTTGCTCATCTGAAGCTCATCTTTGATCTCTTCAGGCGTAGACTTGTCTGAAAGATAAAGAAGTCCGTAGTTCTCTTCCAGTTTGTCCAGAATTTTCTGCTTGAATTCATCTACATTCTCAAAACCTTCAGACTGCAAAGAGATGTCGATCTTGCCATCTTCACGAATAGCCTTGATGTACCCTCCTTCTTCTGATAATGGATATAGTTTTTTAAATACATCCGATGTATACACAAGTCCAATGTACTTTTTGTTGATCACGACATTCCAGCCCAATTCGCTTTCATTCATCATAATCAGATCTACTTTTTCACCTTTTTCGAAAGGAAGATCCTGATATTGAGGGTTTCTTTTGAATTTTGTAGTTCCGGTGATCAGATCAAGAACTTCATCTACATAAAGATGAACTAAATATCTTTTACCTTCGAGGATTTTTGATTTCTGCTGTTTGTAAGGGATAAAAAGATCTTTAATAATTCCCCAGTCCATAAATGCACCGCTCGGAAGGCTCTGTACACAGCTCATTACGGCATACTCTCCTACTTCGGCCAATGGAATTTCAGTGGTCGCTTTTAATTTTCCGTCATCCTGATAGACAAAAACTTCAACATCATCATCAATTTCTTTATCATCACTGGTGAAAACCTTAGGCAAGAAAGCTTTTTCGCCTGATTCATCCACCAGGATCCATCCTGAATGATTTTTTTCTGAAATTTTTAAAGTCTGGGTTTTTCCGAGTTGCATTGAATATAAAATTAGCCACAAAGGTACGGAAAATTGAAGATTTTAAAACTACATATCCTATTTTACTACAAACTACAGCATTTTTCTGTTTCCAAACTGCTGATAAAGCCTTGTCCATCTCATCAAAAAATTACTAAAAAAACACCTCTCTCTTTTATCTTCTACTATTGCGCGACATTGAAATGAGCCTGAATATCTGTCAATTTCAAATCCGTTTTTTTTCCAATACATTGTCAGAAAGATGATGAAGCTTTTGCAAAAGTTCCAGTTTTCTGATACTTTCTTCCGGCATTTCAGCTCCAATTCGTTTTAAATTCAGCTCCAATTCGGGTTTCCATAATTCTGATATTTTAAATGTATTCTTATCCAAACATCGTGCTTGTTCACCGTTCAGAAAAGGACAAAAACAAAAATTACCAAGACAAATCAATCATTTTCTGTATTCACAAAAAAAGAGAAGCATTTTGCTTCTCTTTAATCTTTTATTATTTGAATTTTTAAATCTTTCAATTAAAAATTACATATGAATAGGTCTCTTACCCGTTGCATCCAATGCTGCTTCTTTAATAGCTTCAGCATAGGTTGGGTGAGCATGAGAACTTCTTGCGATATCTTCAGCACTTGCACGGAATTCCATAGCAATTACGCCTTCTGCGATAAGGTCAGCTGCTCTGGCTCCGATGATGTGCATTCCTAAAACTTCGTCAGTTTTTTCGTCTGCAATAATCTTCACTAGACCGTCGATATCACCACTTGCACGGCTTCTACCTAACGCTCTCATTGGGAAAGAACCTACTTTGTAAGCTACTCCTTCTTCTTTCAGCTGCTCTTCGGTTTTACCAACTCCAGCTACTTCAGGCCAAGTGTATACAACACCAGGAATAAGGTTGTAGTTGATGTGAGGTTTCTGACCAGCCAATTGTTCTGCAACCAAAACACCTTCTTCTTCAGCTTTGTGAGCAAGCATAGCTCCTTTGATAACATCACCGATAGCGTAGATGTTGGCAACGTTAGTCTGTAAGTGATCGTTTGTTTTCACTCTTCCTCTTTCGTCAAGTTCTACCCCTGCTTTTTCAAGAGCAAGACCGTCTGTGTAAGGTCTTCTTCCTACAGAAACTAAACAGTAGTCTCCTTCTACGGTTACTTCTTCTCCTTTTTTATCTTTAGCTGTGATCTTTACTGTATCTCCGTTTCTTTCAACAGCAGAAACAGCAGTAGAAAGCATAAACTTCATTCCCTGCTTCTTAAGAACTTTAGTCAATTCCTTGCTTAAAGCTCCGTCCATTCCCGGAATGATTTTATCCATGAATTCAACAACAGTTACCTGAGCGCCTAATCTTAAGTATACAGAACCTAATTCAAGACCGATAACTCCTCCTCCGATTACGACCAGATGTTTAGGAATTTCTTTAAGATTTAATGCTTCTGTAGAAGTGATCACTCTTTCTTTATCGATTGAAATAAAAGGTAAAGAAGACGGCTTGGAACCGGTTGCGATGATGGTATATTTAGATTCGATGGTTTCAGAAGAGCCGTCGTTTTTAGTTACTTTGATCTGAGTAGCAGATTCGAAGCTTCCCAATCCTTCAAAAACAGTGATTTTGTTTTTGCTCATCAGGTAGTTGATTCCATCTGTATTCTGTTTTACCACTTCGTTTTTACGCTCGATCATTCTTGCGATATCCGCTTGTGGCTCGTTGATAATGATTCCGTGACCTGCGAAATTGTGTTTCGCGTTTTCGAAATGCTCAGAGCTGTCTAAAAGCGCTTTTGACGGAATACACCCAACGTTAAGACAAGTTCCGCCTAAAGTTGAATATTTTTCAATAATTGCTGTTTTGAAACCTAACTGTGCCGCACGGATCGCAGCTACATAACCTCCAGGACCAGAACCGATTACGGTAACATCGAATTGACTCATGTTATTGTATGAATTTGTTTGTTATTATCTATCTTAATTCTCACAAATTTACTGATTAATTGCCACACCCCCAAGTGAGTTTTGTCAAGTTTATGTATGAATTTGGGATTTAAAAAAAACAAGTATTATCTATTTGCATTGATCCATATAATTACGGCAAGAAAAATCAAAGCAATTCCAATTTTAATCCCTCCTAAAGTCATCACTACTATTCCTGACAAAAGAACAACAGTGCCTACTATATATAATATGATGCTAATAATAGAACGATATTTATTTTTTTCTTTTAGGGTTTTCTGTTGATCAGCATGAATGTCTTTCATTACTTCATCTACATCTGCTTGATGATAACCTTCTTGAATAATGAGTCTATAAATATATTTTTCATTATAATTTTCAGCAAGATAACTTCTATACTTATTGTAAATTTCTTGTTTTAATTCGTTATTCATGGTTAAAAATTTCAGTATTTTAATTCATCTTAATCGTATTTTTCACTTTTATTAAAGACTTATACAACTACAAAAAATGAATCCTAAAATGGTTAATACAACTTATATTCTCATGTGCATCTTTACTTTATAACAGAGCTCATGCATCTACGCTCATTTTTCCTTGCCCAAAAGTTCCCGTACTTTCAAAAAACGATCCCCCATACACATACCATTCAAGACTTTCCAGATACTCCACTGCATTTTCAGGGGTGATCTGTGATCGATCTTTTTTCGAAACGATTCCTTTGTACCATCTTCCCGATTTAGAAAAATGCTCAAATTCAACAAAATAACGAATCCATATTCTTTGACAAAGTTTGCACTGTTGAATCGTTACTTCTGCATATCTTCCGTGAGTAGGGTCTACGCCTAATTCAGAACTTCTGTATTCAGTATAGTCCGAAGTCGGTTTTTCACAAGCACATCCAATTTTGGGGATTTTATTCATTGATGAATATTGATTTTAAATAAATTTAATGAAGGTCAAATGTAAAAAAATATGAAGCTATAACACAAATCTGGTCATTATTTATTTACCAGATCAATCAGAACCTTTTCATATTTATCCATAATAATGTCCTTTGAAAATCTTGACCTTATAGAATCTTTTATTCCATCACGGTTATAATTTCCCTGTAAAACTTTCATTATTTTTTGGGAGAAATCTTCATAGTCCTCAATATCCGCAACTTCCCCGTTCACCTGATGCTGGATGATCTCATTGATCCCTCCGGGACAGTTATTGGCGAGAGAATAGGTACCACAAGCTCCGGCTTCCAAAAGGACATTCGGAAATCCTTCATATCTTGAAGACAGAATAAAAAGATCGGCATATTTTAAAAACTGGTAAGGATTATCGTGTCTGCCATGAAAAATGACATTTTTTAACCCTAAAAAATCCTTCATCTGGAGCAATATATCTTTGTCTTTGCCATCGCCCAGAATATGAAGCATAATATTTTCATTTTTAAGTCTGGAAAAAACCTTCAGAAGATTATCAAAACCTTTTCTGGAAGAAAGATTTCCAATGGCTACTACATTTTTGTAATTGTATTTAAAACATTCCGGTTTGGGGGAATCTACCAGTTTTTCACTGATAAAATCAAAATCTACCGGGTTGTTTATTTTAACGATCTTCTTTTTCTTAATATTAAAATTGTCGATCAGATCATGCATCATATCATCGCTCTGTGCAATGATCTTCTGATAGTTATTGTAAAAATTATAGAAGAATTTAATTTCTTTTCGGGTAACATGCTGCGTCACCACATTGGTTTCCCGGGCAATAAATTTTGTTCTCGGAAAAAGTTTGATAAACATGGCCAGATAAGCATTAACTTCACCAAAACCCGAAAATACAATATCCGGTTTTCTGCGGTAAATTTCACCTAAAATAGGTTTTAGGGAATGTCTGATCCTTTCTGTATTGATATCTATGATTTCAACATCTTTTTTAAGAAAATTAAGATATCCGCCCTGTTTGCGGAGCAACAGGATCTTTGGTTCAAAACGGTCTCTGGAAAGATGATTGGCAATAGTGGTAACAATTCTTTCTGCACCACCGGTTTCCAGATCCGGCAGAATAAATATGACAGAAATTTTTTTCATCAGTTAAAGTTAGTAAAAAGTTTTATTAACCTTTAATTTTAAGTTTTCAAAGATGGGAATAATTTCGCTGATATTTTCAACACTTATAAAAGCATATTCATCTTCATGAAAATTCATCCCACTTCTTTTAAAAGAAAAAAGTTCATTATTTTTCCCAAAAATAGTTTCAGGTTCACCAAAAATAATATTTCCAAAAAATTTATTATTCATTTCAATATTAACCTGATCTATTTCTGTAAGCTTTTTTTCCTTGACAATTTCTTTAGTCAACTTTTCAGCAACAATAATTCTTTCGTTAGTAATGAGATAATAATTATCTCTCAAATCAAAATACCGTAAAACCCATCTAAAAAAAGCTACATAGAGCCCTGCTCCAAAAAATACTATTGCAAAAAAGAAAAAGAAGGACGTCATATTGATAAGAAGGATTGTAGATATTCCCAAATAAAAAAATGAAAACACTATTCTTATTTTTTCGGTCATATTAAAAAAGAAACTCTTCTTTGGAAGAATTTCTTTTAAAATTATTTCGTTGTTGTGTAAATCCATTTTTAGTTGGCCACGTCACTGATGAATTTTATTCTCAGCATTCTCACTTCCTCATCAGAAAGTTCATCTCCAAATTCATCAAGAAGCACTTTCATGCTGTCGCTTTCAGATTCGGTCATGAATTCCATAAAACCGTCTACGATATCTTCATCAAAATTATCTTCAATATAATAATCGATATTCAGCTTTGTACCCTGATAGACAATACTTTCCATTTCTTTCAGGAGCTCAGTCATGGAAAGATTTTTAGCTCTTGCAATATCTTCAAGATCGATCTTTTTGTCTGTACTCTGAATGATGAAAACTTTGTGACTGGATTTGTTAGCCACCTGCTTCAGTACCATATCCTGGGTACGTTCTATATGATTATCTTCAACGTAAGTTTTGATGAAATCTGCGAATTCTTTACCGTATTTTTTGGCCTTTCCTTCTCCTACTCCATATATTTTAGCAATTTCATCCAACGATATCGGATACTGTACCGTCATGTCTTCCAAACTTGGATCCATGAAAACCGTATATGGAGGAATACCGTGTTTTTTGGCTACTTTTTTTCTTAAATCTTTTAGTTGACTGAAAAGATTCTGATCCAGACCACTGCTGGCCTGCATTTGTACCTGCTCGCTCTCTGCTTTGGTCTGGCTGAGATCAAACTCCCTGTCTTCAGCAATCAGGAACGGTTCTTTAGATTCAAAATTTATATAATCCCTTGCCTTCTCGGACATTTTTAAAACACCGTAGGTTTCAATATCTTTCTGCAGAAATCCCTGAACTGTAGCTTGTCTTAAGATGGTTTTCCAGTAATTGTCTTTTTCTGCTTTTCCAAAACCAAAATAGGAAGTCTGTTCCAGTTTATATGATTTTGTCACTGCATTCTCTTTCCCTACAATGACAGAGATCAAATCTTTAGACTTGAATTTTTCTCCTGTATCTTTAATCAATTCCAGGGTTTTTGTAAGATCTGCCGTAGCATCTTTCAATTTCGGAGGATCGGAAGAATTGTCACACATATCTGCGCCATCCCCTTTCACCGGATCAAAATTTTCGCCGAAATAACACAGAATATATTGCCTTCTGCTCATGGAAGTTTCAGCATAGCCTACAACTTCATTCAAAAGCTGCAGCCCGATCTCTCTTTCGGAAACCGGTTTCTGTGCAAGGAATTTTTCAAGCTTTTCAATATCCTTTGGATCATAAAATGACAAACAATATCCTTCGCCGCCATCTCTTCCCGCTCTTCCCGTTTCCTGGTAATAGCTTTCAAGAGATTTAGGAAAATCGTAATGGATAACAAAACGTACATCCGGTTTATCGATTCCCATTCCGAATGCAATGGTAGCTACAATGACATCTACTTCTTCCATCAGGAATTTATCCTGATTGGCCACTCTTACTTTCTGATCGAGACCAGCATGATAAGGAAGCGCATTGATCCCGTTTACCTGCAATAGCTGGGCAAACTCTTCCACTTTTCTTCGGCTTAAACAGTATATGATCCCTGATTTCCCTTTGTGATGATTGATAAATCTCACAATTTCTTTGTCTACATTGACTTTTGGGCGTACCTCGTAATAGAGATTAGGGCGGTTGAAACTTTCTTTAAAAACCAGCGCATCAGTCATTCCCAAAGTTTTCTGAATATCATCCTGAACTTTTGGTGTTGCAGTAGCTGTCAAAGCGATTACCGGAACATCGGCAATCCTATCAATAATTGATTTCAGGTTCCGGTATTCCGGTCTGAAATCATGTCCCCATTCTGAGATACAGTGCGCTTCGTCAATAGCCACGAAAGAAATTTTCACTTCTTTCAGGAAATCCAGATAATCATCTTTGATCAATGATTCCGGAGCTACGTACAAAAGTTTGGTCTTGCCTCCTTTGATGTCGTCAAAGACCTGTTTTGTCTGTGTCTTGTTTAATGATGAATTTAAAACGTGTGCCACCCCGTCATCAGATGATAGACCATTTACGGCATCTACCTGATTCTTCATTAACGCTATTAAGGGCGAAACTACTATTGCCGTACCTTCTGAAATAAGTGCCGGAAGCTGGTAACATAATGATTTACCTCCTCCTGTTGGCATTAAGACAAATACATCCTTCCCACTAAGTAGGTTTTCTATGATTTGTTCCTGCTGGCCTTTAAATGTAGAAAACCCGAAATACTTTTTCAATTCGCCTGATAAATTGGCTTTTTTTTCGCTCATCTAATTTTCTATTGCTAAATTTGCATCCAACCCAAAGTTATAAAAATTCTGCTTAAAATAAAAGCGAACGAATTTATAAAAAATAAAACTTATATTAAATTTTCTTTTTTAAATATAACGTTTTTCAATGGATTTTTTGTATACCTTATACTAATTAAATGGAAAGAACCGACATTATTTCAATTGCCAAAAGCACTTTAGAGATAGAAATTGCAGAACTTGAAAAATTAAAGAACAGAATTGATGAGGATTTTGCCAAAGCTGTAGAGATCATTCATTCGGCAAAAGGGAAATTAATAGTTGTAGGAATCGGAAAATCTGCCCATGTAGGCAATAAAATTGTGGCTACTTTAAATTCTACAGGTACCCCGTCACAATTCTTGCATGCTTCAGAAGCAATCCACGGTGATCTTGGGGTGATTCAGAAGCAGGATGTTGTTTTATGCATCTCCAATTCCGGAAACTCGCCTGAAATAGCCAATCTGGTGCCTTATTTAAAGGACTACTCTTCGGCTCTGATCGGGATGACCGGAAATAAAAACAGTAAACTTGCTGAATTTTCCGAAATTGTTCTGGATACGCATGTAGATGTTGAAGCCTGCCCGAACAAACTGGCACCAACAAGTTCTACCACCATCCAAATGGCACTTGGAGATGCTATGGCTGTTGCCTTAATGGAACTTAATAATTTCAGAGAGAATGATTTTGCAAAATTCCATCCGGGAGGAAGCTTAGGAAAGAATCTTGTTTCTAAAGTAGACCAGTTCTTATCACCCAAGAAGCCTCAGGTAGATGAAAATGCACCGGTAAGGGATGTTATTATCTCAATCAGCGCATCAAGCCACGGAATCACGGTAGTAACTTATGAGGAAAAGATCATCGGAGTGATCACGGACGGAGATTTGAGAAGAATGTTGATGAAGGGAGATGATATCACTAAAGTTCAGGCCAAAGACATCATGTCTGCCAACCCTAAAACCATTGAAAGCGATACGCTGGCAAAAGAGGCGATGAAAATTCTTAAGGAAAACAATATCGGCCAGCTTATTGTCACAGAAAACGGAAAATATTCAGGAATCATAGATCTTCATACATTATTAGACGAAGGAATCAACTAAACCTGCTCGAAGACATTTCTCATTGATAACAATAAATCTTCAGACGGTATCTTTCAAAATACCGTCTGTTTTTTTCTGAAAATCAAACATAAATGTACTTCCCCTATAAACTTAAATAAAATCCTCCCCAATAATTCTAAATACTGATTATTATTTCATAATTTCGCAAACTTAAACAGCTTCACTCTGACGAGTTTACTATTTTAGATAGACTGTAATTATATGGACGAAAAAAAAGAAATGTCCTTTTTGGGGCATATTGGAGAATTAAGAAGTCATCTTGTTCGCTCAATTATTGCTATTATAATTGTTGCTTTTGCCGTAGGATTCAATATTAACTGGATCATGGACCATATCTTTTTTGGACCTACAAGAAATGATTTTCCAACTTTCAGGGTAGTCAACCATTTTTCAAGAATGCTTTTAGGAGAAGATAGTATTCATCTTCCCAAAGAATTTCCGGTTCGTGTACAAAGACTTTACCAACAGTTCAACGTTATGATGGCGGTTTCCGTTTTTGGAGGTATTGTAGGAGCTTTTCCTTATATTGTATGGGAGTTATGGAGATTTATCGGGCCAGCTCTTCATCCTAAGGAAAGAAAAAACTCTATCTTTATTATCAATGCGGTATGGATTCTTTTTATGACCGGAGTTTTATGCGGTTATTTCCTAATCCTTCCGTTTGCCGTTAATTTCGGTGTTATTTTCAAAATTTCAGACATTATCATTCCGCTTTATGATTTAAGCGATTATACAACTCTGTTTTTACAGGTTATTTTAGGGATGGGCATTATTTTCCTGTTCCCCATTCTTATCTATTTCCTTACCAGCATAGGGATACTAACGCCGATGTTCATGAAAACCTATCGCCGTCATGCTATTGTTCTGATCATGGTTGTTGCTGCGATCATCACACCTGCAGATGTTTTAAGTATGATTATGGCTGCTTTTCCACTGCTTATTCTTTATGAATTCAGCATCATCATGTGTACTTTCACGTACAAAAAAGTACAGAGAAATGCAGCCAATCTTCCGGTAGTTCAAAAATAAAAGACGAAAAAGGGAAAATAACGATTTGCCTATCCGTAAAATGTAAAGACCGTACGGTCTGATCTTTCTATACTTTTTAGGGTGTAAAGCTTGCTATGCAGTTCAGTTAAAATCAGTCTCTTGAAACGTGAAGTAAGAAATTACTCTTGACGATAAAAGTATTTATATTTTTCAGGTTTTGTTAAGAGTAACAGGATCCGCTCAGATTTATCTCTCTCCTGTTATTTCAATTTTTTTAGTTTATTGGATACGATGAACTTAGCTGTATCCATGAATGCATCCTTGTAAGATTCAAACAATAATTTCATTTAGAAAAATCACAATCCATAAAAAATACTAAAAACCACATTAAAGCTCAAAAATACTACTCTCTCTCACCTAATGTTATAATATAATTTGTTATTTAATAACAAATTAAGGATTGTATTAAGGTTAATTTATTTTATATTTGCTTTCGCGAAATAAATAATATTATGAAAAAGAGAATTATTCTTGTGTGCGCTTTGGCTTCAAGCTTGATAGGCCTGCAGGCACAAAACTGGGAACCCGTATCCCAAAAAGTGGCTCCGATAAGGAAGGAAGTCAATGTATTGTATGCCTATAAGGTAGATTTAAACTCTCTGAGAGGTCTTTTAAGAGATGCTCCTGAAGCAGGACAAGGTCGCGCCCCTGTCATTATTTCTTTACCTACAACAGATGGAAAAATTGAAAGATTTTCTGTTTACAGTTCGCCAGTAGTGGAAAAATCTATGGCAGACCGATATGAACTGGGAGCTTATTCAGGGGTTAGCGTAGATAATCCTCATAAGCAAATCAGATTCAGTACAGCTCCAAATGATTTCCAGTCAATGATTTTTGACGCAGTTACCGGAAAATATGAGTTTATTGAACCTATCAATAAAGAAAAGAATGTATACGGTGTATTTTTAAAATCCAATAAACCACAAGGCGGAAATCCATTTGAATGTAAAACATCTGAGCCTGAACATTCAAAAAAGGAAATGTCCAAATTATTACAATCTAAGAATGTTCTAAACGGCCTTGGAGGGACTCATAAAAGTAACGACCAAAAATACAGAACTTACAGATTAGCGATCTCTGTAAATGCAGAATATACGCAGTTAGCAGGAGGTGTTGCTGGTGCAGCAACCCGTATTAATGCTACAATGACGAGAGTAAATGGGGTATTCGAAAAAGATTTCGGCATCCATATGAATGTTCTTGATCTTCCGCAGCTGATTTTCACAAATGCTGCAACTGACCCATATTCTGATGTAATTCAAAATCCAAATGGTACTTATAGTGCACCTGGCGCATGGAATCTGCAGGTTCAGCAGACAATCACTGCAGCCATAGGAAATACAGGTTATGATATCGGGCATTTCTTCGGACACAGAGGTGGCGGCGGAAGTGCAGGAGATGTTGGAAATGTATGTAGAAATCCGGCAAACAATAATGATGACACTTCAAAAGGAGCCGGAATTACTTCTCCTTTTATTGTAGACCAGCCTTTTGGAGATACTTATGATATAGATTTTGTAGCTCATGAAATCGGACACCAATTTGGAGGCAACCATACAATGTCTGTTGCTTTACACGGTGCGCACATGGAACCTGGATCTGGCTCAACTATTATGGGCTATGCCGGTATAGTTGCCGGTGCCAATGTTCAAATGAATTCCGATGCTTATTTCCATATCAAAAACATTGAGGAAGTACAGGCTTATGTGGATTCTCAGGAATGTGGAACAACGACTACCATTACCAATAATACGCCTCCTACCATTCAGCCTCTTGCCAGTAAAGCAGTACCAAAAGGAACAGCATTTGTATTAACGGCTTCTGCTGCTGACGCACAAAATGATCCTATGACCTATACATGGGAACAATATGATCTTGCGGCCTCTACTTTTGGACCTGTAAGTGCCACCCGCAAAAATGGAGCTAATTTCAGATCTTTGATGCCGACAGTATCTCCTACCAGATATTTCCCTCTTCTTTCCACGGTTCTTAACGGTTCTGTGTCAAATATTGCAGGCTGGGAAACTGTTTCTACTGTTCCAAGAGGAATGAGATTCAAAGTAACAGTAAGAGATAACAACCCTGATATCACCAAACAACAGACTCAAAGTGAAAGAGTAAATCTGGAAATAGGAAATGAAGGACCATTCAAAGTAACTTCAACGACTGTCTATAATAATACACCTGGAGCTATTACGTGGGATGTTGTCAACACCAACAACAATACTTATAACGTACAGAATGTTAAAATTGATTACACGACAGATAACGGAGCAACGTGGACAGTAGTCACTCCATCTACTCCTAATGACGGAGCGGAGCCGTTTATGTTCTCTTCTCTTACAACAGGTGCCAATGTGAAGATCAGAGTAAGTGCTATCGGTAATGTATTCTATGCTATCGGAAGTGCTACAGTAAGTGCAAGTGCAGGAGCCTGCTCTACGGCAGAACCTACAGGAATCACTGTTTCAGGAATCACTATGTCTTCTGCCAATATTAACTGGGAAGCGCTTCAGGGCGGACAGTATACAATAAGATACAGAAAGGTAGGTGCCCCTACATGGACTTCAGCTACCATTAACGCTAACTCTTCTTTCGTTTCCGGACTTGACAACAGTACTCAGTATGAATATCAGATCGCTAATATTTGTGGATCTACAACAGGAACATTCTCTACACCAAGTAATTTCACAACACTAGGCTATACGTTGTGTACAAACAATACCGCAAATGCGGGAGATGAATTTATTTCAAATGTTACGGTAACTCCTTCCGGAGGAACTGCTATGTCAAATACCAGTGTAGGTTCACCGTATACAAGTTATACTACAGATCCTTCAAAACTGATCACCCTTACACAGGGAGCTTCCGGTAATACAGTAAGCATTACTAAAGGATGGACAGCTGCTACGTACGACGAAGGTGTTACTGCATGGATCGACTTCAACAGAGACGGAAATTTCTCCGATTCTGAAATCATCCATACCAGCGCTCCAAATGCTGTTACACCTGTTTCAGCAACATTCACTGTACCGGCAGATGCTTATGCAGGAACTGCCAATACAACGATGAGAGTGGTATTAACCTATGAAGACCAGCCAACCAGCGGATGTTCTAACTTCCAATATGGAGAAGTTGAAGATTATGCGGTAAAAATTCTTCCTCAGGCATTAGGTACCAGTGACGTAGTAAAAGACAATACAACGGTGCAGATTTACCCTAATCCAGCTTATGATGTACTGAATGTAACCAACATTTCTTCTAAAGCACAGTTCAGTATTTTCAATATGGCAGGACAGGCTGTAATGAACGGTACTGTTGCAGGTCAGAAAATTCCTGTATCAAAACTAAGTACAGGAGTATATGTCATTACTATTGAAGATAAAGGAACAGTTTCAAAACTGAAATTCATTAAGAAATAATCCTTTTATTTTTATACAATCACAGCCCGGTTTTTACCGGGCTTTTTTATTCTATTGGATAATCGCGATTTCTCTTCTACTGATGAACACATCAGTTTTATATTTTTTTCACGGAACACTCCATGGTGCCATTAATTTTTCTATTTTTGAAAGAATTTAATTTGATTTTAAATGAAAAAGCTGACATATACACTTTTATTCGCTTCGGGGTTGGTCTTCGGGCAGTTCTTTGAAAAAGATAAGGTTTTTACCAAACAGGATACTTTAAAAGGCTCTGACACCTCATTTAGAAACTTTTGGGATGTCAAAAAATATGATCTTTCAGTAGAACCTGATTTTAACCAGAAAAGCATTAAAGGGTATAACAAGATCAGCTTTGAAATTACAAAAGACATTACGGATCCTGTTTTCCAGATCGACCTGCAAAAGCCCATGAAGGCAGATAAGGTTGAAGGCGACTTTCCAATTGCCACCTATAAGCAGGATGGTGATTTTATCTTTGTGACTGCAAAGAAGAAGTTCAAAAAAGGAGAAAAATATACTCTGAATGTAACGTATTCCGGAAACCCCCTAATCGCTAAAAATGCACCCTGGGACGGAGGCTGGGTTTTCACTAAAGATGAAAAAGGAAATCCGTGGATGAGTGTTGCCGATGAAGGAATCGGAGCATCAATCTGGTTGCCGACAAAAGATATCTGGAGCGATGAACCTGAGAATGGAATCATCATGAAAATCATTACTCCGAATGACCTTGTAGGGGTAGGAAACGGAAGACTGACCGATAAAAAGACGGAAGGCGGTAAAACAGCTTATACCTGGGAAGTGAAAAACGCGATTAACGCCTACTCTATTATTCCGAATATTGGTAAATACGTTAATTTCAAAGATATCTTTAACGGAGAAAAAGGAAAACTGGACCTGGATTACTGGGTCATAGACTATAATCTGGAAAAAGCCAAGAAACAGTTTCAGCAGGTAAAACCTATGCTTTCTGCCTTTGAATACTGGTTCGGACCTTATCCTTTCTATGAAGATTCATATAAACTGGTAGATTCTCCTTATCTGGGAATGGAACACCAAAGTAATGTAGCATACGGAAATGGCTATGTGAACGGTTACCGTGGTTCAGACCTTTCGGGAACGGGTGTAGGCCTTAACTGGGATTATATTATTATTCATGAAAGCGGCCATGAATGGTTTGCCAACAATATTACAGCCAAAGATCAGGCAGATATGTGGATTCATGAGAGCTTTACGATGTATTCTGAAGTGCTTTTCACAGAAAAATATATAGATAAAAAGTCTGCTGACCGTTATGCCATAGGAATTCGTAGAAACATTGACAATGATGTTCCTATCATCGGAAAGTATGGAGTAAGAAATGAAGGCAGTGGCGATATGTATCCAAAGGGAGCCAGCATGCTTCACACAATAAGACAGATCATCAATAATGATGAAAAATTCAGAAAGATTTTAAGAGGACTGAACAAAGACTTTTATCATCAGACGGTTACTACGAAACAGATTGAAGATTATATGTCATCAAAATCAGGAATTGATCTGTCGAGTATATTCAATCAATATTTAAGAACAGTAAAGGTCCCAACTCTTGAGTATACTCAAAATGGAGAATCTTTAAAATTCCGATATACAGATAGTATTAAAGATCTTAAGCTTCCCATCATCATTGACGGAAATCAAACCATCAATCCTACAGAAAGCTGGCAGACTGTAAAACTTAAAAAGAACAGTCCGGTAGAGTTTAATAAGAACTATTATATCAATTATCAAGAAGTTCAGTAAAGCTAAAAGGCAAATTCGTTACATACGGATTTGCTTTTTTTATTTTCCTCTAAACCCTGATAAATCGCTTTTCAAATGGGCCTATCATTAAATCAATACTATTTCCTTAAAAATTTTAAGAAAAGTTTAATATTCCTATCCGTAACAAATTGTTCAAAAAAACTACTATTTAACTATAAAATTTAAACCTAATGAGAAAAACAGTAATCAGCTTGGGTCTTTTCGCCGCTTTTTTAGCGAATGCCCAATCTATAAAGACAACGATTGATCTTGTGAACGTAAAAGACGACAAGGTAGCCGTTACTATGGAGTTTCCGAAAATGAAATCCGGAGACATCAAATTTCATTTTCCCAAAACGGTTCCCGGTACCTATTCTGTAGATGACTACGGAAGATTCGTGGAAGGAATCAAGTTTTACGATAATAAAGGGAGAGAACTGACGTATACGAAAGTCAATGAGAATACGTATTCATTAAAAAACGCTAAGGATTTAACCAAAGTTACCTATCTGGTTAATGACAGTTTTGATGATGAAATAGACAATTCAAAACATAAAGCTGTATTTTCTCCGTCAGGAACTGATATCGAACAGGGAAAAGTATATATGGTGAATACCCACGGTTTCATTGGATATATTGACAATATGCAGGATGTTCCGTATCAGCTGATCATTCAGAAACCAGCAGGTTTCTATGGCACAACAGCTTTGGTAGATCAGGATAAATCTGATGCCACTGATACTTTCACACTCGCTAATTATGCTAAAGTAACGGATTCTCCACTGATGTATACCAAACCGGATTATATCACCTTCAATGCCGGAGGAATGGATCTGGTATTGGGCGTTTATTCTCCAACTGGAAAGTACAAAGCTGCAGATTTTAAAGACAATCTTGAAAAAATGGTATTGGCCCAGAAGAAATTTCTTGGCGATATGAATACCAATAAAAAATATGCGATCATGCTTTACCTTTCAGGAGGTGACGGACCGCAAATTAAAGGTTTCGGAGCATTGGAACATCATGAATCAACAAGTGTAGTGCTTCCTGAAATGATGCCTAAAGAAGCCATTGACAAAACAATTACAGACGTGGTTTCTCACGAATTTTTCCACACGGTGAATCCTTTGAAAACACATTCTGAAGAGATCCATTATTTTGATTATGCAGATCCCAAAATGTCTCAACACCTTTGGATGTATGAGGGTGGAACAGAATATTTTGCGAATCTTTTCCAGATCCAGGAAGGTTTGATCAATAAAGATGAATTCCTACAAAGAATCACTGAAAAGATAACCAATTCAAAGAATTACGATGATACAATGCCGTTTACAGTGATGAGTAAGAATATCCTGAAAGACGAATATAAAGATCAGTACAGAAATGTTTATGAAAAAGGGACATTGCTGACTATGTGTCTGGATATTGAGCTGAGAAAGCTGTCTAATGGAGAAATGGGCTACCGTGATATGATCAGAAAATTATCTCAGAGATTCGGAGAGAATAAACCTTTCAAAGATGACAAACTGATTGATGAACTAGTAACAGTAACGGGATATCCTCAGGTAAAGGATTTCTATAACAAATATATTGCAGGAAACCAACCGACACCTTATGCCGAATACCTGAATATGGTAGGCGTAGAAGCGAAGAAGAAAGATACACCGCCTCTTTTCTGGTTCATCAAAGATCCAAATCAGACTGGTTATAACGATAAGAATAACACTTTTGTATTTGATGAAAGCTCTGCCTTATCGCCTTTTGCCAAAAGTATAGGATTTAAAATCACTGACGAAATTGTTGCTCTGGACGGAAAAACAATCAATGTTCAAAATATGCAGGAGTTTATCAGTTATGCTAAATCAATTAAGGAAGGTCAAAATGTTACGGTTACCATTCTTAGAAAAAATGGCGACAAAACAGATAAAATAGACCTTAAGGGAAAAGCTGTTTTAGATAAAATGACGATTGAAAGTCTGCAGTATAAAACAAACCCAACCCCGGCAGAACAGAAACTGCAGAATCAGTGGCTGACTGGGAAGAAATAATGAGGAGTGTAAAATTAATAGGTAATAAAAAAGCGGAGAAAATTTTCTCCGCTTTTTGTTTTTTTATCTTCTGATTTAATGATTTAAAAGCTCAAGGGTGTGTTTCACATGATCGTTCCCTTTCCATTCGTCATGGCCCGGGATTACTTTGGCACTGGCTGGGTATTTAGCTTTTAGTTTTTTCATTGTCAATGGCCATTCTTTGACATTCGCCTCTCCTGTATAACCAAGATCGGTTGCACTCATACTTTTGACTAAACATCCGCCATCTAACACATTATATTTAGGAAACCACACGACCACATTATCTACAGTGTGACCTTCACCAAGGAAGTCTACCGTAAACTCTTCCCCTCCTATTTTATACTTCTTTCCAACTTTTATTATTTTATTTGAAATGGCTTTCCCTTCCTTTTTCAATAATTCATTGGTTTTAGAAGTCGCGTAGGTACTAATTCCTTTATTGTTGTAAAAGCTCAGATCTCCGGCACGGTCGGCATGTGAATGCGTTGCAAATACCGCAATTACTGGTAAATCATGTCGCTTTTTTATGGTGTCCATAAGGCTTTGATATTGGGATTTCTGCCATGGGACATCAAACAACACAACCCCTTTCTTTGTAACCAGGTAAAGAGCATTCGTTGAATATTCTCTGCCATCAAAAACACCAAATGTTTTGTATAGATACAGTTTCTTACCAAGAGGTGGCTCAATGACAAAATCCCTTACTTGTGCGCTAAAAAAATTAATTAAGAATAAAAACAACATAACTAAAACTTTGATACTTTTTCTCATTATTACATAATATTTGATTGATAATCTTAAGTAGAAATTACTTAAGCAAAGATTACTTAAGTATAGATTAATAATATAAAAAATTTGGAATATTTTCCGGCTTGGAAGAAGGACAAAGGTATTTATAATTTGTGTAAACTGATATAAATTAAACAGATTTAACTATTTTTAATAGAACCAATCGTTTAAGTAGCTGTTCCATTGTATCCTGTAAAAAAGACAGGATTTGTATGGTAAGAGTAAAGAATTTGAAATACAAGTTTAAACAAACTAATCTTAAGATTTCCTGATCGTTATTCTGAATGTTGTTCCTTTTCCCACTTCTGTCTGGGAAATTTTAATATCGCCGTTGTGGTATTCGTGAATCACTCTTCTCGCCAGGGAAAGCCCAAGCCCCCATCCTCTTTTTTTCGTGGAATAACCAGGTTTAAAAGCATTTCTTGCCTGCTGTTTGGTCATTCCGCTTCCGGAATCTTTTACTTCTATCAAAAGGTTCTTATTTCTTTCAAAAACAGACATTTGCAATGTTCCCTCTCCTTTCATCGCATCCACTGCATTTTTCACTAAGTTTTCGATTACCCAGCTCATCAGGATCTTATTGTGAGGAACTAAAACGGCATAGGTTGGAAGATGCAGGCTGAAATCTATTTTCTTTGAGATCCTTGTTTTTAAATAGTCATAATTCTGTACAATAGTCTCATTGAAATTCAGATCATTCAGCTCAGGAATGGATCCTATTTTTGAAAAACGTTCAGAAATGGTTCTCAACCTTTCTATGTCTTTTTCAATTTCATAAATGCCTTCAGACTCAGGGGTTTCAAGTTTCATGATCTCCATCCAGCCAATCATAGAAGACAGGGGCGTTCCGATCTGATGGGCCGTTTCTTTGGCCAGTCCGGCCCAGAGATACCCTTCATCAGTTTTCTTGATGGTTCTCAGAAACCAGAATGAAAACAGGAAATAGCATAAAATAAAAAATCCTAATATAAAAGGTGAATACCGCAAATCATTCAGCAACTTCGAGTTATCATAATACACAAACTGGTTGTTCCTGTTAGAGAACTTTAATTCAATAGGAGGATAATTCTTTCCCATCTTTTTAGCCAGTTCGACAATTTTTTTTGAATCATTTTCAATTTCCTGGGGAATATTTTTATGTTCAATCGGACGGTCCTCCTTATCTAAAATAATCACTGGAATCGTTGTATTGGAACTGTAAATCTGAAGGACCAATGCCTGGATTTCAAGACTGGGTGTGGTGACTTCCTGCTGAAATTTCAAAGCACTCACCAAAATGTCTACTCTTTTAATCTCTTCCTTACGGAGAAAATTGATCAGGATAGTTGATGCCACCACAATAGTGACAACCACCAAAGTCATCAGTAAAAATATGATCCAGTTATTCAGTCTGGAAAGTATGGATTTCCTCAAAGTTGTTTTTATTTTAAGACATTCAAAATTTTCTGCAGTTCTGTACTTCCACTTCCCTGATAGTTATTAATGATAATTGAAAATACATATTTTTTTCCATCTTTGGCCGTGTGGTATCCTGCAAAAGATTTGGTATCCCTCATGGTTCCGCTTTTCATCTTCATTCCGTTATCCTGAACGGGAAAACCATCATAATAAGCATCAAACCAGCCTTGCTTTTTCGCATACAATAAGGCCTGAACTTGTGCTTTGGCAGCTACATAATTTTGAGGAGAAAGTCCGCTTCCATCAGCAAAATTGATCATATTCGGGTTGATTCCTTTTGATTTCCAGAAATCTTTCAAATAAGCAACTCCACTTTTAAAACTGGAATTTCCTTTCTTTTCTTTTCCTAGGGTTTTAATTAAAGTTTCTCCATAAAGATTGACACTTTTCCTTAAAAACCAATAGACAATTTTATCCAAAGTTGGCGACTGATACGTAAGAATTACATTTTTCGGAGCTCCCGGCACCTGCTTTCCTTCCAATTCAAGTTGTGAACTTGTGATTGCTTTTCCTGAGATTTCAATCCCTGATTCTTTAAGCCATTGCTTAGCTTCGGTTCCAAGCTGAAGCGGCGGATTGGGCAAAGCACCGGAAACCGTCACTGTTTTTCCAGCAGGAAGTGTTCCATTGATTAAAGCTACATCAGAATGAGGAGCCGTAAAAATAAGGCTCTGGTCAGAATTACCTCCTGTTTTCAAGTCATTCAGCCATTTTATATTGTCAATCGGATAGGAAAAGCCTTTAAACTCGGTCCCATTGATATTGATATCAAACTGATTTTCTCTCCAGTTAATTCCCCAGACTCCCGCTCCGTAATAATTACCCAGATCATCCCACGGCCATCCTCCCGGAATGGTCTGGTGGTCAAAATAAGAATCGTCGATCACCAGATTACCTGAAATCTTAGTAATTCCCGCGTTTTTAAGGGCTTCAATGAATTTCTTCTTGAAACTTTCCGGCTTATAGGCCTCGTAACGCCAGCTTCCCAAGGTGGGATCACCGTTTGAAGTAATGATCAGATCTCCATTCAAAACTCCTGAAGATATATTTCCGGAATAACCCGCTGTTGTTTTAAACGTATATTCTTTTCCCAGAGTTTCAAGCGCTGCTCCTGCAGTGAATATTTTCTGGGTAGACGCTGTTGAAAGACCTTTATTTCCCTGATATTCGTATATAAATGTCCCGTTTTCATCCGCAACATAAAACGATAAACCGGATGAAACAGCGCCCGAAGAATCCATAAGATCTTTGGTTGCTTTATCCAGCTTCTGCGCCATGTTCTGGGCAGATAATATCTGAACCGACAGGACAAGAACTGCAAGTGTTTTTTTCATTGACATGTTTTTATAGATCTAAACTTCACCAATAGGCTTCGATTCCGCTCAGCATGACACTTCTGATATCTGAATGCTCTTTTGCACCATCATACTGATCATAGGTGAAGCATCCGTTATTCAATTGCCTGATCAAATATAGTAAAAATAAGAGCTTGCGATCTAAAGAGCACTACCAGCCTCTATTTCGTAAGGTTCTTTGTCTTTTTCAAAGATTCTGGTTAGCTCGCTGCCTTCCACGGTAATGGTATTTCCAATTCTTCTGATCCAGTTTCCTTCACGAAGGCCAATTACTTTCGTATCATTCTGAGTCAGGAATTCTTTGATCCTGGTTTCTCTGGTTTCCCCGTTGTGTTTCAAATCAGGGTTTGGATCAAGATAATGCGGATTGAGATTGAACGGCACAAGTCCCATACATTCGAAGCTTGGCGGATACACGATAGGCATATCGTTCGTCGTTTTCATATTCTGACCTCCGATATTACTTCCGGCGCTGCATCCCAAATAAGCTTTTCCGGTTTCAACATTCTCTTTAAGTACAGCCATCAGGCCTTCTTCATGTAAAGTTTTTACCAGTAAAAATGTATTTCCGCCACCTGTAAAGTATCCTTTGGCAGTATGTAAAGCTTCTGTTTTGTTTTCAAATTCATGAAGACCTTTCACCTTAATATGGATGCTTTCAAAAAAAGAACGGGCCTTCGCTGTGTAATCGTCATGGGAAATTCCTCCTGGTCTGGCGAAAGGAACGAAGATGATTTCATCAATTCCTTTATAGAGCTGTATTAATTCTTCTCTTAAGTATTCCAGATATTCTCCACCAAAAATAGTGGATGTTGAGGCTAATATGATATTCATACAAGGAAATTATATGGGGTTAAAAAAAAGTTGAGTGACAAAGATAAACTCAAACATCAACGAATCAAAAATTAAGCTAAAAAAAAACATGTATCCGTTAATATTTTCTAAAAAAACTTAAAGCTTCTAAAATTTGAGCCTTTGTGGAATTATAATTGAACTTCAATCTATAGAATTTTAAAAATGTAAGATTATGAAAATGACTAAAATTAATATCAAAAGCCTTTTTGCAGGGTTGATACTTGTAGGAAGTGTAGGTTTTGTTAGTGCACAAACGACTCAAACAGATACCACAACCACTACAGCTGCTACAGTTCAGGCAGGAAGTAATCCAACAATCGACGCTCTTAAAAAACAAATTGAGACCAATCCTAAAGATACAGAATCATTGGCAAAATTGGCTGCAGCCTATCAGGAAGCATCAGACTGGACCAATGCAATTGATACGTGGAAAAAAATATCTGCCTTATTACCGGATTGGGCTCCATCTTATTACAGTCAGGCCTATGCCTACCAATCGGCTAAAGATGATGCCAATGCAAAACTTGCTTATGAAAAGTATATTGCTACTGTAAAACCTGAAGAGGTTGAGCAAAATAAGAAAAATCTGGCATACGCGTATTTCTATGTTGCCTTCGCAGAACAGCAAAGTGATCCTGCTAAAGCAAAAGAACACATCGCCAAATCTATACAGTACGACCCTACCAACCAGGACGCTGTAAAATTAAGTAAAGCTTTAAATTCATAAAGAAAATAAAATCCGGAAAAAATTTTCCGGATTTTATTTTTATCTATTGATCTTGATCATCTATTTTTCATTAATTCTTTTACCAAAAAAATCGGTTTCACCCTGAAGATGACGGATGATCTTTTCAATATTCCTTTCTATACTGGCATCTGTTTTCAGGTTATTGATATACCGGACCAGTTCATGCCTTCTGGAGGGGATCAGGTTTTCAAAATTCTTCATTGCATCAGGGCTCGCTTTAATAGCCAGGTCCAGTTTGGGATGAATGGAAATACTTCTATCCGAATCATCATACTCTATTGAAATTTCAATGGTTTCCCCTATTCTTTTGGGAGAATTTTTCAGCATCATCAGGTTGATATACAATCGCCATTCTCCTAAATATTTCATTAAATTTTGTTTGAATTCTTTCCCGTTCACCGTTCCCTTAACAGGAATAGGGCTTTTATCCTTCCCTGCTGCCGTGAAAATTTCACTTAAAATCTCTTCAGGCACGAAAACAAAAGGATTAATTCCAATAATTTCAAGTAGGGCTGTAAAACTGTTGGTTTTCATTGTGAATACAATTACGTGTTAGGTGTTAGGTGTTAGGTGTTAGGTGTTAGGTGTTAGGTGTTAGGCAAATTTATAAATTATCTGTTGATTTATATAACTAACTACTCCATCTTCCTTCTAACTTCTAACTTCTAACTTCTAACTTCTAACTTCTACCCAAAATTAAAATTTTCCACTCACAAAGGGAATCGTTATCTTTGCAGGAATAAATCTATCGAACAAAATGAAATTTTTTATTGACACAGCTAATTTAGAACAGATTAAAGAAGCAAGAGACCTTGGAATTTTAGATGGTGTAACCACTAACCCTTCATTAATGGCAAAAGAAGGAATTCAAGGGAATGAGGCGATCAAGAATCATTACAAAACGATTTGTGAGCTTGTAGACGGAGATATTTCTGCTGAAGTACTTTCCACTACCTACGAAGAAATGATCAAAGAAGGGGAAGAATTGGCAGCAATCCACCCGAATATCGTAGTAAAGATCCCAATGATCAAAGACGGGATCAAAGCATTAAAATATTTCTCTGATAAAGGGATCAAAACGAACTGTACCCTTATTTTCTCTGCAGGACAGGCACTTTTAGCAGCTAAAGCAGGGGCTAGTTATGTTTCTCCTTTCTTGGGAAGATTAGATGATATCTCAACAGACGGACTAGGTCTTATTCAGGAGATCAGATTAATTTTCGATAACTATATGTATGGCACGGAGATCTTAGCTGCATCTATCCGTCATTCTATGCACATCATCGACTGTGCTAAAATCGGGGCAGATGTGATCACGTCTCCACTTCCTCCGATCTTGAGCTTATTAAAGCATCCTTTAACAGACAGCGGACTGGCTCAGTTTATTGCAGATTCTCAGAAATTAGCTTAATCATCAACAGCTATTTTAAATATAAAAATCCCGAAACTTTCGTTTCGGGATTTTCGTTTTATTGAAAGATATCCATTTGATATTGTTGTTTTATTTATTCAATATTTTTAATGACCTTACAGGGGTTCCCAACAGCAACACTATTCTCAGGAATGTCTTTGGTAACAACACTTCCAGCGCCTATCACGGTATTATTTCCAATGGAAACTCCGGGCAGAACCACTACGTTCCCTCCCAGCCAAACGTTATCTCCAACTGTGATGGGATGGGCATACTCTAGACCTTCATTTCTCTGTTTGGCATCTAGCGGGTGTCCGGCGGTATAAAAACTGCAATTGGGTCCGATGAAAACATTATCACCAAATTTCACTTTTGCACAGTCTAAAATAGTCAAATTATGATTGGCGTAAAAGTTCTCGCCCGTTTCAATATTATAACCGTAATCACACCAGAAAGATGGTTCTATACAGATGTTTTCCTTTGTCTTTCCAATGATCTTTTTGATCAGCTTGTCTCTATTTGGGGTATCAGAATTTTTCAGCTGGTTGTATTCCAGGCAGAGATCTTTGCAGGTGAGCCGTTCATTTATAAGCTCCTTGTCATAATTGGCGTCGTATAAAAGTCCTGCAGCACATTTTTCCTTTTCTGTCATCATATTTAGAATTAAAGCTTTAAAATTAAGACAATAAAAAGAAAAACAGGATAGTCATTAATAACCATCCTGCTCTCTATTAAAAATGTATGTCAACTACTTCGTCATATCCGGTTCAATCGGATTGTTATTTTTCAGCAGTGTTTCTTTCGTTCTCTTTTCCATTTCTTTAAATACCTGATTAGGGTCTGAAAGCTCTTTTCCATCTGCCGTTTTCATTTTAAATGCTACTTTGGTATTTGAATCTCCTCCATTTTTCATCATCATTTCCCTCATATTTTTGGTAGGATCATTCACATAGGCTTTCCATACTTTTTTGTACTGGTCTTTCGTGATCTCCAGCTCTTTTCCGCCCATTCCCAATATTCTGACATTGTCCGGAAGCTGGGTCTCTTTTTCTTCTGCAGGACTCTCTATCGTTTTATTTCCTACCAAAGTCATGGTATGTGAACCTGTTCCGTCTTCTATTTTCACAATCAGTCCCGGAAGCCATAGAATTTATACGGACCATCCTGAAAAGGAATATCTGATGAAAACCATGCCGTCCACTCTCTTCCACCGTAGCTTGTTACTGCTTTTTGGGTATTGTACTCTCCGATCTTCTGTTTATCCGGAAGAATTTTCCATTCCGGTTTTTTATCTTCCTTTATTTTATATTTATCTGTGCTGACACTTGTAAAAAGATACGTCTTAAAATCCGGATAGTCTTTAGTTACCTTATAAGACACCTGTCCCGGCCTGTCTCTTCTGTTCACACTGATGCTTCCGCTTCCGGAGTTTATTTGTTTTTCCAACTCTGCTTTGGAAGTGGAATCTGCAACAAATTTATCGTGGCTATAGTAAGCCGATCCCTTTTTATTAATATCCAGGAGCATCATTTCCTTTTTCACCTCTTCTTTATTGTTAGAATCCGGAATAAACTTGTACTCATAAAAGAATCTGTTGGTCTGTGCATTGGCAAACATACTTAGAAATGCTAATACAATAAAATAATTTCTTTTCATAATTTATGTAATTTTTACCTCTAATTAAAAAAGCTTTGCCAATTATAAATTGACAAAGCTTGATGGTATTTTATTTCTTGGTCTGAATTCTTATTTCTCCTTGTCCGATATTAGCTCCACCTTCTTTATTGATGGTAACGCTTCCAATATTTTCAGGGTTCAGCGCATCAAGTTCTCCTTTGCTGACTTCTTTTCCGTTTATAAAAATTTTTGTATTATCAGAACTGTTCAACTTAAATTTTTTCACTCCATTCATGGCAATGATTCCATTCGCATCTTTCTTAATATAATCTGCCTCCAGCTCCATGGTTCTGTTTAATGAACCTGATTTATCCGTATTTGTGCTTCTGTAAAAATAAACGTTTCCTTTAGTACCTTCCGAAAACTTTTTCACGACTTCCAATCTAATTTTTTCACCTTCAAGTCTGGCTTTTTCACCTACTATTCTTGCTTTCTCTCCTGCTACTCTTGCAGCTTCGCCCTGAAATCTTCCGATCTGTCCTGCTTTCATGCCTTCAATCCGGGCTTTTTCTCCGGCTATTCTTGCTTCTTCACCCATTATTCTTGCTTTTTCGCTTAGTTTCATGGCTTCAGCTCTCGCCTTTTCAGCTTTTTTTCTGGCTGCCTTTCCTTCTTTCATTGCTTTTCGGGCCTCTTTTTCAGTTTCAGGGCTCCAGTTTTGGTAAACGCCATCATTGAATCGTAATACTCTTATACCATGAGCGTTTGGTGGTGTAGGTGGAGCTGGTGGGCCTTCCGGAAAGTCGATATTCAGATTGGATAAGTCCGGCATTTCCACACCAAGGTCTTCAAGGGCTTTCGTTTTATTTTTCCATTCGTCTGATTTGAAAAAATCATTAACTCTTTTTGCTTCTGATGTAGAAAAAGCGAAAGCCATTTTAAAATCATCAGAATTGGTAACTTTTCCTAATTCTCCGGAAAGTTCACCGATCTCTTCAAGGTTCCGCTGAAATTCTTTGCTTTCAGGCTTCAGCGTTTTTAAAACTTTACTTTTTTCTTCAATCTTCTTTCCCAGTTCTGTAATTTTCTTTTCGCTGGATGAATTTTTGAAGAATTTAGGATCTATAACTTCTTTCTGCTCAATTTTCTCAGGTCCTACGGTGTCTTTTTTGATCTGAGAAACGGCTTCCTCAATCGCTATATTAGTTTCTTTAATTTCGTTGTTCTTGGCATTCACCATATAGGCAAAGGCTACTGAAAATAAAACCGGTAATGCAAAAATTCTTCGCGCATATCCGAATTTGGTTTGTGGTTTTTGTAACATTTTGAGTCGTTTTTTTAGATTTGAACTTAAAAACGGACTGGTGGCAGGCAACTGTGTTCCGGAAAAGTGGCTTGCTAAAAGCATATGCGCAAATGCTTTGGTGTCCGATTGTTTGACGGCTTTTTTATCCGCCAGGTATTCGTGAATCAGGCTGATCTCTTTTTTAATGATATGAAAAAATGGATTGAACCAGAAAACAGAAGTAATAATTTCAATAAATATCTTATCGAAAGAGTGCTTCTGCTCAATGTGGACCATTTCATGTTTTAAAATCTGTTCTCCTACATCAGAATTCAATGTGATGGTATTCTTCCAGAAAAGATTTTTAAAGTATGAAAAAGGGGCTTCGGTCAAGTCTGTAAGGTAAAAATTGATCCCGTCAAAACTTTCTTTCTGAAACTGTTTTTTAAGCTGTTGGATCTTAAAGATCCCTACAATCAACTTCCCTAAAAAATAGAGAGAAACCAGTCCCAAAGCTGAAAAAATAATTCTAAAATAAATGTGGCCATTGTCTATGTTTTTTTCTGTATTAAAATTCTGTATTTTATCTAGAAGCATATAGAGGTCACTATTCACTTCTATTGTAAAATCATCTACCCTGATCAGGGGCAGCAGCAGCGATATCACCATCGCACCCAGGAGATAAAACCTGTTATAGTGATGGAATGTCTTGTCTTTTAAAGACAACTGATAATACAAAAACATTACACCAGAGCTTATAATTACTTTTCCGAAGTACAGAAGTAGAGTTTCCATTATCCGTTAATTTTTCTTTTTGAGTTCGTTCAGAAGCATTTCAAGGTCTTCCACGGTCATTTCATTTTTTTCCACAAGAAACGAAACGGCACTTTTATAAGAACCTTTAAAATAATTTTTCACCAGACTTTTCATTGTTTTCCCCGAATACTGTTCTTTAGTTACCAGAGGGAAATACTCGTGCTGTCTTCCGTATACATTATAGTCTACGAATTCTTTGTCCTTCAATACTTTTAAAATAGTAGAAACGGTATTCGTATGGGGTTTCGGTTCCGGAAAAAGATCCAGAACGTCTTTCAGGAATCCTTTTTCAAGTTTCCATAAATACTGCATTACCTGTTCTTCTGCTTTTGTTAAATTCTGAATTTTCATACCCGTTTCATTTTTCATTATAGTGACCTGCCCTTTTACTAGAATCCTGTATCACTAACAAATTAGTTATACAAATGTAGAAATAAATCTGAACCCAACAACTAATTTTATAGTGATAAAATGCAAATTGGTATAAGTCATTGAAAATCAAATAAATAAATTTTATTAAAATATGTTAAATTTCTAATATTCTCTTCTCATCCCTGTTTAATTGACAGAAAAAATTCACATTCTGCTGATAATCTTTACAACTAGTTAAAAAAAGATACAGTAACCATATTCTTTAATTTGAAATAACTGTATCTGTCTAAATAGTCAAAACTGTATCTGCGTACACTTGTCGTGTTTGCTGAAATTTGTATCAGATGAGGCCCGATATCAAAAGTAAATAAGGATTTTGAGCCGTGGGAATAAAGAAATCAGCTGAATACAATTAAACAAAATAGAAGAATGAAAATCGCAATAGTAGGGTACAAAAAGCAGGACAAGTTTGCACAGGGTGTTACCAACGATGAAGATGCAGACCTTTTAAACTTTTTGACAGATAAGGGTTTGAATGTGGTTCCCGCAATCTGGAACGATGATCATATAGACTGGAACAGTTTCAATGTAGCTATCATTAAGTCTCCCTGGGATTATCACAACCACTTACCAGAGTTTTTAAATTGGCTCAATAAACTGGAAAAATTAAATATCAAAGTACTCAATCCGGTGGAAATCATCCAATGGAACAGTAATAAAAAATACCTGAAAGACATTGCCCAAAACGGGCTCCCTGTCATTGCCTCCGAGTACCTTGATAAAGGTTCTGCCTTTGACGATCGGTTCTTTGACTTGTTCGGTACCGATCAACTGGTTGTGAAACCTTGTGTAAGTGCAGGCGCTCAAAATACCTTAACCCTTAATAAAAACAATCTAAAAGAACGTACAGAAGAAATCGGAGAACTCTTAAAAGCAGAAGATTATATTGTACAGCCTTTTGTAGAAGAAATCAAAAACGGGGAATGGTCGTTCCTGTTCTTCAATGGCCAATACAGTCACTGTTCATTAAAGACTCCTAAAAAGGACGATTTCCGAGTGCAACACTACCATGGCGGGACGATCAGTTATCCAACACCCAACCCGCTCCATATTGAACAGGCAGGACAATACTTAAAGAGTCTGCCACAGTCAACACTTTATGCAAGAGTGGATGGTGTACTCATAAATAATTCATTTGAATTGATGGAACTGGAATTAATAGAACCGTATTTATTCCTAAATAATGATAAAAATTTATTGGAAAACTATTACCAGGCATTAATGGTTTTGATTTCATAAGCTGCTCGGTTGATTCTGAATTAGGTTTAAAAAACAGCATCCCTGAGCAATAGATCTGATCATTAATTGTTCATTATAGTTAAGGAATTTAGTTTAAAAATTGCATTAATAAAGACCTTCTCATCACCATTTATACAATGATGGACAAATAATATTATAGATTTGTTAAAATTTATTAAATAAAATTAAAATGAAGTTGTTTAAACTGAGAAAATATATTTATTTTAGTGCTTTAAAAATTTCTCATGAAAAGATATAATTTACTGATTGTACTATTACTGCTTATTTTTAACGTGACTACAGCTCAAAAGAAAAAGTCTCCGGCTGCAGATCTCAGTATCTTAAAGGAAACCAAAACAAAGATTGAAAATACGGTTCCTCTAGTGATCAAGCATCTTCAGGCTATCGCTGATAAAGAAGGGGATAACAACATCGTTACCAACGGAAAAGTTGCTTTAGGGAAAGAATATGGCATTCTGGAGTCTGAGTGGTTCCTTTACAGAAATAATATGAAGAACTGTATTCTGAACAATTCTTCCAAAAAAGCTAAAAAATGTATGGAATATCATACGCAATACCTGAGAAATACATTCCTTAACTACAATAATTATATCTCAAATCTTACCAGAAAGAACGGATACTTAGGTGTGGAAGGGGATACAAAATTTGATTTCAAACCGATTGATATTACGACTAAACTAAGTGAAGCTTACTTCAATGCTCATGAAGCAGCAGGAAGAATGAAAGGAGACCAAAAGAAAGACTTTTTAGGACAAACGATGTCTGATGACAACAAGTTGACTCCTTTCGGTCAGTTAGCTCATTAATATTAATCCCTACAAACTATAATAAATCTCACTTTTTGAAAGTGGGATTTTTATTTTACAGGTGTTTCGCGATTTTTGATATTCCGTTGAAAATCCTCACAAATCTCTACTATCCTATTGGGATGTTCTTTAAACTTACCCAACCTGATAGAATGGTAATTCGGGCTGAATGTTTCAAAATCAGCAGATCCCTTTTCTTTATTTTTTAATTTGACAATAAGACTGTACTTTGTCAACGTAGTATAGCCACCACCTTCGGTCGGTTCCTGACGTTCATAGACATCGATGTGAAAGCCTGCTATCTTAGTCCAGGAATAGTATGGTCAGGAGGTATGGAAAAGCCTCCTTCAAAGTGTATGATGTCAACAAAATTTCTTCCATAACAAAGTCTTATACCATCTTCGGATAAAATTATTCTTTGTTTTACATCCCAAATATAACCGGATATTACAACTACAGGGAAAAAGAGAGTCACTATGATCAAAAAGATAATAAATATTCTCCCATCCTCTGCTAAAATTAACCATTTTACCAAGAAAAATAAGGGTACGACGGCGAATAGGGTTAATAAAATGGAGTCGGTTATGACTGATTTTTTTCTTTCTGTAATGGTAATGCTTTCCATCGGATTGATATTTTATGATAAAGAGGTATGAAAAATCATATCCCTTGAATCTTTTATCTACCAAGTTAATCTAAAAACCGTTATAATTTATTTTTAAGCAAAAAAAAGAGAACCACAGATGCAGCTCTCTTTTTCGTTAGAATATATACCATACTCATCATGATATCTGATGAAAAATCTTTTAAGGGGTGATGTAGAAAACGATCTCCGCCGGGAAAGCCGTTATAAGTTAATCATAAAAACATTCCGGAAAAAGTAGAAAATGAGGCGGAGATCATTAAACATAAATATACTCTACAACCAGTCTCCTGATCATAAGAGCAGTACAAAAGTAAGCTTCAGTCCCGTTCTGTTAAAAAAAATCCTGTAGAATTAAATTACATGTCTTGTAGAAGTAATACTACTTTTGAGACAATAGGATAATTGACTCATACAATCCAATACAGCAGGTTCCGGATTTTATGAATACCGGCAACTTCGGATCTTTATCCTATGCAAAAACATATTGAAATATCTGATCCTGTTTTAAAAAATAAAATACGAAGAAAAGAAATCAATTTTGGAGGGAATCATAAATTGAAGATTTACGGATTACTTTCCTGTTCTTCCGGCAAAAGAATGAAAAAAGAAAACAGGATTTTCTTTATATCTGAAAACGAAGCATTGAAACATAATTACCGTCCCTGTGGGAATTGCATGAGGATAGAATACAAACAATGGAAAAGTAATCAATAGACTTTTCACTGACTAGGCTGATCACAAATGTATCAACCCAAATTTGAAATAGGAACCTACTTGTTTCAAACTCATTATCCTGGAATGAAATAATACGGCTCGCAGTCACTTCCAGCTTCTGTTTTATCCATAAACTCAATTCATTAGAATTATGGAATCCGATAGTCATGGTACCGTTTTTTTAATAGACCATGGTAAAAAAGATAAAGGAGGATCTTTTGAAGAAGATAATACCTAGGGAACTCGAAGAATTAATTAAAATAAAAAGGTTGTCATTTTAACATAATAAAAAAGTTATAAAAAATTCGGATTCCCGTAATTGTGAATAAAACAATTTGTATAATTGTAATACATAAGTTGAGTATGAAAAAGACATTATTTGGTATTATTATAGGCCTTTATAGTATTAATTTATCTGCTCAAGATAATAAGGCCATTATGGAGATTAACTATGAAACTAAGATGATTTCCGATAGTTTAAACAGAGATAAGGTAAATATTTTTTCTACTGCCTTACTTTTTAATAATACTCAATCGATCTATTGCAGTAAGGAAGCCAAATTATATTATAAAGGAACTCCTGCAGAAACCATCACTACTTCGGCTGGTCAAATTGCAAAGTACCCTAAAACCGTAGAAAGTATTTATAAAAACAACGATGTTATTACTGCCTCATTACCTGTGGGTAAATATGCTTTTACATTTGAAGAACCTAAATTGAAATGGGAAATATTGAGCGATAGAAAAGAAATAAAAGGCTATAAAAGTCAACTGGCAAAAACAATCACTGACACAGGCCAAATATTTTTCGCTTGGTTTACAACTGATATAACTATTCCCGAAGGTCCCTTTAGGTTCAAAGGTTTATCCGGGTTAGTACTTGAAGTTTACAATAAAAACAGAACGATTGAAATCTATGCTACAGATATTAAAAAATCTAATGAATTAATCGAGCCTTTAAAATATTACAACGAGGTAAAGGCTAAAACTAAAGCACAGTTTTTAGAAGCCAGAAAGAATTACCATGAAAACCCATCTATATACAACGGAAATATGAGATTATTTGATGAATATGGAAATGAAAAAACCAAGATGATGACAGATCGTATCAAAAGTATCACCACATTTCTGGATTAAAATACAAATGTTTTATTAGGGTTTAGAAAGATGGAATCAATCAGAATTGACTCACTTAATCGAGCCTTTTATCCGGCATCTTCATCAGCGATGCCACCGCCAGCCTTTTCCTCCCTTAAAATCTGTAGTTTCAAAATTCAACTTAGCGTTAAAAAAAGACGCTATTTTACTCACGTCTCCAAAATTATAAACAACAAAAAAGAAGCAATATAATTATTACTTCTTTTTTTCTAGTAGCGGGAACAGGACTCGAACCTATGACCTTCGGGTTATGAGCCCGACGAGCTACCTACTGCTCCATCCCGCGGTGTATTTTTAGAGTGCTTACCGAAAGCACTTAACTTAGTAGCGGGAACAGGACTCGAACCTATGACCTTCGGGTTATGAGCCCGACGAGCTACCTACTGCTCCATCCCGCGGTGTATCTTTAGAGTGCTTACCGAAAGCACTTAACTTAGTAGCGGGAACAGGACTCGAACCTATGACCTTCGGGTTATGAGCCCGACGAGCTACCTACTGCTCCATCCCGCGGTGTATTTTTAGAGTGCTTACCGAAAACACTTTGCTTAGTAGCGGGAACAGGACTCGAACCTATGACCTTCGGGTTATGAGCCCGACGAGCTACCTACTGCTCCATCCCGCGGTGTATTTTTAGAGTGTTTACCGAAAACACTTTGCTTAGTAGCGGGAACAGGACTCGAACCTATGACCTTCGGGTTATGAGCCCGACGAGCTACCTACTGCTCCATCCCGCGATATTGGATTGCAAAGATACGGCTATTTTTTAAAAATCCTAATTTTTCTTTTAAATAAAGGACTTTTATGAAAACTATTTTATTATTTGTATCTTTGTTTTATGGCAAAAATACTAAAAATTTACCCTGACAACCCTCAGGAAAATCTTGTGAATGAGGTTATTAAAACCTTAAAAAATGGCGGACTGATTATCTATCCTTCCGACACTATCTATGCCTTAGGATGTAATATTTTTGACATAAAAGCCATGGAAAAACTGGCCCAGATTAAAAAAGTAAAGCTGGAAAAGTCTAAATTCTCGATTATCTGTAATGACCTAAGCCATCTTTCAGATTTTACAAGACCCATTGACACTTCCGTTTTCAGATTTCTGAAAAGCCATCTTCCGGGGCCGTTCACATTTATTCTTGATGCCAACAAGAGCCTTCCTCTGGCCTATAAAAATCATAAAACCATCGGTATCCGTGTTCCCGATCACCCGATTCCACAGCTTATCGTGGAAAAACTGGGTCACCCGATCGCTTCAACCTCTATTAAAGATGATGACGAAATCATTGAATATTCTACAGACCCGGAACTGATCGCAGAAAAATACGATCATCTGGTAGATATTGTTATTGATTCAGGATACGGGGATAATATAGCGTCTACGATTGTGGACCTTACTTCCGGTGAACCGGAAATCATCCGTCAGGGAAAAGGAATTATTTAATAAAGTATAAATTGTTGAAAACCGACAGCTAATTGTTTGGGATTATGAGTTTGAACGGAAAATACGCACTGGGGATTCTTATCACCTTTGTACTTTTAGCCGCGGTAATGCTTTATATTTTTCCGTTTATTTATTTGATTACGGGAATAAAAGCATTTACACCAGTTAATTTCTTCTATACAAGAATCGCACTCTGGGCTGTTCTTGGGCTGATCTTTCTTTACAGCGTTTTCATTGAGAAAAATACTTTTCTACTTTGGAAAGAGAAGAAATATCCTGTCCTCTTTTATATCAAAGCAGTGATTGTTCTTTATCTGGTTTGTGCTGTCTGTGGTTCTTTTCTGAATCTTATTATTCAGCTTTTGACCCAGGAAGGGATGAGCAAAAAACTGGCTCAGATTTCTTCTGTTTTTAAGGGTAATTATTTGTTGATTATCCTGACCTGCTTTACCGCAGGAGCTGTGGAAGAACTTCTGATGCGGGGATACATTCAGCCGAGAATTGAAAAAATATACAACAATCCATATTTTGGTATATTCGTTTCTGCTGCATTATTTGGGATTCTTCACAGCACCTACGGAACGATTGGACAGGTCCTGGTACCTTTCTTTATCGGAGCTGTTTTTGCTTCATTTTATAAAATATATTCTAATATTAAGATTCTGATCATCTGTCATTTTATGTACGACTTTGTATCTATGATGATTATGAATTTTATTGACATTAAACATTTATCTGCATTCTAACATTATGAAAATTATAACTTCTCCAGCGAAACTGATGAACGTTGAGAATTCAACAGACCTACTGAGATCTACCACTCCGAAATTCATCGAAGAAGCTACACTGCTACAGTCTTATTTAAAACATAAATCGCCGAAATATCTTTCCGAACTGATGGAAATATCGCCAAAACTGGCTGATGAAAACTGGGAAAGAAACCAAAGATGGAAAGATAAACCTACGGCAAAAGAATCCGCTCCTGCTATGTTCGCTTTTACAGGTGAAGTATACAGAGGGCTGGATGCTAAAACTCTGGACAAAAATGCTGTAGACTACTTACAGAAAAACTACAGAATGCTTTCCGGGCTGTATGGCTTGTTGAAACCTTCTGATAAAGTGATGCTTTACAGACTGGAGATGGGACGTTCTTTTCAATTTGATCAGTACAAAAATCTATATGAATTCTGGAGAGAAAAGATTACGGAACAGCTGAATTCTGAAATGAAGAAAGGCGAAATTCTTCTTCATCTGGCGAGCAACGAGTACGGAAAAGTGATTGACAGGAAAAAATTGAACCATAAGGTCATTGATTTCGAATTTTATGAATTGAAAGAGGGAAAACTGAAAACCATCGTCGTTTATACCAAACATGCAAGAGGTCTTGTGGTACGGTTCTGTGCCGAAACCAATGCCAAAACTCTAAACGATGTAAAAGCATTCAACTATGAAGGCTACCTGATCGATGAAGAAAAATCTACAGACAGCAAACTGGTTTTCACAAGATAAATGACAATAACAGAATTCAAAAAACATTTCAAAACAGAGCTTTCCGAAGTCTATAGTGATTCGGAAAGTGCTTTTTTGTGCACTGTTTTCATACAGAAGATCTTTGGCCTCGACTCATTTCATCAGAGAAGGTTATCCAGTCAGGAACTTCTTGTAGATGATGAAAAACAGCTTCTTCAGATCATTTCAGATTTAAAAACCGGAAGACCTTATCAACAGATCCTTGGGGAAACTGAATTTTACGGAATGGTATTTTTCGTGGATGAGAATGTCCTGATCCCTCGTCCTGAAACGGAGGAGCTCCTTGAAATAGCCATCCATAAAATTCATGATTCAGAAATTGATGTTCAGGAATTGAAGATTCTGGATATCGGAACCGGAAGCGGTGTGATTCCATTGGTCTTAAAAAAATATTTTCCCGGGGCAGAAATCTCATCCATTGATTTTTCTGAAAAAGCTTTGGAAACGGCTCAACGAAACGCGGAACATCATCAACTGGAAATCAATTTCATTCATGGGGATTATCTTAATTTTGAATTGGCAGAAAGCTATGATGTTATTATTTCCAATCCCCCATACATAGGCATTGAAGAGGAAACCGAAATCGCTGATTCTGTCAAGGAATTTGAGCCTAAAATGGCTCTTTTCTCCCCGGTTCAGGATGCGTTGATTTTCTACCGGAAAATTGCTGAAGATGCTAAAAAGTATCTGAAAGATAATGGCCTTTTATTTTTGGAAATTAATCAAAAACTGGGTCCTGAAACACTGGATTTATATAGCGGGCATTTTTCTGATGCTCAACTCATCAAAGACTTATCTGAAAACGACCGGTTTATTGTTGGAAAGAAATAAGTAAATTGATCTTCTTTAGCCACAAAATTATGCGGATGTCTATATTCAGTATATTGATAAGGTTTACATTCATTCTGCAGCTTTCATCCTGCAAAAGGGATGCATTTTTCCTGTGACTGATTTTTTAAAAGATATGAAAAGAACCTTAAAATAAAACAGGATGAAGATAAAATCTCATGACATCAATACAACAAAAATTGCTGAAATTATCTCTGATGAAATCATTATCAAATCGGCTCAGGATGGGTTGGATCTTCTTGGAGATATTTATTATCAGGGCTTCGATAAACTGATCATATATGAACACAATATCACTCCTGAATTCTTTGATCTGAAGACGAAAATGGCAGGAGATATCCTGCAGAAGTTTTCCAATTACCGTGTAGGCCTAGCCATCGTGGGAGATTTTGAAAAATATCAAAGCAAAAGCATCCGAGATTTCATTTTTGAAAGTAATAAAACAAAACACATCAATTTTGTAGAACTATTGGAAGATGCATTGAATAATTTTTCAAAATAAGCTCTGTAGCAACTATTTAGCAAAAAACATAAAATTTACAGCCTCTTTTTTCAAATATCATCAGCTCAATAAAGTTTATTTTTAGGATTTTTAATAAAATACAATGCTTTGCGCATTAAAAATAACAATTAATAATTTATTAATTATATAAAAATTTAAACTAAAATACATTAATTAAATTAAAAAATTCGGATAGATTAAAATTAATGATCTGAAAATGAGTAACTAAATATTTTTTTTGTACATTTGCAAAAAACACAACGGAATATGAATCTTACTTATATAGCTTACAAAGCTACTTAACTCAATTTACTTTATCAACTATTTCAGATGAGACATACAATGCTCTTTTATAAGGCATACTTGTTATATCTGTCATTGGTTTTTGGCACAAAGGGTCTCCCTATGCGATTCCTTGAATAGAACAACTCATTTTTCAAATGAATTGTTGAAAGTTACTTATTTCTTTTATGGAATTAAGTGCCTTTGAATGCCTTTCAAAAAAACATAACCATACAACACATAAAAACAAAAAAATACACAGATAAAAAATTATTAAGTACATCATGATTAAAAAATTATTTCTACCAATCGTTTTATTAAGTTCATTTTCATTTGCCCAGATAGGTATTAACACGGCCACACCTGATGCAAGCGCTGCGCTGGATATTTATAGTCAAAGTAAAGGAATGTTGGTACCAAGACTTACCACTGCAAATAGAGACGCTATTATCAATCCGGCCACCTCACTTCTCATTTATGATACTGATAAAAAATGTTTAAGCCAGAATATTGGTACCCCTACCAAACCTGACTGGCTATGTATAAGTGGTAATGCCGTAAAAATGTTCTACATGCCTAGTGTTTCATTTGACACTTCCACCAGTGTCAATGGCCGAACTAAAGATTTGTATACATTATATAAAACTCAGTTCGGATCTCCAAAAGCGAAGAGTACCAGCGCGCCTGCTGCGATTCCTTTTTTCCCATCAAGTAAAGATCTTTACTATTATGTGACTGATGCTGATCCTAATGTATTCAGCAATATTTCTATTTCTGATGATGGTGTAATGACATATGATGTAAAAGCAGCAGCTACAGACTGTTCTTTTATTAATATTGTTTTTGTTGTTAAATAATTGAGTTATGATAAAAAGTACCTCAATTGTACAAAGCAAAAGATTTTTGCTTATTTTTTCATTGTTTATTTTCTTCCAGAATATTCAGGCGCAGAATGAGCAAGGAACGGGCTATCCATATTTTGTCAACTTTACACAGGGATTACAACCTCAGGAAGCCTATAAGGTGTCTACCAGTGGTGTCCAGAATGATGCTACTTTTACCACAGAAGGATTACGACTGACCCGAAGTGTTAATAATATTTCAGGTGGGGTTATTCTTGCTGATAAAATATTTAAAAGTGATCAGGGAATTAAATTCGAATTTGAATTTGCAATTTATGGAGGAAATACTAACGGAGGAGATGGTATTTCTATATTTTTAATAGACGGATCTATTCCTAAAGCACAGCTCAATATCGGATACTTTGGAGGAGGATTAGGGTATAGTTTTGTCCGTGGAGGTGAGTCCACGGAAGGATTGAGAGGAGCGTATCTGGGAATAGGTCTGGATGAATTCGGAAATTTTAAAACAACCTTTAACCAGGGTGAAAGAGTTAGAAATGGAATTTTTGGCCTAACATTAGCCAATGGGCGAAGCAATATTTCTTTAAGAGGTAAACGCGGAAATCAATATCTGTCGGCATCTGAACCTTCTGGATACAATGGTTATCCATTACTTTATAGTACAGCTACCAATGCTTCCCCTTCCAGCAGCAATAGATCCGCTTATCTGGATACACAGACAGGGAAATTTATTGGCATTAAAAATCCGAATCTTCAGCAATTCAGCATTGAAAGTGGCGGAACTACGATTCCTCAAAATGAAAATGACGTAAGATTCCGTAAAGCATATATCACATTAATACCCAATCCTGCCGGTGGTTACAATATAACTCTGGAAATACAGCACGGGAATGTGAAAGAAAAAGTTATTGATAATTATTATTATCCTACTTCTCTGAAATATACAGAGAGTACAATATCTACCAGTACGGTAAGAACCCTGGATACGTCACCTCCTGCTACTTTCAGGATTGGCTTTGCTGCTTCTACCGGAGCTGCTAAGAATATACATTTATTGAAAAACTTAGGGGTTACCAGACCCTATGCTGCCGAAGTAACAGATGATCTATTTGCAGGATGCCCAGGGATAAAATCTACGTATTCTCCTTTACTTAATGATGCAGCCTATTCTTCCGCAAGTGGTCAAAACCCGCCAACACTTTCTTATAACAACCTTGATTTTAATTCATTTCGTTTTTTGGATATCAATGGTAATGTGATTCCGAATATAACAGGTGGAGTTTATACTAGCAGTCAGGGTACATGGACCTATTCATCCACTACAGGAGCGCTTTCTTTCAGGCCCGCCATTGGATTTACAGGAGTCGCCCAAATACAATATGATATTAAAGGTGGCGGAAGAAATGGTACTGAAGCTCCTTATAATAACGAAGAATACAGATCAATGCCGGCGTTGATACAGGTTAATATTTCAAGCGCAAATAACTGCAGCAAAGCCTGCGTTATTTCCAACAAAAATGTAACTCAGAAAATAACAAGATAATTTGATAAAGAATCTGTCTCACAACTGAGGCAGATTCTTTTTGTTATAAAAGTACTTGTTTTACTGTTTTATTTTCATTACATTTAACTGTATATCAGGTATCTGTATGAATTTCAAGGATTATAATCAGCATC
>NZ_JABBGI010000010.1 GCF_012927325.1 Chryseobacterium antibioticum | reverse complement strand
CTTTTTCTTGGTTTGATAATGACAGAAGACTTTGCCGAAATTATGAATTGCTAATGGAAAATTCTGAAAATATGGTCAAACTATCAGCTATAAAAATAGTATTGAACAAAATTTAAACAGGCTCTAAAAATTGAGCAAATAAAAATGGTTAATTCAACAATATGCTATAGGTTTAATAATCAGCTAAAACAGAAATTACTTTTCTGCTGAAGCAAAAGATAAAAACTGAGAAGGGGAAATACCTGTAATTTCTTTAAATTTTGTGGAAAATGCGCTATGAGATACAAATCCACAGTCTTCAGCCAGAAAACTAATTTTATAATTACGGTAAACAGGATTTTCAGCTATCTTTTTGGTTATGTAGTTAATTCTTAGCTCATTAATGTAGCTGTTAAAATTTTTACTGTAATGGTCATTTATAATTCTTGAAAGATAGTTGGTATTAGTATTTAGTAAAGCTGCCAGAGCAGGCAAAGATATCTCCTTATCGCGAAATTTTTCTTCCTTTTCAAATATTTTCAGCTTTTGTAGAATTTCAATTTCCAGTTCAGAATTTATTTCCGGAGTTACAGCACTTAGATTTTCTATGGCTATCTCAGAAGGAGTTGATGTAGAATTATTGAGATTTTCAATATAATTTTGAAACTTCTTTTTTTGCTTTTTCAGATTCAGATAATAAAAAATAGTTATCAAAATAAAAATACCAATAAGTACAGGAATGATAATAGATAATAATGATATTTGTTTTTCTTTATTTTCTATTGTTTTTATTTTATTATTGTTTGTTTCGTTCAAAGCTTCTAGTAAATGTTTTTCACCTTTTTCTTCAAAAATAGTTGCACTATCGGAATATATCTGGGCTTCTTTCGTTTTATTTGCTTCAAGGTATAATTTTGAAATGCTTTTAAAAATAAAAACCTTTTCATAGTCCGAATTATGTTTAATTTTCAAAGCTATATGGCAAAGGTCTATCCCTTTATTATATTCTTTTTTGTGTGCAAAAGCTTCAGCGAGACCAATGTAAAATTTATATAAGTTGATTTTATCAGGGCTTTTCAGCACAATATTTAATCCTTTCTCGTAAAAATAAATGGCGCTATCTGCTTTTTTAGTCCCTCTATTATATATATCTCCTAATCCTAAATAACTAAGGGTGAGTGTTTTATTGTAATTAGACACATTTTTTATATTTTTTAAAAGGCTCAAGTTTTTTAAAATGTATTTTTTTGCCAGAGTATGTTTATCTTGATTAACATACATATTGGCTTTTATAGTATTGATTTTAGTTATGGCAGTATAATAATTATCTCCATTTAAAAGGCGAGATAGTTTAAGGGCTCTGGAAAGATCATGATCCATTTCAGAGTAAAGCCCTAACATTCCGTTCCATTCCCCCATACTGCAAGTAGTTTTTATTTTACATAAAGTGTCGCCTGATTCATTAGCAACATCATATGCTTTTTGTATATATTCTTGTGCTGTTGAATATTTACCTATTGAAATATTTGCGTAACCTAATGCTCGGTAGACATAAGCTTGATCTCTTAGAGATAGCTTTTCTTTTAATAATTTACTAGAAATTGATATTGTAAGAGAAGGGTTTGTTGTTTTAATCTCATCCAGTTGATTGATAATTGCTTCATTTTTAGAAACTTGGGAAAAAGTTAATTGGAAAATGATAACTAAGAAGAGGGAAATATAAAATCGCATCATATTATGTTTTTGTAAATGTATGTAATTTTGGAAAAATGAGATTTAAATAATTTGGACATCTAAATTTTAAGTTTAATTTTTTTCCCAATAAAATTGATAATTTTTTTCTTTAGAAGGATAAATTTAAATTAATTTTGAAAAATGATGAATTTAAACCAGATTTATACGAATCAGCGTACAGGGAACAATCCGCATACTAAAGCTTCAAGAACTGATTTTCAGAGAGATTTCGACAGAATTATCTTCTCGTCAGCGTTCAGAAGACTCCAAAATAAGACCCAGGTTTTTCCTCTTCCCGGAAGTGTTTTTGTACACAACAGGCTGACGCACTCGCTGGAAGTTTCGTCAGTAGGCCGAAGTTTGGGGAGTATTATCGGGGAATTTATCTTTGATGTCTATAAAAATGACCTTACGGAAGATTCAAAAAACTTCTATCTTCATAATTTAGGAAACGTTATTGCTGCCGCTTGCTTATGTCATGATGTTGGAAATCCGGCGTTCGGACATTCAGGGGAAGACGCGATTGCGAGCTATTTTGAACGAAATGAAAAGGACCTGAAGCAAAAGTTCAATGAAAAAGAATGGGCAGATCTGGTGAATTTTGAAGGGAATGCCAATGCCATAAGAGTGCTGGCGCAACGTCAGCAGGGAAAAGATGAAGGAGGAATTCAGCTCACCTTTTCTACACTCGCCAGTATTGCAAAATATCCGTGTGAAGCTGTTGCCAAGAAAAAAGGAATTATCCACAGAAAGAAATTCGGTTTTTTTCAGAATGAGAAAGATATCTTCCTTGAAATTGCAAAGGCTACAAATTTAATTGTAGAAAACGAAGAACCTTATATATTCAAAAGACATCCTTTCGTTTGGCTTGTAGAAGCTGCAGATGATATCTGTTATAATATTATTGATATGGAAGATGCCCATAGATTGGGGATCGTATCCACTTCAGACTGTGAAAACCTGTTTTTTGAACTGATCAGATCTGAAAGCAGTGATATGGAAAAGGTGAAAAATAAGCTGGCTTCCATCTCCAATGAAAATGAGAAAATCTCATACCTTCGTGCTAAAGCGATCAATGCTCTGATCAATAAATCGCTTGAGATCTACAAACATAATTTTGAAAACATTCTTCAGGGAAATCTGGACAATGGACTTCTTGATATCTACAAATCTGAAAACCGTGCTCTGCAGGATATCGAAGCATTCTCTATTGAAAAGATCTACAACCATAAGGCCGTGGTGGAAATAGAAAATGCTGGATATAACGTAATGTATGAGCTTCTTGATCATTTCATTCCTTCTATTCTGAAACCGGAGGATGACAGAAAATCGTATGATAAAAAAGCGCTGAAGCTACTTCCGAGACAGTTTGTTTATGAGGAAGGGACTGATTACCAGAAAGTGTTGGGGGTAGTCGATTTTGTTTCAGGGATGACGGACAATTTTGCTACCGATCTTTATAGAAAAATCAAAGGAATTGATATCGGAATGACGGTTTAATTTTAAATAAATCACTTGGTTTTAAATTTTTTTAACCACAAATTCCACTATTTTGCCCAATATATTAATGTCATTCGTGTAAAAATTATTGCAATTTGTGTTTTAGTAAACGCAAAGTTTTATTTTAATATCGGATAGTTTTAGTAATGTAAAGATCAAAATCAATCGAAGATTGATTCGATGAAGCAGTCGTTTTATGTAGTTGCTTCATCAATGGCAAAGCCATACTCCTTTGCTTATCTTAAAGTGAGAAGCTTTTTGTCTTAAAATTTTGCATCAAAAAAAGGGTTGATTTTTATACCCACAAATACCACAAATTCTTTCACCAATATCACTAATGTGCTCGAGATATTGGTGAAATTCGTGAAAATATTAGTGCAATTCGTGTTTTAATAATTTAAGGCAAAATAAGAAAGAATAGACATCATTACTGGCAGTTCGGACAAATTCCGGATACTGTCAGATTGATTTTGTGAACTTTGTAGGTTACAGGTAATTTAATCTTGGGTTCAACATCTTCCACACACGTCACCGTTTTACACTGCTCACAACTGAAATGCAAATGGTCGTGATGATGAATTTCTGTTGTACAGGTATGACATTCTGCATACTTTATGGTACCGTCAATATCTACCACTTTATGGATGATACCTTCATCCATCAATCTTTCAAGTACTCTGTAAGTCGTTACACGGTCGCAGAGTCCATCCAATAGAACCTGCAATTCCGCATGGGACAACGCTATTCCGGATTCGTGGATAAGCCTTGTTATTTCCTTTCTTGCTATTGTATTTCTCGACTGTTTCATGTTTTCTGAATAAATTTCAATATAATTAATGCCATATTGTTGCAGTAACAAATATAATCTTTATTTTTGAAACAATATTGCATTAATATGACTCATCAGGTCCTTAAATCAAATACAATAAAGAATATGATCAAGATTGAAAACGTAAGTAAATCGTATAATGGAAAAGAGGCTGTCAGAGGGCTGTCTTTATCAGTAAAAGGAGGCGAGATCTATGGCCTGCTTGGTCCGAATGGTGCAGGGAAATCAACCACGCTGAGTATGCTGTTGGGCTTCTTAAAACCAGATTCCGGGATAACATGTCTCAACAGTATTGATACCAGTACACATGCAAAAGAAGCAAGGAAGATCATCGGTTATATTCCCGAAAATGTCAATCTGTATCCTTATTTAAAGGGTATCGAAAATCTGTATTATTTCTGCAAACTGGCTGGGAAAAATTACAGTACAGAAGAACTCTCCGATATTCTTAGTATGTGCGGACTGCAAAGAGATTCACACCAAAAGAAAACCGGAACTTACTCCAAAGGCATGAGACAGAAAGTGGGAATTGCCATAGCGTATGCGAAAAAAGCAAAGGTGTATTTACTGGATGAACCTGCCAGTGGTCTGGACCCTTTGGCCAGTAATGAACTTTCCTCTTTGCTTAAAAAGCTCGCTGAAGAAGGAGCTGCGATATTAATGGCTTCCCACGATATTTTCAGGGTCAGAGAAACATGCAGCCGTATCGGAATTCTTAAAAGTGGAGTATTGGTCAGGGAAATGAATACTTCCGGGGTAACCGCCAATGAGCTGGAGAGAATATACCTGGATTATATGCAAAGCTGATTCAGCTTAAAAAGCAAAGATACATTCTGCCAGATTCATGATGAACCCTACTCCCGAGATTCAGACAAAAAAATTTTACTAAATAATTTAATGCAACAATAGTGCGTTATTGGAATTAATTGTTATTTTTGCTACAATGTTGCAATAGTAATTTGCGAAATACTTCATTCCGGTTCCATCATCCATAGGAATTGGTGTAAAGTTTAATCAGATACAGCTATTCATAGCTGAAAAGATCAAAAGTGAATGAATGACGAATTTAAAAATGACATTTTTAGTAGCTAGGCATGAATTTAGGGCATTCCAGGAAAACGGACTGAAAATATTCGCCCTGTTTTATATTCTTGTCTTATTGGGAGTCTGGGTAAGCAATTACGCACAGCTTAGGACAACTTCGGCTAAAAACAGGGAAGCTAAAGAAGTCGTGGACAGAGAATGGAAAGGCCAGGACCGCAGCAATCACAGTGCGGCGCATTGGGGAACTTTCCTTTTTAAACCTGTAAGTTATCTTTCCCTTCTGGAATCGGGGACTGCTGTTTATTCTGAAAATTATTATAGAGTTGAGGCGCACAAACGCCCACAGATACATTCTAACAGACTGCCGGATCTGGAAGCCTTTATGAGAAGACCGGACCTTAATACTGCATTCTTTTTTCAGTGGCTGATGCCGTTATTTGTTATTGGTTTAGGATTTTCGTGCATCTCTTCCGAACGTGAGAACGGTTTTTTGAAACTTCTGTCCGTACAGGACGCTACGTTGGGACATCTGGTTACCGGAAAATTCATGGCCCTTTATCTGGCAGTTCTGTTATTTACTGTTCCTCCATTGGTCATCATCATGGCGGGTTTTATATTTGAAAGTGAACCTGTCAGTCATTTGATAAGGGCACTATGCTGGTTCGGTTTATATGCGGTTTATTTCTTTTTGATTTCCGGGGCTGTTCTGATGATCTCTGCATTCAGTCGCTCGTCCTGGTCCTCACTCATGACCGGTATCACGCTATGGATCCTGTGTGTTCTGCTTATTCCAAAATTCAGCAGTTCGGCAGCAGACGGTCAATATCCTCTTCCGTCTTATCACGAGTTTGAGCATAACATCAAAACAGGATTTGATAAAGGATTGGGTAATGACGGACCGTATCCCGAAAGATCAGAAACCTATCTGAAACAATATCTCAATCAGTTTAATGTAAACAATACCAGCCAGCTGCCTGAAAAAATACGTTTTGCTCTTGATCTTATCCAGGCCGAAGCTTATGAAAATAAAGTGAACCGATTTTATTCCCGGCAAGTAGAAGAGCAATTTGAGGAGCAGCAACAGTTGATGGATTATATGGGAATTATCAATCCGTTTATTGCAGTACGTCAATTATCTATGGGCCTTTCCGGAACTGATGTATACCATCATATTGATTTTTTCAACAAAGCTGAAGTCTACAGAAATGATATAATGAACAGGCTGAACAGAAGAGAGTTGCAACTTGCTATTTCTGACAAAGAACGAATAAGTAACCGCGATTTCTACCGCAGTCTTCCTGATTTTCAATATGAATATCCGTTTGTAGGATCTGTGATCAGGCAGCATATGACAGCGGTTTGGTCCCTGTTGTTTTGGATGATACTATTAATTCTATCCTTTAGATTGATTATTAAACGAAATAATTTTTTCAGCTATGAAGGATAAGATTATGCTGTTACTATACGAATGGAAACATATTTCCAGACAACCCGCCGTATGGATCCTGTTTTTCTTCTTCTTTGTGATTGGCGGCTACGCCATTTATTCAGGGAATGTCTTGACTACAAAGAAATTGGTGGCCATTGAAGAAGTGAGGAAAGAGTCTGTCAAAGATTATCATAATACACTGCTGGCTTTTACGGATACAGCAAGTGTTGAGAAAAAACAGCAGGCTGAAAATGCCGGAAATCCCTATGTCATGGATTACAGATACCCACGTATTGCTTATGATCATCCTTATCCTCTAACTGGTTTGGCTTCCGGAATAAAAGATCTCACTCCGGTTACAGAAAAGGTGAATTATTATACGGATTATGCTGCTGTTGACAGAGAAATGATCAATCCTTCCATACTTTTTGAGGGACGTTTGGATCTTGTATACGTCAATCTCTATTTGATTCCTCTCCTGATCATTGTTTTGGTTTACAACAGTATTTCTTCTGAAAAAGAAAAAGGAATCAGTAGTCTTTTGATCGTTCAGGGTGGGACATTGAAGCATGTACTGCTTGGAAAACTATTGATCCGTTTAGTAATAGTTTTTTTGGCAGCCTTAATCATGAACGCTTTAGGAATGGTTTTTTCTCCATCCGGACCTCCATCGGGGAATGATGCTTTTCTCTGGTTCTTTTTGCTTCTTTCATATGCTGTACTTTGGATATCCCTTTGTTTTGTGATTATTTCTCTGGATGGTAACAGTGTATTCAATCTATTTACAGGCATCGCATTCTGGGTTTTCCTGATGTTTTTGCTGCCGCTTGTCATCAATAAAACCGCTCAGCTGAAGCATCCTTCTGATCTTAAACTCCTGGACCTTGAAGAAAAAGACAGACAGATCAGTGATGAAGTCTGGGCAATGCAGTCTAAGGTGGTTGTCGACAGTTTTTACAGAAACTTTCCGAGATATGCTTCGGCCTATCGTTCTTCAGATACTCTAGATAATCAAAATGATGCTTTTTTTGCGGGCTATTATTATATCAAGCAAAACCACATGAAAGCGGTTATCGATTCTTTATGGGAGGGAGATAACAAAGCAAATCAAACGGCATACAGATTAATCAGATATAATCCTGTTCAAAATACAGAACATCTTTTTACTCTTTTAGCCAGAACAAGCCGCGCGGATTATTTGGATTATAAACAGGACGTTAAAAATTTCCGGCAGATATGGCAAACCTATTTCTATGACCGCGTTTTTTTTATGAAAAATGGTAAAAGAACACTGTCTAAACTCTCCCCCGAAGAGCTTAAAGCACTACCCACTTTTAAAGCTGAACATCATGAAGTAAACAGAGCAGATTTCATATACGGAATATCAGGACTGTGGATGATCAGTATGATTTGTTTCACCGGAGGATTATTAATGAACAGAAAATTTAAACAATAAATATTGAAAAAATGAAGAAAAATTACGTCATGCTGACCACTGTCCTTTTGGGTACGTTTTCTTTGATCCGAGCGCAGGAAAAGAAAGACTCCTTATCTGCTGAAAATATCGATGAAGTCGTATTAACCGCCATGAAGCAGATCAAAACAGACAGTCTTTCCGGAAATTTGAAACGGAATGATAAGCTGCTGGAGATTCCTCAGAATATAGTTAGTATCAAAAGCAATCTTCTTCATCTTCAGGGGGCATTTGATGTGCAGGATGCACTTAGGAATGTGAGTGGAATCTACATCGGGGATGCTACCGGAGCTGGGAATATTTTTGCAGGGACTTACAATGCGCAGTTGAGGGGTTTCAGCCCTGTCAGTACTTTCAGGAACGGACTTCCGTCTTTTGCGGGAGGGCTTTCACAGGAAGATGTAGCTTTAATAGAACAGGTGGATGTGATCAAAGGTCCTGCAGGCTTCATCAATTCAATGGGTACCGGAGGAGGGGCTTTAAATATCAATACCAAAGCTCCGCGCTCCAGCAGGATCGCTGAAGCCAATATAGCAGGTGGAAGTTTCGGATTCTACAGGGCTGCTGTGGACTTGGGAAGTGAGGTGAAAGAAAAAGGTTTTTCTTTTCGATTCAATGCGGCCTATGAGTCTCAGGGGTATTATGCTGATTATGCAAAACGCAGGAAATTTGTTGTGGCACCCGTAATTCAGTATAATATCAGTAAAAATACGTTCTTGCTTGCTGAATGGAATATGATCCGGGGAAGAGCACTGGAATCGAGCAACTTTATTCAGTATGAAACGGAGAAGACCGTACAGAAACATCCATGGAAAGCCAACTATCAGGGTGATCCGAACCTGCCGACATCTAAACTTGACGAGCATTACGGAAGATTGGTATTCAATCATCATTTTAATGATAAGTGGAAAATAGTTTCTCAATCTTCTATTAAAAGTACTCCATTGGATCAGTGGAGTATTTTGGGAGGAATGGCCAGCTACACGCCGCCTATGTTTGATGATGAAGGAAATGCTCTTCGTTCTAGCTTCAGAAATAAGCAAAAATATCTGACTTATAATACGCAGTTATTTGTAAGTGGAAGTTATAACATCAGTCCGAATATCATCCATACGGTACTTACCGGAATGGATTTTAACAGCAGTAAAAGCAATACGGAACATATTCAGGGCGCTAATGAATTTATTTTTAACCGTAACCAGCTGAACTATGGAATAGACCGCAAACTTCTTACCCAGCCTGAGGCAGATGGTCAGATTGATTACACAACGTCGAAGGACAAAACAGTGGGAGGTTACATTTACAATAGTTTTAAATTCTGGAACCGTTTGTTTATAGATGCCGGATTCCGGTATAGTAAAAATACACGGGAACGTTATCTGAAAGGCCCTTATACGCCTGACGGGGAAAATAAAACCTACAGACACCATGCATTCAATCCAAGGGTTGGAGCCACTTATCTGATTCGAAAGAATTTTGCTGCTTTCTTTTCCTACGACCAGAGCTTTGATCCTATGGCAGGAACAGATCCGCAGGGAAAAGAGTGGAAACCTCTGGAAAGTTATAACACAGAAATTGGATTAAAAAAGGACTGGTTTGATGGGCTGCTGTCTACTTCTGTAAGTGCGTACCGGATTATCAGGAACAATTCATTCTCTCAAAATCCGGCTACCGGCATTATGACTCAACTCAATCAGGTAAGAAATAAAGGAATCGAGATCGATGTGATCGGTTCTATTTATCCGAACATTACTTTGACGGCGAATTACTCATATATTAATTCAGTGTATTCAAAAGATCCTTATGCATCAGAGCTGGTGGGGAAGAGGTTTTCAAGTGTACCGAGACATCAGATCAATACCTGGGTGATGTACAAATTCCAGAAAGGAAAACTGAATGGACTTTCTTTTGCGCTGGGCGAAACTGCTGCCCTAGTACGCGAAACTGACGTTCCGGGAGTTCGTATCCCTGATTTTATAAAACTGGATGCCAGTATGATGTATCAATACAAAAAATGGTTTGTTCGCGGAATATTCGATAATCTTCTGAATAAGAGGTATATCACTGATGGAAATGTACAGACAAGATACAATTCCGACTGGACTTCAGTAGTAGGAGAAAACTGGATGTACAAAGAAAGCAATCCGTTCAATTTTAAATTGCAGTTTGGGATAAAATTTTAACCATTAAATGCAACTTTGTTGCAATAAAACACTTATCTTTACAACAAGGGAAAGCCGAAACCCTTAAACAGTAGGCCAAATTAAAAAAATGTTTTATTATGGAAAACAACAAAAAGTTGAAGCTAAACATCGACGATCTTAAGATCGAAAGCTTCGTAACAGCTCTGGACAAAGATCTGTCCAAAAAATTACAGGGTGGTTTAGGAATTTCTCCGGCAGGAGATCATGATCACCCGACTCATACTATAAAAACTCAGGACAGACTTCACGTTTGCGGAACTGTTCAGTGTTAATGAGACAAAGAAAATGTCAGGGCTGCTTTATCCGTAAAGCGGCCCTTTTTTATTGTATCCGAAAATCTTAAAACCTTTGAATGTTTAAATTTTTAACCACAAATGCCACCACTAAGCTCACGAATATCACAATTATGGTAAAGATATCATGCTTTAATAACGCAAAGATGAGAATCAATCCTTGATTGCTTCGATTAAGCTGCCGGATAAACTGCATGCCTGGTCCTTTCAATCAGAAAAACATTTTTAGTATTGTAGACTGTGATAGCGGCTTCGGAAGCTGTAGCGTTAGAAAAATAAATATTGTGAACGTTAAAAAAAATCTTCTGTTCGAAGCGCAAACTACTTTCGAATCGAATAACCCATATTGAATTCGCGCAAGTTTAGAATTTTTAGAGAACAAAATTTATTTTTAGCGGAAAATTCCAGCCTTGAATTTTTCGTTCTTTTGTTTCAAGACAAAGGGACATTAAAAAAAATTTTTTGTTTGTGAAATATTCTCCAATTTTTTGTCATTACACAATTCTTATAAAAAAACTTTTCAGCAACTCGTGAATCTGCTCCGATAACTTTTCTTGTATCCTCTCCTTTTCTCCTTTCGCATACTGAAAATATTCTGTCAATTCTTCTATGCTTAATGGGTTTTCCAACAGCTGAAGAATCGCCGCAGGAAAAGGCTCCGGCAGAAGATGAAACATTTCCTGATCGGTACTGTAAAAAACATTCATATATTTTCCAGCCTCAGAGTATTTGTTATTTTCTTCCTTCCAGTTTCGGTGGGTTTCATGCACATCAATAAAGGGATTTCTGACAAATCTCTTTTTCCTGAGATCACTTTCATTTTCCTGAAATTCTGTCAATTCCTTTTTCAATATCATCAGTCGTGTTTGAAAACACAGAGCTCCTTTCTGCCTCTTCCGGATATCAATTTGTACTGTTTCTAATTGATGAATGTCTGAAACATAAAAAGCATCCCCTTGCGGTAAACTGCCAATGATTTCCAGTAGGGTTTTTCCAAATTCTTCAATGGTCTGAGAATGATAAACGAATTCTCTCACTGACATGAAAGTCTTTAAAGTTTCAAGTGTTTTGGGGTAATAGCGTTCAAAAAATACCTTTTTGATTTTAAAATCTTTCAAAACTTTATCATTTGCAAGCTCTTCCTTATCCGCTGGGAGTTCCGGATGAAGAATGGAATTGAACGTTTTACCTTTTACTATAATCAATAAAGAAAGTCCAATGCCTGCTGTACCTGTCATCAGTCCGAGGTCTTCCGTATTTTGAATTCCCCATTCAGAATGGCCATGCGCTCTGCTTTTCTTTAAACCTTCAAAAACAATTTCCGTAGCAAGCTCTACAGCTTCTTTATCGTCAAATGCTTCGTGATACTGCAACAGAAAATCAGAGAGTCCGCCATAGCCGCTGAACAGAATATGATTCCGTTTAGACCTTGTTTGAATATCATTTTTACATCTTTCAAATATCTTTTTACAGTCCTGTTTATACATTGGATTTCCGGTCATCCTGAATGCTGAAATTCTTGCACTTCCGATCCCACAAGCTCCGTGCGCCCATGCATTGATGTCAAAATCTTCCTGAAGGAAAGTGTTTTTATCCCAATTGAAAAGATTGGATAGGCTGTTTTTAGATTCTTCCCATCTTAAATCCATCCAGTTGTTTTTGGACGGATCATAGTAGAGATCTTCGTACCGGAGCGCCTGTTCAGCCAGCCAAATGAATTCTTCATTCTTAAAGTATCTTCCAAGCTGGAGCAGACAGAAAGCAATTCCTGCATTACCATGCGAAAAGCCACATAAAGAATCCATTGAAAGATGATTACTTCCCCATCGAATTCCGGTTTCTGCAACGAAAGATTTTTCCACAAGGGTAGTGGCCAATATTCTAATGTCATCAATCAGTTTCTGATCTTTTGTAAAATCATAAAGAGTAACCACGGCAATTAAGATCCCGGAGATGCCGATCAGCATATCTTCCGTCTGTTCTGCCAGTATTTTAGGTCTGTACTTTTCATAAAGATCCGAAGTGTACTGAAGGTAAGAAGTTTTTCCTGTGACCCTAAACAGCTCTAAACCTAAGTAAGTAATGCCGCTTATTCCATCATAAAGACTGGGGTTTGAGATCTTGTGCTCTTTTAAATAATGATCTATTTTTGAAAAAGCACCTTCTGCTACAGCCAGGTATTTCTCCTTTCCGGTATTTTCATAGAGTGCTAGGAAAAACCAGGCAATCCCTCCGGTTCCATTCCATAAAGAAGGATTGAATATAAAAGAAAATGCTTGTTTATCGTGGTCACGGGAGATGGTATCCCAATAGAAACCATCTTTATCCTGCTTCATTCTTGACAGAAGGAATTCGCTTATTTCATCCAGTCCTGATTTCAGGGTATTAAATTCTTGGTTGTTGATCATAATCCTTGAGTAGAGGGAGGGTTTTCATGAGTAAAAAAAGCAGATAGGATTCTTCAGCATTGACGATTCCAATGCGGTTATTTGTCATATGAATAAAACTGAGCAGCGCTTCATCTACAGCATCTGATGGTAGCTGAGAGTGAGTGTATTCTTTCCAAACCCTATAATTTGTTTCCAGAAATTCTTGTACAAATGGACCTTCTGTGTTATCTAATGAGACCCAGAATGCTGAAAGGTTTTCACGTAATAAAGTTTGGTACGTCTCAAACTGCTGTTGAAAAGCTGATAGTATACTCTTTCTGTTTTTCTCCTGTTCCTCCGGATTTTCAGAGAAAGGTAGCGGAAGCCAGCTTTGAATAAACCTGTCACATAGCTGCTGGCTGTAGTGCGGAGATAATCTCATCCCTTTAAAAAATAGGAGATGGGTTTTCATGGCAAAAAGATATCTTTCAGAAGAGATCAAAGGACTGTTCTGTACTAAATTACCCAGAATAAACCGGGAGGATGCACAAAACTGACTTTCAGCATGTGCAATGGTATCTGCATTGCCGTATCTTTCTGTTTCCGGGATATATTGAGCTTCTTTCGATATCAGATGAATTCCGTTAAAGTCTTCATAAGCAGCGATGAAATGTTTTAAAATAGAAAGAAACGCCACAGATTCTTCGCCGGATAAAAGTATTCGCAAACGGATATGATATCCGTTTTCAAAGTACCGTATATAGAAAAATTTCACCTCTTTTTCCAATTTTTCCTGTATATCATGAACAGATGGGTGCACAACTTCCTTTAATAGAAGGTCTGCATCACCGGTATGATATATGTAATAAGAGTGCCAGCGTTCTTCCATTATTCTAAAAATTATACCATTGGATTAAATGTTCAGCCACCCTCTCTTGGGATCCGTCCACAGATGGTAGGACCTCTTCCATATAAATGTATGACCCGGCTCTGTTTAAAAGTTTGTTGAACAGATTAAAAAGTACTGGCTGTTCAAAGCCTATAAATTGAGGTTTGTAATCATCCCTGGTCCCTGCCATCTGCCCGGTAGATTGATCTTCAGGGATATATGGAGATTGTAAATAAAGAAATACAGAAGAAGGCAGTGCATTGTTCAAAAGCCATTGATGGAAACGTAAAAAATAGCTGCTGCTGTTTTCATCCTTATCTTGTCCGGGAATACTATTTAGATTTACCAGCCATCCTTTACGCCGGAGAACAAGCTTATTTTCAAAGATAATTCTTGGAAACATCCGGATACTTTCATCCGTAAACTGTTTCGGACAATGGTGGTCAATGACTTTAATGATGGGGAAGTAGCTCACATAAGTACAGGGATTGAAAAGTGACATAAGCTGGTAAAGATTGGACCTGTTGGTAATTGTTTCCAGGCACAGGTCAAATGCATAAATCTCTTTTTTTAGAACGGTGTCCATCAAACAGAGTGTGTCATTATATTCATTATAGCCTACAGATATCCGGTCTAAAGAAATCTGTTGAGACTTTTTCATCTGCGTGTTGGAAGCCGGCATTTTCACTTCATGATCAAGTAAGGGCGGATGAACATTGGCATTAAAACTGGAATCATCATTCAGTTCAATGAGCAATTGATCAGGAAATAACCGTTCGTTATATTTCCTTTGGATTTCGGAAATTTCAGCATGAAATAAATGAAGAAACCTGCCGCTCATTTTGCCCAATCCCTGCATCAGCCCGTTCACTACAGCTTTTGTACCTGTTTCTGAGTGTTCATCGAAAAATTGCAGAAATGAAGCACCAGCCGGAGATGAATGATTCGACACAGGGAGGTGAGCCAAATCCTTTATCTGAATTTTTATTTCGTCGGACTGCTGTTTTTCCTGCTGAAGATCTTTCCAAAAAGCTTCAGACCAAGAATCGCTTTTGTCCAGCTGACTTTGATCTTTTATTTCACTTTCAGATTCATTTTTGTGACGGTAATATTCATGATAAAAAGTCACCAGAGGAACGTATTGATCTTTGCTGTATCTGGAAATAAAGAAATTTTTAACACTGGTTTTTTCCTTCCCCCGGATATCGAAGACGGTCAGACGATTGGTGAGATCGGATAACAACTGGCCAAGCTCATTGACCGTATTTTCATTGACTTTATGGATTTGATCAGTATAGGTGTCCTCATAGATAAATCCTTCCTGACGGTAATCAACAGGGAGGTAAGGCAGCTTTTCAAAGCCTTCTCCGTTCCTGTATTTTTCAAGGATGTTATCAAGGATGTTTTGTATTTCATCTTTAGGGAGTTTAACGATCCCTGCTTGATTTTCAAGATCTGCAAGAGTCATGTCATAGAGGTTTGATGTTTTTTTCAGCAGAACTTCCCGTTGGGATATCTCTGCTGCTCCAAATTCTTTTTTTGCCTGTTGAAGGTTAAAAACAAGTTGGTAGAGTTGTCCGGCTGCCTCATTATTTTCTTTATGCTGACCAAGAAATGCTAAAAGGTGAACATCCCAATCAGGATCAATCTCGGAACACAGCAAAGTCAGTTCTAAAAATCCCGAATCAATCAGTTTTAAGAGATAATGCTGTAATTCTGAAACGTTTGTTTCGATATGGCCGGAGAGCAATTCAATGAATGAAAGGAGTGAAATATTTTCCTCCGACCCGTTGATCAATTCTTTGATGCATTGGTTAACGTTTGTTGCCTGAATTTCCTGAAAGACCTCAATATTCGCGCAATTCATCAGAAAACTGAAGCGGCCATCGCTTTCCGTTATGCTGCTGTTGGTATTGATGAGCAGTAAGCCTTGAAGGTCAGGATGTCTTTCCATCAGCTTTTTGATACGTTTCAACAGTTTATTATTCAGTCTTATTTTAGAGACTATGATTTCCTGAACTGCCGGAAGATGGGGCTGATCATCAGGAGTCATTTCGGTAATACCCAAATACGTAAATGTGCTGAACGGAGAGGTTTTATAAGCCATACGGGTAAGATAACGCAGGACACTGAATTCAATGCGCTCCGTATCTTTACTGATTGATTGCACGTTGGAATGGCTAAAACTGTCCAGTTGTTCATACAGATCTTTACTCGAAAGCAGAACCCCGTTTCTGAATGAATATTGTTCGGTTAATTTTCGAATATTCTCTCTGTGTGACCATAGATGCTCATTAAAACTTTTTTCCCAAGATTCACTGAATTCTTTATATTTCAAACCTGCATTCAGCCATTCTTCCCATGATTTTTTAATCATATTAAAAGTTTCTGCGGGTATTTTTTGTGCTAAAACCTTTGTGTTTTGCCGTCCGTTGTACACCGAGCGTTTCAGATTCAACAGCAGTTTCCGCTCCTGGTCATCAGAAGATTTTTTGATCAGTATGTAGAGTTCATCACATAGCTTTTCATTAGAGTTTTTAAGATGCCCGACAGCCATTTGCCTTTGATTCAGATGACTTCTGATTTCCGGGATTTTCAATGCATTTAAACTTTGTACGGGCAGTGCGGCAAACCGTGTAAAAATATAAGGTAAAATAGTCAGGCTCATGTTCAAAATTTATTTTCCGAGTTCAAGTTGATTTTTAACTAAATTGTAGTAAGCACCCTTTGATTGTGTTAAGGTTTCATGCGTGCCCTGTTCAACAATATGTCCTTTATGCAGAACTATAATATGGTCTGCATGAACTACCGTGCTCAGTCTGTGGGCCACGATGACAACCGTTCTGCCTTTGAAGAAGCTGTTGAGGTTTTCAACGATCATTCTTTCATTACTGGCATCAAGTGAATTGGTGGCTTCATCGAGAAATATATAATCCGGTTCGCGATAAATCAACCGGGCGATCAGCAGGCGCTGCTTCTGTCCTTCACTCAGACCAATTCCCTCACTTCCGATCTGGGTTTCATAAGAAAAAGGGAGACTTTCTATAAAATCCTGCATGTTGACCATGTGACAGGCTTTTTGTACACGAAGCATATCTTTTTCCTGACTTCCCAACCAGATATTTCCGGCTATTGTGTCTGTAAACAGAAAAGAATCCTGCATCACGGCTCCGCATTGCCTCCGTAAGCTTTTTGCATTGATCATTTTCAGATCCTGTCCGCTGAAAATAATGATTCCCTGTGTTGCATGGAAAAATTTCAGGAGCAGTTTCAGGAGCGTTGTTTTTCCGCTTCCGCTCATTCCTACAATAGCTGTTACTTTTCCCGCAGGAATTTTTAGTGATATATTGTTCAGTACATCAGGTGATAATTTCCCATAGCGGAAACTTACATCGAGTAATTCAATGGAGCCTGAATTTCCTTTGAGTACATTCAGGTTTGAATAAGCATCTTCCGTCTCTTCATTTTCTACTTCAGAAATACGCTGTAAACTGAATTTAGCGGTCTGCATGGAACGGATAAAATCTGACAGCTGGTTTACCGTACCGTTTAATGAACCGTACATATAGGTGATGGCAAGCATGGCCCCGAGGGTCAGACTTCCATTGATCACGAGAGAAGCGGTTAAAAAGGTGGTCAATACGCCTGTCGTTTCATTGATGAAAAGAGCGACACCCTGAATCCTCTGATCCAGTTTGAGGTTTTCCATTTTTACCTTATAGGTTTCTTCCTGCATGGTTTTCCATAGCTGGTTTTTTTCCTCTTCGGCTCCCGTTAGTCTTATTTCTGTCATGGCTTCAAACGTTTCTATCTGGTGGCGCTGAGCATTCGCAAGCAGGCTGAAAGTCCGCTGATCCAAACGTCTTCTTTTTTCTTCAAAAAGATGGGTCCAGAGCACGCTTACTGTACTGGCGGCCAGAAATAGCGTGAAAAGTTTCCAATTATAATAACATAATAATCCACCATTAACCATAAGAATGATGATGGAAAGCCCAGCACTTACACAGTTTTTGGTAAGAAATTCCTCTATACGCTGATTGTCATAGATCCTCTGTAAATTATCGCCGCTGCTTCTGTATTCAAAGAAAGAAAGCTTAAGCTGCATAAGCTTGTCTACAAATTCATAAATGAGTTTTATACTGATGGTCATCCCCAGTTTAAAAAGGATCCTGCTGCGAAAGAAGTCCGTTAAGATCCTGCCTGTAAATAAAACCAGCTGTCCTGCACAAATCAGGGATAATATCCCAACATCTTTTCTGGAAATGGCCCGGTCTACAACAGCCTGGGTTAATAATGGAATCGCCAATGTCAAAAGGGTAGCTGCTAAAAGAGCTCCGATCACGAATGAAATACTTTTGTGATCTTCTATCCTTTTTAATAATGAAAATAAGCTCACCGTTGGATCTGGCTGATCTTTTATATGGCTAAAAGTTTCAGTCTGTTCAGTAAAGATGGCGATACCTTTATTTCCTTGTCCGGGAGTGTTCCAATGCTCCATAAAATCATGGATGGTATAGCGCATATTTTTTCCCAGTGCGGGATTTCCAACGTAGGCATGTTTTTCGGTCAGATTCCACAGAACCACAAAATGATTATGATCCCAATGAAGGATACAGGGTAATGGGGCTTTTTCCAGCAATATGTCCAGGCTCAATTTTGCAGCGAGAGTTTTGAGACCTAGTTTTTCTGCCGCATGGGTAATTCCGGATACTGAGGTTCCCTGACTGCGTACATCACAGAGGTCACGTAAATGATTTAATGAGAGTTCTTTTCCATAATACGCCGTAAGCATTTTAAGGCAGGTTGGTCCACAGTCCATGGTGTCCAGCTGCCGGAAAAACGGGTACTGTTTTCCTGTAAAGTAATGGCTGATTCTTCTTATTGTTTTATTCTCCATTGTGGCTCATCGTACGTTGATGTCTGCTTGGGTATAAAATTAATAATTGCAGCGTTGTTGCTAATGCAATAATGTTGCAATTTATAAAAAAATAACGATACCCCGTTTGTGTTTTTTAAATTAATTCTGAAGATTGTGAGTCATTCAAGCGTAATGAGATAAGAATAGGATAAGAAAGAAGAATTTGTTTTAAAGCCCAAAAGGCTCAAAATGGGAAGGTAGAATAGTATAGACCAGCAACATAGAATAATGGCCCTTAAAAATCAGTAAGAATGCTGAATAGGGTTGCTCTGAAGGGTTTAAAATAAAAACTCCCGGAAATTTCCGGGAGTTTTTTGATATTATTTCTTGGTTTTGGAAACCTCTTTGATCAATGTGTATTTTATGGAAGATCCGTCAGCTGGTGGATTGGCGATCTTTTCTGTTTTTACTTTCAAAACATATTCATAGCCAGGCTCATATGTAAATCCTTCAATGTTCGTGTAGAAATTGGTCCAGCTTTCTGAGGCCTTTTCTTTTACCTGCAAACATTTCATGGGTGCTACTCCGGTACAGTCTGCGGTCTCAGGTCCTACGATGAACGTTTTTTCGTCAGCTCCGGCTGTGTTGGCCGTAGTGGTACATTGGGTCATTGCGAATAGTGCTACTGCAGGAACAGCTCCTTTTAGAATGGTTGCTATAATTTTCATAAACTTTATTTTAAAGCTTAGTTCGCAATTACTATGCCGAAGTTTTTGATGTAATTTATCTACTGTTTTTTAGTTTTTAATGATTTAATTTAAGCTCTTCTAAAAATTTAACGAAAGAGTCCAAAAATCAAGATAAATGATGAATAACCTTGGTCAAGATGAAAATTACAAAATCTAAAAACTTACCTTTTTTATTACAAATGCTTTGAGATTACCTATTCTATTGATCACTTCTTCTCAGACAAGCCTGAAGAATTCATCTATAAAAATCTTTGATTTTTTAAACTTAAGTGTACTTCTAAACGTTAATTATTCAACTTAAAAAACTCAAGTTTCAAAAAACTTTTGAGTCTTTTGTGGTTTAAAAAAGATATTAATTTGAGGCTTCAGGATTCTCAGTTTCCTTTGGTGCAGGAGCAATTCCTCTGAATTTCTGCTTACCAATCAACAGCTCAAAAAATAATCTGAAATCTGAGATCAGCGACCATAGAGGATACTTAAAAGTAGCGGGTTTATTTTTTTCAATAACTAGATGGCTGAACCATGCAAAGCCATATCCGAAGATGGGAATGTACCATAGAAACCTTTCCTTTCCAGAACTGATCACATACCAGATCACTAAAAATACCAGAAGAGTTCCGATAAAGTGAAAGATTCTGGTTCCTGTTTTACTGTGTTCCGTAAGATAGAACTGATAAAATTCTCCGTAGGTTTTTATTCTTTCAGACATGGCCAATTAGTTTATAGTTTCTGTTAAGATCTATGCAATAATGCTGCCGATTTGAAGAGAAGCGGAAAGGTAAAAAAGCAAAAAGGCAAATTGCTATTTGCGAATTTGCCTTTTAATATATTGTATCGTATGTAAATCACTATTTTGAAACCGTTTCTTGCCTAAGTTTACTGTTTCGGTATCCGTAGCAGAAATAGATGATAAGACCCAGAGCGAACCAAAGTCCGAACCAGAACCAGTTTTCATGGCTCATTCCTGTAAGAAGATATAAGCAAGAGCTTAAACCAATCAGAGGAATCAGAGAGAAGTTTTTAATAAAGGTAAAAATACATAGAACCAGATTGATCAGGATGAAAACCAAAATAGAAGCTCTGAATTCTCCTTCTTTAGGATCATTCCAGTCTATTAAATTATTGAAAAATTCCGGTTGCCAGATATAGAAACCGATTAATCCACCGATAAAAATAACCGGGAATATGATTTTACCATTAATATAAGGAAGGTGAAATCTGCCTTTGATCTTTTCTTTGGCAGGAAGCATTAAAACTCCGGCACAAACCAGTACGAAAGCGAAGATCGTTCCGATACTTGTAAAATCGAGAATAAACGTTTTATCTGTAAACAGGATAGGAACTCCCACGGCAATACCTGTAATAACGGTAGCAAATGAAGGGGTTTTATATTTCGGATGTACAGTCTTGAATTTCTCAGGCATCAGCCCGTCACGGCTCATCGCGTACCAGATTCTTGGCTGTCCCATCTGGAATACCAATAATACCGTAGTGATGGCCACAATAGCAACGAAAGAAACCACAAGTTCCATCCATGCTACGTTAGCATTTGATTTTTCGAATATGAATGAAAGCGGATCTCCGATACCGTCGAACTTCCTGTAATCAACCATTCCTGTCAGAACCAATGTTAAAGCAATATAAATTACCGTACAAAGAACCAGGGAAATGATCATTCCTTTCGGAAGTGTTTTCTGAGGATCTTTTGTTTCTTCAGAAAGGACACTTAAGGCATCAAACCCGATATAGGCAAAGAATACCCCGGAAACCGCACTCATAACTCCTGCAAAACCGTTAGGCATGAATGAAGCAACGTGTGTTTCTGGATTTACAGGCGTCCAGTTCTCTGTATTGATGTAAGCAAAGCCAATCAGAATCACTAAAACAATAACCGCCAATTTTAAAATAACTAAAGAATTGTTGAAGTTTTTACTTTCTTTTACTCCTACATAACAAAGCCATGTGATAAGACCGTTGATCACCAATGCAGGTAGGTCAAGAATGAACTTTAAATTACCGATTAAAGGTGCCGTATTCCATGCACTTAAAAGTTCTTTATTCTCCGAGCCGTTCTGGAAAGCTTTTCGGGCTTCTGTATAGCTGCAGGTAAGATAATCCGGAATATGCATTCCCAGACGTTCTAAAAAGCTGGTAAAATAATCCGACCAGGAAAAGGCCACGTAAATATTCCCGAAAGAATACTCCATGATCAGCGCCCATCCGATCACCCAGGCAATCAGCTCCCCGAAACTGGCATAGGCATACGTATACGCGGAACCGGCTGTAGGAATTCTGCTGGCAAACTCAGCATAGCATAATGCCGTAAAACCACAGGCAAAACCACAAATTAAATACAGGAGAATCACTCCGGGGCCACCTCTGAAAACTGCTTCACCTAAGCTGCTGAAACTTCCTGCTCCAATAATGGCCGCAATACCAAAAAAAACGATATCCCAAACACCTAAAACCCTTAAAAGGCTGGTAGATGTATCTGTTTCTGAATAGTTTTTCCTTCTGAAAAGTTGATTCATTCAATATTTATATTTGAGTTTGAAAAAAAGCAAATGTAATCATTTTTTATTTTGGTGTTGGCTGTAATCATAATATTTCGTTAAAAAGGCTGAGGTTCTCATGGCTAAATGCCTTTATTCTTGGTAAATAGGTATTTCCACATAGCTGTTGTTGTACCATTTTATCTCCAATGGCTCACTGGCATCTTTTATCGTTTCATCACTTACATCTTTTCCGGTTCCGCAGTTGATCTGCCAGCTTGGGTTTTTATTGACTCCGACCAATAGCACCAATTTGCTTCCTTTTTCTATTTTTTTGCTGATGAATATTGAATTTTTTATAGGAATCTGTTCTGTTTTACCAGGTTCAAGAAGCTGGCGCACGGCATTGTTTTTGGCATAGCTTGCTCTTACAATATGCGTTGATAATAAAAAGGTCTTGCCCTCTGGATTTACCTGATACAAATAGGTATCTGTATCAAAATCTTTCTTGTTAATGGAAACATTGAAGAATCCTGTCAGATTTCCGCTGATAATCAAATCTTTGCTTAAAACTTCGCTTTCAAAATAAACGGAATTAGTGGTTTTTACACTGTCAATTTTGCTTACCGAATGATAAGTCTCTTTTTGATCCCTGTTTTTAAAATCTACGGTCTGTTTAACAAAATTTCCCTGCGCAGGCTGATTGAAAACTGATGGAATGCCTTTATGATCCTGAAGATAGAATTTCATTGTCGAAGTATGCATTTTTTCCAGGGTTGGGACATGTTTCCATGTATTGGTGTTCATCACCTGGAAATTGATCCTGTCTTTTAAAAGATCGGGTTTCTTTCCATTCTTCAGAATATAGTCAAACCAGGAAAAAGCAAGATCATCGATACTTATCCTCGCTGCAGGATCGATCGGGTTACCATTCACGTAAGTAAATCCGAAACTTTGGGCACCACCATGGTCATAAGGACCCATCACCAGATAATGGTTTGCATTTTTGTTATATTGGTGATGTGCTTTGAAATAAGACAGCGCGCCTATCTGATCATCATCATAATATCCTGTAGTTGTCAGGATAGGAATGTTTATATTGGCAAAATCTTTTTTATAAGGAACCATTTTCTGCCAGTATTCATCATAACCGGGATGATCCAGCCATCTTTGAAAAATCTTATTCGGCTTACCGCTTATGGTATCCAAAGCCCTGAATGATTTTCCACTTTTGTACCATGCCGTATTAATAGAATCCCATTTTTTAGCATTGTTGAAGTCTGCTTCATCTGTAAGCTTATTGTTTGTCACATAATTGATCCACTGCAGCATATAGCTCATGAAAATATTGTTTTGGGCAGGGTAGTCTATTCCGACGCCTACCGCAACCTGCGGAACAATGGTTTTTAAGGCCGGATGCAGTTTCTTTACAGCCGCCCACTGGCTGAAGCCTAGATAACTTCCTCCGATCATCCCAACTTTACCGTTACTCCAGGGCTGTTTGCTAACCCAGTCGATCACTTCATAAATATCCTGTGATTCGTGTTCAAAAGGATTGTTTACATCATTGCTGTTTCTTTTGCCACGGGTATTCACCACAGCGCCCACATAATTGTAAATGGCCGCTCTTTTCCCGAATAAAGCATCAATGGGTCCGGCGTAGATATTATTGGTAAGAATAACAGGAAGGGGAGTGGTGTTTTCCTTTTTTCTGACAATAGTAATCGTCAGGGTATTTCCATTTTTTGTTTTCAGGTCCTTGGTTTCGGTAATGAATTTCTCCTGGTCTTTTAATTCTACCAATTGTACAATCTGAGGTTTGATGCCCGAAAAGGATTTATAATTCAGATAACTTTTACATAAAGCCAGAGCGGTTCCGTAGTCTATGCTGTCTTTATCTTTCTGCTTCTCCAGTGTTTCTTTTAGAAGTTTTCTGCTTCCGTTCACATCCCCGTCTACCGCGATCCCCACCTTAGTGATCAGCTTATCCGGAAGGCTTTCATACTTTTTATTGAATGCCTTTTGAAGAGCAACAGGAAACGTGATCTTTTCTTTTGCCTCCATCAGTTTGGCCATGCTATAAAATTCATAGGCGATAAACTTATTCCCGGCCATGTTATGAGCAGCAAATTCATTACGGTAATCCGATAGCGTGGTAATCGATTTTTTATAATCTTTGGCAACCATCTGTAAACGGAGAAGATTGTCTAAATAAGCTAATCTGTTGCTGTTTTTAAGTTTCAGAAACTGCGGTTGTGTCATCAATTTTGAGGCAAGCAAAGGCATTTGTTTCTCTAAAATGGTAGAGTCTGTGACTGCATTTTTTGGAAAGGAAAACTTCTGAGCCTGCATCAGGTTGACTAATATTAATGCTAAAAGTATTTTAATTTTCATGTAATGGTATGTTTTTAGCTGGTGTACAATGAGGATTTTATCAAAATATGTTTTTGATAATGTTCTATTGATATCTATTCACGTTTTATAATACTAAAGTAATCATTTTTTATCATCAAAGGGTGAAATGGAGTCAATTGTTAATTTATGTTATTAAACCTTTAAAACTTGCTTAAACAATAAGTTTTTAATATTTTCGTTAACTTATAAGACTAATCTTTTTATTCAGAAAAAGAATGAATTCAAAAAAAATACTTCTCTCAGCTGCAGTGCTTTATTTCGGGATTTCCGAAGCGCAACAGTCACAGTACTTTACACAGCAGGAAAATTACAGGTTCAATCTCGCAGAAAATCTTTATCAGACCAAAATATACAATGCTTCTCAGTTCGAATATGCAAGACAGTATTTCTATAATCAGAACTTGTCTAGATCGAGAAAAGAGGCAGCGCAGTTTTTTGATAATGTGATCGGGGTGATTCTTCAGAAAAACCATGCGGAGGAAGGACTGACTGCCTTCATGAAAGAATATCCAAATTCAGCTTATTTTGCTCAGGCTAATCTTCCGTTGGCAGATTATTATTTAGCTAAAAAAGATTTTGACAAAGCGTTGGAGACACTGAAAAAAGTGAACCAGTATCAGCTTTCGAAAGAAGAAAATACACAGTACATTCTGAAACTGGGGTATGCTAAATTTATGACCGGTGATACCAAAGGAGCTACGGATGCTCTGGAAGAGGCGTATAAAACGGCAGATGAATCCCAAAAAGGAGACATTGCTTATATGCTGGGGCATTTGTATTATTCAAGTGGTCAGAATGATAAAGCTTTTCAGTATTTCGATTCTGTAAAAGATCAGCCTAAATTTTCTAAACTGGTGCGTCCTTACTATGTACAGATGTATTATAATGACAAGAATTATGATCAGGCTATTTCTGAGGGAACTGCTTTATTGAACGAGGATCTTTCGGATTCTTATAAAGCAGAGGTTCATAAGATCATCGGAGAGAGTTATTTCATGAAAAATGATTATACTTCGGCTTATCCGCACCTGAAAGACTATTTAAGTGTACAGCAGAACCCGTCTGAAAATGACCTTTATGAAATGGGGTTTGTGGCGGCTCAGCTTAAAAAATATGATGAAGCGGTTTCTTATTACAACCAGCTTGTCAACAGCAATTCAGCGCTTGCTCAGAACGCTTATTATCAGTTAGGAAATGCATATCTGGCGGTGGATAAAAAACAGGAGGCTCTTTCGGCATTCCGTTCTTCTTACCAGATGAATTATGATGCTAAAGTTAAAAAATTAGCACACGAACAGTACGCAAAACTGAGTTACGATATCGGAAACCCGTTTGAAAGCTCTTCTACGGTAATCCAAAGCTATATCAACGAAAATCAGAATGATGCCAATGCGCCGGAAATGAGGTCACTTCTTGTGAAATCATATTTATATTCCGGAAACTATAAAGAAACGCTTAACGCGATCGACAGACTTCAGAATTCTACTCCTGAGATCAATAAAGTGGACCAGGAGGTTTCTTATTTGTTGGGAACAGAGGAATTCAACAAAGGAAATTATGATGAAGCGGAAAGGTATTTCCTGAGAAGCTTAGGATTTAACATCAATAAAGAATTTTACAACAGAGCATTATATTGGTTGGGACAGGTGTATTACCAGAAAGGGAATTATCCGTCGGCAATTGCCCGTTATGAGAAACTTCTTACTGAAACCTTCCCTGAAAAACAACAACTACCGTATGATTTAGGATATGCTTATTTTAAAGCTAAAAAATTTGATCAGGCACAGACGTATTTCAAACAATATCTGAGCAATCCGAAACCAGAATTTAAAAATGATGCGGAACTTCGTCTGGCAGATATTCATTACGCGAATAATGATCTGAACGAGGCGATTGCGATCTACGATAAAAATGAAGATGCCACCGATTATACTTTATATCAAAAAGCAATGGCTTTAGGATTTAAAGGCGACACCCAGGCGAAGATCACGAATCTGAAAAATCTTCTTTCTAAATATCCGGATTCAGAATATTATGATGATGCCCAGTATGAAATGGGAACTGCGTACTCCGCACAGGATGATTTTACGAATTCCAATGATTATTTTGCGAAAGTGATCAAAACCTCTTCGGATAAAGATCTTATTGCGAATGCATCGATTTACAGAGCCCAGAATTATATCGACCAGAATCAAAGTGACAAAGCACTTTCTGAGCTTAAATCTTTAGGAGAGCAGTATGAAAATACGGCTTATGCGGAGAAGATCGTTCAGGCTGCGAAACCTATTTTTACGAAAAACGGCGATGTTTCCGGATATGAAAGCTTTGCGAAAAATATCGGGGTGAATGTGGATGCTGCTGAAATCGATGAGATCAATCTGTCTACAGGTAAGCAGTATTTCACGAAGAAAGACTACAAAAACGCTATTTCTTACTACGAAAAATATTTAACGCAGAATCCTACCGGAGAAGGCCTTTATCAAGCTAAATACGAGCTGGGAGAAAGCTACTATCAAACCAATAATGCTACGAAAGCGCTTCTTGTTCTTCAGGAGGTAGCATCGGTACAAAACGACTATCAGGATGATGCGCAGACCCGTCTGGCACAGATTTTCGTGGCTCAGGGTAATACGGCGGAAGCTAAAAAGTATCTTGAGAACATCAAAAACTCTTCAGACATCAGCATTAAAAACTATGCGAACGTTGAGCTGATGAAGGTATATGCCGGTGAGAAAAACTTCTCTCAGGCTGAAAAACTGGCTGATGCAGTGATCGCGAATACGAAAAACTCTGCTGCAGTTATTGAAACAGCGAAAGTGATTAAGGTGAGAAGCTTAATGAATTCAGGAAAAGATAAAGAGGCACAGTCAGCTTATACTTCCCTTGAAAAATCATCCAATACATCGGTTGCTGCAGAAGCATTGTATGCAAAAGCTTATTATCAGAATAAAGGAAAAGCATTCAAGTCTTCCAATGAGACCATCTTTAAATTAGCCAATAACTATGCCTCTGAAGATTATTGGGGAGCAAAAGCTTTGGTACTGATGGCTAAGAACTATGTTGGACTGAAAGATAATTACCAGGCCAGTTACACTTGCGACCAGATCATCGAAAACTACAAAGATTTTCCTGAGATTGTAGCAGAAGCAAAAGAGGTTAAAAAGCAGATTAAAAAGTAAAATGTATAAAGTATAATGTACAAAGTACAATCCGATACATACATTATACATCCGACATTATACATGAATACAAATATTGAGCAATGAACAGAAAAATTCAATTATTATCCATATTATTTTTAGGGTTTTCGCAGTTTGCGTTTTCCCAGATCAAGGAGGAAAAACTGATTCTTAATAAGAAGCGGGAACCGGAGGTGAAGAAGATCGAGAAGAAGAAGACTTCTGTGGAAACGATCAAGAATTATCCGCCGGAAGAGAAATCCCAGAATCCTGTGAAGTATACCATCACGGATGTGCCTGCGGTTTCGGATTTTAAGACGTCCACTATTCAGGGACAGGATGTCACTCCGAAATTTGAGGGAACAGCTCAGAATAACTATTTACAGTTTGGGATGGGGAACTTCGGGAAGATTTTAGGAGATGCCAATATTTCCAAAACCCTTGATAATAAGCTTGAAGTAGGAGCGGATTTCCATTTCCTTTCCACTTTAGGGTTGAAAAAAGAATATGATTGGGATTCTAAACAAAGTTCTACATCAATTGGAGCGTACTTAAATTCATATGGTGAAAAAGGAAAATTCAATCTGAATGCTCAGTATGGATTGGATAACAACAGATATTATGGAATTTATGCGTTGACACCTGCTGCAGATGTAGATTTGAAGCAGAGGGTCAGTCAGTTTAAAGTGAATGGATATTATGATTTTTATTCCAATGAAATTTTAAATGATGTAAGGGTGAAATCCTCTTTCCTGAAAGATCATTTTGATGCACAGGAAAATCAGGTTTCCATTTTGGCCAATCTTTCGAAGCATGCGGTTGAGATCGGTAAGTCAGGAATTAATCTGAATGCAGATTTAGGCGTTGGGGTGGAAGCGGTGAAAACAGATTTTGCCATTGTCAACAAAAACTCTTCCAATTTCTTTAATACGAGCCTTACTCCGAAAGTAACGTTCAGAAAAGGAGACTCCTACTTAATGTTAGGTTCCGGATTTTCTTTCCTGAATGCTAAAAATTCTAATGATGCATTGGGTGGAGAGGTGAAAAATAACAAAACCTACTGGTTTCCACAGGCTGAATTTCAGGTGGCTGCTGCTAAAGAATTTAAATTCTATGGTGGGGTAGATGGTGGTCTTAAGCTTAATACGTACGGAGATCTTCTTCAGGCGAACCCATTCATTCTTTCTGACCAGTTTTTAAAGCCTACAGAGACGCAATATCATTTTTACATAGGTTTACGTGGAGATATCGACGAAACGTTCAAATATGACTTCTCTGCCGGTTACGGAAAAATGAGAGATATTATGTTCTTCCAGGGAAACAACCTTTTCGACAACGTCTATACATTGAACCGTTCTGCCTACAATTTTGCGAATACATTCTCTGCTGTGTATGATGACGGAAATGTAAGTGATATTAAGGGAAGCGTACAGTATTTCCCGCTTGAGAATCTGGTTTTAGACGGAGAAGTAAGATTTACGAAGTACGATCTGAAAAATTACGAAGATATTTACAACGTTCCTTTAGTGAATGTAAGCATCGGAGCAAAATATACCATGCTTGATAAAAAACTCCTGTTAGGTTTCAAAGGAATCTTTGCAAGTGACAGAACCACAAACTCTTTCGCGATTGAAGGGGTAGCCAATCCAAACCTGGTTTACCAGTCTACAGAGAACAGAAATGATAAAGTTGGGGGCTATGCAGATTTAAATCTTTCCGCAGAGTACAAATTTCACAAAAATTTCAGTATTTTCGCACTCGGAAACAATCTTCTGAACTCAAACTACCAAACGTATAAAGGCTATAAAGTCTTAGGCGCACAGGTTGTGGGAGGAGTGAAAATTACATTCTAATAAAAGTAATGGGTGATTGGTAATCAGTAATAGGTACACAATTGATTACCAATTACTCATATAAAAGGCTGCGTAGTTCAACTGGATAGAATATCAGATTTCGGCTCTGAGGGTTGGGGGTTCGAATCCCTCCGTGGTCACTACTGTCAATCGCTTTCCCACAAAGGGATTGACAGCTTTTTAACTTTTTGGAAGCGTATTAATTAGTAACAAAATCAGTAACAATTAATACGTATGAAAAATCTAAACTTCGGATGCAAACGCTCCGATTTCCTTGTAACCACATCAAAAGATGATTGGTTTATCCAGTGCCGTTTTTACGAGCCTGATAGAGAAAAGCCATTTACTTATCGACGAAGACTAAACCGTTTCAAATCTGAGAAGGAGCGGAAGACAATTGAAAAAAGTCTCTTGAAACAAATGACTGAACTTCTGGATGAAAGAGACTACAATCCCAGAACGAAAGAGTATATGTTTGAGCGGGGAGAAATTAACTCTCAATTATTTTCCGGAGAAGCATTAACGAAGATCCTGGAGAAGAAAGAATTTACTCCGGAACATCGTAAAAATGTTGAAGGCGATCTAAATAAATTCCTGATTGGGTTTGAAAAATTAAACCTGAATTACCTAAAGATAAAAGATGTTGAGTTGCTGCACATAAAACAGACTCTGGAATCTCTTGATCTAAGCAATTACAGTTACAATAAGGCTAAAATACATCTTTCGTCGTTGTTCACTGATTTGGTGGACGCTGGTTGTCTTAAGGTGAATCCATGTACCGGAATTAAAGCGAAAAAACACATTGTCCAGAAAAAGGAGATATTTTCTGATGAAGAGTTAAAAGCAATTGACAAGCACATATATGCTGAACATAATCACTTTTATAATTTCTTTCAGATTTTCTTTTTGTCTGGCTGTAGAGTTCCAGAAATTTTGGGCTTGAAAAAATCTGATGTGAATTTAGAAAAAGCGGAATTTACAATAACGCTTAAAAAAGGTGAACTGTATGTTAGGGAAAAGCGCGCTATAATTCCGAACGCTCTGGCATTTTGGGAGGATCAACTGGAAAATGCATTATTTGATGATGATTTTATTTTCTCATTCTTCTATCAGCCGGGGCCAGACGAAATGCATCGAACGTATGTTTATAAATTCTGGAGGTTCAAAATAATGCAGCCACTCGGAGTCAATAAGGCAATTTATGCATTAAAGCACACCTTTCTTGATAAGGTAGAGGAGGCTCATTTCAGCGCGCAAATTATGGCAGGGCATAGAAATGATCAGACCACTGCAATTTATACAGTAGGGCGCGAAAAACGAAGACTAGAGGCTCAGAAGAAAATTCAAATTAAAACATTTTAACAATATTATATGTCAAATATAGAGCCTCGAATTATCGGGGCTTTTTTATTTCTTTCTTATTCCCAACCATTCACCAGAAATAACATCGTGTTCAAATTTCAAACCTACTGGAATAAATTCGACAATCTCACATTCGAGAACATCGGCTATTTTCTGCAATCTACTAATAGGCGGTTCAATCACACCAGTATTATAGCGACTTAACGTAACGGTGTCAATATTTGTTTTTTCTGCCAGTTTTCGCATTGTTAAACCTTTTCTTTTAGCGACTTCTTTTATAAGTAGATGCATTCTTTTGTTTTATACGTGCAAAATTAACATTTAATATTAATAAAAACAAATAATTAACATTTAACGCTTATTTATAATCATTATAAATTAACACTAAATGTTAATTAATATTTTGAAGATTAACATTTAGTGCCTATATTTGTACCATCAAAACGAAACGATAACAATTAAAACAAACATTATGAACGCTACAGCACAACAAGTAATTGCTTATACAAACGAAAGATTAAACGATTGGTATAAAGAAGCAAAAGAGTACGGCATAAAAGGCGTCGCCATCGCTTTCATGTACAATGGTCAAATTGTAATTGATTATGTAGAAAATGGCGTAACAGCAAGATTTTCGCTAAATCATTTTGAAGGTGAAGCAATTGGTTATGTTTTCAATGTTTGGTCAGAAGAAGCCGAGAACCCCAGAAATAAAAGCGGTTGAAGTATTGAAGAAATCACCTACTAAACTTATTAGAAAAAGAGTTAAATTTATAAAAGCCAAATAGTATGAAACTTAATGAAATAACCCCAGAATTGATAGATGAAATGTTGTCAAAATACCCAATTAGAGGCATTCTCACATTTAAAACCTTACAAAAGGTAGAAACTATTATTGATAATAATGTTAGTTTTCATTCGGGTAGAGGTTGGTTCTACTTCTCTAAAGAAGATCTTAAAGAAACAGAAAGACACTTTAGAGAAGAATATAAAGACGATGTAATTGAAATTAAACAGACAAATAAAGGCTACATATATTGTTTTACTGGCATTAATACGATTGCGTTTTTTTGCAAAAAAGGCAGACAGGGTACCTTAAAGGCGAATTATATATCGATGGACTTTTCAGATGGTATAAATAGATCTGATAGACATGGCTTTCTTCTTTCAAAAGGGGTAGAATGCTTTGTTAGAAAATATATTATACCATTTAAAAATGGCGAAATGAGATTAGGTCATTGGCACGAAGAATACATTTCGGCAACAGATAAAAAACAAAATTAAAATGAGAAGCATCGCCCAACGTCACCGAACAAAAGTATCAAGACCTGCAAAGACTATTGCCAAAAGCTCAGCAATCGAAAACAAACCGCTTTACCTGCCTATACAGAAAGTCTATTTTGACCAAATAGAATCTGGCATAAAGAAAATTGAATATCGAGATGATACACCACATTATCAATCAAGGTTCTTAAATAAAAACGGTGAACTACGAAATCACAAAGTATTATTGATTCAAGAGGGCTATCATGACGATGCAAGACGTATGTTGGTCGAAATACTTGATATTGAACATAAGCAGCAATTTGAAACGCATTTAGGCCAAATCATCGAAAGAATAAACTTCTAAAAGTTAAAGTTTGTTAAATTTAATTATACATATTGTGTAATTATTAATTATAGACTATCTTTGAAGTATGAAAAATGAGAGACAAACCAACTCATTAAAAAATAATAATTATGGCAACTACTTTCAACTTACAAAACTTTCTTTCTCAAAATAGAGAATTCGTTATTGAAAAATATGAAGAGTTAAAGAATGAGCCTAGTTTTAGTGGTATTTCTTTGAAAGAATTCATGATGAGAATAATGAGAAATCTTTCTCTAAATGCCAAAAGCCAAAAGACGGCTGAAAGTAAGTTTAGAAGCATTTTGTGTAACATCTATGAAGAAGAAACCGAAATAGAGGTTATAAGAGATAGAGACCAAGAATTAAAAAGCAAATATCAAAATACTGTTTTTGCTCAAAATCTTGCTTTATAATTAAAATAACAAAACGCTATGTCAAAATATTATAGCATCAATGGATTAAAAGTAAGGGTCTCTGATCACGAAGCAAATACAGCACTAAGAGGCACCAGCGACATTTACTTGTATGTAAAAAGTGCAGATAATCAATTACTATCTATTGTAGATCAATTAGAAAATATTTGCGATAAAAGAGATTTGAACATTGAAGATTTTAATTCAATTTTAAATGAGTGGGCAGATGGTACATATTCTAAAGATGTTTTTATTGGCCAAGTTGAAGACGATGAAGACAATGGCACATCAGGCCAAGTAACAGAATTAAAAACTAGTTTTGATAATGAAAACAGATTAAAATTAAAAGATTATTCTTTAGTCAACACTATACCGGGTTCAAAACTAAGAGCAGAGATAAAACAGTTATCAGAAAAGACAGGTGTGTCGCAAAGTTTTATAAAAAAACATTTCAATATCAGATAATAAAAAAGGCGACTTTCGCCACCTTGAATGTTTTCACAACGGAATAATATAGGCATTGCCTATCTTTCTATTGAAAGCCTTATTGCGAATTCTTAATTATTAGTAATTCACAACTCATCAAATTACATATATCAAATATGTTTTCAATAAGACAATATTACGAAAATAATTTTAAAAATTCACAACTCACTTAATCACCTAAATGAAACAATCATTTAATATGATGTAGCAAATTTACAGAAATATCACTTAAAATGAACGAAATTGAGAAATTTATTTTAATTTCAAAAAAGAAAGCAAAAGAACTTGCGCCTATTTTGAAAACGACAGAAGCAAGAATATCAGAATACAAAACAGGCAAAAGAGGTATAAGTGTTAAAAAACTTCGTGAATGGTGTGAAATTCTGAATATCGAAATTCGAGACTGTTTCTAAACTTAATTTACCGAAATGTAAAAATTCAACCACTCTATTTTTTAGGGTGGTTTTTTCGTGTAATAAAAACGGTTTTTAAACCACATAATTATTAAAGTGTCACTTTATATGTGTGGTTTTAACTTGCAATAAATCAAAGTTATAAATATATTTGCGTGTTATGGTATTTTAATATGAAAAAACAGCCTGAGTTTATTTTACAACGACAAGTCTGCACTTATTTACGAGCGCAACATAAAGATGTTTTATTCATGTCAGATACTATTGCAAGTGTAAAACTTACGGAAGCTCAAGCAACAAGAAACGCAAGTATTCAGAAGCGAGGTTTTAAAACTCCGGATCTTATCATTTTTGCACCTCGAGGAATTTATCACGGTCTCTTCATAGAACTGAAAACAAAAACACCATACAAGAAAAACGGAAGTCTTCTAGAAAACGCTCATTTGAAGGCTCAGGAAGAAACAATTAAGAACTTGCGCGAGTTGGGATACTATGCAGATTTCCGCTGGACTCTGGAAGATGCAATAAAGCTTATCGATTGGTACCTAAAATTAGATGCTGATGAGGTTTGAAAATAAAGATAGTTTGTGTTCAAAAATCTTGTACACAACAGAAAGAGAAGCCAGCGATGTAATTTATAAATGTAAGCACGCAAGCAGTAGAAGTAAAATTCCAAAGAGGAAATATTACTGCAAAGAATGTCACGGATGGCATGTAACAAGTCAAAAGAATAAATCAAAATTTCAATAGATATGAAAAAATACAACGACACGGTAATAGGTGATATTATAGCACTAACAGATTACGACGGAATATAAGCAATGGCAGCAACAGTAGGAAATAAATATTATAAACTTCGTTCAAAAGACGGAAGGAATAAAATATTTGAAAATGCAGAAGACCTCAACACTGAAATAGAAAAATACTTTCAAGAGAAATCAGAATCCTTTATTAATAAACCAGACATCATAAAGTCAGGAGACTTAGCAGGAGAGAACATACAAATCAAGATAGATGATTTCCCCACTAAAGAAGAGTTGTCAATTTATTTAGGCTTTGCTAAATGGGAATCTTTAAAAAATTACAAGGAATACACGGAAGATTTTTTGGAAGTCATTACATGGGCGGAAACAGTTATCTATAATTGGAAGTTAAAATACACCGCAATTGGTGTACTAAACGCAAACATTATTGCCAGAGATTTAGGTATTGCAGATAAACAAGATTTAACCACGAACGGTGAAAGTATTTCATTTGGTTCTTTCCTTAAAAAATCGAATCCAATTAGTGAATAATACTGATGCCATACAAGAAAAAGCAATAGCACAGATCGACACATGGAGAAATGACTGGTGTTTGTTCGCTCGTGAAGCTTTAGGTGTTAATCTTGATCCTGAGCAGGAAAAGGTTTTACATTCCGTTCAGGTTAATCCACGAACATCAGTTGCAAGTGGAACGGCAAGAGGAAAGGACTTTGTTACGGCAGTTGCTGCAATGTGCTTTATGTTCCTTACTCCAAGATGGGATGAAAAAGGAGAATTGATTGCAAATACAAAAGTTGCCTTAACTGCTCCTACTGATCGCCAGGTTAAAAATATTATGATGCCCGAAATCTCAAGGCTTTACAATAGAGCGAAGAAAATCATGGGTGGTTTCTCCGACATCAGTAGGTTGAATGCTTATGATATCAGAACTGATTATGAAGAGTGGTTTCTTACTGGATTTAAAGCCGACGAGCATAATCATGAAGCATGGTCTGGTTTTCACGCTGTAAATACAATGTTTGCCATTACTGAAGCTTCAGGTATTTCAGATGATACATTTAATGCAATTGAAGGAAATTTACAAGGTAATTCAAGGATATTACTCGTTTTTAACCCGAATACAACCGTAGGATATGCAGCAAAGAGTCAAAAGGGTGACAGATGGGCAAAGTTTCGTCTTAACTCAATGGATGCTCCAAATGTAGTAGCAAAGAAAGAAATTATTCCCGGACAAGTAGATCATAATTGGATTGCGGATAAACTAGAAAACTGGTGTACCAAAATAAATGAGAATGAAGTAAGAACAGAAGAGGATGATTTTGAATATGATGGTCAGTGGTACCGACCGACTGATGTTTTCAGAATTAAAGTTTTAGGAAAATTCCCGAAAGTATCTGAAGATAATCTTATTCCGGAGCAGTGGGTAGAAATCGCAAATAAAAGATGGTTAGAAGCACAGCAAAAAGGCTACCAACCATCCGGAAAGAGAGTAGTAGGTTCTGATATTGCCGGAATGGGTAGAGATAATACAGTTGATTGTCACAAATGGACTGATTATGTAGAAAAGTTTGACGTTTTCAATTCTGCAGGTGTAGCAGATCATATGGCCTCAGCAGGAAGATTGAAAAATCTACTAAATCATAAAGAAACTTTTGTTTCTATTGATACAATTGGAGAAGGTGCAGGAGTATATTCTCGTCTTGTAGAACTGGGAGAGGAAGAAAGATCAATCTCATGTAAATATTCAGAGAGAGCCACTCAGAATGATAAGCCACTCAAAGATATTACAGATCAATATGAGTTTCTGAATATGCGAGCGTATTTATTTTGGTGTGTTCGTGATTGGCTAAATCCAAAGAACGGTTTTAATCCAATGATTCCGCCAAATGATATTTTCATAGAAGAGGCAACCGAAATAAAATGGAAATTCAGAAGTGATGGTAAAATACAGATAGAAGCAAAAGAAGATATTAAAAAGCGTTTAGGAAGATCACCCGATTTATTTGATGCGCTGGCAAATACTTTCTATCCAATACCTCCGAAAATTAATAATAACCTCAGTCGAATAGCATCAATGATATAATGAATGAATATTTTAACAACCTCAGCAACATCGGTGAAAAAATCGCATATCTCAAGGATAACGGTTTAGAACTTCCCAATATTGAGCAATTCAATAATGAATGGGATGAGAGCAAGCACCGGATCATGACTGATCTTTACAATTACCCGAATCGTACGGTAGAATATGAGTACACTGATGAAGAAGGTAAAAAAAGAGAAGGGAAGCGTATCGAATATTTAAATCGTATTCCTTTGGCGTACCAAAAAGAGATTGTCGCAAATGCTGTTACTTTCCTTTATGGTAATCCCGTTAAGTATACCAATAATTTAGAAGATTCAGCCATGTATGATGCTTATCTGAAAATTCTGGATAAGGAAAAGATCATCTTTTTAGATAGGGAAATAGCCAAATCAAACGGAAGATTCACTCAATGTGCTGAACTTTGGTGGGTAGCCGATGAACCGAATCAATACTATGGTTTTAATTCTCAATTCCGACTAAAAATAAACATTCTCACACCGGACAAAAACAAGATGTACCCTTACTTCAATGAGCAAGGTGATATGATTGCCTTTCTTCGGGAATATGAGAAAAAAGAAGGCGGTCAAAAGGTGAAGTATTACGAAATCTACACAGCTGATACAATCGCTATTCTGAAAGATGGAAATGGCGGTGTTGAGTTGGTCTCCGAAAGTGTAAATTCTATTGGTAAAATACCTATTGTTTTTTATCAGTTCTCAGATGTTGAATGGTCAAAAGCTCAAAAGGCCATTGAAAGACTTGAAGAGATCCAGAGCGATACCGGAGAAACAAACAAGAAATTCTCATCACCAATCCTTGGCTTACATGGTGAAGTAGTAGGAAGTTTCAGTAAAGACCGAAGCGGAAAGGTAATGCAGTTTAAAGGTGATAATTCCAGAGGTGAATTTATACAGCCACCGAATGCAAGTGAATCATTAAGCAACGAAAAAGAAGATTTGGAAAGTATTCTCTACAAGATGACCAATTCAGTCAATATTTCGCCCGAAGCTTTGCAAGGAATGGGCAATATGCTCGCCACCGAAAACGCAGCATTTCTTTTCATGCTTCCACACCTCAAAGTAATGGATAAAATGTCTGTTTATGTGCCGGCATTGAAGCGTAGAATGTCAATTGTGAAATCATTTCTGCAGTTGATGAATACAAGTTTCAGAAGTTCCGATTTAGATGCAGAACCAGTGATTACACCATACATCATAAACAACCATGCTCAATTCTTAAGAGATTTAATGGAGCAAAATGGTGGATTACCATTGAAGAGCCAACGTTCTACAATGGAGGAAGCAGGCATCAAAGATATTGATTCCGAGATTGAACAAATTAAGGCTGATCAAGAATTTAAAATGAGTAACGATTTATTATGAAAGCAAAATTTGACGGCTTAACCGAAAAAGAAAGAGAAGTGATTAAAGAACAAGCTCAGAAAGCTATGGAAGAATATTTTGAAGCCTTACGTCGTTATAATGAGCTGTACGAAGATACATACAAACAGGATAAATTAACCACTACAAAATCAGTTGATATCTTACAAAGTAGAATATTAGAACTTATAGGTAAATTCTGTAATCCAATACTTAATTTCATTTCTAAATACTTGTAATGACCCCGGACGAAAAACATATAAAGCGAATAAACAAATACCTCACTTCAATCAATGTTTTGTACAATGATTTAGTGAGGGAAATCGCTTTGCTTGTGGTGAATTTAAAAGTAAGTGAGAAGCTATTCAGATTCAAGGATTACAGCAGGATAACAAAAGCAGTCAGCGAAGCATTAATGACCTACAACAATGGTCTTTTGTCGAAGATTAGAACCTACACGGAATATGAATGGGATTTTGCCAATCAGAAAGTAAATGATTTGCTTACCGATAATATGAATGCAATCAAACCAAAGATTCCTACTACTGCCTACGATTCCAAAATGAGAGAAATCTCAAAACAATCTCAAAACAAAAAAGCACTTGAAGTATTCCAAGAGAGAAAGAACGGCAAATTTACCGTATCGGAAAGAGTTTGGAATATTACCAAGCAGGCCAAAGAAAACCTTGAATTTGCTATAGATGACGCGTTCAAAGAGGGAATGTCTGCTCAGGACCTTGCACGGAAAATAAAAGGGAACCTAAATAATCCAGACGCATTGTTTCGTAGGGTCCGGGATAAGCACGGAAATCTGCAGTTGAGCAAAAATGCAAAAGCTTTCCATCCCGGACAAGGTGTCTACAGATCCGCACATAAAAATGCGATGAGGTTAGCCGCAAACGAAATCAATACAGCCTACAGACAATCCGAACAATTAAGGATTCAGGGAAATAACGATGTAGTAGGTCAGAAAATCAATTTAAGCCCTCAACATAAGGTTTATGATATGTGTGATGAACTGGCCGGAAGCTATCCGAAGGACTTCAACTGGTCCAGCTGGCATGTTGGTTGTAAGTGTTTCCGAACTATGATCCTAAAATCACCTTCGGAACTTATCACAGAAATAAACAACGGTCAAAACCAATCACCCGAATCATCAGCTAACTTTGTCTCAGGTGTTCCCGATAATTTTAACTCATGGCTCTCAGAAAATCGTGAGACATTAGAAAAGAGAAAAAGTAAGCCTTATTTCTTAGAGGAAAATAAAAAGTTTGTGAGTTAATAAATTTGTCTAGACATTATTTCTTATATTTTGAACATAATTTAATTTATGGACAATACTCTACGAGAATTACTTGAAACAGCTTCCGCAATATTCATTAAGGCTAACGAATCATACCTTTTTGCGAAATACTTTGATACTGCTAATAGTGATGCTGAAAAGTCAGTAATTAAAAGACCTTCAATACGCTTTATTCAACATTCTTTATGGAAAAACTGTATTATTGAATTAGATAAGATTTTCGGAATAAGTGGAGTTAAAAATGATTATTCTTTCATTAATATTTTTACCTATATACGTATAAATCAATCTGCTTTATTTACGGAAATGTCCGATTATACGATGCTGTATCAGAAATGGACAGAGTTACGTAAATCTAAGCAACCTTTAATAGTTCAGATAAATAACCTTAGAAAAAAACTTTATGCACATACTGATAAAGGTAAAGAAAAACTGTTATCTGAAATAGATATTAGCTACATTGAAATAGAAGAACTTCTAAAGGAAACACTTTCACTTATAAAAGAAATTTATGTTGTTTTGTTTGATACAGATTACGATTACAAGCCTATTTTTTATAGAAATGTAGAAATTGTTCAAACAATTGCTGAAAAGCAGAAACTAACAAGGGAGGAAAGGGTAAATCAAATATTAGGCAAAAATCCCCGACCGTAGCCGAGGATAAAACTAATAACCATGAAACTCAATTAAACATGAGTAGGATTTTTTAATCTTGAACATTGTATTTAAGTAATACTTTAAAATCATCAGGGAATTCAGCTAATACAATCTTATCCCTTACTTCATGCATACTGTTTAAAATCTTTTCCTCAGGGTCAAGTAGCATTAATTCTTTTCTAATATCTGAATTTCTCCATAGCCCTTCAAACTCAAACTTGCATTGTGTTTTTTGCTGATTTAATAAATCTTGAAGTTGCTCAATTGTTAATGTGATTTTCATAATTTATTTTATTAGTTCTGGGTTAGAATGGAAGACTAAATATTTTCTTGAATAAAGATTTGACCATCAATAAAAATTCTTCTTTTGGTTACTTGCCATTCGTGATTTTCGGTAAAATGTTCTATTGGTTCATTTGTTTTAAAATCTTTCCAAACACCATCAAAATAAGCGTAATCTTTCAACATTCTACCAATGTGCTGTTTTTCCCAAACGCTTACTTTATTCGAGTGTTTAGGCTGCTCATGCAAGCAAGAATAAAATTCCCATTTACTACTTAATTCTATTAAATGTACTTTGGTGATGGTTTGAAAATCTTTGACAGTTTTAAGTTCTGATCCCTCGAAAATATCTTGAAGTGACATGCCTGTATCCCTAATATTTCTGAGCTCAGTTGATTCAGTGTGAATAATGCCATTCTGTATTTTATAGAACCTACCAGAACGATTGCCATTACTCTGAATCACTTCAATTGTATTTCTTCTTACAATCTCTCCAAACAATTCTTCTGTATAAACTTCAGTTACCCACCCATCTAGTTGTGGTTCAACACCGAATTTATCGGTAGCCCATCCAGAATCATCTGTCACAATATTAAATTTTACTAAGTCGCCTATCATAAATTTTTGTTCTCTACTCATAATGCTTTTAATTTCTAATTACAAAAGTACATAATATTATGTACAATTACATAAAAACATGTACTTATTTAAAATTTATTTTATCTTTGCCTTATGACAGTAGAGGAATACTTGAAAACTAATAAAGCGGTTAATATATCAGAGGTGGCAAAAATCATGTTCCCAAACAATAAGACTGCACCTCTATATCTTACGAATAAGCTGAATAAAACGGCAAATCGAACATTCACTAAGAAAGATTCATTGAGTGCTTTAAAAGCCTTGCAATCACTTTACGGAAGTATCAATGAATTAACTATTGAGTGATTATTCTTTTGTATATTCGGTAAACAAAAAAATTAAAATATGGAATACAAAATTTTAGAGCATCACTCACCTAATGGGCTAGCCGGAGATGTTAGTTTTCATTTAAAACAAGGATGGAAACTGCATGGAAATTTATTTGTACATGATAATAAGTTTTATCAAAGCATCTTTAAGGACAAATAATAAATCACCCCGCTAAAAAGCGGGGATTATCATATGACCTCAAAAGAATACACAGAATACGACCGCCTCACCCACGAAATGGAGCTACACTTTATAGCTCTCACGCCTCAATTTATGGAATACTGTGAGAATGTTATTTTTGGTGAGGAAATCGAGGATCTCCGGTATTACTGCTTTCACTTCTACAATGATAACTACCTTTCCCATCTGTTTCATAAACTATCTCATAGAATAGAACGGTTATTCAAGCAAGTAGACCCAGTGCAATTTCCGGATCTTTCAAACGGATTTGTTAATCTCCTTATTTACCTAAAAGAACCAATTGCTAGAGAAAACGATACAGAATACAAAGCTGAGAATTTTGTTTACTGGCGAAATCAGATATTGCAAGATCCTGCTTTAGCTTATAATGGAAGTTTTAGGAAGTATTTGCAGGTTTTATAGGCTTTCCGAGCAAACCATCAAAAAGAGGTCTTCAGTCGTATGTTTGTAATCTAACATTCAAATTTGTTAGTAAATAATATGGAATTCCTAATAAGGGGCAAGGTATACCCCGCAATTGTCAAGAGAGTAAGAGGAAAAATGAAAATATTTTTCAACACAGACAGTGATTATTATAGCCATTTTGGATTCGATCTGCCAAATTATTGTTGTAGTAGAATGAAATGCAGATGGAAAAGCCTTAGGGATTGGAAAGAAGACTTAGTGGATCAAAGATTCAAAAATGTAGAGATACTTCCAAAGTAAAGACAGCCCCTTAATTGGGGCTTTATTTTTGTTTTATTTCAAAGTTAATTCTTTTCCTTTAAGTGCGAAGAAAAGGTTTTGGAATTCGTGTACATATTGGATATGATCTACTGGAAAGCATTGAGAAGACATAACAGAATCATATCCACATAGATAAATTTCTGCTTCATTTGATTTTAGGTCTACTTGCACACTTCTATAATCCCCGTCTTTCCATTCGTACGTGGTCGATTCTTTCATTTGATCAAAACCAAATTTAAGCAGCCAATCTTCTGTTAATTTAACAGGCTCAACGTCAGAATCTAAATTAACTTCAAAATCATCGTCTAATTTTGAGTAATAGTATCCAGATTCTTTATTATAGAAAAAGATAGACTTTATACTATGAACACTCATGAATTTATCAGTCGGATTTCTATGTAACTGAATGTAATTTCCTATTCGTAATTCGTTTGCTTCCATATTAATTTTTTTGAGATCGTTTTAATTCCTCTAATTTTATTTTATCTGAAAGGTCTTTAATTTTATATCCGATAGAATTTATTTTGTGAGTTGAAATTATTCCAATTTTTTCGCTAAAATCAAATACTGCTTTTTCAAAGTTTTCAATTTTACCCGGAAATCCTAAATGTTTTAAGCGCATAATGTCGTCAGGATGAATCCCGTTTTTTTTAATCTGCTCTTTTACCTTGATTAAATCCATAAAGTCGCAATCCAAAGCTAATGAAATCTCCATAAGCCTTCCATTAAGTTCATATTCATTCATTTCAATTCAAATTTAAGTTATTTTAAAGAAATTCTCTATTTGCTCAACAAACCATCCTGTGAGATAAGCCTGAGTTTCGTCGTTTTCAGTATCTAATTGCAATCCTCGATCCTTAAATAACCTATTTACCAAGTGGACGGATTCATGAGCAATAACACTGCTTTTAGGTTTGTTTTTAAAGCATACAACATACTTTGAGTATCCGTTTTGTTTATAATCGAAAACAAAAGCCTCATCTTGCTTATCTGCTGGCCTGTCCCAATTCATACGATGCTGGTAAATGCCATTCACGTTTTTCCAGTCTTCCGGGTCCTGATCCAGCAATATCATAAAGTCACCGAAGAAAATAGGAATTTTAATTGTCTTTTTCTTCATCGTCTTATTTCGTTTATGACCTCATATCCAAGAGATTTTAGGCTTTCAATGGCATCCTGTACAGGTAATACGCCGTCTAAGTTATCGCCTATTCTTTCATGTCTCACTGCTGCATCATTAATATTTAATGACAGAAAACCCCAGCGATATCGAATGTACATCGGTTTGTCGTCAATAGTTCCCTCCCAAATCATTGGACATCCACTTAAAGTTTCTTTTTGAATAACAATTACACTACTCATAATCTTCAATTTTCTGTAAAAGAAGATTTGCGTCTTCAATTGTTTCCGGCTGAGGAATCTGTTTAAATACTATTCCGTTTTTCGGTGATGCTCCGGTAATAGTTTTGTCCTTATGAACCGTTAAGGAGTTCCAAATGTTCTCGGATAGTTCTTTCTGGTAGTTGGTGCAGAAAGTAATTCCACTTGCGTCACGGATTGTATCTTTTTCGTAACCGTTTTCAGTTAGGAAGTTGTAAAAATTAAAATTTGCCATAATCTAAACTTATGCGTTATAAGGTTTATTTTGTCCGTTGTGGTCTGAATACCTTTTGAACCTTTCAATCAGTTCAGCAATAAGCAAATCAGGACAATTTTTTGTAGGTGGAACACTCATTGTGAATTTTTTACCACCATTACACCAATCTTTTAAAATCTCTCTTGATTTTTCGATAAGTGTTTCATCTGGAATTTCAGATAACTGTTTGTTTAAAATTTCTTCTGTCATGCTTTTAATTTTTCGCTATTACTTTTGTTTTCGCCTCTTCCAAGGACTTTAATTTTATTTCAGGGATTTATATACCAGGGCATCTGTTACCGTCCAATTGGCTTTTATTTGTTCTAGTGTCATTGTTAATTTTTAGAGAATATTGATTCATTAATACATAAGTTATCAGACATCACTTCGAGTGAGCTACTTATATTAAAAGAAAGGTCTTTGCCTGTATCTAACTTTTTCCATCTAAAAACATGTTTATAAACCTTTATTTCTTTATAAATTCCCCAAACATTGACGTAGTTAAGATTATATATCTTTTCATTTAGACGTGTTAATTTATTTATAGTCATGAGTATTTTATTTTGATGAATTAGTAGTTATGTTGTAATCCATACCTTCCCAAGTGTAATCTATACTTAATTTTTTCAAACTTGCTTCTACATCTATTTGACATAAACAACAGTCTAATGAAATTTCAGAATACATATCATCTTTGATAGGATCTTCTTTGAAATAATCTATAAAGTCTTGAGGCGTCTCAATTTCTATTTCTCCGTTATTAATTACTATTATATTGCACATAATTCATATCCTTTATTGTTTAAGCCACTCAATTACTTTATGAGTGTAAATGTTCAAAAATTGTTTTTGTAAAACTCACCGGCTGTGTTTTCCGTTTTCATCTGCACTTTCAGCCATTCCAATACTTTTTGAGTGTGGAACATTAATTTAGTTTTCTGTTTTCTACTGGCGAATCCGCCGATTAATAATTCCTCAGGCAAAAGTTTATTATCAATCAATGAATAAACACGCCTTCTCGGTTTCCCTATAATCTTACAGAATTCATCCAAAGTGAGAGAAATCGACTTCGATAATTCTACCAAATGAGACGCTTCCATTACATCCCGGAGCGTCATATCTGCCATTCTTTTATTTAGTAATTCATTCATAACGTAATTAAAACAGCTTATTAAAGTAATACTTTATATAATGTTACTAAATTACATAATTACATATTGTTATGCAATAGTATTGAAAGTATTTTTGAATTCAATAATTAACAAATAACAATTCAAGTAATGTTTGAAAAAATCCTACAACAGCTTAAAACGAAATACAAAGACTTCGGGTTAAGTGAAACTATTTTGAAAGCTAAAGCAAAGCAAATTGAAAAAGCGGTCAAAGCAGAGGACGAAATTGAAAACGCAGTAGCAGGGGTAGAGGATGATTTGGCAATATTCCAATCATTCGCTGATCAAAACCGAACGTTGGCTAAAAAAATAGAGGAATTGGAAAAAGGCAAAACCCCAGATAAACCTGAGGATAAGCCAGAAGACAAGCCTACCGATAAACCAACGGGCGAAGCGGAACCAGCTTGGGTAAAAGCTCTGAATGATAAAATCGACAAACAAAACGAGTTGATTTCAGGCATCCAAGCGGAAAAAGCACAGCAAACCAATGCAGAAAAATTCCAATCAAAACTTAAAGAACTAGAAGTGTCTGATGACTACTTAAAAACGCTTCCAACGTTTGAGAGAAGTTTCCAAAGCGATGAAGAAATAGATGCCATTGCAAAAGAATACAAAGAGAAATCAGATGTGTTTGCGCAAATGTCAGCTAATTCGGCATTAGGAAATATGGCAAAGCCTTCATTGTTCGGTACAGAAGTAAAAGAGGGAGCGGTTTCACCTGAAGTTCAAGCGTTAATTGATTCCAAAAAAAGCCAAAACTAATGAATAATATAAAAAAATTCACAGGTAGCAGACAGAAGGTTGTTTTCGACTCTGTTTTAGCCACTTATCCTGGCGGAGTAAATGTAGAAAATACAGATGCAAAGCTAAGGTTTACAAATAATGTCCTGCCTGCCGGAACCGTGATTGTTTCCAATGGGAGTAGTGGTTGGAAGGTTTTAAATGTGGCTTTGACAGCTCCATTACTTGCAACAGCAATCGGTCTTGTGCTTCAAGATATTGCGATTGAAGATTTCACACTTTCATCAGTGGTTACTGACGGAACAGCGAGAATTGACGCTCTGCCTGACAAAGAAAAAACCGGTATTGCTTTGCTTAAAGCTGCACTTCCAAAAATCACATTCTACTAAAAAATTACAAAAACAATGGCAGATACATTATTACAAAGTATTATACCTGAATACAGAGAAGCTGATTTAGGAGCTTTACTTGAAGCGAACCCATTGGGTGATTTACGTTTCAAAGAGTTCTTTCCTTCCGAGTTTAAAACAGGGCTTACCTTCGGAAATCTGGAAGGAGAAACAGGTGCAAAAGTTATTGCTCCAATCGTTGCTCTTGATTCAGATGTTATTCTGAAAGGTAGAGAGAATACCGAAGCAATTAAAGGAGAAATTCCAAAGGTTGAAGTAGGTAGAAAGAAAACCGAAAGAGATTTCTTCAGATTGAATGATTTGAGAAATTCAGTTGCCTTGAATCCTAAAAACGCAAACATCAAAGTACAACTTATTAATAAGATTTATGATGATGCGATCTTCGTTACAGATTCAGTAAATGCGTCTATGGAATTCATGTCTAAATCTTTGCTTTCGCAAGGATGGTATGAAGCTTCTAACGGAGTGAAGATTGATTTTGGTGTTACGGTTCAAAATGCAACTGTAGACTGGTTCGATCCTGCGAATGCTGCAACATTTGACCCTATTAAGCAGTTACAGCTAGTGCAAAAGCAAGCTCTTGCAACTGGTTATCGCTACCTACGTCAAGTCATGGATTTAGCAACATTTAACCAGTTTGCTGCATCAGAAAAAGTTGTAAAGTTCACGGCCTCTTTCGCTCAAAATGTTCTAGGATTGGCTCAAACGCCTACTGTAGCGCAAATAAACTCAGCTTTATCAGCTCAGAATTTGCCAACAATCGAAATCTGGGAAAGTTACGTAAATGACGAGGCTAAGGATGGTACATTGACAGCTAAAAGCGGTTGGATTTTAGGAAATATCCATTTATCCGGAACAGCAACTTTCGGAAATACTCAGTACACAATTTCTCCGGAAGCTTCAATGGACTTGAACGAGACTTCAAAGATTACGACTAACGAATTCATTTTGGTTTCTACGATCGCAAAGGCTGCGCCTCTGTCAGTTCTTACAAAGGGGATGGCGTTCGCTACGCCTGTGCTAAACAGTGTTAAAAAACGATTAATTCTGAAAACGAAATTGGCATAATGACTATCGGGGGATACATACAAGAAAAATTTTCTAACTGGTCGGTTGAGTACTCCGACGGAATGGTTGCTGCTGAATTAGCACGCGTAAACCTTGATCCATCCGATACCATAACGAATGACATAAGCCTTGATACTTTCTTTTACAACATATTCCCCGACATCATTTCTATGCCTTCTAGTATTTCTGAGGGTGGTTATTCTATCTCTTATGATAAAGCCGCCCTTCTGAAATATTACTCAATGTTAGCGAGAAGACTCGGAAAGCCTGATTTACTATCTGACAATACAATAACAGACATCACTTCAAAATGGGGATAAGGCAATTTCCTTACACGCTGAATGTGTTTCAGAAGGCAGAAGACGTCTACAATGAAGCGAATGGTAGCTGGATTCCTGGAATAGCGGAGTGGGTGACAGTTTCTAAGTGTAGAGACGAAGGAAATGGAGGCGGAAACCGGATTGTAACCACTGATGGTGAGATCTACGTTTTTGGCGCAGTCATTTACCTTCCTAAATCCAGTCCAAAAGTGGCTCTAGGCGCAAGGATAAAAGTAACCGACAAAGATGGGAACGTCCGACTTGAAGGTGATAACAAGCTATTCAAGAAAGAACAACTACACGCAAGATTATGGGTCTGACATTTAAAGGTGACGCAACAGCTATCAATAAGCGCTTTTTAGACGCTCAAAAAGAGATTGAGGATAAAGCCTTACGTATTCTACGATACTGCGCGGAATCAGCCATTAATGAGGCTAGAACCGCTGGATCATATCGAGATGTAACCGGAAATCTCCGGGCCTCGGTTGGATACGCAATCATTCTCAATGGGCGAATAGCTGAAGAGAATTTCTCTGGTGCAAGTGAAGGTGTTAGCAAGGGTAAATCATTAGCCCAAACATTAGCTTCTCAACAGCCAGCTATAGCCTTAGTCGTAGTTGCGGGGATGAAATACGCTTCGCAGGTGGAAAGTAGAGGAGTAAATGTTCTGACAAGTGCAGAACAGATGGCTAAAACAATGGTTCCAAATCTATTAAAACAGCTTAAATGAAAAAGACGGTTTTAGAAGGCAAGCAATGGATTTTTGAGCTGCTTTCACAGGGAAATATCAAATCGGTTATCAATGGAAATATTTACAAGGACAAAAGGCCATCAGGAAGTACAAAAGAAGATTGTGTGATCAATTCTGTATCAATGGATAACTCTTTTCTACAAGATGGAGTTTTTAATGTCAATTTCTATGTGCCTATGCTTTCGGTGTTACTTAATGGAATCACGCAGTACATGCCGAATAATAATCGAATGCTTGAAATAAGCAAGGCTGTTTATCCAATTCTTGAAAACATATTTCGACCGGGATTCAATCTTACAGTAGTTAATCACTCAACATTTGAGGAAGTAGAAGAAAAAGCTACTTACATCAATTTCAGAATCAATTTAAAAGCATATAACTAACAAAAATACAAACAATGGCAGGACTTATAAATATAGGAGTAGCTGAGATCGCAATTGGAGCAATTGCAGTTGACGGTGGGATGGGGACGACCCTTGCACCATTAGGTTACACAGAAGAGGGATCAGCACAGTTAAACATGGATGATCCGACTGAAACAGAATTCAATGTAGAAGAAATAGATACTCCATTATGGATCGAATCTAAAGCCGGGAAAATTGCTGTTGCCTTTAAGGTTGCTGATCCGGACGAAGATACTTTAGTGAAAGTATTTGGAGGAAGCAAAACTGGTACAGGCGCAACGGCAGTTTATAGTTGGCCAATTACTCCAGTTTCTATTGAACGTTCTATCAAATTCACTCCAAAAAAGGGGATGGGGTTAAATATTCCTCGTGCAAAGATTACCGCAAAATTCTCTTCGGAAATTGGTAGAGGCGCATTGCTGGGTGTTGACGTAACCGGAACGGTACTACAGCCAACAAAAGCAGATGAACCAGCAATCACCACTTTCAGAGTATAACAGAATTCTAAAACTAAATAGAAAAGCCTATCTGATTAGGTAGGCTTTTTTTCAATAAAAATTACATGGAAAATCAAGAGCAAGAAGAACTGAATATTTTATCCGGAAAGGGCTATGAATTCGAAACGATTCTTTTTGGCAAAATCAAGAAATGGAACACTGGGAAAATGACGCTCGGAAAAATGCTGAAACTTTCTCGGGTTTTTATAAAAATAAAAATTGATGAAGCGGAAATCTTTAGTCAAGATCCTTCAGTAATGATAGCGGCTCAGTATAAATCTGTTAGCGACAATGCTAAATTACTTGTAGATGCAGTCTACATAGCAATTGAAACTGAATTTCCTAAATGGGTTAGAATCATGAGTTTTATTTATAAGCCAATCATAAAAAAACATTTACTGAATTCTATTAATTCTGCTGAATTATCAGAATTCGCACTGCGGTTATTGCAAAATTCAGATTACAAAAATTTTCTAAACTCTACGGTATTAATGAACGGGAATCGACCGACCAAAGCGATACCGATAGAGAAAACGGTCTAAAAACAATCTACGGAGTTATGGGGCAGATCTGCCACCACTTCGGATGGACATTAGACTACCTGCTTTGGGAAGTAGACTGGCGTATTGTACAGCGAATGCTTATTGATGCACCAAGCTACGAAAGTGAAGAAGAGAAAAAAGAAAAGAAAAAACCTGTCATAAATCTTTCTGAGCAAACCTCAGAAGATTTTCTACAACAATTATTTAAATAATGAATACCAGTCAAGGAGCCTTATATTTTGGAGCAGGAATAGACTTGCAACAATGGCGTAGAGACGTTGACTCTATGCGTAGAGATATTGTAGGATTGACCAATACGACTGTTCAGCAGACCCAGCAAATGGACTCTGCATTCAAAAATCTTTCTGTAGGTATTGCTGGATATTTCTCTGTGTCAGCCCTTCAAGGTTTCGCTATGGAACTTATTAGTGTTCGTGGAGAATTTCAAAAGACTGAGATTGCCTTCTCTACTATGTTAGGAAGTGGTGAAAAAGCGCGTGTCTTAATGGGGCAAATGGTAGATCTGGCTGCAAAAACTCCATTTTCACTACAAGATGTTTCTGCAGGCGCAAAACAATTATTAGCGTTTCAGATACCAGCGAATCAAGTTGTTGATGTTTTGACCAGAATGGGGAATATCGCTGCTGGGCTTGGAGTTCCATTGAGTAGAATTAACCTTGTATACGGTCAAGTAAAAGCAAAAGGTAAATTAATGGGTGATGACCTCCGCCAGTTCACGGAGGCGGGAATTCCAATGGTTGCTGAATTGGCTAAGAAATTTGGGAAAACTACTTCAGAAATCACGGAAATGGTTTCTGCCGGTAAAATTGGATTCAAAGACGTTCAAGATGTTCTTTTTGCAATGACAAATGAAGGAGGAATGTTTTTCAATCTTATGGAAAAGCAATCAAAATCACTTTCCGGACAAGTTGCGAATTTAGGCGATGCATGGGACCAGATGCTTAATAAAATAGGTCAAAGTAGCGAAGGATTTCTATATGGGTCAATAGAGAGTTTAACATACCTTATTGAGAACTATAGAGAAGTTGCAGAAATACTTTTAGAACTGGTTGCGGCATATGGAATCTATAAAGCAGCTGTTATTGCTACAAGCGTTATTTCCACAACTTACAATAAGACGATTGCTTCCGAAATAGCCCTGCTGGGTATTTCAGACAAAATGAAGCTGGGAAGGGCAATGGTGACCCAAAGACAGACGGAAGCCACAGCAAGGGATACTGCCGCTGAATTAGCAAGTACAAGAGCTAAATACGCAGCTTTACAGGTTGAGGTTTCGAGTTTAGCAGTAAAAAAACAATCGGCAATACAGTCTGGAATTGCTGCAACAGCAAAAGCACAAGAAGCACGAGTTCAATTAGCTTATGCTAGAATGGAATTGTCTTCAATTCAGGCAACCGGAACAGCAAGACATATAGAGATCGCTCAAAAAAGAGTAACAACAGCTCAAAATGCGGTTATCGCTACTCAGGAAACGGCTTCAATTGCTAGGAAACGAGCACTTGCAGCAGCTACTGAATTTAACGCTGCTAAACAGCAATTAGAAAACACAGCACAAGCCGTGGGAGTTGCGGAAAAAACAGCAGCGACGGCAGCGGAAGTAGCACAGGTTGCTGCCAAAAACGCAAACGCAATCGCAACAACCAGATTAACATTCCTTCAAAATTTACAGACTTTAGCGACTAGGATAGGAGCCGAAGCTCAGGCATTGTTAAACAGAACCATACTTGCCAATCCATACGCCTTAGCCGCAGTATTAATAGCAGGGATGACTTATGCTATTTATAAACATGCTACAGCTCTTACTGCACTTCAGGAAATACAAAACAAATTCAAAGAAGAGCTTTCTCAGACCAACGTAGGAGTAAATGAACAAATCACAAAGTTAAATTCATTGATTGCTGTCATAAAAAAGCAATCAACTTCATATGATGAAGCGAAAAAGATTTTAGCACAGGTCAACTCTCTTACGAATAACCGTATTGAAGGACTTACCATTGAAGCGATAAAAACCGGACACGCCGACGCAGCAATTAAGGCATACACTAAAAGTCTTTATAGACAGGCAGAAGTAATGCTTAAAGTTCAGGAGATTGCAAAATTAGAGGAACAAAGGAAGAAACTCAAAGAAGATATTGCTGACGAAACATTTTTAGAAAGAGCGAGTGCGACTCTTAATCCATTTGATGCAAATTATTTCGAGAAAGGATTTCAGGGGGCAAAAGAAAAAGAACTAAAAGCCATTGACAAAACACTTGCTGACTATAAAGGAGATGTTGAAAAGGCGGTTAAGGACGGCCTTGATCTGTCCGGAACTACTATAGAAGCTGAGGGACCCAAGGTGAAGTTAGGAATTCTCGAGGGTTTAAATGAGGAACTGAAAGCAGCCAATGAGGCTATTCAAAAAGCAGGATCAGATGCTGAAATAAACAAATGGATTAAAGTCCGTGATAGAATTCAGGCAAAAATTGACTCATACGGAGTAAAAAAGAAAAAGCCTAAAGAAGAAAGACAATTAGCGGAAATATTCCCTGTTGGTTCTCCAAAACAAATTCAACAACAGATCCAATTGCTCGATGAAGCAATGGCACAGGTTGAAAAGGGTATGGTGAAGATTCGTAAGCTGGATAAATATGGAAGCGACAAAGATAAAAAAGGAAATCCTTACCTAACAGGTGAACTAGTAAGTCTGGAAGAAGCTGGTAAAAGGAAAGAAGCGCTTGAAGATAAGCAAAAATCGCTTCAATATAAAAACTTCCAAGAGCGAATCGATGAATCCGAAAGACAATGGAATAATTTCTATAAAATGTCTGAATTCTATGGCAAGGCAACCGCTGATGCTCAGTATAAAGATTTGTTCAAAGGATCACAAAGTTACCTTCAGTATTTAGAAAAGATACAGCAAGCACTACTAGACAAGCAAGCAGTAGGAGATATTTTATCAGAAAAAGACAAAAACAATCTGGTATTCATCCAGGATAAAATCAATAGTTTAAATGGACAAGAAACCCCTTTGGAGAATTTTAAACGGGGAATTGATAATGCAGTGAAATCAATACCGTCACTAGTTGATCAGTTGGGTTATTTGGAAAAAGCTCAGGATGAAGCTTTCAACAAAGAGGGGTCAAATAGTAATTTATTTCTTCAAGAAAAATCATACTTAGAACAGCGAAAAAGAGACGTACTACAATCTCAGAAAGACTTATATAATGACTTCATAAAAGAGCAGGAAACATTTGAATCCAAGAAATCAACAATCGAGCAAAAATACAATGACATCCGTAAGAAGATAGGGGAGAACTCAACCTTTTCTGATGACGAAAGAATAAGACTTCTTGACACCGCAGCAAAAGAAGAAGCAAAAGAATATTCAGATGCTTTTTTAAATGTTTTCAAGAAAACAAAATTATGGGAAAAAGCATTTAGTGATATAGATTCTCTTACAAAAAAAGAAATATCACAATTAATACCCGTTTTAGAGGCTCAGATTTCTCAGTTGATAAAACTTGACGCTCCAATTGCTGAGATTGAAGGCTTTAGGAAAAAACTGGAAGAATTGAAGACTTTTTCAACAGGCTCAAATCCCATCACCAGATTAATCGCAAACTTTAAGGAACTAAGAAAGAAAATTAAAGAAGGAACAGCGACTCAGGCTGATTTCCAAAGATTAAGAGATAATGTTGATGAGGTCGCGGTTTATGTTAGAATGGCAACAGAAGCAGCCAAAGAATTATCAGAAGCTTTAGGGATAGGGGACAAAGGAGGTCCTTTCGAAAAGTTCGCAAAAGATTTAACTCAAACGATTGAAGGTCTGATCAACGCTATTGTTGGCTATTTCACTGGAAATATGCAGCAAATGGTAGGTGGTATTATCCAAATGGTTGTTGGAGTTATCAAAATGCTATCGACGGCTGGTGATGGAAGAAAAGAAAAGAGTATACGAGCTTGGAAAAGGGCTGTTGACGATTTAAAGTTTGCATACGAAGAATTGCAGATGATAATTGAAAAAACTGCCGGCGAAGGGCAGTTGGCAATGCAACGTGATCTCATTTCAAATTTAAAGGAACAACAAAGAATCCTTCAAGAAATGAGATCAAAAGAAAGCGCTAAGAAAAAAGCAGATCAAGAGAAAATTGCAGGATTTACACAACAGATCAACGATATTAATCTTCAGATTCAACAGTTAATCGATGACTTTCAAACGAGCGTCACGACAATCGAATTTAAAGATTTCTCAAAGAAAATAGCAGATGCTTTGATAGATGCTTTCGGAAAGGGTGAAAATGCGGCCGCTTCTTTTGAGAAGGTTGTAGATGACGTGATGAGAAATGCTGTAGCAAATGCTTTGAGAATTAAAATTCTGGAGCCGGCTGTTAAGAATATGGTTGATAGTCTTTATTCATCGATGGGTTTTGGCGGTACAGGAGGAGCCACAACTCAACAGGCTAATCAATTAAAAGCTTTTCAAGATCAAGTGGCATTAATTGATAAAAAGCTTCTTAGCGCAAATACTATATCAGCAGTTTCGCTAAACTCAATAAAAGCAGATTTACTTGAGCAAATAAAGATTCTTCAACAACAAATTGCGGCAAATGCTGTGTCCGGTTCTTATGATGGATTAACACAAGAGGAGCGAGATAAAATTAAAGCTCTTGGAACTGATGCAATGAATCAGTATACAGCGGCTTTACAACAATACCAGGATTTGTTTGGGGCTGCCTCAGAAAATGCTCAGGGATTGAAGGGAGATATCAAGGGTATCACTGAGAAAACGGCCGGAGCTCTTGAAGGCCAATTCAACGCTGTCCGTATAAACATCGTGGCTGTTCTGAAAATAATGCAGGGAAATCAGATTTTGTCAAATGCTCAAACAGCACTACTATCCCAAATCGAGGTCAACACACGAAATCTTCATCAGATGAGAAAGGATCTCGCTGAAATGAACTCTAAAATCAAACCGGGGTTAGCCGGAATACCATAATGGAAACGAAAGAAATACTAAAGCTGGCAACAGATATAAATCTGTGCAAGCCATGGCAGGAGAAGATGAAGAACGACCTGTCTTTGAAGAATCTTTGTCAGATGTACTTTGATGGTGACGACTGGTCAATGGAGAATGATTTTCCCAACATCGAAACCCTGCGAAATTTCAAGGGAAAAACAGAAATACACGGATTGTTTGCCGATTACATTGGGATGCCGAATGTCAGCAGCAAAATGGCATTTTTTGGGGATTCAGATGTGAAATTAAACTTCGTTGGTTTTGCAAAAAAACAATATGTATCAGTGTTGATTTTGCGCCACAATGTAAAAGCAAAAATCACAGCTTCAGATAATGCAATTGTTATCATCAATATTCTGGATAATGCTGAGGTTGAAATCGAAGCAGTTGAAAATAGTAGAGTAGATGTTTTCAGCTACGGAAACAGCAATATAAAATATTCAGGTGATGTAAGAATTCACAAATCAAGTTTCAAAAAATGAGTGAAGTAAAGGTTTCATTGAACGGTAAGAATTTTAAAGACTTCGAAGTTTATGTTTCGGAGTACAATAATCTTGTCGGAAAACTTGAAAGAAAAGACATTACTACATATGATTGGGCTGAGTATCACGGTTCATCACCGGATCTAAGAAAACCAAAATTTAAAGAAAGGCAGCTTGAATTGAAATGTTTCATAAGAGGTGATAATTGGGAATCATTATTCGGGAATTTTAAAGATTTTATTATTGAAGAATTCTCAAAACCCGGCACACAGAGATTACATATTAAGCCTTTTGGAGGTAAAACGCTTGCTTACGAAGTTTATGTAAAAGATGAGATTATCCCTGAAAAGACCTTCAGGAATGGTGAAATGTTCGGTGTGTTCTCAGTAAAAATGATTGAACCTAATCCGATCAAAAAAGTATTGCGAACAATGCTTGATCAGTTCAGTCTTTCGTATGAAATTGATTCGGAAACGGAAATATTCATGGGTGATGGTACTAAGCAGATAGGCCGCGGAAATGTAAGCTTTACGAAAACGTATTCACAACCGTCTTATCAAGGTTCCGGGATATCACTGATTGCAGCAAGTGGCGTAAACAACACTTACTACGAGGCGTATACTATCCCTACTGAAAATAACATCTATGAATTCTCAGTAACAGCAATTCTCACATCGCCAAAAAATATTGTCTTGTATGTGATTGGAAGGACCGCATCAGGGACATATGAAGCTATCGCAGTAAGTGCCATTTACAATGGAAAAACAGGCAAAAACACCCTTTCCGTAATTGAGCAGTTAAATTTCAACGATTACGGCAAGTTCATATTTAAAGTTTTAGACTCAGCAGGAAACGAAGTCCCGGGAATCACCTTTGAAAATCCCAGAATCGAAACAGCAGAAGTCCTGGGAGAATGGCAGGACATGACAGGAAAAGAAAAAATAATAATCATAGCGGGTAATATCGAAGACTTAAAAAGCCTCGATACACCAGCAGAAGTACTTTGGAATAAAATATAAAACAATGGGAGTAATAAACGGAAATAATAATCAGGTAACAGTTATAGTGAATGACATGGTGCCGCCTGAAAATATTGCAACAATTGATAAGGGAACTGTAATAGGCAATACCTATGACAAAATTCGAATTGATGATAAAATGGATGAGGTTGATCAGAAGTTATTAGATATTCAAAATTTGGTTGAGTCAGACTTCAAGGGAACGGTTTCGCCAAGCACGCCAGCACCTACAGAGGACGGCTCTTATAAGCCTGAAATATCTTCGGAAGATGATAAACCGACTGATCCAAATAGTACAGTAGATTGGGGGACAATATATCCTAACTTAGGAAATCTTAGGGCTAAAAGCGGTTATTTGACAATGTTCTACAAAAAAGGCACAGCATGGTCAAGATCAGAAAGTAAAATACCAACAGAAACAGAACTTTTTGAACTAGCTCAAGGAGGAACACTGCCAAGCCAAAATTTATTTAATATAGTTGATCCTACCATTCAAAATGACACCGCTATCTATGATACAACCTGGGTGATAACTACAGGATTAACGGGTTTCAAGATGTCTGGATGGATTCCTGTTTCACCTAATACACAATATACTTGGCTAAAGTATGGATTAGGTGGGAAAAATATGCAATTCACAGATGCTTCAAAAGTTAAAGTAGGTGGAGTTAAGGTTGGTACTACTGGTAATCCAAATGTGAGATTTAGCTTTACTACACCTTCTAATTGTTATGGCATTTATTATACATGCAAATCGTCTTCAGAAGGAAGTATTCCTCCTAATATGATGTTAGTTCAAGGTACAGGATTGCAATCGGATGGTATTACTGAATTAAACTTTGTGCCTTTTGGAGATGTTACATATGAAGGCAATGAAATAATAGCGGTTACAGGAAAAGTGTTGGTTGCTGATAGACTTTCAGCAGGGGCCCAATTAGATGGAAAAGACATAGCAACAATTGAAAGTGTCAATCAAGTCTTAAAAAATAAAAAAGTAGCTTGGTACGGAACTTCAATACCCGCAGGCTACCCAAATGATGGCAATAAGGATGTGTATTCTTACGCGAATAGAGCTGTTATAAATTTAGGTGGTACAATTCAGAATTATTGTGTCCCAAATGGTACTATTAGGGCTAAGAAGGCAAATGGAAGCTCGATGAGCGGAGGGCGTGACGCTTTAGCATTTACAAATACGAGCGCTGTTGTAAATTATCAGGCTAGTATGTTGAATTTAATTGGTACAGCAAATGAGCCGAACTTATGGGTTTTTGATTTTGGCGTTAATGATTTGCAAGAAGATGTTTCTGACTTTACAACATTACCTACAACGAATTCTATAGATGTTAATACATTCTATGGGGCATATAATTTTGTGTTACAAAAGCTGTTTCAATCAAAGCCAACGGCTAGGGTGTTAATCTTATCACATTTTTCTAATGATAGCAACACAACCACGGGGTATTATAAGCCCGTTAACGATGTGGTAAAAGTGATCGCTGATAAATGGGATATTGAAAGACTTTATGTTCATGAGAAGTCACAATTCGTGAACAACGGATTAGTTTCAGTTTTTGGAGCCGGAAAACAGATTCCAGACGGCATCCACCCTGGGAGTGACACGACATTGGGTGCGGTTAAGATTTTAGAAAAAATTGTAACGGAAAAGATGAAAAGTGTTTATATATAATTCTCAAACGCAATTTATCTAACAATGAACAACATAACTCTATATAGGAACGGCAGCCCTCTTTTCAATTTAATTGAAAGAGGGAAACGTTCTGTGGATTCAGCTTCGCTTAACCGTGTTTTACTCTCTGATGATTCGGTTTCGTTCAAGCTGACATCTTCAGATATTTTGGAAATTAGGATTAATGATTACTTTGTTTTGTTTGGCTCAGTTTATAGAATCAATTCACTTCCAACATATTCTAAAAAAAGCGATTCAGAATACGAATATAATATAGTCGCTCAGGGATTAATGTTCGATCTTCTTCGTTGTAAATTTTTCAATGCAGACGGCACCGGATTTAAAACAGATACAGATTTTCCGCTTATTGGGACCATTGAAACATTTCTGATTTGCCTCAAAAACAATATGGAACGGTTTTCTGCAGGTTGGGAGGTCGGAAATTTCACTAATGGAGAAACAAAAACGCTGACATTCGGTGATGATACCTGTCTTTCTGCGCTTCAAAAAATCTGTAATGAATTCAAAACGGATTTCTGGATTAAAGTTGAGAACGGAAAGTTTGTAATTCATACCGGAGACTACGGAAAAAAGGTGCCGATTAAATTTGAGTACGGAAAAGGCAAAGGACTTTATTCTCTGTCACGAAATAATGTAGACGAAAACGACATAATCAATCGCCTATATGTTTCAGGAGGTTCCGAGAACATCCCGAATGAATATCGAAATTTCAGCACTAAACTAAAGCTACCCGGCGCGGACTATTTGGAAGATCCAGCAGCGATTGCTTCGTTTGGACTTAAAGAAGGTTCAATCACTTTTGATGATATTTACCCGCATAGAACAGGAAAGGTTACTGTTTTAGGAGATACAAAGTTCAAGTTCGCAGATAATACCATGGACTTTGATTTGAACGAAAAGGAAGCTGATGGAGTTACTACAAAATATTTGGTTCCGGGAACATCTGCTAAAGTTCATTTTAATACCGGAAATTTAGCCGGCTATGAATTCGAGATCAAAAAAGGAGGGTACAATCATGCGACAAAGACCTTTGAGATAATTCCTTTCAAAAACGATCAGGGCCAGAGTTTTCCAGATGAAACATCAGCCGCTTTTCAATTAGCGGTAGGTGATGAGTATGTTATTTTGGACATCGTGATGCCGAAAGTATACATCGACAATGCTGAGAATGAGCTTCTGGTAAAAGGGCTTGAACAATTCGATTTACATAAAAACGCAAAAGTTTCTTATGATCTTGAAGTAGATCCAGCCTACATGGAAAAAATAGGACTCGGAAGATTTGATATTGGCGATTATATTCAGGTTTATGATCCAATTTTCGGAATTGACAAAGTGCTTAGGGTGAATCAAATTACAACTGACTTCATTCAAAGCGGAGATTACAATCCTTTCCGGACAAAGATTGTAATTGCAGATTCATACGAGATCAATTATAGCTCTCAACTTATTCTGGATATCAAGGAGATTAAAAATGTAATGTCAATAACCAACCTTGGTCAGATTAATTATTCAAAGCTAGGTTTAAAGACAACACAGGAACTGCAGAACCTTGTTTTTGATACTGACGGCTTCTTTGACCCGGAAAACATCCGGCCGAACTCTATTGAAACAAATATGTTGACAGTAGGAGCAAAAAGCCAGCAGATAAGCTGTTCAGTAGTATTCTTTGTCATGTTTGAAAACAATAAGAATAAGGTCAAAGTAAATGCAGGACTTATTTACTCTCAGACATTTGAAAAGACCTGGAATATTCCTGAAGATATTGTAACGATTTCGGATGATCAATATCGCTATGTGTATGCTGCATGTTCAAAGACTGACAATACAGCATCTATGGTTTTTACCCAAGATAAAAAGCTATTTGATGAAGACGCAAATGATTATTATTTCTTAATAGGGATTCTTCACTCAGTTGTTGACAACGTGCGTGTTCTTTCTATAACTGTGGGAACTACAACTATAAATGGAGGATTGATAAGAACCGGAATAATAGCATCACTGGATAATGAAATGCAGATAAACCTTGATCAAAAAAGAGTGACTGCAAAAATCACCTTTTTAAATGGCTCCGATGGCTTCACTTCAATTGATGGTGGAGTAGTAACAAGTGAAAGGATAGAGGTTGGCGACGGAACCGAAAGAAATGCATTCATTTCCGGAATTACCGATGTTGGTGATGAAAGTATAAGGTTTGCTGCAGGTGCGGATTATGACCATAAAGATGATGCGCCCTTTAAAGTACTTGATAATGGAAAGTTAATTGCGGAAAACGCAGATATAAAAGGTGTAATTAATGCTACATCAGGCACTTTTTCCGGAACCATCAACGCATATGCAGGAACGTTCGGAAGTGTTGTTACTAATAAATATTTCTCAATCACCGCAAATGGATTAGAAACACCTAAAGGCTGGATTGTGGCGGGTGATTATTCTCCTTCAGGAGATAAAAAGCTCGTTCAAATATCAGGAGCGGATGTTGGCATACCAGTGATGATTGTTAACGAAAAACCAGATGGATATTTTCATACCAGTTTATACTTGAGTGCTAAAAATGGGACAGGAGGAAATATCGCCTTAGATATACCGAATGGAGGAATCCGTGTAGCCGGACAAATTGGGCGTAATGGTGCAATCAAAGTAAAGGATGTGGACGGAAATGATCTATTTCTCTCTGTAGTTAATGGCATAATTACAAATACAATCTAAAAATTATAATAAAAACCCCTCTAAAATGAAATGGCGAATCCAAACACAAATCAAATTGGAAAAATACAAAGTCTTATTGCAAAGAATCCAGTGGCCTTCATCGCTGCTGTATTCTTTCTAATGTTTTGGATAACATACTTCATCAATCTGGATAGTAGTAAAGAATCAAAAGAAGATTATAAAACTCTATACAATGAAGAAAGACGCAAAAATGATAATTTAAATTACCAACTCTTGATAAAAGCTGGAATTATAGAACGAAACAACGAAGAAATGAAGCTTGCAGACAGTACTCTAAGAAACCAAACACAGGAGCAGGCGAAAACAATTTTAAAACAAGCAAAATGAAAAATAAAGCAGTTATAGCAATTTTAGCTTTGATTATAGTCGCACTGGTTGCGAACCTGATCGGCGGATGGTTTACCTTAGGTAAAGACGATCGCATCGTAGAAGAATCTGGAAAAAATATAGACACGATTTATCTCAACACGTATGTGAATCCCAAGGATAGTACAACGCATGGAAATTTTGAGCAGAAGGAAGGAGAAGTCGTAAAAAACTACATCACTAAGAATTACATGACTTATGTGAGCGATACGCTTGCGCCAGCTCTGAATATTGCTCAGGAAAAAATAGATGAATTGACCCGGGCAAAATTTACACTGGAGGGACAATTGAAAGCAACCAAGACAGAGCTGGATGTCAATAAAAAGGCGCGTGTATTTTATGAAAACAAATACATGCAGATAGTCTCAAATACAGCAGATAGCACGGTGGAATACAAGTACAACGCTATTGTAGATGTCGTGAAGTATCAAGACCGTAAATGGCTTCTGGGGAAGGAAAATACTTACATTGACATTTCCTCACCGGATAAGAATATGAAAATAAACGGGGTGGAGCATTTCAAAAAGCGAATCGATGTTAAACCAAAACGATTTGGGATTGGGATTCAGGCTGGGTATTATTATGTTCCGGCAGCAAATCAGTTTTATCCCGGTTTTGGCGTAGGACTTTCTTATAATTTAATCCGTTTATGACTGTTTAAAATCAATAATTGACAAAATACTTGAAAAATGAAAACACTAACAGAAAATGATTATATCAACGCGGCTAAAGAATTGGGTTGCGAAGTTGCGGCGATAAAGGCTGTAGCTGAAGTTGAAAGCCGAGGATCGGGATTTCTTCCATCCGGAGAGCCGAAGATACTTTTTGAGCGTCATAGGTTTTATAAATACACGAATAGCAAGTACGCGATTTCCCATCCAGATATTTGTAATAAAGCACCCGGAGGCTATGGAAAAGAATCTGATCAACACCTGAAACTTCAAAGAGCATCTACATTAAATAGAGAAGCTGCTCTGATGTCTTGTTCTTGGGGCCGGTTCCAAGTGATGGGAGATAACTGGCAAAAGCTGTGTTATAAGTCTCTACAGGAATTCATAAATAAAATGTACGACTCAGAAGCTGGGCAATTGGATGCATTTGTGAGATACATTAAAGCTTTCGGCCTACAAGCGCACCTCCGGAATAAAAACTGGACCTTATTTGCGAAAGGGTACAATGGCCCCGGATATAAAGCAAATGACTACGATGTAAAAATGCAAGCTGCTTATAATAAGTATTCAAAAATTTAACAAAATATCCTCAAAAGTGAGGAGAAATGATTTGATATTTTCTCATAATTTTGAATAACAAAATTACCATATAATGAACAAGACTATTAAGTTAAAAAGCCCAGCAATAAGTGAATGGATTTATACTGAATGCAATTCAGTAGGGAAAAAACAAGATGGATTAAAGAGTGACACTCAAAAGTTTCATATTTCAGAGCTATCACAAGAGGAGGCTCAGCAATATGCTGAAGAATATAAAAAGACATTCCTCGAAAAATACCATTTGATTAAAAAGTAAAAAAATCCCCACTTATTAGGTGGGGGTCTCTATTTTTTTTTCAACCGTTCAATTTCCTCATTCTGAAGTTTTATATAAGCATTAAGATTATCTATTGTACGGATGTAAAAAGCTTCATTTTTAACAGGAATAGGCTTCGTTATAATATCACCTTCGTAGATTTCCATGACTGGAACATCTAAAAATCGAGCTATTTTATCCCATTCTCTTCTGAGCATCTTTACTTCTCCACTTTCTCTTCTATTATAGTTCGATACGTCAGTCGCAATGACATCTGCCATTTGTTGCTGAGTGTAGCCCTTCTCTTTTCGAAGTTGCATTAATTTTTCCTTTTTCATATTTTGAGTTTTCACAAATGTGCTAAAAAATTATCAAAACGAAATATGGTAATCCGTATTTTTTGAGGACAACTTTTTAACGCCCTTCAATTCTGTAAAAATTAATTTTGATATAAAAAGTATCAATTTATATTTTGATGATGTTTCATTTTGTATCAATTTTGATACATGAAACTTAGAGGGACCATAGTAGAAGAAACGACTCCGAATTCCAATTCAATGATTATCCGTTTTGATGATGATCCAAAAAGGCGACATTTTGAGGTTAAATGTAGTTTTAACCCTCATGACCAAGGCTTCCGGAATTGGGAAACAATTGACATGTGGATAAAATGGGATAGTGAAGTATTCGAGGATCCAAAGACAAAGAAGAAGTCATACTTTACACATCTGACATGTGATAAAGCGGTTGAATTTAATTCCCCCTATATTAAATAAAACAAAGGCGTGAGGTTTTGATCCTACGCCTTTGTTTTATTTCGGCAACATAATCATCCTATGATTAGCTCCTTCTCTGATTACTATTTTATTTTCATCTACCATTTGCTGAAGAAAGGCGTTACGATCTTCGATTGACAGATTCAATATATGGTCAAAATCATCCATCTTATTGCCTCCGTTACCTCCGTTTTTAATTTGTTTCGCCTTAACTATTTCGATTATATGTTTTTCGAGTTCTTCTATGTCCATGAGACAAAGATAATTATTACTGAGATAACATCCAGCGCAAAAAGTAAGCGACTGCAGCAAGCTGTATCCAGGCTAAAACACCTATCATTCGCATTTGGCCGTCTTCATGTTGAAAAAACAGACAGTCTTTAATGAATTGTTTCATGGTTTCAAATTTAGTTTTATTGTTTATTGGTTGGTTGTGGGTTGCCGTAATTAATAAAGTTCAAACAAATGAAATACGAGGTCATTTATTTGTATTGTACCTATGAATCTTGAGGTATTGGATGGCATTGGGTACCCGGTTCCAAGAACGTAAAATCTTCTAAATTCGACATCGTTTGTAGTTTCAACTTCAACCCACATACATGGATTTTCATTTTGATTTTGAGCACTTAGAATTTTAGCATGAACTGGCATTTCTATAATTTGAACATCTAAAGTTATTTCTAATTGATATTTATAAATTGTTTTCATTTCTCTTCTTTTATTGTTAGTTCTTTTTCCATAAAATCTACAAATCCCTGCATATCTTTTAATTGAGAGTTTCTGGCTTGCTGTAATTCTGCATCTGCTTGCTTAAATTTTTTAATACACTTTTTACAGCACACCAAATCTTTATCACCAGTAGAGTTTCCATCAATAATATAAGTCCCGCAATACCCATAATCACTAAATGTTTCATCATCATTTGGGTTACTGAAGGGATCATAATGTGTTGCTAAATTTCCCATTTTTATTGTTTTAAATTTGCTTTGTTAATGTATTCTGATTCGTCCAAATTGAAGATGTTGAAGTGATTTGAGACTAGATATTGAAAGTGACCATATGGAAGCTTACTGATATACTTTTCAAACCCATAAACTTTAATCCAGTGCTCTCTTTCGTGGGTTAAGAAATCAATGTGATCGTTAAATCCTGCTTTTATTAATTCTTCCTTTGTTAGGTAGGATAGGTCGTAGAGGATAGGTTTGGCGGTTGGAGACCATATATTTATAACATTTTTGTAATCTGATCTTTCGCTTAATAGCGTTGGTTTATGAGGATAGCTATTGTCTATTTTTAATCCAACTAAAGTCCATGCATTTGTAATATCGACTGAATCACGATTTGATATGAATTTCAACCCATACGGCAGATAAGCCGAGTATATTTTCAATTGTTCTTCTTTTGTTTTCATAGCTAGTAAATTGGTGGCTTATCTTCAATTATTGCTTTGTAATGTGTCACTTCAATAAATCTTCTGTCATCAGTTCCAACCGGTAACCATGTATTGCCAGATCTAGCATATTTTGCGATTATTGATTTAGAATAATGAGTCGAAATAACTTTGTATTTTCCACTTACTGGTAAATCATCTTCACTTTCAATCTTTATCCAGCCGTTGTTGTTTTCGATTCCGGATAGCGAAGTCGGGCGACTTCCAGAAACGTACTTACCAGGTCCAATATTCTTCGCTTTTCCAATGAAGTTCCAGTTGTTAAATTCTTCATCTGTCAGCAATTCAGTATCACCTACATATATCCCATCAGTATTAATTCCTGATTTAAGACTATCGTATCTTTCTCCATATGCTTCTTGTATCTTCTGCTCTTTTGTCATGATTTAAGTATTTTACAGATTATTGATTTCTCAGGGTTGAAGGTGCGGGATTCTGCTTCTTGCCACTTTTCATACGTGTATCCTGCGTTTATTCTTTCGTTAAACGGATTCTCGCCCCAATAATACCCTTGTGCTTCGATAGCAGATTTGAAGGAGTCTAAGGCTTTTGATGTTATGTTTGATTCCTCATTATTGTGGAGATAATAAGTCATTTTACAACCTGGTATTTTTAAAACAAACTCTTCCGCCACTTCATCTGTAAATTCTGAGCCTTTGCAGATTAGCCCATACTTATCTTTGGTGTATTCATGGCTTAAATCGTAATAATATTGATATTTGAAAAATTCCAATGCTGCTAAATTTTCAAAACCCACAATAAGGAGTCTTTCTTTTAATTCTAATTCTATCTGTTTCATTGGTTTGTTTTTAGTTTAACTGGATAATATTTTTCAAAGATTTCCTGAATATCTTTACTAGCTTCTCTAAGATCACCGATCTTTATCATTTCCGAGTTATATTCATCATCTTGTTCCGATGGCCGATCATCATCGTCATAGTTTCCAAATGGTGTGTCACAGCCACAATACAGGCATACCCAATCAATAAAAGGAGTAACCTTATCACATTCTAAGCAGAATTCTAAATGGCAGTAGATAGGTTTACAATTCATTTTATTTTTTAATTAGTGAGTGTAAAAAGCTTATCAGTTCCGGGGATTGGTCTTTTAGATAGGGCTTTGAGAGATCCCAGGCATGCTCAAACATACCATAGTCGGTATGGTAGAAAAGACCTTTTATTCCAGTATCTGGAAAATTATAAATGTAGATAGCGTAATTTTCGCCAAACCATTCCAGAACATCGTTAAGCATTATTTCATCATCATTAATATGATTCACTACATATTTTGATAATTCATTATTGCTAGTCGTACCCATGAATATACCACCCATAAATATCCGGTAACAATTATTTTCACTATCTTGGATTCTTTCAGCTTTTATTGAGTTTTTCAGCATTGGGAGCTTCTCCCGTATATCGGCTGTTAATTCTTCTAGCTGTTTCATATTCCAATAGTTTTTAAAGCAGAGGGGGTTAGTTCAATGTTTGCGTTTACTATGGATTCAATTGTTTTACCCTTCACAAGTGCAAAATGGACACATACCTTATCATGTTCTACAGATTGAACACCGTTTGTTATGCAAGGCCTAAACCCTTCGAACAAAACCTTTTCTTTGGCTTTAAACCATTCGTTTGATATAAAATAAGGCAACGGAATATTATGCTCATCACACGGAACAAACATTCCAAGCGTTAAAGGCTGTTTTAGGAAAGTAGCGTAATTCCGAACAACCTCTTTAAATTCGCTTGTAGACTGTTTTATGCTTAATTGATCTAAAACAAAGTCCGTCATTGGTTGTAGTTTCATGATATAATGTTTTCAGGGTTGGTAATTGTGTCTATGTCAACTCCATAAATCGGTTGACAACAATCATCAATTTTTAGAAGTGTAGCTTTCTCCGCTATTCTCTTCTGCTGCTCCTGCTGGACTAGGTCACAGGCTTCGAAAATGTATTCATCAATATCAATATCATATTCTATGCAGCAATTCTTTAAATCATTCCAATCTTCGAATTCTCTCGTTTTCGCGTACTCGTCAAATATTCTTTGTTTCTCTGTGTGCATGGCTATAGTTTTTCTAGTTCTTGTTTTACTTCCTTCCAATAAATCAGATTGTTTTCTAAATAATTTACCGCCTTTCGTTCTAAATTAATTCTATCTTGAACATTTTGTAACTCGGACATTATTTCGTCAACGGTTATTTTAGTGCATTCAATTACCAAACTCCTCTCCGTCCCTAATGATATTTGTGATGGAGTTACTTGGTAAAATTTATTTTTTAATTCCTGTGCTTTTTCTTTTGGTGTCATAGTATTGTATTTAGTTTAAAAGGCCCCGAAGGGCCATGATTAGTTAGCAGCCGCAATGAGATACAGGATAAGAATCATAAACTTTATAAGGAGGTTCTGAACCTTGCCCCATCATAGTATTCCAAACAACATTAAAAAGATGCCCATCAACCCAAACACATGAATTTCCCATTGGGGAATAATAACTATCATGGCACTGGATAAAGGCGTCATTTGGACCTAATTTAGATTCTTGACCTTTAGATCCAGCTTTAACTAGCTCAGTAGCTTTATTGGCTAATTCTTGATTGTTAACCGCTGTGTCTTCGTTTGAATTTTGACATGAAGTCAGAATTACCAGCGTCAATACGCCGATTGAAAATAGTTTTTTCATTGAATAAAAAGTTTATATTTTTGCCTACGTTGAACCGGTGCAGACTTACCGTGTATAATTGATTTTACCTAGGATCGGTTAGTTTAGCTCTGTGGCTTCTTGAACATTTAAGCATATGACGAATCTTCCCTAACAGCTTCTACAGGTGACAATCCTTCCATGAAATAGCATAAAAATGCATCAGTGTCTAATTGCTTATATGCTGTATTAATATCTTTATCTTTGAAACCATATTCTATACATACTTTCCAAATCCATTCTCTATATCCATATGGATATTGTTTTCCGTTTAAATAATTTCTATTTTCCATGATTATTATTTTATTGAGTTAAGTAATTTTTCCAATTCTTGTTTTAAATACGGTACATGCTCAATATGATCTTCTGTGTTTTCTTCTGTGAATTCAAATTTTGCATTTTCGTGGATATACTCTAATGATTTTTGACAACGTTCCAGCATCTCCTTCATCTCCTGCTCTCTGTCTGGGACTTCACAAAGCCAGTAATTAGGATAAGCTAGTAGCTCATCAACATGCCAGTTCTTCATTACTGATCCAAATATAGCTTTACCCTTGTCTGTGAAATATTCATTTGTTTTATCAGGCAGTCTTTCCGACACCGCCACCTTAATGTATTTTGTTTTACTCATGATTTGTTGTTTAGTAGTTTTAAATTAATTCTGGTTTTTGATCCATTTTATACACCTTTTCAATTCTTTTATCTTGACTGCCTTAAATTTTATTTTTTTAAGAATCTGATCCCTCATGCCTTTGAGTTCTGTATTTTTTGAATCTATTTCAAGATCTAATTTTTCATTCTCATAAATTGATAGCATATCTTCAAGGTTCCAAATTGTTTCATTTTTCATAATCTATTTAGCTAGTAGTTCAGCGCATTCCTCGCAGTAGATTAAATTATTCTCGCTGTATTTCATTTCCTCGAATGATAATATATTTTTGCATTTCTTGCATTTGTCTTGCATTGGCTCTTCTGGTAAAATATCCCAATGTGTTGGTACGGTTTTTATACCGCTGTCATCACGCCATTGAGCTTTACCTTCAGCATTTGGGTGATAGGTTCGCCATGATGCTGTTATGGGGCTGTAATGTTTCCAATGACATACAATAATTCTTGTCCCGTCTTTAGGTGCTGTGTTAATAGGTTTCCAATTCATATTTATATTTTTTATAAAGTTTTCGGAATTCAGAAAATCTTGCGTTTAAAAGATTATATTCTTCTCTCAATTCATTGTAGGTTCTTAATTCATTACAATACGACCGATTACAGGACATTCTAAATTTTATTAATCTCTCAATCTTATCCATATTTATTTTAATTTCTTTCGCTCTTAATCCTTGAGATTCTGTTTGAAATAAATTAAATAACTCAGCTACAAAAACTGATGCTCGTAATTTATCATTAGAAAAGAAATTAACAGAAACACCATTTTCAACAAGAGTGTAGATACGCTGAATATTATAGTTTTTTACAGCGTAATTAAATATTTCAATTGATGTATTTTGAAATATGTACTTTAAAACGTTTAATTGTTTCTCGTTTAAATAAATGGCTAACTTTTGCATAATTTATTTTAGTAGTTCTGGATTAGAGTGGATGTTGCCTATTACTTCTGAAATTTCAGCTTGTTTTTCCCCTATTATTCCATTAGCTAACCAGCAGTTCATATTCCAACGAACGATAACATTGAAAGAATCTAATCCAATATTGTCAAGTGAAAAAATTTGATAAGTTTTCAAAATATCCCCTTCATAAATAAATGTTCCGTTTTTATCAATTAAACCCGTGAATTGACCAACGGATTCGGATAACACTTCGTGACAGCAATAATCACCAGTATATTGTAAATTTTCATATGTTAGGATGTTTACGCAAGATGTTCCTGGAGCACCAGCATAAAATCCAAACACCCATTCAGAGTTATCTACTCTTTGACCTCTAAATTTTATTTCTCTGTTCATATTTTAGATTTTTTGAAATTTTTAAAACCGGGCTTTGGCGTACCTCTGCCCGGAAAACTAATTATATTGGATAATGCCGTTCTATTTTGATTTCAATTCTGTCTTTTAAAGATTTTCTTTTGTTGGACTGAAAAACTTGTATTGGATAGTCCTGATTGTAGTTGACTTGCAATCCTATAGCACCATGGGTTTCAAATCCATAATCAAATGAATTATCTTTAGGTTTTCGGTTTTGCAATAGACTATTAACCAATATTAATACTGATTCTTCATTCAGTCCTACTGTGTCTTTGATCGTTAAATTCATGCTATTTGTTTTTAGTTATTTTTTTTAATTCTCTTTCGTACGCTTTAAATTCTTTGCGATATTTAAGCAGGTACTTTATGTAAATGAATACTTTTCTCATATTAGATCTGTTTTATATGGGGTCTTTAAGCCGACCCCGGGCGTTACTTCACTTTTAAAACTTGAATTTTTTTTAAACCTAATCTTTCTTTTAAAAATTCCTCTTTTTCTTTTATTGAGGTATTGGATTCTATTTTTAGTTTTATATCTCTGAATGGTTTTTTAGTGAAAGAGAAAATGCAGTATCTATGATCAATAATATCTTGAAATGGATACGGACACCATACTTCGATTACTTTGTAATAAATTATCATATTAAAAAGCCTTTTTACAGCTTGCTCAGGCTGGCTAAAAACTTCAGTTAAAATGATTTGAAATATGACAATAGTATGTTGAAATAGCTTAGGTATTTAGCTTTAACATAATCGTTGAATTGGGTGTAGTTTGTAGTTTCAGGTTGGGCATCTATTTTAACATTTAAAGTCTCACATGCGAGCTCAGTAAAACTTTTCAGTCTATCGTTTAGCCATTTAATATCACAATCTCTGAAAGAACCCTCTTCTAATTGCTTGACTATTTTCTTAACTGGATCTATCAGTGATACTTCAATGATGAAATTATTTAGTACTTCTGTATTATTTGTTATCATGATCTTTATTATTTATATTAAAATCTAAGTCCTAAACTTGCGAGATAATTTCTCTGTTTGAAACTCATGTGACTAAGCTGTTTGTACCCGTAACCTGCTCTTTTAAACATTTCTTGAAATATTTTAGTTGAAAAAGCGTCAGGTCTTCGGCCGTCTCGCCTGTGTGGGTCATTTTGCTCGGCAAGCCGAAGCAGCTCTTCATTTGTCATAGCTGCTAAAGCTTCTCTAATCTCATCTGGTGTAGATACTTTTAGCTTTTTGTAGATAATATCGTCCAGATTAGCGAAAGCTTCATCTAATACAGGCTTCAAAAGCTTTATATCTTCAGGCGTTAATTCGATTTCTTGTCCGTTTACCAATGTGTACTTTACTGTTTTCATATTGAATTCTCTTTGATTTGATTTTTCAAATGTACGTACATTTGTACGTACAACAAAATTTTTAATTAACTTTTTTGTAGATTTGTACGTACATATAAGTTTTATGAAAGAAAAAAGTAAGACAGAACGCTTTGAGATGAGGGTTTCGCCAATTTTTAAGCAGCTGATCAAAAAATTAGCTGAGAAGAATCAAATGTCACCACCTCAGTATTTGGAAAGCTTGGTTAGGAGGGAGGCTGAAAATTCAGATATTAAAATTGAAGATTGATTTTCTTCTTCCAAAGGTTAATCCGCCTTCTTAGCCTCTTCCGGGTTGAAATGATCCCTTGGTCATCTTTGTCCTCAAAATATTGCTGATAGTTTCCAAACTGATCAATCATTGTAATTGGGGATAGCTTGTCTATTCTGTTCTGCCTGTATACTTCAGTTAGGCTTTTCATTTCTGGGCTCATGGTTTTTATTTTTTTTATTTCCTTAGACTCATTCCTTGTAACTCGATGATATTGAAACATTCAAAGAACCTATCATAGATTCGGTCTCCATATCTGATCTTTATTTCCTTGATGGTTTCTCTGACATTCTCCCCATAATAATTCAGAGTAAGAAATGTTCTAGCGTGATTTACGTACCGCTCACTAAGTATCTTTTTCATCAAATCAACACTTCCATAGTTTTTAGCCATATCCTCAGATAATAAATCATCAAATGCATTAGTTCCTAGCTCATATCTCTTTTGAAAAAGTGACAATTGATAATCGCGATCAACCTCTCTATCATGGCGGTTAGCAGATTCATATTGTTTCACAACTTCGTCAACTGAATTATATTTGAACTGCAGATTGTATCTTCTTAAAAGCTGGTCTGTTCCTTCAATATCCTTCACAATCAAAGGGTTTACTGATGCATATCTGAAAACTTCGTAGAATGTTTTTACAATTGCAGTCTTACCAATACCCGGCTCTCCGATAATAACCCAGCCTTTATTGAGGTTTGGAACACTTTGGTTGTTTAGAAGAGGGCTGTTGAAAAATGATTTTCTTTGTAGGAAATAAGCGATCAATGTGTACACTAGTTTTTTCGACTCTCCATCGTTAGCTGTTTCATTGAATTCTTTGCCGTTTACAAGCTCAAAATTCGCTTTAAACACCTCGTAAAGACTTTCTGCTCTCATCGGTTTTAATTCCGGTAAAACAATCTCTTTCTGCTTTGGCATGGAATCTATCATCTTGTCAAAATCATTTTCATACTTGATCAGTAGTTCCTTGTATTTTTCTGCAACCGGATGTTTTGGATTGTTAATAAGAAGATATTCGATTGCTCTTGTCAGGATAGGAGGAGCATCACCGCTCAACTGACTGTCTAAGTCCGGTCCCGTTTGATTTGGTTTTAAAATTGTTTGATTGCCCATTATTGAAATCTTTTCTTAAGTGAGGTTCGACGTTTTGAAATTTAAGTTTCCAGTTTTTTATCGGGTTTCCGTATCCATCTTTCCAGCCTGCATCAACCCACGTTTGATACTTTGTGATTATTTGAGTTTTTTTTGATTGATAATCTTTTTTATTTTCGATCATCCAATTTTCAACAAAATCCAAAAATTCATTTTCGCTAGGAATTGTTATTTTTAAAGTATTTAAATCTTTATTTACATCTTCATTTACATTTGCAATATGCTTAAGCGACCCTTCAAGCAACCCTTCAAGGGTATTTTTATTTATTTCGTTTTGTTCTGTAAATTCCAATATAGATTCCTTATCAATAAAGGCTTTACGTAATTTGTCATATTCTTTTTTTGCGAGGAATTTTTTGGCTTTTTTCCAAAATTGACCTATTTTTCCGCTGTCAGATTGCCCTGATTTGTAATTTTCACGGGCTGATATTTCATCTCTAAGGCGAGAATTTTCCCATCCGTCTTCTGTTTGTTCAAATTTCGCTTCAAGGGTCGCTTCAAGGGTCGCTAAATCGATCCCATTGCAATACATAAGCACCCTTTTAGTTTCAAGCGGAATTTTACCATTTTGGTGTTGGTAAACCAGAAGATCCATGTAACACGCTCTTTCTTCAGGAAGCATCATTCTGGTTCCTTCGTAAAAGTCTTTACTGTAAAATAAGAATGCAGGATCTTTCATTCATTCTTTAATATTTAGTAATTCAAAAGCAATTTAACCAGGCCTCAATCACCTGTACGTATTCCATACTCAAACATCACTCATTGTATGGTAAATTTCATATTCACACTTCCATTAAGTCGAATAGAGTAGGCATGTTTAATTTTTCATGCATAGATCGAACGTAGAAAAGACCATCCTTGTAATAATCAGAATTTAGTTCTACAGCCTTAGCCTTACGGCCTAACTTCAGAGATCTGGTAGGAACGGTCATCAATCCTCCGAATGGCTCGTAAACAGTCTCGCCTTTCATCGAAAATAATTCAATCAGCCTATCAACTATATCTATTTGAAGCGGGCATATATGCTTTTCTTTGTTGCTAGAAACCTGACGAGCATTCAAGGTATTCATACGGTTTATATCGGTCCAAACAAAATCATTATTCGAGTGTGGGGGAATGGTCATGTATTCACGTGAAATCTTCCCTTTTCGCTCCAGAGCTGTAGACAGTTTTAAATGATTTTCAAAAGTGTACAATCCTTCATCGTTATACTGCTTCCAAACTCTCCAAACTTCTTTTAGATCTTTATCTTTTAGATCATCGATATCTAAATAATGATCACCGGAACTTCTCCAGTAAGCATGAGCGTCTAACTGCCATCTTTCAACAGGATATTCTTCTTTATGCTTAAATACTGGAAGATCGGAATAGGCGTTATCGGAATTTGAAGGCGGTTTTCTGAATAGTAAAACGTATTCGGGCATCCCTACACCCATTTTAGAACCGTCTTTGCATTTTTCAGAATGTCCCAATCTATAAGTTTGATTATTTTCCCGAACGACATCCGTTGTTATCGTGATTTTACCAATTAAATGAAATCCATGTTTTTTAAATGATCTTACAGTATCGCCGCTGAAATCGTCCATAGAAGTGAATGAAGTTCCATTTTGATAAGAGTATCTGATTCTGTCTTTTACGTGGATTGCAGCAACTCTTCCGGGTATTAGCATTCTGAACAAATGAGGAACTAAATAATCCATTTGATCAAAGAATCCTTCATTGTTAATATTGTGACCGAAATCATTGTAATTGCCTGAATACTCAAAATGATTTCCAAACGGAATAGATGTAATAACAACTCCAACTGAATTATCCTGAACTTCATTTTCATCAGCTGAAATCACCACCGTATCATTGTTGTAAAGGGTCGCATCGCCAATAATAACTTTATCTCCGTTGCTGAATATTTGTCTTTCCATTTTATCTCTAATTAATTCGTTATTTAAGCCGTACTCTCTAACTAATTTTATCATTTCAGATTGGAGCTCTTTGTGCTTTTCCCATTTCTTCATTAGAGTAGAAAAAACATGATCTTCGTTGTTTGTGTAGATAATATGTACGTTTACTTCTTTGTCCTGACCGAATCTGTAAAGTCTATGAATAGCCTGTATGAAATCATTGAATTTGTAATCAATACCTACAAAAACCATATTATTACAATGCTCCTGAAAATTACATCCGGATCCTGCGATTACAGGTTTCGTTAAGAGATATTGGTATTTACCGTTTGAAAAATCAATCAGAAGATCTTCTTTAGTTTCATTTTTTTGAGAACCGAAAACAGAATTGTAAGATTTTTCTTTGTAAAGTTTCTCCAGGTGATATCTCTCCGTTTCTCTATGATGCCAAAGAATAAAATTGTCATCGTTTAAAGTTTCTGTGATTTCAAAAGTCTTTTCGCATCGTAATTCTAAAGAATCTCTTTTTTCACGGGAGCTATCTACCAAAGATTTTGTATTGTCTTTGAAAAGAATCAAATCACCAAATTTGTTTTGGATTATCTCATCGCTTAAATTTTCAATTCGATGTTCTATTACATTTAATTTCGGCAAATCGTAGCCTTCATTTGGATATCCTAAATCGGAAGGTGTGTTAATGAAAACCGCCCAACTTGAAACCCACATCCAGAAGTCATTTTTCTGAGATTCTAAAAGCATTAAATCACCTGCTTTTTGCGGATTACGTTTAAAGAATTTTGTTAGTAAACTCCCACGATCTGCAACACCTAAAAACTCAGCATAATTTAGAATCTCGATGTAATCATTTGGAGAAGGTGTTGCAGTAGCTACAAATCTGTATGGTATTTGTTTGAAGTAGTTTATAATGTAATTTGTAGTTTCGGTTTTTAAATTCCGCAAAATAGATGCTTCATCAAAAGAAACCCCACCGAACTTTTCGGCCTTAATATCACCTTTTCGGATCCTTTCGTAATTTGTGAGATAAATCTTTTTTGAATATTCAGATATAGAATCGGTGTCTTTGATGTACTCAATTTCAAATCCTGTATTTAGTTTTTCATTATCTCTTTTGAATTCTCCCATCACTCCCAGAGGGCAAGCGATAAGAAAAGGTTTTCCGGTTTCGTTGATACAGTTCACAGCATTGATAAGCTGCATAAATGTTTTACCTAAACCGAAAGATGCAAATATTGCACGGCGGCCACCTCTCAAAGTCCAGCTGCAGATATCCTTTTGATGATCTTTAGCAATCTCCGGAATCCAGTTAGGTTCAAATCCGTAATCTTCTGAGATTATAACTTTGTTTTTTAAAAACTCTTGGTAATCCATTAGTTTTCTATTTTTTCTGTTTCAGGAATAGATTGAGGTTCACATCTTACAATACTGATTAGTTTTGTCGGATCTGTTTTATGTGGTCTACATTCGATTACCTCTATGATGTTCAATTCGTTAGTAGCTCGGTTCTTTGCGTGTAACAATGTTTTATGATAAACATTTGCTGTGTCGTTGATATACACTTCTGAATTCAATGGATGAATTACAGAGAAAGTGTCTTTACTGTATTGAAACATTGAAATATAACTTGGCATAATTTTAATTTTTTGATGTTAATTATTGAGTTTAATTATCTTCAATTAATATTGTTTGAAGATTTTCAGATTCATCTTCCTCAGTGAATGTTTTGTTTATAAAATCCAATTCTTCCTGGAAAACAAATGGAGATCTCAACTTCATGAATCGGTGCCATTTTTCATTTACAAAAGCGTAGCGATGAAAATCTAGATAGAGAAAAGCTTCTTGGCGACTGTGAAATTGTTCCATTGATTTATAAGAAGTAAATTCCTTTTCTTTCATTTCTCCGTTGCCATCTCTGTATTCTAATTTGAAAGAAGTGGCGTTTTCAATGTTAATTCGTTTTTTGAATTTTGGCATTTCCTGAAATTTTACTGAGTTGGTATTTTTGCGACATTTCCGGATTTCTTTCTAATTCCAAATTATGGTCATTACAGCACGGCTTCCAGAATCTTACATCTAAGTATAGACTGATGTTGTTATCCCTCGCCCAATCGTCTGCAAATCCTTTTCTACCACGTATATGCTCAATTGTATCTGCTCGTCTATTACAACCTTCAATAAAACATCTTAAGTTTTCTGGCTGTGCTAAAAATTGAAGTCTCTTTATCGTGTACTGAGGGTTTTCAATCTTTCTTTTGGCTGAAAATTTAGGAATAGGTTTTCCGATGTCCTTGATTTTTACTGGCTTCAAACTGGCTCTGTAATTCCAATAATGAGTTTTACATCTTTTAGCGATAAGAGGTTGCTCTTTTGAATCTGCAGGACAGTCGATACAAAGACCAGTCTTCTTTTTTATTGTGCTATTCATGATGCAGTCGGTATATGATTATCTTATTGTTCTTTTTCAAGTCTTCATTCAATTCCTTAAGATGAAGCTTGTTTTGATCTATTCTCTCGCAAACTGAATTATAAAGACGTTTTTTATTGTTCTCTTTATGCTTGTTTGCGATTTTTTGGAGGCTGTCAATATGGTTTCTAACCTCTGCTATTTTGTGGTATAGATTCATGGCTATTCGAATTTTAAAGTAGAACTATATTATCTGGATCTATGATATGTTCCTTTTTTACTCCGTAAACCCTTTCGCAACAATCATTAATCTTATAGAATGACTTACCATTACTCGCTTTCAGTAAAGATGCTTTGATACACTCTTCAGTATAAGTAGCGATAACATCATTTTCAATTTCTTCTAATCCCGGAACATCATTTAGAATATGGAAAGACCGTAAATCATTCCAGTCTACAAACTCAAATTTCTCTGCTACTACCTCTCTAATCTCTTGTATTCTGCTCATAATTATAATATTTCAATGTTTTTACTTGGGTTAGGAAGAGAGAGGTAATATTCCATGTCGTAGATAAAATTCTCTCGTGTGCGATCCAGTTCTTTTTGCGTAAGGACTTTGTGTAGTCTGGCAAAATACCAGAGAGCAAAGTTCATATGATCTTCTTTGTCGTAGACTTTCGAGTCCTTGTAGTTTTGCGGATGGTTGATGATTGACATGATTTTTCATTTATGGTTTTTAGGATTTGTTCTTTGTACTCTTTGCCATGCTTTGCTTTCTCTAAAAGCTTTTTGATGTATTCTTCATCACGTGGAATTAAAACTGAATGATAGTGAAGTAAGGGATTGAAAAAACGATCATCGAAGCTTACAAAAAGGCACTTATCAGTATCAGTTAAAAACATATTCAACTGCATCTGACCATAGTATTTTTTTAAAGAATCTTTTGATGAAGGTGATTCATCTTTGCTTACCCTGAAAAAATCTTCAGTTGATTTAATCATTAAGTATTTAAGATGTGTTTTTGATTTCGGACACTTAACCTCGCAAATCATATTATTAAGAATGATAACATCCGGTGTGCTGCCCAAATTATATTCATCATTGTAGAAGAAAATTCTTTCGCCGACTGATGTATAGATAAAGTCGTCATCATTAACCGTTTTACCTAATTCTACTGCAATTCGTTCAGCTACTCTCGGTTCAACTTCATTACCCCTTTCCATAGCTGAATTATAATACTGTGGCTCTGGTGGAGAAAGCATTTCTGCAACACAATCTGAAATGTATGTTTTTGCACCCACGGATAACAATTCGGATTTATCTCTTGGTTCAGAAAGTAGCTTGTAAATTTCACTTGCTGTAAAGTAATTCGCTCTGAATTTCAGCCAGTCTTCGTCATTCTGGAAACCTTTATAATTGACCATGTGCTTGCATTTTTTCAGTATTAGACTTGCCTGAAGGGATTTCTTCTACTACTTCAACATCTTTGAAATCCTCTGGTGCGTAAACGTCCTGTGCAATGCCAATTTCAGCAGCGCATTTTTTCAGAGCATCTGTGGCAGCCGATTTTAGGTCATTACCAATAGAAAGAGGGATTTGAGTATTTTTTTTGAAGACAATGTCTTTATTGCCATACTGCATCTTCACAATCGTATTACCGTTTGATCTACAGGTTAATTTGCCTTTTACAATCACTTCACCAGCTTCGGTAAGTATTTGCTCAGAAACTATTTCAAAGTCCCAATTCCAGCCGAAAAGCATGTTTAATTGCTTTTTCATGTAAGAACCCGAAACATAGGTCCATGTACCACCGCCTTTAGCCGGTCTTACTTTTTTTGCTTTCTCAGGTGTCTTGCCTATAACACCGTTCAATTGGCCAACAGATAGAATAAGCTCATTTGCCTTACTTATGTCTGCTGTCGTTATCATTTTTGGATCTGCCATAATTCTAGTATTTAGCGACTATACCACCGATAGCATCGTCTACATTATAGCCTTGGTTAAAGTAGCTTTTAGCCAATTTCGTAGCCTTAGTGTCCATTGTTTTAAGCCCTATAGTCATTCTCAAACCATTGAAAATTTGAGTTTGGTATTCAGTCCATGATAATTGGTTGCCGTGTGTTTTCATAATGTTTTATTTGTTATTTTGCTAATTCTCTAGTCATTGCGATTATCGCATCTGTTTTAGCCTTTCGGCTGGCGGTAACGGATCCCACTCGGTCACCGCCATTTTGCTTTTTGGAAGCGTTTTTTTGTTCGAGAAACCGATAAATGTGTTCAATCGGGATTTGCTCTAATATTTTTGTTGATAAACTTTTCATGCTACTTGCTTTTTAATGGTGTAAATCCAGTTTTTGCGAAAGTTTGGGTTTGCTAAACAAGCTATTACGCCTGCCTTAAAGTCTCTTGCTGTAAACCATTCAATCCACTTTTCATGTGAGATAAAACGGTTCTTAAATCTGTTTTTCAGTCTCATTGTGGTCTATTTAAAAAGGTTATAAGATCATGTATAAACAATTTGAAGAATCCCAAAATCACAAGGACAGAAGTGGCTATAATGGTTATGATTGTTTTCATGTTAATATTCTTTTTGAAGTTTAATTCTCATATCTGCAAAGTCATATTCATCTTCATTCATCTCAATAGAGTAGTTATCTCTCAAATAGTTCTCAACCGCCCTTTCAAGATCTGAGCTGATTTCTGCTATTTTCTCGCCTTCATCTGCCAGACAAAACTTTGAATCTGTAAAGTCAATGCAGATTGTCGGTGTGATCTGCAAATAGCCAGTGTACACCCCGTAAGTCGGGTTAAAATCTACTTCGCCTGTTATGAAGTTTTCATTTTCAATTCTCTGAAAAGCGATAGTTTCTAATTGAGGTATTGAGATGGTTGTATGCATGATGAAAGAATTAATGATTGAAGAATATTTTAGATGCAGTCGATGACTTTTTTAATGTCTCTTTTACAATTACTAGCCTGTTTCATTTTTGCATCAGCATTTTCACAAGCTTTAATCAATAGAAGTTTCAAGGCGGGTAAATTGTTTTCTGAAACTGAATTACCCCGGTAAACTAAATCTCTCAACGTTGAAGAACTAACACCATTTACTTTGCTTATTACATCAGCCCGGTCATATTTAGTAGTGAATTCTCTCAAGTGATCTGAAATCTTAACCGAAATCGGTTCTCTTATTTTTAGCATTAGCATAATTTTTTACTACTTTTGTTGTTTTAATTGTTTTTGTATTTCAGTTACAGTGGTTATCGTTGTAATTGTAGTACAATATTACGTAACAAATGTTAAGTAAACAAAACATTTGTTAAGTATTTTTACTAAACAAATGTAAAGTACTGATAACCAGTGAGAAAAATTTAGTATGAGATTTTATATACCTAATATCGAAGAACCAGAAGGGTTATATTCTGGGGTAAAGAAGTTTATGAGTAGCCAAGGATTTAATGTTGAAGAGCAGAGATACAGAAGTATTTCATATACTCATAATGGGAAAGAAAGAAGAGAAAGTGTAGGCATAAAAAACTCCTCAATTAATGAGGAGGTGTTAATTATTTTTAAGGCAGGGGCTATGTTTCTTGTGTGTACTGCGAATAGAGGAGTATTGAGAGGTGTGCCAATACTGGTGGGTACACATGAAATTTTAGGGTTTGAATATTTTGAAAAAGAATAACAGTCTGGCTTTAAGGCTTTTCTTAAATACGGAAACAGCAACATCTTTCGGAATTTGAAAATTAATATCTTTCAATGAATTCCAGAATAAAAAGGCTATGATCTGTGAGAATATATTTTTCATAACGATTTAATATTTATACAAATATATGAAAGAAAAAGAAAATAATAAACAAATGTTAAGTATTCCGGAAGTCAATGCAAGGTTTATGCAGGTTCTTTCATATTACAGCTACTCCGGATATAAATCATCACAGGAGGTTGAGGAAATTTCTCAGGCTAAAATTTCACATGTTAAAAGTGGCAGAAATAAACCTGGATTGGACTTAATAACAGCATTGTTAAAAAAGTTTCCGGAAGTTAATGCGCGTTGGTTAATTGTAGGGGAAGGAAAAATGCTGAATACAGAAAATGACCACACTCAATCATTGCCATCAGAAACATCTGATAAACTCATTCTTGAAAATATGCGAAATAAGGGTGTAAAGGATATACAAGATCGAAAAATTCTAGTTCTTACGGAAAAGGTTGATAAGTTTATGAAAGAATTGGAAGAGTTTAAATCTTCAATTAAAAATTAATCTTTGAAACTTGTAATTTCTATTGTTGCCAAAAATATTTCTGCTTTTAATTAGAATATAGCCAAAACTTTTAGACAACTCCTGCATGTCTAAAAATGTCACTTCGGCAACTTTATTAAGCTCTTCTCTGATTTCGTCAGCTTTTGTCAGGTACTCATCTGCTTTAAGAGTTCCTGATTTGTAATCGTCCCACAGCTGATCACTGATAGATATTAAAATCTTAAGCCTATCTTTTTTCTCTAAAAATTCCATATTACTTTTTCTCTCTTAAGATTGATGAATATCTGTCTAATGTGTTGTTCAAGAATTCATTTTTAGCTTCCATACTAGTGTAGTATTTTGCTTTTTTTAACAAAAGAATTGCAACCACAAAGAATATAATGAATAATGCTATCTGGGTGATGAAGTAAGCTACATTAGTGCTTACAAAAATATAATTGATAACAATAACAACTTGAAAGTATGCGGATAAATATACTGCATAGTAACTTTTTTTATGTGCTCCAAATCTGCCTCCGTATGCTATACAAAGATATGATATTGGCATTGCGAAAAAGAAAATAGCACTATCCAAGTCCAGTTCTTTAGCTCCACGGACATCAAGTACAAGAGAAGTCGTATCGTAAAATCTTTTAAGTATATTGTTAAGGAACGGTAGAATAGAAGACAACAATACAAGTATTGTTGCCATTCTTTGTGTTATAGCCTTTCCTTTACCAAGGTTTATCTGGCTTTGTTGGGTCAACGACCTCTCCTGGGTCTGTTGGGTTTGAGATTCCATTTCCATCTGGATTTGATTCTATCTTATGAGGGATAACAATTGTAGAATCTCCAATCTTTGCGGTAGATCCGTTATTATCCTTGTTAGTTTTTAGTTTTTTTAGCTCTATAACTTTAGCCTGTGGAGTAGCTGTAACTGCTTCGTCCTCGCTTCGGTCATTTGTACATGAAAATAGGACGCTTACTGTAGCACCTAAAATAATTAGTTTTGTTTTCATTGATAAAAATTTTTAAAATTCTTTATAAAATTACTAATTAAATCAGACACATACACTGAAATATATCACATTTCCATGATTTGCTAATATATAAAAATATTTCATTTTGCAATGAATTAAATTTTATTTTTTTACATTTTAGACTGATTTTAAAAAAGGGGGTATTTACGGATACCCGTAATAGGGTGTAAGCATTATATTTATCTTTGCAAAAACTTAATTATGAAAAAAATATTACTCTTATTTATATCAATTACAGTTTTATCTGTTCAAAGTTGTATGAATCAGCCTGATGATGAAGGCAGAGATATATTACACAACGAAAGGCAGCTACAAAATGAATTAATTGGAACATGGAAGTTTTGGGGAAGATTTTCTATTGAAAGGAATAATTGGATTGCTGCTGGGCCGAATCAATTGTTTACTTATCGATTCAGGTCAGATGGGACCTATTCATACATGGATAAGACCGATGGAAAATTATTAAACGGTGAATACAATATTATTCCTGCTACCGAAAAAGCAAATCCATATATTCTACTCAATTATAATGATAACGGGGAAATATCATCTAAAAAATTACTGATCATTTTTCTTGACAATAAATTTATTTCTATCTTCGAGCATCCTAATGAGGATCGATATCAAAAACAGTTACCATGAAAAAAGCATTCACATTATTTACATTCCTATTTTCAATTTTAATTTTCTCTCAGGAGCTTCAGTTTGAAGAAGTTGTAAAAGTAGACTCAACTGTGACAAAAGATGAATTATTTAACCGTGCAAGGAGTTGGATTGGAAAAACCTATAATGATGAAAAATATGTTCTTGCGACAGAAGACCGCGTGAATGGCGAACTGTCAGGAAACGGAAGCATGAGCTACAGGACGGGTAAACTTTATTTCGGGGTGGGTGCGGTTATTGGTGATGTGGATTATAAGATCAATATATTCGTCAAGGATGGTAGATATAAATATTCATTTCATTCTTTCCGACATATAGGAACTAATGTACCCGGAGGCTCGGCAATTAGCTATGGTTTACTTACTGTATCAGACAATGCGCCAAAGCCAAGCAGGGGAGGTGCAAATAATAAAGCATGGAATGATATCAAAGATCATACTTCAGTTAAAATCAAACAAACAATTGAGTCATTAAAAGAAGCAATGAATAAAAAATACGAAGGGAGTAGCGACTGGTAAAATACCCGTAAATAGAGTGGGTTTTCCGTAACAAAAAAGTAACAAAAAGAGTAACAAAACTATAATATCAGATAATAATATGATATAAAAACCCTCCAAAAACACGATTAATACGCATCAATTATAAAATTTACAGATTTCGGCTCTGAGGGTTGGGGGTTCGAATCCCTCCGTGGTCACAGTGTTAAATAAACAACCTGCTGTTTTTACAGTGGGTTGTTTTGTTTTCAATGCTTTGTTTTTTGTGATTGGCCAAGGTAAGTGAAATAAATTCTATTGTTAATCACATGATATGAGTGGCAGAAGAATAGGCCAGACCTATCCAGACAGGAGTGAGACTTCCTACACGTACAGCAAAGCAGGACAGCTTACACATGTCTTAAACAATAACCGTAACAATAATAACGGTGTTCCGATTCATCATAAATATTCTTACAACCGATTAACAAATATTGATTTAAAGGATATACCTTCAGCTGGAAAGTACCTCTCCATTGGCTTCTGGGCTTACTTTCGAAGAAAGAATACCAAAATCCTCTGTTGGTCTTTTACATTTACTAGATATAAGCTCATGAAGTCTCATGCGTTTCTCCATGTCCCTTATTATTACTATTTATTTTTCCACGTATTCCACACATACAAAAAGAATCCTCAGTAGCCTCACCACGCGGTTGATGCCCGAAATATGATTCTCAGAAATCCGATCAGAATTGGAGGCTTTTTTTTCATGATTTGTGTTTTTTTCATCATCTTATATCACTAAATATAGATAAAAATACAATACTAAAAGGTCAGTTTTTAGTGAAATTTTAAAAATTGTAGTAGGACTACGACTTTATTGACTGTTATTTTAAGTATTTGATTATTAAATAGATCTGCTTTTTATTCAACCTTATTAAATGAGAGACTTCTGTATTCTCTACGGAAGAGCTATCTACTACAAAGAACTTTGTATTTCCTTGTGATTATTAGGTAGATGGTGATACAAAATTATTTAATATTATATTGAAATTAAGTTGAACGGCAGAGATTCACTTACTTCGGAAAAAGAGAGATTGAAAATGCACAGTAAGGATATATTGATCTGAACTCAGCAGCTTTATCACAAGTCAAGTGTGTAAAATATACTTTTCTTTGTGGGACATAGTTTATTTTTTCCGTTAAAACCTCGTTTTTTACCCTTATTGGCTTGTAAATTGATATCAAAAGCTTTATCGAATTTTTTGATTATGATGAATAGACTGATTGCAATTTTAATTTTCTTTTTAAGTGGCTTTTCCCTTCTGAATGCACAGGAGAAAAAAGATTCGCTTTATTATAAAATAGAGAATTTTTCAGATAAAACGAAAGTCACCAAATTTATTCACCGTTTCATATTTCGTAGACAGGCGGATTCGGCATCGGTGAGAACAACAACTGAGAAACTGTCGCAAGAGACCTACAATGGGAAGCATATCAGAAATATCAAGATAGAAACAATTGACCCTTTCGGATATGGTTCGAAAGAGAAAAAAGAAAAGTCCAAATGGTATGACTGGTTTACCAATCATCTTCATGCGAATACAAGAGATACTACTATTAATAATTATTTGCTTTTTAAGGAAGGTGAGGAGTATAACGCGCAGAAGCTCTACGAATCTGAGCGTTTGCTGAGAACAATGCCTTTTATAAACCGAGTGAATATAAGCGTTTCCGACAGTACATCCGGCAAAGATTCTATTGATGTTGTGGTAAAAGTTCTCGATTCCTGGAGTCTGAAGCCTAGGGTCAGTTATTCAGGAAGTAAGATTGGTTTGGGAGTTACCGAAGAGAATGTATTAGGATTAGGGCACGAATTGAATTTGCTGTACAGAAATGATTCCAAGGAAAAGCAGGATTATCTTTTAGGAAGCTATACCGCATATAACCTTTGGGGTTCTTATATCAACGCTCAGATCCTGGGGGAACGTGATTTCTTGAAAAATGAAAGAATCAATTTCAATGTCAGAAGAGATTTTTTCTCACCCCTGACGAAATGGGCCGGAGGTCTTACTTTCGAATATTTTATGCGGAATGTGGCACTTCCGACAGCTACAGATACTAAATTTCCGGAAGTTCAAATCAAGGTGTACAGCCAGGACTTATGGGGTGGTTATCAGATTCCCGTTTCAGCTGATTCTAAAGAAAGAGTCAACAGTAATATTGCCTTGATAGGAAGGTTTCAGAATTACCAATATAAAGACAGTCCCGGAATAGATCAGTATCAATATTTTAGTTCTTACAGCAGTTTTCTGATGTCTGTCGGATTTATTCGCAGAAATTTTTCGGTTCAGAAGAATATTTTTCAATATGATTTACCGGAGGATATTGCGTATGGAAATTCGGTTAATTTAACTGCCGGAGCTTTATCTAGAAGTAATGAAGTAAGGCCTTATGCGGGCATTTCTGCGTCTTATGGTAATTTTATAAAGATTGGTTATTTCAATCTGAAAGCTGAGTTTGGACGATTTTTTAATGAGGATAGTCAAAATCGGGAGTCTTTCCGTTTGGACGGAACGTATTTTACCAATCTCATGGATTGGAAATTTGCCAAAGCAAGACACTTTTTTTCTCCTACTTTAGCATTGGGAAATCCGCAGCATAATTATACTTATAGAGACAGAATTAATCTTTCTGCTGCAGATGAATTTCCTGTTTACAATTCAGATTTTATAGGAACTAAAAAATTGGTTTTAAGATATCAGCTTCAGCTTTTTGTGAATAAAACATGGAAGAATTTCCATTTCAGTCCGTATTTAACTGCCGCAGTCGGCTGGTTAGGAATGCCTGCAGACAAATTGCTTAAAACCACCGCTAACACAAAAATAGGGGTGGGAGTTTTAATCAATAATCCGTTTTTGGTTTTCAACAGAATTCAAATTTCTTTCACCTATTATCCCCGTGTTCCTTTCGATAATAATTCAGTTTTTGATTTTAACAGCAACCGAAATAATATTTTACCAATGAATAGTTTCGCGACAGATATCCCTCATTTTGTGAATTTTGGAAATTGATAATGAAATGATTCTTGTGAAATTTTAATGCACCAAAGTTTCCCCTTCGTTTCTTCGGCGCACCGTTTGATCAAAAAAAAGATCATATCTGCTATTAATTTCTTAAATTATGAAGATTATATAACGTACCCAATGATTTTTGAACAACTCAAATTAAATATTGATGTTAAAGACAGTACTTTTAATGAACTTTACCCAAATCATATAAGAGAATTGGCAAACCGCCACTGGACGCCTATTGCTGTTGCCAGAATGGCAGCCGAATACCTCGCCGAAGAGCCTAATAGTAAAGTACTGGATATTGGTGCTGGTGCCGGAAAGTTTTGTCTGGTGGGAGCAGCTTCTACAAAGGGAATGTTTTTTGGAGTCGAGCAAAGAGCGGCTCTTACTAAAATATCAAAAAAAATAGCGAACAGGCATAAAATTACGAATGTAGAATTTATACATTCCAATATCAACAAAATTTCTTTTTCGGATTATGATGCATTCTACTTTTTCAATTCTTTTTATGAAAATATAGATACTTCATGTTTAATTGATGATACGGTGCCTACGGACAGGGATTTATATTATGATTATTCAGATTACGTAAAAGAACAGCTTGATAAAACTCCTGTAGGGACACGGTTAGCGACTTATTGGAGTAAATGGGACGAAATTCCAAGCAGTTTTGATTTAACGGGTACTGCCTGTAATGGATTATTGAATTTTTGGAAGAAAATTTCATGATGATGATAATAACAATTCAGAAAATTCGAGTTATTCAAAAAATAACTGATTTGAAATAAAACCTGGAAGCTGGGAAATAAATGTCACCCCAGAGACCCCATATAATAGACAAATTAGTTATTTAACGAAATGCATAGGTCTGAATATTGTATATTTTTTTATTTATTACCTCATTTTTTCACTATGCTTATTATTGAAGAAAGGATTTTTTTTTAACGACTACAGGGAGGAACAAAGTCTTCTGAAAAAAGCCGTTGGCTATTTCTATGAGTGATAGTTGACTTCTCGCATGCTTTATTCCGATTTTAAGTGCCTTAAATAAATTAATGCAAAAAATCCCTCCTGAATACAGGAGAGATTTAAAAGTGATTGATTATAAAAGAAGGGAAATTAATATGATGGTTTTGAATAAACTACTATTATCATTTGTTTGTGTGTTTAGAATCTAATCTATATCGTTCTTTAAGGCAGCCCTCATTTCTGCTCCAGGCAGATTAATCAGCAGTGCATATAGCTGAATCTGGTTGGGTTATAAGCAAGGACTACATATTTCCAGAATTGAGATAGTGGAAATGATATATTAATGGTGTGTGGGTATCTTAGTTGTATTTTGCTAATGGTCATCAATTAATTCATAATTGTTACTGTCCAAGTGGCAGGTATTCCATCAAAAATACTTACTGTACCACTGCCTGTTTTTGCACATTTTACATTAATATTCCGTCCCAGTGTTTCAGAATTCTCTACAGTTATATAGGCCTGCATTGTATTAAATGAGTTCCAATTAGAAGATGTTTGGTTGTTGGGTAATATTGATACAGATGCGAGCGCGGAAGGGTTATTTAAATCATTAATGGTACACCAAGTATGTTGTGGCGTATTCGTCGATATCCTTCCCATATTGACATCTATTCTGTAACTTTTACCTGCTGCTAAGTTGACCGTAGTATTATTGCTTTGTTTGGTTACAAATCCTGCTGGCATATTATTAAATATTACATTTTCAAAGCGGATAGGAACATCTCCGGCGCTGTTATTAATTGTTTGCATACTGGCTGTTTGAAAGGCAGTAGTTGTGTTGATCGTGCTACTTGATGTATCCAGGCTGGTCCAGACTCTATTGGCATCAGTCCCTATATTAACTTGTATTTTGTTTGCACTTGTATTGTAAATTACAGTTCCAACATGTGCTCTATTTACAGGAATAACATCTCTTTGGCTATTAGTAAGTCTTGGCAAAACCAAACCGGAGTTTGTACTGCTTATTTCCAGTTTCCCTGTAGGATTAGAGGTGCCTATTCCCATATCTCCGTCATTAGTAACCACAACCTTATTAATGTTATCAGTATCTGCAAGCCTCATTATAGGTTCAGATGGTGTTGTATTTTTAACAGCCAATCCTGCATCTCTGGTAGCGTTTACACCCAATTTCTCTGATACATATCCATTCCCGATTACATGCAGTCGTTCGTTGGGATCAGATGTTCCAATTCCAACATTGCCATTGTCTTTTACCACAAAATCAGAATTCACAGCTCTTGTTAAACCTGTAGAGGTTGCCCCTAATTTTACCATAGTATTAGCCGGATCGTCAATGAAGGCATCAGGAGTAGGGTCGCCTATAGAGCTATTATTTAGTTTTGTCCATTTACTTGTAGTTCCGTCAAAGTAATAAAACCCTATACTGTCAACAATTGATGTTTGTCCTGCAGCACTTCCTGTAGCTACATCATTGATGTAAATTAATGTTGAAGGTTCTACAGATATCATGCTTTGTGCCCTTTGCCTGTCTATACGTGGAATGAGTAATCCATCTGTAAGAGAAGAAGAACCAGTTGCATTTTTTGCGGTAATATCTAAAGTACTTTTGGGAGTTGCAGTATTAATCCCAACCTGAGAGTAAGCCATGCTGCTGAAAAGAATAGCAATGATGGGTAAGATTTTTTTCTTCATTTTTTTTCAAGTTTTTTTGTCCTTATGCAAAGAGACAAAAAAAGCTAAAGCTAGAAATAGAAATAGATACGTAATAAGTACTTTTGGTGTAAACTATTGTAAATCAGTATGAACTGATTATGTATAGACTTCGAAAATACACAGGCTACGTATAGATTACGTATCATATCCAAAGATCTTTAACTGCTATTTATGCCTAAATATTCTCTCCAGAAGAATTTAGCAGACAGATTTCAGCCATATATATAAATCCTCATTGGTTTGCAGACCAAGCTTTTTTCTTAATGTGTATTTCCGGGTCTGTATAGTACGGAATGATCTGAAGGTATAATCAGCAATTTCTTTTGAAGAAAAGTTAAGGTATACATAGGCCAGAAGTATAAGTTCACCAGGTGTCAGGCTACTGTTGATCTCTAATAATCTATGTTGGAAATCTGGATATAAAGACTGAAATTTCTCAAAAAAAACAGGGCTGCTTTTTTTGGCTTCTTCTATTACTTCTTCCAGGGATACCTGGAGTTTTTGTTCAAGTTCAATAGTATACTTATTTTTCTCAATAATTTCTGACTCTTTTTGCTGAATATGAATTTCGTTCTCCTTCACTTGTTTTTCTTTGCTTTTGTAATACTTAAAGTAAAAAAGAGCAAATATCACAAGCGCAAAGGCTATAATAGAAATAATGATCCAATAATTTTGTTGTTTGCTATACCTTAAATCTTCATTCTTTTCATTCAAAATAGAATTAACGGCAGACTGGATATCTATTTTTTTTGATTGGTCAAATTTTTCCTTTTGTTTGTAGTATTCTTCAAGGTATATTTTTTCGTTCTTTTTATCACCAATGATACCATATACTTCAGATATTCGTCTATTAATATCACTAGAAGTATAAATGTCAACCACTTTAAACTTTTTCATTTCATCTAAAGATTGTATAAAACAATCCAAGGCTTTTTTATACTCTTTTTTTGTTGCGTAATATTCCGCCAGAACGGAAAGAAGCTGATGCTTGCTGCGATTTTCTTTTTCCAGTACAATGCACGCTTTATTAAAATATAGGTAGGCAGAATCTTCTTTTTTATTCTCCAGATCAACGTAACCTTTTATGGTATAAATATCGGCTAGGCCCTCCCAATTTTGGTGATTAAATGTTTTTTGTACACGTATTGCATTATTTATAAATTGAGTTGCTTCATCATATTTTTTTTTATATAAATAAACAGTAGCAATTCTTGCATTGGTTCTTGAAAATAACAGTTTGGAATCAAAATCTTTTTTCTTTGAAGTTAAATTGATGATTTCAAAATATTCTTGGAGTTCCTGATCGTCGAAACCCAGTACTCCATAATTGGCGGCCTTTATTTCCTTAAAAGATGCCTTTAACCAATCATTATTAGCTGTTGCTTTCATTCCTAATCCTTTATCAATGTAAGCAAGACTCTCTTTGTGATAGTCCAGCTGGTCCAAACATTTAGCCATATACAAGTACGTTTCAGCAATTTTAAATGAATTGCCGATCCGTTCAGCGATCAAGCTGGCTTTTTTGGCAAACTTCATTGATTTCAGGTCATCTTTTAGTGCGTATTCATCTGATTGCTGTAAAAGAAAATCAATTCTTTCAATTTCTTCCTGTTGCGGGAAGAAAAATGGAAATAGGAAAAAGCAGAAAATAAACCAATATTTTTTTTTACACATTTTGTTTTTTTGTACTGAATTGCAAAATTAGGTATTTGCACTAAATGTTATATATTGTTTATTTTATACAATTGGAATTAAAACATGTTATTATTATAAAGCTTTGGTGTTATTTTGGGAAATATTGAATGGGAATTTGAGTTTCCGTATTACATCCAAATATCTTTGACTGCTTTTATACCTAAATATTTATCTCCAGAAGAATTTAGCAGACAGATTTCAGCCATATATATAAATCCTCATTGGTTTGCAGACCAAGCTTTTTTCTTAATGTGTATTTCCGGGTCTGTATAGTACGGAATGATCTGAAGGTATAATCTGCAATTTCTTTTGAAGAAAAGTTAAGGTATACATAGGCTAGAAGTATAAGTTCACCAGGTGTCAGGCTACTATTGATATCTAATAATCTATGTTGGAAATCTGGGTATAAAGACTGAAATTTCTCAAAAAAAACAGGGCTGCTTTTTTTGGCTTCTTCTATGACTTCTTCTAGGGATACCTGGAGTTTTTGTTCAAGTTCAATAGTATACTTATTTTTCTCAATAATTTCTGATTCTTTTTCCTGAATATGAATTTTGTTTTCCTTCACTTGTTTTTCTTTGCTTTTGTAATACTTAAAGTAAAAAAGAGCAAATATCACAAACGCAAAGGCTATAATAGAAAAAATGATCCAATAATTTTGTTGTTTGTTGTATTTTAAATCTTCATTTTTTTCATTCAAAATAGAATTAACAACAGCCTGGATATTTACCTTTTTTGACTCTCTAAATTTTTTTTCTTCTTTGTAGTATTCTTCAAGGTATATTTTTTCTTTCTCTTTATCGCCAATAATACGATATGTTTCAGATATTTGTTTATTAATGTCACTAGAAGAAAGAATGTCAACCACTTTAAACTTTTTCATTTCATCTAAAGATTTTATAAAACAATCCAAAGCTTTTTGATACTCTTTTTTTGTTAAATAATATTCCGCAATAGCATAAAATGTTTGATATTTACATTGATTTTCTTTCTCCAATATATTGTACGCTTTATTAAAATAGATGTACGCAGAATCTTCTTTTTTGTCCCCCAAGTAAATGTACCCCTTTACGAGATAGATATCGGATATACCATCCCAATTATTTTGGTGATTAAATGTTTCATGTATACGTATTGAATTATTTATAAATTGAGTTGCTTCATCATAATTTTTTTTATCCAAATAAAAATTAGCGATTCTTGCATTGGTTCTTGAAAATAAAAGTTTGGAATTTAAAGTTCTTGAAAATGATAGTTTGGAATTTAAATTTTCCTTCTTTGAAAGCAAGTTGATGATTTCAAAATATTCTTGAAGTTCCTGATCTTCTAAACCTAGTACACGATAATTGGCTGCCTTTATTTCCTTAAAAGCTGCCTTTAACAAATCATTATTGACTGTTGCTTTCAGTCTTAATCCTTTTTCAATATAATCAAGACTTTCTTTGTGAGAGTTCAAATGTTCTAAACACTTAGCCATATACAAGTACGTTTCAGCAATTTTTAATGAATTCCCGGTCCGTTCAGCAATTGAGCTGGCTTTTTTGGCAAGCTGCATTGATTTTAGGTCATCTTTTAAGGCGTATTCATCCGATCGCTGTAAAAGAAAATTAATTCTTTCAATTTCTTGCTGTTGCGGGTAGAAAAATTGAAATAGGAAAAAGCAGAAAATAAACCAATATTTTTTTTTATACATTTTTGTTTTTTTACACTGAATTGCAAAAGTAGGTATTTGTACTAAATGTTGTATACTGTTTATTTTATATAATTGGAATTAAAAACATATTATTATTATAAAGCTTCGGTGTTATTTTGGGAAATATTGAATGGGAATTTGAGTTTCCTGATTAGTACATGTTAAACGCTTAAATCAATCTGATTTTTCCTCATATAATTATTTGATATAAAATTTAATATATCTGGTTATTATCTTTCGTATTCTTTGTTAATCATTTTTATAGTCCTGCAGAGGAGGTGTCAGGAAAAAATGTACTAAAAAAATAGCAATCGCAGATATTGCAAAAAACGATGGTGTACTATTGGTCTATAAATGAATGATATATGAAAAGGTTGGTAATTTTTTCCATCCTTTTATTTTTTTACTCATTAGCATTTACGTAATTTTATACTCCGTAAAATAGAATTCATATAAATATCAATAAAAATGGATAAATATAATTACGGGATAGTGGGTCTCGGAGTGATGGGGAGGAATCTTCTTTATAATATTGCTGACAACGGGTTTTCGATCGCAGGATTTGACCTTGATGAAGAGAAAGTAAAAGAATTACAAGAAGGTGCCACTTCAGAAATGAAAGTAAAAGGGACCGCTACTTTAGGGGATTTTGTATCCGCACTGGAAGCTCCTAGGAAAATCATACTTATGGTTCCTGCAGGAAAACCTGTAGATGCCGTTCTGGAAAGCATTACACCGCTTTTAAGCCAAGGAGACATCGTTATTGATGCTGGTAATTCTTATTTCAAAGATACCAACAGACGTGTTGCTGATTTAGCTTCAAAAAATCTGCATTTTATGGGAATGGGCGTTTCCGGAGGTGAAAAAGGAGCCAGAACAGGTCCTAGTATTATGCCCGGAGGAGATCTGGAAGCTTTCCATCTTCTTCAGCCAATGCTTGAAGCCATTGCTGCAAAAGTAGAGAATGAAGCCTGTACCGCTTATATGGGAAAAGATTCCGCAGGGAATTATGTGAAAATGGTTCACAATGGAATTGAATATGCCATTATGCAGCTCATCAGCGAAGCCTACGATTTACTAAAAAGAGGAGCTAACTTAAATAACGATCAGCTATACGACGTTTTCAAAGAATGGAATAATGGCGAAATGAATTCGTTTTTAATTGAGATCACCAGAGATATTTTCCAACAGAAAGATTCATTAACGGAAGGCTACCTTGTAGATCAGATCTTAGATAAAGCAGGAGCAAAAGGAACCGGGAAATGGACCTCTGAGCAAGCTATGGAAATTGGGGTCTCTATTCCAACCATTGATATTGCTGTGACTTCAAGAATTTTATCAGCGTATAAGGAAGAGCGGGTTCAGGCTTCTCAACTCTATTCTGAAAAACAAATAACAAACCCTGAAAATACTGAGTTATTCATTAAAGAAGTAGGGGATGCTCTGTATCTGGCTACATTAATCAGTTATGCACAAGGTTTAGCTTTATTGGTTAAAGCTTCTAAGGAGTATGATTTCCGGATTCCATTAAAAGATGTTGTAAAAATTTGGAGAGGAGGCTGTATCATTCGTTCAGTTCTGCTGGAAAAGTTTTATTCCGCATATACCCAGGATCCTGATTTATCTAATATTTTACTGGATAAAGATATTGCTGTGATCGTTAAAGAAAAACTAGCTTCATTACGAAAAACGGCTGCTTTTGCTGCTTCAAACGGAATTTCAAGTTTGGGGATTCAGACTGCTTTAGGATATTTTGATGCCTATACCACACAATCACTGCCTGTGAATCTTATTCAGGCTCAGCGTGATTATTTCGGAGCCCATACCTATCAACGTACCGACAGAGAAGGTGTTTTTCACACGTCTTGGCAAACAGTAAAAAATTAAAATTCGGAAAAATGAATGAAAATAAAGTCTTGAAGCCAACTACAATCATAATTTTTGGTGCTACAGGAGATTTGGCAAAAAGAAAACTTTTTCCGGCGTTTTATAATTTATATATCGATGGCAGGATGCCCAAAGGTTTTAATATTTTAGCACTGGGAAGGGCAGATCAAACCAATGAATATTTTAAAAATTACATTAAAGAAAATCTTGAGTATTTCTCAAGAAAAAAGATAACTTCAGAAGATTGGGCAGGTTTTCAGGCCCATATTACCTATTTCCAGCATCAGCTGGACGAGGAGAGTTCTTACAAGAATCTGTATCAGAAACTTGAGGACTTTGATACGGTTTACGGAACAAGAGGGAACAGGTTGTTTTATTTATCAATCGGACCCAATTTCGTTTCCATCATTTCCAATCATATCAAAAATACGTTATTAGCTTCTGATCCTAAAAAAGACCGTATCATTATTGAGAAACCCTTTGGTCATGACAAACAGTCTGCGATAGAGCTGAACAGTTTGCTTGCTGAGGCTTTTGAAGAAGAGCAGATCTACCGTATCGATCATTATCTGGGTAAAGAAACGGTTCAGAATATACTGGCGTTTAGATTTGGAAATTCTATTTTTGAACCTTTATGGGATCATAAACATATAGAATCTGTACAGATTACCGTGGCTGAAGAGGTAGGTGTTGAAACAAGAGGCGCTTTCTACGAACAAACAGGCGCTCTGAAGGATATGATTCAAAACCACTTGTTGCAGATTCTGTGTATGGTGGCTATGGAGCCACCGGCTTCATTGGAATCGGGTGAGATCAGAGACCGTAAAGTAGATGTCCTGAAGTCGATTCGAAGAATTTCAGCTGATCAGGTGGATCATTATGCGGTAAGAGGTCAATACGGAAAAGGGACGATCAATGGAGTAGAGGCTAAAGGCTATCGTCAGGAAGATGGTATTGCTGCGGATTCTAATACAGAAACTTTTGCAGCGGTAAAATTCTATCTGGACAACGAAAGATGGCAGGATGTTCCTTTCTACGTTCGTACAGGGAAAAAAATGAAGGAAAAGCACTCTTATATTACCATTCAGTTTAAACCGCTTCCACATTCCACATTTTCAGAAAGTTCACAGCTTTTATCAGCTAATAGACTGATTATTAATATTCAGCCGCTGATGGATATCAGACTACAGTTTATGGCGAAAAAACCGGGACTTTCTTTGGTTTTAAAACCTGTTGAAATGATTTTTGATAATTTCGCCTGTCAGGAAGATACTCCCGAAGCTTACGAAACCCTTTTGCTGGATGCGCTTATAGGTGATCTTACTTTGTTTATGCGTTCTGATCAGGTGGAAGAAGCCTGGGATGTGGTAAAAACCATACAGGAAGCCTGGGAAAATAATAAAGATGCAGCTTTTCCAAACTATGAAGCAGGAAGCTGGGGACCGAAAGAAAGTATTGCATTGGTTGAAAGACAGGGGCATAACTGGGTATAAAACAATATAAATTTAAATTAGACGAAAATGAATATCACAGTATTTGATGATTTGGATAAGCTGTATAAAAAAGCAGCAGATACCTTTGTTGATCTCTCAAAAAAATCTATTCAGAAAAATAACCGTTTTGTGGTTGCATTAAGCGGAGGTTCTTCACCTAAAGCTATTTTTAAATTGTTGGCGACTGAAGAATATTCGGAAAAGATTGAATGGAACAAAGTCTACTTTTTTTGGGTGGATGAGCGATGGGTTTCTTTAGATGATGAAAAAAGCAATGCAAAGATGACGTTTGAATCACTTTTCGATCAGGTTCCCGTAAATAAAGAGCAAATTTTTCCAATGTATCAGGACGGAATAAGTCCGGAAGATTATGCTAAAGAATACGAACAGAAGATCAGAAATATTCTTGGAAATGAAGGTATTTTTGATTTCATCCTGTTAGGAATGGGAGATGATGGTCATACCGCTTCGCTATTTCCGGGTGAAAATGTATTAGAAGAAAAAGAAAAGTGGGTTTCTGCCTATTATCTGAAGCCTCAGGACATGTTCAGGATCACGTTGACCGCACCATTGATTAACAAAGCTGAAAATATACTGGTTGTTGCATTCGGGGGGTCAAAAAAACATGCACTGAATGAAGTTCTCAATGGAGAATATAATCCTGCATTATATCCGCTACAGCTGATTGATAAAAAAGAAGGCTTCCAGTTTTTCACTGATGAAAAAGCGAAAGGTTAAATGGTAAGTAATATATAACCCGTAGTGCATTTGTAAAACAGAAAATAAAGGTTGTTCAGAATTTAATATTTTGAAATTTGAAATTCCCATGAAGAAAAACCGAAACAAATACAAGGAACATTCTTATATTTTCAGAAAATGGAGAATTAGATAAATATAAATACAATGAATAAAATTGCAAGAAATGTAAAGAATTCTTCCTTACAAAACTGTACAAAAATAATACTTGTTAGTAGTTTAAGTTTTTTTTTAAGTTGTAATACTTCAAAAGGTCAAAATGTGAAAACTTTTGTTGATGGATTAGCTAAACCTTTAATGGTTGAAAATGAAATTCCGGGATTAAGCATTGGTATAACAGTCAACGGTAAACATTCCTTTTACAACTATGGAATATTATCTAAAGATAAGGAAGCGAAAGTGACAAATGAGACTTTATTTGAATTGGGCTCTATCAGTAAAACTTTCACCGCTTCTTTAGCCACCTTATCACATGTGGAAGGAAATCTTAATCTTTCTGATCCGGTAAGTATGTATATGCCCGAATTAAAGAATACGGTTTTTGATACAATAGCGCTTTATAATTTAGGCACTCATACTGCGGGTGGTTTTCCATTACAGTTACCTGATGAAATTACCAATGATAAGCAACTCATCAATTATTATAAAACATGGAAACCGGATTATCCTGTAAGTGCATACAGAGTTTACACGAATCCTGGAATTGGTTTATTAGGGGTAATTGCAGGTAAAACAATGCGAGAGCCTTTTGTAAAAGCAATGACGGACAATATTTTTGTAAAAATGGGTTTGAAAAATACATTCTATAAAGTTCCTTCAGAATATTTAGATGAATATGCGCAAGGCTACAATAAAACTAATGATCCTGTAAGAGTAAATCCTGCTGTTTTAGCAGATGAAGCTTACGGAATCAAGTCCTGCACAAAGGATATGATAACGTTTGTAGATGCCAATATGGGAATAGGAAATGTGAAAAATAACCTGTCTGTAGCGCTAATGAATACTCACATCGGCTATTTTAAAACAACGGAGATGACGCAGAACCTTATATGGGAACAATACAACTATCCCGTTTCATTGGAACGGTTGCAAAAAGGGAATTCATATGATATGATCTATAAGCCGAATCCCGTAAAAGAAATTCTTCCGCACCAACAGCCGGAATCCAATGTGCTAATTAATAAAACAGGATCAACAAATGGGTTCGGAGGATACGTAATGTTTGTTCCTTCGAAAAAAATTGGTGTCGTGATCCTTGCCAATAAAAATTACCCCAATTCATCTAGAATAGAGACTGCCTATAAAATTCTATCCTATATAGAAAAAAAACTATAAAGCATTCTATGTTTTATGATCTAGTGTATTGATAAAATAAAAATTGTTCAAAAATTGAATATTTGTATATTTGATTAATTAACAGTACGTTTTTAAAGAACTAGAATGGACGAATCATTAAAAATGATTCGTCCATTTTTTATATCCTTAATACGAATAAACAGGATATAAAAATTCAGCGAATATACTGCCAATAAAGAGCAAAAATATCAACATATGTTGAAGGTTTTAAAAATTTTGAAATCTACATTTGCTCTACTAATTCAATACAAAAAATATCATGAAACGTATATTATTTAGTCTGTCCGCACTCTACATAGGTTGTCTGGCCTTTTCACAAAATAAAAACCACAATGCCATCAGTCAGCAAAACAATACAGGTTCTGTCATCATCAAGAATCCAAAAGCTCTTTTTGATCCCACTCCGTTTGCTTTTTCTCATTCTGCAGCTCCTGAAGGTGAAGGTAAATATGTCTTCATATCCGGACAAAGCGGTGGCGAGGATTTGAAACATAGTCTTTCCAAAGATTTTAGAACTCAGGTGAAACATGCCTTGAAGAATCTGGAAACAGTGCTTGCGGACTATGGACTGGGAGTTAATGATGTTCTGAAAATCACCATCCTTATGGTTGATCATGATCAGGAAAAGCTTACAATCTGGACAGAGGAAATGCATGCAACTTGGAAGAATCATCAATTCCCGGCCAGTACTCTGATTCCCGTTCCCAAATTAGCCCTGGATGATATGATGATAGAAGTTGATGCTGTTGCTTTTATGAAAAAGAATACAACAAAGTAGATTCTTTCAGGCGATAAAAAAGGCTTCCGGAATGAACCGGAAGCCTTTGCTTATTTTTGCACAAAAATTAATCTTGTTTTACCAGGTTCAATAGGAACTTTCCACTCTAATTCAGAGGGATTATTTACTGATAACAAAAGCTTTTAGCTCTGCCATCAGACCGTTTTCAAATCTCCAGATAAGCAGGGTAATGTGACAGTGGTTAATTAAGTTGATAATTGGCAAGCACCAGACTCAAAATAAAATGAACATAATTCTGATCAGCTTCCTGTCTGTTGATCAGCCTGTTTTTATAATCATATGAATTCAGGACCTGTATCAGTTTTTGATACGTTTCAAAATGATCGCCTTTGATTTTAACCCTTCCATTACCTTCCTTTGTTTTAATGATTTCATTATCCAAAGTCCTGACTTTAAATAAGACATAAGATAATTTGGGATGAAAATTCATTCGTCCAACGTATCTTTCCACTATATTAACCTTGAACGGATCAAATACAATTGTGTTAAATACAATATTAGAATCAGATTCCTGTGTACTGAGTTCAAGCGTATAGTTCATAAATTTAATTTTCTACAAATTTACCCAGAAGCTAAAGAAAATCAAAGTAAAAATGAAAATTATGCGACAAAAGAAATATTCAGCTGTAATTTGAGGACCCTTTTTTTGAAATTCTCTATCTGTTTTCTGCGGCTGGATCGTATTTGGCGTACCGAACAGGCATTTCCGGAATACCTGCTAAGTCCGAAATAAAAAGTAAAAAAAAGATGGGCGAAGATCATTTTTAATTAATTATATTCATAACATCATTATGGGTTATAATATAAGATATGAGAAAATTTTTGATGCTGCTTGGTATGTGCAGTGCATGATTTAATCTCAAGACAGCTTCCGGTCCTCTTCAAGCCTCCAGCTTTTAATCCAAACTCAGATTAAATAAGATATTTTTTCAGCCCTTCCATAATTCCCTGCCACAAAGTATTGAAGAAACTTTTATTGGGATCACGTTTTACATCAACCTCTACATGATTGGGTTCTCCCTTGGAATCGTTTTTAACAAAAATATTGGCAATAGCGCTGAGGACTTTCTTCTCTTTCCCTGTATTTTTATTTAAAAAGTTCACATGCATGTCTGTGTATTTAAAATAAAAGTTCCCACCAATTTTATTGCTGTTGCCCTTATAATCAAATTTCAAATATTGAATCTGGCCGTCGAGACTCACATTAAGATAGGGTCTTACAAACAGGTTGGCATTGTCTACAGAAAGATTTTTTATGGTTCCATTGATCGCGTAGTCATCATTTTTATTGGCGACATCAAACTGCCAGTGCACATCGGTAGGGGCATCTCCGAAAAAATTAAAATTTGAATCCACTTTCACCAATGTTGGCTTTCCTTTCATCTTTGCATTGTTTACATCTTTGATTTTTGCGTTAAAATCCCCAAAGGTAATTTTACCAGGGATATTTGCTTTTTCCGCCACTTCTTCATAGGAAAGTTTTGAGTTTTTGATATCTATCTGATTGATATATAGCGGGAATTTCACGTCACGAAGTTTTTTACTGAACATATACCGTACGCCGATATCATCTGGTGGAGCAAGATCATGATAAATATTACAGTCGATTCCGTCAAAAATAATATGATCCAGGTTTATACTTGTTTTTGCACCCAATACTGAGTTCCTGTCAGTGATCATAATAGATTTCGCCTTTATCGTATAAAGATCCTCTTCAACGGCAATTAAACGGTTAAACTGGGCTCTCGAATATTTAGGAAGAAAAGCAAAATTAGTAACAGCCGTCACTTTTCCGGTGTTTTTTATATGATCAACTTTCAGGCGGTAATATTTTCCGGCATCAACATCAATCTTACGGGCAGTGATCAATTGTTTTTTAACGTGAAAAGGAACCGATTCTTTAAGGATATCTTTATTGGTGGTCACTGAATTGAGTTGTACATTAAAATTGTCCACCTTTAATTTTTCATGACCCTCTTTTTTCTGGGTAAATCTTCCGTCTATAATATGAAGCTCTCCCAGATGGGCCAGCAGATCCGGTGTTGCAGTGTTACTTTTTTTAGGAGCCTTAGTTTTATGCGTTGCGGCAATGATTTCTATAGCAGGACGGTATACATTGATTTTGCCGAGCTGAAGCTGCAATTGCTGTCCAACAAATTTTGAGGTATTATTCAGTATTTCAACTTTCTCTGTTTTGATGTTGAGAAGATCTTTTGTTGTGCTTTTACCGAGGGCTTTAAACTCTACATCATTCAATAAAATATTAGCATCGTTTGACGTTATTTTTTTTATGTTCACTGCCTGCAAAGGATCAGATTTGAAATAGATGTTTTCAAATTCAATATTGTGGGTGGAAAATGCAAAAGGAATCTTTTCCTTCACTGTTTTTTTGTCGAAGACAATATCTTTTAAATTCAAATGGAAATTGTCTACAGAAGCCACTTTTGTTTTATCCCGGTGCTGAACGAGAACAGAACCCTGTCCAAAATCAAGATTCTTGATACCGATCTTCAGGTTAACTTCTTTGGGATTTTCCTTTACCTCTTTTTTATTGGTTGAAGTAACGATCAGCTGAGGTTTTACGAATTTTGCATTTTCAATGATAAGAGAATCGTGATTAACGGTGAAGTTGTCTGCAGCAAGCTGATTGATTTTTAAGTCAAAAACATTCTTTGCATTGTACAGTGCAGGACTTTCAATAGGTTTCAGATGAAATTCGGAAATATGGAGCTGCTTGTTTTTCGCATCAATGGTCGTGGCATAAATCTGATAAAAATCGTTGACCGTGATAAGCACATCATGGGCATTAATTTTAAACTCTTTAAATTCAACAGGTAGTTTTGAGGCATTTTGGCTCTGCTTAATGTCGGTAAGATTAATGTTTACATTCTTTCCGGTAATAAGATCTTTTTTGTTTTTGTCTTTAACGGAAATATTTCCGTTGGTTACCAGAATATTTTCAACGCCAAAATTCATTTTCTTTGGGGATGGATCTTTTTTCTCTTTTGGCTTACCCAGTACAACGTTCACATTGGGATCAATGAGCTGTATATTTTTGATATGATAAGAAGTATTGAAAATGGCATTCCAGATCCCGAAATTTTCGATATGCAGACTTTTAACATTCCCATTGATTTGAGTAACGGAAGGATCTTTCGTCTCTTTGGTTTTAATGCTTATGGAGTGGGCAGAAATATCACCTTTGAAAATATTAAGGTTGAAATCTTCAAGATTGATTTGGTAAGGTGTTTTTTCATTCACCAGCTGCGGCAATTTGTTTTTGAGATACATATTCAGCACAAACGGGAAAATAAGCGCTAGAAAAACCAGAATCCCAATGACAATCAGCGCGACTCTCTTTCTCTTTCCGGTTCCTTTGTTTATTAGTTTTTTTTCCATCTTATATTTTTACTGGTGTTAGTGGGCTAAGTTAATCTTTGAACTTACAATATAAATATTACTGTCCAATCCTGTTCCAATTTACATTATAATTGAAATTATTTTGCAATTTTGATCTTTTAAATTGTATATGAGTAGATGGAGGGACATTATTGAATAACCAGTAGGCTGCTGAAAAACGGATCAATTGTTCTGAATTCAGAGGTACATATTTGAAATAAGGCTTAGATGATAAAATCCAAGCCTAGTGTTTAGCTTATGTTTTTGAAGGCTAGTGTCTTATGGGGATTTGTTTGTTGATATTACTACTAGCATGTATTTTATGCCTGGTCAGACGAAAATTTTTCTATCAAGGCTCTCCTTATCAATAAACCTTTATTGATAGCCCATTTTATTATGATCCAATTTTTATAGGGAAATTAAGGTTTTTAATTTTAGTTTATTTATGTTCTTTATGTCTTTTTATTTAGTATATTTGTATTCTAAATATTCGTAAGATGCATTATTCAATTGTTAAAGATGTTATTCAATTACTTGAGGAATTTGAGAGAGAGAATGAAATGAATTCTTACCCTTCAGATGTTGATGGTTTTAAAGCATGGCTATGCGAAAAAGAATCTCATGCAGTAAAGAATGACAGTAATGAACCTTATTGGGAAGGTAAAGAAAACGGGAGAAGTCCCGAAAGTGTAATAAGCACATCTTTGGTTCACCTTAACAGATATGCTAAATCTTACTCAAAATCTGCCATTTCAGATTCGGACTTTGCAACGCAGGAAGACTTCATTTATCTCATTAATCTTAAGGCATTTGGAGCAATGACCAAAATGGAACTTATTAAAAAAAATGTTCATGAAAAATCCGTTGGAATGTTGATTATCAATCGGCTTATAAAATTAGGATGGATTGAACAGACAGATTCAGAGACGGATAAAAGAACAAAAATCATACATATCACAAGCTCAGGCAATATCTCCTTGGAACATCAGATGCAGAAAATAAGGGCGGCAACTCATATTGTAGCAGGAGATCTTAGCCATTCTGAAAAAATGGAGTTGATCCGTATTTTAGGAAAATTAGAAAAATTTCACCATCCGATCTTCAGTAGGAATATAGAGTCCAGGAATCTTATTGATGTCGTCAGCCAGGAGTATTCATTCATAAAAAATTAATCATGAAAAAGAAAATAGCCGTCATCGGTTCAGGTTTTTCCGGATTATCTGCAGCTTCCTATTTGGCAAAAGAAGGAAATGAAGTACACGTGTTTGAAAAAAACAGCGAAGTAGGAGGCAGAGCAAGACAGTTTCGGACGGAGGACGGCTATGTTTTTGATATGGGACCAAGTTGGTATTGGATGCCGGATATTATTGAAGCATTCTTTGAGGATTTTGGAAAAAAAGCATCGGATTTTTATGAGCTTATTCCGTTGGATCCTCAGTTTGAAATGGTGTTTTCAGATGGCGTCATGAATATTCCGGACCGCTATGAGGAAATGACTGCCTTATTTGAAAGTATGGAAACGGGAGCCGGAAAAAAGCTTGACGAATTTATGCAAGATGCCCGGATGAAATATGAGATCGGGATGAAAGATTTTGTGAATAAACCCTGTCATTCATGGTTCGAGTTTATTTCACCCAAAATGGCAAAGAATGCGTTAAAGCTGGATTTGCTTACCAACTTCAGCCAATTTGTAAGAAAGTATTTCAGCCACCCTAAGCTGATCACGTTGATGGAGTTTCCGGTCATCTTTTTGGGAGCAGCGCCCAGGAATATTCCTGCTTTGTACAGTCTGATGAATTATGGAGGGTATAAATTGGGAACCTGGTATCCGATGGGTGGTTTTTCAAAAGTGACTGATGCCATGATGAAGATTGCTACAGAACAGGGAGCTCATTTTCACTTTAATTCAAATGTAGAGAAAATCAAGGTTGAAAGGGACAGAGCCATCGGAATACAAGTTCATGGAGAAGACAGGCAATTTGACATGATCATTGCTTCTTCCGACTATCATCATACCGAAAATCAGCTTCTTCCTGAATCGTACAGAAACTACAAACCGTCATACTGGGAGAAAAAAACATTCGCTCCATCATGTCTTATTTATTATTTGGGAATCAAAGGGAAAATTCCCAACCTAAAACATCACACCCTTTTCTTTGAAAACGATCTGGAACTTCACACCCATGAAATTTATGAAGATAAGAAATGGCCTACAAAGCCTTTATTTTATGTGTGTTGCCCGTCCCAGACAGATAAAGGGACTGCTCCCGGGAACTGTGAAAATATATTCCTGTTAATGCCCGTTGCACCGGGAATAGAAGATTCTGAAGAAATGAGAGAAAAGTATTTTATTGAGATGATCGGAAGATTGGAAAAACATACCGGAACTTCAGGTCTGATCTCAAAAACAGATTATAAAAGAAGCTACTGCATTAATGATTTTAAAGAAGATTACAATGCCTATAAAGGTAATGCTTACGGTCTTGCCAATACACTCTCGCAAACGGCTGTTTTAAAGCCTTCCATACGAAATAAAAAGATAAAAAATCTTCTGTATACTGGTCAGCTTACTGTTCCCGGTCCAGGAGTTCCGCCTTCCATTATTTCAGGGAAAATAGCAGCCCATGAAGCCAGCAAAATAAACTAATTATGAAAAAATTGTTTGACGACCTTTCCTATACAGTGAGCCGAGAAACGACTAAACAATACAGTACAAGTTTTTCTCTCGGCATCATGGCGCTGTCTCCGAAACTCAGGAATCCGATCTATGCAGTTTATGGATATGTACGTCTTGCCGATGAAATTGTGGACAGCTTTCATGATTATGATAAACAGAAACTTTTATCAAGGTACAAAGAAGAAACTTTTCAGGCATTGGAAGATAAAATTTCCCTGAATCCAATTTTGCAGGCGTTTCAGGAAACAGTCCACCAATACAGGATTGATTACAGTCTTATTCACCAGTTTCTGAAAAGCATGGAAATGGACCTTCAGAAAATAGATTACAATTCAGATCTTTATAAAGAATATATCGTAGGATCTGCTGAAGTGGTGGGACTGATGTGTCTTCATATCTTTACAGAAGGAAATGCTACAGAATTTGAGAGACTGAAGCCCTACGCCATGATCCTCGGATCTGCCTTTCAGAAAGTCAATTTTCTTCGGGATATGAAAGATGATTATCAGATTTTGGGGCGCTGCTACTTCCCGAATGTTGATATTTCATATTTTGACAATACCGTGAAATCTCATATTGAAAAAGAGATCGAAGAAGAATTTAAAACCGCTTTGGAGGGAATCAAAAAACTGCCTGGTTCCGCAAGATTCGGCGTTTATCTAGCTTTCCGGTATTATATTTCGCTTTTCCGGAAAATCAAGAAAACTTCTGCCAGTAAGATCATTAACCAAAGAATAAGAATCTCAAATGGAAAGAAACTATCTTTAATGATGAGCAGCTACGTACAGTATAAAACGTCTCTTTTATAACCGAATAATATTACATAGTACGAATTACAATGATACATAAAATGTATAGAGAACAGCAGCTGAACTGTGATATAGCAACAGCATGGGAGTTTTTTTCTTCAGCGAATAACCTCTCTGACATCACCCCAAAGGATATGAATTTTATAGTCCTTACCGAAATGGCGGATGATGAAATTTTTGAAGGGATGATTATTGACTATTATATTTCGCCCCTGTTAGGAATAAAAATGAAATGGAAAACGGAAATCAAACAGGTTGATTTTCAAAAAAGTTTTACAGATTCTCAGAAAAAAGGACCTTATAAACTCTGGAACCATCATCATGAATTTATAGTGAATGAAAAAGGAGTTTTTATGAAAGACTCGGTAGATTATGAACTTCCTTTAGGATTTTTGGGTGAAATAGCACATCAAATTTTTGTCAGAAAAAAGCTTGAGCACGTTTTCAACTACCGGTATAAAGTTTTAGAAGAACGCTTCAATAAAAAAATAAAGTAATGAATTTCCTGATTGTAGTAGGCACATTTTTCATCATGGAAGGAATGACCTGGCTCATCCATAAGTACATCATGCATGGTTTTCTCTGGATGCTTCATAAGGATCATCACGACCATAGCAATGAAGGGGCGATGGAGAAAAATGATTATTTCTTCGTTATTTTTGCTTTGCCTACGATACTTTTGATGTATTACGGAACGACACAGGATTTTAATTTCTGGTTTTACATAGCCATCGGAATCGCTTTGTACGGAATGGCTTACTTTTTTGTTCACGACATCTTTATCCATCAAAGGTTTAAAATCCTGCGCAATACAGAAAATCCCTACTTACTTGCTATAAGACGTGCCCATAAACAGCATCATAAACACACCGGAAAGGAAAAAGGAGAGTGTTTTGGCTTTCTGTGGGTGCCTGTAAAATATTTTAAAATGTATTTTAATCAACATAAAGCCTGACCATGTTCCACTACACCTATCTTTTGATTAATTTTTTTACGGTCATCATCTGTTTTGTTTTTTCATTTCATCCTAAAATAAAATTCAACAGACATTTTCCTGCTTTTTTTAAGGCAACATTTATTGTGGCGGTTGTATTCATCTCTTGGGATATCTGGTTTACCAAAAGAGGAGTGTGGTGGTTCAATGATGCGTATCTTTTAGGGATCCGGGTATATAACCTTCCGGTTGAAGAAATCCTGTTTTTCTTCTGTATTCCTTTTTCATGTATTTTTACCTATTTCTGTCTGGATCAATTTTTCAAATTGGGCTGGAAGCCATTGCCGGAAAAGGTATTTGTGATCATTTCCATTATTTCTGCATTGGGAATAGCCTTTTACTTTTATGATAAGATCTACACTAGGGTCACGTTCTTATCTACGGCTATCAGTATGTTTACACTTTATTTTGTATTAAAAGCAAGATGGATTGGCAAAGCTTCATTCATCTATCTTATACTGATGCCCGGATTTTTGGTGGTCAACGGAATACTTACCGGAACAGGTCTGGAATCCCCGATTGTGAATTACAATCCCCAAAACTTCATGGGAATAAGAATGCTGACCATTCCGATAGAAGATACGGTTTATGGTTATGAAATGATTCTGTGGAATATCTATTTATTTCAAAAATTGAAGAGCAATGAGCAAAATTAATATTTTCTGGTTCAGAAGAGACCTGAGGCTGGATGACAATGCCGGTTTGTGTCATGCCCTGGATTCAGGACTGAAAGTACTTCCTGTTTTTATATTTGATACCGGAATTCTGGACCATCTTGAAGACCGATCAGACAAAAGGGTAGATTACATCCACCAGGCTCTGGAGAATATCAATAAAGAACTTCAGACGCATAATAGCGGACTCAGAGCTTATCAGGGAAACCCACTAGATATTTTCAAAAGACTGGTCAAAGAGTTTGAGATCGATACGGTATTCTTCAACAGAGATTATGAACCACAGGCCATAAAAAGAGATCGGGAAGTTGCTGATTTTCTTGAAAAAAGCAACGTGAAATTTTCTGACTTCAAAGATCAGGTGATATTCGAAAAAAACGATATCCTTAAAAGTGATCAGTCACCATATACCGTCTTTACCCCTTATTCAAAAAAGTGGAAAGAACATTTAGAAACTATTAAAATCTATGAAACTGATTTCAGCAATTTGGCCACAATAAAAAGTCATGAGGATATTCTTACACTGGAAGATATTGGATTTAAAAAGACAGAAATAAAATGTACAAAACCTTCACTGGACAAAAAAATCATCGATTCTTATCAGCAATACAGGGATTTTCCTGCCATGGATCATACGACCCATTTAGGAGTTGCCCTTCGCTTTGGAACCGTTTCAGTGAGGCAATGTGTGAAATTTGCTCTTGAACATAGCGAAACATGGCTTAATGAACTGATCTGGAGGGAGTTTTTTATGCAGATTCTGTTTCATTTTCCTTACGTAGTCAACCATTGCTTTAAGAAAAAATATGAAGAGATTCCCTGGAGAAACAATGAAGAAGAATTCAAAGCCTGGTGTGAAGGAAAAACAGGATATCCTATTGTAGATGCAGGAATGCGGGAACTTAATGAAACCGGGTTTATGCACAACAGAGTAAGAATGATCACGGCAAGTTTCCTCACCAAACATCTTCTGATCGACTGGAGATGGGGAGAAGCCTACTTTGCCGGGAAACTTCTGGATTATGATCTTTCCGCCAATAACGGAAACTGGCAATGGGCGGCAGGTTGTGGTTGCGATGCGGCTCCATACTTTAGAATATTCAATCCTGAAGAGCAAACCAAAAAATTTGACAAAGATTGGAAATACATCCGAAAATGGCTTCCGGGCAACTATGATCAGAAACCATTGGTTGAGCATAAATACGCAAGGGAAAGAGCGTTGGAAACGTATAAAAGAGCATTGACTTAATACTTGACGATACAACTTAACAATCATTCATAATTAAAATAAATAACATTGGCTAAAAAAGGAATTTTATTGGTAAATCTTGGGTCGCCAAGATCTACAGCGGTAAAGGATGTAAAGGAATATCTTGATGAGTTTTTGATGGATGAAAGGGTAATAGATTACCGCTGGATTTTCCGTGCACTGCTCGTTCGTGGAATTATTTTAAATACAAGACCCGCAAAATCAGCAGAGGCGTACAAAACAGTTTGGACGGATCAAGGCTCTCCGCTGATTGTGATCACTAAAAAAGTTCAGCAAAAACTTCAGAAACTGGTGGATGTTCCTGTAGAAATCGGAATGAGGTATGCTGAACCGAGCATTGAAACGGGAATTCAGAAATTGGTTGATCAGGGTGTTTCAGAAATTGTGCTTTTTCCGTTGTATCCGCAATATGCAATGAGTACAACGGAATCTGTCATAGAAAAAGCGGAAGAAGTAAGAAAAAAGAAATTTCCAAAAGTAAGAATCAACTATATTCAGCCTTTTTACCATAGAGATATTTACATCAACTGTCTGGCAGATAGCATCAGAGAAAAGCTTCCTGAAAATTTTGATGCTTTACAGTTCTCCTATCACGGAGTTCCGGAAAGACATATTTACAAAACAGATCCTACAAAAACCTGCAATCTCAATGATTGCTGTTCCAGAGAAACGAATCCGAGTCATCAGTTCTGTTATCGCCATCAATGTTTCGATACCACAAAAAAAGTGATTGAAAAACTTAATTTACCTATAGAAAAAACCATTATTTCTTTCCAGTCAAGACTTGGAAAAGATAAGTGGATGGAGCCCTATACGGATGAAACTTTAGAAACAATTCCTTCAAAAGGAGTGAAAAATCTGGCAATCGTCTGTCCTGCTTTTGTTTCAGACTGCCTTGAAACCCTGGAAGAAATTTCAGTAGAAGGAAAAGAGCAATTCTTGCATAGTGGAGGAGAAAACTTCCATTATATTCCTTGTCTTAATGATGAAGATCGCTGGATAGAAGTGGTGAAGACCCTGTGTGAGGAAAAACTTCAGCAGTTTTATTTGTTATAAGCGAGAAATCAATTAGATGTTTTTAATCATAAAACAGATAATTCACAATGCAAAGCTCTTTTTAAAAATAAAAAATAGAGTATATTTGACCCGAGAAAATATTTTTTTTCATCATTTGTGTTTTTTAAGTCTTCCTCCGGGGAGACTTTTTTTGTAGGCAGCAATGAAAAACCCTGACCCAATTGGACCAGGATTACGAACATAACTTAAATATTTTTTTAATTTAAATGAGGAATAGTTCTGCTTATATTTTTTACATCAGTGATCTTCACCAATGTTTTAAAAGGTTCATCATATTGGGCTTTAATAGAGTCGATAATGTTATTGTCAACATGATCATCAAACTTCCGGGCAAAAAGATGATTCCCTTGTTGAAGAAAATCTAAATCGGTTTTTGTGAAAGTCTTTGGACGCAGTTTGATATCCCCATCAGGTATCCAGATAATGGCTCTTTTGTCATCATCTACCAAAGTACCCGTGAAAGAAGTATTCATTAAAACTGTTTGAAAGAAAGATTCGTCCGCGATTAAAGTGTTGAGATAATAGTCCTCAAACTTTTTGACTTCTATGCTATTGGTAATAAATTCACAGCAATCTCTGGTTAAAATCATCCACTGCCCACCAATATAAGGGATAACATCTTTCATGAAATTTCTTTTATGGGTTTTTTCTGAAATTTTATCTTCCAACTCCTCAAAATAGTTTTCAATTCTGTTCATGGTTTCAGGTCTGGATTTTTCCTGATCGGCAATTTTAAGATAGCTTTTACCATTGTTTTTGGATAAAAACTCTCGGATTATTTTCTGTGATTTTAAAGGATAATCCTGTCCGCTTAAATTAATGAAATAGTCCCATTGCGCATTCATATTCAGAAGATATTTCATTCCGTCTAATTCAGCCTGCACCATGCTGTATCCTCCCCAAACTACATTTTCACTATCCAGGATATGTACATTTGAATAAGATTTTAAAAAAATTCTGACATTCTCACCAATTTCCTGACTCGCTTTTTTGTCAATGTGTATCAGATAAAAATTGGTGGATTCGTAGATCGCTGTAAAAAGTTTTTTGAATTGATCAGGTAAACGATGTACCAAAATTAAGTACGCAATACTAATCGCTTTCATCGGTATATTGCCGATTTCATGTTCATCGCTTTCGCCCATGTAAACACTTCTCATTTTATATATTTTAAAATTATGAATGTTTACAACTTATTTTATAAAGTATTAATAGACATTTTTATAAATATACGAAAATTAAACTGTATTTATTATAAATAATAAAATTATGGATTTTGTTCTAAATCTTAATTGTTTGTATTTAGCTCAAACAATTAAGGTTTTAATTCATTGTAAATCAAATATATGTTAATTTTGTTTGTGTTTTTGGTGAAAAACCGTGTTCAAAATATTCTTTTATAAATTCAATACAATTTTCATTCTTTTTTTATCTTCTGCATATTTTGAATGATCTTATTTTTAGAGTATAATCAAGGAAACCTGTAAAGGTCTTTGAAATTTCTATTGATATCCTTCTTCAGAGAATATGCATAGCTTTCATTAATATTATTACAAAAAAAGCAGAGATTAATTCTCTGCTTGTTCTTTTTTTACCGCCTGATGCATCACCAGGATAATTCCTAATAGTATAATGGCAATCGCCAGATAGCGCCAGGCAAGTCCGCCCTGTTCCGTGACGTTTCCACTAACAGATATGATAAAGCTTGTAATGGAAGTAATCACATACACCAATCCACCCATCAGTCCGCCTGCTGTTCCTGCATTTTTAGGGAAATAAAGCATACTCGTTGTAAAAAACGATGTAAACAGGATTCCTGAACAGATGTGAATGAAAAAGGCGAACGGAACCATAATGAAAAGGCTTTCCGCATAGAAACTGGTGGCAATCAGTCCGGCGATCAGGATCAGCTGTAAAATAATAGGCTGTAAGATTCTGTCCTTAAAGTCAAGCTTAAGTCTGCGTTTTCCTATAAACCCACCAATCATCCAGGAAAAACCTAAGATTAATGTACAATATCCTATGACAACCGGAGTAAAGTGAAATGTGTTCTCAATAATAAAAGGACCTGTTAAATTAAATAGCATTACAATGGAATAGCTCAGTCCTAAAATAAAGATCCCAAGCATGAAAATCCTGTTTTTAAGCATCATTTTGTACAGACTGATGTTCTCAGAAAGATTAAGTTTCTTTTTCTCAGGTAAGCTTTCACCACTGAAGAACCATTCAAACAGAAACAGAGACGCTGCATAGAAAGCCAGAAAGTAAAAATTAGCATGCCAGTTAAACAGTTTTTCAAGATATCCCCCCAGAAACGGAGCCAAAATAGGTCCGCACGACCAGACGATGGTGAAATAGCTCAGATAATGTTTCACCTTTTCAGAATCATAAAGATCTACAAAAATAGCACGGGTAGCTACTACGAGGACAGAAACAGCCGCTCCTTGGAGAATACGGAGCAGACATATTAATAAAATACTATCCGTCATCGTAATCAAAATACTGCTTATGATCAGTAGAAAAAGAGCAATCAGCTTAGGACGGTAACGCCCAATGCTATCCAGAATTCCTCCTACAAAAAGTTGCGAAATCCCATAACTCAGCAAGTAAGACGTCAAAGTGATCTGGATATCCTTTTCAGAGACCTGCATTTCTTTGGCCATCGATGGGAATGAGGGCAAATAAATATCAGTGACAAACCCGGAAAGCGGGATCGACACGAAAGCCATAATGGTTATTAATCTGATTCTTTTCTCAGATGCTTCTTTCAACAACATACTCGTTCGTTATTTTACTATGCAAAAATAAGCTAAGAAATATCCAGTTGAATTTTAAAAGACAAAGTAAAAATTACAAAAATCAAAGATTTAAAATGTGTTTTTAAATTTTAACGGCGAAACCTCAGCATGTTTTTTAAAGAAATTATTGAAATGGGAGGGTTGTTCAAATCCAAGTGTATATCCGATCTCAGCGATATCCCAGTTCGTATATTTTAATAGATTTTTAGACTCTTCAAACACCCTTTCTTTAATGATCTGGGTAGTCGTAAGGTGGGTGACCGATTTTACTGACGAATTCAAATGATTGACGTGCACATTCAGATGCTCCGCAAAGTCAGAAGCCGTTTTCAGAGCCAGCGGATAAGCCGGAGAGTCCAAGGGAAACTGTTTGTTAAGAAGCTCATCAAACAAGCGGTAAAGGCGGATGTTGGCCGGAAGCTCATTAGGGTTGATATCATCCACGCGATTCTCCAAAGCCAGATGCATCACAGAGGCCAGATGACTTTTTATACTGCTGCATCGGAAAGGATAGGCTGAATTATTCAGTTTATACATCTGTTCAAAGTAAAGCGTAGCAAGCTGGGTTTGTTCATCCGTTAAAAAAACAATGGGCTTGCTCCATTCTTTGAATAAAGAGGTCTTTTTAAATAAATTGAATTCAGTATTTCCATTAAAAAACTCCTGATTGAACAGACAGAAATACCCTTCCTGAAGATCTCCGTCACATTCCCATGAATAGGGAATATGAGGGGAAGGAAAAAAGAGGGCAGGACGGTCAATATACAGGTCATGGGCCCCATACTGAAAAGTGCCATTTCCCAAAATAAAGCTTACTTTATAATAATCACGGCGGTTGTAAGGGCTTTTAAAACTGCAGTATTTCCGCATAGACACATTGAAATGCGACTTTCCTGTTTCAAAATCATCCGAATCAAACATCTTCATCTGATTCTTTCTGAGACGTTTGTAATAATCTTCAATGGTTTCCAGCTGATCACTCATGATATAGAAATTATAAAAATCAAAGATACGGAAACTGCTGTTAATCCAAATCTATTTTCTGTTCTGTAATGATAATCTGCAAAATAGTTTTTCTCAATTTCCTTTGAACCGCTTTTATCATTACTTTTTGCAATTTACATCTATCAATTTACATTATTTAAATTTCAAAAAAGTCTACTCAATCTACGTGATTTTCGAGGGCTTTAAAAGTCACAAAACTTTTCAAACTAAAGTGTTATAAAGTGTTTCAAAATCTTCTTAATGGTTGAAAAATTACTTAGATACCAATCTTTGCTATCCGGGAAATCTGTGGTAAACTAAAAATATCAATCACAAAAGTATTTAGCATTTTTTTAAACTTTCGTGGTAACAAATAATAAGGCCAGAATGTTTTAAAAGGATCGAAAACCTGCACTTTTTTCTTGGAAATCTAGCTTTTACTGATTTCCAATTTTAATATATGCGACGGAAGTTGGAAAGGTCCCGCTGTAGCATCAATAGCGACAGAAAACCCTGACTCTTTTAAAAACTCTAAAAGTGGATCATGTGCCAGTATATTGATCCAGACGATATCTGTGAAGCTGGCTGCGGATCTGCTTTTTTTCCAAAGTGATGTTCTGGTTTCCGGTGAATCAAATTCCGGGAGTATCACAAAGCTCATCTCTGTGGCTCTTTTCCCCTCCGGCAACGCAGGGTGAGTCAATCCGCTTTTAAGAGTGCTGTAGCCTACAGGCTGATCATCTGCATAAGTAATAATAAGCTGATTGGAAAGGTCGTTCAGATCATTGATCATCTTTCTGGGATCAATATCATCTTCAATGTATTTTTTGATATCCTTTTCAGGAATAAGCTCTTTGTATAATGCGTAAACAGAAGCATCGATAATGGTTATAAGATCAGAAATTCCCTCTTCAGAACCTACTGTAAATTTTGAAATTATATTCATGAATCTTTTTTTATTCAAAATTAGAAGATTATAGCATTCAAAAAGGATACAGTTATTATTAATTTAATCGGTACAGTTTGGTTATTTTGTAAATTTGTTCAGTACAGATTAGCAAAATTAAGGATGGGGTCATACAAATATGAAATTTTCACTTCAGTTATTGAAGAACAAATTAAAAATAGAATTCTGAGGAAAGGACAGCGATTGCCTTCCGTGCGGGAGATTAAAAATGCATACCATTTGAGTACAAGTTCTGTTCAAAGTGGTTTTGATCATCTTGTGATGAAAGGACTGGTGGAAAGCCATCCACGCTCAGGATATTTTGTAGCCAATACTTTAGATATTCATAGCTCTCCATCCAAAGCAAATCTGCCTCCAGTGGTTAGGGATGCTGTATTCGCAAAAAACATCATGCTAACCTCAGCCAGAAACAAGCCTTCGGAAGTGAGTTCATTCAATGCAACAGCACCCGGAGATCTTTTAATTCCTCAAAAACTGATTCTCAGAACGATGCAGGAAGTCATCCGCGAGAAAGGAGCCGTATTGTTAAGGTATTATCCTTCCAATGGCCTGCCGGAGCTAAGGGAGCAAATTTCCCAACAAATGGCAGTTCATGGATGTTTATTCAACCCGGATGAACTTATTATTACAGATGGAGCGCTGCAGGCATTAACCATAGCTTTGAGCGCTGTAACCCAACCCGGAGATATTGTAGCTGTTGAAAGTCCATGTGTCTTTTCAATTCTTGAAGCTATTGCTAACCTCGGGCTGAAAACTATCGAAATTCCTGTTCATTATGAAAACGGTTTCGATATGGATTATTTTAAAAACGTATGTCTGTCGAATGATATCCGTGCAGTGGTGCTAACGCCTAATTTCAACAATCCCACAGGTACCGTTATGAGTGATGATGCTAAAAAAGAGGTGTTGGAGATTGCAACAAGGTTTCAGGTTCCGATTATTGAAAATGATATGTATGGGGACCTTTATTTTGGTGATAAAAGACCACAGTGTATTAAAAGCTTTGATCGTTCAGGGCTGGTAATGACCTATTCTTCCTTTTCAAAAACCCTGGCGCCTGGCATCCGTTTAGGCTGGCTGAATACCGGACGTTTTTATTCCCGTTCGGAAAAGGCAAGGTTTGTTTTGGGAAGATCCGTTTCTCCAATTTATCAGGAACTCATGCTGAAACTTCTTCAGGGAAACAGCTACGAGAGACACCTTCGTTCATTCCGTAAAAAACTCAATAAGCAGGCTGTTGAACTGCTGGGTGCATTACGTCGGCACTTTCCCGAAGATTCCTATTTCCACAACCCTCAGGGAGGGTACAGCATTTGGGGTAAACTGCCGGAAGGAATTGATATGCAGGTATTCTTTGATTACTGTGATCAAAACAGGATTCTATTTACTCCTGGCGATACATTTTCGCTGACGGATGAGTACAGGCATCATTTTCGGATTATATTTGCAGACCGGATTACTGCGGAAAGCCTGGTTTTATTAGAAAATGCGGGGACACAAGCAAAAGAACTGCTTTCTTAAATCTTCTGTCTTTCTAGTGTGCTGTTGTAGTAAAGAGAATATCACCTTTAGAGAATTTTGGAATAAGAATAAATGCAGAAGAGATAAAGGAGAAATGATGTTGTAATAATGGCTTAAAAGCCCCAATAAGCCTAATAAACTCCCAAAATTTTTAACATAAACGTAAAAAATAATAGTTCGGAGGACGAAAAGATGAAAAAAATCACATTTTAACCTAAACTTTTTTATCCGGAGTTAGGCTGGAATTACCATAAAACCTATATTTGCACCCTAAATTTTAAAAATAATGAAAGAACTAATTGAAAAAATCAACGCTGAATTCGAAGCGTTTGCAAGTGAGGCTAACCAACAAGCAGAGAAAGGAAACAAAGCTGCAGGTACAAGAGCTCGTAAATCTGCTTTAGAACTTAGCAAATTGTTCAAAGAATTCAGAAAAGTTTCTGTAGACGAAGCTAAAAAATAATTTGTTCCCGAGCCGGCTCACTGAGCCGGCTTTTTTTTATGCCCGAATCTTACGTAATCATTCTTTAGGATTTTCCTTTTTGAATATCTTTGTTACCGTATGTATTTAAAGAGGGGGGTGATTTTTTCACACATCACTGCATTATTTCATTGTCAAATCAGCACACGGATCCTTTTACCATTCCGTTTTCTTCTTTATTCCCACAAATTCTATTATCTTTAAGCATTCAATATGTGTTATGAAGATAAATAAATTTTTTGCTGTGCCCGCAGTTGTGCTGGCTGCCCAATTCTCATGGGCTCAGGTGAAGGTAGATCCGAAAGAAAAGCTTGATCCTATTGTAAAAAGCTTTGTAGATGAAATCAACAACAGTTCTCAGCTGGAAACCATGGCCTATGAGCTTCTGGACGGTATAGGTCCCCGTCTTGTGGGAACTCCGGAAATGCTGGCTGCGAATGAATGGTCTGCCGCTAAACTCCGTTCATGGGGAATAGAATCCAACCTTCAGCAGTTTGGAACATGGAAAGGATGGCAGCGTGGCATTACGCATGTAGATATGACGTATCCACGAGTGAAATCATTAGCTGCAACACAGCTTGCATGGAGTCCGGCAACGAAAAAAGCCGTAGAAGCTGAGGTGGTAGCCCTTCCAAAAGTTTCTTCCAAAGCTGAATTTGATGCATGGCTACCTTCGGCGAAAGGAAAAATAGTACTTATCGCGCAATACCAGAAGATCGGACGTTCTGATGAGCAGATCAAAGAATTTGCAACTCCGGAACTGTACGAAAAACTAAAAGCAGAAAAAGAACAGGCCGGAAAAGACTTCCGTGACTATGTGAAAAATATAGGCTACGATAATAATACACTTCCGGAAGCTTTAGAAAAGGCGGGAGTAGCAGGAATCGCTATTTCCAACTGGACCGGCATCATGGGAGCGAACAGAATTTTCGGTGCTAAAACTTCAAAGATCCCAATGATCGACATTGATGTGGAAGATTACGGAATGCTTTACAGAATGGCTGAAAAAGGAGCGAAACCTAAAATCAAAGTAGAAGCACAATCTAAGATTCTTCCTGATGCGAAAAACTTTAATACGATTGGAGTCATTAAAGGAAAAGAAAAGCCTGAAGAGTATGTAATCCTTTCTGCCCATCTTGATTCTTGGGATGGAGCACAGGGCGCAACAGACAACGGAACAGGCACACTTACTATGCTTGAAACCATGAGAATCCTGAAGAAATATTATCCCAATAATAAAAGAACGATCGTTATAGGACTTTGGGGAAGTGAAGAACAGGGACTAAACGGTTCGAGAGGCTTTGTAGCAGATAATCCACAGATTATGAAAGGGACACAAGCCGTATTCAATCAGGATAATGGAACCGGACGTGTGATCAATATCAGCGGCCAGGGATTCGTAGACTCATACAGCTATATCGGAAAATGGCTGAACGGAGTTCCAAAAACAGTAAGGGATCAGATTAAAACAGATTTCCCGGGAATGCCTGGCGGTGGCGGTTCTGATCATGCGTCATTTGTAGCCGCTGGAGTTCCAGGATTTTCTCTGAGCTCTCTCAACTGGGGGTATTTCGGGTATACATGGCACACGACGAAAGATACGTATGACAAGATCGTTTTTGATGAGGTGAAAAATAATGTGGTTTTAACGGCTGCATTGGCCTATATGGCATCAGAGGATCCTGAATTTACAAGCAGAGAAAGGAGATTAATGCCTCAGGACGATAAAGGTGAAACGGTAAAGTGGCCGGAAGCTAAGGAACCGAAGAGGGATTCTAAGGAGTATAAATAGAAGTGCTAGACTAAGACTAAGACTAAGACTAAGACTAAGACTAAGACTGCTGTTCAATAGTAATCCTGTTTTTGTAATAATATCTTTAAGATAGAAAAGGTTGTACAGATTATTGTACGGCCTTTTTTTGTGGATAAAGTAGGTTTCTTATTTCTTGCCTTTTATTTTCTTTAACGATATAGGTTTTGCAGATCTTGTTGTTCAGATTCATACTGAAATTCATCTGAGTGCCTTCCTTTTCCCATGTGTGGTTCACTGGAGGAATGTAATCTGTGAAAATTGGCAAGACACAAAAAGTTTCTTTTTAAAGATAATAACAGCCCGGGACTATTTGCAAAATCATCAATCACCTTTATTTTAAATACACTCTTTCCTAAAGTAGTTCCCCAATACCATTCGCATATGGTCCCTGTAATAATGACACACGGAATGGAATACAGAAAGCTGATGATCGCTATTTTTTCAAACAGGAAGAAGAAAATAAGGAAGAAGGGTAGGATGTCAATGAGTTTAGCAAAAAACCTTTCTCTTTCGTTGCCTTTATAAGTGGCGTCGTAGGGAAAATCATATTCAAAAGAATTATAAATCCTGTACCCGAATTCATCAAACTGACGAGTTGGCCTGCGGATAATTCTTCTGTCCTTAAGTTCGGATACTTTCATGGGTGTTTTTATGATTTTGGTTATTTCATAACATCAATGGTTTCCAAATAATCTAAATACTAGATTAAATATATAGTGCAAGATCTGAAAATTTCGAAACAAAAGGTTTATAATCATTTGTACTCAATGTTCCGAAACCATATGTACAGAAAATAAAGGATAAATGATTAGACATTGCAGAGTTGTAATCAGTCTGCGTATCCCCAATGTAAACAGAGTTTTCAACGCTTAAATCATTCCTTTCCATGAGCAGTTGAATGTTCTCTGATTTCGGTTTTTTAGTCCGGCCGTAAGACTCAAAATCGGTAAACAGGTCACTGAACTTATTATAGGCTAAAAATGCTTCAATATATCCGTCCTGGCAGTTGCTAACGATAAAAAGCTTGTGATTTTTAGCAAGACTTTTCAGTGTCTCTTCAACGCCGTCATAAAGAATACCGCCGTAGATATGCAGAACCTGATTTTCACTGCGGACAATTTCCGAAAGGACTTCCTGAACCTGCTGATCGGAAATTCCGGGAATAATATCTTTTAAAATATCATCTGCCAGCAAACCCATGTACTGATTCATATCTTCAGGTTTTAAATCCTTTTTGATCAATTGATATTTATTTAATACCTCATTCCAGGTTTTAATGATGGTAGCTCTGGAATCCCAAAGCGTTCCGTCTAAATCGAAAATTAAATTTTTATAGCTCAAAATGTATTGTTATTTTTTTGATTTTTAGTATTCAAGAAGTTTAAGAGCAATTATAAAATCATGCTCAGCTGAACTCTCTTTCTGGCTTCATCTACTTCAGTTACTTTTACGCGGACATGCTGGTGAAGTTTGACCACTTCATTCACATCAGATACAAATCCTTCTTTCAGCTGTGAAATATGAACAAGTCCGCTTTCCTTGATCCCCATGTCTACAAAACACCCGAAAGCCGTAATATTATTGACGATTCCGGGAAGAATCATTCCTGGTTTTAAATCTCTAATGCTTTTTACATTAGGATCAAATTCAAATACTTTAGCCGCTTTTCTGGGGTCCAATCCTGGTTTTTCGAGCTCTTTTAAAATATCCTTGATGCCTAAAATTCCTATTTCTTCCGTAACATAATTTTCAGCCTTTACCAAAGCTGTTTTTTCTTTGCTGGCAATCAGTTCATTGGTTTTAATGCCCAAATCCTTGGCCATTTTTTCTACAATTCCATAAGCTTCCGGATGCACAGCAGAATTATCCAGAGGATTTTTAGCATTGGAAATTCTCACAAATGCTGCCGCCTGCTGGTAGGCTTTTTCTCCAAGCCTTGGTACTTTTTTTAATTGTTTTCTGTCTTCAAAAGCTCCGTTTTCCATTCGGTAATTAACGATGTTTTCCGCCATTTTCTCCCCGATTCCTGAAACATAACTTAATAATGATTTACTGGCTGTATTTAAGTTGATTCCCACCGAGTTGACACACTTCATCACCGTTGAATCAAGTTCGTTTTTCAACTGGGTTTGGTCTACATCATGCTGATACTGTCCCACACCAATAGATTTAGCATCAATTTTTACCAATTCTGCCAGTGGATCCGCCAGTCTTCTCCCGATAGAAACTGCACCACGCACTGTCACATCATAAGATGGAAACTCGTCTCGTGCAATTTTACTCGCAGAATAGACCGATGCTCCCGCTTCTGAAACCACAAAAACCTGCAGAGGCTTATCAAAAGCAATTTTCTTAATGAAAAACTCTGTTTCGCGGCTTGCTGTTCCGTTTCCTATAGAGATCGCTTCAATATGGTAGGCATTCACCATCGAACGAATCTTTTTCATAGCCATTCCGCTTTCGTTCTGCGGAGCGTGGGGGTAGAGGGTTTCATTGTGGAGCAGGTCGCCTTTTTCGTCAATGCAGACCACTTTACATCCGCTTTTGTATCCTGGATCAATGGCTAAAATTCTTTTTTCTCCTAAAGGTGGAGCGAGAAGCAGCTGGCTCAGGTTTTCAGAAAATATTTCAATGGCTTTTTTATCTGCTTTTTCTTTAGCTTCCTGTAAAGCCTCATTAGAAATAGCAGGTTCTAAGAGCCTTTTGTAGCTGTCTTTTATGGCCAGAGCGATCTGTTCAGAACTTTCATTATTGGACTTGATGATAGCTTTTTCTACAAAATCAATGGCTTCATCTTTATCAATACCTATATTCACTTTCACAAAACCTTCCGATTCAGCTCTGAGCATAGCCAAAAGCCTGTGAGAAGGAGTTCTGTTTAGATTTTCTTCCCACTCAAAATACTGCGAAAATTTTTGAGCGTCTTCTTCGTCTTTTTTGGCCTTGACTGCTTTAGAAGTGATCACAGCCTTACGCTGAAACATTCTACGGAGGTTCTTGCGGACATACATATTTTCATTGATCCATTCAGCCATGATGTCTCTGGCACCCTGAAGTGCCTCTTCCTCAGATGAAACGTCACTGTTCAGGTATTTGGAAGCCAGAAACTGGAGATCGTTGCTTTTTTGGCTCATAATGATCCTGGCTAAAGGTTCCAGTCCTTTTTCTTTGGCAGTATCTGCTTTCGTTTTCCTGCGTTTTTTGAAGGGTAGGTATAAATCTTCCAGCTCCAGAATATCAAAGCTTTCTTCAATTCTCTGCTTCAGTTCCGGAGTCAGGGCATTTTGTTCTTCAATGGATTTTAAGATGCTTTCTTTTCGCTTTACAATTTCTTCAAACTGTTTGCTGATCTTGGAGATCTGTTCGATCTGAACTTCATCCAGATTTCCGGTCTTATCCTTTCTATAACGGGAAATAAACGGGATGGTGCAGTCTTCTGCTAATAATTGAAGGGTATTGTTGATGCTCTTTTCGGATATATCGAGCTGTTGCTGTATAAAGGTTACGGTCGTCATTATTTTGTTTTCGGAAGGCTAAAATAGGGCTTTAGAATGAAAAAAACGGAATACATATTAAACAGAAATTATTGGCGCAAAAAAAATCCCCCGTATTATAAGACGAGGGGGCTTAAATGTTTTCACAACGGAATAATCCTTATTGTGAATTACTTTCAAAATTATAAAACAAATATAAGCGAAAAATTTTTAATGAAATTATGGGTATCCGTAATTCGAGTATTTTTTTTGTTTCTATCTTTATATTGTTTCAGGATTATAAAGAATAATGTAAAATAGTATGATTGAAGAAAAAAGAGACTATCCATATTAGATAGTCTCTGAAAGTAATTCACAACTAACTCTGTACGGCCTAAATTAAGAACTCTTAGACATGGTTAGTTTACATTGATGTAGTTACATGTTGTTGGCAACACATAGGTTAAGTTTGGACCTTAACAAATTTGACTCGTCAGTTCAAAATACTTACTCAATAAGTTACAAATGTATAAAAATATATTTAAATTTGTACAGAGTTAAGAAATGAATTTTAAAATTATTGATCTTGTTATTTCTACTTGGGATAGTAATAAGTTAAGTTTGGACCTTAACAAATTCAACTCGTCAGTTGTATTACTTAATCATTAATCTAATACAAATGTATAAAAAATATTTATATTTAGTACAGAGTTATAAAATATTATTAATAATTTTAACTTAATTAATTGATAATCAATATGAAAAATATACTTGGACTAGACTTAGGAACCAATTCAATTGGTTGGGCTATAATTAAGCAAAACTCTGAATCGAGGCAGGGAAGTGTTCTGGGAATGGGGACCAGAGTATTGCCTATGTCGCAGGATATTTTAGGGGATTTTGGTAAAGGGAATTCTGTTTCTCAAACAGCTGCCCGGACTGGTTACAGAGGAGTCAGAAGGCTCCGAGAAAGATTTTTATTAAGAAGAGAAAGGCTTCACCGAGTTTTGAATATTTTAGGTTTTTTACCTAAATATTATGCTTCTCAGATAGATTTTGATAAAAGATTTGGAAAGTTTAGAGAAGAGACAGAACCTAAGCTTCCATATAATAATGAGGGTTTCATCTTTAAAAATTCGTTTGAGGAAATGCTTTTGGATTTTAAAATATCTCAATCTGAGCTCTTATCAGGAAATAAAAAAGTTCCTTATGACTGGACGATTTATTACCTGAGAAAGAAAGCTGTCTATCAAAAAATAGAGAAAGAAGAGCTGGCATGGATTCTTTTGAATTTTAACCAGAAGAGGGGATATTATCAGTTAAGAGGAGAAGATTTTGATGAAGGAAAAGATAAAACATTTGTAACGTTAGACGTTGAAAAAGTTATTGATTCTGGAGAAAAAATAAAAGGAAATGTACTTTTTGATGTTTATTTTACTAATGGGTGGAAATATGAAAAGCAAATAACAAAGCCTCAAGATTGGATTGGTCGTACCAAAGAATTTATTATTACAGAATCTATATTAAAAAATGGTGATATAAAACGGACCTTTAAAGCCGTTGATTCTGAAAAAGACTGGATTGCCATTAAGGCGAAAACTGAACAGGAAATTGATGCCTCTCATAAAACAGTGGGATCTTACATTTATGATGCTATTCTTCAAAACCCTAAACAAAAGATAAACGGAAAGCTTGTCAGAACCATTGAACGTAAATTTTATAAAGAAGAACTGAAACAAATTCTTGAAAAACAGAAAGAGTTTCATCCTGAACTGGAAATTAATGATCTGTACAATGATTGTGTGAGGGAGTTATACAGGAATAATGAAGCTCATCAGTTGAATCTTGCCAAAAAGGATTTTGTACATCTTTTTTTGGAAGATATTATCTTTTACCAAAGACCTTTGAGAAGTCAGAAGTCTTCTGTTTCGAATTGTACTTTAGAATTTAGAAAGTATAAAGATGGAAATGGAGTAGAGAGGATTCAATTTCTAAAAGTTATTCCAAAATCTAATCCTTACTACCAGGAGTTTCGCATTTGGCAGTGGATGTTTAATCTGAGCATTTACAGAAGAGATGATGATATAAATATAACCTCAGATTATTTAAAAACAATCGAAGATTATGAGCGTCTTTTTGAATTTCTGAATAATAGAAAAGAAGTTGACCAAAAAGCATTATTGAAACATTTTAAGCTTAACGATAAGACGCATCAATGGAGATATGTAGAGGATAAAAGATATCCGTGCAATGAAACAAGAGCAATGATAATAGCATGTTTAGGCAAAACACAAAGTAATATGGCTGAATTTCTTACAAGGAAAATTGAGCAGGAAATATGGCATATCATCTATTCTGTTAATGATAAAACAGAATATGAAAAAGCTTTAAAATCATTTGCTAAGAAAAATCACCTGGATGAAAATTCGTTCTTTGAAGCCTTCAGAAAATTTCCACCATTTAGTAGTGAATATGGCTCTTATTCTGAAAAGGCTATTAAGAGATTGCTTCCTTTGATGAGAACTGGGAAATATTGGAGCTGGGAAGATATTGATACAAAATCAAAAAACAGGATTCAGAAAATTATTACTGGTGAATACGATGAGGATATTAAAGATAATATAAGAGAAAAGACTCGTACTCTTCAGAAAGAAAGTGATTTTCAGGGTTTGCCTTTATGGTTAACTCAATATGTGGTGTATGGAAGGCATTCTGAAGCTTCACTCACTGGAAAATGGAACTCTGTTGATAATATTGAAGAATATTTGAGAGAATTCAAACAGCATTCTCTTCGCAACCCCATTGTAGAGCAGGTGATAACAGAGACACTCCGTGTGGTAAAAGATATATGGATGAAATATGGGAATGGGGTAAAGGACTTTTTCAGTGAAATTCACATCGAACTTGGAAGGGAAATGAAACTTCCGGCAAAAGAACGAAATAAAATGACACAGAGAATATCAGAAAATGAGAATACCAACCTTCGCATTAAGGCATTGTTGGCAGAAATGGCGAATGATAGTGAAGTAAAGAATGTCAGACCTTATTCTCCTATGCAGCAGGAGGTTCTGAAAATATATGAAGATGGAGTTTTGAATTCTGAGATTTCTGTAGATGATGATATTCTTAAGATCAGTAAAACTGCACAGCCTTCCTCATCCGATCTGAAAAAATATAAACTTTGGCTGGAACAGAAATACAGATCACCTTATACAGGAGGGATTATTCCACTTAACAAGCTTTTTACACCGGAGTACGAAATTGAACATATTATTCCTCAAAGCCGTTATTTTGATGACAGTTTTAGTAATAAGGTGATCTGTGAGTCTGCAGTCAATAAATTAAAAGACAATTACATTGGTCTTGGATTCATTAAACAGTTTCATGGATATAAAATTTCCGATAGGATTAAAGTATTTGAAGTAGAAGAATACGAAGACTTTGTCAAGAAAAACTATGCTAATAACAGGACTAAGAGATCAAAACTTCTTTTAGAAGAAATTCCGGAGGAGATGATTGAACGTCAGCTTAATGATACACGATATATCAGTAAATTCGTCTCAGGTATTCTTTCCAATATTGTCAGAAAAGAAGTCAATGATGATGGAATGAATTCTAAAGATATCATTCCTGGTAATGGAAGAATAACATCAGAACTTAAGCAGGACTGGGGGTTGAATGATGTTTGGAACGACTTAATTTTACCTCGTTTTGAAAGAATGAATTTAATTACAGAGTCTAACGATTATACAGTATGGAATGAGAAATACCAGAAATTTTTACCAACAGTCCCGATTGAATTTTCAAAGGGATTTTCAAAAAAGAGAATAGACCATCGTCATCATGCATTAGATGCTTTAGTAATTGCCTGTGCAACCAGAGATCATATTAATCTGCTTAATAATCAGGCTGCAAAATCAGAAATGAAAAGGTATGATTTGAAAAGAAAGCTGATGAAATTTGAAAAAAAGATTTATCAACATCCACAAACAGGAGAAAGGATCGAAAGGGATATTCCTAAACAGTTTTTAAAACCGTGGGAGAATTTCACAGTTGAAGCTAAAGAAAATCTCGATAAAATTATTGTAAGCTTTAAGCAGAATCTTAGAGTGATTAATAAAGCTACAAATTATTATGAAAAATGGATTGAAAAAGATAACATTAAAGTGAAAGGTTTGGTTGAACAACAAGGCTTGAACTGGGCTATAAGAAAACCATTGCATAAAGATACGGTTGCCGGCAAAGTGGAATTACCTTGGATTAAAGTTCCTAGAGGAAAGATCCTAACTGCTACAAGAAAAAGTCTTGACACTTCTTTTGATTTGAAAAATATCAGTTCGATTACAGATACTGGAATTCAGAAAATTTTAAAGAATTATCTTGAATATAAAGGGAGTTCAGAAGATGCTTTTTCACCTGAAGGAATTGAAGATATGAATAAGAATATCGAGAAATTTAATGATGGGAAACCGCATCAGCCTATTGCCAAAGTACGGATTTTTGAATTAGGAAGTAAATTTCCTTTAGGTCAAATCGGAAATAAAAAACATAAATATGTGGAAACGGCAAAGGGTACTAATCTCTTTTTTGCAGTATATGAAGGTGATAAAGATAAAAGAACGTATGAAACGATTCTTTTAAATGAGGTTATTGAAAGACAGAAGCAAGGGTTGTCCCCTGTAGCTTTAAAAAGTAAAAATGATTTTTATTTATGCCCCAATGATCTGGTGTATGTTGCTGCAGAAGATGAGTTGGTGGATAGCTTAGATTTTCAGACCATTTCCAAAGAGAATATGAATAATGTTTATAAAGTGGTAAGCTTCTCTGGTAGTCAAATTTTCTTCGTAAGACAAAATGTTGCTGTTTCCATTGTAAATAAGACTGAATTTTCTACTTTAAATAAAATGGAAAGAGCAATTGACGGGAGAATGATCAAAGAGTCCTGCGTGAAGTTAAAAATTGACCGTTTAGGAAATATAACAAAGTCATAATCATGATAACCCGTTCCATCTATATTGGCAATCCAGCGTATCTAAAGCTCAAGGATGAACAGATGTGTATTTTGGAGCCTTCATCCCGTGAATTGAAGGGAAAAGTACCTGTAGAGGATTTAGGATTACTGATGCTGGATCATTTTCAGATCACGATTTCACACCAGCTGATTCAAAGAATGATGGGAAATAATGTGGTAGTGATAAGCTGTGATGCCCATCATCTTCCCCATGGGATCATGTTGCCACTGTATGGACATACAGAACATTCAGATCGCATAAAAGACCAGCTTGATGCCAGTGAGCCACTTAAAAAGCAGTTATGGAAGCAAACGATAGAATGTAAAATAGAGAATCAGAAAGAGGTTCTTTTAAAATTAGGCAATTATTATGAACCTATGCTTGAATATCAGCGAAATGTAAAAAGTGGAGATATTACGAATATGGAAGGAATTGCTGCACAGCATTACTGGAAATATCTCATTAGCCTGGATTTTTTAAGACAACGTTTTGGAGATTCTCCTAACCAGTTTTTTAATTTTGGATATGCAGTGTTAAGGAGTATAGTTGCAAGAGCATTGGTAGAAACGGGATTGCTGCCTGTGTTGGGGATTTTTCATAAAAATAAATATAACCCATATTGCCTTGCAGATGATATAATGGAGCCATATCGCCCATTTGTAGATTTCCTCGTGATGCAATGGCTGATGCAAAATCCGGATTCCGAGGATCTCACAAAAGAGTTTAAAGCTCACCTATTGAGAATTGCAACAGTGGATGTCTTGATTGATGATAAGACTAGACCATTATTGGTGGCAGTGAAAACAACTGCTTCCTCGCTTTATAAATGTTATACGGGAGAAAAACGTCTGATTTCTTATCCCGAATTCTTATGAATGCCGAAAGGTTTAATGCATACCGGATTATGTGGGTGTTAGTACTGTATGATTTACCAACCGAAACCAAAGCGAATATGCGTGATGCTAATTTGTTCAGAAAACGGTTGCTGGATGACGGATTTACGTTGTTTCAGTTTTCAATGTATGTAAGGCATTGTCCAAGTCGGGAAAATGCTGAAGTGCATATCAAAAGAGTTAAAAATATGTTGCCTAAAGCAGGGAAGGTAGCCATCATGTCTATTACAGATAAGCAATTTGGAGATATTGAGATTTTCTTTGCCAGGAATAGAGAAGAACCCCCACCGACCTTTCAACAACTCGAATTATTCTAATTTTTTAATCGTAAATAACAGAAAAATCCATTGATTTTCAATGGATTAAATTTTGAGGCTGTGACTAATCACGAAGATAATAATTTTTGAAAGCAATTCACAACCCACGCCTTCAGGCTTAACTTTCAGCACAGCTGTGACTAATCACGAAGATAATAATTTTTGAAAGCAATTCACAACTAATTGTCCGATGTTTACGTTTTTTTCCATGCTGTGACTAATCACGAAGATAATAATTTTTGAAAGCAATTCACAACTACCATTTACCCGCTTCTAATTTTTTAACAGCTGTGACTAATCACGAAGATAATAATTTTTGAAAGCAATTCACAACAGTAGTTTTCATTTTAAATTCCCAACCTTCGCTGTGACTAATCACGAAGATAATAATTTTTGAAAGCAATTCACAACTATTTCTTAAATGCTTGTATTCAAACTCGTGCTGTGACTAATCACGAAGATAATAATTTTTGAAAGCAATTCACAACAATTATTATGATTGAGCCACAAAAAGGCCAGCTGTGACTAATCACGAAGATAATAATTTTTGAAAGCAATTCACAACATCATTTTTATAAGGACCATCTTTATCAAAGCTGTGACTAATCACGAAGATAATAATTTTTGAAAGCAATTCACAACGTATGGAGTTCGTTCCTGTAAAAGGTATAGGCTGTGACTAATCACGAAGATAATAATTTTTGAAAGCAATTCACAACACAGATAGATCCAGATATTAAGTGGGAGGAGCTGTGACTAATCACGAAGATAATAATTTTTGAAAGCAATTCACAACTTATGATCCGAGGCTATGAGGCCGGGGATGGCTGTGACTAATCACGAAGATAATAATTTTTGAAAGCAATTCACAACGGCAAAACCAATTTATTATATGCAACAAATGCTGTGACTAATCACGAAGATAATAATTTTTGAAAGCAATTCACAACTGTCCTTTCTATTAATATAGAATTATATGGCTGTGACTAATCACGAAGATAATAATTTTTGAAAGCAATTCACAACAGCTCTTCAAAACTGTTAACCATTTTGTAAGCTGTGACTAATCACGAAGATAATAATTTTTGAAAGCAATTCACAACGGGATTATTGATACTGTCATACGTTTTTTGGCTGTGACTAATCACGAAGATAATAATTTTTGAAAGCAATTCACAACTTGATCATTAAAAGAACACTGCACGCTAGCGCTGTGACTAATCACGAAGATAATAATTTTTGAAAGCAATTCACAACGTGGCTGGCTGTTAAAAACGGTGTTGAATAGCTGTGACTAATCACGAAGATAATAATTTTTGAAAGCAATTCACAACTGTGACAAAAGGACCTTGATCATATGGATGGCTGTGACTAATCACGAAGATAATAATTTTTGAAAGCAATTCACAACGGTCTGCAACACCATCTACAGCGGTTCGAGCTGTGACTAATCACGAAGATAATAATTTTTGAAAGCAATTCACAACTGGTTTTGGCTCTTCGATTCTGATTAAAACGCTGTGACTAATCACGAAGATAATAATTTTTGAAAGCAATTCACAACGATATAGACGGTAATGTAGCCGACCCCGACGCTGTGACTAATCACGAAGATAATAATTTTTGAAAGCAATTCACAACTGATTCAATGTTTCTATCATAAACCCTTTAGCTGTGACTAATCACGAAGATAATAATTTTTGAAAGCAATTCACAACTGATCTCTATGGCCTTGATGAACGGAAATCGCTGTGACTAATCACGAAGATAATAATTTTTGAAAGCAATTCACAACCATATGCTTTGCAAGCTCTTCCCTCCATTCGCTGTGACTAATCACGAAGATAATAATTTTTGAAAGCAATTCACAACGCAAATCCCAACCTCGATAATTGATAGAACGCTGTGACTAATCACGAAGATAATAATTTTTGAAAGCAATTCACAACAGTATTGGGCGATCTTTCGGGAAACCTTACGCTGTGACTAATCACGAAGATAATAATTTTTGAAAGCAATTCACAACGAACAGAGGCAGAGCTGTACAGCGAATACGGCTGTGACTAATCACGAAGATAATAATTTTGAAAGCAATTCACAACTGATTGAAGGTGATGTAACAAAGACAGGTCGCTGTGACTAATCACGAAGATAATAATTTTTGAAAGCAATTCACAACAGTAGCAAGCTCTTTCATCATTTTCGCAAGGCTGTGACTAATCACGAAGATAATAATTTTTGAAAGCAATTCACAACAATAGCTCCGCCAAGTGCTAAAACTGCCCTGCTGTGACTAATCACGAAGATAATAATTTTTGAAAGCAATTCACAACGAGCTTCTGCTATTTCTTTATTTTCAGTTTGCTGTGACTAATCACGAAGATAATAATTTTTGAAAGCAATTCACAACTAAACGGTTTTCTGTGTTTACTGCGCCAATGCTGTGACTACTCACGAAGATAATAATTTTTGAAAGTAATTCATAACCTAATATATTTGTAATCAATCATTAAGATAGTAATTTTACTATACAATGAAATACTTTAGATTCTCCATTTTTTACTATTTCTCTTCCACAATAGAGCGTAAAAAATAAAAATTATGATTTCTTGATGTATGTTAAGGGAATATCTGAGAAGGTTTTTATACTTTTGACTCTTCAAATTTAAAATTTTAATTAAATTTTTTAAACAATAAAATAATATGAAAAAACTTAGTGTAATTGCATTAGTAGGAGTAGGATTGCTTGCAGCATCATGTAATAAAGATAAATCAGCAGGTACTGCGTCTACAGCTACAGAGCAGACGGTAGCTGAAAGCAAAGGAGAAGTATTGCCAGTTGATGTTGCGACTTCTGTAGTAAACTGGAAAGCTTTTCACAAAGGAGGAATGGCTCCTCGTTGGGGAACACTTAGCGTAAAATCAGGAGATTTAAGCGTTGAAGGTGGTCAGCTTTCTGCAGGAAACTTTGTGATCGATATGAATTCTATCAAAGTAGATCCGGCTTCAGTAACAGAAAAAGATAAAAAACCTGCAGATTTGGAGGCTCACTTAAAAAATCCTGATTTCTTTGATACGGCAAAAAATCCTACATCAGACTTCAAAATTACAAGTGTTACAGACTTGAAAGATACACCTAAAGACGCTGTTGCAGGCGCTAATAAAACAGTAAGCGGAAACCTTACATTATCAGGAAAAACAATCAATGTAACTTTCCCTGCTAAAGTAGATGTTACAGATAATTCAGCTGCAGTTCAGGCTAAATTTACAGTAAACAGAGCAGATTGGGGAATCAAGTTTGGTACTTCAGAAACAGATCCAGCTGAATGGATGATCAGCAAAGACATCGAGATCGCTGTTGATGTTAAAGCTAAAAAATAAATTGTTAGATAATACAAATACTGAGAGCTGCTTTCTTATGAAAGCAGCTTTTTTATTGTGGGAGAGGTATCCAAATAGAGGCACTCGAAGCCACGGGAATGATAAAAAATTTTATATTTACAAAAACACAAATATGAAAGAGAAAGTCAAAGGCTGGATGTATATTTTATTATATGCAGACGGGAGTTATTACGCAGGTAGTACCAATAATCTTGAACGCAGAATTCTTCAACATCAATCAGGAGAAGGTTCTAATCATACGAAAAGAAGACTTCCGTTAAGCTGATCTATTTTGAAGAATATGACCGTATCGATCTCGCTTTTTACAGAGAAAAGCAGATCCAGGGATGGAACCGAAAGAAAAAAGAAGCACTTATCAATACATCCTGATTTGCTTCCTCAATTGGCTGTGGCATACAGGGATTTATTTTCCGAAGAGTTAGATGACTGAGAGATAAGGTGGCTTCGAGTGCCTCAGCCACCTTTTGGAAATACAGTCAGAAATAATTTTGTTAAGATTAATGATGAATAAATAGAAAGACAAATTTCTCATCAAAAGGCAAATACAAGGTGGCTGAGGCACTCGAAGCCACCGCTTAATTCACTATTTTTGCACCAATGATATACATTCTACTCATAATAAACCTTTTCACCTTCCTTATTTTTGGCTGGGACAAAAGGCTTTCCATTCAACATAAAAGAAGGATTTCGGAAAGTACACTTTTAGGATTCGCTTTTATAGGTGGAACTCTTGGTGCTATTTTAGGAATGCTTATCTTCAGGCATAAAGTGTCAAAAAGATCTTTTTTGCTGAAGTTTGTTGGAGCGGTTTTGCTTCAGGTATTGTTTATTTATATAGTTTGGACTACTGGTCTCTGCCATAAATTTCTTGGATAGAAAAATATTCATGTGAATGTAATTGAAGATTGGTGTATGAAATTAACGTAATATCTTAATGTTCATTCATAACAAACACCTCAAAATGAGGTGTCTTCCGTTATACAATAAGCTGTACATTTCCCTGAATGATATAGCTGAGATTAGGTTCATTGAATCCTGTTATTTTAATAACCAGAAACCCGTTTTCGTTTTCAATAGAGGTTATCTGTGAATTTCCAACATCTTTTGCAGACAGGTTTTTGCCGAAAATATCACCATAAAACCATCTTCCCAAAGAGTAGGTTGCTACATAGATATTGTACTTGGCAAACATCATATATTCCTGGAATTTAATTTTAGTTGTGATTTTTATTCCAAAATTAGAAGGATCATTTCCCATCAGCTCATGAGTACAGTCTGGAATATAGCCGGCCTTTCCGTCTCCGACATCTCCGCTTCTCGTTACCGGAATAACACCGAATTGTCTTTTTACATTGCCGATTGCCTTAGTATGGGTAGCTTTTATTTGTCCGTAAGATGAGATAATATTATGATCTCCAACCGTCCAGTTGGGTGGAAGGAGGCCATCTCCCTCTACGATAGGAAGTGAATAATTAATATAATTTCTTGGTTGGGAAATATCCATTAAACCACGATAGGTATTATATCCGATGGTATGGCCATTGCTATCAGTAATAGGTAATTGTCTGTCAGCAATGATGGTATTGTTATTCCATTCACCTGTAACCTGTCCATAGTTTACGGGTTCATTAGGTTGGGCCAGATTTCCAGGGCCTATTAACGGTCTATCTACATAATTAAAATAACCGCCTGTGATTTCAAATGTGCCATTGTGGACTTCAGAAAGATCAATGGCATTGAATATAGCTTCTGCATATATTCCTTTAATAACGATGCCTAGACAATCACCTTTGAATTTTAATCCAATTTGTCCTCCTTCTGTGGTAGGCGAGATTAAGGTGGTAGCTGTAGTTCCTCCGTCAAATAAGAATCCAAAGTCTTTGGTAGCCGATACTCTTTCTAATAGAAGTGCATTGTTTTGCCCTAAAAACTGATACGCATACTGATTGCTGTTTTTACCAGAAGACATAATGTTTTTCATGCTGGTATAAAAACAGTCTAAAAATTTCCACGAAACCTCACAGTCTGTAAATTTAATATTTTCTAAACTTGAACCATGGCAAAAATTAAAGAAATCTAAACCTACAGCACAGTCTTCAAAATTAGCATCTTTTATATGAGAGAAAGTTATAACATGGCTTTCTGTATTAGTACCGTGATTACCTTTTAGACTGTTATTATCCAGGTAGGCTGTTTTCAAAATAGTATTTGTCCCGTCTCCTTTAAAAGTGGAACCATTACAATAAAAACAGACATTATTTGTAATGAATATGGATTGTTTTATATAATATTTTTTATTATTTCCAAATAATAATATGCCTCCGCCCTTAGAAGCTAAATATAAGACAGCTTTGTTAATATTTTCCGTATCGTCTGCAGTTCCATTGCCTTTTACTCCGAAAATAGCCACATTTAAAGGTTTTGTGCTTTCGGAGACTGTCCTATTTAAATAATATAGGCCATTTCTGTTTCTGTGTACAATTTCGTCAAAATACACACTTGTAGAAGGTGTATATATTCTATCATAAATATGGGGTTCATAAGTAAACTCATCAATCAGTTCTATTCTGTCTGCATCAGGGATGGTACTAGAAGGTGAGAAAAATTCATTGGTAAAAATCATAAATTTTGTTTTTTTGATGTTAATAATTTATTTCCTGCAGGAAATCTATAAAGCAAAAGTAGGGTTGCATGACGACAGAACTCGTCGTATTATTTATTGTTTCAAAAAATATGGAGATGATTACTCATTTAAACTTAATCTTATATTTTTAATTTATCATGTGGAAAATATCATAAATGATTCTATTTTAAGGCTTTAACGAATGTTTTTGTTTAACGCTCTCATTATGAATTTGTTAATTAATTTATATTCTTGCTTATTATTCATTAGAAATCACTATTTTTGCACCCGTAAAAATCATTCATGCAAAACATTAGAAATATTGCGATTATCGCACACGTTGACCACGGGAAGACGACTTTGGTTGACAAGATTATTCATGCTACAAACATTTTCAGAGAAAATCAGGAAAGTGGAGAATTAATAATGGATAATAACGATCTTGAAAGAGAAAGAGGTATTACCATTCTATCTAAAAATATTTCTGTTACTTATAAAGACGTTAAAATTAACGTAATCGATACTCCTGGTCACGCCGATTTTGGTGGGGAAGTAGAGAGAGTTTTAAAAATGGCGGACGGAGTAATCTTGTTGGTGGATGCCTTTGAAGGGCCAATGCCTCAAACAAGATTCGTACTTCAGAAAGCTTTGGAATTAGGACTTAGACCACTAGTAGTAATCAACAAAGTAGATAAACCAAACTGTCGTCCTGAAGAAGTTCATGATAAAGTATTTGATTTATTCTTTGCTCTTGAAGCAACTGAAGAGCAGTTGGATTTCCCAACATTCTACGGTTCTTCTAAGCAAGGTTGGTTCAACACTTCATTAGAACAAACAGAAGATATTTTCCCATTATTAGATGGTATCTTACAGTATGTTCCTGAACCGAAAGTGGCAGAAGGAAACTTACAGATGCAGATTGTTTCTCTTGATTTCTCTTCTTTCTTAGGAAGAATTGCAATTGGAAAGGTAATCAGAGGGGAGATCAAAGAATCTCAGTGGATTGGTTTAGCTCAGGCAGACGGTAAGATTCTGAAAGGAAAAGTAAAAGAACTGTACGTCTTTGAAGGATTAGGAAAGAAAAAAGTTACAGAAGTGAAAGCTGGAGATATCTGTGCTGTAGTAGGTTTCGATGCCTTCCAGATTGGAGATTCTTTCGTAGATCTTGAAAATCCTGAACCATTGCCAAGAACTTCGATTGATGAGCCTACGTTGAACATGACGTTCTCAATCAACAATTCACCTTTCTTTGGAAAAGATGGTAAATATGTGACTTCTAATCACCTTAAAGAGAGATTGTATAAAGAATTAGAGAAAAACTTAGCATTAAGAGTTGAGCAAACTCAGGATGCAAATACTTTCTTGGTATTTGGTAGAGGTATTCTTCACTTGTCAGTTTTAATTGAAACAATGAGAAGGGAAGGATATGAAATGACAATTGGTCAGCCGCAAGTTATCCTTAGAGAAATCGATGGAGAAAAATGTGAGCCTTATGAATCTTTGGTTGTTGACGTTCCTGAAGAATTTGCTTCAAGAGTAATCGATTTGGCTACTCAGAGAAAAGGAGATCTTCACATTATGGAAACTAAAGGTGAAATGCAGCATATGGAATTCGAAATTCCTTCCAGAGGTTTGATCGGATTGCGTTCTCAGATGTTGACTGCTACTGCCGGTGAAGCTATTATGGCGCACCGTTTCACAGAATACAAACCTTTCAAAGGAGCTATTCCTGGAAGAAGTAATGGTGTTTTGGTTAGCAAAGGTCAAGGTCCGGCTACTGAATATTCTATCGCTAAATTACAGGATAGAGGTAAGTTCTATGTTGATCCGGGCGAGGAGATCTATGCAGGTATGATCATTGGTGAGCAAAACAAACCAGGCGATTTAGTCATAAATATTGTAGAAGCAAAACAATTAAACAATATACGTGCTGCAGGTAAAGATAAAGATGGTGGAGTTGCTCCAAAAATCTTATTCTCTCTTGAAGAATGTATGGAATATATCCAGGGTGATGAAGCGATCGAGGTAACTCCAAACTTTATCCGTATGAGAAAGAAAATCCTTTCTGAAGAAGAAAGAAAAAGAGTGGAAAGATCAGCGAAAGCTTAAGAAATTCTTATATATTAGAAAAGCCTCGAATTTTTCGGGGCTTTTTTTATGAGACTATGTCTTAAAATGTTTATTTTGGCATAATAATCTCTTAGAAAAAATAAATTTAAAGTAGTTTGCAGACGATGAGAATGAATATTATAAAACTTACTGTTTTAGCCGGAGTTTTTGCATCATATACCAGTTGTTCCGTACAGAGCAATACAGTAAAGCCAACACCGACTAAGAATACAGCCAAACCAAACAGCAATACCTCAAAACCTAAAGAGCCCGTTACTACAACCAAACCTGTAACAGCAATACCCCCAACTGAAGAAATCTTCAGAACCACACTTCCGGAAGTTAAAAGAGAATTCCGTGCAGCCTGGATTGCAAGTGTAGCCAATATCAACTGGCCGTCAAGAAATGATTTAACGGTCGACCAGCAGAAAGCAGAAGCCATAAGCATGCTCGATATGCTTAAAAACAATAACTTCAATGCTGCAGTCTTCCAGATCAGACCTTCTGCAGATGCGCTGTATACAAGTAATATAGAACCATGGTCATACTTTCTGACCGGACAGACAGGAATGGCTCCGTATCCCAATTATGATCCCCTTCAGTTCTGGATTGAAGAAGCTCATAAAAGAGGCCTGGAACTTCATGTCTGGTTAAATCCTTACCGTGCCCATCATTCCAACGGAGGTGCCGTAAACAGCCTTTCTATGGCCAGTAAGCTTTCCGATATTGTGATTAAATTAAAGAACGGAATGTATTGGTTCGATCCGGCTAATCCAAAAACTCAGGGCCACGTTTCCAATGTTGTAAAAGATATTGTGAAAAGATATGATATCGATGCTGTACATTTTGATGATTACTTCTATCCTTATGCTACCTACAACAGGGGAGCAGATTTTCCGGATAATGCAAGCTGGAATGAATATCTGAGAAACGGCGGAACATTATCGAGAGCCGACTGGAGAAGAGATAATGTCAACAGATTCGTTGAACGGATTTATAAAGAAATTCATGCAGAGAAAAACTACGTGAGATTCGGGATCAGCCCGTTTGGGATCTGGAAACCTGGATATCCGGCAGGAATCGCAGGTTCGTCTCAATATGATGAACTGTATGCTGATGCTAAATTATGGCTGAATAAAGGATGGGTAGATTATTTCTCGCCACAGCTTTATTGGCCTATCGATTCAAAAGGGCAGGGATTTGAAGCATTATTGAACTGGTGGAAATCTGAAAACACCATGAACCGCCACTTATGGCCGGGACTCAATACCGTTGAGATCAAAGTATCCGACCGTCCTGCGGAAATTAAAAATCAGATTGAAATATCCAGACAGATCTTAAAGAACGATGCCGGAGAAATTCACTGGAGTATTGCAGGGCTTACCAAAAATTCCAATATGCTTCCTGTCTTGAAAAACGGACCGTACAAAGAAAAAGCACTTGTGCCGAAAACACCATGGATCAAGACAGCTTCACTGCAGACGCCTACAATATTTGTTACAGACAATGGAAACTCCGCAAGAATCAGCTGGAGCAGCAAAAATATAAGAGATGTATTCCAATGGGTACTTTTCACTCAATACAACGGAGTCTGGGAAACAGAAATCCTGACATTGGACACCCTTTCAAAAGATATTCCGAAAAATAAAGAAGGTAGAAAATTAAATGCAGTCGCGATAAAAGCCGTTGACAGGCTCGGAAACGAAAGTGATTATATGGCGAAGAAGATAAAATAGTTTTAAGAGGCTGGAAGAAGGAAGTTACCATTGGTCTTGACATTGCTTTTGACTATCAATTCGATTCAGCAGCTTTGAAAAAAAGAATAAAAACCTTTTATATTTAATAAAACAACAATAAAACCAGTTCAACAAAAGGACTGGTTTTTCCTTTAAATAAAACATCCATTTAACAGCATAAAATTTTATCTCCGATAAAATCCTAGTGCCTTAAAGCATCCAAGTTAGAAAAAAACAGCGTCTTTGCGTTCACCAAAAAACACACAAATCACTTAAAGAAATAGGACCAATTTATTTTAGAATAACTATAAATTAAACATCTAATCGGTTTTAAATCAATGACTTGAAAGTAGGCTGGAATTTATCAGAAGAAAAATGAAACAGTGGCGGAACCATTTTTGCATCATTATTTCCATAATCACAAAAATATAGCATTATGAATACCAACAGACTTTCCGCGACTATTGAAAAAGCACTAAGTGATCAGATGAACAAAGAAATTCATGCATCACACATTTTTCTATCTTATGGAATATGGGCAGATGACAAAGGATATCAGGGGATTGCCAACTTCCTTTACAGACATTCGCAGGAAGAAAGAAACCATTCCATTAAATTCATGGAATATGTATTGAACAGAGGCGGAAAACCAAAAGTAGACACCATTCCGGCTCCCCCGGCAGATCCGGAATCCCTAACAGCCTGTTTTGACGCAGTCTTTAAACATGAAGTAGATAATACCACATCGATTTACAAAATTGTAGATAGGTCATTGGAAGAAAAAGACTGGGCAACCTGGAATTTCATGCAGTGGTTTGTTCAGGAACAGATCGAAGAGGAAACCCTGGCTGCCAGCCTCATCGATAAATTGAAAATTGCAGGTGGCGATAGAGCAACAGATGAATCTTTATTTACTTTAGATAAAACATTGCAAAATACACCGAATGATGTCCCGCTCGCTCAGGATGCTACCGGAGATAACCCATAAATCGATCGATGAACAAAAATTGCTTGAAAATCTGTCAAAATTTTGGCAGATTTTTTTATTATGAATCTCCCTTTAAAATCACTACCTTTGCAGGCTGAAAGTTCAGTGGTCTACAATTGATAAAAGACCAACTTTAAAATAGGAGACCCCTGAACCCTAAACAGTATCATTGAACATTAAACTTTGAATTTTACAATATGAAATGTGGAATTGTAGGCCTTCCGAATGTAGGTAAATCAACTCTTTTTAACTGCTTAAGCAATGCTAAAGCGCAGTCAGCAAACTATCCTTTCTGTACCATAGAACCGAACTTAGGAACGGTATCTGTACCGGATCAGAGGCTATTTGAGCTGGAAAAATTAGTTAATCCGGAGAGAGTATTACCGGCTGTAGTTGAAATCGTTGACATTGCTGGTCTTGTAAAAGGGGCAAGCAAAGGAGAAGGATTGGGAAATCAGTTCTTGGCCAATATCCGCGAATGTGAAGCGATTATCCATGTTTTAAGATGTTTTGATAACGGTAACATCATCCACGTTGAAGGTTCTGTAGATCCGATGAGAGATAAAGAAATTATCGACATCGAGTTACAGTTGAAAGACCTTGAAACAGTAGGAAAAGCGGTTGATAAAGCTAAAAAATTCATCAAATCCGGAAAGAAAGACGATATCCTGGTCTATGAAACCCTTCAAAATCTGGAGAAGTTTATTGAGGACGGGAAAAATGCAAGAGAATTTCCTGTTAATGATATGACTCAGGCTATTATTGATGATATCCAGCTTTTAACCAAAAAGCCGGTATTATATGTGTGCAACGTAGACGAAAACTCTATCAAAAACGGAAACGAATGGATAGAAAGGATCGAAACGATGGCTAAAAGCGAAGGAGCAGAAGTGGTGGTATTGGCAGCACAGATCGAGGCAGACATCAATGAACTTGAAACGTTTGAAGAGAGAGAAATCTTCCTTGACGAGCTTGGTCTTAAAGAGCCTGGAGTAAACCGTCTGATCAGAAAAGCGTACGACTTATTGAAACTTCAGACGTACTTTACAGCTGGTGTGAAAGAAGTGAGAGCATGGACGATCGGGCAGGGTTGGACAGCGCCTCAGGCGGCAGGTGTGATCCACACAGATTTCGAAAAAGGGTTTATCCGTGCAGAAGTGATCAAGTACAATGACTATGTAACGTATGGTTCTGAAGTAAAAATAAAAGAAGCCGGAAAACTTTCTGTAGAAGGTAAAGAATATATCGTTCAGGATGGGGACGTCATGCACTTTAGATTCAACGTATAAGAATATATTAAAGTTCGTTATAAGAAAAACGCTTCCCAATCTATACGGGAAGCGTTTTTTGCTTAAATAATCACTCTTTTAGGGAGCGGTTATTTCATATTATTTCTTGTTTTTAGAATAAACGATCAATAGGATCTATTATAATCAACTGGCACTGCTGTTCTGCACAGCCTCTTCCATATTTCATGCATTCTCCTGTAGCTGGATCAATGCACATCTCCTTTCCGCCAACAATTGTTCTTAATTCTCTTTTGTTCAGTTTTTTTAAATTTTTCATGATCTTTTATTTTTAGTGAATTAGTTTAGGAAATATTCACATATCATTTAATGAAGAAAATATATACTAAATTATATGTGATGTCTAAAAGGACAGAAAAAAACCATCCAGCTAGTGAGCGGTTTTTTAATTCTTTATTAAGGCTCTATTCCGGGTCTGCATTGCAGCTGTGCACAGCCGATTGATATTTTTCTACAACCTCCGGTCATAGGATCAATGCAGTCCATTAATCCACCGGTAATACTTCTTAACTGTTTTTTGTTCAGTTTTTTTCCTTTTGGTAAATCTTGATTTTTCATTGTTTGATTTTTAGTGAGTTAGTTTAAAAACTAAGGTAATAAAAATATTGACATGTATATCACTTCATGAAGAAAAAAGAGAACTATTTTTTTCATTTTCAAATCCTGCGAACTTTGTATATTTGAATTTTACAAACCGTCAGTTATGGAAAAGATCGCACATGCATCCCTTGAAGATTTTTATAAAGAGATGGCCGCCAAACTCGGAAAAGACCTTGAAAGTATTTTTCCAACAGGGCTCCATAAAGATATCGGACACTTTAACGTATTCGATATCAGACAAACGATAGAAAGGGCAAAAATAACTTCGGAAATGCCCTACAACAGGAGAAAATACTATAAAATCAGTTTGATCAGGGGACGAAACAGAGCAGAATATGCAGACAAAATCATTGCCATTAAGAAAAATGCTTTACTGTTTGCCACTCCCAAAGTACCGTACCACTGGGTGCCCGAAGATCCGGATCAAACGGGAAGTTTCTGTGTGTTTACAGAAGACTTTTTTATTAAAGCACAATCTCAGTTCTCATTAGAAGAATTACCCATATTTCAGCCGGGAAATATTCCGGTATTTGAAATTGAAGATGAGTTGGCAGACGAAATAGAAGCACTTTTTGCCAGGATAAAAAAAGAAATAGCTTCCGATTATGTTTTCAAATATGATCTGATCAGAAACTACGTCCTGGAACTGATCCACTATGGGCAGAAGCTGCAGCCTGCCGCAAAACTCTCTGCTTCAAATGATGCTTCGCTAAGGGTAGTCTCATTATTCATAGAACTTCTGGAGCGGCAGTTTCCCATTGAATCCTCAGAACAGAGGTTGCAGATGAAAACAGCAAAAGATTATGCGGATCGTCTTGCCGTGCATGTGAATTATTTGAACAAAAAATTAAAAGAAAGTACCGGAAAGACAACCACTGAACTGATTGCAGACCGTATGATTCAGGAAGCTAAAATTCTGCTGCGACAGACCAAATGGAATGTTTCTGAGATTTCCTACGCATTGGGTTTTGAAGAATTGGCCCACTTTTCCAATTTTTTTAAAAGAAAAACATCATTTACCCCAATGGAATTTCGCTCATGATTTGAATTTTGCAAATTTCAGATTGATTCAGGCAACCGTTTCTTATGCAGAATTTTCCAACTTTGTACCATTAAATATGTAAAATAAATAATATAAAAAGATGAATACAAAAACAAAAATTGCACTTGTAACCGGCGGAAGCCGCGGACTTGGAAAAAATGCAGCCCTTAAGATCGCTCAAAAAGGATTAGATGTTATCATTACTTATAAAAGCAGCAAAGAAGAAGCAGATGCTGTAGTTAACGAAATACAGGCAATGGGTCAGAAAGCCTCTGCTTATCAGTTGGATACCAGAGATGTAAAAAGCTTTGATGCATTTGTGAAAAAGATTACCGATCATTTGGAAACTGAAACGGGAAGCTCAACCATTGATTTTCTTATCAACAATGCCGGAACAGCTTTATATTCTCCTCTTGTGGAAACTACAGAAGAGCAGTTTGATGATATGGTCAATGTCCACATCAAAGGGGTTTTCTTTCTGACCCAGAAAATGATTCCTTTCATCAATGATGGTGGCGGAATTATTAATATCTCATCAGGACTGGCAAGATTTGCCCTGCCGGGATCATCCGTTTACGGTTCTATGAAGGCAGGAGTTGAAATGCTGACCAGATACATGGCAAAAGAATTGGGACCGCGTAAGATCAAAGCTAATGTTATTGCACCGGGAGCTATTGAAACCGATTTCGGAGGTGGAAGAACCAGAGACGATCAAAACGTAAATTCAATGATCTCCAATAGTACAGCTTTAGGAAGAGCCGGACTTCCGGATGATATCGGAGGCGTAGTAGCTTTCCTGTGTACAGAAGATGCAGGCTGGATCAACGGACAGAGAATTGAGGCTTCCGGAGGAATGTTTTTATAGCAGAAGAAATTGTAAGGTAGATTTATTTGCTTGTATTATTGCGAAGTGCGAAGCAACGAAGCAATCTTCATTTCACATACAACCAGTTCTGAAAAAGGACTGGTTTTTTTATTTTTTCTTTTCCATTTAAACCATTCACCTTTTTACTACCTTTAATATCCACAAAGTTCCAAAATATGCTTAAAGAATTTTTTGAACAGTTTCCCTATGCTCTTTTCGGACTAGAAGTTCTTTATCTTGTTGGAATTATCTTTCTGGCAGGTAAGATTATCATGGATACCAGGAATGCGAGTAAGACACTGGCTTATCTCATGCTGATCATTTTTTTTCCCGGGGTGGGAGTGATCATCTACTTTGTTTTTGGCGTCAACTACAGAAAAAATAAATTCTATACTTTTAAAATAGAACGCAACGAACAGATTTATAAGGCGGTAAGTTCCTACATCCGGGAAACTCATCATAAAACCCTGGAAAGCCATAAAGAGCAGATGGAGCAATTTTCGACAACGGTCAATTTTCTTTATAATGCTGGCCATTCCCCTTTATCGGAGGGAAATTATGCGGAAATACTGATCAATGGAGAAGGTAAATTTGATAAAGTCTTTGAAATTCTTGAAAAAGCAGTTCATCATATCCATCTTGAGTATTATATTTATGATAATGATGGAATAGGAAACAGGCTTGCTGATCTGCTGATCAAAAAGGCAGGAGAGGGCGTAAAAGTCCGTTTTCTGTATGATGATATGGGGAGTGGGAAAATTGGAAGGAAACTGTTGAAAAGACTTAAGGAAGTTGGAATAGAAGTATCTCCAGTTAATAAAATCACATTCAGGCTTCTGGCCAACAGGGTCAATTACAGGGATCACAGAAAGATCATTATTGTAGACGGAGCAGAAGTTTTTACAGGAGGAATCAATGTTTCGGATAAATATATTAATCCTAATCCCAAGCAGTATTGGAGGGATGTTCATCTGTATATGAAGGGAGAGGCTGCTTTTTATTTTCAGTTTTTATTTTTCAGCAATTGGATCTTTGCAACAGAGAAAATACCTGAGATCTCCCAGCTTTATTTTAAAAAAACAGGGGAGGCTGGTACTTCCCTTATTCAAACGGCAGCCAGCGGACCGGATACCAAACCTTCTATTATGCTGAGTACCACATCGGCAGTGCTTTCAGCCAAAAAAAGGATATATATTGTGACCCCTTATTTTATTCCGGTTGAAACCGTATTCGACGCGATCAAGCAGGCCGCACTTTCCGGAGTGGATGTAAGGTTGATGGTTCCTAAATCCGGTGATTCTGTAGTGGTCAATGCGGCAGCTTATTCTTATTATGAAGAGCTTTTGGAGAATAATGTGAGGGTTTTCTTTTACAAAAAAGGGTTTATCCATGCTAAAACGATGCTTATCGATGATGTTTTTTCATCCGTTGGAACAGCCAATATGGATGTCAGAAGTCAGGAGCTGAATTTTGAGGTCAACGCTTTGATTTTTGACCAAAAGATCAACGGAAAACTTCAGGACCTGTTTCATGAAGATATGAATGACTGCGAGGAAATTCTCCTTGATTCATGGAAGAAAAGGCCAAAATACAAAGTCTTCTTTGAACATCTGGCCAGGCTGCTTTCTCCGCTTATCTAAAGACTTAGAGTTTGGAAAGGTTTTCTATTGCCCTTTCTAAAGTTTCCTGTTTTTTCGCAAAACACAATCTGATGACGTGATCATTTCTCTTGTTTTTATAAAACGATGAAAAAGGAACACTCGCCACTTTATGATTAATCGTCAGCTCAGAAGCGAAATCAAAATCATTCTTATCAGAAATTTTATCATAGGTAAGCGCTTGGAAATAGGTTCCTTCACAATCCAGAAGACCAAAAGATGTTCCGGCAAGTCCTTTTCTCAGAAAATCTCTTTTTTCCTGGAAGAAAGTATTCAGATAATTATAATGTTCGTCATTTTTCATGTATTCTGCCAGAGCAAGCTGAATAGGGGTGTTTACACAGAAAACATTGAACTGATGTACCTTCCTGAATTCGTCGGTGAGATTTTTGGGAGCGGCACAGTAGCCTGTTTTCCAACCTGTAACATGAAATAGCTTTCCAAATGAGGCCACAAGAAGACTTCTTTCCTTAAGTTCAGGGTATTGACAGATGCTTAAATGCTGTTTTCCGTCGAAGACAATATTTTCATAGACTTCATCACTTAGAATAAGGATGGGAGTATCTTTTACAATCTTCACCAATTCCTGCAGGTCATTTTCCTTTAAGATCTTTCCGGAAGGATTGTTCGGATTATTCAGGATGATCATTTTGGTTTTGGCACTTACCAGACCGTTTACCGTATTCCAGTCGATCTCATAATCCGGAGCTTTCATTTCAAAACGTTTTACAATACCTCCGAAAAGCTCTACGGTAGGCTCATAACAGTCATAAGCCGGTTCAAAGATAATCACTTCATCATCTTTTTTCACAAAGGTAGCAATAGCTGTAAAAATAGCCTGGGTTCCTCCTGCCGTAACCGTTATTTCAGAATCCGGATGATATATTGCCTGGTGGCTGTTCTCAATTTTTCTGGCGATCTCTTCCTTTAAGGGCATCATTCCTCCCAGCGGAGCATATTGATTAAATCCTTTTCTGATAAAGTGGTCTACGTGGTCCAGCAGTTCAGAGTCCGGCATGAAATCAGGAAATCCCTGAGAAAGGTTGATAGCTTCATTTTCATTGGCAAGCTGCGTCATCTGGCTGAAAATGGTAGTTCCTACATTAGAAAGTTTAGATAAAGGAAGTTGTATCATGAAGATCAATTTTATGTACCCGAATTTAATTTATTTTTTGCAATCATGAAACAGGATTCTATAAAAAAGAGTACTTCTTTTGTGAGGCGTTGCTCAAAGAGAAAAGACCTGCGGATATATTTTAACAGAAAGCTGAGATTGCTCACTTCTTTTATGCAGAAAGACACTTAGATTTGTGAGAACAAAGACTAAATTACCTTAAAATCAGCACCATGAAGATTAAGAAAACTGAATTTCCCGAAGGATCTGTTTTATCAACAGAAAAAATAATATTTGACTATACAGACAGCTTTAAAGGAGAGGTATTGGATACTGAAGGAAATATAGGTACGACAGAAATTGGAAGGGCTTTTTTCACCAGCACGCCTCAATGGGGGAAGAAAATGTTCGCTTTCAGAAACAGTATTGTTAAAATGTTCGGACTGAAAACCGGAACAGACCACAGCATGGCACAAGCGCCGGACGATTTTAAACTTGAAGTAGGAGAGAAGGTCGGAATTTTCAAGATATTTGATAAGACTGACAACGAAATTATCATGGGTGAGAATGATAAACATCTTGATTTCAGGGTTTCTATTCTTTATGATAAAGCACAGGGGAGCCGTAAAACAAACTTTTTAACGATTTCTACTACGGTGAAATACCACAATTGGATGGGGATATTATATTTTCTTCCGGTTCGTCCTTTTCATCAGCTAATTGTCCCGGCTATGCTCAAAAAGATGATTGGAAAACTGGAAGGAAAATAAAAAGAAAGGAGCGGAATTCCGGGTACCTGCTTTTATTCGAAGAGAATCTCGAGGCTTGCCTCGGGGTCAAAAGAGGAAAAGTTTGAAAAACGGATGGTTTTTCATAAAACTAAAAATAGAATCTCTTCCATTGAATCTCGGGCTCTGCCCGGGGATCATTTATTATTGAAATGCTTAAATTCTTTTCCGTCAAACCGAAACATCCCGTTATCACTTCCCACCCAAAGAAATCCATTCCGGTCCTGGCTGACAGAGTAGGTATATGAATTATTCAGGCCATCCTCTTCATTATAATTGACCATTCCAGGAATTTGCGCAAAAAATAACGATGAGGATAACAAAATGAAAGAAAATAAGAAGAAAAGAGTTATTTTTTTCACCTGATATTGAATAATAGCGTAAATATATAATTTGATTAATAATAACGCAATGTTTAAGATTGAATATTGGCAAAAATCGAATTGAAAAAATTCGGATATTTTTGTACAATTTCGTACTTTTGTATGTTTGCTGAAATCATATATGTCACAAGAAATAAATCCAATCTACTCCGAAGATAATATCAGAACCCTCGACTGGCAGGAACACATCCGTCTGCGCCCCGGAATGTACATAGGGAAGCTCGGAGACGGCTCCTCTGCAGACGACGGTATTTACATTCTCCTGAAAGAAATTCTGGACAACTCTATCGATGAGTTCAGAATGAGGTCAGGGAAAAGAATTGAAATAAAAGTGGATGATGGTAAAGTCAGTATCCGTGACTTTGGTCGTGGAATTCCGCTGGGAAAGGTAGTAGATGCCGTTTCTAAAATGAATACGGGAGGTAAATATGACAGTAAAGCCTTCAAGAAATCGGTAGGGTTAAATGGAGTAGGTACCAAAGCCGTAAACGCGCTTTCGGAGTATTTCCGAGTAAGATCCTTCCGTGAAGGAAAAATGAAGATGGCGGAGTTTTGCAGAGGAATCATCACAGAAAACTATGAGGAAAAAGACACTTCAGACCGAAACGGTACTGAAATCTCTTTCATTCCTGATGGTGAGATCTTCCTTCATTTCAAATACAGAAAAGAATATATAGAAAAAATGCTGCGTAATTACGCGTATCTGAATCCGGGATTGAAAATTCTTTTCAACGGAGAGACCTATTATTCTGAAAACGGGCTTAAAGACCTTCTGGAAGAAGAAATGGAAAATGAAATTCTGTATTCCATCGTTCACCTGAAAGATACCGATATAGAGTTGGCGATTACCCATTCTGACAAATCACAGACAGAAACCTATTTCTCTTTCGTAAACGGACAGAATACCACGCAGGGAGGAACGCACCTTAATGCTTTCCGCGAAGCGTATGTAAAGACGATAAGGGAATTTTTTAATAAAAATTTCGATGCCTCAGATATCCGGAAATCTATCATTGCAGCGATCTCTATCAATGTAGAAGAACCTGTATTTGAATCCCAGACGAAAACAAAACTGGGATCTAATGATATGGGCCCGAACGGACCTACCGTAAGAACATTTATCATTGATTTCCTAAAAAGTAAACTAGACAATTTCCTTCATAAAAACCCTGAAATTGCAGAAGCTATCCAAAGAAAGATTATGATCTCCGAAAGAGAGAGAAAAGAACTTTCAGGAATCCAGAAACTGGCAAGGGAAAGAGCCAAAAAAGTGTCTCTGCATAATAAAAAACTCCGTGACTGCAGGCAACATTATAACGACCAGAAAAATGAAAGAAAAGGGGAGACCCAGATCTTCATTACCGAAGGAGACTCTGCATCCGGATCCATCACAAAATCCAGAGATGTAGAAACCCAGGCTGTATTCTCATTGAAAGGAAAACCGCTGAACTGCTACGGACTGACGAAAAAAGTAGTCTACGAAAATGAGGAATTCAACCTTCTCCAGGCTGCTTTGAATATTGAAGAAAGCCTTGAGGACCTAAGATACAATCAGGTCATTATATCTACCGATGCCGATGTGGATGGAATGCACATCCGTCTTTTGATGATCACATTCTTCCTTCAGTTCTTCCCGGATCTGATCAAGAATGGTCACCTGTATATTCTGCAGACACCGTTGTTCAGGGTAAGAAATAAAAAAGAAACAAGATACTGCTATTCCGAAGTGGAAAGAATCAAAGCTTTGAATGAGCTTGGGAAAAACCCGGAGATCACCCGATTTAAGGGACTTGGAGAGATTTCTCCTGATGAGTTCAAACATTTCATCGGAAAAGACATTCGCCTGGAACCTGTTGTAATAGGCAAAGACCAGACCATAGACCAGTTGCTGGAGTTCTATATGGGTAAAAATACCCCGGACAGACAGTTATTTATCCTTGAAAACTTGGTAGTGGAAGACACTGATATTGATAAGAAGGAGATGTTGGATGAAGCAGCAGATTAAAAACCCAACTAATAAATATAAAACCGAAAATGAGACTTAACAACCGCAATAAAGCTTCAGTTTATAATTTTGTACATACGATGCTGCTGATGTTGGTTATATTTGGGATTTCCGCATTTTTACTGAACGAATACCGGTTTCATGCTGTGGGAAAAGAAAGTTATATCCTTCTTGTTCTTCCGATCTTAATGCTGGTAGTTTTTCACCTGAACGGCAGACAGATCTTTGAATATGACAGTGATGGAGAAGCCCTGAACTTCAAGAACAGCAATATTATTCCTTTCCTGGACAGGCCACTTCACGATGAATTTCCGAAGTATAAACTGATCAGCTATGAGATCGTCACTGTTTTCTTTATCAAAAGATTATACATTACCATCTCAAGTAAAAACAGCGGTTCTACCATACTCAAATATGAAATATCCTATTTGAGCCAAAAAGAAGTAAACGATTTAAAAATCTCTCTGAACAAAGTAGTGAAAGCTAATGAAGAGAAAAATGATTAAAAACAGATGACGACAGAAGAAAACTCGCACGAAGGTGAGAGCTTGAAAAAAGTCTCAGGACTTTATAAAGACTGGTTTCTGGACTATGCTTCCTATGTAATTCTGGACAGAGCAATTCCTTCTGTCTATGATGGGCTAAAGCCTGTTCAGAGAAGGATCATGCACTCTATGCGGGAACTGGAAGATGGCCGTTACAACAAAGTAGCCAATATTGTAGGAAATACCATGAAATATCACCCGCACGGTGATGCTTCCATTACCGATGCCATGGTACAGATCGGCCAAAAAGAGCTCTTGATAGATACTCAGGGAAACTGGGGAAATATCTATACCGGAGACTCTGCAGCTGCGGCAAGATATATTGAAGCCAGGCTGACCCCTTTCGCATTGGAAGTAGTATTTAATCCAAAAACGACAGAATGGGCCAAGTCCTACGACGGCAGAAATAATGAACCTATTGATCTTCCCGTTAAATTCCCGTTGCTTCTTGCACAGGGAGTGGAAGGAATTGGGGTAGGGCTTTCTACGAAAATTCTTCCTCATAATTTCAATGAACTGATCAATGCATCTGTCGCCCACTTAAAAGGAAAGAAATTTGAACTGTTTCCCGACTTTTTAACGGCAGGATATCTTGATGTTTCCGAATATAATGACGGACACAGAGGAGGAAAAGTAAGAGCGAGAGCCAGAATTACCCATACCGACAAGCACATGCTGGTGATCTCAGAGCTTCCTTTCTCAAAAACAACAAGCGACCTGATTGATTCTATCCTGAAGGCCAATGAAAAAGGAAAGATCAAGATCAAAAAAATAGAGGATAATACATCCGATAAGGTAGAAATCCTTATCCATCTTCATAATGATGTGTCGCCGGACAAGACCATTGATGCACTGTATGCTTTCACAGACTGTCAGGTGACCATTTCTCCGAATGCATGTGTGATCGTTGGGGATAAGCCTATGTTTATGAATGTTTCTGACATTCTGAAAATGAATACGGAACACACTGTTTCGCTGCTTAAAAAAGAGTTGGAAATAGAACTTCATGAACTTCAGGAAAGCTGGCATTTTTCTTCACTGGAAAGGATCTTCATAGAAAACAGAATCTATCATGATATTGAAGAAGTAAAGACCTGGGAAGATGTTATTAAAACTATTGATAAAGGTTTAAAACCACATACCAAGCATCTTTTAAGAGCGGTAACGGAAGAAGATATTTTAAAACTGACCGAGATCAGGATCAAGAGAATTTCAAGATTCGATTTAGATAAATTTAAAGAAAATATAGCAGCCCTTGAAGGCAAAATAGAGCAGGTAAAATACAATCTTGCCCATCTGATTGCTTATGCAATTGATTATTATTTAAATATTCAGAAGAAATACGGAAAAGACAAAGAAAGAAAGACCGAGCTTAGAATTTTTGATACCATTGATGCAACAAAAGTAGCGGTGGCCAATGAGAAATTCTACGCCAATTTTGAAGAAGGTTTTATCGGTACCTCTCTGAAAAAAGACCAGTATCTGTTTGACTGTTCGGATATTGATGATATCATTATATTCAGAAAGGATGGAACGATGAAAGTCGTAAAGGTAGATGCTAAAATTTTCGTCGGAAAAGACCTCCTGAGCGTTGCCATATGGAAGAAAAACGACAAAAGAACGGTCTATAACATGATCTACCGCGAAGGCAGGGACGGACCGTACTATATGAAACGTTTTTCTGTGACTGCGGTGACCAGAAACACAGACTATCCGCTGGCTTCTGATAAAAAAGGTTCCGAAGTCCTGTATTTCTCTGCCAATCCTAACGGGGAAGCAGAAACGGTGAGTGTTCTTTTAAAACCGAATCCGAGAATCAGGAAAAACAAAATGGAAATCGATTTTTCCGATCTTGCGATCAAAGGAAGAGACTCCAAAGGAAATCTGGTGACCAAATATTCCGTAAAAAAGGTGGATATGAAAGAGGAAGGCGTTTCTACGTTAGCTCCAAGAAGAATCTGGTTTGATGATACGGTAAGAAGATTGAATGCTGATGCCCGCGGAACTCTTTTAGGCAGTTTCAAAGGAGATGACAGAATTCTAACCATTAATACAAACGGTGAAGTGAAACTGGTTTCTTTCGATCTGGGGAACCGCTTCGATGATGAATACCTGGTGCTGGAGAAATGGAAACCGGAACAGCCCGTAACATGTATCTATTACGACGGAGAAAAAGATATGTATTTTATCAAGAGATTCCTGTTGGAAAATACGGTGAATCTGCAAACTTTTATGCCATCGGAACACCCGAAATCATTCATAGAAAATGTAATTGTAGCCAACGGGGCTTCAGCAGAGATCATCTTCGCTAAAGATAAAGGGAAAGACCGCGATGTTGAAACGATAGATCTTGATGAATTTATTACCGTAAAAGGAATCAAAGCTATTGGAAACCAGTTTACGAAATTTAAAGTGAAAACCATCAACATCACCATCCCGGAACCTGTAGAAGAGGAGCCGGAAGTGTATGAAGAGCCGGAAACCGGAGACGGTATTGTGGATGATGACCGGACCGTAATCGGAGATCTCTTTGAAACCGATGAACCAGAAAATTAAGAATTTAAATTATGAATATTCTAATCGTATTTATTATCATTACGGCTATTATTAGTTTCGTTGCCTTCAACAATCTTGGTATTACTGAGAAATATAAATTCAGTGTAGGATCAATTCTGAACAGGAAAGAGTACATCCGTCTTCTTTCATCAGGATTTCTTCATGCAGACATCATGCACCTGGTGTTTAACATGATGACGCTGTATTTCTTTGGACCCATTGTTATTCAGACTTTCGGAAATATAGGTTTCGCCATCGTATATCTGGGCTCTATATTGCTTGGGAATTTTCTGTCGCTTTATATTTACCAGAAGCAGCCTTGGTATTCTGCCGTAGGAGCAAGTGGAGGAGTTTCGGGAATATTATTTGCCTCAATAGCCATGAATCCTCAGATTGGTATCTACATCTTCTTTATTCCGATTCCGGTTAAGGGATATATTTTCGGACTGCTCTATTTCGGGTATTCCGTATATATGATGCTGAATCCGAAACAGCATGATAATATAGGACATGCCGCCCACCTCGGAGGAGCTTTTCTCGGATTGATTTATGCAGTAGTTACAGCTCCCGATATTGCACTGCATAATGCTCTCTATTTGGGAATTATGTCGCTGCCTTTAATCTATCTGGGTTATGAAATTTTTGTCAGGAAGAGAATAGGATAAAAACTATCTTTACTATAAATGTCAAAACCAATGAACACATCAGAATTAAACCGCTTCATCGTTATATTAATCTATGGTTCATTGGTTTTGCTTTCTCTGTTGACACTGTCCAATCCTTTACGGGTGAACAGGAAAGCCAATTTCTGGTTTGGGATATTTCTTTTTTTATGGTCGAGTTTCTGGCTGGATGAAGTACTTACATTGGTTAAGGAGTCTCCAATTGAGATTCATTCCATCATTTCAGTTCAGATCATACAGTTTCTCACCCCGATTATGTTCTATTTTAGTGTGTTATTTTACACCAATCCATCATTTAAATTTAAAATTTCAGACCTAAAGTATTTGATTCTTCCGGTTATTTTTTGGATCAACATTATATTGCAACGTTTTGGTGGATTTGAGGATAACAGCATTTTTAATTATGTCTTTATTGGATTAATTCTTTTCCAGGCTTTATTCTATACCGGTCTTTCATACTTTACGATCCGAAGACATAAAAAAAGAATTCAGCAGTTTTCTGCCAATACGGAAGGCATCAATCTGAACTGGCTCGAATATATCACCGTCATCATTTTCATCATCAATATTATCTATGTTGTTTATAATTTATCCTACGATTCTAAAGCCCTAAATTTTTTCATTAACACCGCTTTTCTGCTGGTTATTTATTTTGTGGGGTATTATTCGTTAAAACAAAAGGAAATCTATCCTTTAGAAGAAAAACAACGCGAAGAACTTATTTCGATAGACGAAAATCCGGAAGCAGCAGAAGTAAAGAAAAAACTGATCTCCGACGAAGAGGTAAGTAAAATCAAAAACCAGCTGGAAGAGATTATGACTCAACAGAAACCTTATCTCGATAGTGAGCTTAACCTGATCCGTCTTTCTGAACTTTTATCTATTTCTACCCATCATCTGTCCTACGTGATCAATACCGGATTTAAAAAGAATTTTTTCCAGTATGTGAATGAATACAGAATCGATTACGCCAAAAAACTTCTCAAGGATTCCCGGAGTAAACTGTCGATTTTGGGAATTGCCTACGAATCCGGATTCAATTCCAAGACTTCTTTCAATACCACCTTTAAAAAACTAATCGATCAGACCCCTTCCGAATATAAAAATGGTTCTGATTTATAAATCTTAACGTTTTTGTTTTGTTAACTTGCTTTAATTCAGTTTGTTGTATTTTTGTTTTTTTAATTTTAAAATAGGTTCACTCAGATAATCCTGAACATTCAAAGACCCTTTTGAGGATAGCTTTGTACCATAAAATTGTATTATGGATACCAAAGAATCATATGCGGTCGTAACGGGAGCAAGTCAGGGACTGGGAAAAGCGTTTGCAGAAAACCTGGCCAGCAAAAACATCAATGTTGTTCTGGTAAGCCTGCCGGGCCAGCATTTGAAAGAACTTTCCCAAAAGCTTGAAGAAACCTATCAGATCAAGGCACAGTACTATGAAGTAGACCTTTCCGTGAACGAAAATGTCATGAAACTTACCGAATGGCTGAACCAGTCATTTGAAATTCATATTTTGATTAATAATGCCGGACTTGGCGGGACCAAAAAGTTTATAGATGCATCGCCAGCTTATATCAATACAATCCTTCAGGTGAATGTAGCAGCAACATCACTGATTACACACCAGCTACTTCCTAATCTTTTGCGGCAGCCGAAAGCCTATATTTTAAATGTATCCAGTATGGCAGCCTTTTCACCGATCGGTTTCAAAACGGTATATCCGGCTTCCAAAACTTTTATCCATTCGTTCTCAAGAGGGCTTCATGAAGAATTGAAAGATACCAATGTTTTTGTAAGTGTTGTGAATCCCGGTGCAATGAAAACGAATATTGATGTCTGCAAAAGAATTGAAAAACAGGGTGTTTTGGGAAGACTTACCCTTCTGGATCCGAACAAAGTCGCTGCCTACTGCATCAGGCAACTTTTTAAAAAAGATTCAGTTATTATGGTGAATCCCATCAGCTGGCTCGTTATGAAGTTGCTGCCGATATGGATCAAGCTGCCTCTGATGACCAGTGCCATAAAAAAAGAAATTGAAGCATGAAAAAAGTTTTCGTGACCGGAGCCACAGGGCTTCTGGGTGCTAATACCGTTATTAAATTACTACAATATGATTATTCTGTTATTGCTCTGGTTCGTAAAAAAAGCAGCTGGATGGGTGAAGAAAATAAAAATCTCAGATTCATAGAAGGAGATCTGTTCTCGGATATTTCAGAATATTTACAGGAGGTAGATACCATCATTCATATAGCGGCAGAAACCAGCCAGGATTTGTTGTGTTATGAGGATTATAAAAAGATTAATTATGATGCAACCGTTCATTTATGGGCACAGGCTGCAGCTGCTGAAGTGGAAAAATTCCTGTTTGTGAGCACAGCCAATACTTTAGGATATGGAAAATCTGGTGTTCCGGGTAGTGAAAATACGCCTCAGTTTTGCCCTTTTACCCATTCTTATTATGCACAAAGCAAACTGGAAGCAGAGAACTATCTTCTTCAACAAAACAGAGGAACGAAGATCGTTATTGTAAATCCGACTTTCATGATTGGGGCCTACGACCGTAAGCCCAGTTCGGGAAAGATGGTCTTTTGGGCATGGGAAAAGAAGCTTGTTTTTTATCCGAAAGGCGGCAAGAACTTTGTTCACGCGGAAGATGCAGCCGAAGGACTGATAAAAGCAATTGAAAATGGTAAAAACGGCGAGAAATATCTTTTAGCCAATGAAAACCTTACCTATAAAGAGTTTTTCAAAAAAGTAAATACCATAACCGGACAGGATCCAATAATGATAGCTATTCCAAACAGAGTTTTGAGCTTCCTTGGATGGATAGGGGATGGTTTGAGAAAATTAAAAATTAAAACAAATCTGAGTACCTCCAATATGAAAGCCCTGCAGATCTGTAATTATTATTCTCATCAGAAATCCCTGAAGGAGTTAGGTATTCAATATCAATCCATTGATAAAGCAATCGAAGATGCCATTCAGTATTTTATTAAAAACAATAAACATTGATTTTTGTTCCGTTAAAAATAAAAGAGTCCGTCTCACAACCAGTGAGGCGGATTTTTTTTGTATTTATTCGTTTTTCTTTTGAAGTTTTTTCCAGTTTGAAAAGTGTCTCTTATGCCACTTTCTTTCTTAGGTTGTGAGCTAAAGCAT
>NZ_JABBGI010000001.1 GCF_012927325.1 Chryseobacterium antibioticum | reverse complement strand
CCTGTTCCCATTCCGAACACAGAAGTTAAGCCCACCAGCGCCGATGGTACTGCGAAAGCGGGAGAGTAGGCCGCCGCCAGTTTTTATTAAAAAGTCTCATACATGTATTTGTATGAGACTTTTTTTTATTTATACCCCAAACCAAGGGAATAGGGAATAGGGAATAGGGAATGAAGAATAGGTAGTAAGCAATAGAATAGGGCCTAACCAAAAAGCATTGATCATTCATCGCGGATCATTTATCTTTCATAAGCAATAAGCAATAAGCAATAAGCAATAAGCAATAAGCAATAAGCATCAATTCTCATACAGTCATGTGTGGGATTTTTTTGGTTGACACCCATGAACATAATGACTACAACGCTGATTGATACTAATTGCTTACTGTAAAAACTATTCTGCTATTATAAGTTGCTGCAGGAATGGTTACAGAAACTCCACTTACCTGATACTGTATATTGATCCCGGTATAAGATGTAACGGATAGAATAGTTGATATTCTAAATAATTCAACGGCAGTTAGAGGTACAGTAATATAGGTAGTTCCTCCCGATATACTGCATCCTACACATAGAGTGGAGCCGTTGCTGGTTCGCTTAGCTGATAAAATTAAAGAGCTGTTCCATGTCGGATTAGCTTCATAATGTACATAAACTTTTACACTTCCAAGTAATGCTGGCAAGCCAACATTAATACTAGCTTGGTTAGTCGGACTGGCATAAGTTCCGGTATAGTTATTTCCAGCTTCTGTAATGGCTGTAATAGTCGCATTCCAGTTGGTAACTGGAACGGTTACAGATTGCGCTTTACTGTGATAACTGAACACGATAAAAAGGGCAAGACAGATATACTTTACAGAAAATATTTTATGGTGAATAATAAAGTCAGTATGTTTCATTTCTTTTTTATTTATTCGGTAATAGTATAGGTTATAACAACAGGTGTATTGGTTCGGGAGGAAAGATTGGCATAAGTATTTACGACAAGGCTAATCGTTAGTCTATGACCATTATTAGTTCCATTTCCCGTAAAAGCTCCACCTATCCCGGTTATGATATTTGCTGCTGTTGTAGACAGGGTAACCAACCCTGATGATGTGCCTAATGTTCCACCACCGGCACCAGAGGCTGCAGCTGCTTGTACTTTTATATCAACACCTGGAATAACCTGATTGACAGAGGCTGTAATTCTTCTCGTAAGACCTCCCGAAGGAATAGCCGAAGTATAATTCACCCATTTTGTTGTATTGGCAGCAGGAGCCGTTAAAGCCTGCCCGGCTTCAGTAGGAGCCGTAAAATTCAACGTAAAAGTGCCTGCAGGTTCGATATCTATTAGGGTTACTACAGGAAGCGTGACAGCAATAGTACTCTGTGAGAATATCGGGCTAGTCATCAGACAAAAAATTATACATACTATAGGTTCTTCCAGTTTCATTTTTTCTTTTTTACTTCGTTGTATCCTACTTTTATCATTTCCTGCTGGTATTTCATTTCACTCTGTTGCTTTACAATGTGAATAGTTATGTTCTGTGTTTCCGATGGTTTAAGACTGCATTGAAAAGAGTCCATTGCTATTTTATATCTTTTGTCAAGACCGTTCCTGTAAAGTTTAACTTTCCATTCTCCCGGTCGCAAATAAGTGAAGTCAAAACTTTCACCGATAAATGCTATTTTACGGTAAGTCTGTTCACCATTTGATGCCTCTATAATAATACTTTGTTTTTTGTTTTTTTCAGTTTTAAGCTGATATTGGGCAAAACGGTATTGGTCTTTATCTTCATTTTCAGAAAGTTGAATACTTCCCTTGATTGTAGATGCTGTGGTTAATCCAAAATTGAAAGTATTTTCTTTGTTGGCTAGATGTAAAGATGCCGGTAAAGAAACATCTGTTATATCATTGATATCAGCTGTAGATCGGTCTATCTCCAGAAAATAGTCTCCGGGAACAATGTTTTTAAACATGTAATTTCCATCTTTGTCGGTAATAGATAAATGACTGCCCAGCATTAATTTGATCCCTTCTGTTTTTTTTACACCCAGATTATTGATATTTCCTGACAGAGAAGTATATTCTGCTGTTTTTTGGACAGGCACATTAAGCCGAAGTGTATAGCGTAAAGAAAATATAAAATCTTTATTGCCCAGCTCGCCACGTTGCAAAGAGTATCTGCCTGACACATCAAGTTCACTGCCCCGAAATAATTGCTGATGAAATAGAACTTCAAAAAGATTCCGGTCTCTGAAATATTCCTCAGGCATATAATTATTCTGATAAAAAAGACTTAGGCTTGTCTTGTCAGAAAACCTGCTGAAGATTCTTGCTCCATAATAAACCTGCTTCTCATTCTGCATCTGATATCTTGAAGTAATAGCATAGCTTGCATAAATACTGAAAGAGGTCTTAAATTTCTCAAAAGATATATTGGTGGTATAGAAACTGGAATTTCCATTAAATCCACTCAGATAGTTATTTGTTTTCCCAAACTGCCCCTGCAGGTTCACCACAAACTTTCCGATCTGCTGATCGACACTCACTTTAAAATATTGCTCATAATAATCAAACTGTTTGGGTTCCAAACGATCCTGGTATTTTTGAAAGCCATTATAGAAGGTGATAAAGCCGCTCGGAATATACTTGTACTGTATTCCATACTGCAGAAACCTTCTGTAGGGTGCTGCATAAAATAAAGTGTCCCTTTGAAAATTTCTTGCATCCTGGGTATAATTACCAAATACATTCAGCTTTTTAGAGATCCTGTACTGTAGATTTCCATTAAATGTGCTGGTATTGGTAAAATAGCCGGCAAATTTAGGACTCGCTCTCATATACATTAGATTTCCGTTGAACCTTTCAAAAGTGGCTTGAGCTTGCGCCATATAGGCTGTTCCCTCCATTTGCTCAGTTTTACTGTAGGCAGCTTCTCCCGAAAGGACGATATTTTTAGAGATCTTGAATTTTCCTGCAGTGTACGGAAGGTGAGCTTCAGAGTCTAATCTGATATTTCCGAAGTTCATTTCTCCTTTTCTGGGAACTTTATAAAGATATCCTGCTGTGATTTCTGACTCTTTACGGATCTTGAATGTTGAATACACATTGAATTCATCTTTGATATCCCGGAAAAACCGGGGATGGTTATAAAATCCACCTACACTGAATCTTTTAAAATCGTAACGAACCTCTGCCCCCCGGCCATATCTTGCAAATTCAGTTAAGTAAGAAGCAGAATATGTTTTATCTCCAAGATGAACGAAAAAGTTATCTCTTTTGTAATTAACGAAGTACTCTTCATACTGAGTAAAAGAATTGAATTCAACAGGATTGGCAGTTACTGCATGAAACTCAATCTGGTTTTTATTTTCTTTATCTAAACTTCCCTTACCATATATTTCCCCCTGAAATCCATTCTGGTAAATTCCCATATTTTGCATTCCTATAAAAGATAATGAGGCGGAAACGGGAAGCCTGTGATAAATATCCTCTTCTACCGGCTTTACCGATATAATTTTTACACTTACGTAAGCCACTTGATTTTCCTTTGGATTATCCAGAGAATAAACGGATAAGTTGAGATTTTGAAATTCATTTTGACTGAGCTCTGCATTGGTGACTTTGTAGATACCGATCACTTTTGATTCGTTAGGGGCCAATGTTATAGAAGCATCATGATCTACCACTGCGTTTTTGCTTTCCAGGATCAGTTTTTCTGTAACATTTCCACTGTTTTTTAAAAGAAACGAAGCCCGAATCGTTTCTCCGGCTCTGATAAATTCCGGTGAATTTAATGAGGTGAGACTAAGTTTACGGCTTCCGGAAATCGTGACCTGTGAAGTTTTTGTAAAATAAGTTCCATCATAGCGGTTTGTTCCGTTCAGGATGACTGAATAGACACCCTGTCCTGCTTCTGCTGCAATACGGATCGGAACAATATACACGGTTTTTTCGTACGCAGTGATCTTAAATTCTGCTTTTTCTAAAATAGGTTTGAGAAACGGGCTTGAAGCGGTAATGGTGAGATCATAGGTTTTGTCTTCAGCCGACGTGTTTTCTAATGAAAAGGAAATAGAAGTAGACATTCCCGGCATTAGACTATCTTTTTTACTGGGCAATTGACTGGACTGCTGTTGAGAAAAAATAAGTACCGGGAATAGTGATAATAGGACGATATATAAAATCCAAGTTTTAATCATTCTTTACTTCTAATTCCACATTGAGCGCAAAGGCATTTTCGTCTTCATCGGTGGCTATAATGACAGCCTTGTATTGAGCTGGCGGAACTTTGCTGATGTCAATATGAAATGATTTGGAGGTCTGTGGTAATAATCCCATGGCAATGCTCGTGTAACTTCCGAGACGCTCTCCGGTTTTACGGTTGTAGATTTCAATAGTTGCTGTTGGTTTACAGTAAAGGTTACCGTTGTTGGCTATCGCAATTTTTGCTATCTGTTTTCCCTCTTCCTTTTCTATTTTTACACTTTCAAATTTAAGGTCCGACTTTGCTTTTTCCGGTTCATAATCGGTAATCACCTGAATGGCATAACGCACCACAGAAGTGATATTTACGCCGGCTTTATCATTGCTGGGTTTTATATCATCTACAGGTTCTACAATGATTACACTCCAATAGCTTCCCGGATTTACGGGCTGATTGGGAACTGTAATTTCATAGAATACTTCGGTTTTTTCCTTTCCCTTTAAGGTGATCAGATTCGTATTAAGCTTAATCCAGTCACCATTAGTTCTGCTGTTGGTGCGTATGGTGGTATAGCTTATAGAACCGTCCGCCTGATAAGTAAAATCCTGTAGAAATAATTTTACGTTTTGAGGTTTGTTGTCTGTATTTTCAATAGCAATTTTCCCTTTATATACCTTTCCATTTTCTACTTTGTAGGTATGGGTAAGGCCGTTTAGGACGACAATACCGGCATGCAGAAAGCTGACCTGCATCACCAGAAACATCAAAAGGAGAATACGCTTTATTATAATCATGTAAAGTTTGGAATTAAATCATTGACCATATAAAACCAGGAAGAAACTGACAGGCGGTTTCTTCTTGCTTTATTTTAAAATTGAGGTTGGTACTAGTTATCTGAAATTGTATACGTCACTGTAGCTACCGTAGTCGCTGTTGCCTGTAAATCTGCATACGCAGCTACTCCTCCAGGCCCGCTTCCTGCTGCCAGAGCATAGGTAAGATTGTGCCCGTTATTGGCTCCGTTTCCTGTATAAGCACTTCCGATCCCTGAAATAATGGTCTGGTCCGCAGCGCTCAGTGTGATCTGGGCTGCTGGTGTACCTAATGTACCATCACCACTGCCGGTAGCTGCTGCTGCCGTAACTTGGATATCAACTCCGGGAATAAGAGCATTTACTTTTACGGATACATTACGGGTAGGATCTGCCACAGATTTGATGGAAGAATAATTCAACCAAAGGGTATTGTTAGAAGCAGTCGCGGTAACTGGGTTACCTGCCTCTGTAGGTGCTGTAAATCCTAATGTGATGTTTTTCGTTGCTGAAGGTTCAATATCTACCAGTGCAACTTCAGGAATTGAAATAGTCACTGTGTGATTATCCGTGTTGGTGTCTTGTGCCTGTAAGCTACCGGAAAGTGCAGCGGCCATAAAACATACGGCAAGGCTAAATTTTAATTTTTTCATGATGTTAATTAATTAGTTAGGTGAATTTAATGAAAATAGACAAATAATGGTAATAAAATCTTATTTTTTAAATATTATTATATATTCTTTTATAGTATTACATTATGTGTTATGATATTTATATGCAAATTATGTAAAATTACCCTACTAAGCTATGATCGTAATCATAAGAAAAGCCTTACACAAATCGTGTAAGGCCGTGATTTTTTATGATGTATGGATTTATGCCCAGTGGGGATCTGAAATGGAAACTTTTCCGGTTTCTATTCTTCCTGCAAAATGCCAGATATGATCGTCAAAGACTACTTTTAAATCATACCAGCCCTTATTTTTGTTGAGATCAATTACCATTTTCTCTTCTGACTGGTGCAAAGAGACTGTCTTTTTATTTTTCTCGTACAGATTTTCCACAATAAGAGAGACATTTCCTTTTTGTTTTTTAAAAATCAGTTCCACCTCATTTTTGGAACCATTGCTAATTAGCTGTACTTCTATTTCAGGAGTGTTATTTCCACTAAATTTTCGGAAGAAGCCATTGGGTCCGAAAACTTCATAGTCATACTTTTCAGGATTCACGGTATGGAAAAGCTCTTGCTTTGAATATAATGCATATGAAAAATGATATTGACTGCTGTTAAATTGGGTCCTGTCATACATTAACAGAGGAACCCCGGCTTCTTTTAAATTCGTCATTTTAATCTTTCCGTTTTCCAGATTGACATGGAAATGATAGGGAAGCGCATTGGATGGTTTGATTCCTCTTTCCTGAATCTCAAGAAGACGATCGCTGATTTCATTTTCAGCATACCATTTCAAATTGGGGACAGGCTTGCTTTTGGCAGCATTGATGGTTTTCGCATAATCTTTCTGATCAAGATAATCCATTTGCGGAGCCTTTGTATTGGAAGCATTGAAAGATGAAGTCAGATCTCCACAGATCGCTCTTCTCCAGTCACTGATATTGTCAACCGTAACGTCTTTCTTATACTTTTTCTGTATGAATTTCTCAAGAAACTGCAGTACGGAAGTGTGATCCGAAACTTCAGAATTGACAAAACCTCCTTTCGTCCAGGGCGATGCGATGATCATCGGAACTCTATAGCCCAGACCAACGGTCCCTTCTATTCTCTCGTGATCTTTCAACGGGAGGACAGACATATATTCCTGGGATTGATCCACATATTCCACACCTTCTTTACCATTCAGATCTACAGGCTGGCTAGGATTAACAGGTGGGGCGAATGGAAGAACATGGTCAAAATAACCATCATTCTCATCATAATTGATCATAAAAATGGTTTTTTTCCAGGTCTCAGGATCTTTGGTCAGAATATTGAGAACTTCTGAAATATACCATGCTCCATACCACGGAGATCCCGGGTGGTCAGAAAAATGTTCAGGAGCCACGAGCCAGGAAACCAGCGGAAGTTTTTTCTCTTCTACATCTTTCCGGAACTGAAAAAGTACATCTCCTTTTGGTACGACCAGTTTTTCTCCATTTTCATCCTTTCCGATCTCCAGATTCCAGTAGTCGGGATCATTGATGTTTGTTGTAAAGGCTTTTTCATGAAGATTTTTTTCCAGCTGCGAAAGTTGGGCATAATGTTCAGGAGTATATTGAGTCTGATCTTCTTCAAGTTCAGCGATCAGCGTTTCAAACCTTTTCTTCTGATCCGGTTTTTTAGCCATTTCTTCCTTCAGGTAAGCGATGATCTTAGGGATATTTTCATGATACCCTTTTGAAAATTTGACATTGAATTTTGAAAACCATTCAATAGGATTATCTGTGAAATTACTTAACCATGCTTCCTGTTCACCAGACATTCCCTTCGGAAGACTGATCTCATTCTGATAGATCTTCCAAGAAACATTCTGTTCCTCTAAAATTTCAGGAAAGCTTTTCCAGTGGGCCTGTCTGGCTTTGTCGTAATCAATATTTTCATTGTAAACATTCGCTTTTACTTTGCCGTTCTGCTGCTCCCTTAGTGTTCCCGACCAATGGAAAAGTCTGTTGGGAGTTGTTCCGGTAAGGGAAGAACAAAAATATTGGTCAAATATCGTAAACGCATCCGCCAGCTGATAATAAAACGGAAGATCTTCCCGGTTATAATATCCTAGAGTAAGCGGAATATTTTTATAGTCTTTGTTTCCGGAGGCTTTAAACTGAAGCCACTGGTCATATTTTCTCTTATTTAAAGCTTTTTGCTGGTCAGACCATGAGTGCGGTAACGAACTCATCCATGTAGATTTAGTATTTCTGAGATCGAGTCTGGCAGGCGAAGCATATTTTCCGGAATCATCTTTTTGAAAGAAAACGGAATGTCCGTCCTGCTTCACAAAAGCTCTTTTGTCCAGAAATCCCCTTACGCCTTTTAGCGATCCGAAAGCATGATCAAAAGAACGGTTTTCCTGCATCAGGATTACCACATGTTCTGCATCATAAAAGGTGGAAAGTGCCGCAGGCTCTATAGCCAGTGCTTTTAAAATAGCTGGATGAAGAACGCTTGAAGTTCCCAGTCCGGCCATCAAAAGGCTTGATTTTTCTAAAAATTCTCTTCTGTTCATGATCAATCAAAATAAGAAATAAACCGCAAGTTAATTGGATTTTCCTGCGGTTTATCTGTTTTATATAAATATTTAGGTTCTTACTGAAGCCACCATGGTTTAGAATTGATATTGTCATTTCCTCCATACTGGGTGGCCAATGCAGCTTTTAGGTTGGTGTTATTGTAGTTGTATTCAGCCTGTGGATATCTGAATCTGAAGGGAGCAGGGACTCCATCTTTAAGCGGGTATTTTGGGAATCCTGTTCTAAGATAATCATAATAAGAGGTCCACTGACTCTGATGAAACATAGTCATATATTTTTGAGTCATAATTTTTTCCAAACGCGTTTCAGGCAGATCCGAATCATTGTAAATTACTAACGGAGACGCCAGATATTGATTCACATCAAATCCTGAAAAATATTGCCCCGGATTTTTTACATAGGTCTGATAAAAACTGAAACTAGCTTTAATTGCATTATCATAATGCGTTTTTGCTGATCCTGAGATCCATCCTCTTGCCGCAGCTTCTGCCAAAATAAATTCAAGTTCCGAATAGCTTAAGACGGATGAAGGCTCATTGGTCGCATCTTTATAAAAACGGTCGTTCACTTTAGAAATATTTTTTGCCGTGATCAAAGCCGCGTTGTCAGAATAAGAAGAATTGGGATCTCCTCCGTTGTATCCAGTAAAATCTGTAACTGGTTTTCCTGCTTCTTTCGCTGCTGTCGTCTGTGCTGCAAAAGTGAACAGACGCGGATCTTGCCTTACTTTAAATAAATTGATAAAATAATCGGCCATATATAAACTTGAGCCATAACCACTGTTGTTGAACATGGTATATCTGCTGTCTGCTGCATCGGCAAACTTAAGCTGTCCATTATCTGAAATGGAGGTCATTAAAGCCTGATTATTGGCAATAGAAGCAAATTCATGGGCTATATTATAGCTTCCCAATGTCGTTTTTTTAGACATACTGATTAAAACTTTCAGACGGAAAGAATTGATTAGTTTTTTCCATTTTGAAGCATCCCCACTGTAAATAATGTCGCCTTCAATTTTATCAGTGGTATTAATCAGATCATTGGCTTCTTTCAGTTCGGATAAAATTCCGGCCATCACCGTTTCCTGGCTGTCATATTTTGGCTGGGTAATTCCTGATTCACCTTTTACGGCTTCTGTGTAAGGAATGCTTCCGAATTTTAAATTTAAATTAAAGAAATAATAAGCTCTGTAGAATTTACCGATGGCAGCATAATTTTTATTGCTGATCTTCTCGGCTTCCTGCATCATTTTTCCTGTATTCAAAAGACCCGTGGTATATACATTGAAAGAGGCATCATTCCATTTCATGTACTGATATACGTTTTCACCATCTGTTCCTATCATCATTCTGGAAGCGTACATATTTTCGCCGTTTACCTGAAAAGCATCTTTTGAAACATAGGTCAGAAGAACTTTAGGATCTACGCTGGCCTGATCGTTGGGGTTTTCATTGATTTTGTCGAGATCAGATTCGCATGAAGCCAACAGCATGAGTCCTGCAAAAGCAGCCGATTTTATACTGAATCTTCTTAGCCATTTTGCCGTTGTACCATTCTGCGATTTCGCTATTATATTGATATTGTTTTTCATTGTTCAGGATACTTATTAATTAAAATTTAAGATTAAATCCGACTCCGATCCATCTGCTGGAAGGATCCTGGATGTCATTCACGTCTTTTGTGCCAATCTGGTAATCAGGATCAGAATACAAGTTTTTCGACTTTTTCCACATGGCCAGGTTATAAGCCGAAATATTGGCGGTGAAATTTTTGATCATTCCTTTCGGATTCAGGAGATAAGAGAAGTCATATTCCAGGACTACAGATCTCAGCTTGATAAACGTTCTGTCGAAAACATTTGCAAATAGCTCACTTTCATCTTCCGTTACCCTTGCCTGATAAGGATAGTTCTGTGCCCAGTCCTGGAAGCTGATCGGTTTCTTATGTGGAGTATACATTCCTGTAGTGGCGTTGTAATTGACACCGTCCGGTACGAAATAATAGGTTCCCGGATTCGAATATTCAAGATCTCGGTAAGCGGTTGAGTTGGGATGTTTTCCACCCCACCACATTTTTTCTACGACCTGGGATCTCATTACGCCACCTATGCTTCCGTCGATTCCGATATTCAAGGTGAACTTTTTATATTTGAAAGTGTTGTTGAAACCGAAAGTCCAGTCCGGATTAAAATGACCCAGATTACTTGGTGCATCTGCTCTTGTAGGCATTCCTGTTTTAGCATCCAGAATTACTTTTCCGTCTGGTGATTTCTTCCAGGTATAATCGTAAAAACTGTCCATTCTTTCACCGACCTTGATATTGTTGTAGTTCGATCTATTGTCATAGATAGAAGTCAGTTTCTGCTCATACGTGCTCCAGTTAATTAAAGATCTCCATGTGAAATTGGCTGTTTTTACAGGAACCAAGCCTAAAGAGATTTCCAAACCTTTCGTTGTGTATTCGTTGCCGTTCACATATTGAGAAGTGAATCCGGATGAAGGGGCAGTAGGGAATTCAAGAATATTATTATAGTCTAATGTTCTGAAATACGTCACATCCAGGGTCAGCCTGTTCTTAAATAATCCCGCACTTAATCCTAATTCATAAGAGTTGGTTTGTTCTGGTTTTAAAGAATTTTCAATGTTCAGGATCGTAGGGTAATTGAACATCGGGTTTCCGTTGAAAGTAGCTCCTTTATTATTAAAATAATAATTTCTGGTTGAATATGGTTTGAAGTCATAAGCTACCTTAGCCCACGAAGCTGAAAGTTTTAAAAGACTTACGGCTTCCGGCATTTTGACTAAATTTGAAATCACGGCACTTACCGACGCAGAAGGGTAGAAGTAAGACCTGTTGGCTTTTGGAAGTGTGGAAGACCAGTCGTTACGTCCGGATACATTGATGAAAAAGGCATCATACAATCCGATATCGATCGTTGAATACGCACTGTAGATCAACTTTTCTTTCAGATAATCATAATATTTTACAGCGCCTGTAGAATTTTCCAGAGAATACAGTTCAGGAATTTTCAGCCCGTCTGTTGAAGCATTGTCGATGTTATTTTTATAATAAAATGTGGAACCTCCGGCATTGATTGTGAAGTCAAAATTGTCAGAGAATTTTTTCTTGTAGGTCGCTAATACATCAGAGTTCAGGTTCCATGTTTTGGAGTCATTCAGAAGATAACCGCCGCTTCTTGGAGCGCTGTAGTTGAAATACGAATAAGGGCTTAGTATTTCCTGCTTGTTGTGATTTTCAACCATGGATATCTTACCTTTTACAGAGAAGTCTTCGGTTGCTTTATATTCCAGACCGGTTTGTGCGTTGATCACATTGGTTCTGTTTTTATTTTTATAATATTCGGATCCGAACCATGGATTGTTGTACCATGCATAATTCCAGTTGGCCTGTGCCGTCCCCTCTTTTCCTGGAACCCACATGTGGTTTTTAAGATCTCTTCCGTCTACATCTGCTCCCATCCAGATCAGAATGGTGTACATATGCCCACTCGGGTTGTAATCGTAGTTAGGAATATTGGGTGTAAAAGTTTGATTGAAATTGAATTTGGTGTCGAAAGTCAGTTTTTCTCCCAAATGGTTTTCAGAAGAGAAATTAACACCATAACGCTGCAGGTAAGAACCGGGAACTCTGTCATCATAATTCATGAAATTTCCGGAAAGCCTGTAAATGTCTTTATTGTTTTTATAGCTTACGGCGAAACTGTTATTGTTGATTACCGCAGGTTTTAAAAAGGTATCTAAATTATCATGATATCTCCAGTCAATCGGAACCCTTTCGTATCTTGATTTATCATTATACAGAGTTCCTGATACCGCACCATACCACGGAATCACCTGTCCTGTCATTTTATCCCTGATCGGGCTGTTCCATTGGGCAACTTTCAGTCCGGGAGTAAATTTTGGTCCCCAGATCATGTCACCGTCGTTCACACCGCCATCCGCTCCGTCCCAGAATTCGTACTTTCCGTGTGATCCGTTTCCGTATTCGGTTTGGGTTGTAGGAAGATTCGTAAATCCTGTTGTTACCATTGTATTTTGTGAAAACTCTACTGAGAAACCGTTCTTTTTAGCACTTTTCGTGGTGATCAGAACCGCTCCGTATCTTCCTCTTGAACCATATAGTGCAGAAGCCGTTGCACCTTTCAGAACGTTGATGTTGGCAATATTGTTAGGATCCAGATTCTGGAAAACTTCTTTTTCTACAATCACCCCGTCAATGACGAAGACCAGATTGGAATTTCCTCTCAAGGTAAACTGCGGGGCTTGCTGCATTCCCGTAGGGTTGGAAACGTTCAGACCGGCCACCTGTCCTGAGAATAAATTTCCTATACTTGGAGTGGTGATGGTTTCAAACTGTTTCGTTCCCACTTCCTGGGTAGAATAACCGATTTTTTCTTTCTTTTTGGCGATTCCCAAAGCCGTAATCACTACGCCTTCGATCTGTTTCTCATTCGCTTTTGTTAAGACAACAGAATATTGTCTTTTGGAAGAAACTTCCACCGTGTACATAGAGAAATCCGGAGCATAAAACTCAAGAGTATCTTTTGGGTTCGCTGAGATCGTAAAATTACCGCTTTCATCAGTTACCGTAGTTTTTCCGGTGTTTTTGTCGGTAATGCTTACTCCGGATACGCTGGAGCCGTTTTCGGATTTTACATTTCCGGAAATGTTAATTTCTTGAGCAGTAAGATAAAGGGGGAGTAAAAAAACAGCAAAAGTAGCTAAAGTCTTCTTCATTTTTTTTGAGGACAAATTTAGCGGTGTACTGTTACCTGAATTTTAATGTGGTATTAAAAGAAAAATACTATTTAATATTTTTTAACAGAAATATTTAACATAATAATAAAACTGAAAAGCGCTTATGTTTTAATATTTGCTTTTATTATACTGTATAATACGTCCTATAAAAGCACAGCTTTTCATTAAAAACCCTTGTCTTTCATCCTGAAAAAGAAAGGCTTCTGTTGATTTAGATGAAATGATTTTACTTTTTACTGAATGTTTTTTTAAACGCAAAGTTTGAGTATAATGCTGTTATATTTAGTAATGCAAAGTAAAGAATCAATTTAAATTGATTCGATGAAGCGTGCGGATAAAAAGTCAGCTTATTCAGTGGCGCAGCCACACCTCTTTGCTCATCTTAAAGCTAAAACATATTGCCTTGAACCTTTGGGTTAAAAATTTAGACAATTTTTAGGATAGGATAAGTATAATTAATGGAGAAAGGAAAATAAAAATCTTCTTTTTTAGAATCTACTCAGGATACCCCAGTGGATCTTGATATCATTAAATTTAAAAGGATTCCCGAATTCATTACCATTTGAAAGCTGGAAACTCATCAACCCGATAGGAATAAAAAAGTTAAATCCGAGCCCGACACTGTAGAGTTTGGGTTTCACATTTAAAGATTTGTTATTAAGCTGACCGTATTGTCCAAAAAAGTCAAAGAATGCCTGATTACCAATGAGATATCGGTACTCCAAACCTGCGTAATAATAAAAGTCGGCGGCAAGAGATTTTTCATTGAAACCTCTCATAGAATTCCAGCCCCCGAAACGGTATAATTCGTTCGCAGAGAATTCAATCTTAGAATCCATCATGGCGCCTTCAGCTTTAATATTCAGGAAGTGGTTACCTGAAATATGGTAATTGTGTTCCCCAAAGAAATAGAACTGGTTTTGGGTAGCCTTGATATTATCTTTGGTATATGTTGTGGTCAGATAATCGTAACCGGCATTGATCCTTGTTTTGTATAGAAAAAGATCAATATCCGTAGGTTCCGTCATTTCAAACCAGATCCCAAGTCCCCTTTTATTGTAATCTTTCCCCTGAACATATAAAGTATCAATGATACTGGACGATTCAAGTGTTCCCCTAAGTCCGATTTTGTTACGGTTATTGATATGATAATAGAAAGCAGGAAGGAATTTTACGTTCGCGAAAGTAGAATCCTGCCTGAAAATATTGACTTTCAGGTTCATTCCTACATTGGATTTAAGCAGATATGGAATATCAGTCTGGAGGTCAAAAGTCTGCCCTTTATCCGGGTTTCTCTGCCAGTAAAGATTGACTGTTTCAAAACCATTGAACATATTCCTGAAGTTCACATTCAGAGTTCCGTTCAGTGTGAATTTTTCTGTTTTATCGTTCCCGAAACCAATCATCCCATCAAAAGTATTCGTTTTTTTCTTTTCCATAAACAGGTAAATGCTGGTGGAATCTTTGGTGAATAATGTTTGGGGAGGCCGTTCCAGCGTTACGAAAGCATGGTTCTGGAAATTTTTACTGATGGCTAAAAGATTTTTGTCGTCGTAGTTTTTCCCTTTGAATTCCTTTTCGAGGTTCTTCATAAACCTTTTGGGAACCCTTTCGTAACCTTTGACTACGAAAGCATCAATCTTTCTTTTATCATTTTTGTTGATATCCAGTTCTATCACGGGATAGCCGTTTTTCTGACCTTTATATTTAGATTTAAGACGGCTGAAAGAATAGCCGTCATCAATATATCTTTTGTTGATGCTCTTCTTCGTGGAATCTAAATTTTTAGTATAAAAATCTTTCTGAATCTTTAATTTCTGTGTTATGGAATCCGAAAGTTCTACATACGTTTCGTTAAAATTCTTTCCTTTATCGTAAAAAATTTCCGTGCTGTCACCTTTTACTTTTACGTCCTTCAGTTTGGTGAAGAAATAATTGCTTTGCGATAGAGAGTCTAGAAATTTCACGGCTGAAACAGAATCTTTTACTTTTTTTCTGACATTTGTTTCCGTATCGATGAGCCAATACTGTTTCTTCTGCGCTTGTACAAAAACGCAGAACAGGATAAAAAATATTTTTAGAAATAATTTCAATGCTCAATTTATTTAAACCATTAACTTATACTTTAAGAATTAATTGAAGTTCACTTTCGTATTAAACTTAAAAAAGCAAAGCTCACTTAATCATTCTTAACAACTTAATAGAACTTAATGGTTCAAACTACTATTAAATATTTTTTTTTAATAACTGAATTTAGTCCAGTTTATTATATTTTTTCATTAAATTCTCATATGTTCCCTGAGGAAGAATCCATTTCAACGGAACTCCAATCTTCTGCCCGAATTTACCAAAATAATAATGGGCTTTCCATTTTTTCTTATTCAAAAGATTTTCAACATAGGTTGCAACCTCAAGAGGCTCAGTTCCATCACCCACATGCGAATTCATCAAAGCATACACTTTGTCGAATACCCTTTTGTAAGGTTCGGAAACTTGTGTTTTCACGCGGTTCTCTGCAATATTTGTTTTGATATCACCAAGGTGGAGCGAGCAAACATCAATATTCCAGGGATAGACTTCATACCTCATAGCTTCCGTTACTTTGTCCAGTGAAGATTTTGATGCAGAGTAAAAACCACGGAATGGAAGTCCCATTTCGCTGCCGATACTTGAAATATTGATGATCTTTCCGAATTTATGTTCACGCATTTTCGGAAGAACAGCGCTCATCATCTGAACAGAACCTACAAGATTCAGGTTGAATAGTTTTAAAATATCTTCTTTCGTAGAATCTTCTACAGCGCCCACCATTCCCATTCCGGCATTGTTGATCAGAACATCAATCCTTGATTCTGTTTTTAAAACTTCAGCAATGGCATTCTGAACCGCATCGTTATCGGTAACATCCGTAGGAATAGACCTGAAGTATTGACTTTCTGTATGTTTCCGGCTTAAACCATATACTTGATGACCTTTCTTTCCAAAATATTCAGCCAGTACAAAACCTATTCCTGATGAGGTTCCAGTGATGATAATAGTCATTGAATTATATAATTTTTTAGACTTTTTAATTTTTGTTCGGGATGCTGGTGAACTGTTTTTTATCAACTGTCTCAGCGTAAACCGTATTTTCAGCAAATGTAAAAAAAGAATAATGAACTCTGTTATTTATTTACTTCTTAACATTGTTTCAGTCTTTATCATTACGCTGCCCGAATCTTCGATGGTGAAAAAAGGGGATGGAAATGATCTATTTTTAAACTAAATTATTAGTTTGTGATTTGTGTTGTAAGAATCATATTGATAGTCTGAGGGTTAGGTTTAGTTCTGCTATGAAACCAGTTTTTTAATGAAAACATAAGAAAACCTTAATGAAGGGGTGTACAGAGCTTTTATAATTTTGTCTGCCGAAAAATAGAATTGTAAATATAAGATCCGGATTTAAGTCGTATGATGAAATTATCAAAAAAAATAGCAGCTGTATTAGCTTTTGGTCTGTTTGTCCAAAGCCAGGCTCAAAATTATCTGAAATATACTGTAGGTAATGCCCATTCCCATAATGATTATCAACAAGAAATACCTTTCTGGCAGGCCTATTATGCCAAATTTGGTTCCATTGAAGCAGATGTTTTCCTGGTAAAAGGGAAATTGTGGGTGGCACATACCGAAAAAGAACTGCTACCAAACCGAACACTTGAAAGTCTCTATCTTGATCCGATTTCGAAGCAGATTAAACTCAATAAAGGAAATATTTATTCTGATGCTAATAAAAAACTACAGCTGCTCATTGACATTAAACAGGATTATAAAACGTCTCTGAGTGCTTTGGTGAGCGCTTTGAGGAAATATCCTGAAATTACGAGCTGTCCGGGCGTTAAAATTGTGATCACCGGAGGACGACCTCAGCCGGGTGATTTTAAGAACTATCCCAATTATCTCTTTTTTGACGGGGATCTTGATACAAATTATACCGAAGATCAACTTAAAAGGGTTGGAATATTCAGTGCAGATTTTCAGGAGCTGGTCAAATGGAACGGAAAAGGGATTCCAAGAGACGAAGAAACGGAAAAGATCAGAAGAGCTGTAGAAAAAGCGCATGCCCAACACAGGGCGATCCGATTTTACGGGGCTCCTGATTTTACCAACGCCTGGGTGAATTTAATGGATCTTGGTGTGGATTATATCAATACGGATCATATTCCTGATCTTAAAAAGTTCATCAATACCATTCCTAAAAATTTTTATAAGAGTACAAAGGAGTATGAAGTGTACAAACCAACATACAAAACAGACCAAACCAGTAAGAAGGTTAAAAATGTTATTCTCCTGATTCCGGACGGGACTTCCCTTCCTCAATATTATGCTGCTTTTACAGCCAACAAAGGAAAGTTGAATGTTTTTAATATGAAATCCACCGGGCTATCCAAAACCAATTCTTCCAATGCTTACATTACAGATTCCGCACCTGGATCAACGGCATTTGCTACAGGAGTCAAAACCAAAAATACATTTGTAGGAGTTGATGATCAGGGAAAAGCTCTGGCTCAGATTCCGGATATTATTGCGGCTAAAGGAATGGTTTCAGGATTAATTTCCACAGGAGATGTTACCGATGCAACGCCGGCAGATTTCTATGCGCATTCGGACAACAGGAACAGTTCGGAACCTATCCTGAAGGATTTTGTGAGTTCTAAAACTAAGATTTTAATTGGAGGACCTACGAGCGGATTGAGCCGGGAGAATGTGCAGAAGATCAAAGATGCTCAAATCGATTTTTATCAGGATCTGAAATCGGTCAGGAAGATAAACAGCCGTACATTGGTGATCGATCCTTTGGCTTCACAGAGCATAACCAACGGAAGAGGAAACTGGCTGGCTGATGCTTTTGATCTTACCTTAAATGATGTAAAGGAAAATAAAAAAGGCTTCTTTATGATGGTGGAAGCTTCCCAGACCGATGGAGGTGGGCACAGCAATAATCTGGAGCAGCTGGTGACCGAATTACTGGATTTCGATCATGTAGTAGGAAAAGCGATGAAGTTTGCGGATGAAAATAAAGAAACGCTGGTAGTTGTAGTAGGAGATCACGAAACCGGAGGCTTGACACTTTTGGATGGAAGCCTTAAGGAGGGTTGGGTGTTTGGGAATTTTAGTACCAATGATCATACCTCAATTCCATCCAGTGTATTTGCTTACGGACCCAATTCTCAGGAATTCACCGGGCTGTTTGAAAATACTGAAATCTTCAGTAAGATATTGGAAGCCTATGAAATCCGCAAGTAAAAAGGGCGTTCACAAATTGTGGATAACTCTGTGGATAAGTGTGTAGACAACGTAAAAAAGAAATGAGCAGGATTTTTATTCTGCTCATTTATGTTATTGATAATCAGTAGTAAATTTCTTTTTTTAAACCGGGGATTTTAAATTTGTTTTCCCCAATTGTGAAATTGTTCATTCTGATTAAAGTCTTAAACGGATAGGTCAATTCTTTATGAATATCTTTGGGGATAACTCTTTCCTCCTCACAGGAAGAGTGTTCTTCATCAACAATTACTTTTCCAGTTGAGAAATTGATCTCGTTCAGATAATTAAAATCGCAGGTGTCTTCAAATCTGTCATGGGAACCGATAAGGTAAAAATCTCCATTCTGAAAACGGAACGTATGTTTGTAAGTCTGTGTGTGCCTCGAATTGGTATTGAATATTTGCGTGATGGAAAGACTGTTGTTTTTAATAGATATTTCAGGAGGAGCATTATCTTCCGGATAAAACCCCATTCCGCTGGAAAAAAGAACGGTGTTGTTCTCCTTCCATATTTTCAGTTTTCCGTCTATATTTTTTAAGATAAAAAATGATCTGAGGAAATCATCACGATCATCCAGGTTGTTTTTTTTATCCGTATTGAAGATGATTACTGTTTCATCTTTTCCGTCTTTGTCCAGATCTCCTTGGGCTTCAGCTATTTTTTGATAACCTTTCGGAACAGAGAAATCTTTCAGGCTTTGAGCCTGTAATCCCACGATTAACAGTGAGACGGTAAGAGAAAAAAGCTTTTTCACTGGAGTATTTTAAAATTATAATCCAAAATCCTCTTTATTTACTTCTGTGTCTTCCAGATTGCACATGCAGCCTTTGATGGATTTATAAATTCCTTTAATATCAGTTTCTTTTCCTTTACTGTCAGTTACTGTGATGCCTGTAGACAACGATTCATCTTCTGCATAATAGGTTCTGAACAATTGATATTTATAGTTATTATTTGAAAATGACAAATAGTTGAGATCCATACCTGCATTCTGCTTGCCGCCTCCTCTGTGGTAAGAATTGTAGGTAAACTGCTTCCAGCTTTCCTTTGTTCTCGAAGCGGGAAACTCCATTTCTACATGGTCTTTGCTTCCAAATCTATATTGAATATAAGCATTCTTTTTATCTTTCACCAAAAACATTGTCTTACCGTTTTTTGTATTAAACGAAAAAATAGTTTCCTCATTGGGTAAAAGATATTGTGCCGAAAAAGCCAGCGGGATCATCAAAGCAAAAAACAGAAGAGAATTTCTCATAAGAGCGGTATATTTTCAAATTACTACATTATCTTATCAACAAATCGTACAATCAACGAATCATAACGTCATCAAGATCTTTCCAAAACATCGGATAGGATTTCTCCACTACATCTTCCTCTTCAATATTGAGTTCCTTAATAAGGCAGAACGGTGCAAAACTCATGGCCATTCTATGATCCTGGTAGGTTCTGATAGAAATATTCTCTTCCGGTTCTCCAAAACTTACGGACTTGATCGTAAGGTCTGTGATCTCCGTATCAGTTCCCAGTTTTTTCAGTTCATTATATAGAGCCTGAAGTCTGTCGGTTTCCTTTACTCTTAAAGTTCCCAGTCCGGAAATTTCAAACGGAATTTTTAATGCTGCAGCTGTTACGCACAATGTTTGGGCAATATCAGGACAGTTGTTCATATCCAGGATGATTTTTTCCGGGAAAGAAAAATCAGGGTCCGGTTGTAAGGTGAGTTTATGTTCTTCTTCTGTGAATGTCGTTTTAATACCGAAAAAGTCTTCATAGATCTTAGCAATCGCAGAATCTCCCTGAGTAGACTCCTTATAAAAGCTTTTCAGATGGATGGTTTCTCTTCCCAGCGCACAGATAGAGTAGAAGTATGAAGCCGAACTCCAGTCACTTTCTACCTCATAGCTCACTGTTGACACTTCATCATTTACAAGAAAAGGTTCCACTTTAATAGTATTTCCTTCAAAACTGTTTTTAATTCCGAATCTGGTCAGAATATCCAGCGTCATTTCTATATATGATCTTGAAGTAACTTCACCAACCAGATTAATTTCCAGTCCGTTTTCCAGTTTACCCGCAATAAGAAGGAGAGAAGTAATGAATTGGCTTGATATATTAGCCGGAACGTTCACTTGCTTTTGGGTGATCTTCTTTCCTGTAATTTTTAAAGGCGGAAAACCTTCATTTTCTAAATACTCAATCTCAACACCCAGATCTTTTAATGCACTTACCAGGTTTTTGATCGGTCTTTCCTTCATTCTTTTAGATCCGGTAAGAACGGTCGTCTTTCCTTCAAAAATGGAGTAATAGGAGGTAAGGAAACGCATCGCTGTTCCTGCGTGGTGGATGTCTACGGTTTCGGTATTTTCAGACAGTGCCTTTTTCAGCAGCTGTGTATCCTGGGAATTGGATAAATTCCCGATCTGTATGTTTTTAAATAAACTTTCCAAAATCAACAAACGATTCGAAATACTTTTCGAACCGCTGATTTGAACTGTTTTATCTGCTGATAATTTTGATTTTTCTAACTTCATTATTTCTTCAAATTAGAGACATCAGATGACAGAGATCAGAGATCAGATTGTTTAAAGTCTGATATCTGGTGTCTTATATCTGAAATCTATTTCTATTTTAACTTTTCGTTATTCTGATGCCGGTCTTTATCTCGGTCAGTTTTGATCTTCATTTTTTTGTCGAAAGCTTCCTGGAGATTCACTCCCGTCTGGTTGGCTAAGCATAAAGTGACAAACAGTACATCTGCCAGTTCTTCCCCAAGATCCTTGCTTTTATCACTTTCTTTTTCGCTCTGCTCGCCATATCTTCTGGCTATGATTCTGGCTACTTCGCCGACCTCTTCGGTCAGCATGGCCATATTGGTCAGTTCATTGAAATAGCGGACGCCGATGGTTTTGATCCATTCGTCGACTTGCTGCTGCAGTTGTGTGATTTCCATTATTGATAAGCTCCAAGAGTAGGGTTAGTGGTTCTCGACACATTCACGATATCAAGAGGTACAGTTCCTGCAACGGTTAGATTTCCTTTTCCTCTTGCGGGAGATGTGGTTTTTACTCTTAAATTCATCTTCGCTGCAAAATAGTTAAGGAATTGCGGATCTTCGTTCTTGATACTCTGTATTACCCTTACATTATTATCAAAAGGGAAACCAGCTTCAGGTACCCCTGAGTATTTGATGAGCGAGTTCTGGATCAGGAATTCAAACTGCTGTCCCGGAGTCTGTTCAAAATTAACAGAGTTGTCCCTGTCAGAATAAACAATACTATTCTTTATATCAAGGCGCTGAAGAGCTCCCTGTTCTGTGGTTCCGGCAGCATTCTTCCATTCATTGGCTGCGGTAATTCCGTTTCTGTTGAATGATCCCATTGTTTTGGAATAATTGGCAATGGTAGCATGGGTGTAGCTGTGGTTTCCTCCTCTGAAGATCCCAATACATGATTCGCCACAGTTATTCATTACCAGGTTCGTAGCAGTAACTGTGGAGCCTACAGCATAAATACCATACTCAAAGAAAGTATGGATAAATGAATTGCTGATATTTGCTGTATTCTGTTTCATATCCAGTCCTCTCGTTCCTCCGAAAAGTCTGGCAAAATTCATATTAAGATTAGAATTCGCTTCCATACGGATAGAGTTCCAGTTTTTAGGAAGTGTATCGTGATCCAGGTCATTTCGGTCTCCGCGGAGAATGACTTCATCGTTCAAGGCTCCATTGATATTTAATGTAGCGCCTGTTGAGACTTTCATCCCGCTGTTGGTATGGAAATATACTTTAGTCCCCGGCTGAATATCCAGTGTTATATTAGGATTGATCGTAAGGTCTCCATAAATGATCTTAGCTTTGTTTTTGTTCCACGTGGTATGGGTGGTGATCAAATTAGGATTGGTAGGAGTCTGGATGAAGAATTCCGCATCCTGAACGACTGAAAATAAAGTCACGTGTTGTTGTCCTGCACCGCTGTTGAAAAGAATCTTATCTTCGGCGATAGCCTGCGGACCGGTAGCTTCAGGTGCGATTTCAACAAAAATATACATGCTGTCTTTCTTTCTCAAAGGCACATCTTTGAAATCGTATCCCGGTTTTCCGTCTACATTGATCCTATATAATGATGCGCTTCCCTTTTCAAGATTGATCCTGGGAATCAAAACATCTTTGTCTTCATTATTATATACTTTTACAACATACGTTTCAGAACGTACCTGATGATAAACGGTGTCACAGAATACCGTGTCTCTTGAAAAACTTAACTGCTGCGAAGGTGCATCAAAAGTAATATCGTCTTTATTACATGATACTGCCACAAGAAGCATCCAGAAAGAAAAAGCCAGTAATAGTTTGAATTTCATCGAAATTAAAGTTTAATATAGATTCCAAATTTAACGAAAATACTTTGAATTTCTTATCAATAAAAAAAATTGGATTCAGTATTTGGATATTTAAAAAAAATGTTGTATTTTTGCAGCCTAAAATTAGCAGAGAAATACCATTACTATTTCGAAAGCAAACTTTAATTTTTTAAAAATTGTATTATGAAAAAAGGAATCCACCCAGAAAATTATAGACTTGTTGTTTTCAAAGATATGAGTAACGACGACGTGTTTCTTTGTAAGTCTACTGCAGAAACAAAAGATAGCATCGAATTTGAAGGACAAGAATACCCATTGATCAAAATGGAAATCTCTTCAACTTCTCACCCTTTCTACACTGGTAAAGTGAAACTAGTTGACACTGCAGGTAGAGTTGATAAGTTCATGAACAAATACAAAAAATTCTCTAAGTAATTTTTGTTATCAAACATATAAAAGTCTTCCAATGTATTGGGAGACTTTTTTTTATTAGTATAAGTTATAGATTAGAAGGTAGTTGGGTGTATTTTGTACTTTATCGCTATAAATGGTAATTGTATTCTTTCTAAACAAAAGACAGATATTTTTACTTAGACTTTTATAAACTAACTTCTAACTTCTAACATCTAATCTCTATTTCAAGCTATTTTTGTATTTTTGTTCTGAACAGAAATTAGATCCTGTATATTGGATGTAAAGTACCAGACCTCCATCTTCCAGTCTCTAAATTCTAATCTCTAATCTCTAACTTCTTTATTACAATGCAATTAGTATTTTCAGATGCCCAGTATTGGGAAGACTTCCTTCCGCTTACCTTTACCCGTCCTGTTGCTGCCATGCGATGCGGAATCCTTACTTTTTCTGAGCGATGGCAAAAGATCCTGGGTAATACCGAAGTTTCTTACTTTACTGAAAATTATCTTCAGAATAAGTTTAAAAGTCCCGAAGACAAAGAAAGTCTTTTCCTGGTTACTAATTTCCTGCCTACAGAAACTGTGATTCAGCAGATCAAGGATCTTAAGCTGGGTGAAGCACTCGTTTATGAGGATGAACTGGTCGCTGCCAAAATTAATATGAAAGGTTTCTCTTTGAATCAGATCGAAAAGATGACGGATATCAAAGAAGAACTCGTCTTTTTTAAAAAACCTACAGACTTATTTACGTATAATCATCTGGCCATCGATTTTGATTTTGCCTTGCTTACAGAAGGAAGAGTCTCTCAGGAGTTGTCTTCTACCAACGGATTTTTGGGTGATAAAAAAGATCTCTTTATTGAAGAAGGAGCTCAGATCGAATTTTCTACTATTAATACAAAAACAGGCAAGATTTACATTGGAAAAAATGCTGAGGTGATGGAAGGTTGCAATCTTCGCGGACCTATTTCATTAGGAGAAGACTCTAAGTTTAATTTAGGCTCAAAGATTTACGGAGCTACTACGGTAGGCCCTCATTGTAAAGTGGGAGGTGAAGTGAAGAACATCATTATATTTGGGTATTCAAGCAAAGGTCACGAAGGTTTTGTCGGAAACTCTGTGATTGGCGAATGGTGTAATTTCGGGGCAGATACCAACTCTTCTAACCTTAAAAATAATTACAGCCATGTCAAATTATGGAATTACAGAACAAAAGCTTTCGAAGATACAGGGCTTCAGTTTGCCGGTCTTATTATGGGAGATCATTCCAAAACAGCAATCAATACCCAATTGAATACCGGAACGGTAATAGGTGTTGCTTCCAATATATTTAAACCGGGTTTTCCACCCAACCTTGTGGAGAACTTCTCATGGGGCGGATGTAAGGATGATGAAAGATTTAAGTTGGATAAAGCCTATGAAGTGGCAGAAAGAGCAATGGCAAGAAGAAAAATACCTTTAACAGACGAAGATAAATCTATACTGAAACATATTTTTAATACCTATTAATATTGAAAGCCTCCATTTCGGAGGCTTTTATGTTATCCAATACTGATGATGTGAAAACTTGTTTATTTTCCCCCAGATAACACAGATCTTCACAGACAATGATGCGTTACTATTTATGTTTTAGCTCCATTAAATCTAAAAAACCTGTGTTATCTGTGAAATCCGTGGGAGACCGGATAAATGTCATTTCCTGAAACTATAGATTGACTTTTTTTACGAAGTTTCGAATTTAGTTTAATGAAAATTAGAGAAAAGACTAAGGTTTTTAAATTATCTTTCTGAAAAGGAAAAAATAGGTATTTTTATAAAAATCATTGAAACGCTTTTATAGAAGGGTTTTATGAATATGCAGAGGACGCAAAATACAAAAAGATTCAATTTTTTATAATATCATGTAATAGAATTAAGATTTTAATTGTCTTACTAATAGAAACAAAACTCATGACCCAAGAAACTTTCAAGAATACGGTGTTTATTCTCAAAGACGAGATGTATCGTTTTGCGAAAAGATTTGTGATGAGCAGTGATGAGGCAGAGGATGTGGTGCAGGACCTGATGATCAAGTTCTGGCAGAAGAAGGAAGAACTGGAGAAGTTTGGAAATTTAAAATCCTATGCTTTGAAGTCTGTCCGGAACGAATGCCTGAATCGGTTGAAGCACCATGATGTAAAGTTGGGATTTGCAGATTTGCAGCTTCACCGCTCAGAATTATACAGCATGGATATCAATAATCTGAAGGAGTATATCATAGGATTTATCAATCAGCTCCCGGAAAAACAGAAAATGGTTATCCATCTGAAAGATGTAGAAGAATATGAAGTCTCGGAAATTTCCGAAATGCTGGAAATGGAAGAAAACGCAGTAAGAGTAAATCTGATGCGGGCGAGACAAAAAGTAAAAGAACAAATATCACAACTGATGAGCTATGAACAAAGATCAATTTCAGAATAAATACAACGAGATCTTCCAGGGTATAAAGGAAGAGAAAATGGACTGGAGCTTTGAAGATTTTCTCCAGAAAGCAGAAGGTGGAGGAAGCGACTCTGAAAGTCATGACGCTCCCATTGTTCCCATCCAGAAGAATAAACCTTCTTTCCCGAAATGGTTTTGGATGGCGGCAGGTTTAATCCTTCTTTTCAGCGTAGGCTTTTTCCTTAATGATTACCGTACAGGGGTTATTGAAAAGGAGCAATTCGTAAAAAATGAGGTTTTAAAACAGAAATCAAAATTTATAGAAGAGAATAATGACCACCAGGAGCAGGTGGCTGTGAATCATACCGATTCTATTTCCGGGGCAAAGAAAGACTCTATATTTCAGGAGAATTCTGTAGCGGAAAAAGACGTTATGGATGAGATTCTGCCGAAAAGAGGAAGGCTTAAAAAAGAAGTGAAGCCGAGATTTGTAAACAATTCCTCTCTTAATCATAAAGCTTCAAAAGACTCTACAGGCTACCAGAATTCCTATGTTATTGTAAATGGTAAAAGAATCGATAATGTAGAAGAAGCCATTAATGTGACTAAGTATTCATTCCAGATATTTGCCAATAATGTGAGTGAAAAATTAGCTCAGCCAACCGTTGTAGATGACGATTATTAATAAACAAAATAGATTATGCACCTGATCAGGCAATACTAATCAGCTTTAAAAAATAAAAATTGACTCATGAAAAAAATATGCATACTATTCGCACTTGCCTTTTCCCATTTCTTTACAGTGTCTGGGCAAAGTGATAAGTTCGACAGGCTTTTTGAGAAATATCAGGAAGTGGAAGGGGTAACCTCTATTAAAATTGCTAAACCCATGTTTGGCATGCTCAGCAGTCTTAATATTGATGATTCCCAGCTGGATCAGATCAAGCCGCTGCTGTCTAAAATTAACGGATTAAAAATTCTTATCACCGAAAATCCGGAGAAAGCCAACACCAAAGAAGGAATTCAGGTTCAGACTCACCTGTCACAACTCAATAAAGATGTGGCATCCTATTTAAAAACACTGAATTACAGCGAGATCATGTCTGTCAATAATTCCGGAGCAAAAATCAAATTTCTTTCTGCGGAAGCAAAAGACGGAATACTGGATGATCTGCTGTTAAGTATTGATGGAGGGAAAGGAGAGAATATCTTGGTGATGCTGGATGGAAAACTATCTATGGATGATGTGAACAAGATCATCAATTCCAGCGAAACGAAAACCAATACTAGAACCAATACTAGAACTAGCTTTACCACCGAGAATAATTCTTCGTACCTAAACGGAGAAGCTAGAAATGTAAGCGAGTTTTCAGGAATTAATATAAGCACAGGTGTTAATGTCGTTTTCAAACAGGAAAGCCCTACGAATGTGAAGGTAATTGCTGACGCAGATAAACTTCAGTACGTAATTACTAGGGTGGAAAACGGAGTCCTTAAGGTATATATAGATAATAAAGGGCAAAAAAATATAAAATTTAGAAACTTGAGCGTTAATATTTCTTCACCAAGAATGGATAATATTAAAGTATCTTCTGGAGCTAATTTCAGAGTGGTGAATTCTATAACGGAAAACAGCATGAGCATTGATGCGTCATCCGGAGCTAATGTAAAGGGAGACTTTAAAATCACCAACGCAGTGGATATTGCGGTTTCTTCAGGATCGAATATAAGACTGGGTGTTACGGCAGGATCTGTAATGGTAAAAGCTTCCAGCGGATCCAATGCAGCCATTGAAGGAAAAGCGAATTCCGGAATAATAGACATCAGCAGCGGTGCATTGTGTAAAGCAGATGAACTAAAACTAGACGAACTTGAAGCGGAGGCTACCTCAGGCGCCAACCTTTCTGTGAATGTTTCCAGAAGACTTAAGGTAAGAGCTTCTTCAGGAGGATTGGTAAAATATAAAGGAAGACCTGAAATTGAAGCCAATATCAACAAAATATCCGGAGGAACTCTGAAACCGATAGATTAAAAATTGACAGCCATGAAAACTTTAATACACTTTTTTATAGGAATCTTAGCCTTGTTTATCCTTCAGTCGTGCATTGTTTCAGGGAGACCTAATATGGAATTCTTTAAACAGTCCGGATTTAATTACAAAGAGGCGAAATTTGCAAGTTTCAACGTACCGGTGTTTCTCGCAAAACCTTTTATCAAAAAGGCATTAAGGGAAGATGGCGAAAGTGAGGAAGTCATTGCATTAATCAAAAAAATCTCAAAGATAAAAGTAATGACAGTAGATAACGGGAGTAAAGCCATGCTGAATGATTATTCCAAATATCTAAATGATAATGATTTTGAAGACTGGGCAACCATTAAACATGATGGAGAAAACGTTAATGTAAGAGTCAAGCAGAACGGTGAAAGCATAAAAAATATGATGATCACGGTCAATTCGGATAAAGAACTGGTGTTCGTTGATGTGAGAGGGAACTTTACGGCTGATGATATTTCAAAAGTAATCAATGCAGCTACGGACAAGTAATCTCTATTCCTGATTAAAGTTGCATCAAAGATATAACAAGTAGTTTCATATACTACACTAATTATTTTGTACAGAAAGACCGTTCTTTATAAGAGCGGTTTTTCGATTTAAGTTATTGATTATTAAATTTTATTTAAACTATTGAAAAGGATTTTCATATCTCGTCGAAATAACCTAATTTTGCAAAGAAAGTAAAGATGTCTATTCATAACAAAATTGTAGAGACAGCCATCACTTTCGATGACGTTCTTCTAGTCCCTTCTTATTCAGAAGTTTTACCTAACCAGGTACTATTAAAATCAAGACTTACCGACAAAATCACGCTGAATGTTCCGATAGTTTCAGCTGCGATGGACACCGTTACTGAAGGAGATTTAGCGATTGCTTTGGCAAGAGTTGGTGGTTTAGGTTTCATCCACAAAAACATGACGATTGCTGAGCAGGCTGCCCAGGTGAATCGTGTAAAGCGTTCCGAAAACGGAATGATCTCTGATCCTGTTACCCTTTCAAAAGATCATACTTTGGCCGAGGCTAAGGAAACAATGGCCAAATATAAAATTTCCGGTCTTCCTGTAGTAGATGCTGATAATGTCCTGATTGGGATCATTACCAACAGAGATGTAAAATATCAGGAAAACCTTGAGATGAAGGTGGAAGAGATCATGACGAAAGAAAATCTGATCACTTCTGATAAAAATACAAACCTTGAGAAAGCAAAAGAAATTCTTCTGAAAAGCAGAGTTGAAAAGCTTCCAATCGTAGATCAGGACAATAAACTTGTAGGATTAATTACGATTAAAGATATTGACAATCAACTGGAATATCCGAATTCGAATAAAGATCACAAAGGACGTCTTATCGTAGGAGCCGGCGTAGGAGTAGGAGAAGATACAATGGACAGAATTGCAGCATTGGTTAATGCTGGTGTTGATATTGTAGCTATTGATTCCGCTCACGGTCATTCCAAAGGAGTTCTGGATAAAATTTCAGAAATCAGAAGAACCTATCCGGATCTGGATATCGTAGGAGGAAATATTGTAACAGCAGAAGCGGCGAAAGATCTTATTGAAGCTGGAGCTAACGTTCTTAAAGTAGGAGTAGGACCAGGTTCTATCTGTACAACGAGAGTAGTTGCAGGAGTAGGAGTTCCTCAGTTATCTGCTATTTATAATGTTTACGAATATGCAGCTTCCAAGAATGTAACCGTAATTGCTGACGGAGGAATCAAGCTTTCAGGAGATATCGTAAAAGCTATTGCAAGTGGAGCTGGAGCAGTAATGCTGGGTTCACTTTTAGCCGGAACAGACGAAGCTCCGGGAGAAGAAATTATTTTCCAGGGAAGAAAGTTCAAGTCTTATCAGGGAATGGGAAGCCTTTCCGCGATGAAAAGAGGAGGGAAAGAAAGATATTTCCAGAGTGAGGCTAAAAAATTCGTTCCGGAAGGAATTGAAGGAAGAGTGCCACACAAAGGAAAATTGGAAGATGTGATTTTCCAGCTTACAGGAGGTCTTAGAGCAGGTATGGGATACTGTGGTGCTAAAGATATTGAAGCTTTACAGAAAGACACCAAAATGGTTATGATTACCGGAAGTGGATTGAAAGAGTCTCATCCGCACGATGTAATCATCACTCAGGAAGCTCCGAATTATTCTTTTTAGAATTTTAAAACTCAATATAAAAATGCCGTACACAAATTGTACGGCATTTTTTATGCAAACAAATTAAGCTGTTTTATAGCAAAATTTCAGTCAGCTGACTTTAATAAACCGATACCTCCGCTTAATTACGTTATTCAAAAACTGGCCTTTTGATCTGGCCTCTCTGAATTTTTCAGAAATAGAAAGCGGTACTTTGAGATAGTCATAAACAGCTCCGGACTGATAGATAATTCTTAAGATCTCAGTCTCCGGAAAATAAATATAACTGTTGACAACACTTGATGGCATATTGTTTAGCAAGCAAAAAATATTCCTAAAAAATAGCCTTCAAGATTTCCTGAAGGCTATATCAATAATCAATTAATGCTATAAAAACATTGTATTTTTATTTTTTAACGAATTTGAATTCATGAGATTGAAAACTTTTAGTCGTTACTTTTAAAACATAAACTCCCGCAGAAAGCTGAGAAACATCAATCTTTTGATCAAATGCTTCAGATTTTACAAGTCTTCCGTCTACATTATAGATCTGAACAGTCTGTCCGTTGTCGATCCCTGAAATACGAATCACATCTGAAACAGGATTTGGAAAGATCTGGATTTTAGATTTTGTAACATCCGCTGTTGCAAGTGGAGAACTGCTAACATCTCCTGTCATTGTAGAGTTAGTGGCTGTAAGGTTACCTCCGCACTGACCATTTGTTATCGCTGTATTTTCTACCCATAGTCCAAATGTATTGCTTGGCGGTTTTGAGCTGGCGCCGTTTCCTGTTGAATTATGATAAATCAAATTGGGATTGACGAAAGTTCCATTACCCGAGTCAGCCAGAAATTCCCATCTGGTAAGGGTATTGTTCCACTGGATTTTAAACTCGCAGCTTCCTAATCCGCTACAAGGCTGTCCGTCAACGGGGGTGGTGATATAAATGTTTTTATTGTACGCATCAACTCCGCTTTTCGTGAAAACAAAGTTCTGATTGTCAAACAAATTATGGCATCCATTGAAAGTAATGGTCTGTGCTGCCATTGAACTTCCAAGAGCTAAGGCTAATAAGTATAGAGTTTTCATAACTTATTAATTAAAAGATGGGTAAATACCCTGCGTTGCAATAATGCATCTCAGAGTAAGGAAGGGAGATCTGTTTTCATGAGGCTGATTTCCTCCTGCCGGGTTAATCATGGTAGACTTCATGGTAGTATTCGCTGCCGCATCAGAATATTCCTTGTCTAAAAGTTTCGTATCTGCAGGAAGGCTGTTGGTTGGGGCATTCTGATTTCCTTCACTCGTTACAGCGTTTACCGTATGAGAGTGGGATGGCATTTCCTGTTGAGTTAAAGTAACAGATTCGCTGCCTCCGGTCTGACCTACTACATAGTTATTAGCGCTACCGATACCCAATCCTAGGGAGATAGGTGCTCTTCCCCTCATGTCCGGTAATGCAAAATTAGTGGTCCCGTTTCCTCCGAAGGTTGTTCCTAATAAGGAGAAAAGAGCTTGGTTTTGGTTGATAGACAGGAGTTGACCGTTGCAGTCTGCCCATCCAACGGGAGTTCTGTTATAAGGAACAAAAATTATTTGTCCAAGATAAGGATCCATTTGTGCTTTTAAAGAAGGCGTAAATGCCCCACTTACAAGCAGAGTAAATGCTAAAATTAAGTTTTTCATGATGATTAGTTTAAGTAATGTAAAATTATAAAATATTTTATATAAAATAATTATATAAACAAAAAACCTTTCATAATTAACTGAAAGGTAGGATTTTATTAATGTGTGTTTATGTTCTGTTGGATTTTTAATCTATGGATTCAGCATTTTATGGTACTCTGCAATGTGGAGATAGCCTTCCTCTTTTATGCTTACCTCCAATTGATGCTTTCTGGCGGTTTCATAAATCTCTTTAGGCAGCATGCTTCCTTTTTTACTGAGCTCAATACTCATGTCTTTCAACAGGTCCAAATGAAGAATCAGATCTTCTCTTGTCTTTTTGGCCAGATCCTGTATCAGTTTTTCTATTTTCTTATCCGTGATATCATGCTGCATACGGTGCGGATAATCTTCCAGGCTATAAGCGGCCTGATACTCTTCATCGAATCCATACTTTCTGATATAATCAGCGGCCAGAGCTGTTGCCTGCTCTCTGTCATGGCTTCTTCCTATACTTGCGTTATTTTCACCAAAGACAATTTCTTCAGCAATACCTCCTGCCAGATAGATTTTAATTTTATGCAGAAGGCTTTCCTTGGTATCATGAATCTGGTGAGGGAAAGTAAATCCTGCGGCATAGCTGCTGGCAACTTTGCTCTTTAGCTGTAGCGGTGCAAAACCTGTGTGTAACATATACGAAATGGCATGTCCGCATTCATGAACGCTGATGTTGGCCACCGCATCCTGTTGGTTGGACTGGCGTATACTGTCGATCCTTCCTGTATAAGGAATGCTGATGATACGTTTTCCCACTTTTCCCAAAATGGTTTTCTCTTTTACCAGATAGTCGATTTCTATGGTTTTGTCATCATTGATGATCGCTTCAAAGAGAAATTTGCTGAGGTTCGTATCCAGAATATCAACAACACTACTGAATACGGGGCGTACTCCCTGAACAGGAAAAACTCCATTTCTGTAAATCAGTTCATTGATGTTTTTACTGACCTTCAAACTGATCCCGAATTTTGACTTTGTTTTCGTTTTGAGGTTATTTATTTCCCTTTGAACCAGTTGTTGGAAATCTTCTGTTTTTAATGAAAAATAAATCAGATGGATATTTCCGAATCTGGCTACCTGTTCCGGACGAAATTTCCTCGACAGCGCATTTTTTATATCAACAACGGTAATTTTCTTTGTAAAGGCATGATAGATATTGGCGTCTATATCTGCCTCGCTCGTTTCCCGGGACATCTGAAAAGCTTCATCCAGATTTCCGCTGATGATGATCAGCATTTTACTATAGTCTATCGGCTCATAAATCTTCTTTTCCTTTTGCTTCTTAAGGATAAGCTTGATCATATCTTCCTCTTTCATATCAATGATGCTCATCACATCATCTTCCATGCTGAGGTATTTCTTCAGTTCTTTTGCATCCCAAAGGTTCAGGTATGGATTTTCATCCATTTCTGCCTCACCGTTCTTTTTGCGTCGGTCATTTTCCTTTTTGCGTAAAAGATAGGAGAACAGATAATGCTCAAGATCATCACGTTCTCTTTTGCTTAATCTGCCATCGCTTAAAAGCTCCCAGAAATCTGTGAATTTTGTCTGTGGTACTGGTGTACCATCAGGATCAATCGTATTAAAACGCTGGATTTCGTCAAAGAGTACAATGCTGGGTTTTTCATCATTGAGACGGTTGCTTTGGAAAATATCAGATACACTTTTGCTCCATGTGGTTTCATCATTGTTGCTCAGTTCTATCTCTACGAAACGGTTTTGAAATTCCAGGAACCGGACAGTTTTTCTTACCAAATCTGTTTTTCCTACGCCTGTCATTCCCCATAGATTGATTACCACGGGACGTGTCAGGATTTCGGGCATCAGGTACCAGATCTGGATATATTCCATTAAATCATCAATAATCTTATCGATTCCGATGAATTCTTTTTTCAGGAATGCTTTGCAGTCGTCCAGCTTTTTCTTTTTCTTCTGGATCTCTTCTTTATCAATAATCATGCGTGAAAAATACGCTATTTTTTTAAATTATCCTTAAAATCGTCGATTCTGAAATCGGTCAATGCATTTCCTTTTTCAATTTTTTCTTTAGAATAAAGCCTGAAATCATTTTCTGTCTTTTCTAACAGGTGATCATAAGGTCCTACATGGGAAATTAATTTCACCAAGACCGGAGAAATCTCAAGACATATAAAAAGTCCCATGATAAAAGCTGCTGCCAACCCAATGATCGCTGAATTTTTTCCAAGTTCATCCAATGCCTGCAGCCTTGCCGCAAATCCGTTAAATTTATCCTCAAAGGTTTCTGATGATTTCCTTTCAGTTTCCAGATTCGTATAAACTTTAGAGATTTCTTTATCTAAATATTCAACTCTTGGTGCATTTTGCTTCTGGAAGTTTTCCAGATCCAGACGTCGCTGTTCCTTTAATTCCTGCTTACGTTTTGCATTGGGACCATAGCCCTCTTTACCACTCGTTAACCCTGACTGTTTTCCGAGGATTTCTTTTTCAAGTTCTACAGCAGCTGAGTCATATGCCTTTTGATATTGTACTGTCTTTTCAGCAATCTGCTTTTTTTCTGTTTCAAACGGTCCGCTTTGCTGTAAAATTCTGCCGCTCATTTCACCCTGAAGTTGTTTTTTATTTCGTTGAATAATGGTATTTAACTGCTTATTGACTTCTTTTTCAAAAATTTTAAGCTCTAAAGGTTTTGAAATAATGATTCCTAAAAACGTTGCTAAAATCAGACGCGGTACAGCCATTAAAATCTGATTCCACCATGTTCCTGTTTTTTTGATAGAGGAAACAATATAACGATCCAGATTGAAGATCATTAATCCCCAAAGAATACCAAATCCTACGGAAGTCCACACATTATCAAATACTGTATACATAGCGTATCCTGCAGATAGGGTTGCAAAGACTGCGGTAAACAGTACAATTCCTCCAATTCCCGAAAATTTATTCCATTCACTAGGAGTCTTTCTTAAAATATGAATGTTTCCTCCGGAGCATACCATCAGAAACTTCTGGAACCAATTTATTTTATGATTCGCTTGATTTATAGTTTGTTGGTTTGTTTTCATACCTGAAAATTTATACAAATGTAGTACTAAAAATCATACCAATGTAAAAGATAGTATTATGTTTTGCCAAGTAATTGGGTGTTTTTATTTAATTGATTGATTTACATTGTATTATTTTGATTGTTGGGGATTTAGGCTGGAATGTAATTATTGAGGAAATTGTATAACCTGATATTAATGGTTATATAATGGCTTTATTGTTTTAACATAGAAAAAAACACATATCCCAAGAATATAAATATATCATTTATTATTTTGATAAATAATATCTATATTTGCGCTGAATAAATCAAAAAATATTTGTAAAATGAAGAAAATAAGTATTCTTTTAGTGCTTTTTTTATTTTTTAATGCTTTTTCTCAAAATGTTGAACATTTTTGTGGTTTTGATGAGGAAATGAGAAAAATGGACATTAGATTTCCAGAATTAAAGAAAAACAGAGAAGAGGTAGAGACGAAGCTGAGAAATATGGACAAGCAGTCTTTTCTTAACAAAGTAGGTGGAACAACGGCCTGGAACGGTTTGTATACAGGGCAAACTTTTGAAATTCCAATTGTAGTACACGTTATTGAATCAGGGGCTGTGGCTAATTCAAATTTGACGCTATCAGATCAGGATGTGATCAATTGGATCGACAGAGCGAATAAAATGTACGCTACTACGTACGGAAACGGGTTCTATCCGGAAGGAGCAGGAGCAACCGGAGGAAACGTTATTCCTTTTAAGCTTGTATTAGCTAAAAGATCTCCAACCTGTGCCCCAACCAACGGTATTGTAAGATATAACGGAAGTACAATCCCTTTGTATGATACGAGAGGAGTGAAGTCTGCTTCTACAGGAAATGGAGCAAGTGACAGCCAGATAAAAACGTTAGCGCCACACTGGCCTGAGACATCTTATTTTAATATCTATGTAGTCATTGGCTTTGATGGTCAGCAGCAAAATGCAGGTGGGCTGATGGGATATGCAAGATTTCCTGAATCTTATGACTATTTCTATGAAAGCTTTATGAAGGTGGCCACTCTTAAAAATCAGAATGATACCACATTGACCCATGAACTTGGACATGCTTTTGGCCTGTACCATACTTTCCAAGGAGTGAACTACACAAGTCAGACAACATGTCCTGTAAATAATAACTGTGCAACAGACGGAGACAGAGTTTGTGATACATCTCCTTCAAGAAGTATGTATGGTGTTGCTGTCCCGACTAATGCCAGCGTTGACCCATGTACTACGCAAAATTATGACGGAACACAGTATAACGTAATGAATTATACTAATTCTAACCGTAAATTTACAGAGGGACAAAGAGATCGGGCGATCATGCTGATGATGGAATACAGAAAGAACCTGATCTCCTCAACAGCGGGGCAAGATCCAGCCGTTGTGATTCCATCTCCGGTTGCAGTAGTCGCTGCACAGTGTAATCCGGTGGGAATTGTAAATCCAGCCAATAATAATTTTGGAATAGGAGCTTCAAGAGTACAGTTCGGAACGATCAGCAGTACCACCAATGGATATGATTCAGATGAGCCTGCTCCAAAGTTTTATGAAGACTATGCTTCAGCTACTTGTATCAGACCAGCATATGCTACCGATATCCCTTCCAACTCAAGTACTGAGCTGAAAGTTACTTATGACAACGGATTCGGCCAGGCAGATAAATTTAAGACGAAAGTATGGATTGATTATAACAATAATGGAATATTTGAAGAATCTGAATTAGTGGTCAATGATTTGTCTGTTTCCATGGCATCAGGAGCAAGAAAAGTTGTTACCGTAGGAATTACGCCTCCTGCTAATGCTGTAAAGAATACCTATTTAAGAATGAGAGTTTCTGTAGATGCAGCTACATTCAACGGAGTTGCACTTACCGATGGTACTGCGTGTTCACAAGTTCAATACGGGCAGGTAGAAGACTATGCGGTAAGAGTAACCGGAGTTTTAGGAATTTCTGAGGTGAAAAATAACGCAACCGAGTCAAAAGTTGTTTATCTGAAATCTGAGAATAAATTAAAATTAGCCGGAGAAGGATTTTTTGGAGATTACCAGATCCATGACATGAGCGGTAAGCTTATCCAGAAAGGAAATATGAAAAGCAATGAAATCCAGATCGAAAAAGAACTTACGAAAGGAGCATTTATTATTAATTACTCTGGTAAGAATAAAAATGAATCAAAGAAATTCTTAAACAATTAGGTCTAAGACCCTTCAAACATACAAAAAGCCCCAATTTAGGGGCTTTTTTCGTTTATACTATTTCAACCTATCCGGGTTCTGCTTAAGAAAACTATCCCAGCCGCTGAATGATTTTGTGCTGGCTACAGTTCCGGAATTAAAATGATGACACACTGCAACTGCCAGACCATCCGAGGCATCCAAATATTTTGTAGGAAATTCTTTTAAGTTTAAAAGATTCTGAAGCATTCCTGCAACCTGTTCCTTACTGGCATTTCCGTTTCCCGTAATGGCCATCTTGATCTTTTTGGGCGAATATTCTGTAATCGGAATATTCCGGTGAAGGCTTGCGGCCATAGCTACTCCTTGAGCACGGCCCAGTTTAAGCATACTCTGTACATTTTTCCCAAAAAACGGAGCTTCAAGAGCAACTTCATCAGGATGGTATTCATCGATCAGGGCTAATGTTTTGTCAAAAATATATTTCAGCTTCGTTTCATGATTCGGATATTTTTTTAGGATAAGCTCATGAATGGAAATCATTTCCATCTTACCTTTTTTAATGGAAATAATGCCGAAACCCATAATGGCCGTTCCCGGGTCAATACCTAAAATTATCTTCTCTGAAATCATGGCTCAAAGATAGGCTATTCTAAACTTTTTTATTTGAGAAAATATTATTTTAAATATTCAACATCTTGGGAAATATTCATAACTTTAAAATAAAAATGTCATGAAAAATTTACTTAATCTTTTGATGGTTCCCGCACTGCTGTTATGCAGTTTTCAGAAAAGCAGCACGTTAGGCTATTTCCGGGATAAGGTTTCCGGTGCTGAGATCTGGAAAGAAGGCAAGATTGTTTATCTGTTTTTTCAGACCGATAAAGAAGCTGGCGGAAAAGAAAGAATTGTCCTGCAGGAAAAGAAAATTACCGAAGGAAGACTGAAATTTACCCCTTCATTTGACAGAAGTGAAGTTGAACCCGGAGATTTAATTGTGATTCTATCCGATTCTGGGGGAAAAGAAGTAAGCAAACAGTTGGTGAAAAATCCGCTGCATCCGGAAATGGAAGTCTATGAAAAAGAAGGAGTCAGCAGAAAGAAAATACCCCTTGAAAATGCAGAGTTCAGCATAAGATATACTTATTCTGAACAGATTCAGATGGTAAAAATCGAAAAAGTAACTGAATCAGGAACACAGCTTTTATTCACCCAAAAACTATAACTATGAAAAAAACTTTATTAGCCCTCTTGATAGGCAGCTGCTTTGCTGCACAGACTTTTCAGACTGTTCCCCTTCTTCAGAGCGGGACAAATGACAAACGGATCATTATTGCAGTGTTAGGCGATGGTTTTACCACTGCTCAGCAGACTTCCTTCGTTTCATCAGCGCAGGCTACCGTTAATTATCTTTTTACAAAAAGTCCCTACACGGAATATAAAAATTATTTTAACGCCTATGCAGTCAAAGTGGTTTCTACAGCTTCCGGAGTAAAACATCCGGGGACAGCCACTGATGTGACAGAGCCTGTAATTCCGGTTTCTAATCCCAGTAATTATCTTGGATCTTCCTTTGATTTCGGGGTTCATCGCTGTATGTATAGTAACACCACCAACAAAGTAGGTCAGGTTCTTGCCGCTAATGTTCCGGATTATGATATTACCTATGTGTTAGGGAACTCAACTGAGTACGGAGGGTGTGGTGGTGCCTATGCATTTGCTTCGCTCAACGGATCATCCAATGAAATTGTTGTTCATGAATTGGGACACTCGTTCGGAAAGCTGGCTGATGAATACTGGTTTTCCGGTTCAGGAGAATCTCCCAACAAAACCCAGACATCCAATCCTGCTACAGTAAAGTGGAAAAACTGGGTAGGAACAAATGGAGTAGGTGTTTATTCCTATACTGAGAGCCCTTCATGGTTCCGTCCCCATCAGAGTTGTGAGATGAGGTATCTGAATCAACAGTTCTGTTCCGTCTGTAAAGAAGCTATTATTGAAAAAATTCACTCATTGGTATCTCCGGTGGATTCTTATACACCTGCTAATACTTCAGCGGTTAATGCCAATTCTAATGTAACATTTACCGTTAATGAAATTCTTCCGATTCCCAATACGCTGGTCAATTCCTGGAAACTGAATGGAACACTGCTGGCATCAACCGCCAATACAATTACCATTTCTCCTTCCCAGCTGAACGCCGGAAATAATACCCTGATCTTTTCCGTTAACGATAATAATCCGCTGCTTAAGGTGAATAACCACAGTACCGTTCATTTTACCAATGTCACCTGGACCCTGAATAAATCAACAGCTAGAAAAATGACCGACATAAAGGCAGAAGAAAGAAGATACAGTATATATCCAAATCCTTCAGATGGTGAATTTTTTATCAGAGGAAAACAGGATTTTTCTGGAAATCCAAAGGTTGAACTGTATGATGCTTCCGGAAAACTTATTCAGGGAAAATCAGAGCTTAAAGACCGTTCAACGATTTGGGTGGATATTAAAAACCTTCCGGCTGGAACCTATCTTGTGAATGTTTATGAAAATGAAGGAATGTTCATTTCCCAGAAAATCATTAAAGAATAAATTAATAATATTCAAAATAGAGTGCCGCTTGTATAAGGCGGCATTCATTGTTCGTTGACGTTTCCTATCAGCCTCTTTTCCGCAATGGGAACCCATTTCTGATCATGGCGGAGAAGTGTGATTTTGTCAACTGTAAATTTAGTTTTAAATTCTTTATGCTTATAAATCTCCCACGCTTTCAGGTAATTATCATAACTAAGGTTCCTGTATCCAACAGTCATGTGAGGGGTGAAGGAATATTTGATGAAATTGAAATACTGTCTTACTCTTTGATGAAGAATATTTAAATTTTCATTGTGTTCGGGCTGTACAAAAAGAACCGGATTTTTGGGATTGGGAAAACTTCCAAAACCATTCAGTGTAATTTCAAAAGGAGGGAGATCCGTATCTATTTTTTGAAAAGCCGTATGAATATCGCTTTCCAGCTCAAGCTCTCTGGAAAAAGGAGGGAATAAAGTGATGTGTGCATCATTTTTCAACGCCTTTGAATTGTCGTAATTCAGGGCCAGATCTTTTTTAAATGCTTTTACCTCTTCAATGATTTCCTGAGGAGGATAAACCGCAATGAAATACATTTTTTTCATACAACAAAATACATTTTTTCTGATAAAATTTATATACATAAGAAAATTATGCATAGATTTGTAAGGTATTAAAATAACATCATTTGAAAAAGAACAGCCTCTATAAAGGAACACTCCAGAACATTATTCTAAAACTGCTTTCAAAAGAAGTGAAGATGTATGGCTATCAAATAACCCAGCGGGCAAAAGAACTTACAGAAGGAGAGCTTGAAATGACGGAAGGAGCGTTGTATCCGCTGTTGCATAAATTGGAGAATGATGGGATGATCACATCAGAGGTTCAAAAGATCAACGGAAGAGACCGGAAATATTATCTTTTGACTGAAAAAGGGAAAAAAGATCAGGCTGTTCAGGAGAATGAAATGAAAAGCTATTTATTAAATCTAAATGCCATTTTTAACATATGATGACTGAAACACAGGAAAATCAGGTTACAGATTATCTTATTTTTCAACAGCTACCGCTTGATATTTTACTGGAAATCAAAGATCACATGGTATCTCAGATTTTAGATGTCCAGATCAATGAAAATCTAAATTTTGAAGACGCATTTCTGAAAGTGAAGAAATCCTGGGACGGAGAATTTAAAATGGTGAGTTATATCTTATTTTCCCCTGTAAAGCTTCCTTTGATTGCAAAAAGGATCATAAAAGAAAAATACAAAAATCTGCTGAAAATATCGTTTATAGGCGGTCTTATTTCCTTTGGAGTTAATCTTTTGCTGATCTATCTTTCAAAAAATCAGGAAGACTACCAGATGTTTTTCCGATTACTAAACGGGATGTTCCTGCTGGCGTTGGTTGCGGTTTGGCTTTTCAATATAAAGATTTGGAAATACATGAAAGCGGACTTTAAGTATAAAGGAACATGCTTCTATACAATGTATCAGAAAAATGTAGGACTTATGGTTGGAAGCACTGCTGCAATGGTACAAATCGTAGGAAAAAACGGACATTATGCTTACCAGTTTTTCAGAACTCAAAATACCACAGAGATCTTTGGAGTTCTTGTCACATTAATCATTCCTTTCGTATTGCAGACTGCTGTCATCTTTACATTATTCAATTTCTTTGAGCATAAAAAATCTCTGAAGAAACTACAGGATTTTCTTCAGCCTGCGAATAATTAATATACACTAAAAAACTGATTTTAAAATAATATAATAACCTGAATTGTTAACATGATAAATACTGCACAGGAAATAGAGATCATCCAGTATCTTCTTTCAAAAAAACTGGATCAAAAGCTGCTGTTGGAAATCAAAGACCATTTTATGCTTCAGATCACCAACCTGATGGGCGAAAATAATTTGGGTTTTCAGGAGGCTTTTCTTCAAGCCAAAACAAACTGGAAATACGAGCTTGAATTGGTAAAAGCTGACTTCCTTTCAGCCAGAAAAGTCTCAAGAATTGAGAAAGATATTCTTCAGAACAGATTCAGAAAGATGACAGGATATGCTTTACTGAGTTCCGTTTGTTTTTTAATTTTACTCTATATAAAACCTGATCTTTATAATGAGGTGCAAATGGTAGCTTTTGCAGTTATATTAGGGCTTTCGGGATATAATTTTATCTTCAGAAAAATGAAGTTGTACCATTATACACAAATCAGTTTCCATCCTTTGCTGTTAAAAAATCTGTTCGTGGGGCTGGTGGTGATTGGATGTACTTCTTTCTTCTTTCAGGATTTCAAAGTGATTCTTTCTGTTATGATAAAACCTTTCTTTTTGTTCGCTACTGCTGTTCAGATTCAGCTTCTATATTGGAATGCAAAGAAAGTGAATGTTTTGATTTAAGCTGTAACAAGATGTTTTCAAGATTGTCTGTGATCTTTTTAACTTCAACATGCGGTCGGAAGGTTAAACTCTTCCCTTTTTCTTCATCCGCAATATTGGATAGAATAATTACCGATGTTTTGGTTTGCGGATAATAAATATTCAGAGACGGAGAGCCTTTGACGTAGCCACTGTGAAAAAAGCATTCAGGTTTTCCAATATTCATCATAATTCCGTAACCGTAACCCATTTTACCCAGAATAGCATGATGTCTTTCTGCGCTTTTAGAACTGAACTGCTTTAACGTTTCAGGTTTCAGGATCTTTCCGCCATAGAGGGCATTGTTCCAAAGGTGAAGATCGTCTATTGTAGAAAGAACGCCGCCTGCTGGAGTTCCTATATCTTTTCCAGCCAGTCGTTTCGGCATATTGGGAACTGCTTCAGCGTTTTTTCCATTACCCAGATAAGCGTTGGCAAAATTGGAGCCTTCAAAAAGACTTGCGGTAGAAGAACTGGTCATCCCCACTTTTTTGAACAATTCCTGAGCATTTTCATCATACGATTTTCCGGAGACGGCTTCTACAATTTTCCCCAATGCATTAAAACCATCATTAGAATAGAAAAAATCTGAACCACTTTTGAACATCAGTTTTCCTCCAAACATATTAAGCCCTGAAGTATGGTTTAAAAGCTGGTGAATGGTGATATTTTCATATTCTTTGGTCTGAAATTCTTTAAGGTATTTTGATGCTTTATCGGTAACATTCAGTTTCCCCTGTTCCACCTGAAGAAGGATAAGTACTGCAGTGAACTGCTTGCTTACAGAACCGATGGCAAAAACAGTGCTGCTGTCCATTTTTGTTTTAGTCTTAAAATCTGAATAGCCGTTCTCTTTTCTGTACAACTGCAGCGAATCTTTAAATACAGCGATACTTCCGTTGAAATCATATTTTTTAAAAACAGAATCAATCTGCTGCTCCAAAAGAGTGGTCTGGAAAGCTGTAATCGTAGAATCGATGACCGCATTTTTGTTAATGGGTTTAGGGGGGGGAACCAATTCATTTTTACATGAAATTAAACCGGATACGAGAAAAATAAATAAAAGAAAAGAAGAGATTTTTTTTGTCATTTTGTGATGGGAAATAAATTTTTACAGCATTGTCTACCAAAAATAAGAAAAACCGCTCAATGTTAAAGGGCGGGAATGATGAAATATTATTGGTGATAAAGGGAAAACACTGTAATCCGTTACTCCTTTTTTACAAAAGCAATGAACAGATCATTAAGACTTTCATCAGTTGGGGAAAACTTCACAAAATCTTTTGAAATATAATAAACGTCATTTTTGTTCTTAAAAACAGGTTTCTGGTTTTAATTCGGGTAAAAAGAAGCTTCCCCAGACTTTATTTAAGGATCAGATCACAGAACCAGAAAATATATTCTCCTTCCTTATCTTCGGCATCGGCTTTAGGATAGGTTTTCTTTACCGTTTCCCCGATTTCAAACTGCACGGGTTCTTTGAAGATAGGGCCGTCGAAAGTAAACGTATGAAATTCTCCGTTTTCTCCACATGGATCAACATTTTTGGGAAGATCACGGATGAAGTCTTGATCAATTATTCTGCCTGCAAAACTTTTATCAAGATAGGTTTCATTCACGCAGGTAACGATCGTTTTAAAACCAAGATCAAGAAACTCGTGGATAAGATCAGTGGTGTTTTTTTTCCAAAGAGGAAAAACGGCTTCCATTCCGATAGATTGTAGCTGCTCTTCCCGATACTTTCGGAGGTCTTCCAGGAAAATATCTCCAAAGACAGATTGGGTGATTCCCATCGCCTGAATTTCCGACATGGTCTTATTCATCAGATCCCGGTATTCATCCATAGACGGTTCCTTGGGGAGTTCCATTTTAATTAAAGGAAGTCCCAAACTTTCGGCCTGCTTCTCCAAAAGTGAAACATGAACACCGTGCATAGAAATTCTCTGAAACTCTTCGTTGATGCTGGTTAACAGAGTGGTTACTTCGATACGGTTTTCCTGTAAAACATGATAAAGGGCAAGAGTAGAGTCTTTTCCGCTGCTCCAGTTGAATACGGCTTTTGGTTTCATCCCACAAACATAGTAAATATTCAAAATAAAAAACTTCAAAGCTGATCTGCGATGAAGTTCCGTTTTATTATTTTTTTAATTGAATTAATCATTTCTGCGATATGAAACCACAATTCCATCTTCCAGGTCATATTCTTTTCCTAAAAGCTCTTCAGCAAAGATTTCGGATAAAAAATAGGAGTCAATGTCCTTATTTTTTTTGTTTTTTTCATATTCTTCTTTGGAAATTTCCTCTCCATCCAGAAAGTATAAGGTGTTTCTGTTCTTCGGGTTAAATTCTACTTTCTTTGCTTCATTCATATTCAGGATTAAAGCTGAATGTTCTTTTATTCTTCTATTATTGACCGAAAAGTAGAACTGATTGTGTTCTAAATCTTTATAATTGTAATTGGGTGCAGTTTCAACTACGAAGATATTTTGGAAACTGAGATTATCTTCGGGAATACTAATGTTGTCGTAATGACCCTCAGAGCTGTATTTTTTTGAAAGGGTAAGAAGGCTGATGGTATAGTTTCCTAAAGCACTTTTATCACTTGAAAATTTAATATTTATTGTTTTGTTTACCGGGGTATAATAAGAGTCCCTATCAGAATCATCATCAGAACGTTGTGCATAAACGATGAGTCCATCTAAGACTTCATTCCTTAAAGTGTCACTTATTTTTTGCTGTGCATTGAGATTGGATGAAAACATAGCAGCAAGAAAAACTCCGCCGGCTATTTTTCTAAAGGGAAATTCAAAGAAATTATAAGTTGTTTTTGTTTTTTCTTCTGTAAAATATAATCTTGAAGCCTGTATTCTTCCGCATACAGATTCATTTGATTTTAATATTGATTTAATTTCCTCATCTGTTTTATCGGTGAGATCATGTACTTTTTTTGAACAAAGATCACAGAAACTTCCTCCGCTAATCTCTTGCATATTTTCACGGCCTACAGAACATGGTTCTTTAATCTGAAATTCTTTTTTCATCATGGTCAACTTTAGAATAAAAATACAAAAAAAACCTCAAAGAAATTTCCTTGAGGTTTGATTTATAATTTAAAACAGTAGTATAAACTGTCTGCCCGACACGGGCTTACATATTTCTTCTGTACTTACCACCCACTTCAAATAGAGCGTTGGTGATCTGTCCAAGAGAACAGTATTTCACCGCATCCATCATCACGGCAAATAAATTCTGCTGGTTGATGGCCGCATACTGTAGCTTTCTAAGAGCTTCTTCAGATTTATCTTCGTTTGATTTCTGGAAATTATGAAGCGTTTCAATCTGAACCTGCTTTTCCTCTTCAGTAGAACGGATCACTTCTCCCGGACGAACCGTTGGCGAACCGTCTTTTCCAAGGAAAGTATTCACCCCGATGATAGGATATTCTCCTGTATGTTTCAACCATTCGTAATGCATAGATTCTTCCTGGATCTTAGAACGCTGGTACATGGTTTCCATAGCACCAAGAACACCGCCTCTTTCCGTAATTCTGTCGAATTCTGTATAGACAGCTTCCTCCACAAGATCAGTTAATTCTTCAATAATGAATGAACCTTGTAATGGATTTTCGTTTTTGGCTAACCCTAATTCCTTATTGATAATTAACTGGATTGCCATTGCTCTTCTTACAGACTGCTCAGTAGGAGTGGTGATGGCCTCGTCATACGCATTCGTGTGAAGAGAATTACAGTTATCATAAATAGCATAAAGCGCCTGAAGCGTCGTTCTGATATCGTTGAAATCAATTTCCTGAGCGTGAAGCGAACGTCCTGAAGTCTGGATGTGGTATTTCAACATCTGGCTTCTTTCGTCTGCACCATATTTCAGTTTCATGGCTTTTGCCCAGATTCTTCTGGCTACACGTCCGATCACTGAATATTCAGGGTCGATACCGTTAGAGAAGAAGAAAGATAAATTCGGTGCAAAATCATTGATATCCATTCCACGGCTCAGATAATATTCCACATAAGTGAAACCGTTGGCCAGTGTAAATGCCAGCTGGGAAACCGGATTGGCTCCAGCTTCAGCAATATGATACCCTGAAATCGATACGGAATAGAAGTTTCTTACTTTCTCTGTAATGAAGAACTCCTGAACGTCACCCATCAGTCTTAAAGCAAATTCAGTAGAGAAAATACAGGTATTCTGAGCCTGATCTTCTTTTAAAATGTCTGCCTGAACCGTACCACGAACCGTAGCAATGGTTTTAGCCTTAATTTCTGCGTAAGCTTCAGCAGGAATAACTTCATCTCCTGTGATTCCCAATAGTTTTAATCCTAAACCATTATTGGAAGGAGGTAATTCTCCGTTATATTTTGGTCTTTCTAAACCTCTGTCATCAAATTTTGCTTTTAAAACAGCTTCAACCTTAGCTTCAAGTTTGTTTTCAGCAATATATTTTTCAACATTCTGATCAATGGCAGCATTCATAAAGAAAGCCAGCAACATCGGAGCAGGTCCGTTGATCGTCATAGAAACCGAAGTCATTGCATTCACCAGATCAAAACCTGAATATAGCTTTTTAGCATCATCTAATGTGGCAATAGAAACCCCCGCATTTCCGATTTTACCGTAAATATCCGGAGGTAAAGCAGGATCCTGACCATACAAAGTTACAGAGTCAAACGCTGTTGACAAACGTTTGGCATCCATTTCTGCAGAAACATAGTGGAATCTTCTGTTGGTTCTTTCCGGACCTCCTTCTCCTGCAAACATCCTTGTCGGATCTTCACCTGTTCTTTTGAAAGGGTAAATTCCCGCGGTGTAAGGGAAGCCTCCCGGAAGGTTTTCCTGACCTTTCCATTTGATAAGATCGCCCCAGTCCGTATATTTTGGTAGTGAAATTTTAGGAATTCTTAAGTGGGATAAAGATTCTGTTGAAGTCTCAACTTTGATCTCTTTTCCACGTACAAAATAGGAATAAAACTCAGCTTTGAAAGCGTCTTTCGTGTCATCCCATGTTTTCAGGAAGTCGATATTTTCCTGCTGAAGGTCTTTTTCAGCTTTTTGGTATTCAGCCTCTAAAACTTCATTAGTAAGGAAGCTTTTCACGCCTTCTATATGGTACATTTTTCTGGCTAATGCAGCCTGTTTTTCAACGTTAGCATCGTATTGTCTATTGTTTTCAACAATTTCAGATAAATAACGAACTCTTTTTGGAGGAATGATCGTTACTTCTTCGGTAATTTCCTGTTCAACAAAACCTTGCAGATTTAATGCTGAGAATTTTTCATTTACTTTTTCGATCAGTCTGTTGAATAACTCAGTGGTTCCATGATCGTTGAACTGAGATGCTTTTGTTGCATAAACCGGCATGTCATCCAATGGACTTTCCCACAACAAATGGTTTCTCTGGAACTGTTTTTTTACAGCCTGAAGTGCATCCAAAGCGCCACGTTTGTCAGATTTATTTAAAGCAACCAAATCTGCGTAATCCAACATGTCGATTTTTTCCAACTGAGTAGAAGCTCCATATTCAGGAGTCATTACATACATGGAAACATCGGCAAAATCTGAAACTTCTGAACCGGATTGCCCGATACCCGAAGTTTCCAGAATGATCACATCCGGATGAGCCAGTTTCAAGACATTCAAAGCAGAATGGATGAAAGGCGAAACGGAAACGTTATTCTCTCTCGTCGCCATTGAACGCATATACACTCTCGGATCATTGATCGCGTTCATACGGATTCTATCTCCCAAAAGGGCTCCTCCGGTTTTCTTTTTCGAAGGGTCAATTGAGATGATAGCAATTTTTTTATCAGTATTCGAACGTAAGAAACGTCTTACCAATTCGTCTGTTAATGAGGATTTTCCCGCACCACCAGTACCAGTAATACCAATGATCGGAATATTTAAATCTTTCGATTTTTCGTCAATGGCTTTTACCAGTTCAGGTTTTTCGTCAGAAAAGTTTTCTACCGCAGAAATGATTTTCGCAATGCTGGTAGAGTTTTCAAAACTAATTAAATCCAGATCATCTGCTGTTACTTCTTTTCCTGTGGCGAAATCTGATCTTTTAACCAAGTCATCGATCATTCCCTGTAAACCAAGTTCACGGCCGTCATCCGGAGAATAAATCCTGTCGATTCCATAAGACATGATATCTTCAATTTCCTCAGGCAGAATTACACCGCCACCGCCACCAAAAATCTTGATTTGCGGAGAGTTTTTCTCTCTTAAAAGGTCGTAGATATATTTAAAATATTCGTTGTGACCTCCCTGATATGAGGTTAAAGCAATAGCATTGGCATCTTCCTGGATCGCTGTGTTAACAACTTCCTCTGCTGATTTGTCGTGGCCAAGGTGGATGACTTCACATCCTGTTCCCTGGATCACACGGCGCATGATATTAATCGCAGCATCGTGCCCGTCAAATAATGACGCCGCAGTTACGATTCTCACTTTGTGAGTTGGAGTATATTTTTGGGTTTCCATAAAAAATCTAGAAAATTTCTGAATTTTCAAATATAATAATAAAATAAGAACCTTTTGGTTTTGTTTAATAAATTGATTTTAAAGGAGTTGTTTATAAGTGGGTGGTTGTTATTTCCCCAACTTAACAATCATTCGTTTAATAATGACAAGTAAATTCTCTATTTTTGCACCATAATATATATAGTATGAAAAAGGCTTTGATGTACTTTGCGTTAGGAACGGTTCTTAGTTTCCTGATCAATTATTTTTTTTACAGTTCTACGAATATCGGTCTTGATATATATTATGCACTGGCTTTTGGGATCGCTTGGGGAATTGCGTATTATCTGGATACCCCCAATTTCACACTGCCCCAAAAATTAGGTATTTCTTTTGTGGCAATGGGAGTTCTGGTATTGATAGGAACATTTCTATTTAGCCTAGAGCTGGCGATTCCTTCAATACTTAAATTTTCTACGGTTTTTGTAGCGTATTATTTAATTGCAAGTTTCAGAGCAAACAAATCTCTGCGCCGTTAATGCAGAAACAGAAAACTGATGATTCCTAATCCCATCAATAAAAAGCTGAATAGCATGGTGTTGATGGCAAACAGAATGGCACCGACTAAAATCGTAAGAGCAGGGTGCGTTCTGTACGTTCTGTAATGAGCTATAAAAAAGTAGCATCCGGCATAGACAATAGCTGATGTAATAAGAAGACCTTTCATTGCCGATGCAAAAGTACTCTCATCAAAATAGCTCAACAGTTTAGTTACTACAAAAAGCAGCAGTATGAGAAGCAGTAAAAAGGAAAAATAATGGAGTGTAAAAACACCATGGTCAAAGTACCACCATTTTCTTTTACTGTGGAATATCCATAGCAGAAAAGCAAACAAAGGAAGGTACAGGAAAAGGGCTTTCGGTAAATTGTGAATTGAACTCTTTATAAACATATCGGTAATTTCACTTGTAGAATGACCTTTTTTTTCCAGTTCAAAAATCTTTGCAAGAAACGGGCGGAATAGTTCAAATTTGTGTCCGTTTTTTTCTTCTCTCCTGTCAAAATCAGCCATAGATTGTAATCCAAGAGATTGTGTAATGCTTTTGCTTTTAAGGATTTTCTCGACGTCTACATCATTGTTTTTAAGCTGGGCTTCGTTTCCTGTTTTGGTAGAATCAAGGGCTTGGGTCAATGCGCCGCCTGTAAGAGAATCAGCAATGGCAATATCCTTAGAATCTTTAATGAGCTTCCGGACAGATTCATTTTCAGAAACTTGTTTTTGAATTTCTTTCTTGGTGACTTCCCCTGTTTCTACTCCCTGTTTTCCAAAATCTACATCTGCTATCTGGAATGAAATAAATAGAAATGTCACAAAACTGATGAAAATATAGAGTTTCACAGGAGGTACGAATTGTGCTCTTTTTCCCTCCAGATAAATCTTGGTGAGTTTTCCCGGCTTAAAAAGCAGATTTTTCATCGTTCCCCAGAATTGTCCGTCATAATGGGTGAAATCTTCAAAAAAGTGAGTGAAGAGATAATAAAAAGGATGGCGGCTTTCAATATTTTCCTGTCCGCAGTGTGGGCAGAATCTTTCTTCAACCTCATGCCCGCAGTTCAGGCAGGTTTTATCTTCTCTTGTTTTTCCGTGGCTCATGGATCGTATGGTTTTGGCGCAAATATAAATATTTCGCGATATAAAATAATAGATCGATAAGCTTTTAGGGATATGTTTTAAGAAAAGTTAATAAAGAAAGAGTTTAGGAATAAAACTCTTTCTTTTATCACTTGTGTTTTTAGAATCTTCTAAATGTTTTTTTTCATCGGTCATTCATTTTACAAGTTCTGTGCCAAAAAAGGGATTGTAGGTAAATCTATTAAAGCAAAGGCAAAACAGGAGGCTTGTATAGATTAAATAAAATATGTTTTCGGGTTACGAAAATTATTTGTACCTTTGCACACCCTTTTAGGGGAAAATTATGTTTAATCTTTAACTAAAACGTGTGAATACATTAAGTTACAAAACTGTTTCAGCGAACAAAGCTACTGCTAATAAAGAATGGGTTGTGGTAGACGCTGAAGGACAGCCGTTAGGAAGACTAGCTTCTACGGTTGCAAAGATTTTGAGAGGTAAGCACAAAACGAACTTTACACCTCACGTAGATTGTGGTGATAACGTTATCGTTTTGAATGCTGGGAAAATTACGCTTTCCGGAAATAAGTGGGCTGATAAGACTTACATCTGGCATACAGGTTACCCTGGTGGACAGAAGTCTATGACTGCGGCTGAACTTCAGAAGAAAGATTCTTTAAAAGTATTGGAAAAATCTGTAAAAGGTATGTTACCAAAAAATAGATTAGGATCTGCTTTATTAAAGAACCTTTATTTATATGAAGGAACTGAGCACAAACATGAAGCTCAACAGCCTAAAACAATTAATGTTAACGAATTTAAATAATTAATTATGTCTATAGTTCACAAAATCGGAAGAAGAAAAACTTCTGTAGCGAGAGTTTATGTAAGACCAGGTTCTGGTAACATTACAGTAAACGGTAAAGATGCTGCAACTTATTTCTCTACAGACGTTATGGTTTATAAATTGAACCAGCCGTTTATCCTTTCTGAGACTGTTGGTCAGTATGACGTTACCGTAAATGTTTTCGGTGGTGGAAATACAGGTCAGGCAGAAGCTATCAGATTAGGTATTTCAAGAGCTTTATGCGAAATCAATGCTGAATTCAGATTAGCTTTGAAACCTGCTGGTTTACTTACGAGAGATGCAAGAATGGTGGAAAGAAAGAAGCCAGGTCAGAAAAAAGCAAGAAAGAGATTCCAATTCTCAAAACGTTAATTTTCAGACTTCAGATACAAGGTTTCAGATTTCAGAATTTTTTTGGTCTGTTATCTTATGTCTAAAATCTATTTATCAAAACAAAAAATTGCCCGTTACGTTTAGCATCCAAACGCTTCTCCCATCTAAAGAAGTCGTTGATTGCATAAGAAGCGGAAAGTAAACTAACAAAAACAGAAAACATGGCAAAAGCAAATGTAAAAGACCTTTTAGAGGCTGGCGTACACTTCGGTCACATGACTAGAAAGTGGAATCCAAATATGGCTCCATACATTTTTATGGAGAAAAACGGTATTCACATTGTAGACTTACATAAAACAGCAGTTAAATTAGATGAAGCTTGTAGTGCTTTAGAAAAATTAACTTCTGCAGGTAAAAAAGTTCTTTTCGTAGCTACTAAGAAGCAAGCGAAAGAAGTGGTTGCAAAACACGCTTCTGAACTTAATATGCCTTATATTACAGAAAGATGGCCGGGAGGTATGTTAACGAACTTCGTTACAATCAGAAAGGCTGTAAAGAAAATGAACCATATCGACAAAATGAAAAAAGACGGTACGTTCGAAACTTTATCTAAAAAAGAAAGATTACAGGTAGACAGACAAAGAGCTAACTTAGAGAAAAACTTAGGTTCTATCTCTGACATGGTTCGTCTTCCTTCTGCGATCTTCGTTGTAGATATCATGAGAGAACATATTGCTGTAACTGAAGCTAAGAAATTAGGGATTCCAGTTTTCGGTATTGTTGATACAAACTCTGATCCAAGAAAAGTTGACTTCGTTATCCCAGGAAACGATGATGCTTCTAAGTCTATTGATATGATCTTGAACATTGTTTCTGATTCTATCAAAGAAGGTCAGACTCAAAGAAAAGCTGATAAAGAAAAATCTAAAGAAGAAGGAGAAAAAGTATCTGCTGAAACAGATGCTGATTTCGATGCTGAATAATTAAAGATTTTCTTTAATATAGGAAAAACGCTGGATCTTGTCCAGCGTTTTTTTTTGTATCTGGTATGGAATTTTGTATTTCTTTATCATATCAAACGATAGATCGGGAATCATTTTTTCAGATTGACCTGCAATATTTCTATAAACAAAACCCGCTTTCGAAAAGCGGGTTTTTATTTAGTTGTCTCGTCCTGAAAAAGGTTGACTATAAAACCATAAAAACAGTCACCCTTATGAATTTAAAAAAAACATTACCTCCTGTACAAGAATACAGTGAAGCGTTCAAAAGACAAGTTGTCTCCGAATATGAGCGAGGTTTATTTACGAAATCACAGTTACAGACTCGATATAACATTCGAGGTAATTCATGTATTTCCAGTTGGTTAATAAAATATGGTAACTTTACTTATGAGAAACAACTAAGTAAAGGCAGACCCATGAAAGATCCACAGAAACAGAAGATTAAAGAGCTTGAAGCTGCTTTATCCAAAAAGGAAGAAGAGCTCAAAGTGTTTAGGAAATTTATAGAAATTGCAGAGCGTGAGCTGAAGATTGAAATTGTAAAAAAGTCTGGTTCCAATCAATCCAGGAAATAAGGCCGTATACGAATCTTTCACTGGAAGATATCTGCCGATTGTTTGGATACAGTAAACAAGCTTATTACAAAAGGAAGAAACAGCCTGATTCTATAAATCATCAAGAAAGGATTATAGAGCTCGTATTATCAATTCGTAAAAAGATGCCTAAAATAGGTACTCGAAAACTTTATGTCTTACTTAAGAATGATTTTGACAAAGAAAAACTTCATGTAGGAAGAGATCAGTTGTTTAAGATTTTAAGATCAAATTATCTTTTAATTCCCAGAATACACCGCTACTTTAAAACAACGAACTCCAGACATTGGATGAAGAAATATCCCAATATTATCAAAGAAAAAGAGTTGAAATGTTCAGAGAAAGTCTGGGTTGCAGATATAACTTATCTCAAAACTAAAGAGAAGAATTATTATCTTCATCTGATTACCGATGCCTATTCAAAGAAAATTGTAGGATATGAATTGAGTGATAATTTACAGACAAGCTCTACGTTGAAAGCATTAAAACAGGCTATAAAGAATCGGCTCTACAAGCATTCCTTAATTCATCATTCAGATAGAGGGTTGCAGTATTGCAGTAAAGAATACACCGAAATGCTGAAAAAAAGTGACATTCTCATCAGCATGACAGAGAACTCAGACCCTTATGAAAACGCCGTAGCGGAAAGAGTTAATGGTATTTTGAAATATGAATTTGGATTGATTGATACTTTTGAAGACTTTAAAAATCTATCACAACAGCTTAAGCAATCAATTTACTATTATAATAATTGGAGACCACATTTTTCTTTGAATTATAATATTCCTAGCCAAGTACACATAAAAAATAATGTGAAATTAAAAACCTATAAAAAACAAAATCAGAATAGGAAAATTCCTACTCTGATTTAAGTATATTTGAGCAATAAAAACTAGTCAACCTTTTTCAGGACTAGTCAAGTTACTAATTTTGATAGCATACGAAGTTGAAATAAATTTCGTAGACTGATAAGATGAATTACAAAGCATCCCCGATAGTCTGTAATTTTGGTTTTTGGGAACCATGGTATAGCCAACCTTGCCGGAGGCTATGGGGATCTTTTTAAAGAAACCGCTGCTGCTTACGGTGAGAACCATGTTGCAAGGTGATTTATTCTCTACGGAAATAGATGTTCTGGGATTCATAGGAGAATCATCATTAAGAAGATCAGTTAAAACTTCTGCCGTTTCAGGCTTGTACGTTTTGAGTAGCTCCGTATATTCTCTTTCGGTGTTGGCCGCAGAAGTCCCGGAAGCTGAGGGATAAGTGGTTCTTATTGGATAATTACCATAGTTTGCATTACAGCTTATAAGACTCAGTGAAATCACAGAGAAAACGAAAAGCTTTTTCATACCAGTTATTTTTTCGATCTTTTCTTTTTTGAAGGCTTTACGGGAGCCGCTTCTTGGTTATCTTTTATCGGGTCCTTACCCGCTTCGGGTTTAGGAGTACCTGGATTTTCAATCACTACAAATATACTTTTTTTTATGTCTTTTTGAGAAGAGTACTTTACATCACAGACATTGCTATTCAGGGTATAAGAGCCTTTGTTGAGGATGATAAAATTCTCACCATGTGCAGGAACGGCCAGATTATGAAAGTCTTTTCCTTCAATTCTCAGAATGATATTGCAATCTGAATTATTTCTAAACAGAAGGACAGCCTCTTTTCTCGTAATATCTTCATCAAACATAGCGTTGAGAAGCTTTACTGTTTTTTCTTTGTGCTGGTCAGAGGTTTCAGCAATCAGTTTTTTAAATTCTTCCGCATCGTTAGAATTTGAATTCCTCATAAACCTGTCCGGAATATCAGTGATAACAGGCCTTGCTTCCATAGGTTTGGCGGTCTGTGCACCTTTTGTCCATTCGGAGTTCTTCAGGGCAATAAGTTTAGGCTTAAGAACGCTTCTTTTAGGATCTTCAGGATGAGCATTTTTAAGATATTCTTCAATTTCTTTAATATTTACGCTTTTTAGGATGTCTTTGTGTTTTTTCTGCGCAGAAGCAGAAGCCGCAATCAGGAGCAGGAAGAGGAGGGTCGTTAAAGTTTTTTTCATCAGTTTGTTGTTTTTACTTCATCAGCTTATCCGGAATTTTATATAAGTAATTGTTTTTCCTTTAGCCGAAAAAAGTTCTTCGTAATAGGTTTTTATATCTCTCAGGTGCTCTGTGTTGGGATCATATTCAGGAGCACCATAGATATCGTGGTGAGCGGTAATGATTTCATAGCCTGCCCCTTGCAGATAGCCTAGTGTATAGCCATGAAGAAACTCTGAATCCGTTTTTAAGTGGATGATTCCACCCGGTTTCAGGAATTTTTTGTATCGTTCTAAAAAGTCAGGATGGGTCAATCTGTGTTTGGTACGCTTGTACTTGATCTGGGGATCAGGGAAAGTAATCCAGATTTCGTCAACTTCATTTTCAGCAAAAAAATGATCTACAAGTTCGATCTGTGTTCTCAGGAACGCCACATTATTCATGCCGTTATCTACAGCTTCTTTAGCTCCGAACCAGAATCTGGCGCCTTTAATATCTATTCCGATGAAGTTTTTTTCAGGGAACGTTTTGGCCAGTCCTACAGAATATTCTCCTTTTCCACAACCCAATTCCAGTACGATTGGATTCTCATTCTTAAAGAAATCTTTTCTCCAGTTTCCTTTCAGGGGAATACCGCCTAAAGCTTCTTCTCTTGTAGGTTGGATAACATTTGGTAAAATCTTGTTTTCAGCGAATCTTGCTAATTTATTTTTGCCCATCGAGTCATTTATAAAATCTCGCAAAAATAGCGAATTTTACATAGACTACCTTGCCTTTTAAACATAAAAGACATGTATTGAGTGTATTTATATCCGGCTTATGGGGTTGCAGAACTTCCCAAGGTTACCAGAATCGCTTTTTCAATTGTTTTTTGCGAAGCATACTGTGCTCCGCAGACCAGACTGGTGAAAAGATACTGGCCCTTCTCTATAACGATTGAGCTTTCACCGTGGGCAGGAACAGCCAGCCTGTATTTGGTGGTTCCAACGCCTTCCATCCTTACAATGATATTACAGTCGGATTTATTCTGGATAAGAATGATGCTTTCCTTGCTGTTGGGATCGTTGTCGAAAAGGGAGTTCAATATTTTTACGGTTTTGTTCTTGTGTTCTACCGGATTTACGGCCATCAGCAGATTGAATTCTTCAGCTTCTGCATTGGGAACTGCAGCGTTCGCAGAGGTATTGACCACAAAAGTATTTTGGGCTGTGCTTGGCGTATAGACTACCGTGGATTGTTTTGCCGCAAGTTCTGCTTTGTATTTCGCGATCTGTTTTTGTTTGATAATCGCATTCATTTCATCAAAACTGATCTTTGTAGACGGTCTTCTTTTCAGGAGTGCAAGCATTTCCTGCATGTCTTTTACTTTCTGATCAGCGGGATGAGCCTCTTTAATATATTGCGTCATCATCTCCATCACACGGGGCTTTAGTACAGACCTGCGCGGATCTTCAGGGTGTGCATCTCTTAAGAAAGCATTGATCTCGTAGATATTCTTACTTTTTAAAATATTGCTGTAGTCTTTTCCCTTTTTCTGGGCAGACAGGCTGAAAAATAGAATAGAAGCAAAGAGTAAAAGTAATTTTTTCATTGACAAATAATAAGTAAGGGGTTGGTTTTCTCTCTTAATTTGTGTTTGGTCAATTAGTTTTCTTTATAATAACGACACACTGCTATTTTTATTTTAAACACTTAATTGTGGTATGAAATTAAGCATATTTTAAACAAAAAAAGAAATGTATACTATAATTTTTAAATCGGATACATTTCTTTAAAGATTTTTATGTCGTAAAATTATTTAATGACCTCCTGAAGATTTGAGGTTTTAAGCCTTTTCTGGTAAATCGGAAGATATTTTTCGATAGGAATTTTTATGGCTTCAAAATTACCAGCCAGTACATACGCTTCAATATTTTCTGATGTATAGACAAACTGAAGAAAATTATCAATCAGGTTTTCCGGAACCTTGAACTTCGTGAAATAATCTTTTCCAAGATAATTTTTGATTTGTGCCACAGAATTATTCATCCTCTCGTAGGCCATATAACGCTGTTTTTTCTTTCTGTCTCCCGAAAGGATGTCATAGATGCTTTCTAAGCTGAAAGTAAGCCCGCCGTCCCTTAATCCGGCAACAGGAAGCTCGGGAGATGTTCCATCACCTTTAGGCTCAGGTAACCCGATTACTTTTTTTATCGCCAGTGCTTTATCTACTTTTCGTATAGAATTGACATCATACCTAAGGTTTCCGGTAGGCTTGAAGCGCGTCAGTACAATTTCCTGGATCTCGTAATAGGCAATTTTTAATTCAATTAAATTTTTCTGCTGCATCATCTGAGGGGTCAGCTTTACATCCTTTCGTTCCGTAACAATAGAAGTAAAACGGATCACGTCGCCTGGAGCTGCAGGAATATTATAAGTACCGTTATAATCGGTAAGTACGGTTTTCTGGGTATTCAGATTGGTTACATAAACCTGGTTGAGATACAAAATCGAGTTATCTCTTAAAAATACCTCTCCGTTGTATATCTGTGCGCTGACTTTGGCTAGAAAAATCAGCATTAAAAGGGTAATTAACTTCTTCATATAATTAGGGCAAAATTACGTAGAAATACAGCAATTTATACCGATTAAGATAATCATCTCAGGTTAAAGTTATATTAAACTTTAATACTGAACTGTTAATGAATGTTATAAACTTATATAAATACAAAGAAAATGGATCAATTTAAAGCGATAACCGCATATTATTTGTGTTTTACCAACAGCCAGCTTGTATATTTTACAGAGGTAGAAGTACCATATTCAACCCAGCTGATAAAATACCAGTAGGTGGCTGTAGGTACAGGTCTTCCGCCCATTCTTCCGTCCCAGATATATCGGTTGTCCGGGCTTCCTCTGAAAATTTCTGCTCCGTATCGGTCAAATATTCTGAACTCAAGATTCGTATTGCTCATGAGAGCAGAATAATCTATCTGTTCATTGTGTCCGTCGCCGTTTGGAGTGATGGTATTGATCAGGTTGATGATGGCAAACGGCCTTGTTATTTCCTCACATAATTTTGAGTCTCTCACAAAAACTTTGTGGGCCCCTCTTGTTACATTATTAAATACATTGGAACTCTGCCAGCTTACTCCATCCAAAGAATATTCATAAGGGGGTGTTCCGCCGCTTACTCCCACTGTCACTGTAGTTCCGTTGATCTCTATAGAAGTAATCATTGGTGTAGGGGATTCAGTAACAGTTACATTCTGTCTGTATACACAACCATTGAATGTAAGATCCACCCAATAGCTCCCGGCAGGAACATTGGAAATAGAAGGTGAAGTGGCTCCCGTACTCCATAAATATTTTTCAAATCCCGGCCCTGCATCTAACGTAGTCGTAGCTTTAGGACAAATAACCAGATCTTTTAAGATATCAGACTTTTTGGGGATTTTAACGGTGATTTTAATTGATCCTACCTCCGGGCAAACTCCGTTTTTCTCAAAACGGATATAATAGGTCTGTGTTCCTGTAACATTGACTGTGCCAGATATGGGTGCGCTGTTATTTTGTGCATCAGCTAAAGTGGAATGGAAGGTATACGTAACATTCGGGTCTATGGTAAACTGCGGGATAAACTGGGCAAGATTGACTGCTTTTATTCCATCCAGGTCATCATCGCAGACAGTAGTAACGGCTGCTTTTGTGATCAAAGGAATTCTGGCTCCAATACTGAATTGTAAAGGTTTCACCACAACAGCACATCCGTCCGGAGATTCCACTCTGATATAAATTGTCGTTGTTGCTGTATAGCTCCAGTTATTGGGAAGTGTATTGGCATTTCCCGCATTAGCATCAGCAAGGGTAGCATAATATCTTACATTGGTAAAATAACCTGGATTGTTCAGCACAATACCTGTTATATTGGGTAATATGACGGTAACTGTTCCGTCCATATTGTCATCACAGAAAATACCGTTGTAATTATTAAGAACAATAGCCAGATTGTATAAAGAGAGGGTGATTTGGGCAATACTTTTACAACCCATATTATTTTTTACCACCGCATATACAATGGTACCATCAGGAGCCGTATATGAATTGGCAGTCGTGATAAGTGCTCCCGGATTTTCTGTCTGGGCATCCACCAGGGTAGGGTAATAGGTAATGGTTACCGGCGAGTTATTGGTGACATTGGCAGAAGTAAGGTTAAAGGTTCCCTGCCCGTTAATATTACAGGCATGCAATGTGATATTGTTAACCGTAAGAGCTAGAATATTGATATTGACGGTTACCGTTTCACAGTCGGGGAAAACAGGATCGTTTCCACAGAATGTATACGAAAAGGTATCTGTTCCGGCAGTTCCCGGCGTATTGACGGTATACGTAATGACACCTGTTACAGGATTTATCACTACTGTGCCTGAAGCAGGTGGAGTAACAATAGCAACCGTAGAAGCTACCGGAACCTGTGCTGAACTGGTGAAAGCCGGGGTGATGGTTTGTGTGTTACAGACATTATAAGTTGTTGTCGTCAGCTTTGTACAGTTCAGTACTTTAAATGGTTCGGTCACCAGAGGAGCACATCTTCCCATGGTAACTGAGCAGGTGTAAAATCCGGACTGTGTAGGGTTGATGGACGAGCCTGTAGCTCCCGGGATAAGAGATCCGTTCACATACCACTGATAGGTGTCATAAATAATAGGGTCTACGGTAAGCACTATGCCTGGGGCACAAGTTCCTCCCGACCTCAAAATAACAGGCTGCGTAGGAAAACCAGCAAAAAAGCCTCCATATCCTACGGCATCACTTCCCGCATTAATCCCCGCAGTGATCGCTTTATCAGAAATCACGGTGATGGTTCCGGTTACATTGGGAATGCCATAAGTAACCCAGCTGTTGGTACCCGTCATATCGAATGGGCCCGTGGTAGCCGGAGGAGTAGCTCCATTCACCGTCACATTGGCTCCTCTTTCTGTAATAAGGTTTAGTTTTGTCGGAATATTCAGGATTCCAGATGGGTTAGCATTGGAGTGAACAAAGTTTTCATTAATAAAACCTAATTCATTGATCTGTTTCGGAAGGTAACAGTTCAGTGCGGGAATAAAATTAAACCCACCTGTCGCTACCTCGATTGCTGAAGCAGAATCTCCGGCAAGGACCTGGTAGACGTAAGCATTCTTAGAGGTCTTTAAATAAAGATTATAATGATTGAGCCCCTGGACTTTATATTTGGAATCAGGAATAATAAAATACTGTCCTGCATTTAATGTGGTGAGAGGGGGAATTTCATCGTTGACAAAGATCTGGGTATTGTCTTCCGTAGCAATAACGATAGCTCCTTCCATATTGGATCCTATAGTTCCGTTTCCTTTTACAAGAGCAAACTCAGTACCCAGTCTTTCAACCGGGACAGCCTGATCCATTAAAATATCAGAACTGGTAGGGTAGTTTCCGGCATACTGGCCGTTGAAATTTCCGTTGGTGACATTGACGGGTTTATTAGCGGTGATCTTGGCACCGATAAATACATCAGAGTTTCCGGGAGGTGAACCAATACCATCTATAATATAAGATTGACCTTTATTGAGGGTAAAGGTCATCGTGGGATTGGTAACTCCTGTCGTTCCGTTTGAAAACTGTGCTGTTGGCTTATATCCGCTTATGGTAACTGTTGTATTGTCTTCTGTAGCAAGAACGCTGGCCATGAAATTTAAGATAGCATTGTCAACCGTAATAGGTGCGTGGGCAGCATAAAAGTTTTTTCCTGTGGAAGGTATTCCTTTTGAAGTGATGATCTCAGCATGATTAAGGACAGAGAATCTTAAATTGGCATAAAAAGGAAATTCTGCTTTTAAATATAATCCTTTGGAGGTGGGCGTGAACAGATCTGCCTGACTGGTGGTTATGATATAATTCCTAAGTACATCAAATTTCTGGGGATTGTTTTTACTGATGTTCACTGTGCCAATAAGCACATTGTTATTATAAATGCTTACCGGGAAAGAGGTTGTCCTGTTGGTAGATAAGTATAATTTCTGATACGGATTTGGACTTCCGCTCCTGTCCATCATGGGAGCAAACCAATGTTCCCTGTCCAGCTGGGCAAAGGTAAAGGTGAAAATACAAAATATAAATAGAAAAGATAAAGTTTTCTTCATTCAGTGGAAGGGTTTAACACAAATTTAATAATAAAATGCATTCATTCTCTGAAAAAGTAATAAAAAAACCGTGACGTTAAAATCACGGTTTTTAAACTTCTGTTTTGTATGGATTATTCTCTGCCTTTGACAAGGATCCATCCTGTATATTTTACAGCGGTCTCCTTGCCGGAAGGTTCATTCCATCGGATCTCAAACCAGTAATTTCCGGTAGAAACTCTTTTGCTTCCACCTAAAGTTCCGTTCCATTTGTAACCGTTGGTTTTATCCCCCTGGAATATTTTGCTTCCATATCGGTCGAAAATAGTAAACTCAAGATTCTTTTTACCTGATAATAAAGAATAATCCAGAACGTCATTTACGCCGTCATCGTTCGGGGTAATAGCATTAATCAGATTAGGAATGGTAATTTCCACTTTGAGAGGTTCACAGTTATAGCTGTCTTTTACATATACTGCAGGAGTACCTCTGGCTACATCGGTGAATATATTAGAATCCTGCCACTGAATATTGTCCAGTGAGTATTGATAGGGAGGATTTCCACCTATGGCATAGACCGTAACAGTAGTGTTTGAAATATCAATATTTGAAACAACAGGCTGCTCCGAAGCATATACTTTCACCGTTTGCAGCGCAATACAGTCTCCTGTTTTCAGTTTGACCCAATAGGTACCGACACCGGCATTTTGGATAGACTGCGTAACTGCACCTGTGTTCCATTCATAGCCATTGAAGCCCGGACCTGCATCAAGTGTTGTCTTGTCTTCTACACAGATAATTTTATCTACAAGGACAGCAGATGTTACAGGTGGAAGAACAGTAAGGGTAACTTCAGCAATTCGGTAACAACCGTTTGCATTGATAACTTTTACATAAGCCACTCCTGTAGGAGCAATATAATTGGTGGGGTTTAAGATCTCATTGGTGCTGTTTTCAGCATCTGTAGGAGACGGATAATATTTTTTGGTGACTCCCGGTTGAATGGTAACGGAAGCATTGGTCAAATTAAACAATCCTGTAGCATGGTTAGCTTCCAAAAAGCAAGTTCTTAGAGAAGCGTTGTTGACAACAGGGCTTTCTGAAACAGTTAAATTCAGGGTTACCTGCTCACAGTCTGTGAAGTTAGGATTGTTTCCACAGAATTTATACACAAAAGAATCAGGACCTACATAATTGAAAACAGGAGCATAGCTGATAACACCGGTAGTAGGATCAATTACTGCAGTTCCATTAACAGGAGGAGTAATGATTGTTACAGTTCCGGGAACTACGGCCTGTGTAGAATTGGTAAATGTAGGAACAATGAACTTAACACCATCGCATACAGTCTGGTTCAAAGTAGTTTCTGTAAGACAGGTAAATACTTTATATACTGGAGTTATAATCGGTGGACAAGAGCCTACTGTTATTTTTACAGTATATTCACCAGATTGCGTTGGAGTATAAGAATTGCTGATCGCTCCGGGAATCGCGGTGTTATCTTTATACCATTGATAAGAATCAAAGCTGTCATCTAATTCCAGTACAATTCCCGGTATACAGTCACCGGTTTGCTTGGCAATAACGGGGATGGAGGAGAATCCTGCAAAATATCCACCGTAGCCTACTACACCACTTCCACCAGAGATTCCTGCCGTTACAGCTTTTGAAGAGGTGATCGTCATGTTTCCCGTCACGTTTGGTACAGAATAGGATACCCAGGATGAAGTTCCTAATACCTGATAAGGTCCCTGAGCTGCAGGAGGAGGTACCCCATTTACGGTAACAGCAGCACCTGTCTCTGTCAGGATATTTAATTTAACATTATTGGTTGTGGGAGGTAAGATATTAATGTTTCCAATTTCATCAATTTTTCTCGGAAGGTAGCAGTTTAAAGGGGGAATGTAATTGAATCCGATGGTAGCGTTACTTGCTGCAACACCTGCCAACAGCTGGTACACGTAAACATTTTTGGTTGTTTTAATGTACATATTATAGTGGTTATTCCCTTGACTAATATAATTGGTGTTAAGTAGCTTGTTTACCCTGTAGCTTTCTCCCTCACCAAGCGTAATGGCCGGGGTTGCTCCATTATTAATGAACACTTGCGTACCGCTTTCCGTAGCGACAATCAAAGCATCTTCCATTCTTTCAGCGATATCTCCGTTTCCTTTTACAAGAACGAATTCATTTCCTAATCTGTCCACAGGTACGGACTGGTCCATGACAATATCAGATCCGTCGAAGATGGAACCTGGGGGAATGATGGCGAACTGGCCGTTAAAATTTCCGTTAGTCACAGAGATGGGTTTGTCAGCTTCTATTTTGGCACCGATGAAGCCTTCTTTATTTCCGGCATTATCACCTGTTCCTTCAATGATATAGGATTGTCCCTTATTAAGTGTGAATGTTAGGGTAGGATTGGTTACCCCTGTCCATCCGTTGGTAAATACAACGTTGTCCGAATAATCTGAAACAGTAACCACTGTATTATCTTCTGTAGCCATGATACCTGCCGTGAAGTTCAAAGCATTAATGGGGTTTTCTATAGGCGAAACGACTGCATAAAACTTTTTACCGATTCCGGCTTTTCCCTTGGAGGTTAGAATTTCACCATGACTGGTAACCGAAAATCTGAAGGTTGCAAAATATGGTTTTGTGCCTTTAGTGTAAAGTCCCTTGTTTACAGGAACGAACAGTTCAGAGGTGTTACTGGTAATAATACTTCCCAAAGGAATCTGAAAAGTCTGAGGAGCTCCCTTAGCAACCGTTACCGTTCCAAGAAGGGTATTGTTGCTGTAGATCTCTATAGGAAATGGGGTCGTAGAGTCTGTGGAGAAATAGAGTGCCTGCTGGGGGGAGCCTACATTGGTGCTTCGGGCGGCCATCGGGGCAAACCAGTGCTCTGTATCTCTTTGGGCGAAAAGTGGGTTAATGGCTGTCAACAGCAAAAGAAAAGTGAGTAAAAATATTTTCATTTATTTGAGAATTAGGATTCTGGCAAAAATAGGAGAATATTTAATGTGCCATTATAAAATTTTTAAAAAAAGGTTGATTTTAAATTAAAAAAAACCGCGATTTCAAATCGCGGTTCATTATTTATTACTAAGAATGGTTTATTCTATATTTTTAACTAAGATCCATCCTGTATATTTAATTGGGGTTTTTTCCTTATTGGATTCATTCCAGTTGATATGGTACCAATAGGTTCCGGTTACCAATTTCTTATCATAGTGTCTTCCGTCCCATTTGTAATTATTGAATTTGTTTCCGGTGAATATCATATTTCCGTATCTGTCATAAATTACAAAACTAAGATTCTCTTTATAAGCTAATTCGCTGTAATCAATAAAATCATTTTTATTGTCACCGTTAGGCGTGATAGCATTGATCAAATTCGGGATCGTTACTTCAACTGCAGTAGGATCACAATTGTAGGCATCTTTTACATAGAATGTATGTTGTCCTCTTGTCAATCCTGTGAAGATGTTAGAATCCTGCCAGTTTGTCGGTGTATCTACCGCATATTTATAAGGTGCTTTTCCGCCGTTTACAATAACGGTTGCTGTGGTATTCGAAATTTCAATCTTAGTGATTACGGGATCTTCAACTTTTCTTACTCTCACTATTTGTGGCAGAAGACATCCGTTTTTGCCTAAAATCACAGAATATTCTCCAATTCCTACATTTTGGATAGAAGCTGTTGTCGCTCCTGTACTCCATAGATAAGAATCATATCCAGGGCCTGCATCCAGATTTGTTTTGCTGTCTGCACAAATAAACTGGTCAACAAGAATTGGTGATTTTTTGATTGGAAGAGCAATCAGTTCAATTTTTGCAATAGCTGTACATCCCTCGTTGGTGGTTACTTTTACATAGACGAATCCTCCGGCAGATGCATAGGTGGCAGGAGCTGTAATTTCATTAGTTCCTGCATTAAGATCAGCCATTGAAGGGTAGTATTTTTTTACAACTGGATTATAGTCAGTAATGCTTGCTTTGGTAAGATCAAAATGAGCATATGGATCTACATCATACTGACAAGCCTTTAGTATGGCATCTCTTACAACGAAAGGAACTACAGTAAGATTTAAAGTAATCTGTTCGCAGTCAATAAACTCAGTGGCATTACCACAGAATTTATAAACAATCTGATCTGCTCCATAGTAGTTGGCAGTAGGTGTATAAGTGATTGTTCCGTTTGGATTAACCACTGCTGTACCATGTGCTGGTGGTGTAATGATAACCAGAGTTCCCGGTACTACAGTTTGTGTTGAAGATGTAAATGCAGCAGTGATAACCTTAGTTGCACATGCATTCAATGTTTGTGTTGTGAGTTTTAAACAGGTAAATACCTTATAAATTGGTGTGGTAACAGGTGGACATGTACCCATTGTTACTTTTACCGTATAGTTTCCTGAAGTTGTAGGTGAAAAAGTATTGGCCGTAGCACCTGTGATAGCTGTTCCGTTTAAGAACCACTGGTAGCCTTCATAGCTGTCGTCTACCTCAAGAATAATCCCTGGAGCACATTCTCCTGAACGTTTAGCAATTACTGGGATTGATGAGAATCCGGCAAAGTATCCGCCGTATCCTACAGCACCACTTCCTGCAGAAATACCTGCAGTAACTGCTTTTGAGGAAACAACAGTAACGTTTCCTGTTACGTTGGGAACAGAATAAGATACCCATGCTGAAGTTCCTGTTACAGGGAATGGTCCCTGTACCGTTGGTGCGGGTGCTCCATTTACAGTGATGTTAACGATTGCTCCGGTTTCAGTAAGGAGATTGAGTTTTACATTTTTATTACCACTGGATGAGGTTTCAGGAAGTTCATTGATCAATCCGATCTCGTCAATTTTTCTAGGTAAGAAACAGTTCAAAGGCGGGATATAATTATATCCTTCCGTTGCCGTACTGTTAGCGATACCTGCCAGAAGCTGGTATACATATGCATTCTTAGAAGTTCTAATGTGCATATTAAAATGGGAACTTCCCTGATCGATATATGGAAATATATAGGTATTGTTTGGTCCCTGACCCACTCTCAGCCATTGTCCTTCATTAAGAACCTGAATAGGAGTGGTAGATCCGTTTAGGAATACTTCCGTATTGTTTTCTGTGGCGATAACCAGTGCATCCTCATCTCCATCATCTGAATCTCCGTTTCCTTTTACAAGTACGAATTCATTTCCCAATCGGTCTGTAGGGACAGACTGGTCCATGACGATATCAGAGCCACCTGAGCCCGCAATCGGGGGTAGGGCAAACTGCCCGTTAAAGTTACCGTTGGTAACAGATATAGGTTTATTGGATTCTATTTTTGCACCGATGAAACCGAAGGCATTCGTTCCGCTAGCCTCCCTTCCCTCGATAATATATGCTTGTCCTTTATTAAGGGTAAATGTCAGAGTAGGGTTTGTAGTTCCTGTAGTTCCGTTAGAGAACTGTACGCCTGTATTATAGCCGGAAACGGTAACCGTTGTATTGTCTTCCGTGGCTAAAACTCCAGTCGTAAAATTTAAAAGGGTAAGGTTCTGGCCAGTCATTGGAGTAGCAGCAGCATAGAATTTCTTTCCAATTCCCGCTTTTCCCTTAGAGGTTAATATTTCACCATGGCTTAAAACACTAAATCTGAAATTAACGTAATAGGGTTTTAGTCCTTTAGTATAAATTCCTTTACCTATTGGCAAAAACATTTCAGCAGCATTCAATGTAATCATGGTAGCCGTTGTAATATCAAATGTTTTAGGATCCCCTTTCATAATAGTTACCGTACCAAGCAATACATTGTTGCTGTATATTTCTACAGGAAACGGGGTGACCGAATCGGTAGAAAAATATAAGGCCTGCTTGGGACCTGACAGACCTTTTGCGGCCATAGGAGCAAACCAGTGTTCCGTATCCCTTTGGGCAAAGACTGTATTAATTGATAAAAGAAGTAATACTAAACTGAGTAGAAATCTTTTCATGTGTGTGGAATTAGGATTTCTACAAATTTAAAATAATATTTGAAATAGTATTAAATAAATATAACAAAAGTTAAAAATTAATCACGATTTTTAATTAAAAGCCATCCGGAATATGAAACTGGCAATTTCGTATCAGGCTCAATCCATGTAATTACATACCAATAGGTTCCTGTAGGAAGGCTTCTTCCGTTTACTTTTCCATCCCATACATAATTCTTGTCTGTCGACTTGTAAACAGATGCTCCATAACGATCTGCAACCTCTATGCTTACGTTTTGTTTGATCTTTAAATCAGAATAATTAAGTACATCATTAAGACCGTCTCCGTTCGGTGTAATGGCATTAACCAAGTTCAGAACTAGAAATTCTTTGGTCACAGGTGAACAGCCATCTGAGCCCAATACATACGCTTTATGGATTCCTCTTGAAAGACCAATAAAAACATTAGAAGTCTGATAATTGATTCCATCCAGGGAATATTGGTAAGGTGGAGTTCCCCCGTCACATATACGGTCGCATTAGAACCGGATTTCCTTTACTTACCTGTACATTAGAAAATACTGTATTGTTATTAGAAACCTGTACGGAAAACGGGACAGTTTCGTTGGTCGACAGGTATAAATAACATTGCGGAGCTCCCTGAAGAGGACTTTCAGACATTGGTGCAAACCAATGTTCAGTATCTAACTGTGCATTAAGGAATAAACAAAGAAAAGTGCAAATAGCTAGTAGAAATTTTTTCATGCTTTATTATAAGGGGCAGCAAATTTAAACATTAATAATCTTTTTTTACCCTAAAATATTTCACCAATAGGCACTTAGGATTTTATTGTTGAATATTTAAGATTCACTTCATATTGGGTTAACAGCGGCGCATGATTCCATAAAAAATCCCGGTGAAATATTCACCGGGATCTGTATTATTTTTTGAAAGATGATTAAGCCAGGCTTATTCTTACAAATCCTGTTACTTTAAGGTCTCCGTTTACAGATTTTACATAGTCAGCAACAGAAAGGCTTGGGTCTTTAATGAAAGACTGGTGTACCAATGTGTTGTCCTTGTAGAATTTCTGCATTTTACCTTTAAGGATGTTTTCGATAATGTTTTCAGGCTTACCTTCTTTGATAAGAAGTTCTCTTTCGATCTCTAATTCTTTATCGATCGTTTCCTGAGACACTCTGGTTTCGTCTAAAGCGATAGGGTTCATCGCAGCAACCTGCATAGAAACAGATTTAGCAGCTTCGTCAGCTCCGTCTGCTTTAGCAGAAAGCGCAGTGATAGCAGCAATTTTGTTTCCAGCGTGGATGTAAGCTCCCAAGAATGGTCCTTCGATTCTTTCGAAAGCTCCGATCTCGATCTTCTCACCGATAACTCCTGTTTGCTCAATTAATTTTTCAGCAACAGTCATTCCGTGGAAGTCTGTAGCTAAAAGCTCTTCTTTAGTAGCCGCGAAGATAGCCATTTCAGCAAATTCGTAAGCTAGCTCGATGAAAGCTTCATTTTTTGCAACGAAGTCAGTCTCGCAGTTTAGAGAGATTACCACACCTAAAGTGTTGTCCTCGTTTACTCTAGCGATTACCGCACCTTCAGCAGATTCTCTGTCAGCTCTGTTAGCAGCTACTTTTTGTCCTTTTTTTCTAAGGATATCTACTGCTTTTTCGAAGTCTCCTTCAGCTTCAACTAGAGCTTTCTTGCAGTCCATCATACCTGCACCTGTTTGGTTTCTTAATTTCGCTACGTCTGCAGCAACTGGTGTATAAGACATAATATCTATTATTTATTTTATTTAAGATTAGTATTAATTTTTAGCTTAATTTTAGAGCAGGGCAAAGATAATGATTTTAATGATAAACTAAAAAATGACTTTTCACGTTATTGATATATTTAATACTATTTTAAAGACTTGATTAATGAAAAAAATATTTCTACTTATATTTCTATGCATTTTTACACTAGGTTTTTCCCAAAAAAAGAAGAAATCGAAATCTAAGGCTGTCGTAGAAAAAGAGACAGTAATCATCTATACAGAGCAGGATGCAGAGGCTTCAAAAGAGGCAAGAGTCATTGCCGGTTTCCTGAAACAAAATCCCGGACATGCCAAATCAGATTATTTTAAAAGAAAACTGATCGATATGATCATGGCAGATAATTCTCCTGAAGCAAAACCTACCATTAAACCAATCAGCAAGGAGAAAATTGAAAAGATTGTTCAGAATAACGAGCTGAACAGCGGAAAAACAATGGCTTCCAATACTGCTACAAAGGTTGCTGCAACAGCAAAACCGGAAAGAACTGTGGGCTACGCTTCTGTAGGATCTGCGAAAAATGCAGGGACAAGCAGTAAAGCAGAACCCAGCGCGGAGGCCAAAAGAACTGCAGCGATGCTTACCCATCTTTTTAATAACGATACGAATAAAAATGAAGCTTATATCAATATCAAAAACAGATCAAGCTGTAATCTGATTGTGAAAATAAGCGGAAAAAAATATTATAATCTGACTGTTCCTGCAAAAGGACAGAATTTTATTCTGATCGATAAAGGAGAATATGTACTGACCACTATGGTGTGTGATGCAAAATATTCATCATTGAAAAAGATCGATAAAGATATTGAGATCGCACTCAATATATCTGAGTAGGGGAATAACAACAAGAAAACGATAAGCAAAAACGGTTAAGAAATATTTCTTAACCGTTTTTATTTTTTTATCCTTTAAACTGTCCCATCGCAATGAATTTCTCCTGCCTTTGGGTTTCAAGTTCTTGTCCTGAGAATTTTGAAAAAGCTTTGATATTCTGTAAAATAGAATGTTTAAGATTCAGATAAGCTACTTCCGGATCATATTGAGCACCTCCTAGTGGCTCTTCAATGACACCATCAATGAATTTCTCTCTTAATGCATCTTTCGGGGTAAGATTCAATGCATTGGCTGCATCTTCCTTATGATCCCAGTTTCTCCATAAAATAGAAGAACAGCTTTCTGGTGCAATTACAGTATACCAAGTGTTTTCAAGCATGTACACTTTGTTTCCTACCCCTATTCCTAAAGCTCCACCGCTGGCTCCTTCACCAATGATATAAGTGAAAATAGGCGTTTTAAGCTGAACCATTTCAAAAATGTTTCTTGCGATCGCTTCACCCTGTCCTCTTTCTTCAGCTTCCAATCCGGGATAAGCTCCCGGTGTATCTACTAAAGTCACTACAGGAATTTTGAATTTTTCAGCAAGCTTCATTAATCGTAAAGCTTTTCTGTATCCTTCAGGATTCGGCATTCCGAATCTTCTGTACTGTCTTTCTTTGGTGGTTCTCCCTTTTTGGGTACCAATGATCATTACTTTCTGACCATCCAATGTCGCTAAGCCGCCGATCATTGCAGGGTCGTCTGCGAAATTTCTGTCTCCGTGAAGTTCCAGAAAACTTCCTTTATCTACCATTCCGTTGATATAGTCGATTGTATAAGGACGATCCGGATGACGGGATAGTTGTACTCTCTGCCAAGGGGTAAGGTTTTCGTAGATTTCTTTTTTCTTTTCTAAAATCTTATCCTCAATCTGGCTGCATGCTAATTTTACATCAACACCACTTTCTTCTCCTACTAAAGAACAAGTCTGAAGTTGATCCATTAGATCTTTTATAGGAAGTTCGAAACTTAAATATTCCATTTCTTGAAGTAAATTAAATCTTTCAAATTTATGAAAAATTATGAAAAACTATTTAAAATTATTGATAGCATTGTTTATTCTGGAGATAGTCTCCTCTTTTCCAATAAGTTCCATAATATCTGGAACATCCGGACCTTTCAGTTCTCCTACTAAAGATAAACGCAGTGGCATCATCACTTTTCCCATCCCTAGGCCTTTGTTTTCCGCGAAATCGTGGATAGCCTGCTTTAGGTTTTCTGAAGTAAATTCAGTGGCAGTAAGGTTTTCTCCAAATTCACCTAAAACAGCAGATGTTTCTTCGTTCCATGCTTTTTCATCATAAGAAACCGGAGCTTCGAAGAAAAATTTTCCGTTTTCGTAGATGTCTTTCGGGAAAGTTGCTCGTTCTTTCATTAAACCGATGATCTTCACCAGTTTTTCATCAGAGACTGCAGAAAGGTCAAGGTCTGATTTTTTTAGAATCTGAAGAAGCTCTTCGTTCGATTTCAACTGAATATACTGGTGGTTGAACCATTCAGATTTTTCTTTACTGAATCTGGCTCCCGCTTTATGTACTTTATGAAGATCAAATTCTTTGCACATGTCTTCCAGTGTCAAAATTTCTTTATCATCTGCCGGCGACCACCCTAAAAGGGCTACCATATTGATAAATGCATCCGGAAGATAACCGTTTTCTCTGTATCCTTTAGAAACAATTCCCGTTGCAGGATCTTTGAAATCCAATGGAAATACAGGGAACCCGAATTTGTCACCATCTCTTTTGCTTAATTTTCCTTTTCCTTCAGGTTTTAAGATCAATGAAAGGTGAGCAAACTGAGGCGCTTCCCAACCCATTGCTTCGTATAATAATTTGTGAAGTCCTAAAGAAGGCAGCCATTCTTCACCACGAATCACGTGGGAAATTTCCATTTCGTGGTCATCGATGATGTTGGCGAAATGGTAGGTAGGCATTCCATCATTCTTTACAAGAACTTTGTCGTCTAATGTATTGGTATTTACCGCAGATGTTCCACGGATGATATCTTCAAGATTCAGAATTCTGTCAATCGGCATCTTAAATCTCACCACATAAGGTGTCTTTTCGTCAAGAAGTTGCTGAACTTCCTCTTCAGAAAGTGCAATACTGTTTCTCAGTCGGTTTCTGGTTTTGTTGTCATAAGAGAAAACATCTCCTTTCGCTTCGAACTCTGCACGGATAGCGTCCAGTTCTTCAGGGGTGTCAAAAGCGATGTAGGCATAGTCTGTTTTCAGAATCTTCTCCGTATACCTGTCATAGATATCTCTTCTCTCAGACTGTCTGTAAGGTGCAAATTTCCCTCCTTTCTTCGGACTTTCATCAGGAATGATTCCGCACCATTCTAAAGCTTCCTCGATGTATTCTTCCGCTCCTTCTACATACCTTGCTGTATCTGTATCTTCGATTCGAAGTACAAATTCACCACCTTGGTTTTTGGCAAAAAGATAATCATATAATGCGGTTCTTACGCCTCCCAAATGCAAAGGTCCGGTAGGACTTGGAGCAAAACGAACTCTTACTTTCTCCATTTCAATTAAAATTTTGGTGCAAATTTACTTAAAATTATATGTTTTAAGGATTATTTACAGTTTGGTTGTTGGCTTTTTTTGATTTCGGAGATTAAAAAAGGATGAAGTTAAAATTGGCCTCATCCTTTTAATTATTTTTTAAGCATCAGCAGTTTAAAGAATAGGACAGGATTTTTGTATTTGATTCTGTACTTTTCTTTTTTCCATTCCATCTGCAGTCTTTCTTTTTCAGAATCAGAATCTGTTTCTGATAACAGGATCTCGTAGTTGAAATGAATAAGCTTTAGTCTGTATTTTTTATAAAGCTTCTGGTCAGCTTTTATATAGTCCATGTATTTGTGGGTGACCTTTTCGTAAGAATCCTTCATCAGCTTCCAGTTTCTTGAAAGGCTGGTGGAAAGTATTCTGTAGTGGAATAATTTTTTGTCTATAAATCCTACTTTGTAGCCTTTAGATGTCAGTCTTAGATTCATATCCCAGTCTTCGGTATTGATATTTTCATCAAAAGGATATTCTACCAGAAGTTTTCTTTTTACAAATGTTCCTACGTTGGATGTTTTGTTTTCAGAGACATTTTCATGGAAAAAATTGGGAAGACTGTCGATGACCTGTTTCTTTTCTTTCGGAGTGTAGGTGTCTGTTGTTTTATCTTCTGTCTGGTAGTATTTATAACCGTCCGAAAGAATAAAATCTACCGCATTTTCCTGAATATAGGATACCTTCTCAGCCAGGCTGTCTTCTGTGTACCAGTCATCTCCCGAAAGCAGAGAAATATATTCTCCTGAAGCATGTGAAACTGCAATATTAATATTTTTAGCCACCCCAAAACTTTCTGTATTCCTGATCATTTGATAATGCTGGCCAAACTTCGAAAGCACCTTTTCTGCATTTTCAAAGGTCTTATCTTTTGAGGCATTATCCAACAGAATAATTTCATAATTATGGTAGGTCTGCGAAATGGCGGACATACATGCCTGCTCAATGAACTTTTCATGGTTCATGGTGATGATGATGAGGCTTACAAGCGGCGGGTTAGTCATTGTTTAAAGATACTGATTTTAGATAGGATGAGTTTAATTACCGTAAATGGTAAAATATTTTGTCTTTTTGATTGCTTTTTTTTGTTTCATAAGTTCAAGGGTTATTGAACTGACAAAGAAGCCCTCTTTATAGTAATGCAAGAGATTATTATCTACTGCTATTGTATTTGTTTTTAATTTTTGAAGATCAGATTTCCAGCTTGGATATTCAACATCCATTTCCCATGAGGCACGGTTTAAAAAACTTGCGTTAATAATATCCAAAAGAGGAGAGGCGGGTAAGAATATAACATCTTTATGTACTTGATGTATCTGTTGTGCCTCTAGGATATAGGAGTATTCTTTTTCAGAAACCAACAGTCCTGAAACTGCCGGAACATTTTTAATAAAAATATGTTTAGATGTAAGACTTTCGGAGTGATAAGGATACTTGCCTCTATATATTGAAAAAGCGGTTAATATTACTCCCCATAAAAGCATGAAAAATCTGTCTTGCCTTTCGATGAATTTATAAAGAAGAATTAAAATAAAAAAAACAGGTGTATTATATCCCCAGGATATAGAAGAGCACCAACCGAGAAACAGTAATAAAAATATAAATTTATTTTGCCGTTCATACTTTAGAAATAAGATAAATAAGATGACATACAAGACATAAGTTCCCTTGAATTGCCCGGCATTAAAAAAAGGATATATGATAAAGATAGACAATACAGCCACTAATGCTATTTCAAATACTTTTCTATTAATACGTATAAAATAGATCAGGACTAATGAAATTATATAAAGTATGGTGTGAAAATTTTTTTCAAAAGAAAAGTAAGGAGCTATACAGCCTTCATAAATATAAGATGGTGATGCATGTTGTAAAACCTGTTCTATAAATAAGTTGAAATTTTCAATAATTCGATATTGAAACAGTACTGCAATTAAGAATAAAAAAGAAGGGATAAAAAGGTATAGGTCTTTTTTTGAAATCACAAATTTTTTAAACAGATCAAGAAGGATAATGACTGATGCACCCAGCCCGAAAATAACAAACGATTGCTTGGTAAGTGAAGCGAATGCAATAAAAAGAAGTGAGCTCAGATACCATTTTTCTTTATAAAACAGCAAAGCAAGCACAGCAAATAAAATTCCATCTATAGTATGCCAGGGCATGATAGGGAAGGTATGAAGAAAGCATAACACCAAAAATACGGTGGTCAGTAAATTCTTCTTATCAAAGATAAGCTTCTGTATGACATAGCAGATGATAAAGCTTTCTATAATAACAAGAATTCTGGAAATTAAAATTAAATAATCAAACTGTAGCGGAATAAACTTAAGCAGGTAATCCCAAAAGCTAACTCCGAAAAAGGGACGGATAAAATCGTAATCTTTATAAATAATCTGCCCTGTTTTTAATCTTCCCACTGCGGATAACTGAAAACCCAAATCTGCCTGATTGATAGAATAAACACTTATGAAAGCAAAATACAGACCTGATAAAAATAACATTCCATAAAAGAAAATCTGATTTTTACTATAATTAGGTGCCGAATCCATATTTGTCATATATTTTTAGTTGCAATAAATATTTTTATTTCTTTCATGAATTCAGTTTAAATACAGTGTTACCCAATGGTCGAGAGTATACTTATTATAAACTTCTTCAGGTGGTTTTTCGTGTGGGGTATGAAAAAAATCTTTTTATGTTACGGAATTTTTATTCAGTACCAGAATATTGAGGATTATAAAGATCGCAGACTTTAATGGTTGGATTATCCGTGATGATTTTTGCCATGGCTTCAAATATCCTGAAATTAGGTCTGCCTGATCAGAACGCATGAGGTAAAAGACAACTTTAGTAATCTTGTAATAGATGGGCAGCGTATGATGAGATGTTTTTTCTTCCGAACTTTAAATCTTAATTTTTTGTTTTTTTGCCGGGTTTCCAAACCAGGTTTCTCCGGCAGGTATATCCTTTGTCACAACACTTCCTGCTCCTACCACTGCATTCTCATGAATGGTAATTCCTGGAAGTATGGTTGCATTTGCTCCAATAGAGGCTCCTTTTTTGACAGTGGTTTTTAGTAAAGTGAAATTTTTATTTTTGGATACAGGGTTTTTATCATTGGTAAAAGTTACATTGGGCCCAATAAAAACATCATCCTCAATAGAAATCCCATCCCATATTTGTACTCCCGGTTTTATAGTGACATTATTTCCAATATAAACATTATTTTCTATGAAAACATTATAGTTGATATTACAATTCTCACCTATTATGGCATTGGGAAGCACAACGCAGTATTGCCATATCATTGTATTTTCACCAATAGATTTGCTTAGGACTTCCGCAGTAGGATGTATATTTATCATAAGTTTAAAAGTTGTTTTAGTTCATTTGAGAAAATTTCAGGATCCAAGTTATAATCTTCATGAAAATCTTTACTTGTCTGAGGATAAATATAAAAGTGTAAATCGAGCCCTATTTCTTTTGCTAATGTAGAAAAAATAGCGAAATCTCCCCAAACGGAACTAAGCCAAAGTAATCCTTTGGCTCCCGGATTTGTAAAAAGGATGTTGGTCCATGCCGCTCCTGTTGGTCCTATGATATAATCAGCTTTATTTACCAGGTAGATTTGCTCGTGAATGTTAAGGTCTTCAAAGAAAACCTCTTCAAACCCATATTTTTTTGCTGTTTCAAAAATTTCATGATCATTATATTTTCTATACTGTGATTTTCTTGAAATAAATACTTTTTTAATAGGCTCGATGCGTACCTTGCTTAGGTTTAGATTATCAAAGGCTGTTTTTCTAAGGTACTGCAGAGAAGATTTCGATAATTTTGCAAATCCGGCTTCATATTTTTCGCCCGGCATAATATTCGGGATGGCATAATTGATGCTCGTTATATGCCACAGTTTTTTGAACTGGTAATAATTTTTATTGTTGCTGAGAAATACAATTTTATAATCCTTTAGAAAAAACATCAGAAGGTCTTTCATATTTTCAACCTTTTGCACTTCTTCATCTATGATAATCAGTTTATTCTTAGCATCAGGGATATATTTAAAAAACTCAACTTTAGAAAGAATATCAACCAGAAAATGATAATAATTGAAGGTGAAAGTTCCGCCCAGGAAAATAGCTTCATCATCATAATACACATTCTTGTAATTCTTTACTTTTGCAAGAGTCATGGAATGTTGTATTAAATTGGTGGTATTGTATACATAAGTAATCCTTTCGTCATCATGCCATCTTTCGTAAAAGATTTTATCTTTTTTCAGGTTTAAAAAGTAGGTGGAATTAGGAATACAGAGTACATTTTGGAGTGCAAAAATCTCTAAGGTATTTTTAGGTGCTTTTACAGAAGCCTGAGGAGCATAAAAAGTTTTAGGAAGAAAAATTTCTACCTCTTGTTTTTCACTGATCTTTATTTTTTCCGTACAGTATTCAGACGGTATAGAATCCAGCGGTAAAAAATCTGTTACAAGCCTTTTTGCTTTTCTGAAAAAAGACTTGATATAATATTTTTTTCTAAGTGCTTTAAGCTGTTCTTCTAAATTTTCAATTTGTTCCTTTGCATTCATATTCTAAAACTTAAGATCACCTAAGAAGTTCGGTCGTTATTTCCAGTAATACAAATCTTGTCTTTCTATATAATCTTCTGGTAATAATTGATGGTTTCATCAACCATCTTATCAATGCCGAATTTTAATTCTATTAATTTCCGGGCATTCAGTGATAACCTGTTTCTCAGAGCATCGTCTTTAAAAATAAGACCTATCTTTTCATGGAAGTTGTCTTCCTCAGCAATCAGGCCGTTGACGGGCTCCTGTATAATTTCTTTGAAGGAGTCTATCGCAGAACATACAACAGGTTTCTGCATGGCCATTACCTCGAGCAAAGATAAGCTAAAATTTTCACCTTTGGAGGGGAAGCATACGACCTCTGCCTTGCTGATGAGCTGGACGATTTCGGTGCCGGATTTACTGCCATAAAAATGAATCGAATTTCTGGTCTTTGTATCGTGAATATTCTCAGTAATATAGGTGGGATAATGATTAGGATTTCCTATGAAATGAAGGGATGCTTCAGGATAATTTTTTTTAAGTTTGATAAAAGAATTAATCAGCGTTTCGGCTCCCTTTTCAAAAGAGACATTTCCTAAAAAGAAAACAGATTTAGGAATAATTTCTACATTTTCTGCAGGTGTGTAGAATTGTTCATCAATACCGTTGTAAATGAGCTTTGGATCTTTGATGGCGAACAGGCTCTTATTGATCGTTTCATTATACCTGGAGATGGTAATAATGTTTTTTGAATTTTTAAAAGCTTCTTTCTCACAGAAAATCCGTCCCTTATGAACTTTTTTATAGCCAAAATATTTTTCAAGTATAGACCATGAGCCGTGACATCTGATCACATAAGGAAGTCCTTTAGGAATAGTAAGAGCCAAACCGTCAAAGTCATGGGTTTCCGCAATGTCAAAGTGAAGATCATTTTTTTTAATCCAGGCACTTATTCTATCTGATATTATTTTTTTCTCGGACAAATAGGTCTTAAAATGGACTTGTTCAAATGCTTTTACTTTTCCGGTAAAAGATCGTACCAGCTCAAGAAGAGGATTGGCTTTGAAAATATCCTTGATAGAATGAATGTTCACTCCATCTTCCTTAAGATCAAATGCATATTTTGAGATCAGGAAAACATGTACTGAGATCCCTCTTTTTACAAGTTCTGTACATAAATTTTTATAAAAAACGCCTGTGCCACCTACTTTGGGGTTGCGGGAACATTGGTACTCCCGGGTTACGATAAGTACATTTTTTATTGCTTTCATGAATTCAGTTTAAATACAGTATTTACCCAATGATCAAGAGTATACTTATAATAAACTTCCTCAGGCAGTTTTTCGTATGGCGTAGTGAAAAAATCTTTTTTTACATTACGGAAATTCTTATCCAGTACCAAAATGTTGTTGGGATTATAAAAATCATAAGTTTTGATGGTAGGATTATCGGTAATGATTTTCTTTTCCAGAGCCATTGCTTCAAATATTCTGAAGCTGAGTCCGGTTTGATCAGCACGCATGAGATCAAGAATAACTTTCGTGTTCTTATAATAAGCCGGCAATGCGTGATGAGGTATTTTTTTTCTTCCGAATTTTAAAATGTCAATATTCTTTTGATCAATGAACTGATTCAGCTTGTTTTTCCAGCCTTTCTTTCCTGCGATATATACTTCAAATTTTATTTTCATAGACGACAGTCTGTTGATCAACAGATTCAAGGCCGTGAGTCTTTTTTGATCATAAGAAGTAATATAAAATAAATCCAATTTTGGATGCTGCTTGGATGCTGGAACATGCTCAAGATAATTATAATTGGTAATTTTTTCAAATCCGAAATTTTTAACATCCTCATCATCAAAAGAAAATACAGTGTCAAAATAATGCAAAAGATGAGTTGCCGGATTTCTGGCCATACTGTCATAGAGATAAGCGATGTTCCGGTCTGCGTATTCTCTTATTTTTTGATGGATGCTTTCTTCAATAGCTTCAGGATTGATGACCAAAATCTGATCCTGTTTGCCAATTTTTTCCAGAGATTCCAATATGAAACTTTGTCTTTTGTGATATTTCGGGTTTTTTCCCAGAAAAATTTTACTGAAAGTGTTTTTTATACGCTCTCCGGTATTTTTATGGGTAAAGGCTCCGATGTTGATGTGGCAAGCCTGAATGCCTCTATCACTCAGTTTTTCTACGATGTGTTCATCATAATGCCAGAAATCGAAGCTGATTAAACAAATTTTCATACTGCAAAAATAAAAATTTCATATTTAAATTTATATTTTTGATGCAAAGCCTTGCTATAATGAGACAGAAAATTTTAATTGATGCCGAAAGATTGAAGTATCCGAAGTCGGGAATTGCTAACGTATGTGTTTCATTAATAAAGGGTCTGGACGAGAAAACGTCTGATTTTGAATATACTTTTTACGGACCAAAAAAAAATATTCCACAGACGAAAAAAAACTTTAATATTATCGACTGGAAGTTCTGGCAAAAGAAATTTTCTATCAATACCCAATCTTTTTCCCTGATCCATACCGCTCACCAGCTTTCTAAATATTTTCATACGGTAAAAAAAGGGCAGAAAAAAGTAGTGACACTCCACGATCTCAATTTTCTCCACGATGGAAGCTCTGAACAAAAAATTAAAAAAGCTATAAAAATTGTTCAGAAAAATATAGGGAATGCAGATGCCGTGGTGTGTATTTCTGAATTTGTGAAAAATGATTTTCTTAAAAATAGAAACCTTTTTACTTTAAAAAATAATGTCAGCGTAGAAGTGATCTACAACGGACTGATCTTTCCTGAAACTCCAGAATTCAAGTCTGAGTGTACTTATAGTTTCATGGGTAAAAAATACATTTTAAATATTGGAGTCCTTTTTCCTAAAAAGAACCAGGAAGTCCTGCTGGACCTTATTTCACAGAATGACAGGGATTTGGTGCTTGTAACTTCTTCCGCGAAATCTGCTTATAAAGAGAAGTTTCTGGAGAAAATAAAGACATTAGGATTAGAAAGTAGAGTCCATATCCTGGAAAATATAGATAATAATGAGAAGTATTTTCTGCTGCAGCACTGTGAATCATATTGCCACCCATCATTGGCTGAAGGTTTTGGAATTCCCCCTGTAGAAGCAATGTATTATGGAAAACCTGTCTTTTTAAGTAAATTGACGAGTCTTCCTGAAATTGGTGGAGAACTGGCTTTTTATTTTGAGGATTTCTCGGGAGAGCATATGCAACATGTGTATGCATCCGGAATGCAGGCTTACGGAGCTAAAACAGATGAATACGCTTCACAATTAAAAGAAAGAGCATTGAAGTTCGGATATCGCGAAATGGCTGATGCTTACGAAAAACTTTACAGTGAACTGCTGAATTAAAGCTTAATCTTTCCGAGCCTTAGTTTCCACTTAAACACGCTGAAGCTGTCGCCCCCTTTAATATCAATTCTTTTGATCTCAAATTTATTCTTCCAGGGATAATAGGCAATATTATTACCGATACGCACCGCAGAAGTAATTCCGGCTTTTTCAAGCATGGCAAAAAAATTCTTTTTCTGTTCTTCCTTTTTGGGAAACTTGCCGTATGGGTAGGCGAGGACCTTTGTAAACCGGATCTTTTTTTCCTCAAGGTTACGGATGTTTTCCTGAAGGTCGTCCGCCGCTTCCTGCAGAGAAATCTGTGAATAGTTCTTGTGGGAATGACTGTGTAGGGCAATTTCAACATATTGAGGATTAAGAGATCTGATCTCTTCAAACGTCATCATATTGCGGTTTTTATCTGCCTCATTATTCTGAATAAGCCCGGTTGGGATGAAAATCGTAGATTTTAGCTGGTATTTTTCCAGTAACGGAACTAGGTATTGAAGATTGTTGAGATAGCCGTCATCAAAAGTCAGGATGAGTTTAGCCTTCAGATGACTGCTGGTACTTAGTTCATTAAAAAATAAAGTGTTATAATGATTTTTAATGTATTGGAACTGTTTTTCAAGATCTTCTGCCGATACGGTAAGAAAATCTTTACCAGAGATTTCTTTCTCCGGAAGAACTTTATGATACATGAGGATACGTACACTCTCTGTACTTGAAAATCCAAGAGTCCTTTTAACAAATCTGATCATGGTTATCTGAATTTTTAGATTATAATTTTCATTAAATTTGTTCCTGAAAAAATTATGGTCCCTGTAATTCTATTGTTTTTATGGATGAGCTAATCTATTACCTGTTATAGGGTATGAGTCTACATAAACAGACAACTGTTACACTACTCAAAATTAATTAAATAATGAATGCAGTAGCTTAAAAATACATTAAAATACGTTTGAGATACTGAACAATTAAGCGCAAAGCTAATAAAGAGAGGTTAAATAGGTGCTTTAAAAGGATAAACTGGAACCATTCGACTTATATATAGCCGATTGTGTGGTTAAAAGAGGTAATGAGTCTGTTAGGGGGTAAAAAACAAACAGCCGGCTGCTGTAAAATTAGTGGCAGTCCGGCTGTTTTTTATTTCTGTCCAAAGGATATTATTTGAATTTGAGAATTTCGTTGATCTTTATATATTTCAGGAAAGTATAAAATGCACCCGTGATAGAAATATAAAATCCTGCAACACCATCCAGAAAGCCAAACTTGAAAAAGTATGTTTTCATAAAATCATAAAAAGGAGAAAATATAACCTTAAAAAGAGATACTGATTTTCCACTGGAAACCTTTTTTTCGGCCATCAGCTGGGTGTAGTTGTTGATCTTTTCAATATGATGGGCAATACTTTTATAAGTGTAATGGTTGATGTTTCCAGGCAGTTTCCCTTTTCTGTCCTGTGTAATAAAGCATTCATGTACCAGATCATCAGTATATTTCCCATGACCTTTTTTGAAGAATCTTTCCCTCCAAACATTGCCCCAACCTCCGTATTTAATGGTTTTCTTCAGCAAAATATTGTTGAAGTGGATCTCATAGACGTTATAAGACGGATTGGAATTTTTTAAAATTTCTTTAATAGCATGTACAGCTGTTTCATCCGGAACTTCGTCGGAATCAAGGAACAAGATCCATTCTCCCGAAGCTTCAGACAGGGTATAGTTTTTCTGACAGCCGAAGCCGAGAAATTTTTTTCTGATAAATTTTACTTTCGGAAACCCGGTACAGATCTCCTCAGTTTTGTCTGTGGAAAAAGAATCAACGACAATAATCTCATCAGCTATTTCGTAAATGCTATTGATACTTTTCTCTATGATTCTTTCTCCATTTAGAACAATATAACAGACTGATAACTTCATTAACGAAATTCTGTAATAGTTTTTTCAATAATTTTGACACAGTCTAATAACTGCTCTTCTGTAATAACCAAAGGCGGAGCCAATCTGATGATATTTCCGTGGGTTGGTTTTGCCAGAAGTCCGTTTTCTTTCAGCTGAAGACATAAGTTCCATGCTGTAGAGCTGTCCGGAGTGTCGTTGATCAAAATAGCATTTAAAAGACCTTTTCCTCTTACTTTGGTAATAAGGCTGTTCTTTTCGATAATCTTTTCGATCTCAGATCTGAAAAGCTGGCCTAATTGTTCAGCTCTTTCTGAAAGTTTTTCATCAGCAACCACATCCAATGCGGCTACTGCTACTGCGCATGCAATAGGATTTCCTCCGAATGTAGAACCGTGTTGTCCCGGCTTAATTACACTCATGATGCTGTCATTGGCCAATACGGCTGATACAGGATACATTCCTCCGGAAAGGGCTTTTCCTAAGATCAGAATATCCGGCTGTACATTTTCGTGGTGACATGCGATTAGTTGTCCTGTTCTTGCAATACCCGTCTGAACTTCGTCAGCAATGAAAAGGACGTTATATTTTTTACATAGTTCAGAAGCATTTTTCAGATAACCTTCGTCCGGAACATAAACACCGGCTTCACCCTGAATAGGCTCCACTAAGAATGCGGCTATATTTCCTGCTTCTCTGTTGAGTACTTCTTCCAGTGCTGCAGTATCATTGTAAGGAATTTTGATGAATCCAGGAGTGAAAGGGCCATAGTTTAGGTTGGCATCAGGATCATTAGAGAAAGAAACTATCGTTGTTGTTCTTCCGTGAAAATTATTTTCACAAACGATGATCTTAGCTGCATTTTCTGAAATTCCCTTTACTTCGTAGCTCCATTTTCTGGCTAATTTTACGGCAGTTTCTACGGCTTCAGCTCCGGAGTTCATTGGAAGAACCTTATCGAATCCGAAAAGAGTGGTAATTTTTTGCTCGTATTCGCCAAGATTTGAATTGTAGAATGCTCTTGAAGTCAGGGCCAGTTTTTGTGCCTGATGTACTAATGCTGCTACAATTTTAGGGTGAGAATGTCCTTGGTTCACAGCAGAATATGCTGAAAGAAAATCATAATATTTCTTGCCTTCTACATCCCATACAAAAACGCCTTCCCCTCGGTCAAGAACCACTGGAAGTGGGTGATAGTTGTGCGCTCCATGTTTGTCTTCAAGGTCAATAAAATACTGTGAGTTTTTTGCTGTTGCTGCTGTTGACATATGTTCTGGTTTTCTACAAATTTAAGCATTATTAATGAGATGCATGAACAAAAACGTAATACGGTACACGACAGTAATTAAAGTGTATTTTAGGGTTGGATTACGATGTTTTAGAAAATATTTCTTTTACAAATCACGCAATGCAGGTTTTATATCTTTGAAGAATGGAATTTTTTTTCTTTGGATTTTGAAGAAAAAAAGCACAACTATTTTCGGACTATGTTTTTTGTTAATCAATTCTGCAGTATCTGTAACTTTTTTTATATAAATTGAGAGTACCGCAAAAAAGACAGAATAGTATTCCTATTGTTGGGTGTACTATTCTGTCTGTTATTTTTATCTGATGTAGAATTACACTCTTAAGATGGCCATTCTCCTCTATAAGAAGACGTTCCAAGATCAATTTGTTCTGCACTGATAATGAAAGTAATATACATACTGTTGTCGTCTACTGCATCGAAATCCAATTCATGCTGGATCACATATCCGTTCTCCCATTTCAAGGTTGTCATTGTTCCTTCTTCGTGAGATTTATTGAATGTTACCTCTCCTGTTGTAGGCTTATACTTTCCGTTAAGAAGGCTTTCCAGGATGTCTGATTTTTCAGTAGCTTCTACTGTGATTTTGACTAATGCATTGGAAGGGTCTGAGGCTACTCTTCCGGATACGTCTGTAGAGCGGGATACCGTGTAGTTAAGTTTTAATAACTTCTGTCCTTCACCGCCGTTGAATTTTAAAATTCCTCTTGAATTTCTTTCTGCCATGATAGTAAATTTTAATTGTTAATTATGTGTTTTGTTATCTTATGTTACCAAAAATAAAAGTAATTATAGTATCAAAAAAAAATTTTTGAAGAAATTTTAAAAAGTGTCGTAATTCTTCGACTGACAATTGTTAGGGTTCTATTTGTTGTTAATCAGTAGTTTATGGGGTCTGTAGTAACTGCTTGGTAGCTTCCGATGGATGGGGAGGTGGAAGGAGGATAAGAAAAGGAGTTCCAGGATTTTTTGAAAAAAATAAATGATACTAAAGACATAGAAATAAAAAAACTGCCCCGAAAGAGGCAGTTTGAAATTTATATATCAATAATCTTAGTGATTATCATACTTTCTATCCATTACAAAATCTTCCATGAATTTTGTTGTATAGTTTCCTGCTAAATAATCTTCATTATCCATCAGCTGTCTGTGGAAAGGAATGGTAGTTTTCACCCCTTCAATATAGAACTCTTCCAAGGCACGTCTCATTTTAGCGATAGCTTCTTCACGGGTTTGAGCCGTTGTGATAAGCTTAGCGATCATTGAGTCATAGTTAGAAGGAATTGTATACCCTGAATACACGTGAGTATCTACTCTGATTCCGTGTCCGCCAGGAATATTTAATCCTGTGATTTTCCCTGGAGACGGTCTGAAGTCTGCATAAGGATCCTCAGCGTTGATTCTACACTCGATGGAGTGTAGTTTCGGGTAATAGTTGATTCCTGAAATAGGAGTTCCTGCTGCAAGAAGAATCTGCTCTCTGATCAGGTCATAATCAATAACCTGCTCAGTGATAGGGTGCTCTACCTGAATTCTTGTATTCATTTCCATGAAATAGAAATTTCTATGTTTGTCTACAAGGAATTCAATAGTACCTACTCCTTCATATCCAATGAATTCTGCAGCTTTTACAGCGGCTTCACCCATTTTCTCACGAAGTTCGTCAGTCATGAACGGAGAAGGAGTTTCTTCGGTCAGTTTCTGGTTTCTTCTCTGTACAGAACAGTCTCTTTCAGAAAGGTGACATGCTTTTCCGTACTGGTCACCAGCAACCTGGATTTCGATATGTCTAGGCTCTTCAATCAGTTTTTCCATGTACATTCCTCCGTTTCCGAAGGCAGCCACAGCTTCCTGAATAGCAGACTCCCAGTGATCTTTAAGGTCTTCGGCTTTCCATACCGCTCTCATCCCTTTTCCACCACCACCTGCAGTAGCCTTGATCATGACAGGATATCCTGTTTCTGCAGCCACTTTTACAGCATGCTCGTAAGATTCAATCAATCCGTCAGAACCAGGTACACATGGTACACCTGCAGCTTTCATGGTTGCTTTAGCGTTTGCTTTATCTCCCATTTTTTCGATCTGCTCAGGAGAAGCACCAATAAACTTGATGTTGTTTTTCTGACAGATTCTGGAGAAGTTGGCATTTTCAGACAGGAATCCATAACCTGGGTGTATAGCATCAGCATTGGTAATTTCTGCCGCCGCAATAATGTTAGGGATTTTAAGGTATGAGTCTTTGCTCATAGGAGGACCTATACAAACTGCTTCATCAGCAAATCTTACGTGAAGACTATCTTTGTCTGCAGTAGAATATACCGCAACGGTTTTGATCCCCATTTCTTTGCATGTACGTAAAATACGCATTGCAATTTCGCCACGATTGGCTATTAATATTTTTTTGAACATCTCTCCGAAATTTTAAATTATAAATTTTGAATTTTAAATTATTTTAAATGAAAAGGATTCATCTAAAATTTATAATCTTTCATCTAAAATTCCTTAAGATGGATCTACTAAGAATAAAGGCTGATCGTATTCTACCGGAGTAGCATCATCTACCAAGATCTTCACGATTTTTCCGCTGATCTCAGAATCGATCTGGTTGAATAACTTCATTGCTTCGATTACACAAACTACTTTTCCTATAGAAACCTCGTCGCCTACGTTTACGAATACATCTTTATCCGGAGATGGCTTTCTGTAGAAAGTCCCAATCATTGGAGACTTAATCGTAACATATTTGCTGTCATCAGATACGGGTTCAGCTTTTTCAGCAGGAGCCGCCGGAGCTGCTACATGAGCTGGAGCTGCTGCAGCCTGAGGAGCTGTATGGTAAACTGCTGGTTGTGCATAAACCGCATCGCTACCGGCTAATGGAGTTTTAATAGTGATTTCGAAATCTTTAGTTTTGTATTTTACTTCTGAAACTTCAGCCTTAGATACAAACTTGATAAGATTTTGTATGTCTTTAATGTCCATAAATTTGATATTTGATTTTGTCCCAAAGATACCAAAAAAACATAAAAAACAACAAAAAACCGCCCGATTTTATCAAAATTGGGCGGTTTTTGTATTAAAATGAGGCTTTTCAGTGAAAAGCGACTCTTAGTTTTCTTCTGTAGTTGCTACTTCTTTTTCCAATACTACTTTACCTCTGTAGTAAAGTTTTCCTTCATGCCAGTGAGCTCTGTGGTAAAGGTGAAGTTCACCAGTTGTTGCATCTTTCGCTAATTGAGGAACTACTGCTTTATAATGAGTTCTTCTCTTATCTCTTCTTGTGGACGACTGTCTTCTCTTAGGATGTGCCATTTTGAATAACTTTTTTAATTGATGAGCGATGAGATTCATCATCTCATCATATTTAAATTATTTTATTTAATTATTGTCTTTTAACTTTCTCAGCGCTTCCCATCTCGGGTCGCTTTCATGTTTCTCTTCTTCCTCTTCAGGTTCTTCAATATCTTTTGGACTGAACCTGTTTAGAATCTCAAGATCTTCATCGCTTACATTCGGTGAAATTTTTTTCATCGGTATAGAAAGCTGTACATTTTCGTAGATCAGTTGTGCCACATTGAATGCATGATCTGAGGCTGGAATAGTAATGACATCTTCATTGCTGTCGTCATATTCTTCACCAAAATGTACCAAAATTCCAATCTCGTTTTCAATAGGATGCTCGAATTCATCATTCGTGAGATCACAAATGAGTTCTACTGTCCCGTCTACTTTGATCTCAAATTCTAAAAAGGTAGTATGTTTTTCAAGAAAAACATCGGCTACTATTTTAGGATTTGTAAATTCCTGTTCAGTGTCAAATAATTGAAAGAACGTATTATCTATCTCAAATTTGAACACGTGCTTTCCGTTTTTGAGTCCGGAAAAGCTTACGTCATAGTTTCTTAACTTGTCCATAAAATGAGTGTGCAAAAATATGCAATTTTTTTATAATAACAAATAAAATCCATAACAAATTAATTTAAAATTTGTTTTAACGAATTATGCCTCGTTTTCATCCGGCAGATCCTCATCTACTCCGTTATCAACAGATACTTTTCTCGGTTGCATACGGTTGGTCATCAGATCGTTATATTCACTTCTGTTCTTGAAGATTTTAATAGCAGTGAAGATGGCTTCTGTAAAACTCTGTTCATCGGCAATGTTTTTCCCAGCAATATCATAGGCAACACCGTGGTCCGGCGAGGTTCTGATAAAGGGAAGTCCGGCCGTATAATTCACCCCTTCTTCATAAGCTAATGTTTTGAATGGAGCCAGCCCCTGGTCGTGATACATAGCTAAAACAGCATCGAAATTTTTATATTTATTTGGCTGGAAGAAGCTGTCTGCAGGATAAGGCCCGAAAGCCAGTGTTCCATTATCTGAAAGTTCTTTAATGGCCGGTTCAATGATCTCAATTTCTTCTTTTCCAATCACACCGCCATCTCCTGCATGGGGGTTCAATCCCAATACGGCAATTTTAGGTTTCGAAATGCAGAAATCTTCAATCAATGTCTGATTCAGGGCTCTGATCTGTTTTTTTATTTTTTCTTTGGAAATATTTTCTGCAACGCTGGCAATCGGGATGTGGTGAGTAGAAACGGCTACTTTCAGATCTTCAGTAACTAAGAACATCAGTCCTTTCTTACTGAATTTTTCTTCAAAATATCCTGTGTGTCCGGCATGCTTAAAGCCCATTTTCATCATTTCATCTTTATTGATGGGCGCTGTAACCAGAACGTCAATGTCGCCTTTCATTAAGGCTTCAGTAGCCAGTTCCAGAGAATCAATCGCCATTTGGGTAGATTCTTCCGTTGGGGTTCCTAATTCTACGTTCACATTGTCCTTGGTCAGGTTTACCATATTGAGTTTTCCTGGCTGCGCCTGGGAAGCTTCGTTGACGTAGTTGAAATTAAGATTCAGCTTGAAAATATTTTTCTGGAAGGTAAATAACTTTCCCGAGCCAAAAATCACCGGAGTGAAAAAGTCCGTAATGGTTTTGTCTTTCAGAGACTTCATGATGATTTCCGGGCCAATGCCGTTAAAATCACCGATTGAAATTCCTACTCGTACTTTATGGTTTTTTGGGCTCATTTTGATTATCTTTGAAGATTATAATTTACAAATTTAGCAAAAAATAATATGTTCACAGGAATTATTGAAGCAGTTGGTGTTATTGAAAAGATTGAAGAAAAAGGAAGCAACATAGATTTCACCTTAACATGTCCTTTTACCAGCGAATTAAAAATAGACCAGAGCCTGGCTCATAACGGATGTTGCCTGACGGTTGTTGAGATTAAAAACAATCAATATGTAGTAACGGCAATCAATGAAACATTAGAAAAGACCAATCTTGGAAAATGGGATGTTGGTACAGTCGTCAACCTTGAACGATGCATGAAAATGGATGGAAGGTTAGATGGACATATTGTGCAGGGGCATGTTGACAAGACCGGGGAAGTGGCTGGTATAGAAAATAAAGACGGAAGTTACTTTATTACGGTTAAGTATGAAGATGACGGTAATTTCGTAACTGTTCCACAAGGATCCATTACGGTGAACGGAATTAGTCTTACTGTAGCAAAAAGCGAAGACACCCAGTTTTCCGTTGCTATTATTCCGTATACCTGGGAATTTACCAATATGCAGCATCTGAAAATCGGAGACAAAGTAAATTTAGAATTTGACATCATTGGTAAGTATATTGCTAGGTTAATTAAAAAGTAGGATGCCAATAAGTAAATACAAAGGATACAGCTTAAGGAACCGCGTGTTTTTCGGATTCCTACTCGTATGTTTTTTAAGTGTTGTTGCCACATCGCTGGTTCCCTATTTTGTCTTAAGGAATAATTCTCTGCAGCAGAGTAATATTGATATGCAGGAGAAGACCAATGCTGTGATGAGATATCTCGATTATGCGGTTAGCCGAACTCTTGTAGAGACAGAGGATCTACCAAACGTATTGGGAAATAAGATTTTTGAAATAGCAGATATCAACCAGCACGATATTGTGATCTATGATCTGAAAGGAAGTTACCTTCTTTCCAATAAAGATGAAAGTCTGATCGATCAGAAAACAATTCCTATCAATATTGTTAATAAAATTCTGGCCACTGATTCCAGAGTTGATATCAGAGGATACGACAAGACCAAAGATGCAGGACGTACTTCATCTTATCTGCTTTTGAAAAACAATGAGCTGGAACCTATAGGGATCGTATATATTCCTTTGTATCACAATGAATCCGCCTATCTGGATGTTCTTCACCAGTATATCAAGTATATTCTTTTGGTAGATATTTTTCTTATTCTGTTCAGTATCTGGATAAGCTGGGTAACTTCTAACAGCCTAGCGAAAAATATCACTAAATTTTCTGATATGATCACCCGTATTACATTATTTGAAAATGAAATGCGCCCGATCAGATATTATAAAAATGATGAGCTTAATGCCTTGGCTAGAGCTTATAACAGAATGATCCTACAGATTCAGGACCAGAAAGAAAGACTTAGATTCAAAGCATCTGAAGAGGCCTGGAGGGAAATGGCAAAGCAGGTAGCTCACGAAGTGAAGAATCCGCTTACCCCAATGAAGCTTACCATTCAGAATTTTGAAAGAAAATTTGATCCTGAAGATCCGAATATCAGAGAAAGAGTAAAGCAGATGAGTAAAACCATGGTAGATCAGATCGACCTGATTGCTACTGTTGCTTCAGCTTTCTCGGAATTTGCAAAACTTCCGGAAAAAAATAATGAGGTCATTAACCTCAATACCGAAGTTGAAGATATTCTGCGTGTTTTCAATGATGACAGTATTTTTATGCATTCCAATAAAGGGAACATCATGATCAATATGGACCGGATTTATCTGTCCAGGATCATTACCAACCTTGTAACCAATGCAAAACAGGCGCAAAGTGATGAGCGCAAACTGATCATCAATGTAGATGTGGAACAGCATCAGAGAAGGGTGATGATTTCTGTACAGGATAACGGAATCGGGATTCCGGAAAATATGTACGAAAGAATATTTGAACCTAATTTTACCTCTAAAAACAGTGGAATGGGACTTGGTCTTTCTATGGTCAGAAAAATGATCGAGGATTACAAAGGTGAGATTGCTGTGAAATCAGAAGTAGGGAAGGGGTCTACATTTACTATTACACTGCCTACCAATTTATAGTGAAGCCTTTTAAGTTTAAATATTTTGAAATTCAGCAGTCAAAAGACGTCTTCCGTGTAGGCACGGATGGAGTATTGCTTGGTGTTTTAGCCAATGTGGTCAATGCTTCGCGAGTTTTGGAAGTAGGAACAGGAACTGGCTTGATCTCATTAATGCTTGCTCAAAGAAATACCCGGGCATTTTTTCTGGGTCTTGATATCAATGAAGAGGCAGCTTTGCTTACCCAAAGAAATTTTGAACATTCACCTTTTCATGTACGACTGAAAAATATTCATCAGGATCTTAAAACTTTTGAAACAGAGACGAAATTTGATCTGATTGTTTCAAATCCCCCTTATTTTGAAGAATCTCCTTCAGATAAAGACAAAATTGCACGTCAAACCGTGGAACTGAACTTTCAGCAACTTATTGAATCTTCTGGAAAACTACTGTCAGATGATGGTGTTTTGTCGGTTATTATTCCTGCCGAGGCTGGAGATGTTTTTATTCAAACGGCTTTAGAAAATAGCTTATTTCTGATGCGGAGAGTTCATATTAAAGGAATTGAAAATTCAAAAACAAAAAGAGTAGTTCTTGAATTTTCATCAGGAGAAATACCGGTTGAAGAATCTGATTTTGTTATAGAAAAAAGTCCGAGACAATACTCGGACTCATATCTTGAACTCACAAAGGAGTTTCATATCTTTAAAAAATAGAATTTAGAAGCTAGAGATTAGAAGTTAGATGATTAAGTTTCAGCTTATCTTTTGATTACTAATTCTTTAAACTCTTTACTCTTACTCAAATAGTTCAGCCGTATCCAGTACTGAAACTTTTCCATCTTCACATCTGATCGCTTCTCCCGGGAAGTTCTGGATCATATGGTAGTCATGTGTTGCCATTACTACAGCGGCTCCATTTTCAAGGGCTACCTGCTTTAGAAGGGTCATGATTTCATTGGATGTTTCCGGGTCAAGGTTTCCTGTGGGCTCATCGGCTAAGATAAGGTCTGGGTGGTTGAGTAAAGCTCTGGCAATAGCGACACGTTGCTGCTCTCCTCCGGAAAGTTCATGCGGCATCTTGTGCTTTTTACTTTTCATGTTTACACTTCCCAACACTTCGTTGATGCGGTCCTCCATTTTTACTTTATCGTTCCAGCCTGTTGCTTCAAGAACAAATTTCAGGTTTTTCTCAACGGTTCTGTCAGAAAGAAGTTGGAAATCCTGGAATACGATTCCTAATTTTCTTCTCAGGTTAGGAATGTCTGAAGGTCTCAGTTTAGCCAGTTCAAAACCTACTACAGCTCCGTGTCCTGATGCTAAAGGGATGTGTCCGTAAAGCGTTTTCAGAAGTGAACTTTTTCCGGAACCTGTCTTTCCGATAAGGTAGCAGAATCTGCCTTTTTTGATGTTAAGATTAACGTCAGAAAGAACAGTGAAGTTTTTTTGCGCAATTTTTGCGTGCTGTAAACTTATAATATTATCTCCGGAGATATTTGTATGCGGCATAATTCAATTTTATCGTGCTATTTCTAAAATATTTTTTCAGATCTTAAAAATAGAAAAAAGAAGCTTAAAAAACCTAAACTTTAGGAAATTTTAACAACAAAAAATGCCTGAAAAACTTCTTTTCAAGCATGATCTGTATATGATAATTCGAGATATTATCTCTTAGCGCGCGCAGCACTAACAGTTAAACTCTTTCTGCCTTTAGCTCTTCTTGCTGCCAAAACTCTTCTACCGTTTGGCGTAGACATTCTTTCTCTGAAACCGTGTTTGTTTCTTTTTTTTCTTTCTGATGGCTGGAATGTTCTTTTACTCATTACTATATATTTAAATCGTAATTAATCTATTAATTTTCAGGTTGCAAAGATATAGAAATTTTTAAAAGTTACAAATGTTTAATAATCTTTTTTAGAAAATATTTGAAATATTTTTCATCCTAATCTATATAACCCGCAGGTGGAAATGAAATCCGGGTGTGGAAATTATATTGAAATGATTTATTTAAAAGCTCTATCTTTGAAAACTCAAATTTAAAGAAAAATAAACACACGATGTTTACACCAGCAGAACTTTTAGATATCAGTACACTACTTACGCCTGAAAACAAGATCGTTATCCTTACTCATTATAATCCGGACGGAGATGCTATAGGTTCCAGTCTGGGGCTGAAACATTATTTGAGAGCAAAGGGGATTCCTGCAGAAGTAATTGTACCGAATGATTTTCCGAAATTTCTGAAATGGATGCCGGAATCTAAAAAAGTGATCATCGGAGAGTATAAAAGAAAATATGCATTTGAGATGATCAGCAATGCAGATGTGATCTTCTGTCTTGATTTTAATGCTCCTTTAAGAATAGGAATATTAGGTGAGTGGCTTACTAAAGCTAAGGCTAAGAAAATTCTTATTGACCATCACCAGCAGCCTGAAAAATTTGATTTTGTGTATTCTGATACCGTTATTCCGGCCACTTCACAGATGATTTATCATTTTATTGAAGCCATGGAGGATGAAAATCTGGTCAATCAGGATATTGCAGAATGCCTTTATACCGGGATTATGACGGATACAGGTGGTTTCCGTTTCCGTTCTACGAGCGCGACTACCCACCGTATTATCGCCAATCTGATAGAAAAAGGAGCTGATCCTTCCATCATCACTTCAAATACATGGGATACGAACACGGTTTCCCGTCTTCATCTTCTTGCTCTGGTATTAGGAAGAATAGAGGTGGTGAACGATGGCAAAGTAGCGGTACTTTCTCTTACAAGAAATGAGCTTAAAGAATATGGTTTTCAGAAAGGTGATACGGAAGGTTTTGTAAACTACGGATTGAGCATTGCAGGTGTAAAAATGGCCGCTTTCTTTATGGAAGATCTGTATGATGATTTTATTAAAATCTCTTTCAGAAGTAAAGATGATGTGGATGTGAACCAGTTCTCAAGAAAATATTTCAGTGGAGGAGGTCATATCAATGCAGCAGGTGGGAAATCTGATGAGTCTCTGTCAGATACTATAGAAACCTTTAAAAAAAGAATAGAAGCGGAGGAAGTTTAACTAATGAATAGGAAAATTGAAAAAAGGGCGCATTGAAATGTAAAGATTAATGATTCCATCAATGTATTACACATGCTCAACCCTTTATTCCCCTACAGTCATGCCCTTGGTATATCCCTTACTTTCAAGTTCTTCACAGGTGTATTCGTAGACTTCCTGAAACATAATGTCAAGGTTTTTCTTGCTGAATAAACTGAATTTCGTCATTTTGGGCGGATCTAAAAAAATATCACAGGATTTCGCTTTGGAATAAACGGATTTGGCAATAGCTAAATGGAGAATCCTGTCGAATTCTTTCATAAGGCTCATCTTTTTCAGTTCATCATAGCTTATGGAATTGACGTGGGAAGCAATTAAGAAATCACATTTGTCAATAATAGGTTCTATAGGAAGGTTATCCAGAACACCTCCGTCAACATATATTTTTTCACCTATTCTTACAGGGGGCAGAATGAACGGAACGCTTGATGAAGCCAGAAGAGGTCCGAAAAGTTCTCCTTCTGAAAAGAAATCCACAATTCCGTGGGTCATTTCCGTAGCGGTAACGTAAACAGGGATTTTCAGGATCTTAAAATCATTCTCAGGAAAATGATCGGTCAAGAGTTTTAAGATGAAATTTGGGCTGAAAAGGCCATTCTTAGAGAGTTTCAGGTAAGACCTTGAAAAAAACGTAGTATGTTTCACGATCTCCATCATCTCATCTGGTGATTTTCCGAAAGAATAGAAAGCTCCCACAATAGAACCGGCACTGGTTCCGGAAATAATATGAGGTTTCAGGTTGTATTCTTCCAGGGCTTTCAGTACCGCGATATGGGCAATTCCGCGCATTCCTCCACCGGAAAGCGTAAGGCCGATGACCGGCGGTTTCTTTTTTTTGAATGAAAATAAACCCATTGAGATAATTAATCTCTACTAATATACAAGAAATTTTAATAGGCACTGGCCAAGAGCTGTCGTTGCTGTTTTACAGGACTAATTTTTTGGGTAGATTATGAAGAAGTTCTGTGTTGATAATTTCAGCACAAATGCCTGGTTTTTCCCAGTGTCCGTTGTGCCCGCAATCCAGGACATATGATTTTATATTGGTTCTGTCCGGAAGATGTTTGATCACCATATCTGTTTTTACGGCATTGTCATGTTTTCCTGCTAAAATTAAAATTTTGGCCTCAAGATTTTCCATGATGTGTTTTTTGTCAGTTCTTTCCACCATTCCTTTTACGGAGGCAAGCGCTCCCAGATTATTCGTAGAAAGGGCTGTAGCAAGAGCGGTTTCAATTTTTCCTTCCAGAATATCTCTTTCATTGGGATTAAACAGATTCGGAACTCCGGCTCTGGCGTAGTGGCTAAAAGCGTCTTTGATGATCCTGTAACTTTTAATTCGCTGTTGTTTTTTCTTTTCATCGTCAGCAAAATAGGTTGAGAAAAATAAAGTCATGCTTTTAAGGGTTTCAGGGTATTTTTCTGCAAAAGCCAGCGATGTATAGCCGCCCATGGAATGTCCCAACAAATGCACTTTATCTAGTTTCTCATGGTCTAAGACCTTTTTTACTTCATCAGCCATCAGTTCCATGGTGTGAACATCCGCTAGAATGTCAGATTGCCCATGACCTGGAAGATCTATTTTCAACAGTGAAAAATCTTTAGAAAGATGAGGTTCCATATCGCTCCAGATGGAAAGATTTTCCATAAAGCCGTGGAGCAGCACTAAAGTTTCTTTTCCGTTTCCTTTTCTTTCAAAATTCAGCATGATCTTAATATTATAACAGTTAAAAATATTTCAGCAGGCAAAGTCAGGTTTTGCAATCAGTTGTCTCTTCAAATGTAAATAAAAAAAGAGCATTCTAAAAATGCTCCTTTATCTTATTTGGTCAATTCTGTGTAAACTTTCTTTTCCCAAGGCTTAATATCAGTAACGCCGTATCTTTCTTTTTTAGAGATTGCGATATTGTCTAAGATATCTACGAAATTCTTATAGTTGGCTTCATCGGTAGGTTTTACAATGACCGTAAAGTTTTCCGGTATCGGTGCGTTTTTGTAGGCTTCGGAAATGATTTTAGAGATTTTCACTCCGCTGAAATCAGTTTCTTTCAGGTTTCTTGCATTCAGATCTTGCTCGTTACTCTGGTGATAAAATACTCTGTTGTCTTTTCCTAAAATAAATGTGACCTGATTTTTATCTCTGATTACATTATCAGTAATAGGATAGGGATTAGGATCTTTTGCGGGAAGTCCAAGGTCCATCACGTTAGGTTTTGTAAAATTGGTGGTGAACATAAAAAAAGTGATCAGTAGAAATCCCAGATCTACCATCGGAGTCATGTCTACACGGATTAATTTTTTCTTTTGTTTGCCTCCCTGTTTCTCTTGTGCAATTGCTTCAGCCATAATTCATATTTTTAAATGTTAAACGGTATTTGATGAAATTTGAAAAACCTGTCGTGGTTTGATGGAAGCGATGCAAAGTTTATACCTAAATTTCTTAATTGTTATAAATTTCTAAAAATAATTTGTGATTTAACATAAAAAAAACTCATGATGTTTTAATTTCATAAGGTTTTATGATAGTTTAAGTGTTTGTGTGTTTTTGATAAGATGATTGGGGAAACTACTTGCTTTTGAACAAATTATATAAAAAAGCCTTACCAAAATAAATTGATAAGGCTGATATTATGTTTGGATTGAATTTTACTTCGTTGTTTTGTAATAATTAACACCGCATTCCAAGAATTTTTTGAAATCTTCTTTCGGCATATATCCTGATACCGGAGTGTTGATCACTTTTCCGTCTGGTGTTATCAGAACATAGTGCGGCTGGGAATTGTTGTTAAAATTCACCTGCTGGAACAAACTCCATCGGTCGCCGATCGTTTTTACCTTTTTCACCTGTCCTTCTCCAAGGTCGATTTTAGTTTTTTGATCTTCAGGAAGCTCTTCCTTATCATCTACATATAAAGAGGCCAGTACCACATCATTTTGCAGGATAGGCAGAATATCCGGTTCGCTCCAGACGAATTCCTCCATTTTACGACAGTTTTCACAACCGTAGCCTGTAAAGTCAATCAAAATAGGCTTGTTCTCTTTTTTGGCGAGTTCTATAGCTTTAAAGAAATCATGTTCAGGGTGCATTCCCAGAATTCCGTCTTTCTCATTATGCAGATAACTAACATTCAGTGGAGGTAAAATTCCGCTTAATAACTGGAGTTTTGGACGCTCAGCAGGAATTAATCCCTGAATCAGATAAATCACAAAACCAATTCCCAATGCTCCCAATATCTTTCTTGTGATAGAAATTTTCGGTTTTTTATCATCATGCGGAAATCTTATAATTCCGAATAAATATAAAGCCAGTCCTAATGCAATAATGATCCAGATGGCAATAAAAAGTTCTCTTTTTAATAAGAAAGTTTTAGAAACCAGATCAGCTTTAGATAAGAATTTTAAAGCTAAAGCCAGTTCTACGAATCCAAGAACCACTTTCACCGTATTCATCCAGCCTCCGGATTTTGGAAGACTCTTTAATGCCTGTGGGAATAAAGCCAGCAATCCGAAAACAATAGCCCACGCCAATCCAAATCCTGCCAACGCAAAGGTAAGCAGCATCGGAACGTTAGATGATCCTGTTACTGCGCTTCCTAACAAACCTCCCAGAATAGGGCCTGTACATGAGAAAGAGACAATAACCAGCGTTAGCGCCATGAAGAAAATACCAACAAGTCCACCTGCTTCTTCTGCTTTTGAAGATTTATTGGCAATAGAGCTAGGCAGCGTGATATCATAGTATCCGAAGAAACTTCCTGCAAAGAATATAAATATGATAAAGAAGACGATATTCAGCCAGACGCTTGTAGAAATTTCATTGAAAACATTCCCGGCAATCCCGTCAATCAAATGGAAAGGAACGCTTAAAAGAACAAAGATCAAAAGGATGAAAAATCCATAGATCAGCGCATCTCTTTTACCCTTTGCCTTATTGCTGCTTCCTTTTGTAAAGAAAGAAACCGTAAGGGGGATCATAGGGAAAACACAAGGTGTCAGTAAGGCGATTAGACCACCTGCAAATCCCAGGAATAAATAGGTCCAGTAGTTTTCACCAACTTTTTCAACGGCGGTTCCACAATCCGTTAAAGGTTTCTGGAAATCAATGGTGGCTATTTTTAGTTGCTTTGGATCTAGTTGTGAAACTTGGGTAACGGTGACGGTTCCTTTTTCAGGGCTTGTGGCAACAGTTTCTATCGTTTTTACTGAATCTTTTGTAGCTTCAGCTTTTTCCTCTGTAGTTTCTTCAGCAGCCCCTTTTGGCGTTACTTTTTGATTGAATTCTAAAGTATTTGGAGCCAGACATACTCTGTCATCACATGTCTGATACGTAATTTCTGAAATTACGTCGGCAGGTTTTGTGGGGTCTTTTAATTTGAATTTCTGTTTGAAACCGGCTGCGTTGGAATAAAAGACAATCGTTCCGCCAAAAGCTTCCGAGAATTCTTCATGCTTCTTACCGACTTCTGTAAATTTTCCTACCAGTTCAATATTTTTTCCCGAAACTTTGTATTCAGTAGGGATTCCTGTGTCTTCAGGCAGATCTTTGGAGTATATATGCCAGCCGCTTTCCATGGTTGCATTTAAAACAGCTTCATACTGATTGTTCCCTAAATCATTGATCGTGAACTTGAATTTTACAGGATTTTTAATCTGTGCATTCATTCCTGCCGCTAAAAATAGCAGCACTACTAAAAACCAGTTTCTAAATTTCATTTTTTCTTTTCATTAAAAATTTTGAGAATACTTTTCGTTTTCTCATCCTTTGTATATCGTCTGTCCTGTCTGAAAGGGATAACTCCAAGTACGGAATTATGGCCATCACACAGGATCCAAATTTTTGGCCTCGCTAAAATAGATAATTTTTCGTCCCTAAAAAATTTAGAAACTTTCTTTTTGCCCGAAAAACCAGCCGGATAAAACTCATCGCCGTCCTGCTGTTTTCTTAAACGCAGCGGAAATTGAAGTTTTGTAGCATCAAATTCCCATTCAAAGCTGTTATTGATTCCATCAATATGGTCAATCGTGTTTTCAAGGCTGATACTGATTGTATTTTCAGAAAAATCAAAACCTTCGATCAGGAGGAGCTCGTCTTTTGTTTCCTGCTTCTTGTTTTTATCTACGAGAATTAATTCATTCCGGTTGATCATTAACTGGTACTCTTTTGAGAAAAAAGAACTTCCGTTTTCTGCCGTAAATATTTTTGGAATTTCCTCCTCACGGTCGAACCCATATTTCTTTAAGATCTCAAACTGGACGAAAGCACTTTCCTGAGCCAGCTTTTCTTTTGATAAGATTTTATGCTCCGGGTTAAATACCGTAAGTTTATTTTCAATCTCTTCGATCTGTTTGTGGACAAAATCTTTGGTTTGGTTCAGATAAGAAGAACTTTTTTTGAAGTTCTTCAGAAAGTGGTCATTCGTTTCTAAAAGCTTTGGAACTATTTCATTTCTGATCTTATTCCTCAGATAATCATTTTTTTTATTGGAAAGGTCTTCCCGGAAATCAATCTTATTTTTTTCAGCGTACTCATAAATTTCCTTTTTTGAAAAGTTTAGCAGTGGGCGGATTGTATTGCTGGTCTCCGCAGGAATTCCACTAAGCCCGTTGATTCCTGAAGCTTTGGAAAGATTGATGATGAAAGTTTCCAGCTGATCATTCAGGTGATGGGCAGTAACGAGGAATTTCAGGTTTTCCTGTTCCTGAATTTCTCTGAAAAAACGATAACGGAGCTCCCTGGCCCAAAGCTGAATAGAATTTTCCGGTTTTCTGTCTTTCTCCGAAACCTCGTACAGGTGAAATTGAATATGATTTTTCTCACAAAAATCCTGAACCATTTTTTGATCCAGATCTGAATCTGTCCCACGGAGCTTATAGTTGATGTGGGCAACCTCATAGGTAAGTCCTAAACCCTGAAAAAGAGAGGCTAAAACCATAGAATCAGCACCTCCGCTCACCGCCAAAAGATAGCTGTGATTTTCCGGGTTTCGTACAAGATTTTCAAGCTGATTTTTAAAACTAAATTTTTCCAAGATGTCTGTTGAGAATTTCTTTTATGCAAAGATAATCCATAAAATTCAATTCAATTTTCCTAACTTTGATTCGTCTAAAAATGATTACATATGAAGATTATTAAAATTTTAGGAGTTTCTGTAATGGCGTTGGGAATGACCTCTTGTGTCAGCAAAAAGCAATATGACGCTTTAAGCTCAAACTATAAGCAGTGTATTGAAAATATTGGAGAAAGACAAAGAGAGATCCAGGATTTAAAATCTCAGAATTCTGTATTGTCAGGAGAGAATAATCTTTTAAAAAGTCAGCATGATGCTTTGAAATCATCTTTGGATGCCTGTCTTTCAAATACGGGTAAAAGTTCAGCGAATATTGATAAACTGGTAGGAGAAATCAATGCTTCAAATTCATATATCAAACAGCTGATCTCAAACAATGCTAAAAATGACAGCCTTAACATGGCTTTATCCAACAAGCTTAAGAGATCTTTGGATAACGTTACTGATGATGATGTACAGGTGAAAGTATTGAAGGGAGTGGTAATGATCTCACTTTCAGATAAAATGCTATATAAAACAGGGGATTACAATATACTGCCTGCTGCTCAGGAAGTATTAGGAAAAGTAGCTAAAGTAATCAATGATTACGATAAATATTCTGTACTGATCGAAGGAAATACAGATAATGCGCCTTTAAGTTCTCCTAATCTGCCAAGAGACAACTGGGATCTTTCTGCATTGAGAGGGACTTCTATTGCTAAGGTTCTTCAGACGCAGTTTGGGGTAGATCCGGCAAGAATTACCGCAGGAGGACGCTCAGAATACAACCCTAAAGCAACGAATATGAGTGTTTCGGGAAGAGCGGAAAACAGAAGAACAGAAATTATCATTATGCCTAAGCTTGATGAGTTCATGAAACTGATGGATATTGCTCCTAAGAAATAATGGAAACATACCGATAAAAATAAATCCCGAAGCGATTCGGGATTTATTTTTTTAATCAAATTAATTCTTCTTTTTTCAATAATGAAATAACTCGTTGAAAAAATGAGTTGGATATTTCGGTCTTAGTTTTCTTAGACGAAGAATCCGCCTTGCCTATTGGCCCTGCGGTCTTCTGATTCTCTCTGTTAATTAGTTTTCCCCCTACATTCATTGTCTTTCTTTTCTTAGTGTTTTTACCCTTTGTTCTCTGCAAATGTATAACTATGTTCGATGCAAACATATCCGTATTTTCCCGGTATTTTAAATGGGGTTTTTACGGGAGAACTTGTGAAAAGTGCCTGGCAGTAATAATTTTTCTTTATATTTAAGTACTTTTGAACCCTATAAAAGAATTGCAGTATGAGCTTTTTTGAAGAAAAAAATCCTGAAATGGACAGGTACCTGGAAACACATGCTTCCTCAGAACCTGAAATTCTGAAAAAACTGAGAAGAGAAACCTATCAGAAAACCACACAGCCGCACATGATATCAGGATGTCAGCAAGGGAGGCTTCTAACGATTGTTTCGCAAATGTTACAGCCTAAAAATGTGCTGGAAATAGGGACTTTTACAGGCTATGCGACCCTTTGCCTGACCTCAGGGCTGGCTAAAGACGGAAAAATCACTACACTGGACGTTAATGAAGATCTGGCTTATCTGCCGAAAAAATATTTTGAAGAAAGTGAATATGCCGGACAGATTGATTTTAAACTTCAGGATGCCAAAGAATTTTTAAGAGAAACAGATCAGATTTTTGATCTTGTGTTTATAGATGCCGACAAAGAAAACTATGCAGAATATTTCAGGCTGATTAAGCCAAGAACACAATCCGGTTCTGTTGTTCTGTTTGATAATGTCTTATGGTATGGGAAAGTGCTTGAGGAAAATCCGAAACAGAGATCTACCCAAGTCATCAAAGAACTGAATGATTTGATCGCAAAAGACGACGATTTTGAAAATCTTATTTTACCTTTGCGTGATGGAGTGAATTTTCTGAGAAGGAAATAAAACATGAGACAACAGACATAAGACATCAATCTCAGGTAAATCTGATATCTGTTGTCTGAAATCTATCATCTATAAAATTATGAATAAAGGAATTTGTAACGTTACAGTAGCACCAGTCCGTGCAGAGAATTCTGACAAGGCGGAAATTGTTACGGAAATGTTGTTTGGCGAAAGTGCAGATATTTTGGAAGTGAATAAAAACTGGACCAAAATAAAAATGCATTATGATGAATATGAAGGGTGGATAGATACCAAACAATTAAGATTTGTAACAGAGGAGGATCTGGCTAAAAGAAAAGTTACCGTGGTGACTGAAGATTTCTCTTCAGTGTTGATGAAAGATGGGAAAACGCTTCTTTCAATCGGGTCTGAAGTAGAGTTTCCAGTAGTGGTCTCAAGAAGGAGCCATGATCTCCGTGAAAGTATTGCTTTAGCTGCCAAAGAATTCCTTAATGTACCTTACCTGTGGGGCGGCAAAAGCTTTTTTGCCGTGGACTGCTCAGGTTTCACACAGCTGGTCTACAAAATCCATGATATTAAATTGCCGAGAGATACCTATCAGCAAGCAGAAATTGGTGTGCCTTTGACATTTGTAGAAGAAAGCCAGCCCGGAGATTTAGCATTCTTCGAGAATCCTGAAGGAAAAATTATTCACGTAGGAATCATGCTGGATAACCAAAGGATTATTCATGCTTCAGGAAAAGTGAGGATAGATATTCTTGATTCCACCGGGATCTTTAACAAAGAAATGAATAAGCATACCCATAAACTGAGAGTGATCAAAAACTTACTCTAGCCTAAAATACAGTCGGAATGGAGAATATTATTTTTACAATTTTTGATATTTTTAATTTCGGATTGTTGATTTTTTTCTGGTGGTTTACCCTAAAGCATTACAAAATCCTCCCAAAGAGAATTCCTGTACACTTTGATTTTGATGGGAAGGCCGATAACTTTGGGAGCAAGATATATTCTTTTTTGCCCCCACTTTTGGGAACAGCTTTCTACTGTATGTTCATATATTCATTAAATCATCCTGAAACAGCTAATTTTCCTGTAGAGATCACAGACCAAAACAGAACTACCCAGTTTCTGATTATGGAGACATTTTTGAGATGGTTATTCACATTGATTATACTTATTTTTATGAATGGTCAGGATTATATGTTCAGGTATTCCTTTGATGAAAATGTAAAGCCTAAAGTTCCACTATCTACGGCTATTTTATCCGTAATCGGAAGCTTGATAACCGTTTTTATTTTTGTAGCTATATTCAAATGATCCAATCTAAAAATAATTCAAAGCATTATATCTGGGGAAAAGGCTGTGACAGCTGGGTTCTGAATGATTCTAGCAATCTTTCTATAAAACAGGAGAGAATGCCCGTCGGAACAGTAGAAAAACTGCATTTCCATAACAAGGCAGAGCAGGTTTTTTACATCTTAAAAGGGGAAGCTGTGTTGGAGATTAATGGTGAAAGGGTTTCAGTAAAGGCAGGAGAAAGTATTTCCGTTCAGCCTGGATCCAAACATTTTATTTCCAATGAATCTCAGGATGAGGTTGAATTTCTTGTCATTTCCAGCCCGTCTACCCATAATGATCAAATTGAAATTGAAAAATAAATAAGATGTCCTTCCTATACAACATATTTATCAGCCTTCTCATTTTCGGAATGAAAGTCTTTTCCTTGTTTAATGATAAAACTAAAAAAGGAGTTGAAGGAAGAAAGCAGTCTTTAGATAAAGTAAAAGCGGCATTTTTGCCATCTGACAAGGTGATTTGGATGCATGCGGCCAGCCTGGGCGAATATGAGCAGGGACTTCCTGTTTTGGAAAAACTGAAAGAGAAATATCCGGATCATAAAATCCTTGTGACCTTCTTTTCTCCATCAGGCTATGAAAATGTTGTTAAAAAGAAACATATTGCTGATGTGATCTGTTATCTTCCTTTTGATAAAAAAAGTACCGTAAAAGAATTTGTTTCCCAGTTTAATATCGAATTATTTTTTACAGTTAAGTATGATTATTGGTACCATCTTCTGGCTGAACTTAAAAATCAAGACGCTAAGATCTATGTGATATCAGCTTTGTTTTATGAAAGACAAGCCTTCTTTACCTCTTATGGAAAATGGTTTGTAAAACAGCTCAGGAAAAACGTTGACTGGTTTTTTCACCAGACAGAATTTTCTTTTGCACTGGCTAAAAGTGTTGGGCTGAGTAATTCTTCAGTAACAGGAGATACAAGATTTGACAGAGTAAAACAACTGAGATCCCGGGATAATTATGTTGAATGTATTTCAGAGTTTATAAGCAATCATCAAACGATAGTATTTGGAAGTTCATGGCTGGCAGAGGAGAAAATGGCAGCAGTCATTTCGCAGAAGAATAGAGGCGTGAAAATAATTATGGCTCCCCATGATCTGAAAAGGGTGTCTCATCTAAAACAGACTTTTCCTGATGCTTTATTATACAGTGAAATTAAAAATATTCAGTCTTCAAATTTCAGTGAACAACTTTTAATCATCGACAGTATCGGTTTGCTGTCAAAACTATATTCTTATGTAGATGTAGCTGTGGTTGGCGGAGGTTTTCATGATGCAGGATTACACAACATTTTGGAAGCGGCAACATTCGGTGTACCAGTGATCTTTGGAAATCATTACAGAAAAAATCCTGAGGCTGATGATCTGATTGCTGCTAATGGAGGAAAATCTTTTACCGAAGAATCTGCAGCAGCAGATTTTGTGCTGTTTCTCCTTAATAATGAAGAAGAATTAAAGGCAATGTCTGAAAATGCCGAAAAGTTTGTTGCCGAAAAACCGAATGCTACCCATCTGATTCTTCAGAAGATTTTATCTTAAAAATCCCTGACTCTTGATGTCTTTCATGATCTGATCTATATCATCCGGAATATTTTCAGATTCAAGCCAGTTGAAGTCCAGACCATTGTTGATGCAGAGTTTCTGCAGGTAATGATTTTCAGAGATTTTGGTTTGGGTTTCTCTCAGAAGCTCATCGATCTCCATCCAGTAATCTTCATCCAGTTTTTTCGTTAATACCAGTGCTTTGAATACTTTATTAATGATATAGATATAGAGTTTATAAACATTGTCAAATCGCTGTCTGCTGAAGTCGTTGTTGGAATCTAAAATTCTGTTCACCAGCAAAAGGTTCAGCGAAACTTCCCCGAATCTATCCGTTGTTATTTTGATATGTTCCGTTATTTCTGCGCTCAGTTTTCGGATAATGGTCAGGAAATATTTGGCGTTTCCAACATATTTTGAGGCCAAAAGAACCTGTTCTGCAATATTTTCTTCCATTGCATTTCTCTTATCATCAGTTGTTTCCTGATCGATCAGTTCGAAATACAGTTTTTTAGACAAAAGCTTATCCTTTTTCAGGAGCCTGAAAATAAGACGGTCTTTTTCTACATTGGAAAAAGCACTCAATGCTGCTTTAAACTCTTTTGAGTACTCCATTAATTGAAAATTTTAGAATATTTTAAAAATCCGTTGAGAGCCCAATTAGCTGTATAGTAAAGAGATTTTACAGTAGAGAATCCCATAAAGTCTTTGTATACCAGATATTGATCTTTAATGATGTTTTTTTTCTTTCGTGAAACGCTGTTCTCGCGCATTCTGTATTTGGCTAGTGTCTTATTGATGGGCATGCCTTCCGGAATTACTTTGAGAAGGTTCAGCCACATGACGTGGTCTTCGCGTTTACTTTTTACTGGGAATAAAAATTTCCCGACTCTTTTGGTGTCATACATTGTAGAGACTGGTGCCAGCCTGCAGGTCTTCAGAAGGTTAGAAAAGGTTACGACTTTGTCTGCTAAGAAATCCTTTAAAACAGGCTGCAATTGCTCGTTACACCTGGAATAATTACAGTAGACGAGCTCCGCATTGTTTTCTTCCATATAATCTGTCATGGTTTCCAGATATTCAGGATACCAGAAATCATCAGAATCAAGAAAGGCGATATATCGTCCCATAGCTCTTTCCAGGCTATTGTTTCTGGCATTTCCAGCGCCGCCATTTTTTGCAAGGACCTGAAGTTTTATCCTTGGGTCATTGTATTTTCTTATGATGTCTACCGTATGGTCTTTGGAAAGATCATCAGTAATTAGCCATTCCCAGTTTTCATAGGTTTGGTTGAGAACGGACTGTATCGTTTCTTCGATGAATTCAGCAGAATTGTAGCAGGGAGTGATGATGGAGACCAGGTCTTTCATTTGTGTATTTACTGGGGTAAAATTATAAAAATTTTTTCTCATAAAGATGCCACGATGCAATTCCTACTCCGATCACTACCAACATGCATACAAAACTCATGAAAAAAGGATTGTAATTGGCAAATAGTCCAAGTGTAGCAAATACCCTAATAATAGGGAAGTGGAAGATATAAATACCATACGTGAAATCTCCATATTTTCCGAAATTATTCAGGAATTTCAGTGAATAGGTGATATACAATACAATAATACTGATCATAATGGGCGAGAATAATTTAATGTGCAGAATCAGGTCTATCCAAACCGTAATGATCGCTATGAGGAAAAGGATATTTTTGTATTTGATGAATTTGTCAAAATGAAAATAAATCAGCATTCCTCCAATGAAATAACATAGCGAGCCGGGTAACTGTCTTGCAATAGCAGACTTTCCAGTCATTTCAAAATAATTAAGGAAGACCAGAGAAAGAAAATACAGAATGATCAGGCTGATATTTCGGTACTTATTGTTCTTTCCGAATAATAAGAAGATCAGGGGAACAACGAAATAAAAGCACATTTCAATCTTAAGCGTCCATAGGGCACCGTTGACAGCTTGATTCCCAAATACTCCGGGAAGGGAAGGGGCCATGAAGTTCATGAATATAGAATTCCAGAAGAAATATTTATAAACCTGAACATTTCCGAAATAATCAGAAAAAGACAAAGTACTTACCAGACTCAGAAGTACAGTACAGAGAAAAACAACCAATAGATAAGTGGGAACAATCCTGTTGAATCTCTTCTTGGCATAGCTTTTCAGGCTGGAAGATCTTTCATAGCTCCTGGCAATAAGAAATCCACTGACAATGAAAAAAGAATAAACGGCAACTTCTACCGGGCTGTGTGTTAAGAATTCAAGCTGGCTCGAGTCACTTAAAGCTCCCAAATGTCCTACAAAGACAATGAAAGCAAGGAGAACACGTATGAAGTCAAAATTATTTTTCGTTATATCCTGCATTTTTATTTTCTTTCTGCAAAAATAGTTTTTTTAATAAAATAGAGATAGAATCTTGTATTCAATATTTGTTAAATAATGGCTATTATGAGGATTAATGTTCTAAAATTTTCAGAAATATCGATTATCGAAATAATTTTTCACAAAAAATGGTGTTATAAATCAAAAAAATTATAATTTTAGCCCTTGAAAATTTTATATATGAAGAAATTAGCATTACTATTTGCAGGTTTATCATTATTTGTAGCTACAGGATGTAATGATGATGGCGATGATACGATGGAATACCCTCTTGTAGGGGTTTGGCAGCCACTGAAAGAAGTCGTGACCACCGTTGAAGTTGGGGAAGAGCCTGTTTCCGATCTTATTACCTATACCGATTGTGAGAAAGAATCCAGATGGAGATTCAATACTGAAGCGAGCGGGAAAAGAACTAAGAATGGAGAGATTGGTACAACACCGCAGTGTACAATCGTATCAGATGTGAACTTTACCTACACCTATGACAGAAGTGCAAAAACGGTAGTACTAAAATATCAGGGAATTGTAGAACCTGCCAATGGTAAAATCATTACCCTTGACGATACGACCTTGAACCTATCTATTAGAGAAGAAACTCAGGATCCGACGGTATATAAAACAAGAACATATACCATGAGAAGAATCCCTCAATAAAAAGACATTTCATACCTTATTATAGATCTCATCTCCGGATGAGATTTTTTTTGTTACAAGGTATTTCTGAATTAATTAAAATTAAAATTTCCATTTCTTTTAAAATCATTATTTTTGTGAATCTTGATTTGGAATTAATGATAAGAATTAACTCTAATATCAAAAGTCTAACATCTAACATCTATTATAAAAAGTGTTTTACGATCATCAGCAGATAGAAAAAAAGTGGCAGAAGTACTGGGAAGAAAACCAGACCTACAAAACCTCCAATAACACGGACAAACCTAAATTTTATGTTCTCGATATGTTTCCGTATCCATCTGGAGCAGGGCTTCATGTGGGGCACCCGCTGGGATATATTGCATCGGATATTTATGCGAGATATAAAAGACATCAGGGTTTTAATGTCCTCCATCCTGTAGGTTATGACAGCTTCGGGCTTCCTGCTGAACAGTATGCAATCCAGACAGGACAGCATCCGGCGATTACTACTGAGGAGAATATCAACAGATATGAAGAACAGCTGAAAAAAATCGGTTTTTCATTCGACTGGAGCAGGGAAGTGAGAACTTCAGATGCATCATATTATAAATGGACCCAGTGGATCTTTATCGAGCTGTATCATTCATGGTATAATAAAGATACTGATAAGGCAGAATCGATCAACACCCTGATTCAGCATTTTGAAGAAAAAGGAACAGAAGGATTAAATGCTAATCAAAACGACGAATTAAATTTCACGGCAGAAGAATGGAAAGATTCTTCAGACCTTGACAAAGAAGATATCCTGTTAAATTACCGTCTGGCTTTCAGAGCAGAGACCACCGTAAACTGGTGTCCGGCTTTGGGAACCGTATTGGCGAATGATGAAGTAAAAGACGGAAAATCTGAAAGAGGAGGATTCCCTGTATTTCAAAAGAAAATGATGCAGTGGAGTATGAGAATATCTGCCTACTCTGAAAGATTGTTGCAGGGACTAAATACATTAGACTGGCCACAGCCTCTTAAAGATGCTCAGGAATACTGGATCGGAAAATCCCAGGGAGCACAGGTTCAGTTTCAGGTGGAAGGTCATGATGAGACCGTTGAGGTGTTTACAACAAGACCTGACACTATTTTTGGAGCAACATTTATGGTGTTGGCTCCTGAAAATCCTTTGGTAGATGCTATTACGACAGAAGCTCAGAAAGCAGAAGTAGATTCTTATATTGAAGAAACTTCCAAAAAAACGGAAAGAGACAGGATGGCTGACGTGAAAAACGTGAGCGGTGCTTTTACAGGAAGTTATGCAATCAATCCTTTCAGTGGCGAGAAAATGCCGATCTATATTTCAGATTATGTATTGATGGGCTATGGAACAGGTGCTGTAATGGCAGTTCCTGCGCATGACGAACGTGACCATAGATTTGCTAAGAAATTTAACCTTGATATTAAAAAGGTAGTGGATACCGATGAAGATGTTCAGGAAAAATCTTTCGACTCTAAAGACTCAGTTTGTGTGAACTCTGATTTCTTAAATGGATTACATTATAATGATGCCAAGTCAAAAATAATTTCTGAAATCGAAAACAAAGGAATTGGCCACGGAACAACGAACTATAGACAACGTGATGCTATTTTCTCCAGACAACGTTATTGGGGAGAACCGGTTCCTATCTATTACAAGGAGGGAATGCCTTACACGCTTCCGGTTTCGGCTTTACCGCTGGAACTTCCTGAAGTTGAAAAATATCTTCCTACCGAAGATGGTGATCCGCCACTAGGGAATGCAAAAGAGTTTGCATGGGATGAGGCTAATCAGAAAGTTGTTTCTACAGATCTTATTGATGACACAACTATATTCCCGTTAGAATTATCTACTATGCCGGGTTGGGCAGGAAGTTCATGGTATTTCCTTAGATATATGGATCCTTCCAATGATGAGGTTTTTGCGGATAAAAACTTAAGCGATTATTGGGGACAGGTAGATTTATACATCGGAGGAAGTGAGCACGCAACAGGTCATTTATTATATTCACGTTTCTGGAACATGTTCTTAAAAGACAGAGGATATATTAATCAAGATGAACCTTTCCAGAAGCTGATCAATCAGGGGATGATTTTGGGGATGAGTGCATTTGTATACAGAATCGATGGAACCAATCAATATGTTTCAAAAAATCTTGCTGCTGATCATCAGACCCAGAAGATTCATGTAGATGTATCCTTATTAAAAGGTACCTCTGATGAATTGGATACCGAGGCTTTCAAAGCCTGGAGACCTGATTATGCGAACGCGGAATTTATTTTGGAGGACGGAAAATACATCACAGACCGTGAAGTAGAGAAAATGTCCAAGTCTAAATACAACGTTGTAAATCCTGATGATATCTGTGAGGAATACGGAGCAGACGGATTAAGACTATATGAAATGTTCTTAGGTCCATTGGAACAGTCCAAGCCTTGGAATACGCAAGGATTAAGTGGAGTATATGGTTTCCTTAAAAAATTCTGGAACCTGTATTTCAACGGAGATGTTTTTGAAGTTTCTGATGAAGAACCTACAAAAGCAGAATACAAAGTTTTGCATACCCTAATAAAGAAGGTGGTTTATGACATTGAGAACTTCTCATTCAATACCTCTGTATCTTCATTTATGATTGCTGTGAATGAGCTTCAAAAAATAAAATGCAACAAGCGCAATATTGTAGAACCATTAGCCGTTATCATCTCTCCGTATGCTCCCCATATCTGTGAAGAACTTTGGAGCCTACTGGGAAATAAGGAATCTGTTGAATTTGAAAAATTCCCTATATTGAATGAAGATTATCTGGTAGAGGATGAAATCGAGTATCCGGTAAGTGTAAACGGTAAAATGAAGTTCAAAATTTCACTTTCTGCTCAGCTATCAGCGAAGGAGGTAGAAGATTTGGTGATTTCAGATGAAAAGATGCAGCCTATTTTGGAAGGTAAAACACCTAAAAAAATCATCGTCGTGCATCACCGTATTGTGAATATCGTAATTTAAAAGAAACTTAACATTGGCAAATTAAAAAAAATGAAGGTCTTATTTTTTTAAATTTCTAACACAAATGTTAAAATTGAGAAAAATAAATAAAATAATTAAAAAAAATTATTATATCGAAATCGTATTAAAATTTCTTTATCAGAAAAATGCAAAATGTTTATTTAAGACTCTTGCATTTTAATTAATTTTGCCTTTAATTTACACCCTGTAAAATTTTAAAAACAATATAATTTAGTTAAATATGGAAATGAATGTTTCAAAAAATGATGAGCAAGTAGTTGCTAGAAAAGCAGGAGGTTTAAACCCGGCTGTTATTATTCCTATTTTATTCGTTATAGGAGTTTGTATTTATTTATTTGTTCTTGGGAGCCCAGGAAACTTTAAAGACGCAGAAAAACTAGGTAGTGGTTCTGTAGCTTTCTCTAGTGTTGAAGGAAAAGACATTCACCCGGAATCGTTTTTAGGGATTATCTACAAAGGAGGGGTTATCGTACCAATCTTGATTACTTTCATGATTACTGTAATCGTTTTCTCTTTTGAAAGACATTTCGTACTAGGTAAGGCTGCAGGAAAAGGAAACTTAGACAACTTCGTAGTACAAGTAAGAAGCTTACTAAACCAAAACAAGGTTGACGAAGCTTTAGAAGAGTGTGACAGACAACAAGGATCTGTAGGTAACGTAGTAAAAGAAGGTCTTACCACTTACAAAGCACTTTCTCATGATACTACTTTAAATAAAGAGCAAAAAATGGTAGCTCTTAACAAAGCTATTGAAGAGGCTACAACTCTTGAGATGCCAATGCTAGAAAAGAACATGATGATTCTTTCTACTTTAGGTACTGTAGCAACATTGATTGCACTTTTAGGAACAGTAATCGGGATGATCAAAGCATTCTTTGCATTAGGTTCAGGTGGTGGTACTCCAGATGCTGCTGCACTTTCTACAGGTATCTCTGAAGCATTGATCAACACTGCATTAGGTATTGGTACTTCTGCTATTGCAATTATCCTTTATAACTACTTTACATCTAGAATTGATGGATTGACTTACAAGATCGATGAGATCGCAATGAGCATCCAGCAGTCTTTCGCTGAATTCAACTAAGAATTTTAGCAAGATATTTGCATTAGCAATAAAAGAAGTGAAGTTTAATTAAAAAATAATTCAAAACAATGGCGAGAGTCAAACCAAAAAGACATGGAGTAGTGACGGATATGACGGCAATGTGTGACGTTGCCTTCCTACTACTTACATTCTTTATATTGACCACTCAGTTTAAAAAACCTGACGTGGAGCAGATTAAACCGCCATCTTCAATATCAGAGAAGTTACTTCCTGATGCAAGTTTGATGACCATCAACGCTACTCCGGATGGGAAATTTTATTTCCAACCAGTAGAAAATGCATCAGAGAGATTACAGCTTTTAGAAAAAATGGGTCAAAAGTATAATATGACTTTTACCAACCAAGAAAAAGCTGCATTTCAAAAAGTACAAGCAATTGGGGTTCCTATGAACCAACTGAAAGGCTATCTCGATTTGTCAGATGAGGAGCAGAAAAGCTTTAAGAGTCCTACTGGGATTCCTATGGATAGTACAAATAAGCAGTTAGTAGAATGGGTAAAACAAAGTTTGAGCGTAAATCCTGATTACAAATTAGCGATCAAAGGAGACGTTACAACTGAGTACCCTAAAGTTAAGAGCCTGTTTGAAGGTTTAAGAGATATTGATTTTCTTAAATTCTGGTTGATTACATCACAAGAAGGTAAACCATAATAATATCATTTAGAAATGGCAGAAGTACAAGTACAGGAAAAAGGCGGCAAAGGCGGCAAGGTACGTTCCAAGAAGCAGAATACCAGAGTAGATATGACTCCAATGGTGGACTTGGGTTTTCTATTGATTACCTTCTTTATGTTCACAACCACATTTAGCAAACCGAATGTAATGGATTTAGGTCTTCCGGCGAAACCAAAAGAGGATCAGCCGAAACCACCTCCAACAGAAATTAAACTTTCTAACTCAATTTCTTTATTATTGGGTAAAAACAATAAGATTTTTTGGCATCAGCAGGATCCTACATCTTTAACTGATCAGAATCTTAGCGAGACTACTTACGATAGAGAAGGTATTAGAAAAATAATTGAGAAAGCAAAAGCAGGCGCAGCAGATAAAACAAAATTTACTGTTATTATCAAGCCGACTGACGATGCAGTATATAAGAACTTTGTAGATATTCTTGACGAAATGGCCATTACCAAAAGTGAGCAGTACGGGGTAACCGATGTGAAGCCTTGGGAAAAAGCTATTTATGATAAGAGAGTTGGGAATAATGGAGCTGCGGCTACACCAGCTACAAAGTAATTTAACCATAAAACTGTAAATCTATGGCAGATGAAAATGTATACAATCAGAATCTTACTTTAGATGAGATTGTATTTGAAAATAGAAACAAGGAATATGGTGCCTATGATCTTAGACATCAGTATCCAAGACTTCTGACAAAATCTTTTGTTCTTGGAACGGCATTATTCCTGGTTGCGGCTTTGTCTCCTTTTATTTATCTTACCATTAAGAGACTTACTGAACCACCTAAGCAAGAAGTGAAGGCAGATTTAGTAAACATTATTGAGGAAGATCCAATCATTGAGCAGCCAAAAGAAGAAGAACCACCTCCACCACCTCCTCCAAAAGAAGAGGAAAAAATCGAGGTTATTCAGAACGTAGTTCCGGAGCCAGTAAAAGCTCCGAAGATTGAAACACCACCGCCACCAATTTCTAAGCAGTTAGAAACGACGACGGGTTTGAATAATCAGGAGGGGGTAAAAGCTCCGGCTTATACACCACCGCCACCACCGCCATCTACTGGTAACAAAGCCAGTACTGCGGAAGTAAAAACAAATAATCCTAACGAAATCTACAAAGATGTAGACCAGTCTGCAGAATATCCTGGAGGTATGGCCGCATTAAGAAAGTATCTTGGGGAAAATTTTGATACTTCTTTAATGGAAGGAGGCGAAGGGACACTTAAGGCGAAGCTGAAGTTCGTTGTAGAAAGAGACGGAACTGTTTCCGGAGTTACTATTGAAGAGAAATCTCCAAATGGCGACTTCAACAGTGAAGCAATTCGTGTAGTTAAGAAACTTAAAAAATGGACTCCTGCGAAAAGAAACGGGGAGAGCGTTAGATCTTACTATAGCGTACCGTTTACGATGAACTTTGAATAAGACTTATTTATTCAAATTATAAATAAAAAGAGAAGCATATGCTTCTCTTTTTTATTTTTTTTGGTATTTTTGTTACATGATGTTCAATTGGTTATCCTTAGTTACCGGATTATTTTATATCGTATTGGGAATTGTGGTTATTGTCTACAAATTTTTCTTCACGATTTTAGAGCCTGCTATTGCTTATGCAATGGGCGCAGTGCTTATTCTTTATGGAGTATTTAGAATCTATAGAGCAGTTACAAGAATTAAAGATTCAGGAAATGAAGAATAGTTTAAAAATTGCGCTGCTTTCTGTGATGAGCATCGCTGCCGTAAGCTGTAAAAAGGAAGAGAAATCTCCATCCTATCATAAAGGAGACCTTACCATACTTACCGACGAGTCTTTCAAAAGCGTTACCGAAGCATTGGCAGATGGATATATGATTAATTATCCCGAAACCCATATCAAAATCGAAACCAAGAAAGAAGATTTAGGTTTTCTTGATTTACTGAATGACAAGGCAAGAATAACGGTCATGTCCAGAGATCTTACCCCCGAAGAGAAAAAAGCTTATGAAGAACAGGTCGACCTGAAATTTCTTCCTGCTAAATTTGCTGCAGATGCGGTTGTATTTGTTGTTCCTAAAGCTTCTCCGAAACAGAGCATTTCAATGGATGAAATAAAAAACGGGCTTGAATCTGATGCCAAGAATTTTATTTTTGACGGAACCAATTCAAGTAACCTGAATTTCGTTGCACAAAAGCTGAAGAAACAGCCTAAAGACCTGAAATTTTCCATTATTCCGGGAAACCAGAATATTATTGAAGAATTGAGTAAGCATACTGATAAAATCGGAGTCATTGGCTTGAACACGTTCAGCCGTCCTTATGATAAAACTTCTGAGAAGCTTAGAGAAATGGTTAAAGTACTTCCAGTAGAAAGTAATGGAAAGCTTTATACTGTTGATAATGTCAATCTTCGTGAAATGACTTATCCTTTTACCCGTGTTCTTTATTTTTTAACCAACGAAGGAAACTTTAATATCGCTAACGGATTTATTAGATATTCATGTACACAACTGGGTCAGATGATCGTACAGAAAGAAGGTTTGCAGCCCTATAATATCTACAAAAGAGAGGTTCAAATGCGTTAAAAAATATTAAAATAGTATTTTACTTATTGCAAAAACATTATTTTGGTCTAAAAATTGTGGAGCATATAATTCTAATAAAGAAAAATATAAAATGAAAGATATAATGATTATGAATGTAAAGAAAATTGCTTTTGGAGCAGCTGTGGTATTTTTTGCCGGTTTAGCCTCTGCACAGACGTTGCAGGATGGTATCAACAGTATAGACAGTGATAAATATGCGCAGGCTAAAATCAATTTTACCGAAATGGTTGCCAAAGCTCCTACAGCAGAAAATTACTTCTATTTAGGAAATACTTACCTGAAGCAGGGTGAGCCTGATTATGCTAAAGCTATAGAAAGTTTTAACAAAGGTTTAGCTGTTGATAACAAAAGCTATCTTAACAAAATTGGTTTGGCTACTGTAAAATTAGGGAAAGGCGATAAAAGCGCAATTGCTGAAATTCAGAAAATTGTAGCAGATTCAAGAGAAAAAGATGCTGAAGTATTATTCAGAGCAGCAGAAGCTTTAACTTTATTTGAGAAAAACAATGCTCCTGATGCAGCCATTCAGTTCCTTACAAAAGCTGTTGAAAAAGCTGAGAAAAAAGGAGTTCCTGCTCATTACTATTATACCCTTGGGGATGCGTACAGAATTAAAAGAGCACCAGGTGAGGCAATGTCTGCTTATGACAAAGCGTTGCCTTTAGCTAAAAATAAAGCATCTGTTTATACAAGAATGGGTACACTTTGGATGGCAGCTCAATTATGGAAAAATGCAAAAGAAAGCTTAGATAAAGCGATTGCTGTGGATGCATCTTATGCACCTGCATATAAAGCGATGGCTTCTTATGACATCAGATATCAGGACAACGCAAAAGCAACACAAGACCTTATCAACTATACAAAATATGCTGATGAGGACCCATATACACAGTTAGAAATTTCTAAATTATACTTCACAAATGAAGACTATGCGAACTCTAAAATTGTATTAGACAAGATCTTTGATAAAATTGATGATCCTATCAAATTCAAATTAAGAGCTTATCAGTCTTATGCTGACGGAAACTATGCTGATGCAAAACAAAACATGGATACTTTTGTTTCTCAGGCTGAGAAAACAAGATTACAGCCAGCGGATCAGGGTCTTCAGGGACTTATCGCTGCAGGATTGGCTAAAACTGAAACGGATGCCGCTAAAAAAGCAGCTTTAAATACAGAAGCTCAGCAGAAGATTGCTATCGCTAAAGCTGCGAAAGATGAAACCATGAAGTGGGATATAGAACTTGCTAATATCGCAGGTGGGGGTGCTTCTCAGGCTGAAGCAGAGAAAGGACCTACTAGTCCTGAAATCGAAGCATTGAAAAAGAAAGTGGCTGCTAATAAAGAGGATTCAGATTCCCTATTTAAGTTGGCTACAGCTTACCAGGATATTAAAAACTGGAATGGAGCTGTTCTTACCTGGCAGAAAATGAGTGCTCTTCTTCCGGATTGGGCACCAGCTTATTACAGTCAGGGATATTCTTACCAGCAGGCTGGAAATAACGATGCTGCAAAATTAGCATACGAAAAATTCATCAGTACAATAAAACCTGCAGACAAGGAAGCTAACAAGCAGATTTTATCTTATGCTTACTTTGCAGTGGCTTATATGAGTAAGGATTCTGATGCTGCAAAAGCTAAAGATTATGTAGCTAAATCTTTACAACTTGATCCTACGTATAAGGATGCTATAAAATTAAATGCAGAAATCAATAAGTAATTTAAATTTTAAATTATAGATATTAAAACTTCCCATTCTCCATGTTTGGGAAGTTTTTATTTTAAATCTTATCTTTGAACATATGAAACGTCCGGGGGTTAAAAATTCGAAAATGCGAGAAAAATTATTGGGCGTTCCATCTGACAAATTAAAAAATAAAAAGAACAGATGAAAACAGATATACTTGCTTTTGGGGCACATCCTGATGATGTAGAGCTGGGATGTGGTGGAACTATCGCTAAAATGATTTCGGAAGGTAAAATATGTGTCATTGTGGACCTGACAAAAGGAGAGTTGGGAACAAGAGGAACGGATGAAACAAGAAAAGTAGAAGCAGGTGAAGCTGCAAAGATCCTTGGTGTTTCGGCAAGAGAAAATTTAGGTATGAAAGATGGCTTTTTGGTGAATTCTGAAGAATATCAGATGGAGATTGTAAAAATGATCCGTAAATACCGCCCTGAAATCGTCCTAGCCAATGCTATTGATGACAGACATCCGGATCATGCAAAAGGCGCGAAATTAGTATCGGATGCGTGCTTCTTAGCCGGGCTGAGAAAAATTGAAACTGTAATAGATGGCGAGAATCAGGAAGTCTGGAGACCAAAGCAGATTTTTCATTATATCCAATGGAAAGATATCAAACCTGAGTTTGTCATTGACATATCCGAACATCTAAATAAGAAGATTGAAGCATGCATGGCCTTCAAAACACAGTTCTATGATCCAACATCCAATGAACCTGTTACCCCGATTGCAACAAAAGACTTTTTCGAAAGCCTGACCTATCGTGCTCAAGATTTAGGAAGATTATCGGGAGTTACTTATGCTGAGGGATTTACGTCTGAGAAGCTCATTGCGATGAAAAATTTTGACGGAATTATTTGGTAATTAAAAAATCTTCCCTATATTTGCACTCACAAAACGGTGATTGTAGCTCAGTTGGTTAGAGCGTCGGATTGTGGTTCCGAAGGTCGGGGGTTCGAGACCCCTCATTCACCCAAAAAAGTACACTTTTTAAAGTGTACTTTTTTATTTTATACTATTTTGGCCGCCAATTTTAGTCTTTAAAAATTACAAAATGCTTCTTATTTATTTTAAGATTTTTGTAGTGTATTTAAGCTTAACGTTATTTATCGGGGAAATTTACGGTTGGACATAAAAAAAAGCACCTTTTTCAGATGCTTGTGTTTTTAGATATTCTTTTTTTATACTTCGTCGTCAGAATCAATAGTGAATGATTTGCTTTTGAAGTCTTTGTCATGTTTTTCTGATATTACATCCTCACCCTTTTCATTAATGATGAAATCTGTGGATTCATTGAACATCTCCTGAAAACTTTTAAAATCCTCTTTGTAAAGATAAATTTTGTGCTTCTCGAATGTAGCTTCCCCATTCTCCCCGAAGTTCTTTTTACTTTCGGTAATCGTAAGATAATAATCTCCTGCTTTCGTCTCGCGCACATCAAAGAAATAAGTTCTTCTCCCCGCTTTTAACACCTTCGTGAAAATTTCATTTTCATGGCGTTCCTTGTATTCACTCATTGTTAGATATTTTTTAATCTTGTTAAGAACAAATATAAAAGAATTCTTTTAATCACAAAATTTTTTTTATGATTTATTTAACAATTGAGAACGAAACGGCTAAGCAGTTAAAGAATTGGCAATTTCAGTAAGGTTGATGATTTTATCAGCTCTCTGAGCGCTAGACTCTCTGTGTGTGATAATTATGGATGTGGCGTTGTTGATTTTACGGTCAATATTTTCAAGAATATTCTGCTCTGTTTCCGTGTCTAAAGCCGACAGGGAATCATCAAAAATAATGATATTTGGGTCCTTTATTAAAGCCCTTGCAATACATATCCTTTGCTTTTGTCCTCCCGAAAGCATGACCCCGCGTTCACCGACAAGTGTTTTATACTGTTCTTTAAATTCAACAATATTTTTATCAACGTCTGCAATCTTGGCATATTCTACCACTTTTTCGTGGGAAGGATGATCAATAGCAAAACCGATATTGTTTTCAATAGAATCAGAGAACAGATAACTTTCCTGAGGAATATAGCCTATGAAATTTCTGTAATTCGTCAGATTATGTTCTTTCAGGTTCTTACCATCAATTAAAACCTCTCCTTCAGTAGGATCAATCAGTCTGCAGAGTAAAAGAGCGATCGTAGATTTCCCGCTTCCTGTTTTACCCATAATGGCCAGGGATTCTCCGGCCTTGATTTTAAAGCTCAGGTTTTCTAATGCTTTGATTCCGGTATTCGGATAGACGTAAGACACATTTCTGAATTCAATATCCCCTTTAATAGGATAGTTGTCAAAGTTGGTATTAGTGACCTCTGATTTTTTATCCAAAAATTCATTAATTCTTTGCATCGAAGCCTCAGCTCTTTGATTGACTGAAGTTACCCATCCCACCATTGAAAATGGCCAGATCAGGATATTGATGTACATAAAGAAATCAGCAATTTTACCAACACTCAATTCCCCTGCAATATATTTCTGTCCGCCCACAAGGATGACCGCAACATTCAGGAGTCCGATGACAAATAGAATAATGGTAAAGAAATACGCTTCTGTTTTTGCTAAATCTAAAGCTTTGTTCTGATAATCAGTGACTTTTATTCCATAGTTCTTCTTGATGTAGTTTTCCTTGGCAAAAAACTTCACCACCCGGATCCCTGAAAAGCTGTCCTGTACAAAAGTAGAGATCGCAGACTGGCTTTTCTGCATGATCTTCGATTTCTTATTGATGATAGAACTTACCTTAAATATAATGTATGACAAAATAGGAAGCGGCAACAAAGTCCACAAGGTCATAGACGCATCCGTTTTTATCATATAAATACTAGTGATCAAAAGAAGGATCACTAAATTCACCACATACATGACACCTGGTCCCAGATACATTCTTACTGCTACAACATCTTCACTCAACCTGTTCATCAAGTCACCAATGGTCGTCTGTTTGTAATCCGTCAGAGATAATTCCTGGTAATGTCTGTAAATTTTGTTTTTCAGTTCATATTCAATCCTTCTTGATGCAACAATGATCGTCTGGCGCATCATAAACGTGAAAAATCCCGTTAAAAGTGAACAGCCGACAATGATGGCAACGTACACCAAAACCTGCTGATTGAAGCCCAGGTTTCCGCCTTTTGTAAGTTCGTCTACAGACTTTCCTACAAACTGCACCTTATATATATTGAAGAAATTACTGGCAATGATGAATAATAACCCCCAAAACAATAATATTTTGTGCTTCCAAAAGTAAGGGTTTAAGGTTTTTAGCGCTTTCATAAAGTTTTACAAATTTACGAAAATGTAGGCAGACTACGAATTTCATCAATTTTAATTTTTGTATCTTTGCACCCATAAAAAGCTCTTTGAATGTTAGGAAGACGACAAATCCGTGAAAAAGTAGTACAGACAGTGTATTCATACTACCAAAATCCTTTAAAATTTGATGTTTTAGAGAAAAACATGTTCTCTGGAATAGAGAAAATCTATAATCTCTACATCTATCAGATCAATTTTTTGGTCGCTCTGAAAGAATTAGCAGAAACCCAGATCGAAATTGGGAAGAACAAATACCTTAAAACTGATGCTGAAATTAATCCTAACCAAAAATTCATCAATAACCAAGTTCTGATCAAGCTGGAAGAAAATCCCGAGAGATTATTTTTCACAGGTCAGCACAAGCAGTTGAAATGGGATATGCATGATGATGTATTGGTGAAAACTTTCCAAAGAATCACAGCAGGGAAACGTTATCAGGATTTCATGAAAGAGGATGGATATTCTTTTGAAGCAGATCAGAAATTTATCGGAAAACTGTTTCTGAGATATATTGCTGAAAATGAAGATTTTCAGGAGTACCTGAGCGATAAAGAACTTTCTTGGTACGATGATATTCACATCGCCAACTCAATGGTACAGAAAACAATCGGTTTCCTGAAAGAAGATGAAGAAAGCAGGACTTTAATTAAGATGATTAAAGATGAAGAGGATAAAGTTTTCGCAGGAAAACTTCTGAGAGATACCCTGAACAACTGGGAAGCTAATGAGAAAAAACTAAGCGAAAGACTGGAAAACTGGGATCTGGAAAGAGTTTCTTTAATGGATAAAGTAATTTTGTCAACATCTATTTCAGAACTGGATAATTTTGCTTTGACGCCTTCAAGAGTTATTATCAATGAATATATTGAAATTGCAAAAGTATTTGCAACAGACCGTTCCAATATCTTTATTAACGGAATTTTGGATAAATATTGTAAAGATCAAAATAGAATTTAACATGAAAAAGACATTATCAATTATCGCTTTGTCTATCATAGGATTTGGTTTGGTTTCTTGTAAGAAAGAAAACAAAGAAGTTCAAGGTACTGAAACTGCAACAGCAGATTCTACAGCAATACAACAAGCGACTCCAACTGATTCAGCGACAGAACCAACAGTAACTAACGCAGCAGTGGCTCCGGTTTCAAACCAGCCATTAACATCAGTTGCCCTTTCTGAAAACAACTTCGATTTTGGAAAAATCAAAAAAGGAGAGAAAGTACAGCACATTTATGAGATTACCAATACAGGAAAAAATCCTTTAGTGATCTCTGAAGTAAAACCTGGATGCGGATGTACTGCTCCTGATTTTACTAAAGAACCTATCCTTCCGGGTAAAAAAGGAAATATCACATTGCATTTTGACTCTTCAAGCTTTGACGGAAACGTGCAGAAGTATGCAGACGTATTTGCCAACGTTGATAAGGCTCCTATAAAATTAACGTTCACAGCGAACATCCAACCATAATATAATATATGTTGACAATCTTTTTACAGGCACAGCAGGGGTCTTCATCTATGATGCTGATCATGATGGGGGTAATGTTTGTGGGGTTCTATTTTCTGATGATAAGACCACAGATGAGAAAACAGAAGCAAGAGAAAAGCTTTCAGGAAACTCTAAAAGTAGGAACCAGAGTAGTCCTTACTTCAGGTCTTCACGGAAGAATTGCTCAGGTTCAGGATGATGGTTTCGTTATCGAAACTTTATCAGGAAAACTGAAATTCGAAAAAGCAGCCGTTTCAAGAGAATTTACTGAAACGCGTTTTGGAGAAAAAGCAAAAGCTGCTGCTGAAAAAACAGCAGAGAAAAAAGAAATCGATACTGAAAAGAAATAATTTTTTTTAGTTTGAAAATATTGGCTCGGCGCGGTGAACAAAGTTCACCGCGCCGAGTTTTTTATAAACAGATACTCCAAATATAAACGCAAAGCTAAGCGAATGACTAAAACATAAGCTTAGTCAGTGGCGCAGCTACATCTCTTTGCCCATCTCAAAACTAGTGCATAAGCATTTAAATCTTTGCGTTAAAAATTATAAGGGTCTCATTTAACTCTCAATTTCAGGTTCACCTTCATGATATTCAAGTACTCATTTGTGAAATCAGTAGTTAAAAAAATCCCACGTCATTAAAATTCATTTTTCATACTCCCAAAATAAAATATCTTTGCACCATGAATCAAAATACAGGCAAAACCGTTCTCATTCTGGGAGCCAATTCAGATGTGGCCAAACAGTGCATCAGGCAGTACCTTGAAAAAGGATTTTCTGTACTGGCAGCTTCGAGGGATATCTCTTCACTTGAAAAATTTGTTGAAGACAACAAACTGGATTCCTCAAAGGTTAGAATACTGTATTTTGATGCGGTAGATTTTAATTCCCATCAGACATTTTATGATCAGCTTCCTGTAAAACCTCATATTGCAGTATATGCAGCCGGTTTTCTTGTTGATAATGAGAAAGCATTAAGAGATTTTAAAGGTACACAGCAGATGATGCAGGTTAATTATATGGGAGCTGTTTCCATCCTGAATATTATCGCAATGGATCATAATAATGCTCACCTGGAAAGAATTATTGGGTTGTCGTCGCTTTCGGGGGTGAGAGGAAGGAAAAGTAATTTTGTGTATGGAAGTACCAAAGCAGCGTTTACTCAGTATTTAGCAGGTTTACGACAGGAATTAGCCTCAAGAAAAATTGCGGTCAATGCCTTGGTAATCGGTTATATCAGAACAAAGATTAATGAAGGGCTTCAACTTAATGAATCTCTGATCATGGAGCCGGATTATGTGGCACGACATATCGTCAATGCAGGAAATTCTTTCACTATTGTCCCGAATTTTAAATGGAAAATTATTTATACTATTTTGAAAATCTTGCCGGAAAGTTTGGTGGCGAAATTACCTTAACTTATCTGTTTAGAGTTTTTTTGTAAATAATCTATCAGTGTTTGATAATCACTTTTTTTAAATTCAGATGGGGTGAAAATGAAATGTAAAGAGTTATTTAAAGTACTTAAAATAAGATATTTATCGACAAATTTATAATTTATTTTTTCCCAAATAGAACTGATTGTGTTAAGGGAGTTTTCAATAACTATATTATTCTGATTCAAAGTAATAAAGTGCATGTTTAGATCTCTTGTTTTGAAATCGTTTATATTTTCCTCTATCAATTTATATGTTTTTCTTTTAGCTGCAAAATAGTGATAAACCAGAATGAATGCATATCCAATGTAAAGAAAACCAACATATTTGAAAATATAGGGAAACGGGCTGCCAGCAAAACCTTTTAATGGAAAAAAGCCCAGCGACAGAAATAGAATAGCATAAATAAGAGCTTTTTTAAGATCATTAAAGGATTTTTTCCAAACATATTTAAGGGAAAATCTTTGCTGACCTCTTTCCGTATTTTCATTGAAAAGAAGTTGTAATTTGATAGGCTCAATCATTTAGGATGTTTATTTCGACAAAAATATACAAATTAGTAATTATTTTGAAGTAATTCCAACGCCTTCATCATATCAATCCCCTTTCCCAACACCGGTTTAAACAAATCTCCCTTGTCCTTGATCCTTTCTAAAGCATTATGAATCGTAAAATCGGTGGGTTTCAGACCAGATTTTACCTCATCCCATTTCAATGGCATAGAAACGGGAGCTCCCTCTTTTGGACGTAAGCTGTAAACACTCGCTAAGGTCTGTCCCGTCCTGTTTTGCAGATAGTCCATATAAATTTTCTTATCATCTCTTTTCTGTAAACTTCTTTCCAGAGTCGTCAGTTTCGGAAGCTTTTCATTGACTTGTTTCATCAGAATATGCGCGAAATCTTTGACCTGGTCAAAATCATATGTTCCTCCCATCGGAATATAAATATGGATTCCTGTACTTCCGGAAGTCTTGCAATAGCTTTTAACTTTAATTGAATTTAAAACTTCATTCACCTGAAGGGCTGTTTCAATTACGTCATCAAATGTATTTTTCTTGGATGGGTCCAGGTCCAGCACCAGATAATCCGGATGTTCCAGATCAGGAAGTGAACTGTTCCAAGGATTCAGATCGATACAACCCAAATTATTCAGGTACGCTAAAGTTGCCTTGTCATTACAGTAAACGTAGTCAATATATTTGTCATTGGATTCCGAATAAATCTTTGTTGTTTTGATCCAGTCCGGCATACTGTCTCCAGCATCTTTCTGGTAAAATCCCTGTTCTTCAATACCGTTAGGAAAACGGTTGAGAGAAAGCGGGCGGTTTTTCAGATAAGGAAGAATATAAGTAGCAACAGACTGATAATAGTCGATCACATCGCCTTTGGTAATGCCGTCTTTCGGAAAATAGATCTTATCCTGATTGGTGAGCTTTACTTGATGTTTATCCAGAGTAATTTCCTTTTCTTTTTCGGAATTCTCTGATTTATTTGATGGTGTTTTTGCTTTCATTTCTTTAGACTTTTTGTTGTTTGGAGTTAATTTAATTTCTACAGGGTCTTTGTCTTCTCGGATAGCCAGAAAAACAGGATGCCGGTAGATACCGTCTTTCGTGATTTCAGAATATTTAATTTCACATACCAGCTCAGGTTTCGTCCATGTTACGGGCATATTTGTTTTCGGAGCAGTTTCAAATGGGGAAGTTTTTACAATAAGGTTTTGAAGCCTGTCATAAAGTTGTTTTAAAGATTCGTTATTAAAGCCTGTTCCAGTATGGCCACAGTAAATCAGTTTTCCGTCAATGTATTTTCCTAAAATTAAAGCTCCGAAACTTTCCCTCGAACCTCTGGGTTCTGTAAATCCACAGATAATGGCTTCATCCGTATTCGTGAATTTTATTTTAAGCCAGTCATTTGTTCTGTGGTTTTCAACATATAAGCTGTCGGCCTTTTTTGCGATCATACCTTCTAGCTTCATTTTTTTCATCTGATTAAAAAAAGCAATTCCATTTTCAGGAATATGGTCACAATATTTAATTACATCCGTTTCTGTTAAAGCTTCTTTTAAAAGTTCCTTCCGCTGTACGAGAGGAAGTTCTTCGGTCGAATGGCCATTCAGCCAGAGAAGATCAAAAACCTGAAAGGTTAATGCAAGATCAGGAAGGTCACCGATCTGCTGTAAAAGCTGAAAATTGGGCTTTCCATGTTCATCATACGCGACGATTTCACCATCCACGATCATTTTATGTTTCTGTTGGCTAAAACCTTTCGTGACTTTTTCAAATTTTGATAAAAAGGATATCCCATTTCGGGAGTAGAATAGGGGATCTGTATGGCTAAGATCAGCAATTGCCCTGTAGCCGTCCCATTTGATTTCAAAAAGCCAGTTCTCATCATCGAAGACTTTTTCAAAAGGCTTTGCCAGCATAGGTTTAATGAAATTCTTCAGTTTTTTTTCGTCAACTAAAGAATTAAACCTTTGAAATTCTGGCTTTGTTTCAGAAGTTATGACTTCTTTTTGTTGTTTTTTAGGCTTTTTTTTTCCTCTAAAAATTTCGTTACCAAAGATTTCGGAGACGTATTTTCTTCTGCATCATATTGGTCTTCAGCGAAATCATCTTTATGCTTAATTAAAAGCCAGGCATTATTTTCAGCATTTTTCATTTTAAACAAAGCAAATTCACCTTTCAGTTTTTTGCCATGTAAAGTGAATTTTATGGAACCTGCTTTTAGTTCTTTTAATAATTCCTTTTCGTCAGAAAGTTTGCTTGTATCGTCTAAAGGTTCATACGTTCCGCTGTCCCAAACTTCTACCTGTCCGGCTCCATAGTTTCCTTCGGGGATATTTCCTTCAAAATCTTTATAATCATAGGGATGGTCTTCCACCATCATAGCAAGACGTTTGTCTTTTGGATCCAGTGAAGGGCCTTTTGGAACAGCCCAGCTTTTCAATACCCCTTCCATTTCTAACCTGAAATCATAGTGAAGACGGGAAGCTGCATGCCTCTGAACGACAAAAATCAGTTGGTCTTTGCTTTTTTTTGCCTTACCTTTAGGTTCGGCTGTTTCATCGAACTTTCTTTTATTGTTATAATCTTTTAGAGCCATTAGGATGCAGATTTGGATTTAGGAGTTTGCAGACTGGCTTTTAATTGAGCCATAAGATCAATCACTTTTCCTTCTTTCGCAGGTTCGGCTTTTTTGGTTTTTATATTTTTGCCTTTCGCTTTCTTTTTGATGATCTTCATCAGTTCATCAGAATAGGTGTCTTTATACATGACGGGGTCAAAGTCCTGGGAAAGCTGTTTGATAAGGCTTACTGCCATTTTGAGTTCTGCAGGTTTAGGAGCTTTTTGAGCAGGAATTTTAAGATCCTTATAATCTCTGATCTCCTGATGAAACCTAAGCCGGTTCAGAACCAGGATTTCTTCATTATAAGGCCTGATCATTCCGATAGCTGCACTATCACGGAGGACAAAGGTTCCGATGCCTGCCATTTCTGTTTCCTGCAAAGCTTTTAACAAAAGCCTGTACGCATTTTCACCGTTTTTCTGAGGTTCCAGATAGTAGGGGTTTTCGAAATACACACTGTCTACTTCTGCTTCTTTTACAAACTGGTCAATAGAAAGTATTTTGGTCTTCTCAGGGCTGGCAGCTTCGTAATCTTCCTCATCGAGAACGATGTATTTATCATCCATGAGATAACCTTTTACAATGTTTTCCCATTTTACTTCTTTTCCTGTTCTCTCATTCACTCTTTTAAATTTGATATTAGAAAAATCAGATTTATCGAGCATATCGAGGTCCAGTTTTGTGGTTTCTGTGGCTGAATAGATTTTAACCGGGATATTGACTAAACCGAAGCCAATGGCGCCGTTCCAGATTGCTTTCATTGTCTTACGTTTTTAAAAATCAATCAATTAACATGCCGTGAAAAGATGATGTGGTACATTTTATCTGCTTTGTTGCCAAATGACAATGGCTTCTCCACACTATTTTTATACATTTATATTTTCCCAATATTCGGGCAGAAATAACTATGGAGGAACTTTTTAAATACATCAGAAAATTCGGGGTACTGAATACTGGGGAAGAATTGCTAATCGCTGAAGGATTAAATGAAATCAATATTCCTAAAGGAGAAGTTTTCATAGAAGCCGGAAAAGTGAGCCGAAAGATTGCTTTTGTAAAAGAAGGCATTTTCAGGTCTTTGTACTACAATAAGCAGGGAGATGATTTTACGCGCTACTTTATCTATGAGGGAAGGTTTATCGGTGATTTTCATGGCTTTGCAGATCAAATACCTTCGCTTGAGTATATTGAAGCGGTAACTGATGGGGTACTGCTGGCGATTGATCTTGATCATTTTAAAAAGCTGGAGAAAGAAATTGCCATTTGGCCGGTATTATTTGCCAGGCTTCATGCTTTTGTAGCAGAGAATAAACTTAAGGTAGCCAGTACCATGCTGAATTTGGATGCTAAATCACGTTATATTCATTTTTTAGATCATTATCCGGGCCTTGCTAACAGGGTGCCACAGTCTATGCTGGCTTCTTATCTCGGCATTACTCCTTCTTCATTAAGCCGGATCAGAAGAAATATCGTATAAATACTTTTTTGCCAAATGACAATGGCCTCCTATGTCAGCTGCCATAGCTTTGCAGTATAAATGTAAAGTATGAATATGGATATTGTCTTAGGATTGCAGTGGGGTGATGAAGGTAAAGGTAAGTTTATTGACCTTATCAGTGAGGGTTATGACATCACGGCTCGCTTTAATGGAGGGGCCAATGCAGGACACAGTATAGAACGTAACGGAAAAAGAATCACGCTGAAATCTCTTCCCTCAGGGATTTTCATGAAAGGTGTTCAGAATGTGATCGGAACAGGAACAGTGTTGGATCCCGTAAGTCTGAAAAGAGAGATTTTAAATCTTAAAGAATTTGACGGAACTGTTGACCCGGAACAGAATCTAATTATTTCCAGAAAAACACACCTGGTGCTTCCTACGCATAGGCTTTTGGATATCTTTATGGAAGATAATCCTGATTACACCACCATCGGAACTACAAGAAACGGTATTGCACAGGCTTATTCCAATAAAATTTTAAGACAGAATGTAAGAGTTGAAGACATAGAGTCTCCGGATTTTGAAAGCAGGGTAGGACATATTTTAAAGAGAGATTATAGATTACTTGCAGGCGGTGATAAGGTGCTTCCTTCATTGGAAGAAATCAGCATGGAGTTTTTCGAGGCTATAGAATTTTTGAAGAAGTTCATTCGTACGGAAACAGAGCTGTTTTTAAATGTAGCTTTATCTGAAGGAAAAAGAATTCTGGCAGAAGGATCCCAGGCTGCAATGCTGGATATAGACCATGGTACTTATCCTTATGTAACTTCATCTTCCACCACAGCTTCAGGGGGCTGCAGCGGATTAGGTATTTCTCCTAAAAAAGTCGGCGAAATATTCGGAATTGCAAAAGCATATTGTACAAGAGTAGGGAATGGTATGTTTCCGACAGAGATCTTGGATGACCTGGGTGAAGAGATCAGAAATAAAGGCCATGAGTTTGGTTCCAATACCGGACGTCCCAGAAGAATAGGCTGGCTGGATCTTCCTGCTTTAAGATATGCTATTATGATCAATGGTGTTACTCAGGTGATCCTGACCAAGGCTGATGTTTTAAGCGGAATGAAATCAGTAGCAGTCTGTACCCATTATGAGCTTGAAGACGGAAATATAGCAACTATTTCCGGAACTCTTCCTGAAAATGCCCGTCCGATTTTAAAACAGATGAAAGGCTGGGAAGGAGATATTACCGCTATTGAAGATGCTTCTGTTCTGCCTGAGGAATTAAAGGATTTCCTGTCTTTTTTAAATTATGAACTTGGAGTTCCCATTACTTATCTTTCTACTGGTCCGGGAAGAAAGGAAATATTGAAATTAAACAGTAACTAATTATAAAGCAGGAAGTGTATACTGATCTGACAAACAAAAGAGGTTAGGGAATAAATTTCCTAACCTCTTTATTTGATGAAAAAGTTTAATTTAGTTGACTTTTGTAAGTTTAAAACGTTGCTTTGCAGACGGCTGAACCGCTTGATCCGTACTACCGATTACAATCGGCGTAAGGTTAGTTGTTAGACCATTCTTCACTTCTAATCTCAAAGATGGCGCATTCTTAGGAGCGAATCCAAAGCCATTATTTCCCAGGTTGAATAATAACCATTTCTGGGAATCTGTATTAGAATTAGTTCTTAACTCTACGGCTGTTCCATTTGATGTTCCGCTATTTTTTACTGTTAAAACCTTTGTAGGATCCAATAAAGATTTGATGGTATAATAACCATGATCTGATTTGCTGAAAGTAAATCTCTGATTATTCCCTGTAGAGGCTGAATATAGAATCACGCTGGTGCCATCTGTAGTGGAGCTTCCGGAAATGTCTAAATTTTTATCATTCGCTAAAGATGTTGTCATTGTATAAGTTCCGTTGATTACAGAAGTCGCATTAACAGGCCCATACAAATGGTTAATTCCCGCATAATCACCGGCAGATAATCCTGTTCTTTGCTTGGTGAAAGTAGAACCATCCAGTTTAGTCATTACAGGTTGACTTGAGTCTATAGCAAAGTCTGTAGACTGATACATCATGACTGAACCGAAATCAAATGCACCATGTCCTGCATAATCATTGTAAAGGTTAAAGTTATGACGGCTGCCTTCTGTTGCCCTGTTGACATCTACAATAATATACTGATCTCTGTCTGGACGGCATTGTTCATGCATGATTCCCATAGAGTGCATAACTTCGTGGGCAATAATTGCCGGATAGGTAATATTATAAATTTTGATACCATTAACCCTGTTTTGCTGCCATCCAAGTGGAGAACTGTTACCTGTAGAATAAGTAAAGGTGATATATTCTGTCTGATTGGTGCGTTCAACAAACTGGACACTAGTTTGAGAAGAAATCATATCAAACGCTTTATTGATGTTAGTAAGGAACGTATTATAGTTCTGAGTACTCAAGGTTCCCTGGCTGGGTAGTGTATAATAGACCGTTGCACTTGGCCATGTCTTAATAAAGGAGCTTACGATGGTACTTTTCTCCGCTGTTGACAATTCAGAATTGGCCTGCATCTTTAATTTGTTAAACTGTTCAGATGTAATAGTAATGTCATCTGCGTAAAAATATTCACCATTTACTTCATTGACATAGGTATAAGTTCCGTTAATTAATAATTTGTGAACCGTTGTATTGTCTAGCTTCGCCGTTGTATGATCAATAGAATCTGCCTGAGCATTTTCCATATCCGACCTACATGAATTCAATGCCAAAACAAGGCATCCAGATAAGAGTAATAGTTTGCTTTTCATATCATTTAATATTGGTTTGTCGATCAATTTTTCCGAATACGAACAGCCTTATTATAAGAATACGGAATCTATTCCGCAGTAAATCAATGCCGCATCTTGATTTAATTGTTATTATAACTAGGCTGTGTATGGTAAATGTATTAATAAAAGCCATATTTAAATATAACATAATATAATATTTTTTTTGTTGTTTATTATATTGTGTTGTGTATTTATTTCGTCAATAAATTTATTTTTTGTTGTTTTTTTTCTATTAAATTGTAATTTTAGTTATTTCACAAATATTTGATATAAGAGCTAAGGCAATCCCATATTATCAATGAATGCAGAGTTAAATTGAACAATATTGTAATTTTGGATGAAAAAAAGCGGAGATTTTCACCGCTTTAGTAGATATAAATTTTTTCGATCCGGTCATTATCTGTGTTCACAATCAGGATGCCTTCATCATCACTATTAAGTTGTCCAAGTAAACTTCCATTGGTATTCCAGACAGAAGATTTTCCGGCACATTCATAACCTCCGGATTCTCCTGTAAAATTAGCCATCAAAACATGCATATGATATTTTTCTGCAATATTAGATAGTTTAGCGAGGTCGTCATCGATACCATTAACAGAATTGAGAACACTTGCCGTGTAGATATTTGACCCTGAGTTATAAGCTTCCTGAGAATGCATCGGATCCGATAAATCATAACAGATGGCTAATGAAATTTTATTCTGTACAATTTCCAGCTGACAGAAGGGATCTCCTTTTGAAAATACAGCGGTTTCCGTTGGGAAAAGATGACGTTTTGAATAAACTTCTCTTCCTTTTTTCGGTTGAAATATAATACTGCTGATCAATAATTGATTATTAAATTTTGTAGGCATCCCAACAGTGATGCTGATGTTATTTTCGTCTGCCATCTTTTGAAAAACGTCTAAAATGGGATCTTTATAATCAATGGAGAGTTGCTCTGCCAATTCAGGCTCATAGCCGGTAATTGAAAGTTCGGGGAAGATGATTAAATCCACATTTTTATTAATTGCGGCTTCGATTACTATTTTGTGATTTTCAATGTTTTTAAGGATATCTCCTTTTACAGGTTTGATTTGTGCTGCTGCGATTTTCATTTTTATATCAATAAAAAAGCGGAGATTTTTTCTCCGCTTTCAATTTATGCTTTTAAATTCAATTGTATTTCCAGTTCATCCAGCTGGGCATCAGCGATAGATGCGGGAGCGTCGATCATTACATCTCGCCCTGAGTTATTCTTAGGGAATGCGATATAATCTCTGATCACTTCGTTTCCGTCAAGAATAGCCACCAAACGGTCAAATCCGAAAGCCAAACCACCGTGAGGAGGTGCTCCGTATTTGAAGGCATTCATCAGGAATCCGAACTGAGCTTCTGCTTCCTCTTTGGTAAATCCTAAAAGGTCAAACATTTTAGACTGAAGATCTTTGTCAAAAATTCGGATAGAACCTCCACCGATCTCGTTTCCGTTAAGAACCATATCATAAGCATTCGCTCTTGCTTTGCCCGGATCTGTTTCCAGTAAATGAATATCTTCAGGTTTAGGAGAGGTGAAAGGGTGGTGCATGGCATGGTAACGTCCGCTTTCTTCGTCGAATTCCAATAATGGGAAATCTACAACCCAAAGTGGTGCAAATACATTTCCTTTTCTTAATCCCAAACGGTTTCCAAGTTCCATTCTTAAGGCTGAAAGCTGGGCTCTTACCTTATTTTCGTTTCCGGATAAGATCAACATTAAGTCGCCTTCTTTAGCTCCGAATTTTTCAATGATTTTTGCTAAATCTTCTTCGTTGTAGAATTTGTTGACAGAAGAGGTTTTCACACCGTCATTCTGAAACTTAGCCCAAACCATTCCTGAAGCTCCAATTTGTGGGCGTTTTACCCAATCAACAAGCTCATCGATCTGCTTTCTTGTGTAATCGGCACATCCTTCTACATTGATTCCGACCACCAATTCAGCGTCATCGAATATTTTAAAATCTTTTCCTTTTACTAAATCATTCAATTCAACGAACTCCATTCCGAAACGGATATCCGGTTTGTCGTTTCCGTATTTCTGCATGGCCTCTGCAAATGTCATTCTAGGGAATGCTCCGAATTCCTGACCTGTAATATCTTTGATCAGTGTTTTCGTCATTCCTTCAAACACATTCATGACATCTTCCTGCTCTACGAAAGCCATTTCGCAGTCGATTTGTGTAAATTCCGGCTGTCTGTCAGCTCTTAAGTCTTCATCACGGAAACATTTTACAATCTGGAAATATTTATCCATTCCACCAACCATCAACAATTGTTTGAAAGTTTGTGGTGATTGTGGTAATGCGTAGAATTGTCCCGGATTCATTCTGCTTGGAACTACGAAGTCTCTCGCTCCTTCCGGGGTAGATTTGATTAAAACCGGAGTTTCCACTTCGATAAATCCTTCGTCTGAAAGATAATTTCTCACCTTCTGCGCCATTTTGTGACGGAAGATCAATTTATCTCTTACCGGAGCTCTTCTGATATCCAGATAACGGTATTTCATTCTTAATTCCTCACCGCCATCCGTTTCATCTTGGATTGTGAAAGGCGGAAGCTGAGATTCATTAAGAACCGTTAATTTTTCAACTAAAATTTCAATTTCTCCTGTAGAAATATTTTCATTCTTATTCTTTCTTTCAATTACTTTTCCTGTAACCTGAATCACAAATTCACGTCCCAGTTTTTTGACATCTTCAAATAATTCTATTGAAGAAAGTTCTTGGCTAAAATATAATTGAGTAATTCCATAACGATCTCGAAGATCTATCCAAATCATAAATCCTGTATCACGGATAGCCTGTACCCATCCGGAAAGTGTAACTTCTTCATTAAGATTTTTCAGAGACAATTCTCCGTTCGTGTGTGATCGAAACATAATTATTTGTTTAAGGTTCAATGTTTAAGATATAGGGTCTAGCTTTCTGATCATGAAGTTTTCAACCATAAATTCCGGATGCAAAGATAAGATTTTTGGAGGTTCTGTAAACAAAAAAAACTTCCTTTCGGAAGTCTTGTATATTATTTGAGGGCTTTTTAATTATTCACAGCTCCTTTTTGTATCAATAGTTGTGCGGTTTGTTCTTTCTTGCCTAATTTAGCTAATGCAAGAGGCGTTTTGCCATTACATTCTTTATTAACGTCTGCCTGGTTTTCCAGAAGGAATTTAACAATATTATTCCTACCATAAAGAGAACTGAAACCTAATGCACTGAACGTTTCATCTTTAAGTGGGAAGCACTTATTGTAATCTGCTTTTTGAAAATTCTTTTTAAATGAAGCAACATTGTCAGACTGAATAGATTGCATCTGAGCTTTACTAAGCATCTGAGCAGAAAGCATATTGTCAGATACTGAAACTACAAGTATAAAGGCGGTAGAGATTATTTTTTTCATAAGATTCATTTTAAGAATATACAAATCTAAATTATTTTTTTGATATGAGTAACTAGATTTTTATAAGAATTGAATTTTAATTTAAATAAAGATGGAGCTAATTTAGTATTAATATTTTATTTATTACCCATCCGATGAAAGCTTTTTATAACACTATTCTTATATTGTTTTCAAATATACATTCTTAATTTTGTACGTATTCCAAAATATCACCCGGCTCGCAGTCTAAGGCTTTACAAATTGCTTCCAGAGTTGATAGCTTCACTGCTTTTGCTTTACCGGTTTTTAAAATGGAAAGGTTGGTCTGGGTAATTCCTATTTTCTCAGCAAGTTCTTGTGATTGCATCTTGCGTTTGGCAAGCATGACATCTACATTGATAATAATTGGCATAGTTTAAATGGTTAAATCAGTTTGGTTTTGAAGCTCTAGTCCTTTTTTGAAAAATTCAACAATAAATAGAACTATAATTCCAAACATAAGAACGATAAAAGAGGTCAGTAATATACCTGTATCCCGGGTGTAGTCAAAATTAGAATAAGTGGGTTTAGGATTGTAATACCAATTACCAATAGATATCGGAACATAAATGAAGCTAAGCCATGAAAATCTTCTCAGCCATTTCAGGACCTCAGGATTGAAGAGAATGTCTTTGCTCATTCCATTAAAAATTTTATACATTGAAAAGAGAAAAAGGATGTAAAATGTAAATTGTATCAAATAATGCAAGAATACATTAAATACCAAAACTCCATGTAATACGGTATGTATTTTTCCCCAAGGCTCTCTAATACTGAAAACTGGAAAAAAGTGCTCCGGTTTTCCATCCACAAGGTCATTCGATTTATCAGATACTAGCCCGGTTTGAAAAATGTCCTGTAAAAAATGTCCTCCTGTTTCGTGGTTATAATAGCAAACGGCATAACCCAGCAGGATGTATGCAAAAACAAAAGCGGTAAGAACAGATAATAAAAAGAAGATCCAGCTTATCGCTGTTGAAATAGAATTTTTCCCTAATAATTTCATAACATGTTGTTTTTAATCATCGCAAATATATAAATATTTATTGTAATACGATAAATATTTTAAAATATTTTTTATTCAGAAAAAATCTAATTATAAAATATTCTTATGTTTCTTTGTCCTAAATTTCGAATTTGTACTTTTAAGAACATAAAAAATGATGACAAAGTATATTAATTTCTTTAAGAAAGCATTCAGTAGCGAAAATGTAGATTATACCAAAATAACGATAAGAAGTGCGGTACTGCTTTTGGCTGTTCCTATGATGCTGGAAATGGCTATGGAATCTGTTTTTGCCCTGGTGGATCTGTACTTTGTAGGACACTTGAAAGAAAGTGGATATGCGATTCAGACGGTGGGTTTAACGGAATCCGTGCTTTCCGTAATGTATTCCATTGCAATAGGGATGAGTATGGCGGCCACCGCTGTGGTTGCGAGGAGAATCGGAGAAAAGAATCCGGAACAGGCTTCGAGAAGTGCTGCACAGGTTTTGTTGGTTTCATTTGTCATTACATTTATTCTAAGCTTATTCGGAGTCATTTATGCCGAAGAAATTTTGATTCTGATGGGTTCGAAACCTGAAGCTGCAGCCTACGGAAAAGATTTCACGAGGATTATGATGGGAAGCAGTGTCATCATAATGCTTTTATTTCTGATCAACGGGATATTTAGGGGAGCAGGAAATGCAGCCATTGCGATGAAGTCTCTATGGATTGCCAATATTGTCAACATTATATTATGCCCTGTTCTGATTAAAGGTTTCGGGCCTATCCCTGCCATGGGGCTCACGGGAGCAGCCCTGGCAACTACGGTAGGACGGAGCATTGGGGTGATTTATCAACTGTACCATCTTCTGGTGGCAGATACCCAGATTCGTATTGCACTTCCTTACTTCAGTCCTGATTTCAAGCAGATAAAAGCTATTGTAAAAATTGCGACACCTGGAATTTTTCAGTTTGTGATTGCCTCATGCAGCTGGATCTTTCTTGCTCAGCTGGTTGCAACTACCGGAGGTGAAAATGCGTCTGCAGGGTATCAAACCGCTTTAAGACTGATGATGTTCTTTATTCTTCCCGCCTGGGGGTTGAGCAATGCAGCTTCAACACTGGTTGGCCAGAATATGGGTGCCAATGAAATGTTGAGGGCAGAACAGTCTGTGATGAAGACCGTAAAATATAATGTGATCTTTATGCTGGCTGTAAGTTTAATATTTTTCCTGCTTGGAGATTTTCTGGTAGGTTTTTTCACACAGGAAACTGAAATTAAAGAGGTTGCTAAAAATGCATTGCACATTATGAGCGTAGGATTTATTTTCTATGGAATGGGAATGGTGCTGATCAATGCTTTTAACGGAGCGGGAGATACGTGGACCCCAACCTGGGTGAATTTCTTCGGATTCTGGCTGTTTCAAATTCCATTGGCGTATTTTCTTTCCAGGCATTTCGGGATGGGACCGAAAGGAGTATTTATTTCTATTCCGGCTGCAGAAACTTTAATTACCATCGTTGCTTTTATTTTGTTTAAAAAAGGAAAGTGGAAGACTGTGAAAGTATAGATTTATAAAAATTTTAACAGGCTTAATTTTTGGTTATAAACCATATTATTTAATTTAGTGGTAAACCAACAAAACAGTTATCATTATGGGAAAAGGAGACAAAAAATCCAGAAGAGGAAAAATCAATTCGGGAAGTTATGGTAAAAGAAGACCACGAAAGGGTTCTAAGTCAATTGGTTCTTCTGAAACTAAAGCAAAAAGCTAAACATAAAAAAGGCTGAAGATGAATCTTCAGCCTTTTTTGATATACAAAATTAAATTATTTTCCTCCTAAAAGGTTACCCAAGATACTTCCTAAGCCGCCTCCCTGTTGTTGTTGCTGTCCTCCGCCTCCGCCGAGCACACTTCCCAGAATATCGTTAAGTGGGTTTCCTCCGGACTGCGACTGTCCGTTTCCTAAAACACTTCCCAAGATATCATTCAATGGACTTGACTGCTGTGTTTGAGCCTGGCTGGATGCGTTTCCAAGAATCCCTCCTAAAAGGTCTCCTAAACCTCCTGCTCCTACATTATTCTGTTGTTTCTCCTTACCAATATAGCCCATGATCACCGGAGCCAGCATGGCCAGAATAGGTCCTATTTTGTCAATTGAAATTCCTGTATTTTGAGACAACTGATTTTCTACGGTACTTTTCTGTCCTCCAAAAACGTGGTCAAGGATTGATCCTCCTTCAGCCTGTCTTGCTTCAGCTTGTGATGCATCATCAAGGATACTTCCGTCGTGGTCTTTATCCAGGGCGTTATTTAAAGCTTCTGCTTCATTAGCATCCTGAGATTTATTTCTAAGATAAGAAATAACCAATGGCGCAGCTACTGCCAATAAAGCGATAATCTGGTTTCTGCTGATCCCAAATTTGTTTTCTGCCTGCTCAGCAACCTGATTGCTGGTACTACCTGTAAGTAGGTCGATTAAACTCATAGTTTGTGTTTATTTTAAAGTATTAAGTAAATCAAAGTTATCAAAAAATGTGATTCGCAAAATCTTTTCACTCACAATTATTGTTAAAGTTTTTTAATCTCTTCTTCTGAATATCCTTTGCTTTTTAAGAGCTTGATATAATCGTTGGCTCCATTGATCATCCAGCGCATTGGATCCGGAGATTTCTTTTTATCAATAATGAATTCCAAAATACCCACATTGTTATTCATCCAGGGAACTAAATAATAATTAAGACCGCCTTTGTATTCTTTAGCAGCATGAAAGTTTCTTCCTTTTTCTGTTAAAAATGCTGCCTTATAAGAAACAAAATAGAACAGAGGAATGAGAAGACAGGCCCACGAGAATTTTTTTAGTGTGACATATTTAGGTAATGAAAGTCCATATCCGATAGACAGTGCAAAGATCATATTGAAGGGAAGGAAAAACACATAATTATCTGAAACAGCATAAAAAGTAGAGAATCCGTACACGCAGAAAGCACCGGCGAAGAATACAAAGAACATTTTCTTATCCGATTTATACAATGCGATCATTCCCATGATTCCGAAGAATACGAATATATTGAAATTATAGATAAGATAGGCAAAGGATTGTACAAAGTCTATGAGATACTGTGTAGGTGTTTTCTTAAACGTATTCTGTATCCAATCCTCTCCTTCAGAAGTGTAGGGAGAGTTAAAGGAAAGGCCTTGTGAAACATTTACAACAGTTAATAATAAGAACAGTACCACAAAAATAATCAGGGAAGGGTAGGCATATTTTTTTTCATCTTTAAAATAATATAAAAATACCAATAGGGCAGGAATCAGTAAGATGTTCTGAATATGAAGCCAAAGACTTATCCCTAAAAATAGTCCACTTAAAATGATGTAATTTTTCTTATGCTCCGTAAAGGTTTTGACCATTGAGAAAAAGAAAAGACTCAGCCATAGACAATTATAGGTGTATACCTCTACAATTTCTGCATTTCGCCAAAATGAAAAACTGAATCCGAAAACAAAAGCAGCTGTGATAGACACCCAATCTTTTTTTGTAATGCTTTTTACCGTAAGATAAATAACAGATACCGTAGCAGCAGCAGAACCAATAATTAAAAGCCTGCTTGTAGCAATACCATCCAGTCCGGTGATATTCTTCAGCAGAATAGCTGTATTTACGTAAAGAATGTGTGTGATAGCTGTAGCTACTGTTTTGTATTCACCAAGCTCTACACTGTGCACAAATCCCACACAATCTGCAAACGGAATCCTTGTGAAGCTTCCTGCATAATAAATAGCTATGAAAATGAAAAATATAAATACAGCGTATAAGTTTTTAAACATAAATTAATTCTTTATAATTAGGAAAGCAGAACTATAATTGTTAAAGTTTTCTGAGTTCTTCTTCCGTATACCCTTTGGTTTTCATCAGCTCTATATATTCACGGGCAATCGTTGTCATCCATTCTACAGGCTCCGGAGCCGTTTTTTTATCAATAGTGAATTCCAGAATACCTGCGTTGTTGTTCATCCATGGAAGGATAAAATAATTGAGACCTCCCTTATGTTTTTTAAACGCGTGGAATGCCCTTCCTTTTTCCGTTAAAAAAACCGTTTTATAAACAGCCAGATATCCCAGAGGGATAAGCAGGCATATCCATGAAACCTTTTTCAACGCGGTATATTTTGGAGCCGAAAGTCCGTATCCCACAGAGAGTGCAAAAATAATATTAAAAGGAAGAAAGAAAACATAATTATCCGAAACTGCATAAAATGTAGAAAAGCCATACACACAGACAGCTCCGGCAAGGAATACAAAAAATATTTTTCTGTTCGCACGATATAATAGAAAAGCGCCTGTTATACCAAAAAAGGTAAACAGGTTGAAGTTATAAATAAGATAGGCAATGGATTTGAAAAAATCTTTGACATATTGAAAGAACGTCTTTTTGAAAGAATCCTCCACCCAGGTTCCGTAATCAGAATTATAAACAGAATTGAAAGGCAGTCCCTGTGACATATTCACGATGAACAGGGATGAAAAAAACAGTCCGAAAATCAACAGTGAGCCATATATGTATGTTTTCTCTTTTCTGAAGTAAAAAAGAAAAATTAAAAATGCAGGGATCAGCAGTATATTTTCGATGTGCACCCATAGGCTGATTCCCAAGAATAATCCACTTAAAAGAATATATGTTTTTTTGTTGTCTACAAACGTTTTGATCACTGAAAAGAAAAAAAGACTCAGCCACAGACAATTATAGGTGTATACCTCTACAATTTCCGCATTTTTCCAAAACGAAAAACTGAATCCAAAGACAAAGGCGGCGGTGAGTGATGCCCATTCTGTTTTCGTAATACTTTTAATGGTGAGATAGACGACTGAAACCGTTACTGCCCCACAAAAAACAACAAGAAACCGGCATGCCTCAATGGCATTGAGACCGGTCAGATTTTTAATAACAATAGCCGTATTGATGTAAAGAGAGTGTGTTGTAGCTGCAGAAGTGGTAATCCATTGGCCTTTTTCTACATCCAGGATAAAACCGATAGAGTCTACAAACGGAATTTTAGAAAAACTTCCGGCATAATAAATCACTGAAAAAATCAGCAGAAGAAGTATAGCCGATACATATTTCTTCATACTAATTCTTTACAATAGGAACATTTGAGCATGCCTCACCAAACATCAGTGATTTTACCAAAGGTTTTAATTGCTCGACCAGTTCTATATAAGCATTTTCAGGAATTTCTTTATCAGAGCAGCCCTTTACCAGAACTCTCTTGCCTCTCATATCTTCAAAATCGAAGGTCTGGATCGCATTATGCATCAAAATAACTTCCAGATCTTCCTGATTTCCGAAGACAATCTTTTTAGCTACATCCGTTAGCTTAGCCGTTAGCACAAAATAAGCCCACAAGGGGATGATAGTGTCCACAGAATTGTAAATGTATATGTATGCGTCTTTATATTCCTCAGTATCTATCGCATCTACTTTTTCCCTGAAATCTTTTTCCTTCAGGATCATCTCCTGGAAAAGAAAATCTTTAAGATCAATACCTTTTCTTATCCCCTTAGGAACCAGAGTGGCTAGGTCGAAATTAACAAGACCGCTTTCGGCAACTTTATTTCGGATTTCAAATTCTTCTGACATTTTTTATCATTATCTTTGGACAAATTTACAAATTAAGATCATGAAAACCTTAATTTGTTCTCTATCCTTACCATAGAAACCTCCCATGATTCAAAATCATTCTATAAAATGAAATCAAAAGGTTCCTGATGGCCATAAAAAACAAATAAAGATTTCGGAAGAAATGAAATATTACATTATTGCAGGAGAAGCTTCCGGAGATCTTCATGGGAGCAATTTAATGAAAGCCCTTTTACAGAAAGATCCGCAGGCGGATATCAGATTCTGGGGTGGTGATCTCATGAAAGCCCAAGGGGGAACATTGGTAAAACATTACCGGGATCTCGCTTTTATGGGATTCCTCGAAGTAGCTATGAATTTGAGGACGATTCTGAACAACATCAAGTTCTGTAAAGAGGATATAAAAAAAAATAAGCCTGATATTCTTATTCTGATCGATTATCCCGGATTCAACTTAAGGATCGCAAGGTTTGCAAAAGAACTTGGGATCAAAGTGGTCTATTATATTTCGCCTCAACTCTGGGCCTGGAAAGAAAGTAGGGTAGAGACTATTAAAAAGTATGTAGATGAAATGATGGTCATTCTTCCCTTCGAAGAAGATTTTTATAAAAAACATGGTGTCCATTCCCATTTTGTAGGACATCCGCTCCTCGATGCTATTTCCAGTCTGAAAGATATCAGTACAGAAGAATTTAAAAAAGAAAACGGACTAAACGAAAAGGAGATCATTGCGCTTCTCCCGGGTTCCAGAAAACAGGAGGTAGAGAAAATGCTTGAAATAATGCTTTCTGTGAGACCCCATTTTAAAAAGTACCAGTTTGTGATTGCCGGGGCACCAAGTCTTCCAAAAGAATTCTATCAAAAATATGTGGACGACAATGTTCATTTTGTTTCCAACAGAACCTATGATTTGCTAAGATGCTCGAAAGCGGCACTGGTGACTTCAGGAACCGCGACATTAGAAACAGCATTACTCAATATTCCTGAAGTGGTTTGCTATCGTGGAAGTAAAATTTCTTATGCCATTGCCAAGAGATTGGTGAAAAACATTAAGTATATTTCACTGGTCAATCTGATCATGGATCGGGAAGTGGTGAAGGAGCTGATCCAAAATGAGCTGAATAGCAAAAATCTGGTTGAAGAGCTCAATAAAATTATAGATGGAGGGAAAAGAAATCAGATTCTGGATGATTACAGTCTTTTAAGAGAAAAATTAGGCGGAAAAGGAGCCAGTGAGAAGGCTGCTGAGGTCATCCTAAATGTTTAAAACACAATCTTATTGATAATGCTGATGGTTTTTGTAGATTTAAATTTTTATTAAAATGAATTTTAAAAGCTTATTAGCATTCATCCTGGTAACAGGTGTTTTTCTGACAAATTTTGCTCAAAATACCAAATCCCGTGATAACGTACAGATTTTCTATTACGGATGGTACGGAAATCCCACAATTGATGGGAGATATTATCACTGGAATCACGATATTTTACCGCATTGGAGCAATCCAAAATGGAATAACCTCGGAAATTACAAGGGAGCAGACGATATTGGTGCGAATTTCTATCCGGCTTTGGGAAATTACAGTTCCAATGATCCTGAGATCATTAAAAAGCACATGAAAATGATCAAAGAATCTGGAGTCGGCGTCGTTGTTTTAAGCTGGCTCGGAAAAGATCCTTTTGTAGATAAAAGTATCATCAAATATCTTGATATAGCCGATCAGTTTGATTTGAAAATTGCTTTTCATATAGAACCCTTTTATAAAAACATTACTGAACTTAGAGATCAGCTTTCCTATCTTGTCAAAACCTATTCTCATCACCATGCTTTTTACAAAAAAGATGGAAAGCCCTTGTATTATATATACGACAGCTACAAAATTTCTCCGTCAGAATGGTCAAAGCTGCTTTCTGAAAATGGAGAAAAAACAGTTCGAAATACTGAATTAGACGGACTTTACATAGGTTTATGGGTAGAAAAAGAGCATTCATATTTTTTCGATAAATCAGGTTTTGATGGTTTCTACACCTACTTTGCCAGCGAAGGCTTCGTTTTTGGAAGTACCACTTCCAATTGGAGTTACCTTTCCCAATATGCAAAAGACCATCACCTTATTTTCATTCCATGTGTTGGGCCTGGTTATTCAGATACAAGAATAAGACCCTGGAATGAAGCCAATTTCAAAAGCAGGGAAAACGGAAAATATTACGAAAAAATGTTTAATGCTGCTGCAAAAGTAAATCCGGATTTTATCGGGATCACTTCTTTCAATGAGTGGCATGAAGGAACACAAATAGAACCGGCAATTCCTAAAAAAGCTGGAGATTTCAAATATGAAGATTACGGAAAAGATTCTTGGTTTTACATCAAAGAAACAAAGAGGTTAAAAGATCAATTTTTAAGAAGCAAATAATTCTAAGAATTACAAATTATCAATAGATTTAATTCGCAGAAAAAGAAATTGTATTGAAAATTTTAATTTAAAGAATAAAAATGCTTTTACAGGCAATTTGAAAATATAAAGTTGTCTGACGCGGGCAACTTTTATTTTTTTATATAAAATGTAATTTCATAGTAAATAATCACGCCTCATATTATTCATCAATAGGGGAGATAGATTTGAAATCCTGCAAAATCCGTGTTATTTAATAATCAAATAAATAAGTACTTTTTGATTGTAAATAATAGCATTCATTGGACAAGCAACCTATTCTTATTCTGGCCATCTGTTTTATCCTCGGGATTTTTTTTCAGGATCAGTTGAAGGTGGATAAAAACTCCGTTTATTTTGTATCCGGATGCTGTTTGCTGCTTTTCGTCTTCACATTCTTCCATTCTTATCTCCTGCATAAAATAAAAGCAGGAATGTTGGGGTTACTGTTTTTTGGAGCAGGGATAATCCTTCATTTTTTCCATACTTTTTCGTCACATACTCTTTCGGTTTCTGAAAAAGTAGCTGTAACCTTTAAGATCTCAAAGAAATTAAATTCTACAGAGAAAAATAAAAAATACGAAGTCTATGCCCGTGCCGGAGAAGAAAATTTCAATGCCCTACTTTATATGCCCAAAACGCATCAGGAGTTGGATTTTAAACATTATTACAAAGCAGAGGCATATCTGTCAAAACCAAAACCCCCAAAGCATAATTTTCAGTTTGATTACGCGGCCTATTTGCAGCGGAAAGAGATTGAATATCAATGTTATATATCAAGCGATATTTCTTCAGTGATTAGAACTGATTTAAGCCTGAGCGAGCGAATTCAACAGCAGAGATTTGAAGTCTTGAAAAAGATTGATACGGCTGCATTATCTGCAAAGACCCGGGAGTTTTTGAAGGGAATTATTCTGGCAGACAGAACAGAAATGGACGCTGATACGGTACAGGATTTTAACAGGTCCGGAATGGTTCATCTCCTGGCTATTTCCGGGACCCATATCGTGGTTATTTTTGGGATGTTTTACTTCCTGCTGACCCGTTTCAGTCCCTTGCGTTTCAGGAAATATGCGGTTATTTCAAGTATAGCTTTTATCTGGCTGTTTGCCGGATTTATAGGCTTTGGAAACTCTGTAATACGCTCCTGTATCATGCTTACAGTGTATTTCGTCTATGTAATTCTTCAGCGAAAACCGGATTTACTCCACTCACTGTCACTGTCGGCTATGATGATCCTGGTTGTTGATACACAGCAGCTTTTTGATGTAGGTTTTCAGTTGAGCTTTCTCGCTGTTTTAGGAATCTTTTGGCTGAATCAGCCTCTTTTAAAATATTTCCCCCGGCAGGATGGTTATTTTAAAAAATTAATAATCAGTACCGTTACTATCTCTCTGTCCGCGCAACTGGCGACGCTTCCGCTGGTTCTTTATTATTTTCACCAGTTTTCTTTGGTTTCTATTCCTGCCAATATTCTGATTGTCCCCTTTTCAGAACTGCTCATTGTATTTTCTTTTTTGATGACAATTTTTATAGCACTGCAGGTCGATTTTACATGGATCAATTTTGCATATGACATATCAATCCAAGTTTTATTAAAACTTATTCACTGGTTTTCAGAGTCGGATTTACTGTTTTTTTCTGAAATCCCTATGAATATAGCGGAAGTCTTGTTTTTATCGGTTATTGTCTATAAGTTGAAACCATTGCTTTTAAATGTCGATTTGAAAAATTCACTCAGGCTGCTGACCATGATTTTGGTATTTTTTATGATCAGAACAGGATCCGATATTTTTGAAAATAAAAAAGAAGAAATGCTGCTTCATGACTTTAATAAAACCAAAGTGTTATCTGTAAAGAAAGGTGATAGAGCCTGTTTTTGGATGGATGAAAACGCGGATAAAAAGAAAATGGTCAGATTGATAGCCAGTCCATATTGTGCTTCAAGGCGTATTCGGAGTGTGGAAATAAAGACTTTTCCTCACACGGCACAAAAAGTAATGTACAACGGTAAGATGTATGATTTGAAATAATAACTGGCATTTTTCATTTTTTCCTTATATAATGCGGTAGATTGTTATTTAGAAAGATTACAAACTGGCTAATTGTGAGATTTCTCACTTCCCGATATTGTTAACATTTCTTAATTTTGTGGGAAATTCAAATTTAAACTTATATGGCAGGTTTAACGAGTTCTACGATAGGTAGAAAATATGCGATGGCATTATCAGCTCTATTTTTGCTGATCTTTCTTATACTGCATTTGACGACCAATTTGTTATCAGTCCTGAATCGTGATGCATTCAATACAGCATCAGATTTTATGGGCTATAATCCTTTTGTGCAGTTCTTAATGCAGCCTGTTCTTGGTTTTGCAGTTCTTTTCCATTTCATTATGGGATTTGTACTGGAAATTAAGAACAATAAAGCGCGTCCGATAAAGTACGCTTCAAACAACCCTTCCGTGAACTCTTCATGGATGTCCAGAAATATGATTATTTCCGGAGCAGTTGTTTTGGCTTTCCTAGCGCTTCACTTATATGATTTCTGGCTACATGAAATCAATTACAAGTACGTAGAAGGATTAGCTCCTGATGCAGAACGTTTCTGGCCGGAGTTACATGAGAAGTTTGCAGACCTTTGGAGAGTCGCTTTATATGTGATCTCTTTTGTTTTGCTTGGACTACATTTGGCTCACGGTTTCCAATCTTCGTTCCAGTCGATTGGTGCCAGACATCCGAAATATACTCCGGTAATTAAAGCTTTTGGAAAATGGTATTCAATCCTTATTCCTGCAGGCTTTATTTTTATTGCAATTTTTCACTTCGTAACTCAATAATATCAATATACCAATATGAGTAAATTAGATTCAAAAATTCCAGCTGGTCCTCTAAAGGATAAATGGAAAAATCATAAAGACCATATGAACCTTGTTGCACCAAACAACAGAGATAAGATTGATATTATTGTTGTAGGTACAGGTTTGGCAGGAGGTTCTGCTGCAGCTACATTAGCTGAACAGGGATATAACGTAAAAGCATTCTGCTACCAGGATTCTCCAAGAAGAGCACACTCAATCGCTGCACAAGGGGGAATCAATGCTGCTAAAAACTATCAGGGTGATGGTGACTCTACCTACAGATTATTCTATGATACCATCAAAGGTGGTGACTACAGAGCAAGAGAGGCAAACGTTTACAGATTGGCTGAAGTTTCTGCTAATATCATCGACCAGTGTGTTTCACAAGGTGTTCCTTTTGGAAGAGATTACGGCGGACAGTTAGATAACCGTTCATTTGGTGGGGTTCAGGTTAAAAGAACTTTCTATGCTAAAGGACAAACAGGTCAGCAGTTATTATTAGGTGCTTATTCTTCTTTAAGCCGTCAAATCGGTAAGGGTAGAGTAAAAATGTATAACCGTCACGAAATGCTAGATTTAGTGATTGTAGACGGAAAAGCAAGAGGGATCATCGCAAGAAACCTTGTAACAGGTGAGGTTGAAAGACATTCTGCTCATGCTGTAGTTATTGCATCAGGAGGATACGGAAACGTATACTTCCTTTCTACCAATGCAATGGGTTCAAACGTTTCTGCAGCATGGAAAATTCATAAAAAAGGAGCCTATTTTGCAAACCCTTGTTATGTGCAGATCCACCCGACTTGTATTCCTGTTCACGGAACGCAGCAGTCTAAGCTGACTTTGATGTCTGAATCATTAAGAAACTCAGGAAGAATCTGGGTTCCTAAAAAGATTGAAGATTCAGTAGCCATCAGAGAAGGTAAATTAAGACCTGAAAATATTAAAGAAGAAGATAGAGATTACTATTTAGAAAGAAGATATCCTGCATTCGGAAACTTAGTTCCTCGTGACGTTGCGTCTAGAGCGGGTAAAGAAAGATGTGATGCCGGTTTCGGAATCGAAAATAATGACACTAAAGAAGGAGTTTACTTAGATTTCTCTACAGAAATCATCAAAAAAGGTAAAGAATCTGCTATTGAAAAGCATATTCATAATCCTAGTGACCAGCAAATTTACGACCTCGGAAAAGCTTGGATTGAAGAAAAATACGGTAACCTATTCGTAATGTATGAAAAGATTACTGCTGATGATCCTTACAAAACTCCAATGAAGATTTATCCTGCCGTTCACTATACCATGGGTGGTGTTTGGGTTGATTATAACCTTCAGTCTACCATCCCTGGATGTTTTGTAATTGGGGAAGCTAACTTCTCAGACCACGGAGCCAACAGATTGGGAGCTTCTGCATTGATGCAGGGACTTGCTGACGGATATTTCGTACTTCCTTATACGATTGCAGATTATCTTTCTTCAGATATCAGAACAGGAACTATTCCTACAGATTCAGCTGATTTCGTTGAAGCTGAAAAAGGAATTAAAGATAAAATAGATTTCTTCTTAAATAATAAAGGAACTCATTCTGTAGACCACTTCCATAAGCAATTAGGAAACATTATGTGGAATAAAGTAGGAATGGGAAGAACTCCTGAAGGATTAAGAGAAGCAATTAAAGAAATTGAAGAAGTGAAAAACGATTTCTGGAAAAACGTAAAAGTTCCGGGAGACGTTGAAGGTATGAACACTGAGCTTGAAAAAGCATTCAGAGTAGCAGATTTTATTGAACTTGGACAATTAATGGCTATCGATGCATTACACAGAAACGAATCTTGTGGTGGGCATTTCAGAGAAGATCATGCTACTCCGGAAGGGGAAGCAGAAAGAGATGACGTCAACTTTAAATATGTAGGAGCTTGGGAATATCAGGGTGATGATATCAAACAGGAAGTTCTGCACAAAGAAGATCTTATCTATGACAACATCGAAGTTAAAGCGAGAAGTTACAAATAATCTCCAACCTATAAATATAACATTATGAGTGCAAAAAAAGGCCTTCATCTTACACTGAAAATTTGGAGACAGAAAAATAGCAAAACTAAAGGTCAGTTTGAGACCTATAAAATATCAGATGTTTCTACAGATTCTTCATTCTTAGAAATGTTAGACATCCTTAATGAGAATATTATTAACGAGGGAAAAGAACCTATCGCTTTCGACCACGATTGTCGTGAAGGAATTTGCGGAATGTGTTCTCTATACATCAATGGTAGAGCTCACGGTCCGGATACGGGTATCACGACTTGTCAGTTGCACATGAGAATGTTCAAAGATGGTGAAACCATCGTTATCGAGCCATGGAGAAGTGCTGCTTTCCCGGTTATTAAAGACTTAATGGTAGACAGAAGTGCATTCGACAGAGTAATGGCTGCAGGAGGTTTCATTTCAGTGAATACGTCAGGTAATACTTTGGATGCTAATGCTATTCCGGTTCCTAAAGAAGATGCAGACAAAGCCATGGATGCTGCTGCTTGTATCGGATGTGGAGCTTGTGTGGCTACTTGTAAAAACGGATCTGCAATGTTATTCGTTGGAGCTAAAGTTTCTCAGTTTGCTTTATTACCACAAGGTAGAGTAGAAGCTAAGAGAAGAGTTCTGAACATGGTGAAAGCGATGGACGAAGAAGGATTCGGAAACTGTTCAAATACCGGTGCTTGTGAAATTGAATGTCCGAAAGGAATTTCTCTTGAAAACATTGCCAGAATGAACAGAGAATACATGGCTGCTATGGTAGATAACGGATAGAACCTATTCAAATACATAAAAAATCGTCTTCACTATGGAGACGATTTTTTTATGCTATGCCTTTAGCTGTTAAAATTTGTTAAGTTGTTGAGAGGATAAGATATTCTTTATTTAATAAGTCTATATTTGGTGAGCACTTTTTATGAAAAGAAGAAGAATTATCATTCACGGAGTTCTTTTTATCTATTAAAATTTATGCTGAGAAAAAGCTCTCAACGTCCCTTTTCATAGGTTTTCATAAAATTTTCAAAAAAAATAAATAGTCTTAATCAACAAGCCGTAAAAAACGGTATTTTTGTGTAATATTAAAATTGAAATGAAAAAATATCTTTTATTGTTTATCATCACAGCTTTTGTGATGTCTTGTTCAAAAAAAGTTGAAGTAAAAGGAAAAATTGCTGGAAGTTCACCGCTCGAAAGAATTGAATTTGTTGAAGCTTCCGGTGTAGCAACACTTCCACTTGTTAATATAGGTTTAGATAAAAATGGAAACTTTACAGGAAGCTTCGATGCTCCTAAAGATGGAATGTACGTGATCAACTATGCAGGAAGACAAAATCTTATTTATCTTGAAGGCGGGCAGAAACTGAATATTTCAGGAAACGCAATGACCTTCCCAAATGAATTCGTAGTAACAGGAGATGCCAAGAAAAATAACGATTTCCTTCAGGCCAGCCAAAAATTTTTAGGGGAGTACGGAAGTAAAATCAATATTCAGCAGTTAATGGCAGGAGACGAGAAAACGTTCTTAAAAGGAGCGCAGAAAATCGAAGCTGATATTAACAAAAATGTAGATGATCTTGCTCAAAAAAATAACCCGGGTAAAGGAATCCTTGAGTGGAAAAAGAATGATGTGAAAGTAACCATTCTGAACCTTCTTGCCAATTATGAAATGGCACAACGTCAGATGTCAGGAAATCCTTCATTTAAAGTTTCCAAGCCTTTCCAGGATTATGAAACCAAACTGGAAGAGAACAAAGAGGTAATGGTAAAAACAATTCCATTATACAGACAATATTTACTTGTGAAAATGAGCCCTGACTTTCAAAAGTTTGCAGAAGCTAAAACTAAAGGAAAAACAGATGTTACTACTTCTGAAGTGTTCGCACAGTTCCTGAAAGACAGAAAAGGAATTTCACAGACCGCTAAAGAATATCTTTTAGCATTTGTTGTGGCTCAGGATATTCATCCGGGCGCTCCTGCAAAGAATACAGAGAAAATCAAAAAAATTATTGATACAGATATTAAAGATGCTTCTATCAAAGCTGACCTTGTAAAAATGCAGGTAGCGATCAATGGACTTAAAGTAGGAGAAGCTGCTCCGGAAGCTTCATTGGTAAAAGCAGACGGTAAATCTTACCAGCTTTCTGAAAATAAAGGGAAACCTTATATGTTGTTCTTCTATGCATCTTGGAACCCTTACATCAGTGAAGCTACAGTTCCGGTATTAAAAGAAGTTGTGAATTTCTACAAATCAAAAATGAATTTTGTTTTTGTAAACGTTGATGATACAAAAGATCAGTTTGTAAAAACCAGCAGCGCCTTATTAAAAGGAATTCCTGGAACAAATGTTTACGGAGAAAAAGGTCTGGAATCTGATATCGCTAAAAAATATGGCGTTTACGGATTCAAACTGCCTTGCTTTGTAGTAGTAGATAAAGACGGGAAAATTGCCAGCAGATCTTTTGTAAACTTAGGTGAGCAGGAGGTTGTCACAATTCTTGATAAACTTACAGGTCTTTCTGCGCCAAGAGCAGAACCTAATATACAAATGCAGCCGGGAATGCAAATGGCTCCTGCAGCACAGCCTGCAAATCCACAGCCTGCCCCTACAAAATAATAAACTTTAATATAGATGGAAACCTTATCTTCGGATAAGGTTTTTTTTATTGTATTTTTGCGGAATCAAACCGGAAGTTTTTTCGGATGTATTAGAAAAAATAGAAATAGAGATTTAGGAATGAAGCCGGAGGGTTTCTTCCGACCATTAAAAGAAATTGAGTTTACGGATGAGAAAGAAGAAAGATATAATTCTTGAAAATATTAAGTTGTTCGGTGCAGGGGCAAAAGGTGTTGCGATAGGAAGAACAGAAGAAGGAAAAACAGTACTGATCTCAGGCGCAGTCCCGGGAGATGTTGTTAATGCAAGAGTGAAAAAATCCAAGTCCAAATACTATGAGGCAGAAACCGTAGAAGTTGTAGAGCCTTCACCATTCAGAGTAGAGCCTAAATGTATTCATTTCGGGACATGCGGCGGATGTAAGTGGCAGAATATGAGCTACGAAAAACAACTGGATTTCAAACAGGAAGAGGTATACAATAATATCAAAAGAATCGGCGGAATTGAAGACTTTGAAACCGTTCCGATCTTAGGCGCTGAAGAACAGTATTTTTACAGAAATAAAATGGAGTTTTCTTTCTCAAACGCGAGATGGCTTACTCAATATGAAATAAGTTCAGAAGAAAACTTCGGAAGCAAAGATGCCCTTGGGTTCCATATTCCGGGAATGTGGAGTAAGATTTTAGATCTTAAAGAATGTTTCCTTCAGGAAGATCCATCCAATGCGATACGTCTGGCTGTGAAAAAGTTTGGAGTAGACAACGGACTGGATTTCTTTGATGTGAAAAATCAGGAAGGCTTTTTGAGAACCTTAATGATGAGACAAAACTCTAAAGGAGAGTGGATGGTTTTATTCCAGCTTTACAGAGAAGAGAAGAACAACAGAGAGCAGCTTTTCCAATACTTATTAGAGAAATTCCCGCAGATCAAAACGTTGGTGTATGCCATTAATCCAAAACAAAATGATTCTATCTACGATTTAAATGTTAATATTTATTACGGAGAAGGATTCTTAATGGAAGAAATGGATGGACTGAAGTTTAAAATCGGTCCGAAATCATTCTTTCAGACCAATTACAAACAGGCATTGGAGCTTTACAGAAAAACATTGGAATTTGCTGATCTGAAAGGTGATGAAGTAGTTTATGATTTGTATACAGGAACAGGAACTATCGCACAATATGTTGCCAGAAATGCAAAACATGTTATCGGTATAGAATCTGTTCAGGAAGCTATAGACGCTGCCATTGAACATGCAGAATTAAATGGCCTTACCAATACAACATTCTATTGTGGAGATATGAAAAATGTCTTTAACGATGAATTTATGGAAAATCATCCAAAAGCTGATGTTTTAATTACCGATCCGCCAAGAGATGGAATGCACCAGAAAGTGGTTGAGCAAATCCTGAAACTGGCTCCTGAAAAAGTAGTCTATGTAAGCTGTAATTCTGCAACGCAGGCAAGAGATTTAGCTTTAATGAAAGAACATTATACCTTGGTGAAAATATTACCTGTTGATATGTTCCCGCAAACGCACCATGTTGAAAACATAGCGTTGCTGATTAAAAAATAATTTTATTTAAATTTGAATTTCAAATCTTAATATGAAACGTCAGTTCCATCTGGCTCAATAAAAAATAAAAATATACAGATGAAATACTTTAAATTTCTCGTTATGATCTGCTTCATAGGAATGCTTTTCTCCTGTGGCGGAGAAGACGATATCTGTGAGAGCGGTGAAGGTACACCCAGAATGAAAGTTTCTTTTAAAAATCTGGCGAACGATAAAGTGAGAACCTTAGATTCATTATATGTAGCAGTAGACTACGGTTCTGGCAAAGTACAACTAGGGAAACTAACGAAAATTGATTCAAGGCTGATCCCGTTAAGGGTAGACGATTCACCTTATACGGATGTTTATTTCAGGCTTGCAGATAAAGGGACTGAATCTCACGTTCGGGTTACTTATACAACGAAAACCAAATATGTATCTCCGGGATGCGGGATTAAAAAAAGCTACGAGAATTTAAGTTCAGAATTAATACAATCAAATCCTGTCCTGAAAGTGGAAGCAGGACAAAACCAAATAGAGAATGAAGACAAGACTAATCTTTTCCTTCTTTTTTAGCATAATAGGAATACTGGGGCTGGCCCAGGAAAAAAAAGAGACCAAAGAAGCCAAAAAAGTTCAGGAGAAATACAAACCGAATTTTATGGTGGGTTTTGATGTTCTTAATACCGGAGCTTCTTTTTTTTCAGATAGAAAGCTTTACCAGGGTTTTATCTCCTCAAAAGTGAGAGGAAATGTTCATGCCATTGCAGAAGCCGGTTTTGAGAAAAATGTTTATCAGAAGAACGGTTATGATGCTAAAGCAAGCGGTCCTTTTGTAAAACTGGGTGCATTTTATATGCTCGCAAAAGATCTTGAAAATGAATTCAACGGTTTCTATGCCGGAGGTAAAATTGGCGGTGCATTCTACAACCAGGAATATATGGCAGTCCCTGTGCGTGGTTTTGGAGGAAGTGGTTCCTCTGTAGCATTCCCATCTTCTTCCCAAACTTCCGCCTGGGTAGAAGGTACGCTGGGTGGAAGAGTGCAGCTATTCGAGTCCAATTTTTATATAGATGTCAATCTTCAGCCAAGATATTTAGTGTATACTTCCAAACAGGATGATATTACACCCATGATAGTGCCGGGATTCGGTAAAAGTTCAGCTAAATTCAATATGGGGTTTGCATGGAATATTGCCTATAAATTTTAAAATAAAATGAGACTGATTCTTACTATTAATTAGACAATCCGTCTTTATTAAAAGTAACAAAGTATATCATCATGAATCCTCAGATTTTTATCTGGGGATTTTTTGATGAATATGAAAGCAATAAGTGGAGTAAAAATCAATGTCTCATACTGATACATCATTACAGTCGATGAAAAGGAAGGGATTGGCTAAGGCCCGGGTTTATTGAAAAGTTAGAGTAATTCAAAATAATATAAAATCCTCAGGCTCTCCGGAGGATTTTATGTTTTAATGTATTAAATGTATTATTATTGTGAAATTTTTACAAAAAAATATTTGAATGGATATATTAATAATGAAAAAATTATTAGATTTGTGTAATTATTAAAATATTAGCGTATGAATTAAAAAACTATTCTTTTCAATACAGATTATATGTAAAATGGATGTTTCAAATTAACATTTGAACACCAAAATAGGAAACACTACAATTACTTTATACTATTGTTATCATTAAATTTTAAAAAATATGAGTGGATTTTTACTCTGTAAAATGAGCAGGCCCTTTAGGGTGCTCATAACATTGCTTTGTATGGTCTTCGGACTGTTCACACAAGCACAAACGGTTACAATTGGTGCAGGAACTACTACTCAAAGATATCCTTTGGGTGTGTATTTCGGATATCAAAGAGATGCATCACTTTATACTGCAACGGAAATAAATCTGCCCGCGGGCGGAAATGTACAGTCCGTAGCATGGAATGCAACAGTAGCGACAACTATTGCTACTCCGGTAAAGATTTATTTAAAATCTGTTCCGACTGCAACCAACACGATTACAGCTCAAAACTGGGCTACTGCAACCACGGGTGCTACTTTGGTGTATACCGGTACAATAAATAGTATCCCTACAGGATGGAATACGGTCACGCTGCAAAGTCCTTTTTATTATAATGGGACAGAAAACCTGATGGTATTGGTAGAAGCAGATTATGGTGGAAGCGGAACCGGAACTCTAGCCGGAAATGGCTTTACCTACTCCAGTGCTACATCAAGACATATGTATATTGAAGGTGATAATTCAGCGCCTACAGGTACAGGTACAGTTAATGCCAACAGACCCAACGTTCAGTTGACTTTTGGTGCACCTCCTACATGTTTGCCTCCTTCAGGAGTAACTTTGGGAGCCGTAACACCTACGAGCGCAGGAATCAGCTGGACAGCTCCTTCATCTGTACCAGCAGGAGGATATGATGTGTATTATAGTACATCACCTACAGCTCCAACGGCTGGAACTCCTCCTTCACAAACTGTGACAACAGGAACAAGTGCCACACTTTCTCCATTAACAGCCAATACCAATTATTATGTATGGGTGAGATCAAGATGTAGCGGAACAGATCAGAGTACATGGATAGGACCAGTTACTTTCTTTACAGGGTATTGTGTACCTTCAGGAGGTAGCAGCTCAACTTCGTATTATCTGAAAACGATTACAACAACCGGAGGACTTACGAATTTAAATTATACAGCGAATTCCTACACTGCGTACGTTAATAACTCCGCAACAGTCTTTTCAGGGTTACCTACCAATACGATAACCATGAACTTGAACAGTGGAACCAGCACTTACTATTATTATGTTTGGGTTGACTGGAATAATAATATGAGCTTTAATGACCCGGGCGAAACCATTCTGGCAACGACGACATATACTACAAATGGAACAGCATCAATTGTTATACCTGGAACACAGGCTCCGGGAAATTATAGAGTAAGAACTTCTACATCATTTATTGGTGCCAATACTTCATGTGGGCCTGCAGCATGGGGTAATTTTGTAGACTTTACATTAAATGTTATTGCTCTGCAACCTTGTAGTACTGCGCCACCAGCTAATATTGCAGTTTCAAATATTACACCAACTTCAGCACTTGTAAGCTGGATGCCTTCAATAGGAGCAACTTATGTATTGAGATACAGAGTTTCACCTTCAGGAGCATGGACTACAGTAAATATTACTGCGCCACTATCAAGCAGCTATCCGATACCTGGCCTTACAGAACAGACACAGTATGAAGTTCAGATTGCTACAATCTGTGGAGGTACAACGGGAGCATTCTCTCCAAGTACTAATTTTACAACACCTGCGATTTCGTATTGTACTTCTGGTTCTACAAGTACCACTATTGATGGTTTCATCAGTAAAGTTACTGTTGTTCCGAATGCTGCAATACCAATGATCAGTACTTCAGATTTCAGCAATTATACAGATTATAGTGCAGATCCTGCAAGACAGATTACCTTAGTAAGAGGTCTGCCAAGCAATACTGTTACTATCGAGAAAAGTTGGCCAGGAACCCAATGGTCGTTCGGAACAGGAGTATGGATTGACTTTAACAGAAATGGGATTTTTGAAGCTTCTGAACAGGTTCTGAATTCACCAAGTAATACAACGTCACCTGTTACTGCTATTTTCCCTGTACCTAGTGCTGCCGGGGGAGTATATATGGGAAATCTTACGACACGTATGCGTGTTGCATTAAGAGAAAGTGCTGCTGCTGCTGCTTGTGGAACCTTTACCTGGGGTGAAGTAGAAGATTACGCTGTGAAACTTATCGATCAGCCTGCTTGTACTACAGCGCCACCTACAAACATTACAGTAACAAACCTTACAGCAACTACGGCTACGGTATACTGGCTGGCTGCTGCCAACGCAACCTATACCATCAGATGGAGATTATCTCCTAGTGGAGCTTGGACTACCCAGGTTTTAGCTGCTGGAGTTAACAACTATACAATTCCGGGACTTACTGAACAGACTAAGTATGATGTACAGGTATCTACAACATGTGGAACTTCTACAGGTGCATTTTCCGCAACAGTACAGTTTACAACACCGCCGCTTTCTTATTGCCCAATGACAGGTACAGGAACTAACGAACACATCTCAAATGTAACTGTTACTTCTTCTAACCCTGGTGTACCGGTAATGAGTAATACAACGGTACAGACGAACTATACAAGTTATTCAACGCCTCAAACACTAATTACTCTTGATGCAGGTTCTGCAAATAATAAACTGTCTGTATCAAAAGGATGGACAGGGGCTACGAGTAATGTTGCTGTTTCAGCTTGGATTGACTATAACAGAAACGGAGTTTTTGAACCTTTAGAACAAATCTTAACTTCAGCAGCAAGTTCTGCAACTCCTGTTACTAATAATAGTTTCAGTGTTCCGGCAACTGCTTATACAGGTCCGTTGACAACAACAATGAGAGTTGTGGTGAAACGTACCAGTGCACCGGTATTATGCCAGAATGTAGTAAACGGAGAGGTTGAAGATTACGCTGTAAAAATTAGACCATGTAGTAATGGTACACCAAACCAACCTGGAATCGTTGCAACCCATAATTCTGCGACACTTACTTTCTCAGGAGTTGCCAATACCGTTACTTATCTTGTAAGATACAGACTTCAGGGACCTCCTCCAGGACCATGGGTACAAGTATATGCTTCAGCATTGTTAAATAATATTCCACTTGTATTGACTGGTTTAACGCCGGCTACTACTTATGAAGTTCAGGTTGCTGCTGTGTGTGGAGATGTTCCAGGTGCATTTACAGCAATCAAACCATTTGTAACAAGATGCGACCCTACACCTCCAAATGTTACGGTAAGTAATATTACCACAAACTCTGCATTGATTACATGGGCACCGCTTGCAGCAAGCTCTACGTATACACTAGAATGGAGAAAAGTGGGAACTACGGTTTGGACTCCGGTGAGCAACATCGCGCCTCCTACCAATACTTATTTGTTAACCGGTTTAGATCCGTATACAAAATATGAAGTAAGAGTAGCAAACAAATGCGTTGGAGAAACGACTCTTAACCCGTATTCAAATCCGAAAGTGTTTACTACGGAAAGAACTTGTGAACTTCCTCCTCCAGGATTGACTATTCTTCAACTTTCCCCTACGTGGGCTGAAGTGACTTGGGAAGGATTCCCTGGGGCAACGTATATCCTGAGATATAGAAAAGTAGGTATTCCGAGCTGGACTAACGTTCCTTTAACAACGAATACTTATACTATAACAGGATTATTGGAAGAAACGAAATATGAAATGCAGGTAGTGAACGTTTGTAACGGTACACCGGGTACATACACTCCTCCATACTATTTCACGACACCTACAGTGGTTTATTGCCAGATGGCTTCTCAAAACGCTGTGAACGAACATATCGCTAAAGTGACAGTGGTACCAAACGGAAGACCTAAAATGGAGAATATTTCTGGACCGTCTAGCTATACAAATTATACAGGAGTACCTGATACATTCATAGAAATGGTTCAGGGATCTACTGGAAATAGCATTACGATTGAGAAAAAATGGAACGGAACTAATCATGACGAAGGTATTGCAGTATGGATAGATTTCAACAGAAATGGAAATTTCGATATCGATGAAAGAGTATTTACTTCACCTCCGAATACCACAAGTCCTGTTACAGGAACATTCAGTGTACCGGTGGATGCTTATGTAAGTATGACAAACTACAAGTATGTAGTAATGAGAGTAGCATTGATGAGAGATGGAGTTCCTGTGAACTGTACTAATTTTGCCAACGGTGAAGTAGAAGATTACTCAGTAAGAATCGCTAAACCGGGAGTACCAAACCCTGTTAACCAGACTGACATTCTGATTTACCCTAACCCGGTAAGCACAGTATTGTATGTGAAAAATATCAGCAAAAGAGCGAAATATAAGATCTACAATTCTACAGGACAGGTTATCGGTGACGGTATTCTATTGAACAACCAGATCAATGTAAGCAAACTGATCAACGGAGTTTACGTAATAGATATCGAAGACGAAGGTAAAACAGTTCAAAAGAAATTTATTAAAGAATAATATATAAATTTCAAATATAGAAAGCCCTCAGAAATGAGGGCTTTTTTTTATTATATAAACATATTTTATATTGTTGTGGTATTTTTAATTAATAATTCAATAAACGTTGAATTTTTTTATATAAAATATAAAATATTATTTGTTTTTTTAGTTTCATGGTGTTTTGTTGCTTTATTTTTAATAATTTGTGCGAATAGGTTTTTTTTTAATAAAAAATATATTAGATTTGTGAAATCATTACAAAATATTTAAATTATGAAGAAAATCTCTCTTTCTTTCTTCTTCCTGTGTTTATTTGCGATGATCCATGCCCAATGGATACCCGCAGTGCATCATGGAAAAGAAGCTACTGAAGATTCAAAATCTGACAAGTATTACTCTTTGGACATTTCACAGCTCAAATTGCAGCTAGCCAAAGCAGAAGAATCAGGTAAAAATGCAAAACCTGTGATTATATCCCTTCCTACGACGGATGGAAAAATCGAAAAATTTGCAGTCTACAGCTTTCCTGTTGTAGTAAAAGAGCTCGCAGATCAATATCAGTTGGGCTCTTATGCTGGAGTAGGGATAGATAATCCCTCTAAATATTTAAGATTCAGCTTATCTCCTAATGATTTCCAGTCAATGATCATTCAGGATGGAGGCTATGAATTTATAGAACCGGCCAATGCTGCTAAGACAATCTATAAAGTTCATCCGAAAACAGGAAAAGATAAAAAAGGTTTTGTATGTTCTACTGAGGAAAGTGAAAGTGCAAAATATGATATCGAGACGCTTCAAAAAAAAGGAAAAGCCTTCTTCAATCAGGCTACTGACTTTTCAAAAAATTCAGATAAGAAATTCAGAACATTAAGACTGGCACTCTCAGTCTGCGGAGAATATACCCAATATCATGGAGGTACTGTAGCTGGAGCATTAGCTGCGATGAATGCCACCTTAACAAGAATCAATGGGGTTTATGAAAAAGATTTTGCACTCCATTTAAACCTGCAGAATTATCCGAACTTAATTTATACCAATGCTACTACCGATCCTTATTCCGCAACAGAAAACGGAACAGCTAACGGTATTGTTGGCTGGAATTCTCAGGTGCAGAATGTCATTACCGCAGCAGTAGGTAACGCCAACTATGATATAGGACATTTATTTTCTCCTCCGGGAGCTGGAGGAAATGCAGGGTGTGTGGGTTGTATATGCCGCGATAATATAGTGCCTACATCCAATGATAAAGGATCGGGATGGACATCTCCAGGCGGTAATCCTCCTGTCGGAGATAATTTTGACATTGACTATGTAGCCCATGAAATAGGTCACCAGCTGGGTGGAGTCCACAGCTTTTCATATTCTGCCCCTCAGTTAGGCTCTTCTACAAGTGTGGAGCCGGGTTCAGGATCAAGTATAATGGGATATGCCGGTATTACCGGGCCCACTACCGATGTACAGGCCCATTCAGATCCCTATTTTAATGTAACCAATATCACCCAGATTCAGGCTAATCTGATCAGCAAAACGTGTGATGTTGAAACGGTTATTACCAATACACCTCCGGCAATTACACCACTCACGACCTATAATATTCCAAAAGGAACAGCTTTTGTCCTGACAGCATCTGCTACAGACGCTGAGAGTGATCCCATGACTTTTAACTGGGAGGAGGTAGATATTGCCAATGAGGTGATTAATAATGCTAACTTAGGAAATACAACGACAGGTCCGTCTTTCAGATCTGTGGCTCCGACAGTGAGCCCTACCCGTTATTTTCCCAGACTGTCTTCTGTACTTGCAGGCGTTTTAAACAATGCCAACAACCTGTGGGAAGCCGTATCTACGGTAGCAAGAACCACCAAATTTACTGTTACAGCAAGAGATAACAATCCTGTTGCCAATCAGCAGCAGACCCAATCAGCAACACAGACTATTATTGTAGACAACAACGGTCCTTTTATTGTAAATCCAACAACCATCTACAATAATGGTCCTACCAACGTCACCTGGAATGTGGTTAATACAAACGCAGCACCTTACAATGCGGCTAATGTCAAAATAGATTTTACAACAGATAACGGAACTACATGGAATGTTGTAGCAGCATCGACACCGAATGATGGAAGCCAGGCTGTAGATTTCACTACCTTTCCATTAACAGTAGGAGGGACTGCTAAAATCAGAGTTAGCGCGATCAATAATGTATTCTACGCGATCGGTACTGCTTCAATAGCTACACTTCCAATCTGTACCACCACTGCACCGGGAGGAATCATAGTTTCAGCGATTACCCAGGCGCAGGCAACGGTGACCTGGAATGCGTCATTCAATGCAACCTACATTTTCCAATACCGTGTTGCAGGAACTACAGCATGGACAACAGTGACACCGGCACCCATAACGAATACCGTTACACTTAGCGGTCTGGCAGCAGGGACTCATTATGAATTTCAAATTGCTAATGTATGCGCAGGAACAGCAGGCGCTTTTTCACCGGTTTCAACTTTTGTAACCCTATATTGTGCTGCAACTTCTACGAGTACAGATAATGGATATATTTCCAATGTAACCGTAGCGGCCACAAACTCATATACGATGAGTAACAATTCAGCTGCTGCCAACTATACAGATTATTCTGCTGATATCACAAAATTGATAACACTGGTTCGAGGATCAGCAAATAATAATATTTCTATTTCTAAATCCTGGCCAGCTGCTGCATCAAGCAAAGCGGTAAGTGTCTGGATAGATTTTAACAAAAATGGTACTTTTGAGACTATTGAACGCGTTTTAAATGCTGCCAATAATACAACGACTCCGGTAAATGCGATATTTACGGTCCCTGCTACCGCTTATTCAGGTCCGCTTACAACCCGTATGCGTGTTGTTCTCCGGGATTCTGCTAATCCTGCCGTATGTGGTAGCTTTACCAATGGTGAAGTAGAAGATTATGCAGTAAAGCTAACAGATCAGCCGGCATGTACAAATGCGCCGCCTGCCAATATTACTGTGACGAATCTTACCCCTGCTACTGCCGATGTTTCCTGGATAGCAGCAACGGGATCCACCTATGTATTAAGATACAGAAAAGTAGGAACTACAGCCTGGACTACAGTAGATCCTGTACCTGCTCCCGGAAATAGCTACACCATTCCGAACTTAACAGAACAGACCCAATATGAAGTACAGGTAGCCACAAAATGTAACGGCAGCCAGAGTGCATTCTCACCTTCCATACAATTTACGACTCCTCCGGTTACATACTGCCCGATGACAGGTACCGGAACTAATGATCACATTTCAAATGTAACCATTACGTCTGTAAACCCTGCACTTCCGGTAATGAGTAACACCTCTGTACAGAATAACTATACCAGTTATAATACCCCAGCTACGCTTATTACATTGGAAATAGGGTCTGCAGGTAATCAAATCTCTGTAGCAAAAGGATGGACAGGTGTAACCAGCAGCGATGCGGTTACTGCCTGGATAGACTTCAATAGAAATGGAGTGTTTGAAACAACAGAACAGATCCTTACTTCAGCATCCAATACAACCACTCCTGTTACGGCTAATTTTGCAGTTCCTACAGGAATATATAACGGTCCGTTGACAACAACAATGAGAGTGGTACTGAAACGTTCCAGCGCTCCTGTCATATGTCAAAATGCAGTAAACGGAGAAGTTGAAGACTATACCGTAAGACTAAAACCTTGCAGCACGGTTACGCCAACAAATCCTACCGTTACAGCAATAACGTACAATTCAGCTGTTGTTAACTGGACAGCTGCCACGAATAACCTTACTTACCTGCTTCAATATAGAATACAGGGAACAGCAACATGGACTTCCATATATGTTACTGCGGTACCTCATACATTGAACAATCTGGTTCCTTTTACTACCTATGAAGTACAGATTGCAGCCAACTGCGGAACTTCTACAGGCGCCTTTACACCAATCAAGGCATTTACTACAAAATGTGATCCTACACCTCCGGGTGTTTCGGTGACGAATATCACGACAAACTCTGCACTGGTAACATGGACTCCATTAGTAACAGGCTCTACCTACGTCATGAGATGGAGAAAAGTAGGCACAACAACATGGAATCTTGTTAATCTGCCAGCTCCACCTGCAAGCACCTATTCATTATCCGGTTTAGATCCGTATACAAAATATGAAGTACAGGTTGCCAATCAGTGTACAGGAGAAACTTTACCTAATCCATATTCAAACCCTGTCGTATTTACGACCCTGAGAACATGTGAATTGCCTCCTCCGGGATTAACGATTACCCAGCTTACTCCTACATCAGCTGAAGTGATATGGGAAGGTTTCCCTGGGGCAACGTATATCCTGAGATACAGAAAAGTAGGTATTCCGAGCTGGACCAATGTTCCGGTAGCGAATAATGCTTATACCATAACAGGATTATTAGAAGATACGAAATATGAAATGCAGGTCGTGAATATCTGTAACGGAACACCGGGAACTTATACGCCTCCGTATTATTTCACGACCCCTACAGTGATCTACTGTCAAATGTCTTCAGGGAGCTCTGTGAACGAGCATATTGCCAAAGTTACAGTGACGCCAAACGGAAGACCTAAGATGGAAAATGCTTCCGGACCCTCTACCTATACAGATTATACAGGAGTACCTGATACTTTCATAGAGATGGTTCAGGGATCTACAGGAAATCAGATCACGATTGAGAAGAAATGGAACGGGACCAATCACGATGAAGGGATCGCAGTATGGATAGACTTCAACAGAAACGGATATTTCGATATTGATGAAAGAGTATTTACTTCACCTCCGAATACCACGAGTCCGGTGACAGGAACCTTCAGTGTACCAGCCGATGCTTTTGTAAGTATGACAAGCTATAAGTATGTGGTCATGAGAATTGCATTGATGAGAGATGGAGTTCCGGTGAACTGTACAAGATTTGCCAATGGTGAAGTGGAAGATTACTCAGTAAGAATTTCCAAGCCAGCCATAGCGAATCCAGTTAATCAGACGGATATCATGATTTATCCTAACCCGGTAAGCTCAGTATTGTATGTGAAGAATATCAGCAAAAGAGCGAAATATAAGATCTACAATTCAGCAGCACAGATCATTGGTCAGGGTATTTTACTGAACAACCAGATCAATGTAAGCAAACTGATCAACGGAGTTTATGTCTTAGATATCGAAGACAATGGTAAATCGGTACAGAAGAAATTTATTAAAGAATAATAGATAAATTTTAAATATAGAAAGCCCTCAGGAAATGAGGGCTTTTTTTGTTATTGAAGACTGTGTTGAAGCAGGTAAATTTACCCACATACAAATAGTGCTACTTCTTCATGTAAAGGGACTTTTTGTAAACATGGAGGTTTAAAATATCATTTTTATAAATCTTTAATATATTCTATTCAAAGGATGATCATGACATATTAGCTAAAAATTCCATTATTAATAAAAAGACAGTTAGTATAAAATCAATCATTTTTTTATTTAGTTAAAGTTAATTTAGTTTTGTGCCCTGTTTTTCCCACATAAATTTATAAACAGAGTCTTTGGAGATAAGCTCAAGGTGGCTTCCCTGTTCTATAATCTGTCCTTCTTTCATTACCAGAATAGTATCCGCATTAGCAATAGTGCTCAAGCGATGGGCGATAACGATCATTGTTTTTCCTTGATTCCTAAACTCCTGTAATGTATTTTGAATGACTAGCTCTGATTCTGTATCAAGTGAAGAGGTAGCTTCATCCAGTATTAAAATTTCAGGATTTTTATACAAAGCTCTTGCGATGGCAATTCTTTGTTTCTGTCCACCAGATAATAAAGCCCCGTTTTCACCTAAATATGTTTGAAAACCATTTGGTAATTTTTCAACAAAATTCAGGATTCCGAGTCTTTTAGTAATATCCAAAATGCGCTGGACATCTGGAAAATCTTCTCCCAAAGCTATATTTTCAATGACATTTCCTGAAAACAGATCGATCTGCTGAGGGACTACTGAGACTAAATTTCTTAATGAATAATTAGAAATATAATTAATGTCATAATCTCCAATCATGATTTTGCCTGTCTTTAACGGATACAGATTTTGAATTAAAGAGGCTAATGTAGTTTTTCCACTGCCACTTTCTCCAACAATAGCTGTTGTTTTCCCTTTTTCTATAAGACAGTTGAAATTGGTAAAAACTTCAACCCTGCTTCCGTATGAAAAAGTGACATCTTTAAATTGAATATGATCTATATTTTTTGCTGTTAAATCTATCTTATCAGTTGTTTCCTCTCTTTCCAAATCCATAATCTCAAAAAGACGATCAGCTGCAATTAGGGCATTTTGGATGGTTTTATTCATTCCGATTAATTGTGAAACAGGACTGGTAAAATATCCAATCAAAGCATAAAAAGAAAGAAGTTCCCCAGGTGTTATCTGCCTATCAATAACATATCCTGAACCAACCCATAATAATATAATGGTGAAGATTCGTGATAAGAACTCTGATGAATTTGCTGAAAACAAAGAATTCATTACAGAGGCATAAATCGTTTTCAATAGTTTTGAAAATGCATTGTCTGTTTTATTATTGGCAAAGGTTTCTACTCCAAATTGTTTAATCGTTCTTACAGAAGTGATGGATTCTACCAAATGAGATTCCAGCTCTGCACTATCTTCCATTAACTTTCTTTCTACTTTTTTATTGAGCTTATTAGTGATCCAATACACTAAAAAATAAAATGGAATAACCAAGGCTGTAATTAATGCCAATTTCCAATAATATGTAAACATTAAAGCAAAAGAAAGAATAATAATAAAAATATTTACAAAAATTTGGATTGATACATCATTGATGAATGTTCTTATTTTTACAGCATCATTAACTCTTGATATGATTTCTCCCACCTTCATAGTGTCAAAAAAACGTTGCGGAAGCTTCAATAGGTGTTTGTAATAACCTAAAATAAGATGCTTATCTATTTGCTGTCCTGTTTGCAAAACAAGAATACTTTTCATCGCACCAATAAAGATTTGGAAAAGTAGGATGATAATCATCCCTACTGAAAGTAAGTTAAGGAGACGTTTGTTCCCGTCTATCAAAACGTAATCTGTTATTTTTTCAATGTAAATGGATGTGGAAAGACCTAAAATGGTATAGACTAATGCCCCTAATAATGCTTGGATCAGAATGCTTTTATGAGGCTGAATCAGATTCCAAAATCTCTTATAAAGACTTGTTTTTTCATCTTTTTGTTCAAAGTATTCATTTGGCTCTAAAAGAACTAATACGCCTGTCCATAATTTAGAAAACTCTTCTATAGAATATTCCTCCATTTTACCAATGGCAGGATCCATTGCAGAAATCTTATTTTTCTGCACTTTATATATAACAATATAGTGATGGTATTGTTCTTTTGAAATAATATGCGCTATTGCAGGAAGTGGAATTTCAGGAAGAGCGTCTACTCCTCCTTTTACACCTTTTGCATTGAATCCCATTTTTTCTAGTCCTTGAACCATTCCCAATACATTAGTTCCTCTGGTATCGGTATGGGAGAATTGGCGGATTTTAGCAATAGGTAGCTTCAAACCATAATGTGCTGAAACAGAAGCCAGACATGCAGCACCGCAATCTTTTAGATCATGCTGCTTTATTAATGTATCTTTTTTCATTATTTTAGTTTTGGATTAAACCAATCATCAACCCTATCAAATAATAGCTGCCACAAAGTCCGGTCTATTAAATGAAAACGAGCTGTAAAACTCATTCCTTTTCCTATGTCTCCTTTGTACCCATTTTTCAGTTGTAGGTAATTATTGTCCATCTTACAAAGTACTCTAAAGAAGGCTTCTCCTGTTTGTTGGTTTACTTTAATATTTTTATCTATTTCCTGTACTTTCCCTTTCAACAATCCCCATTGATTATAATTATAAGTGTCAATCTGAAATTTAACATCTTGGCCTGTATGGATAAAGCCTATGTCTTTTGGAGAAACAAGACATTCTGCAACCAAAGATTGGTCAGGAGATATTTCTCCGATGTTTTGACCTTGCACAAGAAAATTACCTTTCTGTATTCCTGAAAAATTAACAAGTCTTCCCGAAACCGGTGCAGTGATGATATAGTTTTTTTGTTCCTGACTGATACGCTGTACTTCAGAACCTAAAGAACGAAGCTGTCTTTCTGTTTCCCTTTTTTGAGCTTGCCATTGAGCTATCTGTTGTTCTCTGACACCGGAAATTTGTTTTTTTAAGCCTTGGTAGTCATAATAATATTTATCGTATTCCGCTTTAGGAATTACCCCTTGATTATACAGGCTGGCAGCTCTGTCATAATCTTTTTGTGCTAAAGAGAGCTGAGTTTGAACTTGTGCCATTTTTTCCTGCATGGCGGACACTTCTTTTTGGTATTGTCCGGTCTGTAAACCAATAAAATTCCCAAGGGAGATTTTTTGTAAATCCGAAAGCTGTGCATTGTAATCTTGACTTTGATTGTTTTGTAAATTCTTTTGTGTGTCCAGTTGTTCAGCTGTTACAACAAGTAAGGTGTCGCCTTGTTTTATCTCCTGATTATTCTTTCCTAACCTGCTTTGTATTATTTTTCCTGAGACAACTGCAGAAATTTGTGTATTCTCCTGTATAGATCGTATTGTTCCTCTAGAAGAGGAGGAGATAGGAACAGAAATAATCGGTAAAGTGCATAGAGAGGTAATTATAAGAATTAAAATTCCTATATAGATTATGTTTTTTAACATTATTTTTAAGTTATTTTGAAAAAACAGTAGATCTAATTAAAACAAAACAGAAAATTGAAAATATTATAGTAGTTAATATAGAACCTTCAAAACCAAAATCAACACCTGTTAAAAATTTATTATTTGATATAAAATTATAATTAGCTATACTATATATTTTCAATCCACTTATGTTACTGCCATAGATACAACCAATTAAAAAATTCCACAAAAAATGGACAATAGTAGATATTATAATAGAATTAGTTTTGACATATACTAAGCTTAAAAATATACCTGCAATAAAAATATTTATCAACCCAATAATATTAAAGTTTGGATTAAATAAATGAAAGGAGCTGAATATTAATGATGTTAAAATAATATTTTTAAATGAAAGTTCATCCTTTAATATACTATATGGAATAAATCTAAAAAATATTTCTTCCATAAATGCGGATAATAATAGGAGTAAAAAAAATATAACAATATTCAAGTAATCGATATTCTCAATTAAGCTTATATTAATTAAATTAAAATAATTTAATATAAAACTAATAGCTGTTGGAATAAATACTCCTAATGAGATAATTTTCAAGTTTTTAAAATTCCAAAATTTTAAAAATAAGTTGGTTCTAAAATCTTTTATCAAATCTAATTTATAAAGAAAATATATCCCACAAATTAATTCTGGGAAAAATGAGGAGATCCATAAATTAACAGTTAATTCTTTTTTAGAAAAGTCTTTAAAAGCTATAAAGAAAAATGGTATAGAAATAATAAATTGCAAAAAAAATATTTTTACAAATAATGGGATTATTTTATTCATAAGGAAAATTAATTAAAGCATGAGTATAGTTAAATACTCATGCTTATTATTATTTATTGCATCATCGCATGCCCTCCTGGTACACCATGCTGATTTAAATAATGTTCGTGTTCTCCAGCTACTACTAAAGCTCCAACTACACATCCAATAAGATACCCTATAAATGTACCTCCTTCTACTTGTGTTAACTCTTCTTGAGTTAATTCTTTTAATTTTTCCATTTTAATAAAAATTTTATATAATTATTTTGATCCGTGATATGAACCATGAACTGCATTATAACCTGCTTGCATGTCTTTTGGGTCGTGTGTAGCTTCCCAAGCTATTTCCGCAATAGCTAATAATAATCCTAACCATCCACCTTCTGTAGATTGTTGTTCGATAGAAGTCAATTCTTCTACTTTTAAATTTTTTAAATTCATTTTTTTTTGTTTTTAATAATTAAGGATTTTGATTTCCAACCCCATTTGTATAAATTACATTTCCGAGAATTACAATTGCTTTAGGCTCTTCTCCAAAACCTCCTTCAATCTTTCTAAGATCTTCTGTATCTAAAGTTTTTAAATTCATTTTAGATTTTTTAAATTAATAATTATGCTTTTTGTCATACAATCCCTGACATGGGGGGCTGATCAGCGGGTATTTTTATTTTTTATACTGTACACATACAAAAAATAAAATCTTTGTGTTTTTACCTGAAGCAAACATACAGAAGATGGTGACATGAAAAAAGTAAATGAAGTCTAGATTTATAAATCTATGGCTATAAATTTATAAAAATATAGTACTTATAGTGTTGATAGTGTATTGCTTATGGATTAATTGAAGATTGATGTGTTTTTTCAATTTCTTTAATGTAAATAGAAAGAGTAGTACCCGTTTTTTTCTTAAATGCCAGAGAAAATGCCTGATCATTATTGTATCCTAATTCTTCTGAAATCACAGATAATTTGTAGGAACGGAACTTTTTATCTTTTATCAGCCTGTTTAGTGCATAATCTATACGAAGATCATTGAGATAAGCTGCAAAGTTTTTCCCTTTCTGGGTATTGATGACCTCTGATAGATACGTAGTATTGGTTTTTATACTTTTTGCTAAGCTGGAAGATGTAATACCTTTCTTTAAAAAAAGCTCTTTAGCTTCAAAAACTTCCAGTTCTTTTAAAATGAGTTGCGTGATATCCTCTGAAGTTATTTTGGATGTTTTATCTTCTGTTGCCTTATCCTCCTCTGTTTCTATTTGTACAATAGCAGGAGATGGACTTGTAATTAATTGAGCTACCGGAGGCGTTTCAAGATTTTTCATCTCAATGGAATTGATGAGGTCCTGCGCAATTTTTCTATGCTGCTTCTCTGTTTTCTTAGATCTGTAATATAAGAATGAGAGTAGCAGAAGTATTATCAATAGAAAACCAACAGATACATTTAGAATTGTTTTTCTGTTCTTTAACTCATTGATAATGCTTTCTTTTTCCTGCAAAAGATTGGGCGTATCATATTTCTTAGGAAGCTCTGTGGATAAATATTGGAACTGTTCATCGAGCTTTTTATCTACTTTTAAAAACCGATCAATATAATAAAGTTGTTTTTTTGTGTTATTTTTTTCTTTGTAATAGTCTATGAGATAGGTATATGCCTCACGAAGTTCAGGAAATGTAATGTCGTATTTTTGCACATTGGAGTCTAACTGAATATAGGTTTCTACAACCTTTTCTTTATTCTTTTCTCCTTCATAAGCTTTACCTAAGTTATAAAGGGCATAATTAGCACTAGTGTTTTCCTTGGAATTAGTAAAATAAATATAAGCATCTGACAGCTTTCTAATAGCCGTTTTATATTCTTTTAATTTGAGATTATAAGTTCCAGACAAATAAGAATATAAGTTAGGATTGTATTTGTTTTTACCGATGAGAGCAGATTCTTGACCTTCTTTAATTAAAAAATCGGCAGAATCTAATTTGTTAATCTCAAGATAACAGCTTATAAGGGCTATGCGTATTTGGTTATGCTGATAATCATCTGTTATGTTATTTCCACGATAGAGATAATATCTAAAGATTTTTGCGGCCTCTAAATTTTTGCCTATATAGCTATTGATGTAAGCAATATTCATATTAGCATAAGCAGTCAGTTTTTGATTTTTCTGTTTCTTAGCATACTGCAAACCTAAAATATAATTGTCTAATGCGGCTTTTAAATTGTCATATTTATAATATAAATTCCCTTTCATTAAATAAGTTTGAGAGGGATATATGGTTCCTTTTAAATTTTTTGTAACTAAAGCTACACTATCTAAATATTTGAAAGCATTAGAATAGTTTTCGTTAAAATGGATAAGGATGTAGCCATCTGCAATTTGAAGATTGTTTTTTTCGTTTTTTGCTTTTTGTAGATAAAAGTGAGCTATACTTTTAGATTGTTCAATTTTATTATTATCATAATAATTGTAAAAATTATTTTTCAACTCTTCATATTTGAGTTTTTTTAAATTACCAGATACTTGACTCTGTGCACATAATAAATTGGTAAGAAATAAAAAGAGGGATATAAATTTCATCATTTTGTAAATACAATACAAATTTACATTTTTCTTAATCAAAAAATGATAAAATAAAAATATAGCGTAGATGCTTACAAGATATTGGAAAACAGTAATTTGAAAATATAATTAGATACCATAGATTTATAAATCTATAGTGTGTTTTCATTGTTAATTTGAAAAATATCCTTTTATTTGCATGAAATATTAAAATAATTTATGATGAAAAAAACAATCAAACAAGAAAAAAAATTATCGTTGAAAAAAGTGCAAATCATGAAAATTAGCGAAATGAAAGCAATTAATGGTGGGAATGATCAATTAATGAATATCAATGGAGGTGATGAACCTCCAACATTAATACCTCAGAATAATAATACCACATCAGTGAGACGTTAAAAAATGGAGAAATCAATATTTATCATTGTTTGTGTTTTATATATATTCACTGTAAATGCTCAAAAAAGCAATCCAGCACCATCTGTTCCTGTAACAGATAAATATTTTGGGACTACAATAGTAGATGAGTATAGAAACCTAGAGAATTTAGAGAGTCCTTCAACAAAGAAATGGATGGAGACTCAAACAGATTATACAAATTCAATTCTTAATCAAATTCCTAAAAGAAAATTTTATTTAGAGAAAAGGCTGGAGTTTGATAAAAGGCAGGGGTATTCTGTATCAAATATAAATATAACTAATAATGATAAATATTTTTATTTAAAAAAAAGCGGTAATGAACAAGCTGCGAAGCTTTATTATCGTGAAGGATTTTTAGGAAAAGAAGAATTGCTTTATGACCCTGTCAATTATAAAAGTAACGAACAGAATCATGAATTTGTAATTAATTACATTAGCCCAGACTTAGTTGGGGATAAAGTTGCCATTGCGATGGCTGAAAAAGGGAAAGAACTGGCAGAGGTAATTATTATGGATGTGCAGAACAAATATGTTCATCCTGAAGTGATTACCAATACAATGCCGGCGAATATAGGAGGTATAAAGTGGGTGGATGATAATTCAGGATTTTTCTATACTTATTTTCCAATCAATGATCCCAAATCTCAAAATTTCTATAAAAACACACAGGCTATTTTATACAAAATAGGGACACCTCCGAATGAATTAACAGATGTTTTTTCTGCTAAAAATAATCCTGAACTAAAAATAGATGAAAAAAAATCTCCTATTATCTTAGATTCTAATGATAAATATTACGTAGGAATGTTGCTTGATAATAGCTATTACAGGCAAACATTTATAATTCCTAAACAAGATTTATTAGAGGGTAAAAAAACATGGAAGTCTCTCTATACTAAAGAAGATAAAGTAAGATCCTTACAACTTATAGATAATGATCTGTATTTTTTATCTCAATATAATACTCAAAATTATACGCTTTGCAAAACCAGTATAACAGTTCCAGATTTTATAAACCCTGAAATTCTTATCCCAGAAAGAAATGATGAGGTTATAGGACAATATAGATTCACTAAAGATGGTATTTATTACACTACCACAAAAAACGGAGTGGAAGCAAAATTATACTTATATAAAGACGGGAAAAATATTCCAATTAAGCTTCCCTATCCATCAGGGAATATAAATTTACAGGCAAAAGGAAAAGATTTTTCAGATATATGGGTAAGCTGCTCGGGATGGGCAAATGAGGAACAGCATTTTAAGTATGACCTAAAAACAAATTCTTTTTTTGCTCAAAATATTACTCCTATTACCGAATATCCTGAGTTTACAGATATTGTAGTTGAGGAAATTACTGTAAAAGCAAGAGATGGTGAAGAGATACCATTATCCCTTATATATAATAAAAATATTAAAAGGGATAGTAAAAATCCGGTATTAATAGATGCTTATGGAGCATATGGAATATCTCGGAACCCATTTTTTGCGAGAATTTATTTATTATGGGTAAAAGAAGGCGGCGTTTTTGCCACTGCCCACGTGAGAGGAGGTGGAGAAAAAGGAGAAAAATGGCGTTTGGGAGGATATAAAGAAACTAAACCCAATACTTGGAGAGATTTAATAGACTGTACAGAGTATTTAATTAATGAAAAGTATACCTCAAAGGATAAAGTAGCAATTTGGGGAACTAGTGCAGGAGGGATTACAGTAGGAAGAGCATTAACAGAAAGACCAGATTTGTTCAAAGCTGCAATTTTAGAAGTACCAACAACTAATACATTAAGAGATGTGCTTGCTATTGGTAGTAATGCAGATGAATATGGAGCATTGAAAGATCCTGAAGAGTTTAAAGCTTTACTGGAAATGGATGCTTACCACCATATCAAAAAAGGAGTAAAATACCCAGCAACATTTATAACAGGAGGAATAAACGACCCAAGAGTTATTGCTTGGGAACCTGTAAAATTTGCGGCTAAACTACAATCGAATAATACATCAAAAAATCCAGTATTACTTCAAATAGATTATGAGGGAGGGCATGGGAACAATACTACTGATTTTCATGGGCATTCAAATCTTTCAGACATTTTCGCCTTTGCATTTTGGCAATTAGGTCATCCTGATTACCAGCCCAAAGAGGAAATTAAAAAATAGTTTTCCCATTTTATAACCTATGAAAAAAACACATTTTATTCTTCTGATTAATTTTGTTTTCTGCAACTTTATCAATGCTCAAAAAACAAATTTAGCACTTTCAAAACCTACTACTGATGAATATTTTGGAACTAAAATATTGGATGAGTACAGAAATCTGGAAGATTTAGAAAATCCTCAGACGATCAATTGGATGAAGTCGCAGACTGCTTATACAAATTCTGTTCTTAATCTAATTTCTAAAAGAAACTATTATGTAGAAAAAAGATTAGAGTTTGATAAAAGGAGAGGCTATTCTATATCTGAATTGAAAATAACTAATAATGATAAATATTTTTATCTAAAAAGGAATGCTGATGAAAAAATAGCAAAACTATATTATAGAGAAAGAGATTCAGGGAAAGAAGAATTACTTTATGATCCTATCAATTACAAAAATTCAGAACCTAATCATGAATTTGTAATCAATTATATTAGCCCTAGTTGGGATGGTGGTAAAATTGCTGTTTCAATGGCAGAGAAGGGAGCAGAGCTTTCAGATTTGATTATCATCGATGTGAAAAAAAAACAAGTTTATCCTGAATTTATTGCAAATACAGCGCCCGCTACTTTGGATGGGATAAAATGGCTAGATGATAATAGTGGTTTTATTTATGTCGCTTTTTCAACAATTGATCCAAAATCTATAGATTTTTATAAAAATACCCAGACTGTTTTATATAAGTTAGGAACAGATCCCAAAAAATTAATTGACGTTTTTTCTGCCAAAAATAATCCAGATTTAAAAATTACTGCAGACCAGTTTCCTATGATTTTGGAGTATAATATTGAGGATCAGTATTATAAAGGAATGCTGGTGGACTTTCAACCTTACAGAAAGACATTTATAATAAGTAAAAAAGATCTGTTAGCCGGTAAGAAAAATTGGAAACCGTTTTCCGAATCAAATGATAAAGCTAAAAATTTAGATTTTTGGAATGATAAGGTTATTTTTCAATCATCCTATAATTCATCTCTTAATAAATTATGTAAAACCAGCATTGATAATCCAGATTTTAAAAATGCTGAGGTTTTAATTCCTGAAAAAAAAGATGAAATTATAAAAGGTTATAAAATTACGAAAGACGGCATCTATTATACTACCACTAAAAACGGCGTAGAGGCTAAATTATATTTATATAAAAATGGGGAAGATATTCCTATCGGACTTCCATATCCATCAGGAAATATTGACTTACAATCTAAAGGACAAGATTTCCCGGATATCTGGATGACATGTTCAGGATGGGCAAATGATGAACAGCGTTTTAGATATGATGCTAAAACCAATACTTTCAAGCCGGAAAATCTTGTACCAATTATAGAATACCCTGAATTCAAAGATATAGTAGCAAAAGAGATAACTGTAAAAGCCAGAGATGGCGAAGAAATCCCATTATCTTTGATTTATAATAAAAACTTAGTTAAAAATGGTAAATCTCCAATGTTAATAGAAGCTTATGGCTCTTATGGAGTAGTTGACAGTCCTGCTTTTGCTAAAAGTTATTTATTATGGGTAAGTCAAGGAGGTATAATGGCAATTGCTCATGTCAGAGGAGGGGGAGAAAAAGGAGAACGGTGGCGTTTGGGAGGATATAAAGAGACAAAGTCTAACACTTGGAGAGATTTAATAGATTGTACAGAATACCTTGTAAAAGAAAAATATACTTCAAAAGAGAAAATAGCGATTTGGGGAGGTAGTGCAGGAGGAATTACAGTGGGTAGAGCAATGACCGAAAGACCGGATCTTTTTAAAGCTGTTATTGCAGAAGTGGGATCTCTAAATATGCTTAGGGAAGAAGTAACTTCTAATGGGCAACCGCAAGAATTTGGAAGTGTAAAAGATCCAAAAGAATTTAAAGCCTTATTAGAAATGGATGCTTATCATCACATTAAAAAAGGAGTGAAGTATCCTGCAACTTTGATCACAGCAGGAATAAATGATCAGAGAGTTTCCCCATGGATGCCTGCAAAATTTGCAGCAAAATTAATGGCTGATGATGCCTCCGACAACGCAATATTACTAAAAATAGATTTTGAGGGAGGGCATGGAGCTAATATTCCTGTGGCCCAGCAATATGCCGGTATAGGAGATATCTTTGCATTTGCCTTCTGGCAATTGGGGCATCCTGATTACCAACCAAAAGAAAATACAAAAAAATAGATGTCTCGTTTTCCTTACCAATTTTTTAATGAGTATGTTGTGCGTACTCCCATATTTTCTTGCAAAAATTTTGTAGAAAGATTTAATAAAAAAGAAATTTCGGATAGCGAATTAAAAGAAATTACGGGGAGTTCTATTTTTAAGGAAGCCATTTACTTAGCTTCGCCATACTTATATGAAGAATTGGCTAAATGGGTAAATTCCGAAAAAAAGTTTTTACCAAAAGACGATCAAAAACTAAAAAATACCATATTAAAATACTATAGCCGAATGAGTACCCGTTGTACACCATTCGGCTTATTTTCTTGTGTTAGTTTAGGGGAATTTGGTGAAGGGGTAATAAATAGGGAATCTGCGAGTCATCCGGATCAGACAAAAGATGGACAGTTAGTTAGAGATACCAAATTGGATATGTATTTTCTTGTTTCCCTGGCTCAGCATTTTATACAATTACCTGAAATAAGAAATAGGTTGTTGCTATTTCCAAACAATAGTATTTACAGGATAGGAAACAAAATCCGTTATGTGGAATATCAATATACTGGTGGGAAAAGAGATTATGTTATTTCATCGGTACCTCTGTCTGCAGAATTAGAGCAAGTGCTTGAACTGTCAAAAGAAGGTAAAACACTGCAACAGCTAGCAGAAACCCTTATTAATCATGAAATAACCCAAGAAGAATCTTTGGAATTTATTAATGAGCTGATAGATAATCAGGTTCTTGTAAGTGAATTAGAGCCGAATGTATCCGGAAAAGATTTTTTAGACATCCTTATTTTTATTCTGGAAAAAATAGAGGAATATAAAGAGTTGAATATTCTAATTTCTGTAAAGAATAAATTAACTGAATTGGATCAAAACATTGGAAATCCAGTTTTAAAATATACTCAAACAGAAGAATTAATTAAATCTTTTGGTGCTGAGTATGAAAAAAAATATCTTTTTCAGACCGATTTGTATTCGGAAAGACAATTTGTTTTACCCAATCATTGGAAAAAAGAGGTAAAAAAAGGAGTTGTCTTTTTAAATAAACTAAACCGGAACAAAAAAAATAATTACTTAGAAAAATTCAAAAAAGCATTTAACGAAAGATTTGAAACACAAGAAGTGCCTTTAGTGTATGTTCTTGATGCAGAAGTTGGAATTGGCTATAAGCAAGATAATGCAGCAAAAGGACTTCATCCCTATTTGGAAGATTTGCAGCTATCAACTTCCAAAAAAGATGAGAATTTGCATATTAAACTTACTCCGGTTCATGCAATTCTTAATGAAAAATTACAAAATGCTTTACTGGAAGACGCGTATAAAATAGAATTGTTGGACGACGATTTCAAATATTTTGAAGAAAATTGGGATGATTTACCTGACACTATTTCTTTTTTAACAGAGATTATTTCGGATAATAATCGCGAAAAGCTATTCTTAAATACCAGTACAGGAAGCAGCGCAGCGAATCTGCTGGGAAGATTTTGTTCGGAAAGGTCAGAGCTGCAAACCCTTTCAAAAGCAATTGCAAAAAAAGAGCAGGAATTAAATTCTGATTATATTTTGGCAGAAATCGTTCATTTACCCGAAGCAAGAATCGGAAATTTGATCAGAAGGCCAACCTTAAGACAATATGAAATCCCTTATTTGTCCCAATCTGTACTACCAAAAGAAAAACAAATACCGGTAGATGATTTATATATTTCTTTGAAAAATGAAAGAATTGTTTTACGTTCCAAAAAGCTGAATAAAGAAATAAGACCTTATTTAACAAATGCCCATAATTATTCCGGTAACACTTTACCTATGTATCACTTCCTCTCTGATCTTTATTCTCAGGATATACGAAAAGGATTATATTTTACATGGGGAGGATTAGAACATATTTATAAATTTTTACCAAGAGTAGAGTATGGGAATATTATACTGTCAAAAGCCCAATGGAAGATAGCGGAAAAAGATATTATTTCTTTTGATTTACTGGATAGAGAACATTTTCTGATCCAGCTTGAAAATTGGAGAATTAAGAGGAAAATTCCATCATGGATTCAATGGGTAAATTTTGATAATACTTTAACAATGAATCTGGAAAATTATGATATGGCAAAACTTTTTATCGAAACCATAAAGCTAAAAAAATCTATTATCATTGAAGAATTTTTATGCAACGAAAATGATGATTATAAGCATGAGTTTATCTTTCCAATGTATAAAAACAGGAAATAGGTTATGGTAAAAAGAAAATTTAGTCCGGGAACCGAATGGCTTTACCTGAAAATTTATACGGGAATAAAAACGGCAGATGGAATTTTGGAAGAAGCGATACAGTCTTTAGTGGAAGATTTTCAAAAGAACAATTATATCTCACAATGGTTTTTTCTTCGTTATACTGATCCTAAACCTCACATCCGCATACGATTCAGATTAAATATTATTGAGTATTATGGAACAGTACTTGACAGAATAAACCAGGCTTTGCTGGAATACCTTAATAGCGGTGAAATTTCGAATATTTTAATCGATACATATAGCAGGGAAATTGAAAGATATGGAGAAAATACGATCGAAGATGCTGAACAGTTATTCTGTAAAAACAGTGAATTTACACTTCTATGTTTAGATTATGATGATGAGGAAAAAATTATTATCAGTCTCTTTTATATTGATGAAATATTAAAGCAACTTAAAATAACGGTTCATGAAAAACTGGATTGGATAAAAAATTTTAATCATGCTTTTAAAACCGAATTCAAGGCGGATAAAAAATTGAATAGTCAATTGGATAAAAAATATAGAGAATTTAAGCCAAAATTTACAGAATTTGTCCGGTCTGAAGAATTTTCAGAAGAAAGAAATGCTGTTATTTCCAATATTGAAGAAAGCAGTGCTGTTTTTCAAAACATACTAATTCATAATAAAAATGGATCTTTGGGAATCCCTTTACAACATTTTTTCCAGAGTATTTTTCATATGAATATCAACAGACTCTTTGTTTCCAATCAAAGATTATTTGAAATGGTAATCTATGATTATCTATTGAGACACTACAAAACCTCTGTTTACCAAAACAATCAATAATATAAATAAAAACCTCGTTAGAGTATTTCTAACGAGGTTCTTTTTATTCAATACTGAAGATGATCCGTTCGGTTTGTTCCTTAAGATCCTCCAGGTTGGTGTTGTTGTAAATAATACAGTCTGCCAGTTTGATCTTATCCTTTTCAGGCATTTGCTTTTCCATAACGGATTCTACTTCACGGTAGGTTTTTCCGTCTCTGTCCATTACCCTTTTGGTTCTGATATTATCTTCCGCAGTCACCAGAAGAGATTTGTAGCACTGTCTGTTCAGTTTTAATTCAAACAATAACGCTGTTTCTTTGAAGACTAAATATTTGGTCTGTTTTTTCAGCCATTCTTCAAAATCAATCTTTACAGCGGGATGAATGATTTCGTTCAATTCATGAAGCAGATCTTTATTGTTAAACACCTTTTCTGCTACATACTTTCTATTGTAAAAGCCGTTTGAATCATAAGCTTCTTCGCCCAGCAATTCTTTGATCTTTATTTTGAGGTCTTCACTGTCATTTACAATGGTTTTCGCCCTGTCATCAGAATAATAAACCGGGAAACCAAACTCCTCAATAAAATGGGCTACAGTAGTCTTTCCTGAGCCTATACCGCCGGTAAGCCCAATGATCTTGGGTGATGGTTCCGGTTCTGCTTTCTGTGTTTCTGAATGTAATTCTTCCATAATCAAAAGTTAATATCCAAAAACGTCATTAAAACTGTGAATTTCATCCAATCTTACTCCTTTTTCAGTCATTTTAAGGCTCGCTAATTCATTGTGAGCGTCATGTTCAAAGAACAGTAAATATTCATTATCTACGCACTGTTTCAGGAACTTTCCTTTTTCTTCCATAGTGAGAAGAGGTCTGGTATCATATCCCATCACATACACCTGGTTGATATGTCCCGCAGTAGGAATAAGATCCGCTGCGAAAACAATTGTTTTTTCCTGGTATTGGATCACCGGAAGCATTTGCTTTTCCGTATGTCCGTCTACAAAGATCACATCCATTTTCAAATCAGGTGCAAAACCGTAATTTCCTGTAGTTGGAAGAGGTAAAAAGTTAAGTTGTCCACTTTCCTGTATCGGAAGGATATTCTCCTTCAGGAAACTTGCTTTTTCTCTTGGATTAGGCTCTGTAGCCCATTTCCAGTGGTTTTCATTGGTCCAGAACTGGGCATTTTTAAAAGCAGGTCTATATCCTGTTCTGTCGTCATTCCATTCGATGGCACCTCCGCAATGGTCAAAGTGAAGGTGAGTAAGGAAAACATCGGTGATATCCTCTTTTACAAAACCGAATTTCTTTAAATTTTTATCAAGACTGTCATCTCCCCAAAGAGAATAATGACCGAAGAATTTATCATCTTGTTTATTGCCAAGACCGCAGTCCACAAGAATCAGTTTCTTGCCGTCTTCTATAAGCAGGGATCTTGTTCCCAGTTCGATTAGGTTTTTTTCGTCTGCAGGATTGGTTTTTTCCCACAAACTCTTTGGGACGACTCCAAACATGGCACCGCCATCCAGTTTAAATTTTCCACATTGTATTGGATATAATTTCATATATATTTTGATTATTATTTCTTTATTAATTTCATTTTTTCAGCAATCTTTCTTCCATTCTCATCAGAATTTTCAAGCTCCGAAATGATATTTTGAAAATCATGCTCCTTTCTGTTCTGAGAAAGTTTTTGCTTGATGAATATTTCTGTCGGAATTATTTTCAGCCCGAAAGCGCCTTTCATTTCCTTTTCTACAAATTCCCTTCCCATATCTTTCACCATCACCGGACACTTCTGGAAATTTTCATATTTGGACGTTAATTTGTCCAGATGCTGATACAATTCGTCATGATTCATCAGTTGTACCTTTCCGTGGATCTGTACCGCCTCATAATTCCAGGTTGATACGTTCATATGGTCGTACCAGCTGCTTGAGATATAAGTATGGGCTCCAAGGAAATCACAAAGTACTTCGTCTCCGTCCTTTAATGTTTTTGCCTGAGGATTGGCTCTTGAAATATGAGTTTCCACATAGATATTCTCCGGGTCATCTTCATTAAGCATCATCATAGAATGAGTAGCCCTTATTTTTTCAACGGAAGAAATAAGTAAAGCAAAAGCATTTTCCCTGATGATTTCTTTCATCAGGTTGTAATCTTCACTTCTGTATAGTTTTGGAATAAACATAGATGGTTAAAATAATTCTCCAGGACTTCTCGGGATGGCTATATTTAAATGCTTATAGGCTTTATCGGTCACCTCTCTTCCTCTTGGTGTTCTGATAATGAATCCTTCCTGAATCAAAAAAGGTTCGTAAACCTCTTCCAATGTTTCAGGATTTTCAGCAATAGAAGTAGCAAGCGCAGAAATTCCTACAGGTTTTCCTTTAAAATTTTCTATCATGACACGCATGATCTTATTATCCATTTCATCCAATCCGAACTCATCGACATTAAGAGAATTCAATGCATATTTGGTAATGTTGATCTCAATTTCACCATTTCCTTTGATCTCAGCAAAATCACGTACCCTTCTTAACAAAGCATTCGCAATTCTCGGAGTTCCACGGCTTCTTCTCGCGATTTCTATCGCTGCATCTTCATAAATCTTACTTCCTAAAACCCTTGAACTCCTCTGAATGATCATCGATAAAAGCTCAACCGAATAATACTCAAGTCTGCTCTGGATCCCGAATCTTGCCAACATCGGCTTCGTCAGCATTCCGCTTCTTGTAGTTGCTCCCACCAATGTAAAAGGATTCAGACCAATCTGAACACTTCTTGCATTAGGGCCGGTTTCCAGCATAATGTCTATCTTATAATCCTCCATAGCAGAATACAGATATTCTTCTACAATAGGAGAAAGACGGTGGATCTCATCAATAAAAAGAACGTCATTTTCTTCCAGATTCGTAAGCAAGCCTGCTAAACTTCCCGGTTTGTCCAAAACAGGACCGGAAGTAATTTTACAGCCTACACCAAGTTCATTAGCGATAATATTGGCTAAAGTTGTTTTACCCAGACCCGGCGGACCGTGCAGAAGTACATGATCAAGAGCTCCACCGCGTCGTTTGGCAGCACTCACGAAAACTTCAAGGTTTTCCAAAGTTTTTCTCTGCCCGGCAAAGTCTTTAAAACTCTGGGGACGGATCTGCTCCTCCTGCATAAGCTCTTCATGCGAGTAGTTTTCCTTATCTGGATGTAAAAAATCTGGCATTAATTCATTTCATTTACCTCAAAGATAGCAAATTTAGACTAAGGTTGAGGTTTAGATTAAGAAAATTCAAGGATAGGAAAAAGGCGAATAGTGAGGCTGAGATAGAGGCTAAGGTAAAGGCAGAGGCTAATTTAGATTGAGGATATTAATATATTTTAAGTATTTTTGAGAGGAAAAATAGAGATAATAAATTGATAAAAGATTTTACCGAAATGCCTGTTTGGCAAAAAGCAATGGATATTGCTGAACGGTGTTTCCTTATATCTGCTGACTTACCTAAAGAGGAAGACTATGCACTTACTTCGCAACTAAGAAGGTCTGCGCAAAGTATGGCTGCAAATATTGCCGAAGGTTTTGGAAGAAGGACTGCTAAAGATAAAAGCAGGTTCTATGATATTTCCAGAGGCTCAGCATTTGAAACTAAAAATCATTTGATGTATGGAAACAGAGTAAAATATTTTTCAGAAAATGATTGTTTAGAAATACAGATATTGATTGATGAAGTGATATTCGATTTAAATAAAATTACGAATTACCTAAAAAATAACAGTCAAACTTAATCTATACCTAAACAACCTTAGCCTTAATCTTAATCTAAACCTAACTAATGAAATTAATAGGACCTTTCAAACAGATCGTAACATTGGCCAATCTTCCTTTAAGAGGAAAACTTTCCGATGAGCAGATCGATATTGTCGTAGACGGAGGAATTGTAGTGAATGACGGTACCATCCAGGAAATTGGAAATTTCGAAACACTGAAATATGAAAATCAAAATATAAACATAGAAACCATTGAAGGGCAGCAGATTGTTCTTCCCGGATTGGTAGACTCACATACCCATATCTGTTTTGGAGGAAACCGGGCCAATGATTTTGCCATGCGTAATGCAGGAAAAACATATCTGGAAATCGCTGAAAGCGGTGGGGGAATCTGGAGTTCTGTACAGCATACAAGAAGTGCTTCGGAAGAAGAATTACTAAAAACTTTGCTGGAAAGAATCAACTTCCTGATAGCATTGGGAATTACAACCATTGAAGTAAAAAGCGGTTACGGATTGGATGTAGAGAATGAACTGAAAATGCTTAGGATAATTAAAAAAGCACAAGGACAGACCGAAGCTAAACTGGTTCCTACATGTCTTTCTGCACACCTTAAGCCTAGAGATTTTGAAGGAAGCAATCAGGAATATTTAGAGTATATCCTTACCGAAATTTTACCTAAAGTAAAAGAAGAAGAACTTGCAACACGTGTAGATATATTTATTGAGAAATCTGCTTTCCAGCCTGAAGAAAGTAAAGATTTTTTACTTAAAACTAAGGATTTAGGTTTTGATATTACTGTTCATGCAGACCAGTTTACACCGGGAAGTTCTAGAATAGCAGTAGAAGTAGGGGCTAAATCTGCAGACCATCTGGAAGCGACTATTGATGAAGATATTGATTTTTTAGCTAAATCAGATACTGTAGCAACAGCACTTCCGGGAGCAAGTTTAGGATTGGGAGAAAAATTCACACCGGCCAGAAAATTATTGGATGCAGGTGCCATCGTAGCGATTGCCAGTGACTGGAATCCGGGATCTGCACCCATGGGAAATTTAATTATCCAAGCTTCCATTTTAGCAACATTTGAAAAATTAACAACAGCTGAAGTGTTGGCAGGAATGACCTTCCGTGCTGCATATGCCTTAGGTCTTGAAGACATAGGAAAACTGGAAGCCGGTAAAAAGGCAGATTTTGTGACTTTTAAAACGGATAACTTCCAGAATGTGCTCTACAATCAAGGAAGCCTGAAAGCAGAGAACGTGTATATCAATGGAAATCAAGTTCATTAGATATGGGATTATTTGATAAACTTTTGGGCAAAAAACAGCCGGAAAAAGAGACCAGAACCTATAACGAGTTTTGGGATTGGTTTTTGACAAAAGAAAAGACTTTTTTTGAAGTGGTAAAAGGTAGAGAACATATTGAAGAGCAATTCTTTGATGTCATGTCTCCAGAACTTCGCAAGATCAACGATGGTTATTATTTCCTTGCAGGAATGTGTGATGAAAATACAGCAGAACTTATTATTACGGTAGAAGGAGATGTGAAAAAAATAATTTTTGCTGAAGAACTTATTGCTGCTGCTCCAAAGATTGATCATTGGAAATTTACCGCTCTCAAACCTGAAACAAATATTGAAAATGTTGGGGTGAGAATGAATGACTGTGAGTTTACAAAAAACAATATATACTTTTACTCTAACGACATAGATGGTTATCCGGATGAGATAGACCTGGCCTTTGTTTATGAAAATTTAACCGAAGAAAACAGAGAATCAGCTACGACGGGAATCTGTATTTTTCTGGATAACTTCCTCGGCGAACTGAATTTTGCCACTCAAATAGATACCTTTAGCATTATCGGTAAAAACGAAGCGGAGCAGGAACTGATCCCTATAGAAAAGCTAAGGGAATTTCTTCTCTGGAGAGAAAGAGAATTTACAGAAAAGTATAAAGATTCGCAGATTTTAGAAAATGAAGACCAGTTTTCTCTTCTTGAAGCCACTTTAGAAAATGGGATGCCTCTTATGGCTACGGTGAATGCTTCTTTATTAAAATATGATGCAAAAGCTTCCTATCCGTGGATCTCAGTTCTGAAATTTTCTTATGACGGAAGCAGAAATGATGGTTTCCCGGAAGAAAAAGATTACAATACCATGAACATCATCGAAGATTATGCAGTGGAAGTTCTCACTCCTAAAGATGGGCATCTGTACATCGGGAGAGAAACGGCAGACAGTTGTAAAAGTATTTATTTTGCCAGCAAAGATTTCAGACAACCCTCAAAAGTCTTTGATCAGATCATAAAAGAAAACCCTCAATATAAAATTTCACTCGAAATTTATAAAGATAAATACTGGCAGAGTTTTGAACACTATAATGTAAATTAAATCAGATTTTTTGAAAAGGTAGATGAGGCGGAATAACAGCCTTCGATTTTTATTTTTTATATAAGTTTTCTTATATTGTGCCCCCATTACTGTTGATTCATTGTATAAAACAGTAATTTTCTATAGTTCTTAAGTACATCCTTGATAAGGAAAATAACGCAGTCATATTATTTCTTTGAGTACTTCTACCGGGGCTATGCCAGGTGTCTGTCAATATTAATACGAAAATAAATATGATGAAATTTAAAAATGTAAAATCTACTTTCAATAAAGGGGTAACCATCCCAAGTCTGATTTTTATTATTGGAACATGTTTTCTTTCGGCCCTATATCCTAAGCCGACAGAAAATATCCTGAATGAGATTAAACAGTTCATATTTGTTAATCTGAACTGGGTGTATGTCTGGGCGGTCACTCTGTTTGTGATCTTTTTAGTGTATCTGCTGTTTAGTAAATATGCGAACATTAAGCTGGGGTCTAACGATAGCAAACCTGAATATTCATTCTTTTCCTGGATTTCAATGCTGTTTGCAGCAGGGATGGGAATCGGACTGATTTATTTTAGTGTGGCAGAACCCATGCAACACTATTCTTCCGAAGTTTTTGCAGATAATCATTACGTTAGCAGGGCAAAACAGGCACAGCTATATACTTTTTTTCACTGGGGAATTCATGCCTGGGCTATTTACGGAGTGGTAGGACTTTCCTTATCGTATTTTGCTTACCGATACAGATTGCCGCTTTCATTACGAAGCTGCTTTTATCCATTGCTGAAAGATAAGATTAATGGTAAATGGGGAAATGCAATTGATGTGTTTGCATTATGCTGTACTTTCTTTGGATTGACCACGACGTTAGGATTTGGAGTGGTACAGATTAGTTCAGGATTAAATATACTCCATATCACTGCGGAAAACAGTTTTACCAATCAGGTGATTATTGTGATCAGCCTTATTTCTCTTTCTGTATTTTCAGCGATTAGCGGAGTAGATAAAGGCGTAAAGATTTTAAGCAATATCAATGTAATGGGCGTCATTGTCCTCTTACTTTTTGTACTGATATTAGGACCAACGGTTTATTTGATAGGAAGCTTTACGGATGGATTGGGAAACTATATCAATAATTTTTTCAACCTTACCTTCAATACCCATGTTTACGAAAAAAATGCGTTGCCTTGGTTCTATGACTGGACTATTTTATACTGGGCGTGGTGGATTTCATGGTCGCCTTATGTAGGGTTATTTATCGCACGAATTTCCAAAGGAAGAACCATCAGGGAATTTATTCTGGCAGTTTTGGTACTTCCTACCTTATTCAATTTTATCTGGATGTCCGTGTTTGGAAACAGTGCTATTTGGTTCGATCTGAATGTGGCCAACGGAAAATTAAGTCAGATGGCATCCGATCCTGATGCATTGATGTTCCGGTTTTTAGAGTATATGCCCTTATCGAGCCTGACCGGTTTTTTTGTTATTGCCATCATTATTATTTTCTTCGTGACATCCGCCGATTCAGGAATATTTGTAATGAACAGTATCGCTACTAAAAATGCCAAAAAGTCTCCCAAATGGCAAATTGTATTCTGGGGTATTTTACTCGCTGTTCTTTCCCTTCTATTATTAAATGCAGGTGGTTTAAAAGCCCTTCAAAGTATGACTTTAATTACGGCATTGCCCTTTTCAATCATTGTCCTTTTGTTTATAGTAAGTTTGATGAAGGGACTTATTATCGATCAGAAATATTATGATACCAACTTTTCTGCATCCACTGTTCCCTGGTCAGGCGAATTTTGGAAAGAGCGTTTAAAAAACATTGTTTCCTTTAAAGATAATTCTTCAGTAGATCATTTTATTCAGGTGAAAACAAAAGAAGCCTTTACAGATCTGCAGCAGGAATTTGCAGCCAATGGGATCGATGCAAAAATTAATCATTATGAAAATCCTGTCAGAACAGAAATAGAAATTCATCAGGGCGTTGTCAATAATTTTATTTATGGCGTTGAAAACAAGGTGAAAACCGTTTCTGAATACATGATGAATGAAGAGAATCTACCCGATCTGGATAATAAGAAAACCCACTATCCAAGATCCTATTTTGGAGATGGAAGGGAAGGATATGATGTGCAGTACTTTACCAAAAATGAATTGATTTCTGATGTCCTCAAGCATTATGAGCGATTTCTGGAAATTGTTTCGGAAGAACGCAACGAAATGTTTATCAGCAGTAATGCCAATCAGGGAAAAGAATAACCTTAAAAGGACATTTTTATTGAATGACGGATGTCATGGAACGCTGTTGAAATTGAATGCAGGAGCGTTTTAATATCTAAACAATATTATTTAGATTTACCGGATAAAACGATGTAACTAAAATTTAATTTAAAACCTATGTTTCAGGACACTTGGCAAGGCAGATTAGACGGGGAAGAACTTCTTTTCCACAGAATATTCCAAAGAGTTAAAGAAGAACATAATTACGACCATATTGCAGCAGATGATTTTGTACTGCACGGTTTTGCCGTAGATGAAGGAGTGAGACGGAATAAAGGACGGCAGGGTGCTAAAGATGCTCCGGATGTGATCCGAAGGAATATGTCTAACTTTCCTGTCATCCGCCCGGATTTTTCCCTTTTGGATTTTGGAAATGTAACTTGTGAAGACGGTGACCTGGAAAGTAGTCAGAATAGTCTTGCTAAAAACGTATCAAAAGTACTGCTGAAAGGGGGTAAATCACTCGTTTTGGGCGGAGGCCATGAGGTGACTTATGCCCACTATTTAGGCGTGAAAACAGCCTTTCCGGAACAAAAGATCGGGATTATCAATATCGATGCTCATTTTGACAACAGACAGCCTGAAAATGGGGTAGGAGCAAGCTCTGGAACAGGATTCTGGCAGATTGCACAGGAAGGGCAAATCAACTCACTGCACATCGGGATCCAGAGAAATTCGAATACCCTGAAACTGTTTGATACAGCGCATCAGTACGGAATGAAATATATCCTTGCCGATGAACTCTTTTTTGAAAATCTTCCTTCGATCTATCAGCGCATTGATGAACTGATGGAAAGTGTAGATTTTATTTACCTTACCATCTGTATGGATGTTTTCAACGCATCAATCGCTCCGGGAGTTTCTGCTTCCGCATATAATGGTATCTTTGCAGATACGCCTTTTATGCATTTGTACAGGCATATTTTGAAGAGTAAAAAACTGATAGCGCTGGATGCAGCAGAAGTCAATCCTTCCCTGGATATTCAGGAAAGAACGACGAGGCTTGCAGCGTGTCTTGTGAATGAATGGTTTATGATCTGAGGATAAAATTATATTATTTCAATAGAGAAAATCATTCCTTTATTTACCCTTTAAGGAACAAAATTTGTTACTTTCACGATGCTTTTAGAATAAAGGCATTAATAAATTCATTTTTGAATTTAAAACAGAAATTAGATTATGGAACAGTTAATTGAAAATAAGCTTATTCAAGCAGATAAGACATTTTCAGAATGGAGAAAAGTGCCGTTTGAAGAAAAGCAAAAGCTAATCACTAAAGTGGCAGAAATTTTAAAGAATAATTCGGAAAAATTCGGCAGAATCATCACGACTGAAATGAATAAACCTATTTCAGAAGCGATTGCTGAGGTAGAAAAATGTGCTTTGATGATGAATTATTATGCAGATGCTGAAAATATTTTAAAACCCGAAAAAGTTGAATCTGAATTTTCTTATTCTGAAGTTCATTATGTTCCGAAAGGTGTGATTTTAGGAGTAATGCCCTGGAATTTTCCTTTCTGGCAGGTATTGAGATTTGCTGTTCCTGCGATTTTGGCTGGAAATACAGTAGTTCTGAAACACGCTTCAATTTGTTTCGGAAGTGGAAATGCCATTGTAGAGGTTCTTTTAGAGGCAGGTTTTCCGGAAGGTGTTTTCCAGAATCTGGAAGTGGGACATAAAGCTGTAAAAGAAATTCTTGAGCATGATGCTGTAAAAGGAGTGAGTCTTACAGGTAGCGGAAAAGCTGGTGGAGAAGTCGCTTCAATCGCTGGTTTAAATATCAAAAAATCTTTGTTGGAATTGGGAGGAAGTGATGCTTTCATTATTTTCGACGATGCAGATTTGGATGCTGCTGCAAAAGCAGGAGCGAAATCCAGACTTCAAAATTGCGGACAAACTTGTACTGCCGCTAAAAGATTTATTATTGATGAAAAAATTGAAGGTGAGTTTTTGCCGAAATTCATTGAAGAATATAAAACGTATGAAGTTGGAGATCCTTTAAATAAGGAAACTAAATTAGCGGGAATGGCTAGACCTGACCTTGCCGATGAGTTGGAAGCTCAATTCAACCGGGCATTGGAAAATGGTGCGGAAATTATTATTCCTTTGGAAAGAATTTCTGAAAATGAATTTAAACCCGGTTTAATTCGTGTTCAGGCAGGAAATCCTATTTTAAAAGAAGAACTTTTTGGACCTCTTGGAATGATAATGATCGCTAAAAGTGATGAAGAAGCTTTACAAATGGCCAATGATATTCCTTTTGGACTTTCAAATTCCGTGTGGACGAAGAAAGCAGACCGTCAGTTATTTTTTATCGAAAATCTGGAATCAGGAACGGTAAATATCAATAGAATGACGAGCTCTGATCCGCGTTTTCCATTCGGCGGAAGCAAGGGTTCAGGATATGGAACGGAATTGTCTTTATTGGCTTTAAAAGAGTTTGTAACGGCGAGAACGATCGTGGGAAATTGATGTATAATGTATGATGTAAAAAGTATAATGTATTAATGTAAAATTATACTCACTAATATAAAAATTCCCGGAAATATCAAATTCCGGGAATTTTTATATGGTAGCCAAAAAGTAATTTTACTTATTGCTTATTGCTTATACTGTCGTCAGTCTCAACGTATTTGTTTTACCGCCTTCATAAGATGGAGTAGCGTTGATATTGATTACAAAGTCTCCGCTTTCGATATAACCGTGGTTATGAGTCAGCATATTCACCTGAATGATTGTCTCATCCGTGGACTTTTTCATGTCATAGTAATACGCATGAACTCCCCAAAGAAGGTTCAACATTGTGATTACTCTTCTGTTTCCACTGTATACAATGATCTGTGAATTCGGTCGGTGAGCGGCAAGCTGGAATGCGGTATATCCTGAGTGTGTTAAGGTAACGATAGCAGAAACATTCGTTGTTTTAGCAATTCTAACCGCTGCAAGACATACTCTGTTGGTAATGAATCTTTCATCGATGCAGTTGTAATCTTTTTCCATAGGCTCATTTTTATGTTGGTAAAAATGAGTGGTTTCGATATTCTTTACAATTTTCGTCATGTTTTCAACGACCTGAATCGGATATCTTCCTACAGACGTTTCTCCTGAAAGCATTACTGCATCCGCACCGTCCAATACAGAGTTGGCAACGTCATTTACTTCCGCTCTGGTAGGCGTAAGACTGTTGATCATTGTTTCCATCATCTGCGTAGCAATAATAACCGGCTTCGAATAGAATCTTGCCTTCTCTACCAGAGTTTTCTGGATAGCGGGAACTTCTTCCATCGGAACTTCCACACCAAGGTCACCACGGGCAACCATCAATCCGTCACATTCCAATAAAATTTCGTCAATATTTTTAACGCCTTCCGGCTTTTCAATCTTAGCAATGATTGGTGTTTTGAATTTACCGTTCGGATGTGCATTGATCAACTTTTTTAAATCGATAATATCCTGGGCATGACGAACGAATGACAATGCAATCCAGTCAACCTCCATGTCAAGCATGAAATTAGCATCCTGAATATCCTTCTCTGTTAAAGCTGGAAGAGAAACGTTCGTATTAGGTAAATTAACTCCTTTTTTAGAGCTTAATGGTCCACCCTGGATGGTTTTTGCTTTTACTGTATCTATTTCGTTGGTTTCAATAACCTCCAACATCAGTTTTCCGTCATCAATAAGGATTTTTTCCCCTACTTTTACGTCCTGAGGAAACTGCTGGTAAGTCATATACACCTTCGTGGAATCACCTTCTATTTTCTCATTGGTAAAGGTCAGGATGTCTCCCGGGTTCAGGTAAGAACCTTCTTTTACAACGCCTACTCTAAGTTTTGGGCCCTGCAGGTCTCCTAAGATTCCTATAGAATAGCCATATTCCTTATTAAGCTCTCTGATAATTTCAATATTATTTCGAACTAAGTCGTAGTCTGCATGTGAAAAATTTATTCTGAAAATATCAACACCTGCTTTCATCAGTCCTAACATTACCTCCTTCGATGACGAAGCTGGCCCTAGTGTTGCAATAATTTTTGTCTTCTTTAAATACTTATTCATAATACTGGATAATTTGATAAAGTTCCTCTTCAGAACCTAATGTGTAATCTTGTATCGGAAACACAAGATTTTCCGGGAGCAAAATTACGGAAAAATCAGGAATTTGTTCCGAAGTATGCAGAATATATTCTACATCTACCTGATTATTTAATAAAAATTTAATGTTTTCTTCTTCTGTAAAGAGCTCAGTCTGCAGTTTTTTTTGCTTACTTTCCGAAGACTGGTTTGAAATGAATGTAAAACACGTCTTTGTAAACTTGTGATAAGCTTCAAATCTCGGAAAATAATAATCATAATACGCCCCGTGAATAATCACATCTTTCTTTCTGGAAAAGGTAAGGCCGTTGATTTGATTTATTTTGTAGAAAAACTCATGAGCAGGTACATCTTTTGCTAATCTTACCAATCCTATGGCAATATCTTCAAATTCTATATCGTCTAGATCATAAAGTTTTTGGATTTCCAAGTATGTTTTCTTTTTTATTTAAAATATAAAATGCTCTCTGCGCTGCTTTTTCTTCTGCCTTCTTTTTGGAAGTTTCCGTCGCGTTGGCAATTTTTTCTTCTCCCAACCAGACGTGGCATCTGAATACAATGGATTTATTGGCCTGAATTTCTTCGCAGGTTTCGTACTTTATATTTACTTTTTTCTTCTGGCTCCATTCGAGCAGAAGGCCTTTGTAGCTTACAATTTTATTTTCAAGCTTATTAATTTCGTTAGGTGTCAGCAATCTTTCCAGAATGATCCTTTTACAGGCTTCATAATGGAAGTCGAGATAGACTGCACCGATGAGTGCTTCAAATAAATTTCCGGAAATATTTTCGCCCAACGCTGCGGATCCCTGCTTCTGCAAAAGATCGATAAGCTTCAGGTCTTCACCTAATTTATTAAGATTCTTCCTATTAACAATTTTAGATTTCATCTGGGTCAGATATCCTTCGTTGGCCTGAGGATAGGTCTGGAACAGATGACAGGAAATAATTGTACCCAAAACAGAATCCCCCAAAAATTCAAGTCGTTCGTAATTGCTGTCTTGATTTTTAGAAGAACTTTTTAAAGAAAAAGCTTCCCGGTAAAGAGCAACATTCTGAACCTCTGAACCCAGCATTTTTTTTAGCTCGGTACTAAGGAAGTAGTCTCTCTCCGTTAATTTTCTTTTTCTTTGTCTGAGAAGGAATTTAGAAAAGTATTTCTGTAACTCCATTCATTGAATTTAGATTTTCTTAAATAGAACGCAAGCATTGTGCCCGCCAAATCCAAAAGTATTGCTCATGGCTACTTTTACATCTTTCTTAACAGCTGTATTGAATGTGAAATTCAATCTTTTGTCAATATTTTCATCATCAGTAAAATGGTTGATGGTAGGCGGAACGATACCATGAATAATAGTTCCTAATGCAGCAATAGCCTCAATAACACCAGCAGCACCCAAAAGGTGGCCAGTCATTGATTTTGTAGAATTAATCTGAATATCAAAAGCGTGCTCGCCCAATAATCTCGAAATTGCGTTGGATTCTGCAATATCTCCTAATGGAGTAGAGGTACCATGCATGTTGATATGGTCTACTTCATCAGCAGTTAAGCCTGCGTCTTCCAGACAGTTTTTCATTACCAGATAAGCGCCTAAGCCTTCAGGATGAGGGGCTGTCATATGATGTGCATCTGCACTCATACCGCCACCTAATAATTCTGCATAAATGGTAGCGCCACGTTTTACCGCGTGCTCATATTCTTCAAGGATAATAGATCCTGCACCTTCGCCCAATACAAAACCGTCTCTGTCTTTGTCAAACGGTCTTGAAGCTGTGGTAGGATCATCATTTCTTGTAGAAAGTGCCATCATCGCATTAAATCCACCGACACCACTTGCTGTAACGGCTGCTTCAGAGCCACCGCATACAATCACGTCAGCTTTTCCTAACTGGATAATCATCTTGGAGTCAATCAGTGCATTGGCAGATGATGCACAGGCAGATACCGTAGTATAATTCGGCCCGTGAAAACCATACTCAATGGAAATGTGTCCAGGAGTGATATCCGCAATCATTTTAGGAATAAAGAATGGGTTGAATCTTGGAATTTCCGTATTCGCCCATCCTAAAACCTCTGTTTCGAAAGTTTCTAAACCTCCGATTCCGGATCCCCAAATTACCCCGACTCTGTTTTTATCAACATTGTCTTCCATAATTCTGGAGTGTGCTACCGCTTCTCTTGCGGCTACAAGCCCAAGTTGAGTATTCCGGTCCATTTTCTTTGCTTCTTTCTTATCGAAATGTTGCAATGGATCGAAATCTTTTACTTCGCAAGCGAATTTAGTTTTAAAGTTTTTGGCATCAAAAAGAGTAATCGGAGCAGCACCGCTCTCACCTTTAAGAAGATTTTCCCAGTATTCTTTTGCATTATTTCCAATTGGTGTTATTGCGCCAAAACCGGTTACAACTACTCTTTTTAATTCCATAAACTTTTAAAATTTTCTTTTTTGTTGAAGAATATTATTTATTTACTACTTCTTCGATGTAAGCGATAGCGTGCCCTACAGTAGTAATTTTTTCAGCCTGATCATCAGGGATTTGAATATTGAATTCTTTTTCAAATTCCATGATTAACTCAACGGTGTCCAATGAATCAGCTCCTAAATCGTTAGTGAAGCTAGCTTCAGGAGTTACTTCTGTTTCTTCAACGTCAAGCTTATCAGCGATGATAGCTTTTACTCTTGATGCAATGTCTGACATAGTAAATTATTTTTTTAATTGTTAGATGGTGCAAATATATAAAATTCTTCACGATAAAACATTTTTTTAGTCTTTTTTGTGGGTAGACTATACTTATTTTATAGTAAGAAGTTTTAGTGTTTTAGTTTTCAGCTATTTATGTTTACTATGCAGATCATAAGTAAAATGAATGGGTATTTCGGTTATAGATGATGCAAAAATCGTTTACAGTAAAAGGTAAATCAAGACTATTTCAAGTCAGGAATTGAATCAAATAGTCACATCTTGTAACCGGTTTATTTCTGTTGAATTTAATAATGATCGGTCTTTTTTACTTTTTATCAACTCAATTATAGATGAACTTACAGGTAGATTGTGATCTTTTTAGCAAAGTTGAATTGCGCCATGTAGTAGAGTGTATCCTTGGAAATTGTAAGAACTTTGTCCCGTTCAATTAAAATAAGGAATATAAGACGTATAGACAAATCTTACATCAATGGCGAATTTGCAACAATACAGGGAACTGAAATATTCGATTTGATCAATCCAACGAACCGTGAAAACATTGGAGAAGTGATTTTGGAAGATGAAAATGATACCAGGAATGCAATTGCAGCAGCAAAAGAAGCTTTTAAAACATTCTCGAAAACAAGTGTGGAAGAACGTATTGAAATTCTTAAAAATCTAAAGAAAACTGTTGAAAGGCGGGAAAAAGAACTTATTGAAACGATGATCCTGGAATTTGGAGGAACGCGACAGTTCTGTACTGCAGGGTTTCAAAATATGGTGGGTGATATCTAAGATGACGGCAACGATAATTAGTGCGTTGAAATAGAGTATTAATTCAATAACGATTAATAATAAAAAAGAGAGTCTGTCTTTTACAGGCTCTCTTTTTTGTGGAGTTGGAGGGATTCGAACCCTCGTCCAAACAAGCAACACATAAGATTTCTACATGCTTATTCTACCATTGATTTTCGACTGAAGGCAGAGGGCAGACACCCAACATCCAGCTTATCTTCTGAGGTTTTCGAGTTTCAGCCAAAGCATCTGAAACCTTATTTCTACATTCCTATATCTCAGGATCAAACGCCGTAGAACGGAGCATTTGTGAGATATCTTGCTTCCTTACTATCTTCGGGAAAGCGCTTGAATCTTACTTTATTCGGATTAAGCTGCAAGAGCGAACTCTTCGTTGCCAGTTAAAGTTGTGTAGCAAGGGATTTAAGAGATCGCGCTACGGTTCTCTGCATGCTTACTTACCCATTGATCTTGCTGTCGAAACCAGTCAACCCCATGAATAAAGTGAATGCAAAGATAAAGTTTTTTGTTTATATACCGTTCATAATGTAGGCTACTTTTTGTAATTATGCTGACATAGGCATGTTTGCCAATGTTTTCTCAAAGGAAATAATACCTAAGGGATTGATTTTTAGATATAAAATAAGGTTTAGATTATATGGCAATGCATACTTATCCACATTCGGATGTGTTTTTGTGGATAAGTTATTTGCTTTTTTTTAATTAAATCAGAGTTAAATTTTGCGGTTTAATAAAAAATGTCTAGTTTTGCAACCCAAAATGAGATGTAAAATATGTTAATAATTCCAGTAAAAGATGGGGAATCCATCGACAGAGCATTAAAAAAATATAAAAGAAAATTTGATAAAACGGGTACAGTTCGTCAATTGAGATCTAGACAAGCGTTTATTAAGCCTTCTGTAACTTTAAGACAATCTAGACTGAAAGCCGCTTACAAACAAAGAGGGCTTAGCAAGGAAGAGCAGGCTTAAGATTTTTCTTAACCACATACTAAATTCACTTCTTAAATATTCGTATATTTGAGAAGTGAATTTTTGTTTTTATACCTTATGTGATGTTGAATAAATATTTAGAATATTTACAGTTTGAAAAGAGGTATTCGCCTCATACCGTTACAAGCTACAAAAAAGATCTTGAGGATTTTTCTCATTTCTATCTCAAAACAGAAGCTTCTGAAGATATTTCCAGGGCAGATAAAAAAGTAATCAGAAATTTTATCGTTGAATTAAGTGAAAATAATATTTCAAAAAGAAGCATCAATAGAAAATTGTCTTCACTCCGAAGTTTTTATTTATTTCTTTTAAAAATAGGGGAGATCAAAGTCTCCCCCACCGAAAGTATCCCTTCTCTCAAGTTTTATGCTGAAAAACAGATTCCTATCTCTCAGGAAGAAATGCAGACGCTGAGCGATGATGTCCTGTCAGAGAAACATGATATCCTGGAAAAATGCATTATTGAAGTATTATATCAGACAGGGATCCGTAAAGCTGAGCTTTGTGGCCTGATGTTTGAGTATGTTAATTTAGACGGAAACGAGCTAAAGGTAATAGGAAAAGGAAATAAAGAACGCTTTATTCCGGTCTCCCAGGACTTGTCGGATCTGCTTAGAAGTTATCTTGAAATAAGGCAACCTGAGAACGAACATCAATTATATTTTTTTGTCAATAAAAAGGGTAAAAAACTCTCGGAAAAATTTGTTTATGTGGTAGTTAATAAGTACCTTAGTCTTGTAACAACAAAAGAAAAAAGAAGTCCTCACATCCTTCGGCATAGCTTTGCTACGCATGTTTTGGATAATGGGGCGGAAATCTCCAAAGTAAAAAAAATATTAGGGCATTCCAGTCTTGCCAGTACTCAAGTCTATACGAATGCCAATATTGAACAATTGAAAAAAGTGTTTAATCAGGCTCACCCTAGAGCATCTAAAAAAGAAGAATTATGAAGATCACAGTTCAATCAATTGGTTTAACACCACACGAACCATTAGAATCACACATTGACAAAAAAGTAAGCAAGTTGGAAACCTTCTATGATAAAATTCATGAGTGTAAGGTCTTCCTAAAAGTTGAAAATACCTCGGACAGAAGTAACAAAACTGCTGAACTTATTTTAGCCGTTCCGGGAGACGATATCGTAGTAAAAAAGACATCTGAAACTTTTGAAGAAAGTTTAGACCTTTGCGTTGATACTGCTAAAAAGCTACTAATCAAGAAAAAAGAGATGGCGTAGAAAAAAAAGATAAAAAAAGTCATAAAAAAGTTTGAGAATTCAAAAAAACCGTTCTATCTTTGCAATCGCAAAAAGGGAACAGCGTTCTTTTGAATTCTTTTTATTATGCCTCCATAGCTCAGTTGGCTAGAGCAGCTGATTTGTAATCAGCAGGTCGTGGGTTCGAGTCCCTCTGGAGGCTCATTTAATATAAACATTAGGGAAGATTCCAGAGTGGCTAAATGGGACTGACTGTAACTCAGTTGCTTCGGCTTCGCAGGTTCGAATCCTGCTCTTCCCACAGTTTATATTTAGAAAAAAAAGTCTTGCAGGTTTAAAGAAAGTTTCTTAGATTTGCAAACCGTTAAACCAATAGTTTTGGAAACAAAATTGCGAAAGTAGCTCAGTTGGTAGAGCGTCAGCCTTCCAAGCTGAATGTCGCGAGTTCGACCCTCGTCTTTCGCTCAATTTCACACCAGTTTAGGCGTGATTTTTTTTAAACAACTGAAAAGCTCAGAGTAGAATTTTCTCAAAAGCTTTCAGTCGTAACATTAAAATTGCCTCCATAGCTCAGTTGGCTAGAGCAGCTGATTTGTAATCAGCAGGTCGTGGGTTCGAGTCCCTCTGGAGGCTCAATTTTAATATAATATTTTGGGAAGATTCCAGAGTGGCTAAATGGGACTGACTGTAACTCAGTTGCTTCGGCTTCGCAGGTTCGAATCCTGCTCTTCCCACAATTTATATTAAAAAAAAATCTTGCAGATTTAAAAGGATTTTCCTAGATTTGCAAAGCGTTTACCAATAGTTTTGGAAACAAAATTGCGGAAGTAGCTCAGTTGGTAGAGCGTCAGCCTTCCAAGCTGAATGTCGCGAGTTCGACCCTCGTCTTCCGCTCAAAGAAAATCACGCTGATTAGTGTGATTTTTTTTAGTTAGTGCCGACTTAGCTCAGCGGTAGAGTGCTTCCTTGGTAAGGAAGAGGTCACGGGTTCAAGTCCCGTAGTTGGCTCTCAAATTTCCCGAATTTCCTTCGGGATTTTTTTTGCCCAAAATTCCCAGACTCAAATTAATATAAGCAATATAACTGATTCTTTCTTCATAGTCTCCGCCAATTTTAATATCCGACTGATCACCATTATGAGCAGTATAATTAATAATACTGAAAACTGATTTCCCTCATGTGTGATATTTAAAATGAAACATATATTTGTTATCTAAACTTTAAACCAAAGTATAACAATGAAAAACTTAAAGAAGATTTCAAGAACAGATTTGAAAGAAATTATTGGTAACGGAGGCGGTATGACATGCCGCGGTGGAGAATGTATGGGAGGTGAAGACGGAACAAGATTTATCAGATGCTGCAAAGAGTTCGTAAATCCTCCTCAATGTGGAGAGTCTTGCGGAACAACATGTGGTAAGGGTTTTTATGCTCAATACTGTTAATTAAAAAATCAGGCTCCCGGTCAGGGAGCTTATTTTATATATTATGAAAAACTTTCTTCCGAAACTGATTTCTTTTGTGGCTGTTTTTTTTCTGAGTATTCTGGCTCATTCTCAAAACCTAATGTTTGTATATGACTACACCTACAAGCCGGACAGTTTATCTGAGAATTCAGAAAAAGAGCCTATGTTTTTGTGGATAAACAATAAGCAGTCTACATTTGCCAGCTATGAAAGATTGAAAACAGATTCACTCTATCTGCAGGACAAGAAGACCGATTTTACCAATGGGAAAATTTTCTGGAAGATCAATAAAAACCTTGGTTCCGGGGAACTTACCGAAACTCAGTATTCCTATCCCGTTATGTATACATTTCCGGATGATGTCAAATTAAACTGGGAATTAATTAACGAAACAAAAGTCTCTTTCGGGTATACACTTTATAAGGCAAAAACCCGTTTTAGGGGAAGAATCTGGGAAGCCTGGTACTGTTCCAAAATACCAATCAATGACGGCCCCTATAAGTTTAGCGGTCTGCCTGGGATGATATTTGAAATTTCTGATACCCGGAATCATCACAGGTTCTCATTAATAAAGCTATACAAAACAGATTTTAATGTATCAGGTTTAAAAAGTTCTCTCTTTATAGAAAAGCAACAAGGAATTTCAAAGAAGGAATATTTAAAATTAAAAAAAATTGAAATGGACGATCCTGCGAGAGGTTTTAAAGCCGATGTATACAGCGGAAAGATTGTTCTTAAGGATAGAGATCCGAACGAGATCATCAGGGGAATCGAAAAGAAAGCTTTGGAAGACAGGAAAAAGAAGAATAACCCCATTGAACTGAATCAGCGTTAAATCTTATCTTTTAATTTAATACTTCCGGAAGAAAACGATTGGATATAGCAACACCAATTAACGTGAATACTCATAATTTTTCGTTAAATTCGTATCAAATAAATTTTTGATGAATATTCTTTTATTGGAAGATGACCTTATTCTGTCAGCAGAACTTTGCCGGTTTTTGGAATCAAACAGCTTTACGTGCGATAAAATCTATGATGGTGAAACCTTTCTCCGTCAGATTAAGAACAATACGTATGACCTGTATCTGCTGGATATCAATGTTCCCAAGATCAATGGACTTGATGTCTGTCAGACCATCCGTTCTTTCGATAAAAACACCCCCATTATCATCATTTCAGCCTACGGAGATATTTCCGATAAAAAAGACGCATTCACGAGACTTGCTGATGACTATCTGGTAAAACCTTTTCAGTTTGAAGAACTTCTACTGAGAATGAATTCACTGTTGAGAAGAAAATCGCCTTCCGATGCCTCTGATCAGGATATCATCAGAGTAGATGACCTGATCATCAATAAAACAGAACAGAAAGTCTATAGAGCCGGCAATGAAATAGCCCTTACTCTGAAAGAATTCCAGTTGTTGGTTTATCTTGCCGAGGCACAGGGAAGAACGGTTTCCAAACAGCAGATCACTGAGCACGTATGGGAACATAACTTCAATACGAATACCAATACTGTAGAAGTCTACATCAATTTTTTGAGAAAGAAGATTGATAAAGATTTTAAACTAAAACTTATTCATACCCGTTCCGGTTTCGGATACTACCTAAGTACATTGTAGATGTCTTTAAAAAGAAAGATAGCTTTAACGATCAGCATCGCTTTCTCCCTGCTTTTTGCAATGGTGATGGCCATTATCTATATGTCTTTTAATGATTTTAGGAGAGATGAATTTAAAGAAAGATTCAGGCAGCGTCTCGAATTTACTTCCCACTTCATTTCAAAGTCTAAAGATTTTGAAGTAGAAGCTCCTATCTTTTTTAACGAAAACTCAGACAACATCCTTCTCAATGAAACGATCTTAATTTTCAATAGTGATAAAGAGTTGATTTATAGTACAATCAAGGACAGGAATGTAACCTGGGACAGCGCTCTTCTCAAAGAACTGGATGAAAAGAAGATCATATACACAGAGAAAACAGTTCCTGAGATCTACGCGGCGCTTCGGAATATCGATGGCGAAAATTATTATATCCTTACCAGTGCTTTTGATACCAACGGAAAATCAAAACTTGAATACCTTAAATACCTTCTGATCACAGCTTATGTGATGAGTACCCTTTTGATCGGTTTTTTCAGCTACTATTTTATGGGACAGTTTCTGCGTCCCCTGGAAGATCTTAATACCGAAATTTCTGAAGTCACCGCCCATAAACTTACAAAACAGATTCCTGTTCAGGAGTCTAATGATGAGATCAATGTTTTGGCAAAATCCTTTAATACGATGATTGCAAGGCTGGATGATGTTTTTCAGTCGCAGAAAGATTTTACAGCGAGCGCCTCTCATGAGATCAGGACTCCGATTACAAGGATGGCATTTCAGCTTGAAAATCTGATCAAATTTGAAGAGCATTCTCCCGAAACCCTTTCCTCTTTAAAACAGATCCAGCGGGATGTTTATCAGCTGTCTGATCTTACCAATTCTCTTTTGCTGCTTACAAAATTCGACAAAGAAAATATCCAGAGTATTTATGAAGAAGTAAGGATTGATGAAGTGATATTTGAAGCTTTCGAAGCGGTAGAAAAAAGTTACACTTCTCTGAAACTGGATTTTCTGATCTCTGAAGACACCTCGGAAAATGGACTGCTGACCACACGTGGCATCCATTCTTTATTGGTGATTGTATTTATCAATCTCTTTAAAAATGCAGCTGTATATTCGGATGATGCAGAAGTAGATGTTTTAATCACCGAAACCAATGATCAGCTCAATGTTGATGTGATTTCCCATGGAAATACCATTCCTGAAGAAGAACAGACAAAACTATTTGAAGCCTTTATGAGAGGGAATAATTCTCAGAATATTTCCGGTTCGGGTCTTGGTCTTCGGATTGTCAAAAGGATTCTGGAATACCACGGTGCAGAAATCAAATATACTTCTCCGGCCGAAAACACCAATAAATTTGCCGTTACATTTAATAAACAGCTTTAATTTTATCGTTGCATCAGAATTTTACTTTGTCTTACAACCGTAAGCCAAACGGATTGCTCCGTATTAAAGTTTTTCCCATTTAGAAATTCCCGGTCTATTCTTACGACAGTTTTCTCCATTCATTTTAAATAAATATTTCAATAAATGTAGTATTTATCGTAGTTCTAAATCAAATTTAATTTTTTTTTAAGGCTCCTTTAAGGCCATTTTAATCGCATAAGGGCAATTTTGTACCATAAAAAAAGATAGAATGAACAAAATTGCAGGGCTGTTTATTGCCGTTTCCTCATTCATGGCAGGGCAGCAGCAGATGTCACTTTTGGACTGTGAAGAGGCTTTTCAGAAAAACAATCTTCAGCTTCTCGCAGAACAATACAACATCAATATGGCTGATGCAGATATTCTGCAGGCTAAGATTTGGGAACTTCCCCAACTGAGTGGGCAGATCAATGCCTATAATCCCGAAGGTAAAAAAGTCTTTGATATAGGACGTGCTAAAGGAGCAGAGATCACTCAGCTCATCTATATGGGCGGAAAAAAGAAAAATGAAATTGCTTTCGCGAAATCAAACAAGGAACTGACCCAGCTTCAGTTTTCACAGCTTCTGGTAGATCTGAGAACCCAGCTCCATGCTGGCTACTTCAACCTGTATTACGAAAAACTAAAACTCGACAATACCAACAAGCAGCTTGGATATATGAATGATCTCCTCAGTGCTTACCGTGCTCAATCTGCAAAAGGTAATGTTTCCCTTAAAGACGAAGTAAGACTGCAGAGTTTAGTGATCCAGCTTAACAATGACAAACTTGGTATCAATAAGAATATTCTTGAATTTGAGCAGAATTTAAAAGTACTTACAGGAATTTCAGACGATATAGAACCACAGCTTTCTGATGCTGAAGCAAAAGAAATCCTGATCGCACAGCCCTTCGGAGACGAAGATGAATTAAAGAAAAAAGCACTGGAAAATAATGCTGACTATCAGTATTTTCTAAAATTAATTGACAACAGTAAACTGTATGCACAGTGGCAGAAATCGCTCAATGTACCGGATCTGAATGTAGGAGCCGGATGGGATCAGAACGGAGGAACCTTTAAAAATGAAGTTAATCTTATGGTTGGAATTCCACTGCCATTATGGAAATCCAATCAGGGAAATGTGGAAAAGGCCAGTTATGCCATCCAGCAAAACCGGAAAAATGCAGATTATCAGAAACTGAATCTTGAAACTAAAGTTCAGTCGGCTTATAAAACCTGGAAAAGCCAATACGATCAGCTGGCAGAAATTAAAACCACAGACCTTAGTAATATGGAACTGGTGTATGACGGAATGCTGAAAAATTTCAGAAAAGGAAACGTCAACCTCATAGAATTTACAGATTTCATGGACAGCTACAGACAAACTGCGCTCCAGATTTATGATATGAAGAATGAAATCATGCAGTCTGTAGAACAACTTAATCAACTCATACAAACGAAAATCTTCTATTAAGCAATGAAAAAATATATAATCCCTGTACTGATAGCCCTTTCTTTGTTATCATGTGCAAAAAAAGAAGAAGAAAAAGCCCCACAGGCCAAAAAAGGTTTTGAACTGAGCAACACCATGCTGAGCTCGATCTCTTTAGCCAAAGCGGAGAAAAAAAATATAGAAGATCAGTATAGTTTTTATGGTAAAATATCTGCTGATAAAAACAGCTATATCGATGTATATCCTTTAGTAGGTGGAAATGTTTTAAGCGTAAATGTAGAGCTTGGAGATTACGTGAGAAAAGGACAGGTGCTGGCTACCATCAGGAGCACCGAGCTGGCTGAAGTGCAAAAAGATGTAAGCGATGCAAAGACCGATATGGTGGTGGCCCAGAATAACCTGCGTGTCGCCAAAGAAATGTACGAAGGCAAGCTGAATACAGAAAGAGAAGTGCTTGAAGCCAAAAGCGTACTGCAGAAAGCTCAGGACCAGATGCAGAGAGCCACAGCTGTAAGTACGGTGTATAATGTAAAAAAAGGAAATATCTACAGTGTTGTGGCCCCCATCAGCGGATACATCGTTCAGAAAAATATTAATAAAGACATGCAGCTGAGAAGCGACAGAAGCGAAAATATTTTTGATGTTGCCAATACAACAAACGTTTGGGCCATCATGAACGTCAATGAATCTGATATTGAAAAAATAAGCCTGGGAATGAAAGCACAGGTGTCAACGCTGTCTTATCCGGATAAAATTTTTGACGGAAGGATAGATAAAATATTCAAGATCATCGATCCGGAAACCAATTCCATGCAGGCAAGAGTCGTGCTGGATAATGCCAACGGTCTTTTGATTCCGGAAAGTAAAGCAACGATTAAAGTTTCAAGTTCTGAAAACATTGCAGCACTTACCATCCCGTCAAAAGCGGTGATTTTTGATGACAACAGAAGTTTTGTCGTGGTTTTCAAATCCAGAACCGATATAAAAGTTAAAGAAATAAAGATATTAAAACAGGTAGGAGACATCACCTACATAGCCGGAGGTCTGTCTGAAGGAGAAGAGGTGATCACCAACAATCAGCTGCTGATCTACCGCTCCCTGAACAGTTAAATTTTTATTTTGAATGTAATTTGAAACATTAAGAATTATTGATCATGTTCAACTAAGAAGTTAGGGTGAATTAAGAAAGACATCTGAAGATATTCTTAAGAGTTCTGTTTACTCCAATTCGTTTGCGAACTGCTTAACTATTCTTCACCTCTTCAATTTCCTTAATAGTTCAAAAACATATTCAAAAAACTGGAAGAATCAAAATTTTTCAACGGCTTTTTTAGGTCATCAATTTAATCTATCATGAATAAATTCATTAAAAATATAATTGCTTTCTCGTTAAAAAACAAAGCATTTACCTTTATCTGGGTCGCTATTTTGGCCATTGCGGGTTTTATAAGCTTCAAGAATATGCCCATTGAAGCCTTCCCTGATGTTACCAATACCCAGATCGTCATTATAACCCAATGGAATGGACGAAGTGCAGAAGAAGTGGAACGTTTTGTCACTACGCCCATCGAATTGGCCATGAGCCCGGTCCAAAAGAAAACAAGTGTCAGAAGTACCACGATGTTCGGTCTTTCTATCGTTAAAATTCTTTTCGACGACGGGGTGGATGATACTTTCGCCAGAAATCAGGTCAATAACCAATTAAGAACCGTAAGCCTTCCTGATGAGGTGGATCCGGAAGTTCAGCCACCCTACGGGCCTACCGGGGAAATTTTCAGATATACCCTGGAAAGTAAAACAAAAGATTCCAGAGAACTCTTAACCTTACAAAACTGGGTGATCGACCGTGCGCTGAGAGGAGTTCCTGGTGTAGCAGACATCAATGTTTTCGGAGGCCAGGATAAAGTTTTCGAATTAAGTATCGATCCGAGAGCTTTGGATAAATATAACCTGACCCCGCTTCAGGTGTACGATGCCGTTACCAAAAGTAATTTAAATGTAGGAGGTGATGTGATCGAGAAAAACGGGCAGGCTTATGTCGTAAGAGGAATAGGTCTGGTAAAATCTGTGGCAGACATCGGAAATATCACCATTCAGAATGACAGTGGAAACCCGGTGCTGGTACGATATGTAGCAGATGTCCATGAAAGTTCTATGCCGAGAGTAGGACAGGCAGGTCTTAACAAACATGAAGATACGGTTGAAGGAATCGTGGTGATGAGAAAAGGAGAGAACCCGCGTGAAGTTCTCGTCGGAGTAAAAGCCAAAATCAAAGAACTTAATGAAAAGGTCCTTCCGAAAGATGTCAAAATGGTAACGTTTTATGACCGTGACAACTTAATGGATTTTACAACACACACGGTGATGCACAACCTGATCGAGGGAATCATCCTGGTTACAGTGATCGTTTTAATCTTTATGGCGGACTGGAGAACGACTTTTATCGTTTCCATTATTATTCCCCTGTCACTTTTGTTTGCATTTTTATGCTTAAAACTGGCAGGAATGAGTGCCAACCTTCTTTCATTGGGAGCCGTAGATTTCGGGATCATTATTGACGGAGCCGTCGTCATGGTGGAAGGGCTCTTTGTGATGCTCGACCACAAAGCCCTTAAATACGGAACAGAAAAATTTAATAAACTCTCAAAAGGAGGCTGGATCAAACAGACGGGAACAGGCTTAGGAAAGGCCATCTTCTTTTCAAAACTAATTATCATCACCTCACTGATACCTATTTTTTCTTTCCAGAAAGTAGAAGGGAAGATGTTCTCACCGTTAGCATTTACCTTAGGCTTTGCCTTAATAGGAGCATTGATATTCACATTGACCTTAGTTCCGGTTCTTTCCCACATTTTATTAAACAAGAACGTAAAAGAAAAAAACAACCCGTTTGTGAATTTCTGGGACAGAATGGTACTGAAAGGATTCAACTATACTTTTAAACATAAAAAAATGAGTTTAATCGTTGCGGTATCCTTCATGGTGGTAGCATTGTTCTCCGGGAAATTCTTAGGAACAGAATTCCTTCCGCAGCTGAATGAAGGTTCGCTTTGGATCACAGCAGAAATGCCAATGAGTTCATCATTAAAGGAATCCTTAAAAACGGCCGACCTTTTAAAGAAAGACATTATGAGCTTTCCTGAAGTGACCGATGTTCTTGCTCAAACGGGACGAAGTAATGACGGAACAGACCCGAACGGATTTGGATTTGTACAGTTTGCCGTCAACCTTAAACCTAAAGATGAATGGAAACGCAAGATCAGTTATGAAGAACTTATTGAAGAAATTGATAAAAAACTCAGAAGTTACCAAGGAATTACCTTTAATTATTCCCAACCGATTTCCGATAATGTGGCAGAAGCCGTAGCCGGTTTCAAAGCAGAGAACGGGATCAAGATCTATGGTGACAATCTGGAAACCTTAGACAAATTAGCTGATGAAGTTTTAAAACAGATCAAAGATGTAGACGGGGTAAAAGATCCCGGAATCATTAAAAATATCGGACAGCCGGAAGTAAGTGTTGTGCTGGACAGAGATAAAATGGCTGCGTACGGAGTAATGCCGAATGATGCACAATCCGTACTGGAAATGGCTTTTGGAGGAAAAACAGCTTCAGAAATGTTTGATGGCGAAAGAAAATTTCCGATCCGTCTCCGCTATTCCCAGGAATACAGAAAAGATGAAAATGATATTGCTTCACTAATGGTTCCTACACAGGATGGTGCAAAGATCCCGCTAAAAGAGATCAGTACCATTGTAAAAGATAACGGAGCCGCATTTATTTACAGAGATGATATTAAAAGATATATCGGGGTGAAATTCTCGATCCGCGACCGGGATTTAGGAAGCACTATTGCCGATGCGCAGAAAAAGGTAGCCAATGTTGATCTTCCGGATGGGTATTCCATCGGTTGGACGGGGCAGTTTGAAAACCAGCAGAGAGCTTCACACCGATTGGCGCAGGTGGTTCCGATCAGTATTTTGGGGATCTTCTTCTTATTGTTCATCCTTTTTGGAAACATGAAAGACTCATTGCTGGTACTGGCTAATGTGCCATTTGCATTGATTGGGGGAATAATTGCCCTGCATATCACCAGAATGAACTTTGGAATATCTGCCGGAGTCGGAATGATCGCTTTGCTCGGGATCTGTATTCAGAACGGAGTGATCCTGATCACGGAGTTTCATCAGAATGTTAAGGACGGATTGAGTTTAGATACTGCCATACTCAATGGAGTGAAATCCAGAACACGTCCTGTTATTATGACCGCGCTCATGGCTTCAATAGGGTTAATGCCTGCAGCCCTGTCCACCGGGATTGGTTCAGAATCCCAGAAACCTTTGGCCATTGTGATTATCGGAGGGTTAATTACGGCAACTGTATTAACCTTGTTGATCTTCCCGATTATATTCTGGATCTTCAACAGGACGAAGAAGTCCCAGCAGATTTAATATTTCTTCTATCTATTTATATTAAGCGAAGCGCGGAAAACATAGTTTTCCGCGCTTCTTCGTATCGAAATAATTTTTATAAGCCTTTTAAAATCCTAAGCCTATTGCAAAAGCTTTTACAGCATTAGGATAGTCAGAAACTGCTGTTGCGGCTCCCGATGTCGTATTTACAGTATAAAGTTTTGTTGAGGTCCCTACCGTAGCCATTAAATAAGCCTTTTGACTTGCGCTTCCGATATCAAAACCATTAGCATTCGTCATATTGATTCCCAAAGAACCCGTTTCCACTAAAGTTCCGTTGTTGGGTGGAGTTTGCTGATAGAGTTTATCCGTATTATGATCAATGACGAATAGAGTAGTGGCCGTAGTTCCGGTAAAATTATTAGTATAAGCCGCTGCAATGATCATAGCCGTAACCGGAGTGATTGTGGTATCTGCGGCAGTGATCCCTCCGGTTACAGGATCCAGACGAAGATTTTGTCCGGAGTTGCTCACTACCCTTATTTTGTCAACCATCGGATTAAAATCAAATCCAAAATCAGTTCCTGTAAGTAAAGTAGCGAAAGGTGAGCTTCCTACTGCCGTAGCCGCACCTGTTCCTAAATTGATGGTATACATTCTGCTAGAACTGCCCAAAGCATACAATTGTCCATTTAACGGACGGAAGTCTATTCCCAAAATATTTTCTCCGGTCTGTAATCCTGTCACTGTTTTAGAAACGGGCATCGGGTTGTTCGGATTAAATATCTGAAGGTTATTTGAACTGTCAATAGCATAAGCTACAGCTTCAGTAGGAATTGCGATGTCAATTATAGCCTGTTGAAGTGTTCCTATAAAAGTAGTTTTACCGCTATTCAGATCCAAAATGTGAAGTTTGTCACTTAAAGCAACTAATGCTGTACTGTTATCATATTTAATATCAAAAGCAGCCTGTCCGGAGAAGGTTGCTCCAAGATTTCCCACTTCTACCAAAGTCCCGTTATTCGGAGGATCTTGCTTAAATAATTTTCCGGCAACAGGATCAATATCATATAAAACAGTAGACGAAGCTCCTGCTTTACTGTTGGTATAAGCCACTCCGGTAATGCCTGTACCTGAAGTATTGGTGTCGGTAGCCGCTACAGCTCCTGTTTCAGGATGAAGACGTAAATTTTGCCCTGAATTGCTGACCAGGCGGATTCTGTCAACCGTCGGATTAAAATCAATAGAAGCGATACTTCCGGAAATCGCTGGAGTAAAAGCTGTAGAGCTCACGATCCTGGCAGATGCAGAAGATGTATTGATAATATATAATTTGCTTGCATTCGACAAAGCATATAATTCTCCTGTAGCAGGTCTGAAGTCGATACTCATTAATTTTTCACCTGCCGGAATTCCTGTCACTGCTGTTTTAGCAGCAAATGTTTTAGGGTTATTGGCATTAAAAGAAACGAGTTCGTTCATTCCTGTCAGGCCGTAAGCCATAAGATCGGGACCGGTAACATTGGTATCCGGGGTCATCATTGCATCATCAGAATTATCGCACGAAAAAAAAGTGGTCATGGTAATCAGTACCAGAAAGAAATGTAATAGTGTTCTCATCATATTATTTTTAATGGTTCATAATGATATACGAGATTAATGAGAAGATGGATTTTGATTAGTTTTTTTTTACTAGAGTGAATTTTTATCTTGTTCATTATTAAAACGATACAATTATTATAACAGATTACCTTGACTATATTTTGAATAAAACACTTATAAGGTTTCTTTCAATTAATAAATTTGTGTAAATTTGCACCTCAATACTTAGAAGTATTGGGGTTTGCAATTGTTTGGATCAAGATGTTGAATTTTTTTAAAGAAAAAAGGTTTTGATATTTAAAAAATCATTATATTTGCACACTGAAAATTTGAATAAACAATAAATAAATAATTTCACATCATGGCAAAGGAAACGTTTAATCGTAACAAACCACACTTGAACATTGGTACTATTGGTCACGTTGACCATGGTAAAACTACTCTTACAGCTGCTATTTCTGCTGTATTAGCTAGCAAAGGTCTTGCTGAGAAAAAAGACTTCTCTGCAATTGACTCTGCTCCAGAAGAAAAAGAAAGAGGTATTACTATCAATACAGCTCACATCGAATACGAAACTGAAAAAAGACACTATGCTCACGTTGACTGTCCAGGTCACGCGGATTATGTAAAGAACATGGTAACTGGTGCTGCTCAAATGGACGGAGCTATCGTAGTATGTGCTGCAACTGACGGTCCTATGCCTCAGACTAGAGAACATATCCTACTTTGCCGTCAGGTAAACGTACCTAGAATTGTTGTTTTCATGAACAAAGTTGACATGGTAGATGATGCTGAGTTATTAGAGCTTGTTGAAATGGAGCTTAGAGACTTACTATCTACTTACGATTTCGACGGAGATAACTCTCCAGTAATTCAAGGTTCTGCATTAGGTGCTCTTACTGCTGCTACAGCTGAAGGAGGTGCTAAGACTGACGATAAGTGGTTCAAGAGCGTTGAAGAATTGATGGATGCTGTTGATACTTGGATCGAGCAACCACCAAGAGATACTGATAAGCCATTCTTGATGCCAATCGAAGACGTATTCTCTATTACAGGTAGAGGTACTGTTGCAACTGGTAGAATCGAAGCTGGTATTATCAATACAGGTGATCCTGTTGACATCATCGGTATGGGTGAAGAAAAATTAACTTCTACTATTACAGGAGTTGAGATGTTCAGAAAAATCCTTGACAGAGGTGAAGCTGGAGATAACGTAGGTCTATTGTTGAGAGGTATTGAAAAAACTGACATCAAGAGAGGTATGGTAATCGCTAAGAAAGATTCTGTTAAGCCACACAAAAAATTCAAAGCATCTGTTTATATCCTTTCTAAAGAAGAAGGTGGACGTCACACTCCATTCCACAACAAGTACCGTCCTCAGTTCTACGTAAGAACTACTGACGTTACAGGTGAGATCTTCTTACCAGAAGGTGTAGAAATGGTAATGCCTGGTGATAACTTAGAGATCACTGTAGAATTGTTACAGCCAATCGCTCTTAACGTAGGTCTTAGATTTGCGATCAGAGAAGGAGGTAGAACAGTTGGTTCAGGTCAGGTAACTGAAATCTTAGACTAATCATCTTAAAATAAATAAAGCTTCCGGAAGGAAACTCTCGGAAGCTTTTTATCTACGGGCATCGTCCAATGGTAGGATACCGGTCTCCAAAACCGTTGATCAGGGTTCGAATCCTTGTGCCCGTGCAAATATTAATTATGAGTTCATTTGTTGATTTTTTAAAAGGTTCTTATAACGAATTCAGACATAAAGTTGAATGGCCAAAGTGGTCTGATCTTCAGTCTTCCACTATTGTAGTAACTATAGCTACAGTGATTTTGGCATTGTTTACCTTTGGAGTTGATGAGTTGTTTTCAAAAGCAATCAGCAACATAATTGGAATGCTAATTAACGTGTTCAACTAAAAAAGTATTTTCCCATAATGAGCGAATTGAAATGGTATGTGCTGAAAGCAATCAGCGGACAGGAAAATAAAGTGAAAAACTATATTGAGACAGAAATCAAACGTTTAGGGTTTGAGCAATACGTTACTCAAGTGGTTATTCCTATGGAAAAGGTTATTCAGATAAGAAACGGTAAAAAAGTTCCTAAAGAGAAGCCTTACTATCCTGGATACCTGATGATCGAAGCTGATCTGATGGGTGAAATTCCTCACGCGATTAAAAACATCCCGGGAGTGATATCTTTCCTGAGTTTAACGAAAGGAGGAGATCCTGTTCCCATGAGAAAGTCTGAAGTAAACAGAATGTTGGGAAGAATGGACGAGTTGTCTGAATTCGCAACCGATGTTGAGATTCCATACATTGTAGGTGAAAACGTTAAAGTTATTGACGGTCCTTTCAATGGATTCAATGGAACTGTTGAAAAGATTCTTGAAGACAAAAAGAAAATCGAAGTTTCTGTATTGATCTTCGGTAGAAAAACTCCAATGGAGCTTAGCTATATGCAAGTAGAAAAAGTATAAATAGTACTTTTTAAATATACAAAGACCGCTTTTAAGCGGTCTTTTTTTGTTCCTGATATGTTCGCAATTTGAAATTTGTAAAAAAAATATTGCAGAAGATGTTTTATTGTGAATTTCATATTAAATGCACTTTATTTTGATTGTATTTTATCGAATAATTAATTAAATTGTTGTTTTTCGTTGTGATAAATAATTATTTGTTTATCGTTTATTTCCGAATGGCATGTTTCTTGTAAAGTACTGAGCGATTAATCCTTAAAACTTTATCCTTTTAATTTTATACAATGCATAGCAGAAGTGTAGCAACTTCGTATGCCATTTAGAATAAAGTGAGCATCAATCAGGTGGGGAATTAATAAAGACAAACACAATACATAAGTCCAATGACTAAAATTATTTCGACAGTACTTCTGGCAAGTGCTGTATCTATGAACGCGCAGGTGGGTATTAACACTTCCAATCCTGAAAAAGAACTCTCAGTGAATGGGACGATGAAAACATCAGGAATGATCTTCAAAAGTCCGTTAGAAAAATTAGGAGCTGACGAAAATTACACATTCGTCATCAAGTCTCCGGCTCCGGAAAATAAAATTACGGCATACAACGATTCTTTTGTCCCTAATTCTCCGGCTCCCATTAATCTTATTCAGTTTAAGATCACATGTGACCCTTCAGATAAAGACTGGGTGAATCAGTTTGATACTAAAATCAACTCCAACAAATTTCTTGTAGTGATTTCTTCATTCGGATTTACACAAGCTGTAAGAACCTATTCCGCAGACTGGCTTACTCCTGTACCTCAGATTTTTGCGTATTCTTCCGACGGAACCTGGAAACTGAAAGCCGATTACCAGGGATTTGCTCCGGATAGCTCTTTTCCTACTGGGGAATGGACACTTAATCTACTGGTTTTTGACAAAGCCTATGCAAAAGAAATCAATAATACTCAAGATCTCGGAGCTTCTACAACGGGGGCAGCTACCGCTCCATTAATTCAATAATAAAGATGTACATAATGAAAAAAATCACCACATTATTCCTTGTGGCAGCGGCCTTATTTAATGCAAAAGCACAAGTGGGAATTAATACCGTTAATCCTCAGGGAACTTTAGATGTAGCAGGAGAAACATTAGTAGAATCTTATCTGGTAGATACCGTAAATTCACCGGCAAGAGGAAATTATTTTCTTCTGACCCGTTCAAAAGACACTTCCCCTGTAGGAAAGATCAAGATGCTTGATATTTCACTTCGTAATGTAGCCCCTGTGAATACCTATAATGTTATTCTGAAAAATGTGAGCCAGGATGAAGTCGTTAATCTCAATACAGACTTGGAAACCAGTAAATATGTAGTAGCCATTACCGGTGCTGTTTTTACAAGTGCTGTTTCGGCTGCCAATACTTCTACCAATCCTAAATCTTTCGGAGCTTATTCTACGGAAGTAACCCAGGTTAAGAACGGTGGGAAAAATTATCATGCGATTAATTTAAGTTTTAAAGGAGCCGGCACAGTATCTTCAGTGAACGGAACATGGACACTTACTCTTAATGTATTTGAAAAATCGCTGGTGAAAGATTGGGGAACATTCACGGGATCTGTCTCTGCTTCTGCTTCGCCCATTTATTCAGGAGTTTCAACCAACACGCCTTTAGGGCTTCAATAATGATGATCATGGAAAGAAGAATTTACAGTATAATGATACTATTTCTGGGAATGTTTGTGAATGCCCAGTCAGGAAGAGTAGGGATTAAAACGACTGATCCCAAAGAGACACTTGATGTCAACGGAAACACATATACCAATTCACTATATCTAAGAAATCCGGGAGAGCCTACAATGACCGGGGGAAGCTTTTTGGCTACCTCTGAAAATTCTCTGCAGCTGTATGACCCTAAACTGGAAAGCAGCGGACTGTTTAATTATCTTAAACTTTCTCTTACGGGAATATCCGGAGCGGGAATTACAGATTATGATACTAAAATTGATGAGGATAAATTTTTAGTCGTAGTCCATAATTATTCATTTAAGATGAATGATGGTACCACCAACGTAGCTCTTGATTACGGTGATAACGGAATCAATGACAACAGACAGGGATCTCCGGATGTAACGGCATTCAAAAGTAAAGGGACATGGCATATCCGAGCCAGATTTACGGACAGTAAGCTTATCGCTCTTACCTCTGCAAACCCCGGAAGAACCTATAATAATTTTACAATAGACCTCTATCTGATGGCCTATAAAAGACTGATCACGAAACAGAATATCAATGATATTAATTCTGATCTGGGAGGGACAAATGGTTCTGCACGTACGGTTAACAAGCCTTCAGGATTCTAAATAGAGTATCAATCGCTTTTATATAAGAGGTGACCTCAAAAGGTCGCCTCTTTCTTGTTTTGAATAATGAATGGGTTTAATCTTTAATAAATTTTTTAAACAATAACTTTCCTAATGGATCAGTGGCTTTTAAAATGTAAATTCCTTTTGATAAGTCTGGAGTGTTGATATGGTTTGGTTTCGATGTTCTTTTGACAAGTTTTTTGTCAAAAGAATCAATTTGAACTTTCTGTCGTTCTTTTGAAAAGAATAAAGTGTTTTTTAGGAATGTATTTATTGGAAATCAAAACAAAAAATAAAGTGGTAACCGAAAAGTTTATTAAAAAATAATAATTAAGCTAAGTTAACTATTAATAAGAAGTATAATTACTGCTCAGAAATGAGCGGTAATTTTTTTTTAGTCACATATTTGACTTTTATTCATGTATTTACGGGATTATTATTTGCTAATTCAAAAATATTTCATAATTTTGCAGTCCGAAAAGTAGATTTACTGTATGTGAGTCGGTTATCTGCTGAATAAATAATGCTTCCAAACTCATTAATTATTCAAACTAAAAAAAATAAAAATGGCTAAGAAAGTCTTTAAAATGGTAAAGCTTCAGGTGAAAGGTGGCGCAGCTAACCCTTCTCCACCAGTAGGTCCAGCATTGGGTTCTGCAGGTGTGAACATCATGGAGTTTTGTAAGCAATTTAACGGAAGAACCCAAGATAAGCCAGGGCAAGTTTTACCTGTAGTAATTACAGTATACGAAGACAAATCTTTTGAATTCGTTATTAAAACTCCACCTGCAGCGATCCAGTTAATGGATGCAGCTAAAATCAAGGGAGGTTCTGGTGAACCAAACAGAAACAAAGTAGGTGCTGTATCTTGGGATCAGGTAAAGAAAATCGCTGAAGATAAAATGACAGACCTTAACTGCTTTACAATAGACTCTGCTCTTTCTATGGTAGCTGGTACTGCTAGATCTATGGGGTTAAAAGTAACAGGAACTAAACCAACTAACGCTTAAAACTTATTGAAATGGCAAAATTAACTAAAAAGCAAAAAGAAGCTTTAAGCAAAGTAGAAAAAGGTAGAATCTATAACCTTGAAGAAGGTTCAGCTCTTGTAAAAGAAGTAAGCACTGCAAAGTTTGATGCTTCTGTAGATATCGCTGTAAGATTGGGTGTAGATCCAAGAAAAGCAAACCAAATGGTAAGAGGTGTAGTATCTCTTCCTCACGGAACTGGTAAAGATGTTAAAGTTTTAGCTCTTGTTACACCAGATAAAGAAGCTGAAGCTAAAGAAGCTGGAGCTGATTATGTAGGTCTTGACGAATATTTACAAAAAATAAAAGATGGTTGGACAGATGTTGACGTTATCGTTACTATGCCAGCTGTTATGGGTAAATTAGGTCCATTAGGTAGAGTATTAGGTCCAAGAGGTCTTATGCCTAACCCTAAGTCAGGAACTGTAACCATGGAAATTGGTAAAGCAGTAACTGAAGTGAAAGCAGGTAAAATTGATTTTAAAGTAGATAAGTACGGGATCATCCACGCTGGTATTGGTAAAGTATCTTTCGATGCTGACAAAATCAAAGAAAATGCTCAGGAACTAATCTCGACATTGATCAAAATGAAACCAACTGCTGCTAAAGGTACTTATGTGAAGAGCATTTATTTGTCTTCTACAATGAGCCCAGGTATTGCAATTGATAGTAAATCTGTTAACTAATAATAATCCTTAAGACAATGACAAAAGACCAAAAAGTTGTAGCAATACAAGAGATCAAAGATTTGCTTCAGGATGCGAAAGTAGTTTACGTAGCAGATTTAGACGGTTTGAACGCTGCTAAATCTTCTGACTTCAGAAGACAGGCTTTCAAGCAAAACATCAAAGTGAAAGTGGTGAAAAATACACTTTTACAAAAAGCAATGGAGCAAATGGAAGGAGTAGATTACTCTGAAATGTTTGAAACGTTCAAAGGTAACTCTGCTTTGATGATTGCTGAAACAGCTAATGCTCCTGCAAAATTAATCAAAGACTTTAGAAAAAAAGAAGAGAAGCCGGCTTTAAAGGCTGCTTTTGTACAGGAAACTTTCTATGTTGGTGACAACAACCTTGATGCTCTAGTAAGCATTAAGTCTAGAGAAGAAATGATCGGTGAAATCATCGGATTACTTCAGTCTCCAATTCAAAGAGTTGTTTCTGCTCTTCAAAACAAATCTGAAACAGTAGAAGTTGCAACTGAAGAAGCTGCTGCACCTGCTGTAGAAGAAACTCCTGCTGAGGCGGCTCCAGAAGCTCCTGCTGCAGAAAGCACGGAAGAAACTCCAAGTGCTGAATAATTACTCTCAAAAAATTAAATAAATAATCAACAAAAACATTACAACAATGTCAGATTTAAAAAATTTAGCTGAAACGCTAGTAAACCTAACTGTAAAAGACGTAAACGAATTAGCTACTATCCTTAAGGATGAGTACGGAATTGAGCCAGCTGCTGCTGCTGTAGTAGTTGCTGCAGGTGGTGCAGGTGAAGCTGCTGAAGAAAAGACTGAATTCGATGTAATTCTTAAGTCTGCAGGTGCTTCTAAATTAGCTATCGTTAAATTGGTAAAAGATTTAACTGGTGCTGGTCTTAAAGAAGCTAAAGATATCGTAGACGGAGCTCCTGCTGCAATTAAGCAAGGAATCTCTAAAGACGAAGCTGAAGCTCTTAAGAAGCAATTAGAAGAAGCTGGTGCTGAAGTAGAATTGAAATAATTCAATTTACTATAAAATAGAAAGCCCGGACAGCAATGTCCGGGCTTTTTTTTTTGTTTTTATCAGATTTGAATTAAAATTTTCCACAATAGTATTCAAATATGTTAAACGTATATAGTTTCATATTTTATTATTATTGATGATTTGATAAAATTTAACTTAATTAAATATTTATTATTCATGGAATTGTTTATTTATAATTAAAATTTATATTAAAATATTGTTTTATTTGAAAAATAACTATATTTGCACCGAGAAAAAAAACACACATAATTTTGAAAAGAAGTTACTTTATCTTCTACGGCTCTGCTGTAGCGTATTGTATCAGTATGCTGGCTGCATTGCAGATTGGAAGTTTCAGCATTACATCTTCAGCAGCGAAGGGATCGCCTGTCTCAAACTGCTGTCCTGATATGATAGACAGTTATGAATACATGACTGGCGACTACGCGGAATATTCAGTGGAAAATAGTACTGTCAGCTTCGATTTTGAATCTTATAACATCTCTTTCGTTGATAAAATCTTTGCACAAATACGCACTAGTAGGGAACGGAACACGGGTGAATCTGGATTTAAAAATATCCCTCATTTTACAACAGGTAATTTTAATCATATTCATTCTCTCATAGGGTATGCTTCTCTAGATAAAATACGCTCTTTTATAACATTACATAAATTGTATACCAGGCATCAGTCCTTTGATCCGATAGGTGCTGATTTGACAATTGAAGACTATAAAAGATCTAACAGATATCCCATGGAAGATTCTAAAAGTCTTGGAGGTTTTAATCTTATCATTGAATTTCCGGATAAAATATCTTAATTGTATCCTTTAGATACATCCTATCCATTCGCTTTAACGAGAAATTATCATTTTCTACTCTTTCTCAGAGTCTGAAAGGCTCTCTATACTTCTTAAAAAAAACACACAAAAAAAAGACAAATATTACTAAAAATGAAAAACAGATTATTTACGATCGCAGCTATGTCCATATGTTTTGGAGCGAGCGCGCAAGTAGGAATTAATACCAGCCAGGGGCAGGCAACTCTTGATGTGGTAGGATCTCCTTCAGTCACAACCAAGATGGATGGAATCATAGCTCCTAGACTGACTGAAACAGAGTTGAATAAAAAAACATATGGAGCAGCCCAAATTGGTGCATTGGTCTATGTGACATTGGCGGATATTGCACCAGCTAACCAAACAGTCAATGTGACCACTTCCGGATATTATTATTTTGATGGAGCACAATGGCAAAAACAAACAGGTACAGAATGGCAGGTGAAAGGAAATGCCGTCGGTGAAATTTCTACGGCTGCAGAAGTTTTAGGAGCAGCGCCGGTTTCCGGAAATTATCTGGGACCTAAAGGAGCAGCTGATCTTGTCATGATTACTGCTAATAAAGTTCACGCGGTTCTTGATGTTGCAGGTGGCCTGACGGGCGGTGGTGAGAATGCTTCCAGCCTTTCATGGGGAACTACCAATACAATCAACAATACTTCAAATAATATAGCACTGGGAAGAGGAAATACAGCGACTGCTTCAGCAGCCAACTTTCCGGGAATAGCCATTGGATCAGCAAACGTTGTGACGGGTGGTGGTAAAGCTTTTGGTGCCGGAAATACAGCGGCATCTTCTAATAACTTCGCCTTCGGAGGATTTAATAAAACAGGAAATTCTGTAGCTGTTGCAGTAGGATATTCCAATGATGCTTCAGGTGGCGGTTTTGCCTTTGGGGCCAATAACGTAGTCACACTGAATAATTTTGCTTTCGGAAGTAATAACAGTGTGGGCGGAACAGGTTCAATTGCAATAGGAATTGGGGGCACTTCACTGGGTAATCAATCAACCTATGCCAATACTACACAAGTGTTTTCAGGACAGGGAGCTGTAGGTACGGTCCTTACAGATGTGGGTGTCAATATGAATCCTAATTCCACAAACTATGCAGATTTGGAAGTAAGTAAAGCTGTACAAATCAAATCTACTGCAACAAGACCTACATGTGATGCAGGTAATGCAGGATCAATAATATATGAGGTAACCACTGTACTGGGTGTTACATCCGGTAATTTCGTTGGTTGCAGACAAAGTGGTAATACCACTTATGCATGGCAGAATTTATAAATATAATTAAACACAAAACTTAATAAAAAAAACAAAAAAAATGGCAAGAAAATTATTTGATAGATTTGCAGCAGTACTCATGATATTCATGATGTCCGCCGCAATATCTGCCCAAAAGGGTTACGAGCCTATTCGAGGAATGGGTGTGGAAGCGAAGCCTGTTAACAATTCAGGAATCTGTCTGGCATGTTATAGCGGAAGTATGAATCCTGTAGTGGATGCAAACCTTGATAACAGTGTAAGCATGGGGAATTTTGCGTCCCTTTTGAGTGGAAACGGTATTTCTGTAAAGAATACCAATACTACATATCCGGCTGGATATATCACCGGGTTTAATGTAGATCTTGGAACAAGCTTCATTACGGTAGATTTGTTAAGCTCACTAAGGATCAGTACCTATAAAAATGGAGTTCTTCAGGAAACAACTACCAGCGGTACCTTGTTATCTGTTCCTGCATTCGGTGGGAGCAAGAACAGAATCTTCCTGCATTTAAAAACAACAAAAGATTTTAATGAAGTAAGGTTGTATCAAACCAATGTACTGTCTATATTCAGTTCAATGAATGTGTATTATGCATTTGCATTCGATCCTACCAAGGTGCCTGTTGACCAGAATGGTATCTGTGATGATATTATTGCGGGAAGCGGTGTAGATGGTAATGTATCAGGAAGCAGTAGTTTCCTTGCTCCGCTTTCTTTTGTTCAGAATAAAGACAGAATAGGAGATGGCGACAAAAACTCTTATGGGTCTATTGTATTGCCGGCAGGGCTTCTTGGATCTTATTCGGTAGGAGTTTTAGATAAAAACCAGGTGTATCCAGCGGGGAACAAAACTGGTTTTGTGATCTCTCCTGATGATGAAGGAAAGCTTTTAAGCGCAGAATTCCTTAAAAACATTACTGTAGAAACTTATTTATACGGACAGCTTCAGGACTCTAAAGCATTGTCTGATGGAGGTGGACTGATCAATATCAAAGTTTTAGGTTTTGGTTCAGGAAAACAAAAAGTGACATTGACGGCTTCTAAGCCTTTTAACGAAGTTCGTTTGAAAGTGACGCAGACTCTAGGAGTTAATTTAGGATCTCTGAAAGTGTATTATGCATTTGAAGAGCCTGTATCTTGTGACTGTAATGATAAAATTCAGACAAGTGGTTCTGCTATTACCGGTAATCTGGTAACAGGATCTAGCTGGACTTCAGGTCCTGGGTTCCTTGGTCTTATCCTGGCGAAAATGACGAACGCATCAGCTATTGTAGATACCAATACCTCTAATTATGCTACTGCGACTCTTCCTGCAGCTTCTATTTTGAGTATTTTCTCAGCATATGCTACAGTAAGCAGCAGTACATTACTTCCTGCCAATACTTATGCAGGATTTACATTAGAAAAAGCAGCTAACCTGATTGGAGTAAGCGTTCTTGAAAATATTAGGGTAACACTTTACAATAATAATACCCAGACGGATACTTTCACAAGTACAGGAAGCTTGATCAGTGGAAACTTCTTCACTACAGATTCCAATAAATTTTATGTAGGAGGTAAGGCAACAAAACCTTTCAACCGTATTAAAGTGACTTTCTACAGTGGAACAGGAATTCGTATTCCTCAGAATTATAACATCTACAATGCATTTGCAAGCAGAGATGATGATAATGATGGTGTTCCTAACTGTTTCGATCAGTGTCCAAACGGTAATGACAGTATTGATGCAAACGGTAATGGTATTCCTGACTGTGCTGAAGGATGTACAGTAGTAAATGATAAATCGCCTTCACTGGATACAGATGGAGATGGTATTAAGGATGCTTGTGATCTTGATTCTGATAATGACGGAATTTCAGATGCTTTAGAAGATCTTGATCAGAATGGTAAATTTGAAGATGACGATACAGAAGGGGTTTTCGGACCGGTTCAGGTATTGGGAGACGGAATTCCAAGTTACCTTGATTTAGATTCTGATAATGATGGTATTTTAGATTTATTTGAATCTGGTATTCCAACATCAGTAATCAACCAGATCGATACTGACCATAATGGTATAATCGACAGTAATATTGCAGTGGGAACTAATGGTATTGCAGATATTTTAGAAACCTCTCCGGATTCTGGAATCTTAAAATACCCTCTTAAAAATACAGATGGTGATGATAAGCCAGATTTCATTGACCTGAATTCTAACGGATCTGACTTTGACCTTTATGCAATTGGTAAAGACAGCTTAGATGATTTCGGAGCAGGATTTATCTCCAGAATTGTTGACCTTGACAAAGATGGTATTCAGGCAGTTGTAGATACAGACCTTGTGAAAAGAGGAGCGCCAAATTCTCCGCTTTCACCATATGCTTCTCTGTTGAAAAACGGTCAGAATGCTAATGCAAAAGCAATTGCTGATTCTGATATCACTGAAAAGGCTAATGATGTTAAAGTATATCCAAATCCTGTAAAATCAGGCGAAAACCTTAATGTTAAGTCTGAAGAAGGAGGAGTGTATACCTTGTTCTCTGCTCAGGGGCAGTTGATCAAGTCAGATAAATTCTCTGGAAACACTGAAATCAGTACAGCTTCACTACCGGCGGGTGTTTATATTGTGAAAATAGAAACGAAGTCAACGGTGAAATCTTATAAGATCATTGTAAAATAATTCTTCATATTTCTACAAATGAGAGGTCATCCTTAGGGGTGGCCTTTTTTGTTTAAAAAGTTTTAACGATCTCAAAATGAAGTGGTTTTATTTGTCTATGTACGTAAAATTTTGTACCTTTGTCCCTCTTTTGGCGCGAATCATTGTACGAAAATCTATAAAATATTGAAAATCAGCTCTTTCATGGAAAATAATGAAAGGGGTTTCTTGTGTATAGATACTACAGGTAATTCTGCCTCAAAAGAATAAGAATATTTTGCATTACGCTGTGAAAAGATATACCAGCGTTGCAGTTAGGCTAGATTTTAAGAATAAAGAACAAAGAATAAAGATTATTTCTAATAGCGCCAAACATTTGAAGTCTTTTATCTTTTCTCTCTTTTCTTTTTCTTTCCTGATATTTTTTAATGAATCAAAATATTTTTTAACCCTTTCTTAAAAGTTTTATGAGTAAAACAACAGCAACTACAAGGGGGAATCAGAGAATTAACTTCTCATCAGCTAAAGGAAAAATTATCACTCCTGACTTCCTGGACATCCAGTTAGAGTCTTTCAGAGATTTTTTCCAGCTTGATACCCTTCCAGAAGACAGAACAGACGAAGGTTTATACAGAACCTTCCAGGAAAACTTCCCAATCACAGATTCTAGAAATCAGTTTGTATTGGAATTCCTTGATTATCTGGTAGATTCTCCACGTTATTCAATTAACGAGTGTGTGGAAAGAGGATTGACGTATTCAGTCCCTCTTAAAGCAAGACTTAAATTGTATTGTACAGACCCTGAGCACGAAGATTTCCAAACAGTGGTTCAGGATGTGTATTTAGGCCCGGTTCCTTATATGACGCCTAGTGGATCTTTCATCATCAATGGTGCTGAAAGAGTTATCGTTACGCAGCTTCACCGTTCACCTGGTGTATTCTTCGGACAAACTTACCACGCAAACGGAACTAAACTGTACTATTCAAGAATTATCCCTTTCAAAGGATCTTGGATGGAATTTACAACAGATATCAACAGCGTAATGTACGCATATATCGACCGTAAGAAAAAGTTACCATTAACTACCCTGTTAAGAGCTATCGGTTATGAATCTGATAAGGATATCCTTCAGATCTTCGACCTTGCTGAAGAAGTGAAAGTTTCTAAAGCTGCCCTTAAAAAAGTAGAAGGAAGAACATTGGCTGCAAGAGTATTGAACACTTGGTTCGAGGATTTCGTAGACGAAGATACAGGTGAAGTAGTTTCTATCGAAAGAAACGAAATCATCCTGGACAGAGAAACTATTCTTGAAAAAGAACACTTAGATCTTATTCTTGATGCTGGCGTGAAATCTATCCTGATTCACAAAGAAAATGCAAACGAATTCTCTATCATCCAGAATACACTACAAAAAGACCCTACGAACTCTGAAAAAGAAGCAGTAGAGTATATCTACCGTCAGTTAAGAAATGCAGATCCACCCGATGAGGAAACAGCAAGAGGAATCATTGAAAAATTATTCTTCTCTGAGCAAAGATATTCACTTGGTGAAGTAGGACGTTACAGACTAAACAAAAAGTTAGGTCTTAATATCCCTACAACCACTGAGGTTCTTACAAAAGAAGATATCATTGCGATCGTAAGACACTTGATCGAATTGGTAAACTCTAAAGCTGAGGTGGATGATATTGACCACCTTTCAAACAGAAGAATCAAAACTGTTGGAGAGCAATTAGCAGGACAGTTCGGTGTAGGTCTTTCAAGAATTGCAAGAACAATCAAGGAAAGAATGAACGTTAGAGATAACGAAATATTTACTCCGCTTGATCTTGTAAATGCTAAAACATTAACATCAGTAATTAACTCGTTCTTTGGTACCAACCAGCTTTCTCAGTTCATGGACCAGACCAACCCGCTTTCAGAGATCACTCACAAGAGAAGATTATCTGCACTAGGGCCTGGTGGTTTATCAAGAGAAAGAGCAGGTTTCGAGGTTCGTGACGTTCACCATACCCACTACGGAAGAATTTGCCCGATTGAAACTCCGGAAGGACCAAACATCGGTTTGATTTCATCTCTAGGGATCTATGCTAAAATCAATAGCCTAGGTTTCATCGAAACTCCATACAGAAAAGTAGAGAACAGTACAGTAAATCTGAATGCTGATCCTATTTATCTGAATGCAGAAGATGAAGAAGATAAAGTAATTGCTCAGGCGAACGTTGAATTGACGGATGGCGGAGAATTCTTAACAGACAGAATTATTGCTAGACTGGACGGTGATTACCCGGTAGTTGAACCTTCTCAGGTTAACCTTATCGACGTTGCACCAAACCAGATCTCTGGTATCTCAGCTTCATTGATTCCATTCCTGGAACATGATGATGCGAACCGTGCATTGATGGGATCCAACATGATGCGTCAGGCAGTTCCTCTATTGAAGCCACAAGCTCCAATCGTAGGTACAGGTCTGGAACAGCAGGTTGCTAAAGATTCAAGAATTTTGATCAATGCTGAAGGTACAGGGACTGTAGAATATGTAGATGCTGATAAGATCACCATTAAATATGAAAGAAGCGATGACGAAGATTTAGTACAATTCGAGTCCGCTACTAAAACATACCACCTGACCAAGTTCAGAAAAACCAACCAGAGTACAACCATTACCCTAAGACCAAATGTAAGAATTGGTGAGACGGTACATAAAGGACAGGTACTTTGCGACGGTTATGCTACTGAAAACGGAGAATTGGCATTGGGTAGAAACCTAGTGGTAGCCTTCATGCCTTGGAAAGGATATAACTTTGAGGATGCAATCGTAATCAACGAAAAAGTTGTACGTGAAGACTGGTTTACTTCAATCCACGTAGACGAGTACTCTCTGGAAGTTCGTGATACCAAATTAGGTATGGAAGAATTAACAGCAGATATTCCTAACGTTTCTGAAGAAGCTACTAAAGATCTTGACGAGAACGGGATGATCAGAATTGGTGCTGAAGTGAAGCCTGGAGACATTATGATCGGTAAGATCACTCCAAAAGGTGAATCAGACCCAACTCCTGAAGAAAAACTTCTTAGAGCAATCTTTGGTGACAAAGCCGGTGATGTAAAGGATGCTTCATTGAAAGCTGACTCTTCATTAAGAGGTGTTGTAATCAACAAAAAATTGTTCTCTAGAAATATTAAAGATAAAAAGAAGAGAAGTGAAGAAAAACTTAAACTTGAAGAAATTGAAAACACTTACAAGGCTAAGTTTGATGAGTTGAGAAATACTTTAATTGAAAAATTAAACACACTGGTAGGTGGGAAAACTTCTCAGGGAGTTACCAACGACCTTGATGAGGAAATCATCGGTAAAGGTGTGAAATTCACTCATAAATTATTGACTTCAGTTGAAGATTACGTCAACGTAAGCGGTGCAGATTGGACGGTAGATAACGATAAGAATGAATTGGTTAAACAATTAATTCACAATTATAAAATCAAGTTCAACGATATCCAGGGAGTTAAAAACCGTGAGAAATTTGCTATTTCTATCGGAGATGAGCTTCCGGCTGGTATCATGAAATTGGCTAAAGTATATATCGCTAAGAAACGTAAGTTGAACGTAGGGGATAAAATGGCAGGACGTCACGGTAACAAAGGTATCGTTTCAAGAATCGTTCGTGAAGAAGATATGCCATTCCTTGAAGACGGAACACCGGTAGATATCGTATTGAATCCACTAGGGGTACCTTCTCGTATGAACATCGGTCAGATTTATGAAACAGTTCTTGGATGGGCTGGTCAAAAATTAGGGATGACGTTCGCTACACCAATCTTTGATGGAGCAACTCTTGATCAGATCACAGAGTATACAGAGAAAGCAGGTCTTCCTAAATTCGGTAACACTCACCTTTATGATGGAGGTACCGGAGAAAGATTTACGCAGCCGGCTACTGTAGGTATTATCTACATGCTGAAACTAGGTCACATGGTTGATGACAAGATGCACGCACGTTCTATTGGTCCTTACTCATTGATTACTCAGCAGCCGTTAGGAGGTAAAGCTCAGTTCGGTGGCCAGAGATTCGGAGAGATGGAGGTTTGGGCTCTTGAAGCATTTGGAGCTTCTAACATCTTGAGAGAGATCCTGACAGTGAAGTCTGATGACGTGATTGGTAGAGCAAAAACTTATGAAGCCATTGCAAAAGGTGAATCTATGCCTGAACCAGGTATTCCGGAATCATTCAATGTATTACTTCACGAGTTACAAGGACTTGGACTTGATGTAAGACTTGAGGAATAATTTTAAATTTTGAATATTGAATTTTGAATCAATTCAGAATTTATAATCCAAAATTTATAATCCAAAATCTAAAATCTAAAAAATGTCAAATAAAAATAAATCAAGTAGATTTAATAAAATAACCATCGGTTTAGCTTCACCGGAATCGATTCTTCAAGAGTCGAGAGGGGAAGTACTTAAGCCGGAAACTATTAACTACAGAACGCACAAACCTGAAAGAGACGGGTTGTTCTGTGAAAAGATCTTTGGTCCGGTAAAGGATTACGAATGTGCTTGTGGTAAATACAAGAGAATTCGTTACAAAGGGATCGTTTGTGACCGTTGTGGAGTAGAAGTTACAGAGAAAAAAGTCAGAAGAGAGAGAATCGGACACATCAATCTTGTTGTGCCTATCGCTCACATCTGGTATTTCCGTTCTTTACCAAACAAAATCGGTTACCTTTTAGGAATTCCTTCTAAGAAATTAGACATGATCATCTACTACGAAAGATATGTAGTGATTCAGCAGGGTATTGCTAAAAAATTAGACGGTTCTGATTTCGATAACATGGAGTTCTTAACAGAAGAAGAGTACCTTGACATCATGGAAACTCTTCCTGCGGAAAACCAGTATCTTGATGATTCTGATCCCAACAAATTCATCGCCAGAATGGGTGCTGAAGCTGTTGAAGATCTGTTAAAAAGAATCAACCTTGATGCATTGTCTTTCGATTTAAGACACAAAGCTCACAACGAAGGTTCTAAGCAAAGAAGAACTGAAGCTCTTAAAAGATTGAACGTTGTAGAAGCATTAAGAGGTGCTAATACAAGAATGATCAACAGACCAGAGTGGATGATTATGCGTGTACTTCCTGTTATACCACCAGAACTAAGACCATTGGTTCCATTGGATGGAGGACGTTTCGCTACTTCTGACTTAAATGACCTTTACAGAAGAGTTATTATCAGAAACAACCGTCTGAAAAGACTATTGGAGATCAAAGCTCCGGAAGTAATCTTGAGAAACGAGAAGCGTATGCTTCAGGAATCAGTAGATTCATTATTCGATAATACAAGAAAATCTTCTGCTGTAAAATCTGAATCAAACAGACCATTGAAATCACTTTCTGATTCATTGAAAGGTAAACAAGGTCGTTTCCGTCAGAACTTACTAGGGAAAAGGGTAGATTACTCTGCACGTTCCGTAATTGTTGTAGGTCCAAACTTACAGCTTCACGAATGTGGTATTCCTAAAGATATGGCAGCAGAACTTTACAAACCATTCATCATCAGAAAACTGATTGAAAGAGGTATTGTAAAAACTGTGAAATCTGCAAAGAGAATCATCGACAGAAAAGAGCCTGTAGTATATGATATCCTTGAAAACGTGATGAAAGGTCACCCGGTTCTATTGAACAGAGCACCTACCCTTCACAGACTCGGTATCCAGGCATTCCAGCCGAAGATGATCGAAGGTAAAGCTATTCAGCTTCACCCGTTGGTAACAACAGCATTCAACGCCGATTTCGATGGTGACCAGATGGCGGTACACTTACCGTTAGGCCCTGAAGCGATCCTTGAAGCTCAGTTATTGATGCTAGGTTCTCAGAACATCTTGAACCCGGCAAACGGTTCTCCTATTACCGTACCTTCTCAGGACATGGTTCTTGGTCTTTATTTCATGACCAAAGAATTGAGCTCTACAGAAGATATGAAAGTTTTAGGTGAAGGCCTTGCATTCTATTCTCCTGAAGAAGCGGAAATCGCTTATGCTGAAGGCAGAGTTTCATTGAATGCTAAAGTAAGATGTAGACTACCGGTTAAAGAAGATGGTGAAATCAAAACAAAATTGATCGAAACTTCTTTAGGTAGAATTTTATTCAACCAAATTGTTCCTAAACAATCAGGATACGTTAATGAACTTTTAACGAAGAAATCACTGAGAAACATTATTGGTAGAGTCTTGGCAGATACGGATTTCCCTACAACAGTGAAGTTCCTGGATGCAATGAAGGACTTAGGATATTCAAACGCATTCAAAGGAGGTCTTTCATTCTCATTAGGTGACATTGTAGTTCCTGTTGAGAAGAAAAAAATGATTGCTACATCAATTGAAACAGTAGACGAAATTAGAGCCAACTATAACATGGGTCTGATTACAGATACAGAACGTTACAACCAGGTAATCGACGTTTGGACAAACACCAACGCCGGATTAACTGAAATGATTATGGGTAGAATGAAAACCGATCAAGGTGGATTCAACTCTGTATATATGATGCTTGATTCTGGTGCGAGGGGTTCCAAAGAACAGATCCGTCAGTTATCAGGGATGAGAGGTTTGATGGCAAAACCGCAAAAAGCTGGTTCTACCGGTGCGGAAATTATCGAAAACCCGATTCTTGCCAACTTTAAAGAAGGTCTTTCGATCCTTGAGTACTTTATCTCTACTCACGGTGCTCGTAAAGGTCTTGCAGATACCGCTCTTAAAACAGCCGATGCTGGTTACCTTACAAGAAGACTGGTAGACGTTGCTCAGGACGTTATCGTTACTGAAGACGACTGTGGTACTCTAAGAGGTACTGAAGTGACTGCACTTAAGAAGAATGATGAGATCGTTGAAAAGATCTCTGAAAGAATCTTAGGTAGAGTTTCTCTTCATAACATCTATGATCCGGAATCAGATGAGTTAATCACTGAAGCAGATCAGGTGATCAATGAAGTATTGGCAAAAAGAATCGAAGCTGCAGGATTAGAGTTTGTTGAAGTTCGTTCTCCACTTACTTGTGAAACTAAAAAAGGAATCTGTGCTAAATGTTATGGTAGAAACCTGGCAACCGGTAAGATGATCCACATGGGTGAAGCAGTAGGTGTTATTGGAGCACAGTCAATTGGGGAACCAGGTACTCAGCTTACGTTGAGAACTTTCCACCAGGGGGGTGTTTCTACAAACGTTTCAGAAAACCCTTCAATCACTGCAAGAAGAGATGGTATCGTAGAATTGGATGAAGTAAGAACAATTACTTCTGAAGACGAAAACGGTAACAATGCTGAAGTAGTAGTTTCACGTACAACAGAATTTAGATTGGTTGCAGATAACGAATCTAGAACTCCGTTGATGATTGCTAACGTACCTTACGGTTCTCAGTTGGTAGTTAAATCTGGTGACAGAGTGAAGAAAGGTGATCTTATTGCAAAATGGGATCCGTACAACGCGGTAATTATTGCTGAAACCGCTGGTAAAGTAGAATACGAGGATATTATCCAGGGTATTTCATTCCAGCTTGAAATAGATGAGCAAACAGGATTTGAAGAGAAAGTAATCTCTGAATCCAGAAATAAGAAAGCCGTACCTACTTTAAAAGTGGTAGATTCTAAAGGAGTTGAACAGAAAGGTTACAACTTACCGGTAGGAGCCCACTTAATGGTAAACGATGGTGAAAAAATTAAGGCTGGTAAAGTCTTGATCAAGATCCCAAGAAAATCTGCAAAAGCAGGGGATATCACCGGAGGTCTTCCAAGAGTTACCGAATTATTCGAAGCAAGAAACCCTTCAAACCCGGCGGTTGTTACAGAAATCGATGGGGTAGTTTCTTACGGAAAAATCAAAAGAGGTAACCGTGAACTTATTGTTGAGGCTAAAACAGGTGAAAGAAAAATTTACTTGGTAAAACTTTCTAACCAGATTCTTGTTCAGGAGAATGACTTCGTAAGAGCGGGTTCTCCACTTTCTGACGGTTCTATTACACCGGACGATATCTTAAGAATTAAAGGTCCAACTGCAGTTCAGGAATATCTTGTTAATGAAATTCAGGAGGTTTACCGTCTGCAAGGGGTGAAAATCGACGATAAGCACTTTGAAATCATCGTAAGACAGATGATGACAAAAGTATCTATCGTAGACGGAGGTGATACTCAGTTCCTTGAAGGTGCATTAGAACATAAATTCGACTTCTTGGAAGAAAACAACAGAGTATTCGGTCTTAAAGTAGTAACTGAAGCTGGTGATTCTAAAGAATTCAAGCCAGGTCAGATGATTACAGCAAGAGAATTAAGAGACGAAAACTCTAAATTGAAGCGTGAAGATCAAGCTTTAGTTGAAGTAAGAGAAGCTTTACCTGCTACAGCAACGCCTGTACTTCAAGGTATTACAAGAGCAGCTCTTCAAACTAAATCATTCATGTCTGCAGCATCATTCCAGGAAACGACTAAAGTTCTAAACGAAGCAGCAGTAGCTGGTAAAGTAGACTTCTTAAGTGGTCTTAAAGAAAACGTAATTGTAGGACACAGAATCCCTGCAGGTACAGGTCTTAAAGAATACCAGAATGTAATTGTAGGTTCTAGAAAAGAATTCGAAGACCTTAACTAAAATTAATGATTTGAAATTTGAGGTTTGGATTTATTTTTATATTTTCACAATCTCAAATTTCGAATTTTAAAAACATATTTTATAACAATGGACAACAATCAAAATCCACAAGACGGAAACATCAACATCGAATTGAACGAAATGGTAGCTGCTGGAGTATATGCTAATTTAGCATTGGTAAACCACTCTCCATCTGAGTTCGTAGTAGATTTCATCCAGTTAATGCCGGGTGTTCAACAAGCTAAAGTAAGATCAAGAATCATTCTTGCTCCACTTCACGCTAAAAGAGTATTATCTGCTCTTCAACAGAACATTGCTAACTACGAGCAGCAGTTCGGAGAAATCAAAGAAGTTGAGCCTTTCGTATTAGGAGGAAACAACGTACAAGCATAAGATTTTTCTTACAATACATAAGAATGCCCCGGTTTTTACCGGGGCATTTTTTATTCCGGATATTGGTTATTTTATTTGACTATTTTAAGTGCAATTTTTTACTTTTATTTAAAATGACCTCATTAATTAATGAATTGTTAAATTTTAATAGAGATAATTAAAGAACGTTATTTTTATGGTATATGAATATCGCATTTTATATATTTGTTTGAAAATGATAAGCAGATATGGTTAATGATCAATTTATTCTTAATAAATTCGGGTTTTTAGGTGAAAATTTTTTAAATGAACTGCATGCAAATGCAGTGATGACTGACATCAAGGCAAAAACCGAGATCATCAGGGAAGGACAGAAAAATAAGTATGTCCCTTTTCTGATCAAAGGTTCGATCAAAGTTTTTACCCTTAATGACGGCAGGGAGCTTATCTATTACTATATAAAACCTAATGACAGCTGTCTGATGACCTTCTCATCGATCTTTACAGACTGTACCAGCAGAGTGTATGCCGTTGCCGAAGAAGAGTCTGAGGTCATCCTGATCCCTGTATCCGTTATCCATGAATGGCTGATTCGCTTTCCGGAGATCAACAGGGTATTTTATCATGAATACGACAAACGTTTCTCAGACGTCATGAATATGGTAAATGATGCGGTATTTCATAGACTTGACAAAAGAGTTCTGAACTATATCAAACAGCAGATTTCAGTGACAGGAAACAATCCATTAAAGATTACACACCGGGAAATCGCCAATAATTTGGGTACTTCCAGGGAAGTAGTAAGCAGAGTATTAAAAAAGATTGAAAATGAAGGTGAAATTATTCAGACCAAAGAAGGGATCAAAATACCTGTTAATGAAAATGTTAGATCAATCTAATATATGGTGTTTTAATGTTTTTATCTTTATCATTGATAAAAACAATTTGTTCGGTGACTTTTATCACATACTTTTGAATTCATAACTCGATAAGTTTGTCATATCATAATTTAATAAAAATTGTATATGACAAAAACTCTCTTATTTTTGTCGGTATTGGCCTCAGGTCTTGTCTCTGCACAGGAAGATCTGCTCAAAGATATTGACACACTCAAAACAACCACAGAAATTTCTCAACCTGCCTTCAAAGCCCTGCAAATTGTTACAGGGCAATCCACAAAGCTTTCTGCTAAAAAAGAATGGTACATTGTCGTAGCACACCGTTTCGGAGACATCAGTACCGGCTTTAAAAACTTTTTCGGACTCGATGATGCTTCTACGAAACTGGGCGTGATTTACGGGGTTACCGACGGAATTTCAGTCAGTCTTTCCAGGGAAACGAATATGAAAACATTCGAAGGCGCCGTAAAGTATAAACTGGTAAAGCAAACTGAAAATTTCCCTGCAGACATCGTGGGTTACAATGTAATGGCGTTAAATACAGATCTGGATAAAGACAATTATCCTTATCTTAAATTCGGCGACAGACTTGCTTACCTTACCCAGGCTTTAATCTCAAGAAGATTTAATGATAAGTTTTCATTACAGCTTACTCCCTCATACATCCACAAAAATTTGTATGATCCTGCCATTGAAGACAAGAATCAGTTTCTTGCCGGATTAGGCGGCCGCTATAAAATTTCCAAAAGAATTTCTCTTAACGCAGAGTATTTTGTGAATTTCGACAATCACAGTTTCTATAAAAATCCTCTTTCATTAGGGATGGATATAGAAACCGGGGGACATGTTTTCCAGCTTTTATTCTCGAATTCCCAGATCAATTCGGACATCGGTTATCTCTCCAATGCAGTAGGAAAGTGGGGGAAAGGACAGATATTTTTTGGGTTTAACCTTTATAGAGTTTTTTAATATGAAAAAGATACTATACATATTGTCATCAGTTGTTTTGTTCATTGCTTGTGACAGCAGAACCTATGAGGAAATCTCAGATAATACTCCCATTACAATAGCTGTTAAATACAATACTGAGGTGAAAACCATTGTTGATAATAACTGTATTGGTTGTCATGCCGTTGGAAGTTATAAACCTTTGACCACTTATACTGATGTAAAGAATAACATTGATGGAATTCTCGACAGGATACAAAGACCCAACGGTGATCCAGGTAAAATGCCACAGGGCGGATCTTTATCCCAGACTCAGATCAACACCTTCATAAAATGGAAAGCCGACGGGCTTGCCGAAAATTAAAAAGTATTGAATATGAAAAGATTAGTATTAATGAGTGCCATGCTGCTATTCACAGGTTTTGCTTCAGCCCAGAAATACAGCTCTAAAACAGGCAGCGTAACTTTTGAGGCATCCGTGCCTTTATTCGAAGATGTGTTTGCAAAAGATGGTAATAATGTTGTTATTCTGAATGCAGACAATGGAGAGATGGCTTCCGTTTCCGTCGTTAAAAACTTTCATTTTAAAACTAAATTAATGGAAGAGCATTTTAATGAAAGCTATGCGGAAACAGCAAAATATCCCAAGGCAACTTTCAAGGGAAAGGTTTTGAATTTTGATAAAACGAAACTTACCGCTTCACCGCAGAAATATACCGTTCAGGGAATCCTGAATTTTCATGGGGTAGATAAGGCCGTGTCTTCGGCAGCTTCCATGTATTCCAAAGATGGAAAGGTGTATATGCAGGGAAGTTTTATGGCCAGACCTGTAGATCACAATGTGACCATTCCTAAAATGGTAACCAAGAAAGTCGCAGAAAATGTTAAGGTGGAATATAATTATGTAATGACAAAACAATGAAAAACATCATTTTAATCCTAAGTATTTTCCTGAGTTTTTCTGTCATGTCTGCTCAGGAAAAAGCAAAATCAATATTTGATATTGCCAGAAGCGGAACCGTAGCAGAAGTCCAGGAACTCATGAAGCAGAATCCGGATATTATCAGCCAGACCAATGAAAATGGATTTTCACCATTGATTTTATCTTGTTACAGGGGAAATACTCCGGTTGCTGAATTTTTGATTACCCATGTTAAAAATATAAATTATGCAAGCGGAGAAGGAACGGCTTTAACGGCTTCTGTCTTTAAAGGAGATAAAAATCTCACTCAAAAATTATTACAGAATAAAGCTGACCCGAATATTACAAATGCCGGCGGAATAACACCGCTGATGTATGCTGTCCAGTCCCAGAACAAGGAAATGGTAGAACTGTTATTAAAGAATAAAGCAGATAAAACACTGGCTGATAAACAAGGCAAAACAGTTTTTGAATATGCTTTACTTTCTAAAAATCAGGAAATTATTAACCTATTAAAAAATTGATCATATGAAATTTAGAACTATCTTATTATTAATCGGATTTTTGGCTTTTTTTAATGTAAAAAGCCAAACATATTCGACAGGAACAGTGCCTCTCTTCTCTAATGGGGGAACAAATTTAACGTATTCTGCTAAAATAGATGTCACAAACACATTGGTTACAGTCACACTTATAGGCCCATCAACTAGTTGGCTTGGCTTGGCGTTTAATGCTACAGGTATGTCTGATGCAGGCAGTGATGTTGTGCTTTTTGATGGTACAAATTTTACTGATAGAAATTTTACTGGAAGTTTTACAGCACCTACAACAGATGCAACTCAAAACTGGACAGTAACATCTAATACAGTAGCATCCGGAGTGCGGACTGTAATAGGAACAAGAGCTTTAAATACTGGTGATGCTAATGATTATGTATTTAATTTTCCACCAAACAGTCCATTGAATATTGCTTATGCAAGAAGATTAGGCAGTCTTACTGTTGGTTATCATGGTGCAGATAGTTGCGGTACTACTGCGGTTACTTTTAGCAGTACTTTAGGTACTAATGAAACGGCTTTAGACAGCAAAGAAATAATTCTTTATCCAAATCCTGCCAAAGAAACAGTGAGCTTTAAAAATGCAGATAAAATAAAATCTGTTGATTTGTATGAGTCAACGGGAAGAAAAGTAAGATCCGTAAAACTGAACGGAGACAGTTTTACTATTTCCGATCTACGATCAGGAAGCTACTACCTTGAAATTACATTACAAGATGGCAGCTTAACGTATGAAAAACTGATTAAAGAATAAGTAAACAAACTCAAATAATAAACCCTCTTACCTTGTGAGAGGGTTTGTTATTATAATTTTAAATTATTTAAATTCTATTTTTGTCGGAACATACAATATTTTCTAAAATTTATCGGATAGTATTAATTCTTCTGGTATTTATTCAACTTTTTCAGCTTAAACAAACAATTTCTTCCATTTGGCTATAGTATTTCTGCTGATTCTAAATTGATTAGCCATTTGTTGATTGTTGAGTTGATTCGTTTTTTGATATTCCATGATTTTTTTAATGCTCGTTTCATCGTAAGAGCGTAGTTTCTGATTAAAAGCCAGTATGTCTTTCTTTTGATAAGTAAAAATCAAATTATTAAATTTAATAAGCTCAAGAGAATTTTTTATTTCCTCTGCAAGTAAAGGAATAAGTTCTTCTTTTTTTTCAGGAAATTTTTTATCAATGAGATCAAGATAAATTTTATTATAATTAGGATGGTTCATTTTTAAGAATTTTTTGTATTATTTTTTTAATATCCTGTGTTTTCATTTGTATGTTTTACAATCCACTTATATAAGGTAGTCTTTGGTATCCTGTATTCAGCAATAATTTGTTGTCTGGTTTTTTGTCCTGTATAGATAATCTCTAAAATAAAATCTATAATTTCTTTGGTATAGATATGTTTTCTAAAGATGGGCAGACTGTTGCGGATATTTTTTTCAGAGGCAGTTGAATCCTTTTTTGTAGGAGGCGAATACAAAATTAGGTGCTGCGAGTATAGTCTGAAAAAATCATATTCTAATAATTTACTCCATCGTAATAATTGATAACTGTCTATACTTTCAGATCTGTACATAGATTGTATTTCCTCATCGGTTGCGTTTAAAAAATTACCAATTCTATCTTGTGGTATTTGTAAATCTTCAACTCTTGCCTGGAGGTATTTTCCAATATGGATATGTTTGAAATTTTCTTTGTTATTCTGCTTCATATGAGAACGCATTAATTTATAGTTGAGTGAAATTTTGATGACGACCTTGGTTTTAGAAAAATGAATTGGATATAGACTAATTTTTGAATCTATTATTCTGAATTTCATCATATAATTCTATATACAGAGGATTTTCAGTATGCATGATCTTATCCCAAAACCTAAAATACAAACTGTAATTCCCCTGAAACTTACTGTGGTGAAGATTGTGATAGACAGAAGTATTAAGAATATTGAATAAAAAAGATGTTCTGAACCATTTAGGAGCAATTTCATATCCCAGATGCCCATATATATTAATGATAAAAGAAACTAAAAGAAAAATATAAATAGCAATGGGATGAAGCGGAATGACGAATAACAGTAGAGGAATGATTAGCCCCTCACCAATAGCTTCTAAAATATGGAACGAATATGATGAAAAAGGACTGGGATTATTAGATTGATGATGGACAAGATGTACATGCCTGAATATTTTTTTATGATGCAGTACGCGGTGTAGCCAGTAAAAATAGGTGTCATGAATAAGCATGCCAATAGGGATACTTATTATAAACCATACTATAGAATAACTGGAAATGGTATCATATAATTGGGTATAGTTGACCATAGGTGTATTGACAATTAAAACAAGAAGAAGTGTCATAATGATAGAAGAAACTAAAGAATGATAAATTTCCCTTTTTATATCTTTACTTGAAACATCTCTTTTTTGTATTTTGGCAGAAGCCAACGTTTTTTTGTAAATAATATAACATATCACATAAAAGGCTCCCGAAACAAGAATATATCTAATCATCTCGATTATACTCAGGCTGAAAAATTTTTCTAATAGAGCCATAATTTTGTATTTTTAGTTATAAAATTGGTTTCTCTAAATCATGATATATAAATTGGTCAGTAGTATCCAGATGAAAGAAAAATACCCAGCTGCCTCTTATTTTGTCTATGAAAATCGCTTAAATTATAATAGGAGACAGAAGGGTATTTTATATAAAAATTTGTGTCTTGTATTTTGATTCTAAAAAGAATCTCCGAAAGAATAATTAAAAATTATTTTACCCAGTATTGAATAATCCTACCTTCATAATTGCCGGATCTCAAATTAAAATTATGAGGTCTCCAGTTGGCCCATCCGCCATTACAGAAACTTGCTCCTCCATAATCATCAGTACTGTTTGAGCAGGTACCGATATGATGATTAAGCTGAGCTTCGGAGTTCATATATAATCCAAACATATCGTTGATATAATATTTATTGAAAGTATAAGTTTGGGCTGTAGGATAGGTATAGGTTAAATTATTGACAGGTGTATTACTTCCTGCATAACCAATACCACCATAGATTCCTGTAAAGAAATTGGCAGCACTATATAATCCGGGAATATTGGCAATGAAATCAACACCATTTAATTTATAGAGTGTATTTCCTGTAACAGGTTTACCAAAATCAAAACCGAACAATTTACCTGTAGTTGTGTTTCCATAACTGCTGTAGTTGGATGTCGCTAAGTTTCCATCGGTAACCACTGCATTAATATAATTGATTTTTGACCAATAATCATTAGCTGGGGATACTGTGGTACTTTCTACCACTGCTAATGTCGTTCCTGTATGCCCTTTTTCTTTTATAGAAAAACGGTATTCCTTGGCACCTGTACCGCTGCTTCCTATATTATTTACTGTGGCAGAGGACAGAGAAAATGCGTATTCGTTAAATACTCCGGTTTCTGTAGTTACCGGATTTCTTACAGTCTGTGTAGCCCAAGATTCATTCTGCGTTCTTTCTACTACTAAGATCTGTCTTTCGGAAAGAGACTTAATCAAGGTCCATCCTCCGTTGAACATATCACAATACGTTTTAAATTTGTTACCGCTGGCATCTTTTACCCAGTAATAACCATCTGTTGTTTTTCCGTCATTGTATATTTCAAGACATCGGTTTGCAGGATTGGCAAAGGTCCCCGTAGTAGTACCGAAAGGCACAGAAAATGTACACGTTTGTGGATTGGCACCATTGGTAGTGAAGGTATACGTATAAGTACCTGCACTTGTTGGTGTCCCTACCCCGTGCAGTGTAATACTTGTACTGCTACTGCTTACTGATTCTGTAGTGGTAAAACTTACACCGTTATTAGTAGATGTGTTAATACTCACTGTACCTGCAGTATCTACGTTAGATAGAGAAACGGTAACAGTATTGGTATCATACACCAGTTGTACTCCCTTATTATAAGTTCCGTTGACTACAGAACTACCACAATTAATACCATAACTTACCTGTGAACCTAAAACCGTTACTGTTTTGGTTGTACATGTAGTATCTGTTACTCCATCGTAGACAAACGAAAGGGTGTTGGTCTGAGGACCTACACTCGGTGTACCGGAACCGTCTAAAGTAATGGTAAAGGTACCTGTGGTAGGAAATACTCCGGATTTCTCGAAATAATATCCGTTAGTTGTTTTGGCAACAATGTTATAAGTACCTGCCGTTGTTACTGTAATAGGCATCGTGATATAATTACTTGTATTTAATGATGTCCCTTGCGTATAAGTGCCAAATACTTTAATAGAAGTACAGTCTGCAGTATATACTGCCTTTTGATAGGTACCACATAAACTTAGCCATGCAGCATTTGCTGACTGGTAATAGTTGTAACACTTTTCATCTGTATTGTATATCATTAGACCATCTTCTGTAGATGCTGCACCAATAGCATCTCTTTGGACAGTGGTTAGGCGCGGAATTAAAATTCCTGTATTATTGTTTTTAGAAACAATATCCAGTGCAGACTTAGGATTAGGTGTGGAGGTATTAATACCAACTTGACCAAAAATTCTTGCAGAAAGAAATAATAGCAAGAACATATAGAATATTTTATTTTTCATCATAATAAGGTTTAAATTTTTTTAATGGAGAATAGCTTTATACTCTTTTTTTTGTACATAGATTGAAAATGATTTTTGGTGGTGGTCTGATACTTAAAGTCATATTTTTACCATTCTCAATTGGAGTATGATTATAGATGGAGGGGAGTAGTTTCTTGAAAAAATATAATCTTGTGCATGTTTTATAAAGAATTGCTAAATCTGATTTATAATATTCTGATAATCTAATGCATTCAGCTTTTTGATTTGCAGCAGCTTGTAACTCTTTATTTGACTCACTATTAATAGTTATGTTTTCATAATAATTTTTCTTTACAATTGATCTTTTTTGCTTTGTCTTTGAAGGAGTGATTTTTTTTGAGCTGAAAATCTTGTATCTGTTTTGAACCTTTTCTTTTTTATAGCAGAAAACTTTGCATTATAAATCATTCTTTTTCCATAAACAGATGTTCCTTCGGAAATAAAAATGTTAGCTGTTTGTTATTTTTTTTCTATATTTCTGTTATGTGCTGAATCGTTCCTATCCCGGGCATTTACAAAAAGAAATATTACCAGCATAATGCTGAGCAATATTTTTCTATAGATACCAAGTGTATTCAATTTGTGAGGGATTTGCGAATTATCTATTTTGATTCTACAAAATTACATACCTTAGTAAATCAAAATAATTGAACATGAGTTGATTTTGAATATAAATTTAAAATAAATATATCTCTGTTAATCAATTGTTTGTGTAAAACATAATTGAAAGATAATTATTTGATAGGTTAAAAAATGAGGGATTTATACCTGAGTGAAATCGAAAATCTAAAAAAACATTTTATACATCTGTACATCATTATCATGTGCAGTATTCTTATACTGTACATTATTATTTTCCAATTTTTTATTTACAATGCAACTATAGTGTTGTATCTTACGGGTGGATTAATTATTCTTTCTTACACTTATATTCTGATAAAAGGAAAGTATGCCGCAGACCGAATAATTCATGGATATATGATTATTGCTCCATTGTATAACTTTTACATTATGCTTACTTTTTGGGGTAACTCTATCGGTAATGTTGTTTCTTTATTTCCTCTTCCATTAGTAGCATATGTTTTTTTTCAAAAGAAGCATACTATTCTATATTCTATCTATTTAATCGTAAATATTCTTACTTGTTTTTTAGTATATCAGTATTTTGATCTTACCTTTCCAAAGTATTCTCGTAGTGAAGTTATTATTTCCGATGTATTTCTTTTTGGGTTTAATCTTGTTGTTATCATTTTGTTGCTTGTCTATAATAATAAAATAAATAAGCTTAAGGTCCTGATCGATGTTGAGGATAAGGAATTGATTAATAGTAAGAAAGAGAATACCAAAACCCCTATTCTGCAAAAAACAGCTGAAAATGGAGTTATTAACGATGAGACGGCTGAAAAGCTATTTAAAGAACTGGAAAGTATGATGAGGAATGATAAAATGTTTCAAAAAACAAATTTGAACATATCCATGCTAAGTACTTCTTTAAATGTCAATTATACATATCTCTCCAAGATAATCCGCTGCAAAGGATACCAGAATTTTAGTAATTACTTAAATGTACACAGGATTAATTATGTGAAAAAGCTTATTGATGAAAGCAACTTACAGAAGCTAACCTTAATGTATATTTATACAGAAGCTGGATTTTCTAACCAAGCTACTTTCAATAGAGTTTTTAAACAGATAGAAGGAATTACGCCGAGTGAATATATTAGTCAGATAGGGAAGAAAGAATCAGAAGAGACTTAAACCTGTAAGAACAACATTTTATTTAAAACACATTCTAAAAATTGTTTTTAATGATTTTTTAACCCATTAAACTTTCATCTCAGGTTTCGACACAGTAACTTTGCTGAAAATTTCTATAATGAAGCGAGGACTGCATTTTTTACTGCTTATTTTTTCTTTAACACTTTTTGCACAGAAAGCACCGGTTGATACTGCTCAGGTTATCATTCCCAACCGTTATAACAGTGTTGATGCACAGACGAAACCTTATGTGATCATGATCTCAACGGATGGCTTCCGTTATGATTATGCTAAAAAATACAATGCGGAGAACCTTTTAAAACTTTCCGGTGGGGGAGTTCAGGCCAAAGCCATGATTCCCAGTTATCCAAGCATCACTTTTCCTAATCACTGGAGTCTGATTACCGGCCTATACCCATCACATCACGGCTTGATCGATAATTTTTTCTATGATTATAAGAGAAAAGAATTCTATGCCATGAGTGATAAAAAAAATGCAGAAGACGGAAGCTGGTATGGTGGAGTTCCTCTTTGGGGATTGGCTGAAAAACAGGGAATGGTTTCGGCTTCGCTAATGTGGGTAGGTTCTGCAAGTGATGCCGGAGGAAAAAGACCCACTTACTATTATCCGTATCATGAAAAATTCACTCCCGCTGAAAAAGTTGATAAAGTAATTGATTGGCTGAAATTACCGATGGATAAAAGGCCTCATTTTATTTCCTTATATTTTCCTGAGGTTGATGGAAGCGGACATCACTTCGGGCCGGAAGCCAAAGAAACAGAAGATGCAGTTCATTTAATAGATCATGCAATAGGCGATTTAGTTCAGAAAATCAATGGTTTAGGATTGAAAAACGTAAACTTCGTTTTTGTTTCGGACCACGGAATGATCAAAGTAGACGGTGGCAGCCCGTTAGAAATTCCTGCCATCCTCTTTAATAAAGACAGATTTGATTTTTATAACTCTCAGACATTATTAAGAGTTGTAGTGAAAAATCCGACAGAGGTTAAATCAGTGTATCAGGAACTTAAAGCCGGAAAAACAGACGATTACGAAGTGTATTTAGATAAAAGGCTTCCTAAATATTTGCATTTCGGTACCAAAGACGATCAGTACCAGAGAATAGGCCAGATCCTTCTTATTCCAAAAGCTCCAAAAATATTTTTGGAAAAAGGAAAGAAAACATCAGTCGGAAAGCATGGCTACAATGCAAGACTTGTTCCCGAAATGAAAGCTACATTTTTGGCCTGGGGCCCGGAATTTAAAAATAACGTAGTTGTTGAAGAGTTTTCGAATGTCAATGTATATCCATTAGTCGCTGAAATATTAGGTTTGAAAATAGAACAGCCTATCGATGGAAAACTTAAAGTTTTAAAAGAAACGTTGAAGGAGAAAAAATAAATTGAGGTTGAAATTGATCTCTAAAACTTACAAAATAGTTTAAAATTATAGTTTCGGCGCACCGCAGGTGCGCCGAAACTTTTTTATAGAAACTTTAAAGTAAAAACTGAATCGACGTAGATTAAGTTTCAGTCTTGAATTTTTGTTTTAAGACCAAACAAATTAATATTTAGAAGCAAATTCTTTCGCAAACTCTTCCAATTTAATCTTGCCATCAACAGGTGAACCCTGTTCGATAAAATCGGCCTGAACGACTCCCGTTCTGATTCCTTTACCCATCTCAACATATAAATGAGCCATTTCTTCAGGAAGTCCTGCCTGCTTCATTCCGTCTAGTGACTGCGCATCCGTAAATTCAACCCAGGGTAGTTCTGAATTTCCGACTGCTGAACCCAAAACCACAGCAAAATCAGAGGCTTTACGCACATCGCTTACAATATACCGGATATTTTTACCTGTTGAGGTTTTCACTAATTCTTCAGCAGCAACTTTAGCAATATCAGCAGGATGAACCAGAGGAATACTTATATTCCCTGAATAGTTTCCGCCGATAATTCCCGCGTTTTTAATCAATGGAATATCATTAAAGAAATTAATATAAAAATATCCTGCTCTTAGAAAGGTCACAGAAGTATTTTCCAGCTCATTATATAATTTTTCGATGTGATGAAGTCCTGCAATAGGACCGTTCTCAACAGGAGAATCTGCTCCTACGCTGCTTAACATCACGATTCTTTTTACCCCTGTTTTTTTTGCAGCTTCAGCGTAATTTTCACCTGCTTTAATGGTGTTTTTAATGATATTACTTTCGCCCATGATCGGTGGAGTCATCGCAAATACAGCATCTGCTCCCTCAAATGTTTTTGTAAGAAAATCCAGATCATTAATAGAACCGATGGCAGCTTTTGCTCCTAATGATTCGATCTCTTCTTTTTTAGAATCACTGCTGCTGATGACAGTAATATCATGGCCTTCTGCAATTAATTGCTGTGCTAATGGTTTTGCGGTGTTCCCTAAAGAACCTGTTACAATAATTTTCATAATAAATGTTGTTTATTTTCTGATACAAAGTTATATTTGTACTTACTTTTATACAAGTACTTACCCTAAAGTATGTATCATGACAGCAATTAAAGAGAGTTCTACGATTCAGCAGAACAGAAAAAGCATATTAGAACATTGCCCTGTAATGTATGTAATGGAAAAAATAGGTGGTTTTTGGAAACCTATTATTCTGTTTAATCTTTCAACAGGAGGGAAAAGATACAGCGAATTAAAAAGAGCTATACCTGAAGTAACAGAAAAAATGCTGATCCAGCATCTTAAACAGTTAGAAGCTGACGGATTAATTATAAGAACAGCAAAACCGGTAGTTCCTCCGCATGTTACCTATGAATTGAGTAAAGCAGGCCTCAAATTGGCTCCGGTAATTGATGCGATGGCAGACTGGGCTTTTCAGGATATGAAAAAGGCCTATTAGTATAAATAAAAAAGACTCTTCCAAAGTGAAGAGTCTTTTTTTATTCAAGTCTGAAAATCTTACAGAGACTTCATGTCGATAACGAAACGGTACCTTACATCGCTTTTCAGCATTCTTTCATATGCTTCATTGATCTCCTGCATTTTTATGATCTCAATTTCAGAAACAATATTGTGTTCGCCGCAGAAATTCAGCATTTCCTGAGTTTCAGCAATACCTCCGATTAAAGAAGCCGCTACAGATCTTCTTCCCATGATCATAGGAACTGTATTTAAGATAGGCTCTAAACCGCCTAAATATCCTACTAAAACTAATGTTCCGCTGATATTTAAAGTGGCAACATAAGGATTTACATCATGTACATAAGGGACAGTATCAATAATGACATCGAATTTTCCTTTTACAGAGTTCATATGCTCTTCATCTGTTGAAATAACAACGTGGTCTGCACCCAATTGTTTTGCATCTTCCGTTTTCCCCGGAGTTCTGGAGAATAAAGTAACTTCAGCTCCTAGACCTTTTGCTAATTTAATGGCCATATGTCCCAGTCCGCCCAAACCTACAACAGCAACTTTAGAGTTCGGCCCAACATTCCAGTGTCTCAATGGAGACCATGTCGTAATTCCTGCGCAGAGAAGCGGTGCTACAGCAGCCAGAGCCAGATTTTCCGGCACTCTTAAAACGAAGCTTTCATCTACAACTACTTTCTCAGAATATCCGCCAAAAGTATGGCCTCCCAAATGCTTGTCTTTTCCATTATATGTTCCTGTAAATCCATTGAGACAGTATTGCTCAAGATCCTGCTTACAGCTGTCGCAGTGTCCGCATGAATCTACCATGCATCCTACTGCAGCTAGGTCTCCCACTTTAAATTTAGTGACTTCATTTCCTATTTTCGTAATTCTGCCTACGATCTCATGACCGGGAACAGCAGGATACATTGTTCCGCCCCAGTCATTACGGGCTGTATGAAGATCAGAGTGGCATACTCCGCAGTATAGAATGTCAATTTCTATGTCTGTGGGTGTAGTTTCTCTTCTTTCGATATTCATTTCTTTCAGGTCTGCTGTGGTAGACTCAGCTCCGTAGGCTTTTACTGTTAATGTGCTCATTGGTTTATTTGATTTAAGTTAATTAAGTTTAGTTATAAATTGTTGTATTCCTCGTCATTTACCGGTTCCAGCCATTCCACAATACCGTTTTGCGTATTGGGATTAATCGCTATATGTGCGAATTCACTATCTGGAGCAGCGTCATGCCAGTGGATGATATGGGGAAGAATATTTACGACATCTCACGCATGTAATACCTGAGCCGGTTTTCCTTTTTCCTGATAAAATCCGGTTCCTGAAGTTACGATTAAAATCTGGCCACCACCGTGAGAATGCCAGTTATTTCTGCATCCGGGCTCAAAAATAACATTTCCGATCTGGCAGTTCAGATCATCTTCGTTGGGCTTTAGAATCTGCACCCATGCTGTTCCTCCGGAGAAGTAAGCTTCAGGGGCTTTTTCTCCTTTTGGAAAAATGTTTGTATTCAATGTTTCCATAACGGTACAAAATTCGATACTTTTAAATAAACACAGCTTATACAGATTACCGAAATACCTACCAATTTTACAGACATCCTATACAGTACGTGAGAAAGTGGTAATTTTGAATAAGATTAAAAAGACAGTCTATGGAAGATCAGGAAGTTGAGAAAGTGAAGAGTGTTTCAGATTACAATAAAATGGTTAATAATGAAACGCTACATCCGCTGGTAAGTGTAGTAGATTTTTCAAAATCTGATCCTATTTGCCAGTACAGAAGAACATATACCTTTTATACTGTTTTTCTGAAAGATGTCATTTGCGGTGATATGCATTACGGCAAACACAGCTACGACTATCAGGAAGGAACGCTGGTCTTCATTGCTCCGGGGCAGGTGAGTGGAGTAACCAACGATGGAAAGTCAATACAGCCCGGTGGATATGCATTGCTGTTTCACCCTGATCTGATCAAAGGAACCAATCTCGGCAAAAATATCAATGATTATAGTTTCTTTTCCTATGACGTTCACGAAGCTTTGCATCTCTCAGAAAAAGAAAGAGAAATTGTTTTAGAATGTTTTAAAAACATAAGACTTGAACTCGAACAATCCATTGATAAGCATAGCAAATCATTGATTGTGAACAATATTGAACTGTTCTTAAACTACTGTATGCGTTTCTATGACCGTCAGTTTATTACCAGAGATCATATCAATCAGGGCGTGATTGGAAAGTTTGAAAACCTGGTAGATGATTATTTTAAATCGGATAATCCTAAAAATATAGGTTTCCCGATGGTCAATTACTTTGCCGAAAAACTGAACCTTTCTGCTAATTACTTCGGCGACCTGATCAAAAAAGAATTAGGGGTTTCCGCTCAGGAATTTATTCACAATAAACTGATCGATGCTGCGAAGGAACAGATCTTGAATCCATCAAAATCCATCAGTGAAATTTCTTATGATCTCGGATTTAAATACCCGCAACATTTCACAAGATTATTCAAAGCCAAAGTAGGCGTTTCTCCAAGTGAATATAAAACACTAAACTGATCATTTTAAAACACAGATAACAGAAAGCATCACGTTCAATATGTTGACATTTTAAAATTGAAGTACAATAAAATCTAAAATTCCTACCCCGAAAGTAATTTACTATACTATTGTTTTTGCTGTGAACTATGTAGCCTTATTTAGGTGTTTGATTGTATTTATTAATTGATTTGTAGTATTTTATGTATATTTAGTTAACCAAATCTTAAAACATATTAACTATGAAAACAAAAAAACATCTGAACGCACGAAAACTTAACAGGCAAGAGCTTAAGAACCTAAAAGGAGGCGACATCCACCGTGACAAGGTATGCTGTACTTCCAATGAGGACGGCTATTGTTGTGAATGGGCAAGCGATATATGGAATTGCCGGTATATCAATTGCTAAGGCATAGATGATATGGGTAAATCCTTTCAGGCATACATGAACAGAAGAGTAATCCTCCGGTCATGTATGCTTTTTTCATTTCTCAGAATTATTTACTGATCCATACACTTACATTTCCTGCCGGAACCGGGAAATTTCCCCATCCGTTTTCATCGATGGTTACTTTTTCCTTACTCCTTTTTAGCAGATCATAGAATTCTTTTCCGGAATAGCATTTCCCCATTTCCATTGGTTTACTGTATGCTTCTTTATTGCTGAGAACCACGGCACATCCGGAATGTTCATCATCACCTTCACGCGTCCAGCCGAGACAGTTAGCATCTTCAAAATAATCTCTCTGTGTTCCGTAAGCATGATCCTTTCTTGCTTTAAGAAGTTCTTCAATGCCATCTACTTTCTCAAGGAAAATTTCCTGGTCATTCCCATCTCTGCCTTTGTCTGTATAATGAGCTCCATAAAGGTCAGGATAAAAGACACAGGGATATCCATTCTCACGAAGCAAAATAAGGGCATAGGCTAATGGTTTGAACCATGCTTCCACCGGAGCTTCAAGGTCCTGCAGAGGTTGGGTATCATGATTATCCACAAGACTTACAGAATGCATAGGATCTGCCTGTGTAAGGGTTTCATCAAAAATTCTCCGGAGATCATAAGAACCGCCTTCGTTGGAAGCCGTGTGGAAATTGTTCTGAAGAGAACTGTCAAAAAGGCTCATGCATCCTTCCGTTACTTCAATATATTTCTGAAGAAGATTCAGCTGTCCCGGAGCCCAGTATTCTCCGACTGCAAAGATGTTTTTCCCTGAATTGGAGCGGAGCATCGTTAGCCATTCCTTGTAAAAATCAAATGAAATGTGTTTTAAGGCATCCAGTCTTACTCCATCAAAATCAGTCAGTTTGAAATACCACTCCGCCCAGGTGTTGAGTTCTTCACGAACAAAAGGATTCCGGTGTTCGATGTCGTTATACATCAGATAATCGTAATTTCCTTTCTCATCGTCAATCATCTCTTCCCAGTCATTACCATACTCAGATTGGATCTTAAAAATATGGGACTCCATACCTTCAGCATAATCTACACCACTGAAACAGGTGAAATTCCATTCAAAATCAGAATATTTTTTTCCTCTTCCCGGAAATGTAAATTTGGTATAAGATTCTATTTCCATGACGTCGGAGATCATTTTTTCCCGGTTGTTTTCGTCTACTTTTACCGCTTTAAATTTCTCCAGTTCATCGCCGCCGCCTTTATGCCCAAGAACGATATCAACGATGATGTCTATATTTTGTTTTTTTAAAGCTTTAATGGCTTTCAGATAATCATGATGAGTACCATATTTGGTAGGAAGGCTTCCTTTCTGGTCAAACTCTCCAAGGTCGTACAGATCATAAGCATCATAGCCTACTGAGTAGCCTCCGTTCGTTCCTTTATAGGCGGGGGGAAACCAAACCGAGGTAATTCCTAATTTTGCCAGATGGGAGGCCTGTTTTTCTGCTTCTTTCCATAACTTTCCATTTCCTTCAGAATACCAGTGGAAAAATTGAATTATCGTCGTGCTCATAGGTTGTGATTTGGTTGGTTCTCTACAAGATAGTGAAAATTTTTCAGCTATTGATTGTCAAACTCTTCGAACGGGATCTTTAGTTGAATGGACACTTGCTTTTTCTCCTCTGTGTTGAGGTGCGAGAGGGACAGACCCAATAATCTTACGGGTTTATCGAAAGGCCTAAGTTCCCAGAGTTTTTTTCCGGTGTTGAAATACTGCTCAGGAGAAGTGAAATAGTCTTCCTTCGTAAAGCTTCTGGTGAAAAGGGAAAAATCTTTGTATTTGATTTTTAAAGTTAAAGCTCTTCCAAGGATATTATTCTTTTGCAACCGTTGATGAAGTTCCTGGCTCAGATGTTCCAGTTTTTCATTGATCTCCTGATCATCAAACAGATCTTCAAAAAAGGTTCTTTCTACAGCGACGCTTTTCTGGATGCGATGAGGTTTTACTTCAGAATTATGAATACCACGCACAACATTGTAATAATAACCTCCCGATTTCCCAAAAAGCCGGACCAGCTCTTCTATCGATCTTTTCTTTAAATCTTTTCCTTTATAAATCCCTAGGCTGAACATTTTATTAGCCGTAACTTTTCCTACACCATAAAATTTTTCAACGGGAAGCTCTTCAAGAAAACCTTCAATTCGATCAGGATGAATGGTCTTTTGCCCATTCGGTTTATTGATGTCGGAAGCTACTTTTGCCAGAAATTTATTCACAGAAATTCCCGCAGAAGCGGTAAGACCCGTCTGTTCAAATATTTTCTGACGGATCTCCTTGGCGATCTGATTGGCAGATTCTATATCTTTTTTATTTTCCGTAACATCAAGATAGGCTTCATCCAAAGAAAGAGGTTCTACCAAATCTGTATATTCATGAAAAATTTCCCGGATCTGTTTTGATATTTCTTTATAGCGCGCAAAGCGGGGAGGAACAAAAATAATATGCGGACATTTCTCCTTGGCCGTTTTACTAGGCATCGCAGAACGTACACCGTATTTCCTTGCTTCATAGCTCGCAGCTGAAACCACACCACGGTGCTCTCCTCCTACGGCGATAGGCTTTCCCTTGAGTGACGGATCATCATGTTGCTCTACAGAAGCATAAAATGCATCCATATCGACATGAATTATTTTACGGGTGGGAAAAGACGAATCCATACCGCAAAGATATGGATTCATTTATTTTGAATTAAATTCTATTCTATATAAATGCGGTTGGAAGCTGGAAGAAGGAGGCTGGAAGTTACTGTTGGTCAATAATTTTAAACAGTTCCCCTGAAATTGGAGAATTATGTTTAAAAAAATGAGTAAAACTTTGCGGTGGCTCTGATTTTGGACTGCAATAACTTTCCTCTTCCGGCTTCAAACTTCATTATTATGTTTTCATTCTCATCGTAACGAGCAATGATTCAAAGCCTGCTTTTTCATAAGCTTTTACAGCAGACTCATTTTCTGCATACACATCCAGCCTTATTTCAGAAATATCTTTAGACTTTGCCCAGCTTACCAATTCATCAAGAATCAGCTTGTTAACTCCCTTTCCTCTATGTTCAGGCTTTACATACATAAAACCTAGGTAAGCATATTGGTCGAAATTAGAATAATTATTGTCCGGTTTTTTAACCTTTGCATACCCGGAAGCAATGATTTCATGATCCTCTTCCGTGACCAGTACTAAGGAATCCTCAGATTGTACCAAATGAAGCAAATCATAATAGTGAATCTCCCCATCCTTAAGTGTACTGTTAAACGGTCTTTCTGCAGTAACAATTCCCTGCTCGAATTCTAAAAGGACCTCCAGATCCTGTTCTGTAGCTTCTCTTGTAATCATTATTTCAAAAGACGGTTTATGGTTTCCTGGATCTCCGGATCTTCCGGTGAAATAGCGTAATATTTTGCAATAGAAGACTTTTGGTCCACAACCATATATCTTGGAATCCAGTTCAGGTCAATATAGTTGTTGAAATCATTTTTCCATCCTGAAGCAAACCAATAGTTATCCTTGTCTTTCATATTGAATCTGTCCAGGCTTTTGTTAAAACCTTCTTTTGATCTTTCCAGTGACAGAAATACGAAATCTACATTGGGATTGTTTTTCTCAAGTTCTTCAGCTTTTGGAAGCGCTTTTAAACAGTCTCTGCACCATCCGGCCCAGAAATCAATCACTAAAACTTTTCCTTTATGGTGATCCAGAATTTGCTGGATGGTCATATTTTTACCTTCCTCATCTTCCAGCTTTTGTGCTAAAGCCTCTTTGGAGAAACTGGTTTTGAGTACTTTAGGTTGCTGCTGCGAATAGCCCAGTCCGAAAAGACTGATCATAAAAATTAATGCTAACTTTTTCATTCTTTCAATTTCGTATACAAATCTAAACAATGAAACGCAATTGGAGATTGATTTCTTATGAATTAGGAAAAATTTATGAGATTGAAAATTTCTATGATGATTTACTGATAGTCTTTAACCAGACCTTTCACCACAGCGATCACATTCGGCATGGCTTTGTTGGCTGCATTCAGAACTTCTTCGTGGGAAACGGCAAAAGCAATGTCTGGTCCGCCAAGATCTGTAATTACGGAAATACAGAAAGCATCCATACCCATATGTTTGGCCACAATGACTTCAGGAACGGTACTCATTCCTACCATATCGCCACCCATGGCTTTGATCATTCCGTATTCAGCCGGTGTTTCAAAAGTCGGGCCCTGTAAAGCGACATAAACGCCCTGATGAATTTTAATATTGTTTTCAGAAGCAGCTTTTTCAGCGACTTTGATCATTTTTTTGTTATACGGTTCGCTCATGTCCACAAAACGCGGTCCGAACGATTCAATATTTTTGCCACGAAGCGGATGTTCAGGCATCATATTGATATGGTCTTTTAAAATAACGATATCTGCAACACGGTAAGCCGGATTGACACCTCCGCAAGCATTGGAAAGGATGAGGTTTTTAATACCCAGCAGATGAAAAACTCTTATGGGAAAAGTTACTGTTTCCATAGAATGGCCTTCGTAATAATGAAAACGTCCGCTCATCATCAGGACTTTTTTGCCTTCTAGGATTCCATAAATTAATTTTCCGCCATGTCCAACGACAGTCGTTTGTGGAAAGTTAGGGATTTCAGGGTATTCTAAAATATGGATGGCTTTTACTTCATCCTGTAGTTTTCCCAGCCCGGATCCTAAAATGATCGCGAAATCTGGTGTTTCTTTGATAATAGCTTTAATGAAATCGGCGGTCTGCTTAATTTTTTCTAACATAATCTAAGATGATTTGATTGAATTCTTCCTTTTTATCAATAACGACATTGATAGGCCAGTAGTAAACAATTTCTCTAAGATAATCAAAAGTTTTCAGACGTACATAATCTTTCTCCGTAGTCAGGATCAGTTTGTACTCCCCTAATTTTCTATATTCTGCAATGATCTTTTTAATGTCATCATCTGTAAAATTATGGTGGTCTCTGAATTTTAAATGCTTAACCCGCTGTGAGAATTTCACCAAATGCTCAAGAAGAGGTTTGGGATTGGCGATTCCAGTGATCAGGAGGATGTCATAGTAATTTAGGTTGTTGTCCGGAAGCATTTTGTCTCTTCCGTACACATTTTCGTCATAACCGATGGATGAAAAGAATACTTTTTGGTTGTAGGAAGGTCTTATCCTTGAAATATAATACCGTTTGGTTTCTTCGGTAAGCTCATCAGGACATTTGCTGACCATAATGATATCTGCTCTTTTTGAACCGTTCCTGGATTCTCTCAAGTCTCCGGCCGGAAGAAGATGATCTTTAAAATAAGGATCATTAAAATCCGTCATCAGAATATTAAACCCAGCTTTGATTGCTCTGTGCTGTAAAGCATCATCAAGAACAAGGACATCAAGGTCCATATCAGCGATCACTTTTTGGGCTCCGGGCACTCGTTCCTCTGAAACGGCAATGACGAAACGGTTTTTGAAACGCTCAAAAAGCTGCATGGCTTCATCGCCCACTACTTTGTAATTGCTTTCATAATTCGTTACTTCGTAGCCCTTGCTCAGTCTTCCATATCCGCGCGAAAGCACTCCTGTCCTGTAATGTTTGGACAGGTATTGGGCAAGATACATCACCATAGGCGATTTTCCGCTTCCGCCCACAGAAAGGTTCCCGACATTGATTATCGGGGTCTTGAACTTAGTTGTCTTAAGAACTCCCAGATCATACATTGTGTTTCGGATACCCGTTACCAAATGATAACCAAGGGAAAAAGGATAAAGGTACCATCTTTTCATACGTTTGCAAAAATAGGAATTTTCGTAAGGATTTTGTGTAATATTCTCAAAGACTTTTCAATAAATATTTCATTAAATTAAAGTATTTTTGTGGAGTTATTTTAATACATTGAGATACTTTATAGAATTTTCTTACAACGGGAAAAATTATTTCGGTTACCAGATACAGCCGGACGCCATTTCTGTACAGGAAGAGCTGGAAAAAGCGCTTTCCACCATATTACGGGAAGAGATCAAAACAACAGGTGCCGGACGAACGGATACCGGTGTTCATGCCAAAAAAATATTTGCCCATTTCGATACAGAGAAAGAGGTGGATGTGCTTAATCTTCCTTATAAACTGAACAGTTTCCTGCCGCCTGATATCTCCATTAAAAAAATGTTTCAGGTAAAAGATGATTTCCACGCCCGTTTCGATGCGACGTACAGAACGTATGAGTATTATATTTCTCTCGCAAAAAATCCCTTTACCCAGGAATCTGCATGGCAACACTGGAAAAGACCGCTGGATATTCACAAAATGAATGAAGCCTGCAAGATCCTGTTTGAATATGAGGATTTTACAAGTTTTGCGAAATTAAAGACGGACAACAAAACCAACATCTGCAAAATGTACAAAGCAGAGTGGGAACAGGATGGGACAGAACTTAAGTTTACGGTTTCCGCCAACCGTTTCCTCAGAAATATGGTCCGTGCTATCGTAGGAACCATGGTAGAAATAGGAAGCGGTAAAATAAACCCCGAAGATCTGCGTAAAATTATCGAAGATAAACACAGAAATGCTGCAGGAACCTCTGCTCCGGGTCACGGATTGTTTCTTGTGGATGTAGGATATGAATTTTAGTCAGGAGAAAACCAGACCCCATCTAATCATTCAGAGTTTCTGTATACTATTCTGTTTGTTCACAATACAGAAAAATTTATTATTTTAGCAGGATAACTATTTCCATGAAAAGATTCTTTAAATCCCCTTTCTTTAGCATAAAGTGTTCTTTGGTGGAAATAGAAAAGTACTAAACGTATGATGAATTCAGGATAGGCCTGAATTTTCTGCTATTATAAAACACGAATTATGTTATCAATTTTTATTCTTATCGGAGCGTACCGTTATTACGCACAGCTTGCTGAAAGGTTCGGGAAAACAAAATGGCACTATGGCCTTTTAGCAATTGGAGTATACCTGGGAACTCAACTGTTCTTTGGGTTCTCTTACGGAATTTATAAAGGAATTACAGATCCTGCTTCCCTTGACGGAGTAAACTATACTGGTTTTTCTGTAATCAATATCATCAGCTGGATCATTTCCATTGCGGCGGTATATGGAGTGTATCATCTTCTTAAAAAGAGATTTATGAAGGAAAACGTTAATAAACCTTCTCTGGAAATTGAAAAGATTGGAGATAAAGATTTATAAATAGCAGATGGCTGAGCTTCCAAAAGCTACTGGATATATTGGTTTCCAGTGCCTCAGCCAACTGTCATACTCACTTATCTGTTTATGGAAATCCACCAAAATATATTCATATTGTAAATAACCGTTATCTGGAATTTTCTATGACGATTTGATGAACTTGTAAAGGCTGTCAAATTATAAAGTCTTATTTTTGCATAGAATTTTAAATTCTTTCTTCAACTCGTACAATGAAAAAACAAGATACCTGGGGGATTGTTAAGAGGTTATTTTTTATTGGAATGAAATTCCGTTCCTGGTTCATCCTTACTTTAATAATTTCCGTCATACTGTCCATAGTTTCTACGTATAGACCTTATCTTACCATGCAGGTGGTAGACAATGATATCACCAAGCTGAAGGATAATGCTTTGATGATGAAGCATATCTACATCCTTGTCGGTCTGGTTTTTGCTGAAACTATTTTAAACTTTTTCTTAGTTTATTTTTCAAACTATATTTCGCAGAACGTGATCCGTGACATTCGGGAGAGACTGTATGCGAAGCTGATTTATTTCAGAACATCATTTTTTGATAAAACGCCTATCGGACAGCTTGTAACCCGCGCTGTAGGTGATGTAGAGACGATTGCAACGGTTTATACGGATGGTTTCCTGATGGTTTTCGGGGATATCCTGAGAATTGTATTCGTCTTGATCATGATGTTCAGTACGAATGTCCATCTGAGTTATATTACTTTGGCGATCCTTCCTTTAATGGTGATGATTACGAGATTTTTCCAGAAAAGACTGAAAAAAGCTTTCGGTGATGAAAGAACCTGGACAGCCAATCAAAACTCTTTTGTTCAGGAAAGACTGGCGGGAATGTCCATTATTCAGGTGTTCAACAGACAGGATGCTGAGTTTAAAAAATTTGATGATATTAATATCACCCTGAAAACTGCTTTACTGAGAACGGTTTTCATCTTCTCCTTATTCTTTCCTGTTGTAGAACTGATCTCCTCATTATTCATCGGGTTTATCCTGTTTTATGGAGGGTATATTACGATCAGTGCCGGTGTTGTTATCGCATTTATTCAGTATATCTCAATGCTGATCCGTCCGTTGAGACAGATTGCGGACCGTTTCAATAATATCCAGAGAGGTATTGTGGGCGCAGAAAGAGTATTGGGTGTTATGGATGAAGATTATGCCATGCCGAATACAGGAATTGTGAAGAAGGATCATTTTGACGGTAAAATTGAATTCGAAAACGTTCGTTTTGCTTATGATGATAAACAGGAAGTCCTGAAAGGAATTGATTTTAAAGTAAACCCCGGGGAAACAGTTGCCATAGTGGGGGCTACAGGTGCCGGTAAATCTACGATCATCAGTCTTATCACCAGGCTTTATGATATTAATTCCGGCAGAATTGTGATTGATGATGTTGAGGTAAAAGATTATGAACTCTATAACCTGAGAAGTCATATCGGTGTAGTGTTGCAGGATGTATTCCTTTTCCATGGAAGTATCTTTGAAAACCTTGCCTTTGGTGATGAGAGCGTTACTTTGGAAAAAATAAAAGCAGGAGCCAAAGAAATTGAAGTAGACCAGTTTATCGAGCAGCTTCCGGGTGGCTATGATTTTGTGGTAAGCGAAAGAGGTTCCTCTATTTCTCTAGGACAGAGACAATTATTGTCTTTCCTTAGAGCTTATTTATCAGATCCTAAAATTCTGATTTTGGATGAAGCTACTTCTTCCATAGATCATGAAAGTGAGAAACTGATCCAGAGAGCCACGGAAAAGATTACTAAAAACAGAACTTCAATTATCATTGCCCACAGACTTTCCACCATCGAAAAGGCAGATAAAATTATTGTTATGGAGCATGGGAAAATAGTGGAAGAAGGAAAACATTTGGAGCTTCTTGACAAGAACGGATATTATTCAACGCTTTACAAAGCCCAGCTGAGACACGAAGTAGAACTGGAAGAAGAACAGCAATCATAATCAATTGATTATATATAAAAACAAAAAGAGAGCCGTTGAGCTCTCTTTTCCATTTGAATGGGGTTTCTTAAAATTTTAATTTCTTAGTGACTACTTTTCCGTTTTCCAGAACCACAGCTACTGTTAAGATCGTATTCTTTTCGTTGACAGGGAATCTGAATTCAGACGATTTTATATCTGTCCTGCTGGTAAGTAGCCTTCCCGAAGCATCGTAGATATGCAGTGTGGAGATTTTCAGGTCACTTTTAACATATACAGAATTTTCGTCTTTCGTAATCTCTGTGGTATTTTTCTTACCTGTATTTTCTACAGATAATACAGTCTGGCGGTCAATGATCACTGAATAATCTTCTACCTGCCCGTATTTTGGAGTAGAACAAGCGGTAACTGCTGTTCCGTTAAATTCTCCAATCACTCTCATTCTTAAAGGAATATTGGCAACGGCACTTGCCGGCGGAGTTACCGATGCCGTAGCAACAGAACCGCTGCTGATCCCGCTTTGATTAAGCACAAGTTCCGTAGTTTCATTGAATTGCCCGTCGTTATTATAATCGATATAAGCTTTTATAATATGGGCATTGCTTGTTCCTGGTGCAACAGTAAGCGCAGTTGCTGTATTGGATGGAATATTGGTTTTTGATACGCCAGAACAGTAGTTTCCGGTAAAGTTTTCGTAAAAATTATTAGAAGCCTGTTTGTAATTAGCCGAGTAATTATTGATGTTGGCAAATTTCACAGAAGTGACACCGATGTTGAAGTTTCCAGGATTCGTCATGGAAGTAGGAGTACAAGTTGCTGTTAAAACAGAGCTGTTGTTAGGAGTTGTGGAAGAAGCCACAGGTGAGTTGATTAAAGACTGTCTGTATTGCAACAGCTGTGCGGTGGCTCTGTCTGCCTGTCCTAGTGTAAACAGGTTTCTGAAACAGTAGGTATAAGCCATAACATTTTTCTCTCCGCCAGCGTATATTTGGGTAGTACAAGGATTGATTTGCCCTGTTTGGCAGCTACTTGGAACAGAAGAGTGGTAAAGACTTTTCATCGGTTCAGTATCACATACAAGATCTCCCTGAAGCGTGCAGTCGGTATTGGTAGGGCAGGCTCCTGTAGATTCAGTGTAGCCTTCATGAGTATGACGTAAACCAAGGGCATGCCCGAATTCATGGGCTAAAGTTTGTGCATTGACTGCAGAAGCATTGGTAGACATGAAAGAATAATCATTACTGCCTCCCGGATAATAAGCAAATCCGTTTAATCCCCCTGAGTTGGAAGTCAGTTTTTTAACCACATAAATATTGTAATACTTGCTGGTATCCCACATTCCTAAAGCGGTGATTTCAGAAGCCGTTACCGCATTGGTCGTATTGTCATTATTGACTCCGCCGCTTACATATTTAGGTAGATGGGAAGCATTGATCCTGTTGATTCCGTTTGTGGTATTACAGCTGGGGTCTACTTTGGCAAAAACAAATTTTACAGGGAGTATCGCACTGGTTCCGGACATTCCGCTGGAAGCATTTCCCGAAAATACACCGTTGGTATAATTAACCCATGCTATAATATCTGCATCAGATTTGTTATTGACGGTTCCAATAGCACTTCCGTCGCCTACCACATGGACAACGACAGGAATTTCATAGACCTGTTTTTTATTTAAAGTGTTGGAAAATTTCCCGCTTTTGATCAGTTTTGATAATTCTAAATTAAAGGCATCATCCTGAGCTTTCTGTTCCGGATACCTTTCATAGTGCTTTCGCATCAATTCATCGGTTCCACACTCCTGGAATTCGACCTTCTGTGAGTAAAAATTGGAGCAGGCTAAGCCTGAAACAATGATTAGTAATAGTCTTTTCATAATATTATATTATTAAGGTTGTAGGTGTGTTAAAAATAAATAAAATAAATAATAAATCGTTATTTTTTATGATGTATTCTTTCTTAAATGTCTTTATTTGTCTTGAAAAAATCATTAAAACTATTGAATTGGTATGTAAATGAAAAAAAAACAGGGTGTGTTCTGGAATTTTAATTTTAATAAGAAATAAAAAAAAGATTATCAAAATTCAAAAAATAAATTAATCAAGCGATTTATATTTTTTTAAAACTGCAAAACACGAAATTTTGTACCGTACCAAATGGAGTGGTGTGGTTTTCTGTAAGGCATTTTATTTTTTCAAAACCTGCTCCAAAATTGGCAGACAGTGATTCGCCATCATACTGCTGAATATTCAGTCCGCTACACTTTATCGGGCCGTTTTTGGAGAAAGTTCCTATAATTATGAAGCCTTTGACATTTTTTTCAGTTGTATTGGTATATTTTGAGACCTGTTCCGGGGTGGTTAAAAAATGAAAGGCGGCTCTGTCATGCCAGATGTCGTAGGTTTCATCAGTTTCAAATTCTGTAATGTCAGAGACGATCCACTTTACTTTTTCAGCCTCACTTCCCAATCTTGCTTTTGCTTTTTCCAAAGCTTTTTCCGAAATGTCGAGGACCGTGATGTTTCTGTATCCTTCATCCAGTAAAAAATCAACAAGATGACTGTCTCCGCCTCCTATATCAATGATCCTGGCTTCTTTTCCCAATCCGAAAGAACGAATGAAATCAAGTGAAGTCTGTGGTTTTTCCTGTGTCCAGCTTACCTGGTCCGGATTTTTGGTCTCATACACATGCTCCCAGTGTTTTTTGTTGGCGTCTTCCATTCTTTAGATTGTTAATGATAGGAGTAAAATAAGCTTTAATACCAGCCGGAAGTTAATCTTTCAACTGATCATTAATTTCTTCAAATTTATTAATTAATCCATTAAGTTTTGCCTGTTGCTTCTTTATGGTTTTAGGTCTTAAATAAAACCAGTTGAAGGCTATCCACAAAAAAGTGAGTGCATAGGTAGTAACTGTATATACCATCTTCATTCTTGAAGCATATTCATACATATATAGACTTATTCCGGCGAACAGCATAATGAAGTAGAGATTCAGCATGGTGGTCTGCATAAATTTCTGTTTGTTATTCAGAGAATACAGGTTGTTTAAATATTCTGTATTCGTCTGGGTGCTGTCCAGTTTATGAAAGTTCATAAACAGCTGGTTATAAGTGAACAGGAAAATAACCATGGCCAGAATGACCAATACAATCCCTATTTTAGTTGTAGCCAGTTGAGGCTGGTAATGGTACCAGATCAGTCCTATAAATACACTGGTTACGATCAGCAAAATATTGGTAATGATTAATCTACGTATATTTTCTTTCCTGAATTTTTTCAACCTGCCCAGCAGTTCTTCTATGCTGGGTTTCTCCACAGTCTGTTGTTTCCAGAGGTTTTTAAAATCTATATTATTAGCCATTTTCTTTGAATCTTTTTGTTAATTTTTCTTTTATCCTGTGAATCCTTACCCGTATGTTGGATTCAGATAGTCCCACAATGCCGGCAATTTCTGCCTGCTTTACTTCTTCCAGTTCCAGAGAAATAATAATACGGTCTGTTTCAGGCAGCTCAGAAATAAACTGATAGAGCATCTGGATCTGCGGTTCAAGAGATTCCTGCTTTTTTTCTTCAAGATGAACAGGAAGATCAGCTTTCGTAAATCTTTTCTCCTTTTCGATCTGTTTTAAACAGTTATTCGAAGCGATTCTAAAGATCCATGTTCCGATGCTGGATTCATTTCTGAATTTTGGAAGCTGGCGCCAAACAATAATGAAGGTTTCCTGTGCGAGATCCTGCGCCAGTTCAGAATTGTTTACATATCCCATGCACAAACGGAATATCTTCTGCCAGTAGAGCTCATATATATCTTCAAATGCCATTATTTTGATGATAAAAAGTTATTTAACTGTTCAAAGTACCATTCTTTGTCGTCATACATGATAAAATGAAGCCCTTTTGAAGCATATCTCATATCTGTACTTTTTAAATTTTTATATTGACCTTCAATAGCCGGCTTGAAATTTACAAAATAAGATTCCAGCAGGATAAGGGAGGGACACTGAATAGTCTGTATTTTTTCCCTAAGGTCAGTATTGGAGAAGTCACAGTACATCTTTGCAAATGTTGTCCTGTCCGACTTCATGCTCCAGTTAATAACTGTTTCCTGCATTGAAGGATCGGCTACAAGACGGGGGATAGTGCCGGTTTGCATTTGTTTAAACTGTTCATCACTCATTGCTTTCAATGTATTGATGGTTGAGGTACAGTCATTATTCTCCTTAGACTTAAAATTGGGATCCGACAGTGCAGCCAGACACGGAAGGGCGTCTACAACAACTATTTTTGAAACCAATTCAGGATAATCTGCCGCTAATGCCATAGCCAGGCTACCTCCCATACTATGTCCGATGATAATAGGGTTTTCAATTTTCTGATCCTTTATATACTCAGCAATTCCTTTTTCCCAGTCTTTAAAATTGGCATCTGCCAATGGTTTTACTCCGGCAAACCCTTTCATTGTTAATACATAGCAGGAGAATTTCTTGTCAAACTGAGTGACGGTGTCATTCCATACCTCTCCGGAAGAAGCAAATCCAGGAATAAAGATGATAGACTGGTTACCTTTCCCTGTCTTTTTTACTTCAAAAGGATAGGTTTTTGTTTGTCCAAATATATTGCATACGGCTGCAAAAACTAATACCAGAATAAAGAAGATTTTGTATTTTTTCATTGTATAAAATTTTAATGTGAATCTGCCTTTTAGAGACGGTCTTTTTTAAAATGTTACAAAATGTTTTAAATTATTTTATAAAAGTATGTTTAAATATAATGGGACAAGAGTTTTGTTATTTTGAAACTGTCGCTAATCCACTGTTATTGCAAGGAACGAAGTGATCCACAAAGATCAATTTCAAATCCCGAAAATCACCATCAATATTTTTCTTCCTCTTGCTGAAAATTTTTAATTTTCTTGTGCTTCAAAACGCGATACCATGAAAAATCATTGCGACATTGCGCCATTTCAGCAAATTTTCCATCAATTTTCCTGATCATATTGAACTAAAGCAACATATCCCAATGGTTTATCCTGTTCAAAAGAAGATTTGTTTTTTTCGATTGTTTTTCCTGAATTAATCGGCTTTTTAACTAGATTTTCTCTACAATTTTATTAGCTTTAATTTATTTTATTATTCTCAAAAAATGTAAAATCCTTATGAAAATCGAAAATTTGATAAAAAAATAGCATTTACCTGATGGTTATATTGAAAAATTCACTAATTTTATTATAAATTTAGAACATGCCCCAGGCGAATGAAGGGTGTAAAGTGTAAAGTTGAATTTTTTAACTAAAAATCCAAAAATATAAATGAGCAATATACAAGATGAATTTAAAGTCTTTAAAGACGAACTGAAAAAACTGAATATCGATGTACAGAAAGTAGTGAAAGTAGGAAACGGAAGTATGGATTTCCATGAGGTTTTTTACAAGTCACCAAGATATCAGGATGTGAAGAGTGTATATGTCCAGCGTCATAATCTGGATAGCATGGTGGAGAAATTTAAAAAGGCTTACCATTAAAAATAAAACTGGGCGCCGCAGATTTTCTGCGGCGCCCAGTTGTTATATCTATTAACCTGATTAAATTTGATAGATTAAGGTTAAGAGAGTTTAAAGTCGGAAGAACGGTGAGGTTGGACGTTCCTGTTGATATCCTTGTCAAGGTTTTAAACCTTGACAAGGATATTCCTCGATACTTTCCTGGGAGTCATTATCAAACTTCCTGACATGATTAAAAATAGAAATATCTTATCATGAACTCAGGTTATTTATTTTAATCTTTATCCAGTGAGGAGTTGTCTTTGGTATCCTTCATCCCGGCATACACGATCAGAGAAAATAAAATACATCCCGTGATATACCAGTAAAAATATTGTTCTGTTCCTGATTGTTTGAACCATAGAGCGATATATTCTGCCGTTCCTCCGAAAATAGCTACCGTAAGAGCATAGGGAAGGCCTACTCCCAGGGCCCGTATTTCAGAAGGGAAAAGTTCTGCTTTTACAACGGCATTGATGGAAGTGTAACCGCTGACAATGATCAGGGCTGCCATGATCAGGAAAAATGCAGTCCACATTGAAGTTGTGGTACTTAAAGTCGTAAGAAGCGGAACCGTACATAGCGTACCCAGAATTCCAAAACCTAAAAGTAACGGTCTCCTTCCGATCTTATCAGACAGTGCTCCGAATACAGGCTGCAGGCAAGCAAATATAAATAATGAGATAAATGAAATAAGGGTAGATTGCTCTTTGGTAAGATGCACGGTGTTCACTAAAAACTTCTGCATATAGGTCGTATACGTATAAAAAGCCAGAGTTCCACCTAGTGTCAGGCCGATTACGGTAAGCAGGGCTTTAGGATGCTTGAGAAGTTCTGTAACCGTTCCTTTTTTCTTATCGCTCACCTCTTTTTTGTTCTCAAAAGCTTCCGTTTCATGAAGGTTAGCTCTTAAATATAGGGCAATCACAGAAAGTAATGCTCCGATCACAAAAGGAATTCTCCAGCCCCATTCTTCGAGCTGAGTTTCCGTTAAAAGAAGTTTCTGTAGAATCAACTGAATTCCCAATGCAATCAATTGCCCGCCTATAAGCGTTACATATTGGAAGCTTGAATAAAAACCTCTGCGATTTTCGGATGCCATTTCGCTCAGGTACGTTGCAGAAACACCGTATTCTCCGCCGACACTTAGTCCTTGTAATAATCTGGCAATCAATAGTAATGCGGGTGCCAGAATCCCTATGGTTTTATAAGTGGGAGTCAGTGCAATAAGAAGAGAACCGAAAGACATTAACAAGACTGAAAGGGTCATTGCTTTTTTTCTTCCGACCTTATCAGCAATGCTTCCGAATATCCAGCCTCCGATAGGACGCATCAGAAAGCCGACTGCAAATATTCCTGCGGTATTCATCAGCTGGGCATTCAGATCAGAATCCGGAAAAAATGAATTGGAAAAGTAAATAGCAAAAGCAGCGTAGGCGTACCAGTCGTACCATTCCACGAGGTTTCCTACGGAACCGCCCACAATGGCCTTGATCCTTTGAGCAGTTGTAATTTGAGTAGTATTCATATGAGTAAGATATTAAATTTTTTAAAGTACGATTTGAAAAGACAGCAAAAATTCACCTTTTCTGTCAAAAACTGTTTTGGATGCGGGATCATAAAGCGGTCTGCTGCTGTATTGAGCAACGATTCTTGCATTTTGACCATACAGATAAAAATTGGCGCCGATGTCATAATAGCTTCCACTTTGATTGAGCGCTTTCATATCTTTAAGTGCATAATTGAAAAATGGCTGCACCTTCAGGATAGTACTGAATTTCGGAAGAACAAAACCCACCTGCGAGAACCATATGTTTCCTGTTCCCATCAAAACCCTGTTATTTCCGGCTCCTTCAAGTGCTTTTTGTCCCGTAAAGTCTGAATCCGGAGTACCGGGATTCAAAAGACCGCTTACTCTTAAATAGTCTGGGCCATAGTTGTAATTGTAATAAACGGAATACAGCGTAAGCCCCATTTCTTTACTTTTATCTCCTACCGGAAGTTCTGTATAAACATCTGCTCCAAAAATATTGACATCATGAGATTCAAAAATATTTTCCGACGGCTGAGATTGGGTGCCATTTTTGTTTGTGTAAAAACCCGCTCCCAGATTCAGAACTTTTTTTGTAGCTAAATTATTTCCGGGAAGGAAGGAAGTCACCGTCGTTTCTTTGTTAAAGAACTGATAGAATGCATATCCGGAATAAGATAGTTTTCCGCTTTGGTTATTGTCTACGGCTGCACCTCCTACATTAGGTTTTAAATTGGTGGCAAAAGGTTTGTTGACACTGAAACGGTAATTAATCCGATCCAGTTCTCCATGTACAAAAATTCCCAATTGTCTTGAAAACTGGTCGGCTATTTCTATCGTTGGAAAATTAAAAACAGGAATATCACCTGCAAGCATTTTGGTGGTACTTGCATTGGTTAATCTGCTTACCCCATTCCATGAATGCAGTCCTGCTCCTAAGTAAAGGTTATTTTTGTTCGGTTTTCCCGTCTGAAAATCATTTCTTGGAATAATGGCCAGTTCATTATACGCATCATGAAAAAAGAAAGGCGCTTTTTTTCCGGCTCCATTGTTTCCGGTACCCGTTCCACCACCTGAAATAAAACTCTGATTATTAATTCCCACCTGTAAAAAAACAGAATAAAAAGGCGTAACCTGGCTCTGAATGATTAATCTCATTCTCCGGATCCCGGCATCATAAGTTTGTTCCTGAGGAACTCCGTTAACCAATGTTCCGGGGTTGTTATCCATACTGCGGAGCCAAATCTGACTGGAAATCCCGAATTTAAGCCATCTGTCCCCTTTAGAGTTGAGGTTTATTTTAAGTTCTCCCACATCTAAAGGATTTTTTTCAGAAGAAACTTCTTCAGGGCTTTTATTTACATGTACGGTATCCTGTCCGTATGCATATTGTATAACTGCTAAACTGAAAATAATTAGTAATTTTTTCATTGGCGCTTTTGTTTGCACCTAAACAATACATAAATTCTGAAGAAATTCTGAAGTTTTCATGAAATTGAAACATTTGATGTTATGTTTTTGAATTTCAATGTTTTATTTTATGAAATTGATCCTTATAGTGTGTATATTGTTTTCAAATTGATAGAAGATTTCGGTGTCATAAATCTCCAAAATTTTCTTCACGAGGGCCAAACCTATTCCAATGGAGTTTTGGTTGGGGTTTCCACGCTTGAATCTTTTGAATAATTCTTCAGTAGGAATAGTGGGAGGATTGCCCGTATTGGAAATTTGGAAGTAGCTTTCTGTAAGCGTTACAGAGATTTTTCCGTTTTCTATATTGTGTCTTTTGGAATTATTGATGAGGTTATTGATAACGATCGTTGCCAGGTTTTTATCAAAATTAAGATAGATCTCCTCTTGAATTTCTTTTGTCACCATAAGATTCTGAATTTCAAAAATATCCTCAAAATAATGAAGCCTTGCCTGAAGTAAGTCAGAAAAATTAATAAGCTGTGAATCGTTTTTTTCAAAATGTTCCAGCTTGGCGAGGAGAATAAGGGATTGATTAATCGATGAAAGCCTGTCCAGTTCATCATTCATTGAAGAAAGAGTGATCAGTTGGTTTTCCGAAAGCTCACTGTCCATCAGCAATTCTATTTTCCCTTTGATGGAAGCTAATGGCGTTTGTAATTCATGAGACGTGTTTTCCGAAAGTTCCTCTAAGAGGTTGTAGTCTTTTTTGGAGCTTTCGGTCATTTTTAGTAAAAATGTATTCAAGGATTTGAATTCTTCGGTTTCTGTTTTCATCAGATCCATGGAACGGTTATCTCTCAGACTGAATTTCTTTATTTCGTCTATCGCGTGGTAAAATGGGTCAAGAATTTTTTTAGAAACCAGAATACTCACGATAATGGTCAGAATGATAAGAAAGACCATGATCCAGGCAATGACCATAATGATGCTCATCAGGAAATTATTTTCAATGATCGTAATGTATCTTACACTGGTGATGGCATACCTTTTCTGCTGAATTAAAGGATACGTGGTTACTGTGATCCTGTTCATGTGTGACTGGATGCTTTTATTCCAGATGTATTTCTCTTCAATGATTTTTTCCTTAAAATTTTTAGAATCTACAGGAAGAATTTTCACCTGAATCTGCCTGTGGTGAAATTTTAAATAATCATAAGCGGAATCACTTTCCAGTCTACGTGCTACGTAACTGTTTAAATCCTCAAGTTTGAGAATGGCAGAACGCATCGTTGCCCTTTCAAACGCGAAATAGAGAATAGCAAAACCTGTGATAAGAACGAAAAATACCAATACAGTGAATGCTCGGGCAAAACGGAAACTTAAATTCATTTATCAATCCATTTATAGCCCAATCCATAAACGGTCTGCAGATAATCTTTTCCACCGGCATCTATAACTTTCTTTCTCAAGTTTTTTAAATGCTGATAAACGAAATCCACATTGTCAATGCTGTACGTATAATCACCCCAAAGATGACTTGCAATAGCCTGCTTGGAAAGCATCCTGTTCTGATTGTTGATAAAGTAGATCAGCAGGTTCAGTTCTTTTTTGGTAAGATTGATCAGTTGGTCGCTGATCCTGCATTCTTTAGATTCCAGGTCGATTTTAATTTCATTAAAGCTTAAAATACGGTTGGCTTCAGGTGTTTTTCTTCTGAGAACCGCTTTTATTCTGGAATGAAGTTCGGGTAAAGAAAATGGTTTGGTGATATAATCATCAGCTCCGTCATCTAATCCAGTCAGTTTTGTATCTAAAGAATTTTTTGCTGAAACAATAATGACACTTGCTCCGGGAGTATAGTTTTTAATATGCTTCAGAATGTCCAGTCCGTTTCCGTCAGGAAGCATAAGATCCAGAAGAATACAGTCGTACTCAAAAAGTTCTATTTTTTCTAAAGCTTCTTTCGCATCAGAAGCTACTTCACAAACGTAATCTTCCTTTTTAAGGTAGTCCGTGATGTTGGCTGCAAGGTCTTTATGGTCTTCTATGATGAGAATTTTCATGCGAACGTATTAAAACCGGATAACAATTTATCCGGTTTAAAGATATAAAAAAACCGTTCAGAAAATCAAGAATGGTATTTTTTAATGATTTAAAACCTGTACCCAATCGACAGGCCGCTTCTGAAACCTGCCCAGGGCCCGTCTACTTTTACTTTAGCACCATTGGCATTGGTTTCTACTGTGTAATCTACAAAAGGGATGTCCAGATTTTCAATTTCTTTCTTAAGCTGAGCCTGCATTTCCGGTGTCAGGACATAGTCGCTGGTCATCGTGAAGTCGCCTTTTCCGCTTCCGTAATGAGCGCCGGCGATCCAGAAATCAAGGACCAGATTCTGGCTTCTGGTCAGGAAAAACTGTACACCCACCATCAGCCCGCCGCTGTTTCCGCTGGTGCTTCCCTGTCCTTTAAGGGGAATCTGATAGGTATTTCCGTCAATGGCATCGTAATCGTAATAGAAATCAAAGCTGTTGGAAGAAACATCGGAATACCGGTAATATGGGGTAAAATAAAATCCTTTTCCGTAGCCTTTCCCAATGTAGAATCTGGGTTCAATGGTGAAGTTCGTGGCCTTTACCTTTAGGTTCTGGAATCTTTTCTCATCTTCATCTTTCAAAAAGGCATTGATGAAGGGTACTTTACCCTGCGTCATAGTTCCGAAACCTATATTTACTGAGAACCATTGGTTAATCGCTCTTTCATAAGACAGGTTGATGTTTCTGAATGCATAAGCTGTAACGTTGGTTTTAATGATATTCATTTTATCGACGGGAACAGCCTGGACTTCCTGTGCGTCTGCCTCTGAAAAGAAGAAACAGGGTATTAAGATGAGGAGCTTTTTCATGATGTTATATTTTGTGGTGTAGAAAGGTATCAGCAAAAAGTGGGCAAAAATTTAATAATATTTCAATATGAATTGATTTTTAACTTAAAAATAATGATATGGTTGTTGTTTTTTTTTTTTTTTTTCTGTTGTGGATGGCGAAATATTGTTATTCTAAAAAAAAATCGGAATGTAAAGTGATTGGAGTACTATGCAAAATCAGTGAAAGATGCACATTATTGTATACAAAAAGCCGTCCTGACGCAGGACGGCTTTCTTGGTTATTGATAAAAAATTACTTTTTGATAAACTTAGTATTTTTCTTTGTTTCAGAATTTTTTCCTTTAATTTCTATAAAATAAGAAGCTGGCGGAAGTTCCGAAATCTGTACGTTCCCTGCTTGTATATGTGATGTTTTGATCAGTTTTCCATCTAGGCTATAGATATTGGCAGTTGTATAGTTTTCTGTATTTCCTTTAAATCCGATAAAATCCTTTGCAGGATTAGGATAAACCATAAAATCTTCTTTTTTTGTAGTGTTGGCAGTTGCTAAAAAGGTTTCACCCAATGCTGCTGCACTTGAACTAGACTGATTGATTCCCAGTAAAGGAACTGTGATATTTCCACTTGCAGAACTCAGCAATGCGTATCGGTGGCTGCCATCATAATAAGAATAGGCGGTATTGGTAAAAGTGCCGATAGGATTTGAATATGTGATATCAAATGATGAGTACAAATTAAAATTTTGTGTAAATTTTACTCTCAATACATTGGTGTAAGTCTTGTTGCCGATGATCAACGTTCCGTATGCATCAGCCAGTGTGCCCATTGTTCCGCTGAAAAGCCCATTGGCAACTGATGATGTGAAAGTTCCTTTAGCGTTATCACTTTGAAGTACTCCGAAAGCGGTAGGATAATTCATATAAGTCCCATTATCTACAGAAAAATTTAGTGTAGCTTCAGGGTTTATTACTCCGGTGATTTCCAGTTTTGTAGCAGACGTTTTATAAAAAATAGTGGTTCCTCCGCTGCTCATTTTGATTGTAGAGCCTGGAAATGTTGTGATTTCAGCAGAAGAAGGTGTTGAATAAGTCGTTGGAGAAGCTGCTCCCTGTGCCAAACTACCATTTGAAAAGGTAGCATTAGCTCCTGTAGCAGAATTGTCTACCGTTCCTGTTATCGTGTAATTGTTTGCAGTGTCACCGGCTAAAGGATCGTTGGCCCCTTTGGTCAGTGTGATTTGTGCGGAAAGTACGCCGGAAATACCCAGCAAAAAAAGTAATGATTTTTTCATAATCGAATTTTTCACTAATATAAATAAAAAATCATTAGTTTTTAACGTTAACTTATTTTTAATGAATTATTTAAATAAGAAAGCCGCCCGGTATGATCGGACGGCTGTTCTGTGCGTTATATATAATTTTTTAGTTGCTCATTATTTTGCGGTAGGCATAAATATCTTCAATCGTTACCACGCTCATTTCTTTGAGGGACGCAAATTTCACGATCTCCGGAAGTCTGGCCATAGAACCATCTTCATTGGTTAGTTCGCAAAGTACGGCATCGTCACCGAGATTAGCCATTTTCACAAGATCTACACTGCCTTCCGTGTGGCCGCGTCTTTCGAAAACACCGCCTTCTTTGGCAATCAGTGGGAAAACGTGTCCCGGACTTGCAATATGACCAGCCTGCGCATTTTCTGCCACGGCAGTTCTTATCGTTGTTACACGGTCTTTAGCAGAAACACCAGACTCAACGCCTTCTTTGGCTTCGATAGAAATGGTGAATGCGGTTTGATTTTTAGAGTTGTTGTTTTCCACCATCGGACGCAGATTAAGGTGCTTGCTTTTCTCTTCGGAAATGCATAGGCAGACGATGCCGCTGCATTCGCGGATCAGCAGTGCCATGTCCTTTTCTGTAATGGTAGATGCGGGAAAGATGATATCACCTTCGTTTTCTCGGTTTTCATCATCTACTAAAAGAATACCTTTTCCCTGTTGTAGTTTTAGAAGTGCATTTTCTACACGTTCTGTGGAGGTTGCTCCAAATTGTTCTAATAATTTTTCCATGTTATTTTACTTTTAAAAGTTAAAATAGTCTTCGGTACATGGAAATGAAACACGGCACAATAAGCCCGTAAGGAATCTTACTGACCGCTTCATTTTCTTCTCCCATCCAGACTTTAACTGTCGGTTTTGGAATTCCACCAAATCAGTCCCTTCCGAAGAAAGGAGTCGCGGACTGTAACCGCCGGTAGGGATTTTCACCCTGCCCCGAAGAAAACTTATACTAAGTTTTACTGTATGTTTTGATTTAAAATTTTATTTCATTGATTATATTTAACGCACAGATGGCAAATTTCGGGAAGTTTTTTGAATTGGAAAAGGGATTTTTGATCGTTTTTATTGATTACTTTACAAATTCAAAAATAAACGACTCCGATTTGAAATGACTTTATTTTTTGTGAGATTCTGATAAGCTTAACTTTTGAAAACTATAGATCTAAAGAATTTGTTTTCCGTCCTTATAGTTTTGAATTGTTTTTTCCTTTCCATCTTCATTATACATTTCCCATCTTCCATCATATACTCCATTTTTCCAGTTTCCTATGCTCCGAATATTCCCGTTTTCATACCAGTATTCATGAGTTCCGTTTGGTTTACCGTTTATAAATTCTCCTTTACGGGCTTTTTGACCGTTTGGATGCCAGTATTCCCAAATTCCGTTTTCTTTTAAATTTTCCATCTTCCCGCTTGAGTATAATGTTCCATTTAAATAATAAGCCTTTTTAGGTCCATTAGTTATTGGTTTAAATTCAATTGTTTTTGCCTGATTTTCATTTAAATTCTGACCATTTTTAATGAAGTTATGTTTAGCAATCAAGGTATTTCCAAGATAAATTTCATATTCGTCTAAGTTTACATTTTGGGAGTGCAAGTTTTTGTTTACAAAAATTATTAGAAATAGGGTAAGGAGTATTTTATACATGGGATTATAATTATTTTCTTTTAGAACCTTTCAAACAATTAGAAGGTAGCAGGTTTTAAATCTTATGATTCGTATTCGTTTAAGTACGTTACCATTTTTTTCTCTACAAAATCAGATAATGAGTTCGCGATTTTTATCACTTTTGGAGGGCTATGTTCATGGGCAAAAATATAGATATTTTGATTTTCCAAACTGTACAGCAATTGGTCTCCATCGCCATACAGCCAGAATTCTCCAAGGATCAGGTACTGCTTTTTCTCAATTGTTTCCGTACTTAATTCCTGAAAATCGATGTCTATACCTTCCAGCTTTAGGATGGATACATTTTGGTACCATGTTGTCAGATCTTCAGGGATCTTCATAGAAAGTTCTTTTTCTTTATTCAGAATAAATTCCTGCTGTACGCCCGCTTCAATAATGTCAGAATCACTGTACGATCTGGTTAATTGCCTGAAAAACTTTGGATAGTGGTCTTTTAAATATCCGAATTTCTTTTCAACGTCTTTCTGAAGCTGTTTTTCTTTTTGTTTTTCGGCTTTACAGAAATCTTCAAATTCTTTTTCCCAGCCTTTTTTATAGAGGTCAGAAAAAGTAGTGTTGATTTTCACAGATTGTAACCATTCAAAAGCGCCCAGTTGCCCGATGTATGCATTTCTAATAGCACTGAAACTTTCTTTGGTTTTTATTTTAAGAAAGGCAGTTCTTCCGCATATTTTTTCTACCGTATCTTTATGATCCGTGAACCAGTCCATCCATTCCTGTGCGGTGAGTTTTCCTTCTGAGAGGCTGATGAATTTTTCAATAAGTTTTTGTAGTATCATCTATCAAACGGATTATGTATCACATGAAACATCATCCCAATCCTGATCCATATAAGTGATCAGCCAGTTTAAGGCATAATGTCTTTCATAAACGATGCCGGGATCTATCGTGGTCATTTCAATACTGTTGATACGGGCATCAACACACGCCCAGTCATATCGGTAATACAGGTCCGCTGCATCAAGTATGTCTGATTTTGAACGGAGTTCATGAGGGGCATGAATGAAATCATTAGGATCAACATCTCCGGCAACAGGATAGTTTTCTGTCGGAATGTCATTCAGGTCACACAGTTCATTAGGAAAGGGTAGGCTATCTACTTTTTTTAATGCCCATAATAAAACCCAAATACATTCACATTTCCAGCTTTCCTGGAATTTTTTGTATTCTGTAGGATCATTTAAAAAATCTTTTTCACCAGGAGTCACATAGTCCCAAAGATTACAGTCTTTAAGATAATCAATAGCTTCTTCCGGTTCCATGGAATCAAAAGCAATAAGGTTGGTCACAGCAAGAACAGTGACTCTTCTGGCTATTTCTTCAGCGGTCCGAATTGTCGTTTCCTCCTCAGTTTCTATGTGGGGGAGGTTGAAATTAATCTTTATGTCTTCTTTTTTGAGAATTTCTTCACTTTTTTCTTTTCGGGAGAACTCTTCCTTTTTGGTGGAAATATTCAGCATGATAATGGATAATTGTGAATCGTCTAGATAAGTTCTTTGATCGTTTGTTCAAGTAATTGATTGAATTTTTCCGGATTTTCCAGCATAGGATAATGACCTGTTCCGGCTATTTCAACATAATTATAATCTTTTAAATACTTTCGGTTGTTGTCGGCATTGGTAGGAAAGTTATCTGAATTGATAGCTCTTACCGGTACCTGAACTTTTGATGCGGCTTCCCTGAAATCTGTTTTATACAAAGGTCTGAGCAGTTCAATGGCTGCTTGTGATGTGTTTTGAAGGAATTCATTCTGTAATTGCTCTCTTACGTCCGATGGTGTTTTTTCCGTGAAAAGATATTGAGGAAGAATATGTTCAACCGCATTTTTAAAATCATTACGGTAATGCACAAATAAATATTCCTCGGCTTGTTCGTCCGTAAAGGTTTCATCGAGATCTTTTATCGTGTCTATCAGAATAAGAGCCTTTACCTTGGGGATTTTCAACGAGGCTTCAAGAACGTAGGCTCCCGACATCGAGTGTCCTACCAGAATAATCTCCGATGAATCGATCTGATCTGCTACCGCTTTGATATCCTCTGCGTATAATTCGCTTGACCATTCTTTTCTGGAGGCATCCGATTTTCCGTGTCCAGCGAGACTCATTTGTACAATCTGATATTTTTCTTTGAAATATTCCTGCTGGTTGTTCCACCATTCTGCATTACCGAGCCATCCGTGTACGAATAGGATAGAAGTACTTCCCTGACCGTTTTCTTTATAGTGAATGTTCTGTCCGTCTAAAGATTGTGCGTATTTTTCCATGAGTTATTTTTATCCCGATTTATAATTGTGATTTTTGTGAAACTAAAAATACAAAAAGTACAGTGAATACTATTGTATTTTCTTCATTTTCACTTAATAAAAAACGTCCTGAAACTAGAACGTTTGTAAATTATTTTATGATCTTACCACTTCCATATCTGAGGTTCATCTTTCCATATCAGCAACCTGAATTCCTCATAATGATTTCCGTTTCCGATGGTGTGAGTATCTCTGCGGCCCTGGTCTAATTTAAGTTTGTGCAAAATGCCTGAATGAGCAGCTACCCAAAGTGTTTTTCCATCATCTGAAAGGGTCATTCCGGAGATGGTGGAACCTAAAAAGTGTCTCCAAAGTTGCTTTCCTTCTTTATTGAAGGCTTTGATGTATCCGTAAGCATCCCCCAAAATGTAATGATCTTCTGTGGCTGTACCTGCGTACACTCTCATTTCTTCATCGATAATAGTATAATCATTGCTTTCAGTATAGGCTTCAATATCAGCACCTACATATTGCTCAGCATGGATTCCAATGGTAATTCCGTTGTAGAAATGGCAGGAATTGGTGATCAGCTGGCTGTCATCTTTAGCAAACAGGCAGAAATGCGGGTATGAGGACTGTGCTCCGATGGAACCTAAAGTATTGCCTTCCGGATCTAAAATCCTGTGGTCATAACTCTGATCTCCTACCAAGATATAGGAATTGTCATTGGAAAGCGTGGCGTTTTCCATATCGATATCCGGAGTCCAGTCTTCCTCATTATCTTCATTGAGAGGATGAATGAGTTTTTCCTCATTTTTAGAAATCAGATAAATCCCGAATGAAGTAACCAGAAGGACTTTGCTGCCATCGTTGAACGGAATAAGCTCTGTAATTCCTAATTCTTTGATTTGCTCGAGCTTAAATTCGTTGATGAGTTCTCCGTCCCAGCCTTTATGAACGGATATTTTACCGGGAGTCGCCATGGCAAAAACAAGGTTCTGTTTTGATTTTCCAATGGCCTGAATCGTTTCGTCTAGTGGGGTCACCTGATCATGATCCAGCAGATAAGCCTGTCTTTTTTCATAGGAAGTACCGGTCATGAAAACCATCTTTTCACCAGAAATGAAGTGAAGCTGTTCGATACTTTGGGATCTGTTTTCCAGTAAAGGAATGATAGGCGTGTGAGCTGGCGGAAATTCTGCTCTGAAATTTTCTGTATCTCCGTTCTGGTTGGCTGTTTTAAGCAGGTTGAATACAGCTTCAGCAAGATTGGATCTTGTATCTTCAGGCTCTTTGCCCTCCCAGTTTCCCCAACCGTTCTTTTCACCGAAATCAACCATTTCATTAATTTCTTTAGCATACTGTTCTCCTTTTGAGAACCATTCTTTCTGGATTGTTGTGTTTTGCATAATTGATGATTAAATAAAAATTGAAATATTCTTCACAGGAATATTCTATTTAAAATTAAGTTTAACGTATTATTTGAAGTTTACATGTTCGTCGTGATAGCCATTGATCTTGATGCTGCTTCCTTTCAGCAGTTGAGGATTCACGGTTCCGGTTTTTTCTGCAGTGAATTCAAATCCCAAGATACTAAGTGTTTCGCCGGGTTTGGAGAAATTTTCTTTTTTTAAGGTGTAATTTCCTGTAGGTCCAATTTTTATGGTATCTCCTGGCTGTTCCATAAATGTCTCAATATTACTTTTCTCTTTAGTGTTTACTTTAACACTTTTGGATAAATACAGCCTATTGACATCCTGAAGACCGGACCAATGGATGGAAAAATCCTTGCTTAAGGGGGCTTCTTCGTCATAGATAATATTTCTGGAACTGCTTAGTTTAAGAGAGGGAACGCTGCCCAGAAAAAAGTTTTTCCCGTTGGCCAGTTGGATCTGAAATTCGTACTTATTATTTTCCGGAGCTATCTTCTCTGTGTGGTACAAATAGCTTTTGGTATAATATAATCCTTGTATAATTCTGTATTCTACTTTTTTGCCATTGACAGATATCTTCACTGAATCATTGCCAAACATTTTGCCTTTTCTGTCATACAAGCTGACAGAAATACTGTTGTCATTTTCATCCGTTAAGCTCTGATAAAGATCAATTTCAGCTTTTATATCGGAAATATCTGTAATCCTGGATGCAGGAACGGGTCCTGAACAGGAAGTGAACATAAAATAGAGACAGCATAGCATAACAGAAAGCCTTGTTTTTATGGAGCTGACGATTTTCATAAGGTGATATTTGGTGTGGCGGAACTCTTTTCCGGTGTGTTAAATTACAAAAAGAAATAGAATAGGGGTATCTGTGATAAAGGATTAATTTGCAAAAAGTAAAATGTATTCATGTAAAATGACTTCATGAATACTTTATACAAAATACACTAAAATATTTAAAAATGATAATAATTCCTGAAGTCTTTTTTTTCAATGATCTTCCAGTTTTTAGCAGTAAAATGCACCGCTGCGCCCTCACTTATTTCACCATCTACATTGAGTTCATAGAAATCACAGCCCCAGCCTTTATTCATCATCGTATAATGAGACCTGACAAGATATTTAAACCCGTAAATCTTTTTTGCAGGCTCATTTTTTATTTTTACAAACACGGTATCTGTTAAAAGCATTTCATTTTTCACCAAATAATTTCTCTGGTTTCTTAAAGAATCAAAAATAGCGGTGGGTATTTTGTCATGATAATTTTGAATGATCTGATTTCCTCTTTTTATCTGAATATGGACAGAGTCTGCATCTTTTGGAAAGTATCCGAAGAAGGAGACATTGAAGCCGTCAATTTTAGTTTTAGTAGCACATTCTTTTTCAACTTTTGCTAGTTTTTCTTTGTCGCTTTCGCAGGAGATTAAGCAAAGAGCCATTAATACAAAGATCAGATTTTTCATATCAGTTTTTGAAGCAAGCTTCATCGATATTTCCTTCAAATTCATTGGAAATTATTTTTTTAATTGGTATCTGAATTATCTTTTAATAACTTGTAAAGGCCTTTTTTGGGATAACGACCAATGCATCATTTCAGCATCCTGCTTTGTTTCTATAAAGCTTAATTTTTTCAGAAAGTTAATGGAATTGGTATTTTCCAAGAGACATCGTGCTGTAATTTCAGATATAATCCCGGTAGAAAAAGCCCAGCGTATCAATTCTGTCACGGCTTCTTCGGCATAACCCTTTCGTCTTTCTTCTTTGGAGATTCCATATCCGATGTCGATGTTTTTTTCATCATCATTATATCCTTTAAATCCGGCATCCCCAATGATTTCGAAAGTGTCATTTTTAATAATCATCCAGGATTCAAACCCTGTAGGTTCTTCAACTTTTGAGAGATTATCGATGATCCTTGGCAGTGTCTCTATCACATCGGGATAGGGCCAGCCTTTTCCCTTTTTTAATCCCATGGCCAAAAGACCGCCGAAATCATCTTTCAGAATATCCTCACAGATTTTTGTTGTAAACGGAACAAGAATCAACCTTTCTGTGGTAAGTTTGTCAATGGATAGTTTTTGAGCTTTCAAAATGATTAGTTTTTTATGGAGTAAATCCTGTACAGTTTTTATTCAATCAGTTTTTTTGAATAATTATACACAGATTTATTATATCTCGGTAAATGTTTAGATAGTGATTCAAGAGCTAATGATAACGCTTCTTTATCATTGTTGATCGAAGACAATGACAATGCAAGAAAAGCATTGACAGCATCATCCAGTTCATCAGAATAGTTTTTCTTTTCTTCTCTCAGGATCTCAATACTTTCATGTATTTTGCCATTATTCCGCAATGTACTTGCCAGCTGGATTCTTGCTCTTCTTCTACGCAATCCTGTAAGACCTAACTGTAAAGAAGATCTGTAAAGGGGTTCTGCATTTTTTTCAAAACCAGTTGAATCATAGGCGCAGGCTCTTTCAAAATCTGCAATAGCATTGGGTTTTCCAGCAGAGCTCGTTTCTGTATGTACTTTTATCTTTTCAATGAAATCATCGTTGGAAATGAGTCCCAATTGATCCCATATTGTTTTTAATTCTGTCTCCCAAAGTTCAAAATCTGTCATCTTTAATTGTTGGTTTTATCAGTCTTCAATGGCTTCGATGCCTTGCTGTTTCAGCTTTTCAAGATGATCTTTCATTGTTTTCAGCTGCTCCGGTGAATGTCCCTGCCAATCTGTAACTTCCCCAACTACTTTAAAAGGATGTTGAGAACGGTAAGATTTTGTAGTATTACCGGGAAATTTTTTGTCTGTTAAATTAGAATCATCTTCAATTGGGCCTGTAGGTTCTACGATATAAATTCTTTCTTTTCCCTCTCCGAAAGCCAATTCTGCGCCCCATGTTGCTGCTTCTAAAGTAGCCGAAAGATAGATGTATTTCGCTTTTCTCTTGGTGCCATAGTTGGAACTGAAACCGACTTCGATGAGGTCTCCTGTTTTGAGATCTGCTTTAGTACCATGGTAATAGATAGGAGCTTCTTCAATAGGGTCTGAACTCATGATGTTGTACTTTTTAGTAAAATATGGATGATCTTTATTTTCTTGTTAATTTAAAACTTCGTTTGGTATTGTATATAGATTTACATACTCCAGATACTCCATTTTGATTGTATGGCAGAAGGGTTTAGTTCTTCAATTTTCCGATAAAATTCAAGAAAATTTTTATTCCAGATGGTATAATTGTGTGCAAATTTGAAGACAACTTCTTCGTTGTTGTTATTAATTTTTACCTGCCAGATGCGACTGTTATTAATTTGAACAGATGTTTTACTTATTTCACTAATATCTTTTAAATTGAATTTTGCTGTCTGATGATTGGTATTAATGGCGTAAAAGTTTTCATGATCAAAATAAAATTCATGATCTGAAATTATTTTCTTTTCAAGTCCAAACAGAAATGGTTTTGTTGAGATTTTATTTAAATGTTGAAAATTTAAGTTTCTATAATTCAACTTATTATTTTCTTGTTTGATCCCGGAAATGTTTTTTTTGTAAACTATACGAACAACCAGAAAAGTAAAAATGAGGCTTAAAATAACTATTACAATCAAACAACCATCATCTTTCTGCGACATTGTCAAAGTAATTGCTGTCATCAAAAATGCATAAATAACAGATAGTATAAGTATATTTTTTATCATCTATTGATTTCTAAGTTAAATTTGAAGCCTATTTCGTTCCTCAATTTTATTATGCTTTTGAAGCTTTATCTACATTCCAGAAATTGTAATCCGTCATGGGAGCATCAGTAATTCCAACATTTCGCCCCATTGTTACAATTTGTCCTCTGTGATAAGTTCCATGCACGATCACATGCTGGATGTACTCATATTTGGAGAAATCACACTGGAACCAGGGAGATTCAATTTTTACATTTTTTATTAAATCCTCTTCTGATAAACTTTCTACGTAATCCATCAGCTTCTGAGAATTGTTTTTTATGCCTGCGAAAATTTCGTCTTTAGTGGCTGCAGCAGAAATTTTATCAAAATCAAAATCGGAATTTTCTGCAATATAGCCCCACCAGTATTCCTGCGTCTGCCAGATGTGGTGCAGGGTTGCTAAGATCGTCGGGAAGCTTGAAATAACTTCCTGGTTAAGCTGTTCATCAGACTTGTTTGAAAGCCAGTCAATGTATTTGTTGACCACCCAATTATTGTACTGAACACTGTGATTGATTAATATTTTTAAATTCATGATGATTCATATTTTGTTTAATGATTTTGGTGATATAAAAATAAATAAAATATGAATTGCTTCAGAAAAAATGATACTCTCCAAAAATAAAATGCTCTTATATCTAAACTGACTGGAAATAAAAAACCACTCTAAAATATAGAACGGTTTATCTATTTTATAAAAATATTTACCCTTAAACTGATACCGGATTTTTTTTCTCAGTGGCTTTTACATTGCCTTCCGGATCTATCATTTTTAAAATAAAGGTTCCCCATTGAGATCCGTCGTCAGCACTTCACTCATATAATCAAAAAATGGTCGCATCGCTAATAAAGTGAGAACGGCTTCTTTTTGAAAACTGGCCGATATAACTTCCTTATCGGTAAATTTCCGCATGACGACATATTGCTTTTTTCTGATAAGATCAATGGCTGGATGATTTTTATCAAAACCTCTTGGAGCCGTTTTTACAGCTTCACCTTCGATATTTCCGAAGTATTTCCTGAAAGTTTCATCAGAAGTAATCTTTTCTATGACTGTTGTACTGAGTTCGAATTCTTTACGGATGCGAAGCAAATCTTTGGTATCAGGACCCCAAAATCCGCCGCCCACAAAACTGTTATTGGGCTCTATCTGTATATAATATCCGCCTCGTAACATCGGTTTTGAACGGGAATAGCCAACCCCGAAATTGTTTTTATAGGGTGTTTGATCTTTTGAAAATCGAACGTCTCTGTAAATCCTATACATATGGATTCCTTTTAAATTATCGTGTTCCTGAAGGTCAGTATAGATCTGATCAAAAAAAACTTTGTTTTCTTTCACAATCAAGTCATATTCCGGTTTGTGCTGGGCAAACCATTCCCTGTTGTTATTTTTTTCCAGGTTTTTAAGGAATTCAAGTGCTTTTTTCATGTCGTGGTATGAATGTTAGAAGTTATAGGTCTGGATAAACCCGGATGCTTTATTTTATATTGTTCAGTTGCTGATCATAAAGACCTATTAACAAACTGTTTCCCATTTTATCGATTTTTACTCCACCATATTTTGCTGCTTCATACTTTTTAGCTTGTCCTTCCTGAAAAAAGAAAGATTCTGCTCCGATATTGATATTCCATTGGTCGGGAGCAGTGTATTTAATTAAGTATTCATCTTTATTCAAAGGGGTTGTTTCTTGTTGGAACCTTAATCTTTCTGCGACGCCTTTGCTGTCGAGACGTATAACGCAATATCCTCTTTTGGGAAGATGTTCAGCATTGACATTTTCCGATAGTCTGTACCGTAAGCTCATGTAATCACCCTGCATCAAAGAACGGGGATCTACCGGGGCCAGTTGCAAAAGAACAAGTTTCCCGTCCTGGAGAAGTTCTTCCTTTTTAGAAACGGAATAGTTGAAATACACCAGTAAAATAACAAGGTTAGCTGCGATAATGATCCATTTATACTTTTTCATTCGATGTCAGTTTTTTACGGGTTAATAAATAAAGCCCCAGGAATAAAATACCAGACGAAAATAAAAGAATGGATTTGGTCAGCAGGGTAAAATGAAGGTCATAATAATATCGTGAAACAAAATAAATGAATGCCATAATGCCAATGGCCAGACTGGTTTTGTAATTCACTAAAAAGCTTAAAAGAATAATTAAAATAGCTCCCGATATGGCCGGGGATAGAATAGTAGGCAGTAGTAGGGCTACAATCACGATATAAATACCTGCCTTTTGTGTAGTTTGGGAAATGTTCAATACTTCAAAAAGCCTTGAAAGGACATACATAATGGTGAGTATAATAACCACAGATGATATCCAAAGGTAATCCCCGGATATCTCAATAAAATCATTCCCAAGAAAAATCAATCCTGCAAGGAATGAAAAAATAAGCCCGATGCGAACCGGATCATATAATTTTGAAAATGCGGGATGCAGAGAAATTATTTTAGCTTCTTTCAGGAACACGGCGGTAACCATGATAGCCAGAAGAGAAGTATACAGGTGAATCAAATCAAAATTGTGGTTCGATGCAATCAGTGTTATAATACCTCCACTAATGATTAATACAGAAATAAAGGCAATGATATAGCTGCGGACAATCACCAGTGATACAGCCGCAATCAGAATACAGATAAGGCTGACCGTATTTTCAGTCATTTCCATCTTAAATAAGCCGAGTGCTAAAAGGACCAACCCAATAGTATGTGATGAAACACTTACGGTATCAAAGATGATGGTATTATACATTGTATTGATGAACATTCCACCTATAATTAATAACATTCCAGATATCAGTAAACCTGAAGTTGAATCATATAATCCCGTAATGAAAAGGAAACCCAAAAAAGCAAGGCTTGCTAAAATACCTCCGAAAACAGAAAGAATTTTTACGGCTAAGGATTGATGATCATCCCTTTTTTCATAAGCGACAAAGATAGCTTCTTCGTCAAATTTTAATTCTTTATTTTCCGGGGTCCGGAAATAATCCAGCATTTCTTTGATCTCTTCTCTATTTCTCATGGTTCCATTTTTTTTGAAGGTTGATCAGATTCATAATTACCAGCGTAACACTTACGATGATAAAAAGACTGACTAGTAAAAGCATGCCTCCGCCTTCTGATATTCTGAGGAGTAAAGCTGAAATAATGATAATGATGCTCAATGGAATCACCGAAAGATAAAACCCATTTTTAGATTGGATACCGTGCCAGATTCCTAGCCCAAAAACCAGTAAAACAATTGGAATTAAAACCGGAAATACAGGGTCGTATCCATCAAGAATCCCAAAAATCATTCCTGCCGTTGCGAAGACTACTGAGCCTAAAGCCAGGATATAGGTAAACCACTTAGGGACGCTTTCAATTTTTTTATCCTTATCCAAAAAGAGGAAAGTAAGGAGTATGGCTGTATTGAACAGAAAAAGTAGTGTAATGACCAATAATGCCGGCCAGTCTTTGGCGACCTGCTCTGTGTATAAAAAGAATGTCGTGTTAAGTAAAACAATATACAGCAGCCACAATGGAGCAAAGTTGGAAACTACCACCCAAAGCGTTATAAAAAGAGTCCAGGCCAAAAAGAAGTCGTAAGCATTAGCGCCTGTCTGATAAATCTGTCCGAATACGGCAAACAGAACCCCAACCAAACATGATGAACCCGTCAGAATGATATTTCTGGTCGTGCTGTTTATTTTGGGAAGTAATACGATGATGGTCGTAGCAATAACGAGAATTTCGGTTAATCCTAGCTTTACAAATTTATTCAGGTCTGCCCAATTATAGGCAAAAAAGAAAATAATTCCCGCAGTAGTAAAGCCTATTCCGAGGGTGATAAAAAACAGGCGAAGGAATTTCTGCCACATGTCTTTATCATGGTAGATGTTTTCTTTCAGGGCTCTTTGTATGCCCTGTTCCGTCACATTGCTATGGCGGCTGATGATATGGAGGTCTTCCCGCTGGAGATTTTTCATGGATGGTGTTTTTTAATAAGTATAATGAAATACGATGTTTCATCAGGCTTCAAGAAACGAAGCTACAAAAAATAAGAGGAAGTGAAATAGTAGTTTTTTTCTGAACAGGAAACCTCAAATAAAATATAATTTGTTTGCGACTTTAATTATTTGTTTTCTAAAAAAGTATTATAACTGGCGTATATTTTTGAACTTAAAAGTGTCTTGGTCTATTCGTAGGATGTTAAAGAACTTATTCACAATTTTTTAATTCTGTCATCATTTCGTTCGTACAATTTTGTTTTTTTTAGTCCGTAATTGTTGATTCTTATAGTAGGGGAATTGAATTGCCAATCTGGAAGATGATTATACAGCTCATTGGTTAATTTTTCGATTCCAGGTGTGTGTCTGCCAAGTTCATAACTGCCTTTGTCCGTAATTATTTCCAGACCTTCTTCTTTTGTATGTTTTGAAATTGGAATACTAAATGAATGTACTGAAATGATTTCATCCCATTTTATAAATTCCAATGGGGTTTTCTGCTTATTGTAAAATCCTTCATTTGTATATTGGAAATCACCATCATATTTCTCTAATTGATCGGCTTCTTTTTCAACGGAATCATAATCCTCTTTATCATTGGGGAAATATATTTTTGCACCTGAAAAACAAATAACAACGAAACAAGTGAAAATAATAAGATAAGATATTCCTTCGCTGTCAAAAACAGGATAGTTAAAAAAAATAAGCACTACAATTATACAGCTTATTACAATTATTTTTTTCATTAGAAACCTCTGTTTGTAATTTTAAATCTCCTTTTTCAATAGTAAAATTATTAGATTGCATCTTTGCTTACACCCGAAAAGCAGATCAAAAAATTAAGGAACCGGAACACCCGCACTTTCTGACCAAAGCGCGAACCAATCCTGTAACTCCATATTAACCGTGGTGGCTTTCATTAGGTTGGCTAATCTTGACGGATCAGCGGTGCCACAAACCGGTAAAATCCCGGCAGGATGTTTTAAAATCCATGCGAGAAGAAGAATATCTGCTGGAGCATCATATTTGATAGAAAGATCTCCCAATATCTTTTTTAAACGCTGCGTCTCATCATTATCCTGTTTAAAAACAATACCCAAGGGTGACCAGCACATCGGTGTAATACGGCGAGTCTGCATATGATCTAAACTTCCGTTGGTCATCGCATCAAAATCGGTGATAGAAAAGCTGATTTGGTTATAATTGACTTTGATTTTTGTTTCAATCAGATCCGTTTGTAGTGGCGTAAAATTGGAAACACCAAAATCCAGAATTTTCCCGTCCTGTTTAAGTTTTTCGATGGCTTCTGCAATTTCATCAGCGCTCATTAACGGGCTGGGACGATGCAGCAACAGTAAGTCTAAATAATCCGTTTGCAGGTTCTTCAGTGACTGTTCTACTGATTCAATAATATATGAAGCAGAATAATCGTAATGCTTTACGGAGTTATTTCTTTTGTCGGATTGCATTTGAATACCGCACTTAGAGATCAGCTGTATTTTGCTCCGATCGATCTTACTTTCGTTGAAAGCTTTTCCAAAAGCCAATTCCGTGGTATAGTCTCCGTAAATATCTGCATGATCAAAAGTTGTGATGTTATTTTCCAGACAACAGTTCATCAATTCGATCATCTGCTGAGTGTTGCAGTTTTTACCCCAAACTCCCCAGGTCATGGTACCGGCAATAATCTTTGAAAACGGTATTTTAGTCATGTTTTAATTTCATATAAATTTTTAACTCTCTTTTTCAATCATAAAACCATGAGACTGCAGATATTCATCAATATCAACGTCAAAAGGAACATCAAAGCCATTATTTAAGTCATACAAACCGGCTCCGGTCTCTGAGGATTCTAAAAATCCAAGAATTTTAGACTGCGTTTTTTCTTTGGCGTTTCTCCAGCAGCTCATTAAGAAATCACTTTCCAAACCGAACTGGTTTTCCCAGTAATGAGCATAATCCAAATGACCATCTTCATCCAGATAGGCCGAATAATCAATATTATTTTCCTCCAAAACTCTTTTACAGAGTTCCTGAACGTCAGTGGAGGAGTAGTCTTCCAATGAATGCTCTTTTAAATGGAGTTCTGCAATCTGAATGGTTTTGTCCGGAGAATAATATTCATAATTGGGTAAGGCAAATAAAAAGCTTAAAGGACTTGAAGCGTAATAATATAAGCTGATTACTTCAATTTTTTTATCATCCTCCCTGAATTTATATTTAGAGCTTAGAACATCAACTAAGAAATTGGTAACTGCTTTTTCTCTGGGAAGCAGGAAAGTGTTTTTAAAGGCTTCATCAATTTTTTGTTCTATTTTCTTCATGTCTTGTTCACTTTTTTTTGTGGGTGTAAAAATAAGGAAACCCTTCTGGAAAATAGAACGGCTTAATTTTATTTGACATATTTTTTTTGATGGGTTACAAGCGGAATGCTTTTTAGTAGAGTAATTATTGTCTAAGTTCCTTATCGTAGTGTTTTTGTGTTCTGTAATACCATAGTGAAAATCCGACAACCATTAATACAATCCCTATGATTGATAAGATGAGTATAGGAATAGCTGTATAGACTTTAATATTTTCTTGATTTTTCTTCAGGTTTTTCTCAGTATGAAAGGCTGTATCACCTAATAACAAATTATCTAGTTCAAATTCTTTTAGTTTTTCATAATCTCTTTCAAAATCCTCTTTGTTATTTATTTTTGAATATTCCGATTCAGAAATTTTTAATGTATTTTCTATCCCATAATTGACTTTTATTTTTATTCTACGCATTTCAATTTTCTCATCAAGAATTATTCTTTTCGAATCATTCTGGGATTTTTCCAACAGAATTTTTGAATGACTTATGTTACTATTATTAATGCTATTCTCAAAGGATTGTTGATTATTTACGAGAATATAAATAGATAGTGAGAAAATTGCTAATCCAAAGATAGATATGAATTTGTATAGATTGTCTGTTGGTATGTCTGGAGTCTTAAACATTACGGTTGTAGTTTTTATTTGCAGTTAAAACTCAAATTTAAACATTGTACAAATATCAAACTTATACAATTTTTCTAATCTTGCATATTTTAATAAATTATCAGATTTATATTTAAAACTGTAAATTTATTTGTGAGTTGAAGCTATCACATCATTCTTTGAACATAAATGATGAGACTCGTGCTAGCTCGGAGTGAATATTTTAATTTTCAAATTTTTCTTCGACATTTGCTAAAATTTCACAGTCACAGTAGCCTCCGTTTTCAGCTAGCCAACTTAAAACATTTTCAGCATTTATAATTTTATTCTTTTTCAAAAATTCTGTTGTTAATTTCGGAGTGTCATCACAGCCCATTTGTTCTAATTGATTATCCAGATAGTCAAATAAATTCTCAAAATACTTTCTATCTATAGGTAGGCTTTTTTCAAATTCTTCCTTCTGTTTTTGCCTCAACTCATTCAGGATTTGTTTTCTTCGTTCTTTTTCGTTTTTGTCCATATCTGTTAATCGTAATTTGGTGTTGATCACTTTTTTCATCGATAGTTGTAATATTTCGGAGACCTTACAAATTGAAGCATTACATCAGCATAATAAATTCTCGCGTCAGCGCGAGTTAGCTTTTTATTTATACAATTCTCTTTCAATGAAATTATTAGTCTTTTTTAAAGTTTCTTCTGCCATTTGTTCTTTTCTTATAATTAAATCTTGTTTTGTTAACGGGCTTCCATTTTCATCAGAAAATATCGTTTCTGACATTTCTGAAGAACTATGAATAATTTTTATATTCTTTGCCGGGTCTTTTTTATATTCGTTCCAGAGTTGATTAAATTTTTCATGAGTCAGAAAAATTTCTTTCATTTTTGAATCCATCAATAAGGGTTCATCATTGAGTTTTTTACTTCCAACCAGGTTGAAAACATGATCCCCTTTTTCGTCTCCGATATTTAAGATTAAACCGGGAAGGCCACAAAATTTATAAGGTCCATCCTGTATTTGGATATCATTGGTGAACCAGGCAATCCAGTTCCTTCCGCCAAAAGCGGTGGTTGCTTTTTGAACTTTAAAACCTTCAATGGTTTTTGTTTCAGGAAAAATAGTCCAGTTTATTTTATGATTTTCTTTTAAAGCGACGTTGCTGGCGTTGAGAGAAGTATGGTAAATGGTTTCCAAATTAGGATAGGCTTTAGAAACCCGGAAATTAACTTTTGCTTTTTTAATTTTTCTCATATCAATGACCATAGATTGTAAAGCTTTTCCTTTTTCAAATTCTGTTTTAAAAAGGGAATCTCTGGTGATCAACAAAGCACTATAGAAGTTGGAACCCCCTTTTGTAATGTCAAGATTCATGATTTCTTTTTCAACGTTTTCTTTGTGTAAAGAATCCATTTTAAAAGAATATTCATAGGTAAATCTTTGATTTTGAGCAAACAAGAAAGAAGAGGCGAAAATGAAAATTAAAAGGATAGTGAGTTTTCTCATTTTTTGATTAATGGGTTTTAAATGTAGTTTTTTGTTTGAATTACAACTGATACCCAAATTTAAGCATTGCATTGAAATTAGACACAAACAAATCGCTTTACAAAAGAGCGATTTATATATTATTTGAAATAAGTATTTCTTTGGTTTTTGGTTGGAAATGAGCAAGATACTTGCTTTGAAGGCAGGCTGCTGTTAAATATGTTATTTCTGCTTCTTATCTAGAGTTATGGTTAGCTTATTTTTCTTTTGTTCTATGTTCACCATTTGTCCTTCTTTAAACCAGTTTATCAAGCCATTTTCCCTTGAGACGTATCTCCAGAACAGTTTTCATTTTGTAATTACCTGTCTGATATCTTGTATGAATTTTAAGTCTTCTTGAATTAATCATTGTCATGTAATTATATGACAAATTTGTCAACAAATTAGCTGACATTTGATTTATGACCAGAGAGAAGTTAAAGATAGAATTGGGTAAGCAAATTGTTATGCTTCGTCAGCAGAAGGGCTGGAGCCAGTCTGATCTTGCCCGTGCCTGCAATAAAGACCGCCAGGCTATTGAAAAACTGGAAAATGGTAAAGTAAACCCCACTCTTTATACTTTGCTTGAAATAGCAACTGCTTTGGAAGTTTCTTTGCCGGAACTGGTGGATTTGGTTTGATATATAAAATTTCCTAATTGCTTGATAATGGTAATTGCAATGGATAGAATTGAATTTAGAATAGCTTTTGGTAAAAGAGTTGAAAATTTATAAAGAAGATGGAATTAAGCTATCGGGAGTTAGCTCAAAAATGTGATGTAGACCATAGTAATATCAGCAAAATTGAGAAAGGAGAAGTTGATTTAAGAATTTCAACAATACAGGAACTAGCTAAAGGCTTAGAAGTACATCCTCAAGAATTATTTAATTTCAAAATAGATGAGAAATCCTAGCGAGAGTTGGGATTTGTCTTAGAATAAAAAACCAAGTTCGGAAGGGATTATAGTTATTTACAGTTGGAAGACTATACGAAAAGGGATAAAGCTAAGTTTTGAATATTTTTTTTAAAAAATTATCAACTGATTATCATTTGTTTATGTTTTATTCAAAAAATATTTATGCAGATTTTATTAACTGTGAGTAATTTTTTCATATATTTGCATCAGTAGTTCTTTGAAAATGTTTTTAAAGTTAATAACTGAGTAGAGTTTATTTTTATTTAATGTGAATTAAATACCTCACAATTGAGGCTTTTCAGACCAAACCTTTCCGCCCTCTAACCCTTTCCTCCAATCATCAGGAAATAGACATTATCAATTATTTAATTGTTAACTTCTAGATTAATCCATTTGATAATCAGGATAAGATTTAATTGAGAATTAGGTAGAAACGATTTTAGTTTGATATATGCTTTCATCTATTTATGGAAGCAGGGAAGTTAAAGAGTGCATAGAGAACATTGCTTACGTATTCGGTTATTGGCTATATATTGTTAAGAATTAGCAGGGAGCAATAGTGCCCCAATAATTTAAAAACGAATATTATGTCTAGATTAAAAAGACTTAAAAACATTGATGGTTTGATTGAAAATTTACAAACTATCATTTCACAGAGCCAGTGTTCTCTTTCGGAGATTGAATTGAATTTGTTAAACGAGGCTATTGCCAAGTTAATGATGTTAAGAAGTAAAAAGGGCTTAACTGATAAGCAGTATCAGATTGAAATATCTGATATTTTAGAGTTAATCTATAATTTCTTAACAAAATAATTTAAGTTATGAATTCAATACAACTATTTAGTAATCTTCGACACTTCTTTAAACTTTTTTAATACATTGATTATGGATTTAGGTACTACAATACGGAATATCAGAAAGCAAAGGGGGCAAACTCAAAAAGAGTTTGCTACTTCTTGTGGTATTACACAAACTTATTTATCCCAAATCGAATCAAATTCTAAGGAACCTAATTTATCAAAACTAAAAGAAATTAGTGCTTGTTTAGATATGCCATTACCTATTTTATTTTTTCTTTCATTAGGTAATGAAGATGTTAAACCAGAAAAACGTGATGCTTTTAATCTAATCAATCCATCGGTTAAATCTCTGGTAAATGAATTCTTTAAAGTCTAGAATTTGTTCACATTTTCCTTCTATAGTGAGATTCCCAGAAAGGGAGCTTAAAGAATTGATGGTTTTTTTGGATAGCTATTATGATGAATGGGAAATTGTTAAAAATGACAAAGCTACTGGACTTCCAAAAACTTATAAGGATGGAACTGTTAAAAAAAGATATATTAGACCGTCTATTTCAAAATTAAAAATTTTACAGGGTAGGATAAAAATTAATATTCTTGAGAAAATTGGACTTCCAAGTAATGTTCATGGTGGGGTTAAGAAAAAGAATAATATAACTAATGCTAAAAAACATCAAGGAAATAAGTATGTTCTTACAACGGATTTACAAGAATTTTTTCCGTCGGTTAAATCTACTATAGTCCATCAAACATTTATAGATTTAGGATTTAATAAACAATTTGCATTTTATATTACAAGATTTGTTACCTGGAAAGGGGAGTTGCCACAAGGAGCATCAACTAGTACACACATTGCAAATATTGTTTTTCTTAAAATTGATAATCAATTAATCACATTTTGCGAACAGTATAATATTACTTATACACGATTCGTTGATGATTTAACTTTTTCTTCTCAACAAGACTTTCAACATGTTATTTCTGATATTTTAGAGATTGTAAAAAGTTGTGGTTTCAAACTAAGTATGAGAAAAACTAAATATTCTGGTAATCAGATTATTACTGGAATAAAAGTTTTCAATCATAAAATTGATGCTCCTGAAAAAATTATTGAGAAAGTTGAAATTGAGAAACAACTTCCAGATGAAATTCCAAAATATTTAACATTATATAGAGAACGAATATTAAAAACTAATAAACGACGTTCTAAATAATATTCTTACTTTGCATAAACATCTGAAGTTTTTTAGTTATAAAAGTATCTACAATTTCTCTCTCTAAGCTCTGGTGGATCTGGAGAATGTTTTAAAACTTTTATTTTATTGATGTAAAATTTATACTTTTTATGCAGTTGGTTTATATTTTTTGAATATAATATTATCATAGATTTATTCTTCAATATCGAAATCAAATATTTTATAATTGGGTTTTTTAAAATAAGGATAATATATATTTATCATTTTTTGTTGATTTCCCTCTTCAATAAAGAACGTAAATGATTTATCAATAAAAGTATTTTCAATCAATTCTCGAAACCATTTTAAGGTGTATATTCTAAATTCATTGTTGTACATAATGAATGTTGGTGTATTGATGAGAAAAATTCCTTCTACTACATCTGGTATTACGAATGTAGAGTTATTATTAATTACCTGAAAATGCTCTTGCAGAAATGATATATTCTCCGTTAAAAATTTTATTTTCCTTTTCATTGTTTTATTATAATTTCTTTTATTTGTTTCAAAATAAGCATAGTCATTTTTGTAATTATTCATATCGTATCTGCTTACCAAATGCTTACTATCACAAATGTAAATTTTGTTGTTTGTAATAAATACAAAATCTAATTCTCCACAATCTGCATTATCAATATTAATATTTTGATTATTCCATTTTTTTAGATTTTTAATATTTCTATCGAAAATAATGTTATTTTTTTTCAAAATTTTTTCTGCAGCATTTTCCAAAATTTTATCATTTTTCACATATACTGACTTTACATAACTTTCAAAACAATCATTTTTCCACTCATCAGGACATTTATTCCATCCAAATGCATTTGTTGTAAGGGAAACCATACTTTCAACAAAAGATTCTCTACTAATAATCGAATATGGATTTCCATCAATTTTCCATACTAGTATTGGTCGATATAAGAATTTATTAATATTATGAGGTTTGTAAACTTCTTCACTTACAGTCATTTTGTTTTCTCTATTTAAGGTTAATCCACTGAAAATTTTATTTCCAGTTTCAATAGGGACATTAAAAAAATGATTAAGATTTATTGCAAAATATTTCCATTCAATGAAACCATATTTCCCAGAGTCTAACGAATCATGAATTATTTGAAATGTATTTGGGATGTTGTCAAAGTCTGTGTTAAAACATTTTTTAAAGGCTTCTTTAAATTCTATAATGTGGTTTTCATCAACCACTGCGTCTTGTAGATGTTCAGGATGTTCTTTTCCAAATTCTTCTAAAATAAGCTCATAGTGATGTTTATGGTCAAAATAGAATAAATCTTGTTCAGTGAATTTTAGATCAATACAGTCTTCCACAAGATGTTGTTCTGCTAAAAGATTAGAAATTGAAAACATAAAATTACCTAAGTATAGAAGCTCATCAATTGTATTTTCTTTTTCTTTCAAATATTCTTCACTGCCTTGAATTGTTGAGTTTAGATCTAAATCACAAGCTTGTTCTAAACATAATTTTAGTATCCTTCGATAAACCGCAAAATCTTGATTTCTCATTTGTTTAATCGGTGAATAATTAGGATTTTCAGCATGAAATAAACAAGAGAAATCATGTAATAAGAACAACCCAAGATAGAATGAAGAGTCAGTTTGTGTCTTTAAAAGATTTAGAAATTTATTTTGAAACCAGTCTAAAGAGAAAAATAAAATTTCTTTCATTTCTTGTTCAGAATAATCTTTTTTTCCAAATTTTTCAATTAAATCAATTGATATTATAGGTCTAATTTTATTAATTGTTGCTTCCGTATACCAAGCAATTAATCTTCCGTTTGGAGTGAAATATATAGGCATAGTTTTTTATAAGTTTGTAGGTGTTGACCAAATTTAGTTATTGCAATTATGCATTTATGTATAATAATGTTGTTTTTATATTAGTTTTTGCTAGATTAAAATTTTATCATAATATTTCCTTACGGGAAACCATAGTCCAAACAAAAAACCGCCCTGTAAAATAGAATGGTTAGTATATTAAATTGCCTCGGTCGCTGACCGTTACATCATTCCTGGCATTCCACACACATTGGCATAGCAGGTTCAACGCTCTTCACTTCAGTGATCTGCTTTAAGCATGTGAACAGATGTTTTATTTTGAAGATTTAGATTTTTTACTATTCAATGCTTTTTGTTGTATCCATTGTACAGCAGTATCAAGAGGAGCTGTATCATTGCTGGAAGAAGTATTGTGCCCCAGTTTAGGAAAAGAAATATATTCGAAAGGTTTTCCTTGTGCTTTAAGGGTGTTCAATTGTTCTATACACAACTTTACCGGAATCTGTATGTCTTTTTCACCAAAAAGCCAAAGCCCGGGAATTGAAAGGGTGCTTAGATAGGTTTTTGGGTCAGTCGCTGCAAATTGGTACCTGTCCGGATCATTTTTGGTATGTTCAATGGCATCTGCTTCTGTATGATTTTCCCAAAAACTATTGTTTCCATTGGTATAAAACTGAAATCGAAGTTGTTCCAGAGTGGTAATGGTAGGCCCGCTAAATAAAACCATAAATTTAATTTGCGGATTTTTGCTTGCCGCCATCGGGATGATCCATCCTGCCTGGCTAAACCCGACTAATCCAATGGGTATTTTTTTATCTTTCAGATAGGTTCGAAATGTTTTTACTGCTGCATTGGCATCGTGAGCCAATAAATTAAGATTAACAGTGTCGATATTATTCGTGCCAACAGATGGCCCTACATACACACCACCAGATTCTCCAACTCCACGTTTGTCATAGGTCAATACAGCAATGCCTTCTTTGGCAAGACGTTTTGCGAAGTCCATTTCTCTTTTTACCGGATCAGATCCGTGAACAATGACAACTGCTGCAAAGGAGTTTTTAGGTAGTAAAATTGAGCCTGCGAGAGTGATACCCTGACTTTCAAACTTTACATCCTGAATGGTAAAGTCGGTCGATTGTGAAAATACCATTTCTGGTAAAGCTATTAATAGCAGCCAAATAAAGACGTTAGAAAAAAAGTTGATTTTCATGTGTTATAGTTACTCATCAAATATAATAAAAAACCGCCCTATAAAATAGAACGGTTTATATATTAAATTGTCTCAGCGACACGCTGCGCTATTACATCATTCCTGGCATTCCACCTCCCATTGGCATAGCAGGTTCAGCGCTTTTCACTTCTGTGATAACACATTCAGTTGTTAACAACATTCCTGAAACAGAAGCTGCATTTTCAAGGGCAACTCTTGTTACTTTCGTAGGGTCAATGATTCCTGCTTCAAGCATGTTTACATACTCGTCAGTTTTCGCATTGTATCCGAAGTCTCCGCTGCCTTCAGCAACTTTAGCAACGATTACAGAACCTTCACCTCCTGCGTTAGCAACGATTTGTCTTAATGGCTCCTCGATCGCTCTTTTTACGATTTTGATTCCTGTAGTTTCATCAGCATTAATACCTTGAAGATTTTCTAAAGCAGAGATCGCTCTTACAAAAGCAACACCACCACCTGCAACGATACCTTCTTCAACAGCTGCTCTCGTAGCGTTTAATGCATCATCAACTCTGTCTTTTTTCTCTTTCATTTCAACTTCAGAAGCTGCACCTACGTAAAGTACGGCAACACCACCAGCTAATTTAGCCAATCTCTCCTGTAGTTTTTCTCTGTCGTAGTCAGAAGTAGTAGTTTCCATCTGAGCTTTGATCTGGCTTACTCTACCTTTGATCTTGCTTTCGTCACCACCACCGTTTACAACAGTTGTATTGTCTTTATCGATAGATACTTTCTCAGCAGTTCCCAACATATCTAGAGATACGTTTTCCATTGTGAAACCTTGCTCTTCAGAAATAACCTGTCCACCAGTTAAGATAGCGATATCTTCCAACATTGCTTTTCTTCTGTCTCCGAATCCTGGAGCTTTTACAGCAGCAATTTTAAGAGAACCTCTTAATTTGTTTACTACTAAAGTTGCCAAAGCTTCACCTTCAACTTCTTCAGAAATAATTAATAAAGATTTTCCGCTTTGTGCGATTGGTTCAAGAACTGGAAGTAATTCTTTCATGGAAGAGATTTTTTTCTCTACTAAAAGAATGTAAGGGTTTTCAAGTTCAACTAACATTTTTTCAGGGTTGGTCACGAAGTATGGCGACTGGTAACCTCTGTCAAACTGCATACCTTCTACAACATCTACTGTTGTATCGATACCTTTAGCTTCTTCTACAGTGATAACGCCTTCTTTACCAACTTTTCCGAAAGCTTCAGCGATCAAAGATCCGATTGTTTCGTCATTGTTAGCAGAAACAGAAGCTACTTGCTTTACCATTTCTGTAGAATCACCAACTTGCTTAGACTGCTCTTTAAGGTTAGCAACAACAGCAGCTACTGCTTTGTCGATTCCTCTTTTTAAGTCCATTGGGTTGGCACCGGCAGCTACATTCTTAAGACCTTCTCTTACGATAGCCTGTGCTAAAACAGTAGCAGTAGTAGTACCATCTCCTGCGATATCATTAGTTTTGGAAGCCACTTCTTTTACCATTTGCGCTCCCATATTTTCTACTCTGTCTTCAAGTTCGATCTCTTTTGCAACAGACACACCGTCTTTAGTTACGTGAGGTGCACCGAAAGATTTTTCAATCACAACGTTTCTTCCTTTTGGTCCTAACGTTACTTTTACTGCATTAGCCAATGCATCAACCCCTCTTTTTAAAGCGTCTCTTGATTCAATATCGAATTTTATTTCTTTTGCCATTTTTATATAGATATTAGATGTTAGACGTCAGATGTTAGACGCCAAGCATTATTTAAAAATTATTTTTTTTATTCAGTTTTAAGTCTGAAATCTGCTGTCTTGTATCTGGAGTCTTATCCAATAACTCCTAAAAGATCTCCTTCCTTAACGATTAAGAAATCTTTTCCGTCTAATTTTAATTCAGAACCTGAATATTTTCCATAAAGAACTTTGTCACCTACCTGAACAGTTGTAGGCTCATCTTTTTTACCTGGACCTACTGCTACTACAGTACCTTCCTGCGGCTTTTCCTTCGCAGTGTCCGGAATAATAATACCTGAAGCTGTTTTAGTTTCTGCAGCGATAGGCTCGATAAGAACTCTGTCTGCTAATGGTTTAAAGTTTACTGACATAATATATTTTATTTTTTTATTAATTCTCCATTATAAATCTCTAAATGTATGCCATGAGGCCCTGATGGATGAAATGGCAGAATTTTGATTCCCAGTGTGAAAATTTGGCAGAAAAATGAAAAAATAAAGCCGGAAACTTCCGGCTTTTGTATTGAACTCTAATGATTCGTTGAATTATGGGCAGTGCTGTCCCGGCCCGATCCATAAAGTACATTTTCCCTGATCGTCGCGTTCGCAACAGACCAATCTCGCCGCTCCTCCCATAATGGATTTTTGGGCGTCTCTGCTTAATGATTTAGCATTTTTCATAGGTAATATTTTGTTTATTGTACGTGCCTGAACATTTAATGTCAATCAGGATTTTGACGATTTGATGTGATAGTGTATGTCAAAGATAAAAAAAATCAGAATCATATTATACACTATTTGTAGATTTATTTGTGGAGTTTGTATTTTGATAATCAGTATTTTAAATGCTGTATTGTAGAAAGGTCGTAGTAATGGGTTATTATTAATTTTGAACATTAAAAAGAAAAAGTTTACCATTACGGTAAACTTTGCAGATTCATTATTGAATGGTTTCCAGTGTCATTTTTTTACCACCGAGGTCCATATCCTGTTTCAGGATCTTTCGGGTTTCTGTATCGATGTAATACGTAACAATCGTTGTCTTGTCTCTGATATCGTCGGTTGTTTTTACGGCCCATACTTTTTTTCCGCTGTAATCTGTTTTCTTTACATCCAGTATATAGGCTTTGATGAGTCCTTTCTTAGCATCCGGATTATAATCGAAAATAGAGAGGTCTGTAGTATAATTTTCTTTCAGGGGAGAAAACCTGATGAGCATAGGATAGCTGCTGCTGTCAAAATAATCTGCAGCATCCATTTCGATATGGTCTTTTTTCTGTGATTTTTTGTCAAGATAATACCCTGTTATTTTAGTCTTACCCGATTTTAGAACCATATCTCTCATCATATTAAAAGACGAATGATAGACGGGCTGGAAATTAGCAGTTTTTACAATGGTAGAATCTGTCCACTTAGCATCCGGTGCCTGTTTCAGCTTTACAGTAGTTTTGATGAGCAGATCGGTTTTGTTTAATTTTTTGAGTTCTGTAATAATGCTTCCAATCTCTATTTTTGTGCCTGCATTTTCTGCGTACCAAACAGCTTCCGATGTTTCATCTTTGATTAGTTTAGGATCAATAGTGCTGTTGGCTGGGGTGAGCAGTTTTTGTGAAAATAAATTAATGCTGCTTACCAATAAAAGAACAAGAAATGGTTTCATGGTTTTTATCATGATAAGTAGATTGGGTTCTCAGAATGTTACATTTATTGGTTTTCTTTAAGATTTGATTGAGATATTTCCTGTTCTATTGAAAACATTCCACATGTAATTTTATTTAGCTGTCTTGAATTCCCCATCAATTTTCCATAATCTGTATTCGACAGTCCAATTTTTCGGGATAAAAAAAGTTGTGGTAAAATCTCCATTATAATCCATAGAAATTTTTTGAGAGCTTACAATCTTTTTTACTGTTTTTTCTTTTTTACCACAGTTATCTTTGTTATATACGTCAAAGATTTCTACGGGTGTATCCTCTGCAACTGAATAATATCCATTCCTAGAGCTAGGCGATCCATTTTCATATTTTAAATTTTGCAAGCTAAAAGTAAAATATTGAGGATCTTCACATTCTGAAACATTAACTTCTAATCCAAAACGAACTTCTACTTTATAATTTTTTTCATTTTCGATTTTTGGAAGTTTTAAATCTATTCTTTTTGTGTTTGCAGTCAATTCAGGATGTGTTGGCTTCTCTTGGGCATTCAATAGTATTGCAGAGGTAAGTAAAAATGTACTTATAATCTTTTTCATGATCATTAATTATTTTGACCTCAAATTTATGGATTTAATAGATATCACTTTAGGTCATTATTTTTTGAAGACTGATTGATCTTTGAAATCACCGCCCCGGAAATAGCAATGCTGATAAAGTTGGTCACAGATCTCGCCTCGTTCATAAAACGGTCTACGCTGTAAAGAAGGGCAATATCCGTTAAAGGAATTTTTCCAAACCTGTTCAACGTAAAAATAAGGGCAAGAAATCCAGATCCAGGAACGCCTGATGCCGTTTTTGAGGTCACAGAAATAATCACGAAAAGCCAGAGATAATCACTGACCGTTAATGAAATGTTATAAAACTGAATGAGAAAGCAGCATGTCACAGAAATATAAATGCATGCGCCGGAAAGATTGAAATTATAGCCTAAAGGAATGACAAACCTTAAAATCTTTCTGCTGTAGCCTTCCGATTCCATTTTTTCAAAGATCAGCGGAAAAGCTGTCTTGGAAGAGGATGTGGTAACCACCAGAATAATTTCCTCCTTTAAATCAAGCAAAAATTTCCACAGACGGATTTTAAATAGATAAGAGACGATTCCCAATATACCAAAGATAAAAACTATGTCAGCGAGATAAACCGTGGCAACAACTTTACTGAGGGGCAGAAGCGTATTGATGCCATATACTGCAACTCCATAAGCGATATTACAGAAAATAATAACAGGAAGAATGAGGTAGAGGTATTTGATCACTGTATAAAAAACCTTGAGGCCCCGGTCCAAGAGATTCAGGAATTTTTCTCTTGCACTGGAAAGATTCATGAAAATCCCGGCGACAATGGAAACGATAAGAAAAATGCCGTGCCTGTTGAGATACAGACTACCAGATAAACTGCTGTCATTGATTTCAAATGTTTTGGGAAGCGTTTTACTGATCCTCGCGGTATCAATTCCGGTATCGGCACCGGGTTTTACAGCAAAACCGAAAATAAACCCTAAAATAATAGCCACAGAAGTGATGATCAGAAAATAAAGAATAGTCTTCCAAACAATGCTGCTGGCATTCCTGATTCCTGATAGCTGGCAGATTCCGTACATGATCGCCATGAAAATAATCGGAAGGATGAGTATTTCCAGAACCATGAAAAAATAGCGGCTCACAATTCCCAGCTGAATACTTGCCTCAGGTGCATAATATCCCGTGAGTACTCCACCGAGAATTGCGGCAAATACATATAAGGTGAGATTTTTTAAATATCTTCCCGTGAATGTTTTCTTGGTTTCAAAAAGGTTCATCTGAAAAAAATATGCTGTCCGTATACATCATAACGAAATACCGGGAGGTTTTTACACCCCTGAAATATAATAATAATTTATATAACTCCAAGAATCAACGCTGCGATTAACATTACGACAGAAGATCCCAACGCCCATTTTAAAGTATATTTCAAATGGTCCGAAAACTCCACTCCTGCTAATGATACTAATAAATAGGTTGATGGAACCAATGGACTCAAAAGATGGGAACCCTGCCCAATAAGACTTGCTCTTCCAAGGATTTCCGGTGAGATTCCCAGCTGATGCCCTGTAGCCACAATAATAGGTAAGATTCCAAAATAGTAAGCATCATTGGAAAGGAAGAAGGTAAGAGGAATACTGAATACAGCGGTAACGATATTCATGTATCCACCCCAGCTTTTAGGGACTATTTCTATCATACTGTTTCCCATGGCCTGCATAATGCCGGAACCATTCAGAATTCCGGTGAAAATTCCGGCCCCGAAGATCATTCCAGCCACTGATAAAGCATTACCTGCGTGCTTGGAAATAATTTTCTGCTGATCTTTTAATTTGGGATAATTGATAATGGAAGCGATACAAAAAGCGATCATAAAAGCAATTCCCAATGGAACAATATCCAGGATCATCACAACCAGAAGTGCGACTGTAAGAGCGAGATTGATCAGGATCAGTTTCGGACGTCTAAGCTTAAGATCTACTTCACCGATGATATCGTTGGTGTTATACTTGGTATATTTTCCATGTTTGGCGATTCTTATTTTTTCTCTTCTTCCTAAAATATAGGCAACGAATATTACCCAGCCAATTCCTATAGCCATAATCGGGATCATAGGGACAAAAATTTCGGTATGCCCCAGTTTCAGAGAACTCATTACCCTTGCTGTAGGGCCTCCCCAGGGAAGAATATTCATAATCTGTCCGGCAAGCATGATGATACACGTAAGAATCAGTGGATTCATGCCCTGTCTTTTATATAGAGGGAGCATGGCGGCCACCACAATTAAATAAGTGGAGGAACCGTCGCCATCCAGTGAAACCAAAGCCGTAAGAATCGCGGTTCCTATCGTTGTTTTGATGGGATTGTCCCCAACTGCTTTTAAAATGATATTCACTAAAGGCTCAAAAAGTCCCGTGTCGATCATTAAACTGAAATATAAGATGGCAAAGATCAGCATAACGCCGGTGAGAGCTATTTCTTTGACTCCGTTTTTCATCATTTCACCAAGTTCAGGACCAAAACCCGCAAAAAGAGCTACGGTTACCGGTACGATGACCAAAGCCGTAAGCGGAGTCAATTTTTTATTCATGATCAGAACCATGAAGATCAGAATCATGAGAAATCCAAGGAATGTAAGCATAGATGATTTGATTTATAGTTATTTATTTTTGTTTTTCTTTCTCCAGTCGAAACTGTTTCTGTAGCCAATATAGGCGTAGTTGCTTGTAGATTTGGTTTCCAGCTGATTGATAAAAGCGACTTCGATCGCTGAGTTTTTCCCCACTTTAATTCCAAGCCCTGCTGTTAATCGGTTGCTGTCAAACGGATCTTCTTTCACCAAGTTCATTCTTAATTCATTTTTCAGAATGCCGTATAGTTTTTCTTTTTCTCCCGCTCTGTTAAAAGGAATTCTAAGGGAAATAAGGTATCGCAGCCTCACGATAAACTCATCGGGGTTGCTTATAAAACGTTCTTCCACACGGAAACGGTGTGACACGGAAGTTCTTCCGATATTACCTCCTAAAGTCACCTGTTGGAAAGGTCTCTTTTCATACCGTTCTTTTTTTGAATTGTCAGATTTATAAGAATCCAATACCAGGAACATGAATCCGGCGGCGGGTTTCACATCATTGGCTACTTCATAATCCAGATAGGCGGATACCAGAAAAAGTCTTGTGTCATACGCGAGATCAAAAGAACGATACTGCGAAAGAGCGGTTAGTGTACTCTTATCTGTCAGTTTTGCAGACATGAGATACTGGAACCACATATTGTACTTGTCACGGCTTTGTGCGTTTGCCTGACAGATTATTGTCAGCAGTAAAATGGTGGTTAATGTGAATTTAATTTTCATGTAATATTGAGTTAATATCCTGATGTTTCAAATATATTTATAAGAACCAGCCGCGGATTTATTTTTCAATCAATGACAGTTTTTATCAGTGAACTGCAGGATGGGATGAAAAAGATGGTATATTTGAAAGATTGAAATTTGGATTTTTTGATGTTTTTAATTATAAATATTATATTTATATTGTTGGTTTTCAGGGTTTTGTTTAATGCAAAGGTTTTGAAAAGACTGATGGAATACCACTGGGGACTTTTATTGAAGTTCCAGCATATTTTCTTCTTTTTGATCTTCTTTATCATCACTTTTTTTACCGAAAACTACTTTTTGGATGTTCCGGAACTCATCTGGAGTGTTTTATCTGTCATTATTTTTAATGTTGGAATTTACAGTCTCGTCTATTTTTATCTGGTTCCGGAGTTTTACCTTTCCAATAAATATCCTGAGTTCATTCTCTATGCACTCATCAGCTTTTTGTTCTCGAGTCTTTTCAGAATTTTACTCGAGCCGGCAGTTTTTAATATGCATTTTAATGAAACGCTTTCCAATACCAAATTTCTGTACAATGTGTATACAGCGCAGGGAATTGTAATACTTGTTGCTTCGTTTTTAGGAATTACCAAGGACAAATTTCTTATCGAACAAGATTTTAAAGATTTGGGTGAAGAAAAGGACCAGCTGTATCTGGATCTTTTGAAATCTAAAATGAATCCTCATTTTTTGCTGAATACCCTTAATAATATTTATTCCAAAAGCTTTCAGCCATCAGAAAATACATCAGAGTCTATATTACAGCTTAGTAAACTGCTTCAGTATGTGATTTATGATACCCATAAGGAGAAGATCAGCATGGCTCAGGAATTTTCTTCCATCAAATCTCTGGCAGGACTGTACCAGCTGAAGTATAATAATGTGCTGGATATCACTTTTGATATTCAGGATGAGGAAACCCTGGAATTAATTGATGTTCCCCCTTCTGTATGTCTCACTTTATTTGAAAATGCCCTGAAGCATTCTGCGGTGGGGATAGAAGCAGAGAGTTACATCCATATCAGTTATAAAATACAAGAGCAGGATCTTTTATTTGAGATCAGAAATTCTGTGTCGAAGAAAAAGAATCTTGTTGGGAATATGAATGACAGTGGCTTGGGAAATGAAGCCGTCATTCATATTTTAGAGAAAAATTATGCAGGCAGATTTACTTTTATATCCCAACCTGCAGAAGACAACAATTATCAGACTATTTTAAAAATCAAATTGTAATGGCTAACCTGACAATCGTAAGTGTAGATGATGAATATCCGGCACTCCAGCTTATCCAAAAGTACTGTGAGCAAATGGAAGATGTGGATCTGCTGAAGGTATTTCAGGATCCGGAAGAAGCATTGGGATATCTTCAACAGAATAGGGTAGACCTGGTGATTCTGGATATCAATATGCCCTACATCAACGGAATTGAACTCTTACGTCAGCTTCCCTACAAGCCATTGTGCATATTTCTTACCCTTGAAACTCAGTATGCAGTCAAAGCTTTTGAACTGGATGTCGTACATTATCTGGTAAAACCTGTCGACTTTGAAACGTTCAGAAAAGCGATTCATAAAGCCAAAGATTTTCTGCAGTTTAAAAACTCTGCGGAGAATCAGAAGAAGGAAGATTTTATCATGTTCAAATCCAATTACTTGACGCATAAAGTTCTTCTGGATGAGGTACGTTGGGTACAGGGATTCGGGGAATATATTATTTTGGTGACTCCTCTTAAAAAGTATATGATCCTTGAGCGGATGTCCAATTTTGAAGAGAAATTTCAGAACCTTGGGTTTATTAGAATTCATAAATCCTATATCGTTCTGTCTTCCCATATCAGTTCGTATGATACGGCTCATGTATATCTTAAAGACGGGGAGAAGCTTCCGCTGGGCAGGACGTATAAAAATTCCTTGAAAGCTTATCTGAATTAATTCTTCGGGCTTAAAAATCTCTCGCAGATTTCCACGGATTACGCAGATTTTTTTATTTTAAAATTTCAATAGGAGCGGCTTTAGCCCTCAACTTACCGTATGATGACTCCCGCAGATCACACGGATTACGCAGATTTTTTTGAGTTTAATATTTAAAAATTCAATAGGGGTGGGCTTTAGCCCACCTACCATTTAATGAGCATCAGAAACTGGCTTTAGCCAAATCATTAAGCTGTTGATTACAAGAAAAAAGGTTGTCTCAAATATGAAACAACCTTTCTTAGCTTTTTATTTTTTATGATTTCTTTCCGGCGGCCTGCATCGGATTTACTTTTCCGTTGGCGCCTCCTCTTACCGGACCACCTCCCTGTTTCTGTTTAAACAATTGGAATTTTGAGACCTGAGTATCTGTTCCGGTACTGCTCCATAAGTTATTGGAAGTATCAATATCAGCAGTTTCTCTCATAGGATCAAGCTGTATCGACTTTATTTTTTTGTCAAAATAATACGTTTTGGAAACCTTCTGCTCATTCTGTCTCCAGATTTGTGCAGATGACTTGTCATACAGTTTAGTTCCGTCTTCAAAAGTAAATTCAAGGATGATTGGCATCACCAGTCCGCCTTTATTGACGAAATCAATCTGGTAGCCTGTCAGGTTTTTGAATTTCTCCTGATCCTTAGCATCTAGTGGAAGACCGGCTTCTGTTTTTACAGAATATTCTTTGTCAGCATCCGGTTTCTCCGTACCTCTGTCATACCTGTAATAGAAATCCTGAAGATCCTTATCCTTATCTACATAGAACGTGATGTTCTTATCCTCTTTATTTCTGATTTTTGAAATATCTTCAAATGTATTTTGAAGTGGTTTTTCCACTTTGTATTTTGTTTCTTTTGCTTCCTTTGGAGGAGTGTTGAGATCCGGGACAGCAACCGTCACTTTATCAATCGCAATATCTACAGGATCTGTTCCGTAGAACCATCCTCTCCAGAACCAGTCAAGATCCTCACCACTCGCATCTTCCATAGTACGGAAGAAATCTGCAGGTTCAGGATGTTTGAATGCCCATCTTTTTGCATAGGTTTTAAAGGCCTTATCAAAAAGTTCTCTACCCATGATCGTTTCACGAAGAATATTGAGTCCTGTAGCCGGTTTTGAATACGCATTCGGCCCAAACTGAATAATGTTTTCAGAATTACTCATGATAGGTTCCAACTGATCTTTTGGCAGTTTCATATAATCTGTGATCGTCCATGCAGGACCTCTTTTCGATGGAAATTTATTGTCCCATTTCTCTTCGGTAAGATATTCTGTGAATGTATTTAATCCCTCATCCATCCAGCTCCATTGTCTTTCATCAGAATTGATGATCATTGGGAAGAAATTATGTCCAACCTCATGGATCACTACACCGATCATTCCATTTTTAGTTCCCTCAGAATAGGTTCCGTCTTTTTCCGTTCTTCCAAAGTTGAAGCAGATCATTGGATATTCCATTCCGTTAGCTGCTTCTACAGACTGAGCTACGGGATACGGATAAGGAATCGTGAATTCAGAATAGGTTTTGATGGTGTGAGCAACAGCTTTTGTTGAATATTTTCTGTACAGACCGTAAGCTTCTTTTGGATAGAAACTCATGGCCATTACTTTATTATTGTTTTCAGGAATGGTAACGCGCATTCCGTCCCAGACAAATTTTCTGGATGAGGTCCAGGCGAAATCTCTTACATCAGTCGCTTCAAAATTCCAAGTTTTTCTTTGTTTAGAATGATTTTTCTCCGCCTTTTTCGCTTCATCTAATGTTACGATCTCAATAGGTTCGGAAGCGCTTTCAGCTTTTCGGTATCTGGACATCTGATCAGACGTTAAAACCTGATCGTAATTTTTACATTCACCGGTTCCGCCAATAATATGATCTGCTGGTACATTCATAGAAACTTTGAAGTTTCCGAATACCAAAGCGAATTCACCACGACCTGTGAACTGATGGTTCTGCCATCCGTGGAAATCACTGTATACACACATTCTTGGATACCATTGCGTCATGGTGTAAAGGTCATTTCCGTCTTCAACGAAATTTTCATAACCGCCGCGGCCACCCATTTTTATTCTGTTCGGGATATTATAGTTCCAGTCTACCTTGAAGACCAGTTTTTCTCCTTTCTTTAAAACTTTCGGCAGATCGATTCGCATCATCGTCTTGTTCACCGTATATTTCAGCGGATTTCCTGAAGCATCCGTTACTTTTTCCAGATTAACACCATAGCCGTTATCTTTTTCCTGAAGATCAGTGACTTTCAGCTGCTGATCATTGGAAGAAGCCGGAAGAGTAGATGGGAATTGAAATCCCGCGTTTTTCACGGTGGATTGTTCATTCTCGTCCAACTGAAGCCAGATATAATCCAGGTCATCCGGAGAATTATTATAATAGGTAATGGTTTCTGAACCCTTCAGATTTCTTTTGTCTTCATCAAGGTAAGCCGTAATATCGTAATCGGCTCTGTTCTGCCAATATCCTTGGCCGGGAGCTCCCGAAGCCGTTCTGTAAATATTGGGAGTTGGGAGAATAGTCCCGAGCTGCTCGAATCTGTTTCCGTGGTTGCTTCCAGGATTGTTCTGGATATTTTGTGCGGTGAAACCTGTATAGGCTAATACAGAAAATGAAAATAGGACTGCTTTTAGTTTCATTACCGAAAAGATTTAATAATTATCAAAGATAATAATAAGTAGTTGAAAAATTGAAAATGTTTCAAAGTTAAAAAGGAATTCTTTCCAAAGTCATTTTTAGGGCTAATGCAAATACTCCGGAAGAGACAAATAGAATCCAGTCTTTTTGATTCACCTTAAAAATTTTAAGCAGAATAAATAAAAGGATAAGAATAGCCAGTACGATGACAATTTGCCCCAGTTCCAAACCTATATTAAACCCTAATAAAGGAATGGCAATGCTCTGGCTTTTGGCTATCATCACCCTTGCGGTATTGGCAAACCCCATTCCGTGGATCAATCCGAAGATCAGGGTCAGATAATAATTGGCCCGCATCAGTGTCTGCTTTTTATTTTTCATTAAAATATTATCCAGAGAAGTAAGAACGATGGTAAGCGGAATTAAGAATTCTACCCAGTCAGACGGAACCCTGAAAACATCAAGAATACTTAATGCCAGAGTAATGGAATGTCCTATTGTGAATGCAGTGACAAGGATAAGGATCTTTTTCCAGTCACTGTAGGAATATACAGCGATAAGAGCCAGAACAAACAGTTGATGATCCAATGCGTCCAGAGAAATAATATGTTCCCAGCCAAGGTGTAAATAGAATAGAAAATCCTGCATCATAACGTAAAAATTTAATGCGTACGAAAATAATGATTAATTTCGAACAAATTTTAAATGTCAGAACTTATGAAGAATTTATGGCTGTTTCTGCTTCCTGTATTTTTTTTATTCTCTTTTTCAAAAGCGAAACACCCTTACCATGTGGGTTCTGTAGAAATTAATTATAATTCCAGGTCAAAATCTTTCGAGATTACCGGGAGGTTTTTCCTTGATGATCTTGAAAACGGACTGAGTAAAAAATACGGAAGCTCTTTTCATTTTAATGATGAAAAATACAAAGCGAAGCTCAATGAAGCCCTGGAGAAATACTGTGTGGACTATTTTAAGTTGAAAGCTGACGGCAGATTTTTAAAAATAAATTATGTGGGTTATGAAGAAGACAGCGAGTCTGTCAATATTTTTCTGGAATCGGAAACAGTAGCCACTCCTAAAAAATTAGAAGCTGCGGTCAGCTTTCTGTATAATCTTTTCGATGATCAGATCAATATTGTTCATATGATTGTGAACGGACAAAGACAAAGTGAAAAGCTTACTTATCCGAACCGTTACCTGTATCGAATGTTTTAAAATTATCATTTTGAGTAGTGTTTTTTTTAAAATAGGAGCCTATAAAATGTATAAAAAGAAAATAAATCCTTGCTTTATTTTGATAAATAAATTAATAGGGATGAACATTTCATTGTTAACTCTATAAGGTCATATCTTACTTCCTATATAAGTTTTAAGCAAATTGCAAATAGGATTTTTAATCCCTAATATGTGATTTGTTATTTAAATTATTAATTTTAGTTAATAGTAGCTTGCTATGTAAATGAAAATAGTTATATTTGATTTAATATGGATGAGTTTTTTTTATATAAACATTGATTTTTAAGTAAAATTTGAAATTATATTTTATTATAGTTGTATTGTTAATATGTTTAATTTCTATATAAAAAATAAATTTTTAAAAATAACTTGTATGAAAAGTAAATTTTATTACCCATTTGTATTCTTTCTTGGTTCAGCTTCTTTAGTTATGGGACAAGTAGGGATTAATACGTCAGCTCCTCAATCTACCTTAGATGTTGTAGGAAATGGTGCTTCCACGACTACTAAGGACGGGGTGATGACACCCAGAATTACCAGACAGCAACTTGCGGCAAAAGCTGCCGGCACTTATGCCGCAAGCCAGTCAAGTGCTATAGTATATGTAACTGATGCTACAACTCCCACTGGAACTATCCCCAGTGTGGCTCAGACTGTGGAGATTACGGTTCCTGGATATTATTTTTTCAACGGAACGCTTTGGAAAAATGTAAATGATGGTGCTTTGAATCTTTACAATTCTGATGGAACACTTACCGGAATACGCACGGTAACACAGGGAGCAAACCCGCTAACCTTTACATCAACAGTTGTCAACGGATTTTCTATAGATGGAACCACATTTTCTGTAGATGCAGCTAATAATAGAGTAGGGATTGGCTCTGCTGCACCACAGACCAATGCTCATATATTGAACAGCGGAACGGGTGGGACCGCTGTAACGACTGCCAATACGGCCAATATGGCGCTACGACTTGAGAACAGTGGTAACGGCCAGGCTGTGATCCAACACCTTTTGGCAAAAGACGCTTCCGGTACCGCGAAGCAGACGGTAATGGGAATTAATCCCACGACTATTGGTGGAAATGGTATTTTCCTCCTTACCCGTACCGGGGGTAATGACCTGGTAATGGATCTGGTAAATGGTAATTTTGGAATGGGTGATCTTCCCACCGCCACTGAAAAGCTTTTTGTTAGTGGTAACACTGATGTGAGGAGCGGCGGAACGGGCGGAGCTGCTGTGACAACCAGTAACACGGCCAATATGGCGTTACGGCTTGAGAACAGTGGCAACGGCCAGGCTGTGATCCAGCATATTTTGGCAAAGGATGCTTCCGGTACCAACAAAGAGGCAATAATGGGGATTAATCCTACCACCGGTGGTGGGAATGGCATTTTCATTCTTAGCCGCACTGGAAGTAACGATCTGGTAATGGACCTAGTTAATGGTAATTTTGGAATGGGGACTACTCCCATCGCCACTGCAAAGCTTTCTGTTAATGGTAACACAGGTGTAACGAGCAACGGAACGGGTGGAACTACTGTAACAACCAGCAACACGGCCAATATGGCGCTACGACTTGAGAACAGTGGCAACGGTCAGGCTGTGATCCAGCACCTTTTGGCAAAGGATGCTTCCGGTACCACCAAGGAAGCAATAATGGGGATCAATCCTACCGTTAATACGAATGGCATTTTCCTACTTAGCCGCACCGGAAGTAACGATCTGGTAATGGACCTGGTTAATGGTAATTTTGGAATGGGGACTACTCCAACAGCTACTGCAAAGCTGAACGTTGCTGGAAATATCGTAGCATCAGGTACGATTACACCATCAGATATCAGAATAAAAAAAGATATTGTTGATAATACTTATGGATTAAAAGAAATCTTAAATCTTCGCACTATTAATTATAAGTATAAAGATGAGAAATTGAGTAAAGATAAAAAGATAGGATTTATAGCGCAGGAGGTTAAAGCTGCAATGCCGGAGCTGGTAAATGTTGATGATGATGAGATGAAAACATTAGGGGTAAACTATGCAGAAATGACGGTGGTTCTTACAAAAGCGGTTCAGCAGCAGCAGGAAACGCTTAAAAAGCAGGAAGAAATGCTTAAAAGACAGCAGGAGCAGATCAATTCCCTAAAAACGCAGATCAAAAAGCTTAAACCTAATTCATAGTTTAAAATAAAATTCCTAGGGTAGAAAGTTCCACTCTACCAGAATTAAGGTAGCGGATTCTAACAACACAAATTGTTAAAAAAGCACTTACGTTCCCTGTAGGTGTTTTTTTTATTTGTTGTCCAGCTGGATTACTGCATTGATGCCTTTGGCGTGAGCAAGGAGATCAGGAAAAAAATCGTTATAACATTCCTGTAGAAAAGGTTTGTTTTCCAGAAAAGCTTCAAAAACGGGGATGTCCGGTTCCAGGTATTTGGCTTTATTCAGCACATTCCGCATGCTGAATTGGATGCCCCAGTCTTCACGGTAATTATACAACCAGTCGTCCACCTCCATTTTAGCCAGCATTTTTTTGAAATTGTCAGGAAGCCATTCTTCATGCTCATTCAGGACTCTGTATACCCTCAACGAATGGGCTTTCCATTCTGGTAAAGAATGAAGACTGAGGTCAGTAGCTACAAAATAATCCATAGCAACATCTACAAAAGCCCCTGCGTACAGCCTAACCAAAGGGGAGAAAACTTTTTTAGCCTCATGAATAGCAGGATGGGAATCTGTAAATGTATCAACAGCCCTGTGCATGGTAATTCCATCCTGGATCTCTTTCGGAAAAGAATAACGGTCTTTGTTCCGGATAAAATCTTCCAAAAATTGTCCTACGATTTGTCCATCAGAAAATGTGAGAAAAGAATGGGCGAGTAAATTCATTGGTTGTTTTGCTATTTACAAGAATTGTTTTATTTATGAGTTGCAAAATATCTATCTAAATGTACAAGATTTATCATTAACTTTTTACTTAAAAATTTGCATATATTCTTTAAAAATAAAACCAGAGCAGAATTTTTCTGCTCTGGTTTTAACTATTATCTTATACTCGCTTTTTTAGAACTTGCATTATAAGATTATTTACCGGCATTCAATTGATCTTGCCAGTTTTTCAGTTCTGTCCATTGGTTTTTATAAGCCATTTCACTTTGTTTCGGCCAAGTTCCCGGATCATGGATTTTGTAATGTTCTCCACCAGAATCCAGAATCGCTCTACATTGGTCTTGTGAAAGTTCCGAAAGTTGTTTCCAGGTTTTGATTCCTGCATTATGGAAGAGTTCTTCTATTTTCGGACCAATTCCTTCTACTATTTTTAAATCGTCTTGTTTCACGACATCTCCAAATGCCAATTTAGCATTGTCTCCGGCAAAAACATAAGTAGAAACTACACCTGCTTCTAGTGTTGCAATTCTTGCTTTCAGGGTGGAGTTTTCAGATTTTAAAGCATTTAATTCCGTTGAATTATCTGTAGCAACCGCTGCTAAAGGGACTGCTGCGGCGGCAGTTTTCAAACTATTTACTGTAGACACAGAAGCATTGTAATCGCTTTCTAACTTGGCAAATTTTAGTTTCCACGTATCATTATCTGCAACAGAAGTGTTATATTTTGCTTCCCAATCTGCATTGGCAGAAGTAGAAGATTTTAATGATAAATAATCTTTTTCAGTAGAAGAAAATTTGCTATTGCAGGCATTCAAATCTGCAGAAAGCCTTCTGTTTTTTTCTAATTCTGCGTCTAATTCTGCTTTGAAATTATTGCCACCTCCAAGTAGTTTGCCTAGTAAATATCCTAAAAGTGCACTGATTAATCCTGTTAATATTGGTATTAAATAACACATATTTTTTATTTTTTAATTAAGTTTTTATATTATTGAATTTGAACAACTGTTCTTCTGTTTTTTGTCTTTCCTTCTGCAGTTGTATTGTCTGCAATTGGCTCGTTCGGACCTTTTCCTGAGGTTGTTATTTTTTCTGCAGAAACGCCATTAGAACCCAAATATTTTGCAGTAAAATCTGCTCTTTCTTTGGAAAGTTGAATGTTTTTATTGGCATTTCCTACATTATCAGTATGTCCTGTAATTGCAATTTTTGCATCTTTTACATGGTCTATATACCGTACAATTTTTGCCACCTTTTGTTTTTCTTCATCCGTCAAATTGATTTCAGATTGGTTGGTTTCGAAATACAAAATTAAAGGACTTGCATTGATCTCTTCTTTTAGTTTTCCAAAATCTTCTGCAGGTGCATTTGCATTAACATCAGAAAGAGTGTAGTTTATGGGTCCATAGAAAGTTTTATCTTTCGGGATGAGGTCTTTCACTTCGCCATTAATATCTAATTTTTCTGAAGAAATACCTTTGGAAATCAAATAATTCTTTACTTGATTAGCTCTGTCAAACCCAAGATTTGGAAACAATGCAGATTTTTTCTCAGCAGAGGTGCAATATCCTGTAATCAATAATTTTTGATTAGGATTTTTTTCCAAATCGGCTTTCAATTTTTCAATTCCCACATCTACACATGCATCAACTGGTGCAATGTATTGTAAATCATTTTCTTTGAAATTAAAATTTTCTTCGCATTGGTAATCCAAAGAAGAGCCTTTTAAAACCATTCCATTTCCTGTATTGGCGACAATACCAGAAGTGGGTTCTTTGTCTGCGCAATTACAGCAAAATTTACTATAGAGAAAAGTGCCCAATAAAATGGTAGCAAGAATCCCTAAAATCAAACCTGTTTTTTTACTCATATTTGTATGTTTTTATGTTTTCCAAATATATATATAAAATGATTCCGATTGTCAGGTTTTACTATTAATGCTAAATTTTATCTCAAGGTTCGCTGAGATATTTAATTACTGAATCTTTTTAGGCGTGCATCTTAGCAAAGGGCATAAAGGTTTTTCAATTATTACAAATGATGAATATTCGTAAAAATAGTAGATGACATTGTCAGTATTGTATAGCATTGTTAAGGTTTTGAGTCTTAATAATGTTTCCTAAAAAAGTCTCTCATGGAAATCCTCAATTTTGCTCACTTCTTCAATCTTTATTCCAAATTTTCTTTTAGGAATTTTGTTGAGGTTCGAGACAAATATTTTTTCATAGCCTAATTTTTCAGCTTCCGTAATTCTCTGTTCAACCTGTGCTATTGGACGGATTTCTCCGCTTAATCCAATTTCTCCGGCAAAACAGAAATGTTCAGAAATAGCAATGTCTTCATTGGAAGACAAGATGGAAGCTACCACCGCAAGATCCAATGCAGGATCATCCGTTTTGATTCCTCCTGTAATATTTAAAAAGACATCTTTAGCGCCCAGCTGGAAACCCGCACGTTTTTCCAGGACAGCCAGAAGCATATTCAGTCTTTTGGCATCAAATCCGGTGGAACTTCTCTGCGGAGTACCGTAAACTGCTGTGCTTACCAAAGCCTGAATTTCAAGCAACATCGGTCGGTTTCCTTCCAAAGTGACTGCCACTGAGTTTCCGGAAAGTTCTTCAAATTTCTTGGTGATAAGGATCTCAGACGGATTTCTGATCTCTTTTAACCCTTGGGAAACCATTTCATAAATCCCGATTTCAGAAGTAGATCCGAAACGGTTTTTATTGGCTCTGAGCAATCTGAAAAGATGATTTCTGTCGCCATCAAAATTTAAAACCACATCTACCATATGTTCCAATACCTTCGGTCCTGCAATCTGGCCATCCTTTGTGATGTGGCCTACCAGAAAAACCGGGGTATTGTTCTCTTTCGCATATTTAATGATCTCATTGGAGCATTCTCTGATCTGGGAAACCGTTCCCGGCGAACTTTCGATTAATTGAGACTGTAAAGTCTGAATGGAATCGATGATCATAAAATCCGGTTCCAGTTTTTTGGCTTCATGAAGAATCTTTTCCAGTGAAGTTTCGGTAAAAAGAAAACAGTTGGGGTTCTGAACGTCTGTCAACCTATCCGCCCTCATCTTGATTTGTGAAGCACTCTCCTCCCCGGAAACATAAAAGACTTTTTTCTTCATCTTTAAAGCCAGCTGGAGCAAAAGGGTAGATTTCCCGATTCCGGGCTCACCACCAATCAAAGTTACTGAACCCAATACAATACCTCCTCCCAGAACCCGGTTCAGTTCTTCGGAAGGTGTTTTTATTCTTGGCTCTTCGCTGGTCACCACTTCAATAATGTTGATGACATGCTGTTTTGATTTTGAAAAAGGTGGAGTTTTAGATGAGGTTTTTTCAACAACTTCTTCTACAAGGGTGTTCCATTCTCCGCAGTTTTTGCATTGCCCCATCCATTGGGAATATTGGGTTCCGCAGTTTTGACAGAAATATGCTGTTTTCAGTTTTGCCATACTGCGAAGTTAAAAAAAATGAATCTCCTTTCGGAATTTTAATTAATTTTCAATCATGAAAAATATTTTAATGAGAAGCTTAGCCATATTTATTGTGATGAGTCTTCTTAATGCCCAATTCAGCGAATGGACATTGCGTTTTTTAAAAGAAAAATCAGGCGGAATAGCCATGGTTCCAGTTGGTGTTTTGGTGGAATGCCTTATCGTAACGATTGTTAGTTTTATTACAATATTACTATTCAGAAAGAATTACAGTTCAGTTTTAAGAATTGCGGTTTTATTTGAAATTATTTATTTAATCACATTAGTCATTTCAGGAACAAATCCACTTGAATATTTTTCAAATAAAGGAGATGCAGGACTTCTTGCTTTATTCCTTTATGTAAATTCAGTCGTCGTATTTCTGATCATATTAGTCTTCGACTTGTTATATTCTAAAATAACTGCATCCAAAATTAAAAACTAACCTACATCAAGAACTGGATGGCCAATATGTATTATCTTTAACTCAACTAAAATAAGTTATAATGAAAAAAGTACTTTTATCTTTCGTTTTTACGCTGTTAAGTGTTCTGAGTTTTGCACAAACCGAATGGGCGGTAGATCCTATGCATTCTTCGGTGAACTTTAATATCAAGCATATGGGAATCAGCTTTGTACAGGGGCGATTTGATATATTTAAAGGAAGAGTAGCTGCTGAAGGGGCTAATTTAGATAATGCCACTTTTGCGTTCGAAGTAGACGTAAACTCAATCAATACAGGGGTAGAGATGAGAGATAAGCACCTCAAAAGCGCCGATTTTTTTGATGTTGATAATTATCCTGCTATGAGCTTCCACAGTACTTCTATCACGAAGGATAAAAATAATTATATAGTAAAAGGGACCTTGAAGATTAAGGAAACTGTAAAAGATGTTAGTATTCCTGTAACTTTTGGAGGAGTTACTAAAAACCAGCAAGGTAAAGAAGTAATGGGTTTCCAGGCGAAATTCACGGTTAACCGTTTAGACTACGGAATCAAATATGATCCAACCGGCGCGGGCGTAGCTAAAGATGTAGATGTAAGTTTATATTTTGAACTGGTAAAACAATAGTTTTATATATCATTTTTTTAAAGAAAGGTTTTTCAAGTGATTGAAAAACCTTTCTTATTGGGATTTGATTCTCGCTGATCTTGTAGATTTAATTGCAACGCAAACATCTGTGCCATCTGCTAAATCTGCGGGAGATTATATTTTAAAAAAATTAAGAATTAATCTTCCCCGAAGACACAGTGAAAATACCATAATCATCGATCAGCATATTTTCCTTTCGAATACCGCTGTATTTCATAACTCTGTCAAGTTCTTTCTGCGAGCGCCTCCTCATGATCCAGTTTTTATGCTGATAGTTATTCAAAACATAAGCGATCATTTTCAGTTGAGGATGCCAAGGCTGTCCGGTGTACACTATAAAAGAATTTTTTTCAGAAATAGAAGCTGCTCCCTGAATTGCTCTAGCGGCCATTTCGTTATCTCCGAAAAGTTCAAGAATCCCTGAAACAATGGTAATATTAGGCTCAAAATCTATCTTTTTATACGTTTCAGGATCAAAACAGTCAAAATTAGTAAAACGGATATTCTGATAATTTTTCTCTTTGATTACTTGTTCTCCGATTTCAATATTGGACTTAACGAACTCATTGATAACGATCTCGGCATCGGGATATTTTTCTTTAATATCAAATAAATAATTTCCTGTCCCGCCAGCAATATCAAGAATTTTAATTTTTCGGCCTTCCTTCTTAAGATTTTGAATATTCTGCTCCAAAAGCTGGATCAAATGTTCCTTACGGATACGGATTCCTTTCCAGCCAATCGCGTTAAGATAATTTTTATCCATCATTTTCCCAAAACCGAATTTTCCTTTCGGCTGGTTCTGATAAACGTAATGCAGTGAAGCACCGGAATCAAAGCCGTATTTCAGGCCGATAGCCATTCCGTTGCTTATTTTTCCGATGTTATTGAGTGAAAATTTCTGAAACTTAAAATTCAGATTGTTCCCGATATTATTCTGAAGATCTTCATATTCCTTTATGGAGAAACGGTCAGGATGTAGGGAAGCTGATTGATGTGTTCTGCTGAAGCATTTTTCAGCAAAATCCACTATTTTGTCGTATACTTTCTCTTTTCCGGTATCAAATAAAATACCATGGAAGAAGCCGGATAATACTTCATATTTTTTTAAATCCGTATCAAGCTTATCATAAAAAGCTTTTTGTTCCTTATTGAAGACCACATGGTCCTTTTCTGCCGCCAGAATCAAAGCCGGTGTACTAATAGCTTCAGCATCTTCTACCAGACGTTTTCCTGCTTTTGCAAGGTCGATGAGAAGTTCAGCGTCTATAGATCTTGTGATCAGCGGATCGGTATCATAAGCTTTTTGCTGCTCCGGATCATGGGTGAGCATTTTAGATTTTACATAGCTTTTGATGATCAGTCCCTTTTTAAGTTTTGTTCCAAGCGTGATCATTTCGTTGGCCAGCGGAACGATAAGATTAATTTTAAAAGCAGGTGCTAAGAGAGCCATTCCAGCAATGTCAGGCGCGAAATCGTGAGCCCAGGCTGAAGCGACAACTCCTCCGATACTATTGGCCAAAACGAAAATGTCAGAAATCTTCACCGCGTATTTAGACCCCAAAAATTTGGAGAAAGAATCCAGATCCCTCACATAATCCATGAAAATAGAAGAAGTTCCCGTCTCTGTATGTCCGTGTCCGCGGAGGTCAAAAGCGAAAATATTGTACTTCAAAAACTGTGGCGATTGTGCAATATCATTCAGTCTTTCTGAATGCTCATGACCGCGATGGATGATGATGATACTTTTTTGTTGAGGCTGATAATTCCATTCACGGTAGAAAATAGTACTGCCGTCAAAACTCTTAAAATGTCCGCTGTTCATAGTTTAAATTTTTTTCAAAAAATCCTTCAGGTAAGGATGGATTACTGCATTCTTATGAATGCCTTTCATGAGGTCTGCTGCTTCGTCTACAGGTAAAGATAGAATATTTTTCATTACTAAAATACCGATAACAGAGCTTCTTGTCAATCCCATGGTGCAGTGAATGAAAATTTTTCCATCTGCTGGAAGCTTTCTGTAGTTCTCTGTGATTTCCGTGACCAGCTTTTTCGTTTCATCAATATCCAAAGTTCCAATATCAAGAAAAGGAACTGAGTGATAAGAACACTTCTTTTTTAAATCCGGTGTTTCCTCAATTTCTGCTGAGAGATCATAGATTAAAGTATTTCTGTCTATTCCAAAATAATGAACATCTTTATGGTCGGGTCTTGAGGAAATGTAAATTCGGGGAGCAATTTCAACTGGTTTTTTATTCTTTCTTAAAAATTTCCAGAAGCTCCAGTACATCATCAGGTATGGTGTATAAAAGATCTTTTTCCACAGTGAAATATTTCCGTTTTTATCCTTTAAAAAATGAATGTTATTCTTTTGGTAATGATATCCGATGATGATAGACATTCCTGCTGGCCAAATCAAAATTAGCCATAAATGGCCACAAAATTTATTGAGAAGAATTGAAGCTGAGACCAGAATCCATCCAAAGAGAAAATAGAAATTGGCAATATGGAAGTTTCTGTATTGGAAATCATTTTTCCGGTAGGGGAAGACCATAAAACTGATATGAGCAAGCACCGTTCCTGAAAGGATATCTATGAAATGATGTTGGTAGGTCGTCAGTGTGGAAATTCCCAGTACAATGAGCCATACCATTAGAAAGGTTCGGAAGGTTTTTAAGCTCCTGAGAACGGCCCAGAAAATAAAGGCATAAGCGATGTGAAGGGACGGGGACTGGTTAAAAGGCGAATCAAATATCTTTAAAAACTGAAAAGAGTAGTCTAAGATGGAGCCGTCTGTCCTAGGTTTTGTTAAAGAAAACTGCAACGGAAATGCAATGAAACAAACACCCGCTGTTAAAGTAGTAAAAAGCATTCTCTTTGTTAAAACTCTAAGCTGTTCTCGCTCTTTACACATGAAAAATACAGAACAGAAAAAAATACCGCTGGTCATGTATGGGATAATGCTCCACGGTAGAAACGGAATGTATTTTTCAAAATCAAATACAAACGACGGTACTTTTTCAGCCTTTGAAGTGTACCATGCTGCAAAATTGTAAACAATCATGAATACAAATGTGCAGAGGAAAAAAGCATAGATCTGCTGTTTTAAGGTTGGTCGTCTTTCATCCATTGGGCTTTTCTGAACATGATTGTATTTAATAAAAAGGATGGAAGTACAGATAGTGATTTCATCATCCACTTCATTTTTGCAGGGAAAATCACCCGTTTTTTCTGTTTTTCAATAGCTTCTGAAATATGAATGACAGCTGTTTCCACATCGGTAAGGAAAGGTTTTTTGTGAAGATCATTATTATTGAGCTGTCTCAACTTTTCAGTATCTACATATCCAGGAACGATGGTGGTGACGGAAATTCCAAACGGTTTCAGGGCACGACGGTAGGCATCCGCAATTTGTATCACTGAACGTTTTGTTTTGGTATAAAGACTTGAATTTTCGTAGTCTAAAATTCCGGAAACAGACGCAATAACCGCAATGCTTCCTTTTTTCTGTCCCTTCATTACTTTTCGGGCTGTTTCAAAACAGTTTACTGTCCCTAAAATGTTGGTTTGAAGCATTTCCTCGGCTTCTTCGTAAGAAATTTTCCCCGCTACATCTTCAGCATAACTTCCTGCACAGTTGATAAAGATGTCAAGGTTTTGGCCACCCGTTAAAAAAGTATGCACTGCCGTGGCAATAGCATTCATGTCACAAACATCTGTCTGGAATGTTTTTACATTTTCTAAATTATTTTCAGAAATCTTTGCCAGGTTTCTGCCACAGATCCCCACATCATATCCTTTTTCCAGATAATGCCGGGCAAGAGCATAGCCGATACCGGAAGTTCCGCCTGCTATAAAAACATTCATGAGATTCTAGTGATTTGAATTTTGTGTAAAAATAGATTTTAAAACTGAAAGTTGAAGGATTAGGTGAATTTTTATCAACCACAAAAGAGACAAAAGTTTTTAAACACTTTAGTCATTTTTTTAGGTTTAAAGGTTTGTGAATAGAAGGACACATTAGTTTTTTTGAAAATCTTTGATTTTCAAGGCATGAATAGGAACGGGCTTTAGCCCAATGTCATTAAGTTATGGATTTAATACGTTGATTATCAGTTATTTTAATTGTTTTTTTGGTTTGTTTTTTGTATATTTAACAGTGAATCAAGCAGTTAAATCGAGAAGAAAAAAAGTAAATGATATTCTTACTTCTCTTCAAATTGAAATTTCTCATAGCTTTACAAAGAAAAAATTTGTATTTGATGTACGAGATTTCAGCAGAAACAGAAATCTTTCTTTTTCCGTAACTTTATTATTTATGATTAATTTTTTAACCAAAAGTTTGTCCCTTGAAATTGTTAACTTCTTAAGTTTTCTCAAGAGAAAAGAAATACCTC